>NZ_CP119423.1:2400000-3874515 GCF_029223585.1 Photobacterium sp. DA100 | reverse complement strand
CTGGCGACAAGCCGCCAGACCCAACTGGTTCGACTTACCCTCGACAAAATTGTTGAAGTTGTGCTTTGGGTTCACGTTCGAACGGTAACCGGATTGCGATTCAGGCTGGACCGGCGAAGGGGCGGGCTCCCAAGTACGCGAAGGCGTGTCGTCTTCCAGCGTCGGGGCTGGAGCAACATAGCTTGGAGCCGGTGTTAATGTTGGCGGCGGCGCTACCGGCTGTGGCGGTGGCGCGGCAACAGGGCGGCTTCCCACCTCAAAACGCAAGATCGGCACATCATTACCGCAGAACTCATTGAGCAGGCGGTTGATGTTGTTGAGGTACTTATCCCGCACCCAATCCAGCACAAAGCGGTTAGGGGCGAACAGGGTCAACGTATTATCGCTCAACTCGGCTTGAAGCGGTCGAACCCACATACTGAATTCTGTTGCAGGGAGTTCCTCTTGAAGGCGTTGAAGGCACTGCAACCAAAGCGAAGATGACAAGCTCGACTCCACACTGAATAACAAAACACAAAAAGGGATGCAATTTTATACCCGCTGGCTCAGGATCGCCAGCAAAGAGATCGCAGATCAAGTGAATAAGATCCGACTTATTCACATAGATCGCACAATTATACGTGCGATCACCACAATTTTACCCCTGCTTACCCACAAATCCATGAACATCAGCCATTCAACATACATACTTTTTGTTATTTTAAATAACTCCAAGTTATTTATAGAAACCTGTTATTAACAGATAGGATGATTCCAACAGAACATCATCACAGCAACCTGAGGAGTAAACAGGATGAAAAGCTGGGTAACAACTTCATTGACTGCAATCGCCCTAACCTTGTCTGTTAGCCAAGCCGCGATGGCTGCCACCGATGTGAAAGTAGGAATGTCAGGACGCTATTTCCCTTTTACTTTTGTTAAGCAAGATCAGCTGCAAGGCTTTGAAGTCGATCTGTGGAACGAGATCGGCAAACGCAATGACTACAATGTCGAGTTTGTTACCGCTAACTTCTCAGGCCTGTTCGGTCTGCTGGAAACCGGTCGTATCGACACCATTTCCAACCAGATCACGATGACCGAGGAGCGTAAGGCCAAGTACCTGTTCTCAGAGCCTTATGTGATTGATGGTGCGCAACTGGTGGTCCGCAAGGGCAATGACGCAATCAGCAGCACGGATGATCTGGCCGGTAAAACGGTCGGGGTTAACCTGGGCTCCAACTACGAGCAGCTTCTACGCCAGCTCGATACTGACGGAAAGATCCAAATCAAAACCTACGATACAGGTATCGAACATGATGTGGCTCTGGGCCGTACCGACGCATTCGTGATGGACCGCCTGTCATCGCTAGAGCTGATCAAGAAAGCCAACCTGCCGCTTCAATTGGCTGGCGAACCATTCGAGAAGATTGAAAACGCATGGCCATTCGTTGAAGGCGAAAAAGGCGAGAAGCTTCGCGACGAAGTCAACGTCGCCCTCGAAGCAATGCGCAAAGACGGTACCCTGGCAGAGATTTCTATCAAATGGTTTGATGCCGACATTACCCACTAAGTCCGCCAGCTATCCTTCATTATCACAAGACTCACCCTCGGGTGGGTCTTTGTCGCTGATAAACCACGGTAAATTAAGAAGACACCACTATGGGTTTTGATTTTGACTACATGCTTTCCCTGATGCCGATCCTGTTCAAATACCTCGGCACCACCATGGGAATGGCACTTTGGGGCCTGGTATTTGCCCTGATCATTGCATTGGTACTGGCCCTGCTGCGCATTTACCGTATTCCGGTACTCGATCAGCTCAGCCAACTATATATCAGCTTCTTCCGCGGCACCCCGCTGCTGGTCCAGTTATTCCTGCTCTACTACGGCCTGCCGCAAGTCATGCCGGTGTTTGTCGGTCTCGATGCCTTTACCGCGGCAGTCATTGGCCTGAGCCTGCACTTTGCCGCCTACATGGCCGAGAGTATCCGCGCTGCAATTATCGGCATCGACCGCAGCCAACGTGAGGCCAGCTTATCTATCGGTATGACAGAGCTGCAGGCAATGCGCCGGATCATCCTGCCGCAAGCCACCCGGGTCGCCCTGCCATCGCTGATGAACTATTTTATCGACATGATCAAATCGACCTCGCTGGCCTTCACCCTCGGGGTAGCCGAAATCATGGCAACAGCCCAGATGGAAGCCTCTTCAAGCTTCAAATTCTTCGAAGCCTTCCTGGCTGTCGCCCTGATCTACTGGGGTATCGTCCTGGTACTGACCCGGGTACAAAACTGGGCGGAAGCCAAACTCAATAGGGCTTATACACGATGATTAAGATTGAAAACCTGACCAAGCGCTTTGGTGATGCGACTATTTTCTCCGGCTTGGATCTGACGATCAGCAAAGGGGAAATCGTGGTGGTGATCGGCCCGTCGGGCACCGGTAAATCCACCCTGCTGCGCTGTATCAACTTCTTGGAAACCGCTGATGAAGGGCACCTGACGCTGGGTGATGTCTCGGTGGAGAGCCAACAGGCCGGGCAAAAAGAAATCTTGGCCTTGCGGCGCAAAACCGGCTTCGTATTCCAGAACTATGCCCTGTTTGCCCACCTGACCGCCCGACAGAATATCGCCGAGGGGCTGATCACTGTCAAAGGGTGGAATAAGAACGAAGCATATCAGAAGGCGCAGCAGATCCTGGATGACATCGGCCTGGGCGACAAGGGCGATCACTACCCAGCCGCACTATCAGGCGGGCAGCAACAGCGGGTCGGCATCGGCCGAGCCATGGCGCTCGAAGCCGAACTGCTGCTGTTTGACGAGCCGACATCGGCACTGGATCCCGAATGGGTCGGCGAAGTGCTGAGCCTTATGCAGAAGCTGGCAACCCGTCACCAGACCATGCTGGTGGTGACCCATGAAATGCAATTTGCCCGCGAAGTGGCCGATCGGGTGATCTTCATGGCCGATGGCAGCTTCGTCGAGCAAGGCACACCGGATCAGATCTTCGGTAACCCGCAAGATCCGAGGCTGAAAAAGTTCCTGAGCCAGGTTGGGATCCGCTAAGGATCCTTGCACTCCGGCGTATAGGAAGTATAATTCAGCGCCCGCAGTTCTCTGCTGGGCATAATTATTGACTATTTAAGAGTCAGTGATTACAATTCCGCCTCTTTGATTAGAGGCAACGACTGAAAACAGTCGCTAAACTCTAACCAAACTTAAAAACTGATCAGTTAATTTAAGGTAAAACCATGAAACGCACTTTTCAACCTTCAGTTCTAAAGCGCAAGCGTACTCACGGCTTCCGTGCACGCATGGCTACTAAGAACGGTCGCGCAACAATCAATGCTCGTCGCGCTAAAGGCCGTAAGCGTCTTTCTAAGTAATCGCTAGATTATTTTGAGTAAGCTCGCTTTCTCTCGGGAGTTACGTCTGTTAACTCCCGAACATTACAAAAAAGTCTTCCAGCAAGCTCATCGTGCTGGCTCTCCCCACTTAACTATTCTTGCCCGCAATAACAACCTCGACCATCCGCGTCTTGGCTTGGCAGTCCCGAAGAAACAGATCAAAACCGCCGTTGGCCGTAACAAATTCAAGCGTATCGTTCGCGAGAGTTTCCGCCAGAAGCAGCACGATCTACCTGCAAAGGATTTTGTCGTTATCGCCAAGAAGAGTGCTAGTGAGCTGAGCAACGAAGAACTTTTCAAGCTGCTAGATAAATTATGGCATCGCCTGTCTCGCCCTTCGCGTGGCTAGTCATTGGACTAGTCCGCTTTTACCAACTGGCAATAAGCCCGCTTATTGGGCCCCGTTGTCGCTTTACCCCTACATGTTCACAATACGCGATCGAAGCGATAAAAACGCATGGAGCAATAAAAGGAGGTTGGTTCGCGGCGAAACGTCTATTAAGATGTCATCCTTTAAACGACGGTGGTTATGACCCCGTTCCGCCAACCAAGCATAACGACAGAGATAATTAACGATGGATTCCCAACGCAATATTCTGTTAATTGCCCTACTGTTTGTCTCTTTCCTACTGTTCCAACAGTGGAATGCTGACAGCAACCCGCAACCGCAGGGTGTAGCGCAACAAGTAACTCACAGTGGTGATGTCCCTTCGCATTCCGCTGACGGCCAGCCAATCACTGACCAAAGCACGTCAAACAACCTTATCACCATTAACACTGATGTACTGGCGCTTACTGTCGATACGCTTGGTGGTGACATCATCGAAGCCAAACTACTGGCTTACGACAACGAGTTGGAATCGGAAGACCCATTCGTTCTACTGAAAAATGACCAGGGCCACAGCTACACGGCTCAATCAGGTCTAATCGGTGCCCAGGGTATCGATACAGCTGCTGGCCGCGCCCAGTTACAGGTATCCGCTGACAGCTTCACGCTTGAAGATGGCCAGGACGAGCTGCGTGTTCCAATGACCTACGAGCAGGACGGCATCAGCTACACCAAAACTTTCATCGTTAAGCGCAACAGCTACGCCGTTGATGTTGAATACAGCATCAACAACCAATCAGAGCAGCCAGTCAGCGTGCAGATGTATGCCCAGCTGAAGCAGAACCTGATGGATGACGGTGGCAGCCTTACTATGCCAACTTACCGTGGCGGTGCTTACTCGGCTGACAACGTGAAGTACAAGAAATACAGCTTTGATGACATGCAGGACAAGAACCTGAACCTGGATATGAATCAAGGCTGGGCGGCGATGATGCAGCACTACTTCGTGACGGCGTGGATCCCGCGTGCAGAGCAAGCGAGCAACCTATACACCCGCACCAGCAATGGTCAGGGTTACATCGGTGTACGCATGCCAACAGCCAATATTGCCCCAGGTAGTGAGCAGTCACTAACTGCTACGCTATGGGTCGGCCCTAAGCTGCAAGACCAAATGGCTGCAACTGCCAACAACCTTAACCTAACCGTTGATTACGGCTGGCTATGGTTCATCGCAAGCCCGCTACACAGCCTGCTATCGTTCATCCAGGGTATCGTGGTGAACTGGGGTCTGGCGATCATCATCCTGACCTTCATCGTTCGTGGTGCGATGTACCCGCTGACTAAAGCGCAGTACACCTCGATGGCGAAAATGCGTATGCTGCAGCCAAAACTGCAGGCAATGCGTGAGCGCCTAGGCGACGACCGCCAGCGTATGAGCCAGGAAATGATGGAATTGTACAAGAAAGAGAAAGTGAACCCGCTGGGCGGCTGTCTGCCTATCTTGCTACAGATGCCAATCTTCATCGCCCTATACTGGGCACTGATGGAATCAGTTGAACTGCGTCACGCACCGTTCTTCGGTTGGATCCACGACTTGTCAGCACAGGACCCGTTCTACATCCTGCCGATCCTGATGGGTGCGACCATGTTCCTGATCCAGAAGATGAGCCCGACGACGGTAACAGACCCGATGCAGCAGAAGATCATGACCTTCATGCCGGTGATGTTCACCTTCTTCTTCCTGTTCTTCCCGTCAGGTCTAGTGCTTTACTGGCTGGTATCGAACATCGTAACGCTTATCCAGCAGACGCTGATTTACCGCTCGCTGGAGAAGAAAGGCCTGCATAGCAAATAATGCAGACCCATGTTGAAGTAAAAGGCGGCCTGCAGGCCGCCTTTTTTATTCCCAGGCCCCCAAGCGCTTGCCATTGCTGGGCAATCGCCACTACTCTGTTTACAATTGCAGCGTATTTATCAAGCTAAGCCAAAATTATGACTGAACATACAGATACCATTGTTGCCCAAGCCACCCCGCCGGGACGTGGCGGCGTCGGCATTATCCGCGTCTCGGGCCCAAAAGCTAAAGACGTCGCCCTTGCCGTTGCCGGCCGCGAACTCAAGCCACGCTATGCCGAGTACCTCCCCTTCAAGAATGAAGATGGCACGGCATTGGATCAGGGTATTGCGTTGTTCTTCAAAGGACCGAACTCCTTTACCGGTGAAGATGTGCTGGAGCTACAGGGCCATGGTGGCCCGGTACTGATGGATATGATGATCCGCCGCATCCTGGAAATCGACGGTATCCGTGCAGCACGACCAGGTGAATTCTCCGAGCGTGCATTCATGAACGATAAACTCGACCTGGCGCAAGCAGAGGCGATTGCCGACCTGATTGACGCCAGCTCAGAGGAAGCTGCAAAGAGCGCCTTCAAATCGCTCCAGGGCGCGTTTTCGACCCGGGTCAATGAGCTGGTCGAAGCCCTTATCCACCTGCGTATCTACGTCGAAGCCGCCATTGACTTCCCAGAAGAAGAAATTGACTTTCTATCCGACGGCAAAGTCTCCGGCGATCTCGATGGTATCATCGCTCGCCTGGATGCGGTACGCCGCGAAGCCAACCAGGGCGCGATTATGCGCGAAGGGATGAAGGTGGTTATTGCAGGCCGGCCGAATGCCGGTAAGTCAAGCCTGCTCAATGCCCTGTCGGGCAAGGACAGCGCCATCGTCACCGATATCGCCGGTACCACCCGCGATGTCCTGCGCGAGCATATCCATATTGATGGCATGCCGCTGCATATCATCGATACTGCCGGCCTGCGCGAGGCCTCTGACGAAGTAGAACGTATCGGTATCGAGCGAGCGTGGGAAGAAATCCAGCAGGCAGACCGCGTGCTGTTCATGGTAGACAGCACCACCACCGACGCAACCGACCCGACCGAGATCTGGCCTGAATTTATCGAGCGCCTACCTGAGGGGCTGGGTATCACAGTGATCCGCAACAAGGTCGAGCTAACAGGTGAAGATGCGGGGATCTGCCACGTCAACAACCCGACCCTGATCCGCCTCTCAGCGCGTACCGGTGATGGCGTAGAGCCACTGCGTGAGCACCTCAAGGAGTGCATGGGCTTTGCCGGTACGACCGAAGGCGGCTTCATGGCACGCAGGCGTCACCTCGACGCCCTCGAGCGCGCAGCAAGCCACCTAGAAACCGGTAAAGAGCAGCTGGAAGGCTTCATGGCCGGGGAGATCCTTGCCGAAGAGCTCCGCCTCGCCCAGCAGCACCTGAGCGAGATCACCGGCGAGTTCACCTCCGACGATCTGCTCGGACGGATCTTCACCTCGTTCTGTATCGGCAAATAATCGATCCCGCCAGCGCGATCCCCTTCACGGCCTGTTTCGGATCCTCGGAGCAGGCTGTGAATAACCTTTCGAAAAAGATCCTCCTTACCGCAAGATCAGGCTTTCATCCCTGCTCTGAGCCAGTACAATGCTGTGTATAAATTTGTTGTGAATATCTACACAGGTATGTATACCATGAGCCATATCACCCTTATTACTGGCAGTACCCTCGGAGGCGCCGAATATGTCGCCGATCACCTCAGTGATTTGCTTGAGCAAGCCGGCCACAGCACAAACATCATCAATAGTGCCGAGCTAGAACAGCTTCCCACTGACAATATCTGGCTGGTGGTCTGCTCCACTCACGGTGCTGGCGAGTTTCCTGACAATTTCCAACCTTTCGTGGAGCAGTTGACCAACCAACAGCCGGATCTTGCCTGCTTGCGCTATGGTGTGATCGGTCTGGGTGACTCCAGTTACGATACATTCTGTGCCGCAGCCAAGAATATCGATCAACTACTGGCAAAACTGGGGGCGATCCGCCTCGGAGAACGATTGGAAATTGATGTTTCACAGGATCCGGTACCGGAAGATCCGGCTGAGGCATGGTTGGACAACTGGAAAAACAGCCTAAACTGAGCAAAAAACAAACAGATTTTTACTCAGAATTATACGACCCGTAAACTTTTTTCTGTGGATAACTATAGATCTAAACAGTGATCAAACGATAGTTATCCATTTAATAACTTCTAGGCTCATATTCGCTTGTTGATAACTACCGTTTTTGATCCCAGCTAATCCTTGCACTGATCCATGCCACTCCACAACAAATGATCCTCTCTAACACCATGATCATAAGGATCATTTATCACTTATCCACACGATCGGCGGATCCATATAATAGATCCAACAGAAGATCTATTTAAAAGATCTTATCTATATTCAAAATGTGATTTTCCTCCGGATCAAATGATCTTCAGTAAAGATTCTCTCTACGGCTGAAACAGGATAGAATGTTGCACCTTTGCTCAAAGATAAATCACTGGCAATTTTGAATACCCGAGGTAGTTTCATGTTTTACCAGGACAATTTTGATGTCATCGTTGTAGGTGGCGGCCATGCCGGTACAGAAGCCGCACTGGCTGCAGCCCGTATGGGACAAAAAACCCTGCTGCTGACACACAACATCGATACGTTGGGACAGATGTCATGCAACCCAGCAATCGGCGGGATCGGGAAAGGACACCTGGTTAAAGAAGTTGACGCCCTTGGAGGTTTAATGGCCCGGGCGATCGACAAGGGCGGGATCCAGTTCCGTACTTTGAACTCGTCGAAAGGCCCTGCTGTAAGGGCAACACGCGCCCAGGCAGACCGCGCCCTGTACAAAGCTGCAGTACGCGAAGCGCTGGAAAACCAGCCGAACCTAATGTTATTCCAACAAGCGGTCGATGATCTGATTATCGAAAACGATCGCGTCGTTGGTGCCGTGACTGAAATGGGCCTTAAGTTCCGTGCCAAGGCGGTCGTTTTGACCGTAGGGACCTTCCTGGGCGGCAAGATCCACATCGGTCTGGAAAACTACAGCGGTGGCCGTGCCGGGGATCCACCGTCGATCACCCTAGCTGCGCGCTTACGAGAGTTGCCTTTCCGTGTTGATCGTCTCAAGACGGGGACACCTCCGCGCATCGATGCCCGCAGTGTCGATTTCAGCCTGCTGCAGGCCCAGCATGGTGATAACCCGACACCGCTGTTTTCGTTCATGGGCAAAGCCTCGGATCATCCACGACAGATCCCGTGTTTTATCACCCACACCAACGAGAAAACCCACGATGTGATCCGTAACAATTTGGATCGTAGTCCGATGTATTCGGGGGTGATCGAAGGGATCGGCCCGCGTTACTGTCCTTCGATCGAAGACAAGGTGATGCGTTTTGCCGATAAGGACAGCCACCAGATCTTCATTGAACCAGAAGGCCTGACGACTCACGAGCTGTACCCTAACGGTATTTCCACCAGCTTGCCGTTTGATGTCCAGATGCAGATTGTCCGTTCGATGAAGGGCTTCGAAAACGCCAATATCGTTCGCCCGGGTTATGCCATCGAATATGATTTCTTTGATCCGCGTGATTTGAAGCAGACTTTCGAAACCAAGTTTATCAATGGCCTGTTCTTTGCTGGACAGATCAATGGCACAACCGGCTACGAAGAAGCGGCTGCACAAGGCTTGCTGGCCGGGATGAACGCTGCCCTGCTAGCCCAGGACCGTGAGGGCTGGAGTCCTCGCCGTGACCAGGCTTACATGGGCGTGCTGATTGACGATTTGTCGACCATGGGAACCAAAGAACCGTACCGTATGTTCACGTCCCGTGCCGAATACCGCTTGCTGCTGCGTGAAGACAACGCTGATTTGCGCCTGACGGAGATTGGCCGCGAGTTTGGTCTGGTGGATGATGAGCGTTGGGCGCGCTTCAACCAGAAACTGGAAAATATGGAGCAGGAGCGTCAGCGCCTGAAAAGTATTTGGGTAACCCCAACCTCTGAGCAGGTTGAGGCCGTGAACCAAATTCTCAAAACGCCTATCGTCCGTGAGGCGAGCGGTGAAGACTTGCTGCGCCGCCCGGAAGTGACCTACAACCAGCTCACTGATATCGACATGTTCGGTCCGGCCCACGAAGACAGCCAGGCGAGCGAGCAGGTGGAAATCCAGGTTAAATACCAGGGCTATATCGACCGCCAGAAAGACGAAGTCGAAAAGTCGTTGCGTCACGAGAAGACCAAGCTACCGCTTGATCTCGATTACAGCGTGGTCAAAGGCTTGTCCAATGAAGTGATTGCCAAGCTCAATGATGCCAAACCGGAGACTATCGGTATGGCATCACGTATTTCAGGGATCACCCCGGCAGCCATTTCCCTGCTATTGGTTTATCTCAAGAAGCAAGGTCTGCTGAAAAAAGGCGAATAGGAGTAATTTGTGAAACAACGTCTGGTGCAACTGATAGCGCAAACTGATCTCACAGTCACAGAACAGCAAATTGACCAGCTAGTCGGCTACGTTGCCATGCTGGATAAATGGAATAAGGCGTATAATCTGACATCGGTACGTGATCCGTATGAGATGTTGGTGAAACATATCATGGATAGTATTGTGGTAAGCCCTCACCTAGACGGTGAGCGGTTTATCGATGTCGGTACCGGCCCGGGACTGCCAGGGATCCCTCTGGCGATCATGAACCCGGACAAGCAGTTCACCTTGCTGGATAGCCTGGGCAAGCGGATCCGTTTTATCCGCCAGGTGATCCACGAACTGAAGATCGAGAATGTCACCCCGGTACAGAGCCGGGTTGAGGAGTTCCAGCCTGAAGTGGGCTTTGATGCCGTGCTCAGTCGCGCCTTTGCCTCAATGAGTGATATGGTCTCCTGGTGCCACCACCTCCCTGCCAGCAACGGGTGTTTTCTTGCGCTGAAGGGGCAATTTAATCAACAGGAAGTGACAGAACTGCCGGAATGGTGTTCTGTGACGGAAGTCAAATCTTTGCAAGTTCCGGAGTTAGAAGGCGAACGCCATCTAGTAATCTTGACAGCAAAGGATTAACGGATGAGGTTTTTTTGTGGGAAGAGTCATAGCGGTAGCCAACCAGAAGGGAGGCGTGGGTAAAACCACAACATGTGTCAACTTGGCAGCGTCACTGGCGGCCACGCAGCGCAAGGTATTGGTCATTGATCTGGATCCTCAGGGCAATGCCACCATGGCCAGCGGTGTAGACAAATACCAAGTCGATGCAACGGCTTATGAGCTTCTTGTCGAAGAAACTGCATTCCACGATGTCGTGATCACCGATACCACTGGCGGCTATCACCTGATAGCTGCCAACGGTGATGTCACGGCGGCAGAAATCAAATTGATGGAAGTCTTTGCCCGCGAGGTAAGGCTGCGTAACGCCTTAGAGGTAGTTCGTGATAACTATGATTTCATCTTTATTGATTGTCCTCCTGCCTTAAACCTTCTTACAATCAATGCAATGACAGCTGCAGACTCTGTTCTGGTTCCTATGCAGTGCGAATATTTCGCCCTCGAAGGGCTGACGGCATTGATGGACACCATCAGTAAACTCACCGCCGTCGTCAATAGCGAGCTGAAAATTGAGGGCTTGCTGCGGACCATGTATGACCCGCGCAACAGGCTGGCAAGCGAAGTTTCCCAGCAACTCAAGAAGCATTTTGGCGACAAGGTATATCGCACCGTTATTCCGCGCAATGTTCGTCTGGCCGAAGCCCCTAGCCATGGTCGACCGGCCATGTACTACGACAAGTATTCGAGTGGTGCTAAAGCCTACTTGGCTTTGGCCGGTGAAATTATCCGCCGTGACGAGCTGGCAAAAAATGCCGGTGCGGTCGATGCATAAAGGGTAACCATGAACATGAATAAACGGGGTCTGGGAAAGGGCCTTGATGCCTTGCTGGCCACCAGCTCTGTTGCGGCAACCAAGCAGCAGCAGGCAGATAAAGCACAAACACTGTCGGCTGACGGCACCCTGAGAGAATTGGCTATCAGCCAACTGGCTCCAGGCCGTTACCAGCCCCGAAAAGATATGTCGGATGAGGCATTGGCCGAATTGGCCGAGTCAATCCGCGCCCAAGGGGTGATCCAGCCGATTGTGGTACGCGAAATGGCGCCGCAGCAGTACGAAATTATTGCCGGAGAAAGGCGCTGGCGTGCTTCGCGTCAAGCGGGCCTTCAGAAAGTCCCTTGTATTATTAAGGATGTTAACGACCGGGCTACTGTGGCGATTGCCCTGATTGAGAATATCCAGCGTGAAGATCTCAATGCGATAGAGGAAGCACAGGCGCTGGAGCGTCTGCAGAGTGAGTTTTCACTAACTCACCAGCAGGTCGCTGAAGCGGTCGGTAAGTCCCGCGCAGCGGTGTCGAACCTGCTGCGCCTTAATCAGCTCGAAGCGCCAGTCAAGCGTATGGTGGAGCAAAAACAGCTGGAAATGGGCCATGCCCGTGCCTTGCTAGCCCTGCCCGATGAGCAGCAGCTGGAAGCTGCCCAAATTGTTGTAGCCAAGATGTTAACGGTTCGTGATACCGAGCGCTTGGTGAAGAAGATGCTGACGCCAGAACCTGAGCCAAAAATAGCCGTGGCCAACCCGCGAATCGAAGCGGTAGAAAACCAGCTAAGTGAGCAGTTTGGCACCCAGGTGGCGATAAATCAGCAGAAAAATGGCAAAGGAAAGATCGTTATCAGTTTTGATCAGGCCGACAAGCTTCAGCAAATTATTGCAATGCTAGGTCACGAAATGTGATCTGAAACGTGCATATTTTGTTGCAAAAATTACAACATCGTGATCAAGTTATTGTGTTGTAAAATCTAACATCTTTTTTTGCTGCGATTAGATTGCATTCAATCTAATGAGCCGTATAATTTTCGCTGTTTTCCCAGCACGTCGTAAGTGCAGTGGAACGGACTCGAGGAACGAATACATGGTATCGGCGCTAGTTAGACCGGGACGCCAGTTGGCGAAACGGTTGCTGTTGCTACAATCTGGCGTCGTTTTGATAACGGCAATCATGGCAGTTTTTGCTGTCAGTGTTGACTGGGGAATCTCTGCATTAATCGGCGGCGGCATCTTTGTGATTGCCAATGCTGTCTTTGCGACCTGTGCGTTTTTGTTCAGCGGTGCCCGCAAGGCCCGTTTGATCATGGCGTCTTTCTATGGTGGCGAAGTGCTGAAAATCCTCATCACGGTCATCCTGTTTGCCATTGTTTACCTGTATGTCGAGGTGGAACTTGTTCCCCTCAAACTGACCTATTTGCTGGCTCTTGGGATCAATATCTTTGGGCCGGTTTTATTCATTAACAACAACAAATAGGATGAGTTATGGCTGCGCCAGGTGAAGCGCTAACGCCGTCAGGCTACATCACTCACCACCTGACTAACTTGTCAGTCGGTGAGGGATTCTGGGCGGTACATATAGATAGCCTGTTTTTCTCAGCCCTGACCGGTCTACTCTTTCTTTGGGTATTCCGTAAGGCTGCGAAAACAGCGACATCAGGAGTTCCTGGGAAACTACAGTGTTTTGTGGAAATGGTGGTTGAATTCGTTGACGACAACGTCAAGGAAACCTTTCATGGCCGCAACCCGCTGATAGCTCCTTTGGCTCTGACCATTTTCTGCTGGATTTTGCTGATGAACATCATGGACTTAGTGCCAATTGATTTTCTTCCGTATCCTGCTGAACATTGGTTGGGTATTCCTTACCTTAAGGTGGTACCGAGTGCTGATGTCAACATCACCATGTCAATGGCGCTGGGCGTTTTTGCCTTGATGATCTACTACAGCATCAAAGTAAAAGGTCTCGGTGGCTTTGCGAAAGAACTGGCTCTTCACCCGTTCAATCACCCGGTCATGATCCCGTTCAACCTGCTTCTTGAAATTGTTTCGCTATTGGCGAAGCCGCTTTCATTGGGTATGCGTTTGTTCGGTAACATGTTCGCCGGTGAGGTGGTGTTTATCCTAATCGCGGCACTTATGCCGTGGTGGGCACAATGGCTGGGCTCGGTACCGTGGGCAATTTTCCACGTTCTAGTCATTACAATTCAAGCATTCGTGTTTATGATGTTGACTATTGTGTACCTGTCTCAGGCGCATGAAGACAATCATTAACGATTATTTGTAAATTATTCAATTTTTTACTGGCACTTTAGCCGACAACTATAAACTGGAGATAGTGATGGAAACTTTACTAAGCTTTTCTGCAATTGCCGTGGGCATTATTGTAGGTCTTGCTGCACTGGGTACTGCGATCGGCTTCGCCCTTCTAGGTGGTAAATTCCTTGAAGGTGCTGCACGCCAGCCTGAAATGGCTCCAATGCTACAAGTTAAGATGTTCATCATCGCAGGTCTGCTTGATGCGGTTCCAATGATCGGTATCGTAATCGCACTACTATTCACATTCGCAAACCCATTCGTTGGCCAGCTAGCTGGTTAATCACACTGAACGAACGGACCCATAGCAACCCTTTTTAAGGAGATGCGTTGTGAATATGAATGCAACTTTGCTGGGTCAGGCTATCGCCTTCTTTATGTTTGTGGTGTTCTGCATGAAATATGTATGGCCGCCAATCATGGAAGCGATTGAAGAGCGTCAGAAAAAAATTGCTGACGGTTTGGCAGCGGCTGATCGCGCTGCCAAAGACCTGAACCTAGCGCAGAGCAATGCTTCTGACCAACTGAAAGAAGCAAAACGCACTGCAACTGAGATCGTAGAGCAAGCGAACAAGCGCAAAGCTCAGATCATCGACGAAGCGAAGGCGGAAGCCCTGGCTGAGCGTGACAAAATTCTGGCCCAAGGTCTTGCTGAGATCGAAGCCGAACGTAACCGCGCTCGCGATGAGCTAAGAAAACAAGTTGCAACTCTGGCTGTGATTGGTGCTGAGAAAATCATTGAGCGTTCTATCGATAAAGATGCGCACGCTGATCTTCTTAACAAAGTCACTGCAGAACTGTAATTAAAGGGGCAAGCACATGTCGGATATGACTACTATCGCACGCCCCTACGCTAAAGCAGCCTTTGATCTTGCGGTTGAGAAAGGTGAGCTGGCCCCATGGGCGGAAATGCTAACCTTTGCTGCCGAAGTCACCCGTAACGAGACCATCCAGGACATCCTGGATAGCGGTTACGCGGCGGACAAGCTGACAGAAATCTTCTTGTCAGTATGCGGCGAGCAACTTAACGAATCCGGACAGAACCTGATTAAGGTGATGGCCGAAAACGGACGCCTGAAAGCCCTTCCTGCTGTCTGCAACGAGTTCCTGCTGCTGAAAAGCGAGCTGGAGAAGACTATCGAAGCCTCTGTGACCTCTGCGGTTGCCTTGGACGATAGTCAACTTGAAGCGATTGGCAAGAAGCTGGAGCAGCGTCTGTCCCGTAAGGTGAAGCTGAACTGCAGTGTAGACGAGACCCTGATTGCCGGGGTTGTAATTAGAGCTGGAGACTTGGTCATCGATAACTCAGTACGCGGCAAGCTAGACCGCCTGAGCGATACTTTGCAGTCTTGATTTGGGGAATTGGAGCATGCAACTTAATTCCACGGAAATTAGCGAACTGATCAAGCAGCGTATTGAAAACTTCAACGTTGTAAGTGAAGCGCGTAACGAAGGTACTATCGTGTCGGTAAGCGACGGTATCATTCGTATCCACGGCCTTGCTGATGTAATGCAAGGCGAAATGATTGAATTACCTGGTGGCCGTTTTGCACTGGCACTTAACCTTGAGCGTGACTCGGTAGGTGCGGTTGTAATGGGCCCATATGCTGACCTTCAGGAAGGCATGAAAGTAACGGGTACTGGTCGTATTCTTGAAGTACCAGTAGGCCCTGCACTACTAGGCCGCGTAGTGAACACACTGGGCGAGCCAATCGATGGTAAAGGTCCAATCGAAACCGAGACATTCTCTCCGGTTGAAGTGATTGCACCGGGTGTTATCGACCGTAAATCGGTTGACCAGCCTGTACAGACTGGTTACAAGGCCGTTGACTCGATGATCCCTATCGGCCGTGGCCAGCGTGAGCTGATCATCGGTGACCGCCAGACTGGTAAAACAGCTATGGCGATCGATGCCATCATCAACCAGAAGAACTCTGGTATTTACTCTGTTTATGTGGCTATCGGCCAGAAAGCGTCAACCATTGCTAACGTGGTTCGCAAACTGGAAGAGCACGGCGCACTGGAAAACACCATTGTTGTTGTAGCTTCAGCGTCTGAAGCGGCAGCACTGCAGTACCTAGCACCATATGCTGGCTGTGCAATGGGTGAATACTTCCGTGACCGCGGTGAAGATGCCCTGATCGTATACGATGACCTGTCTAAGCAGGCTGTTGCCTACCGTCAGATCTCACTGTTGCTACGTCGTCCGCCGGGCCGTGAAGCTTTCCCTGGTGACGTTTTCTACCTCCACTCTCGTCTGCTAGAGCGTGCTGCTCGCGTTAACGAGAACTACGTAGAAAAATTCACCAACGGTGAAGTGAAAGGTCGTACCGGCTCGCTAACTGCCCTGCCGATCATCGAAACGCAGGCTGGTGACGTATCGGCATTCGTACCGACAAACGTTATCTCTATCACTGATGGCCAGATCTTCCTACAGACAGAGCTGTTCAACGCCGGTATTCGTCCAGCGGTTGACCCAGGTATCTCTGTATCGCGTGTAGGTGGTTCTGCCCAGACCAAGATCATCAAGAAACTGTCCGGTGGTATCCGTACCGCACTGGCACAGTACCGTGAACTTGCGGCGTTCGCCCAGTTCTCGTCTGACCTTGATGAAGCAACGAAGAAGCAGCTTGATCACGGTCAGAAAGTAACTGAGCTGATGAAGCAGAAGCAGTACGCACCGATGTCTGTTTTCGAACAGTCACTGGTTATTTTTGCTGCTGAAAAAGGCTACTTGAATGACATCGAGCTGACTAAGCTTGCTGATTTCGAAGCCGCGTTGCTTTCATATGCCAAAGGTCACTTTGCTGAGCTAGTGTCTCAGGTTGATGAAACGGGTGCTTGGAATGATGAAATCGAAGCCCAGTTCGTGAAACTGGTTGAAGGTTTCAAAGCGACCCAGACTTGGTAATTGGTTGGTGATCGCTCGCGATCACCTACTAACGGAGAGTAACGATGGCCGGCGCAAAAGAGATTCGTAACAAGATCGGTAGTGTCAAGAACACTCAGAAGATCACCAAAGCGATGGAAATGGTGGCTGCGTCTAAAATGCGTAAAACGCAAGACGCAATGGAGTCATCACGCCCATACGCACAAACTATGCGCAAAGTGATCGGTCATATCGCCCTTGGTAGCCTTGAGTATAAGCATCCTTATCTCGAGGAGCGTGAAGCCAAGCGCGTTGGTTACATCATTGTTTCTACAGACCGTGGCCTGTGTGGTGGCCTGAACATTAACTTGTTCAAGCAAGCTATTGCAGACATCCAGGGCTGGTCTGAACAGGGTGCTGAGGTTGAGTTGGGCCTGATTGGTTCCAAGGCGACCGCATTCTTTAACAGCTACGGCGGCAACGTGGCGGCTCAGGTTTCTGGCCTGGGCGACCACCCATCAGTGGATGAGCTGATCGGTACCGTTGGCGTGATGCTGAAGAAATATGATGAAGGCCAATTGGATCGCCTGTACCTGGTTTACAACAAGTTTGTGAACACCATGGTTCAGGAACCAGTGATTGATCAATTGCTGCCTTTGCCTAAGTCAGAAGACGAAGAGATGCAGCGCAACCATGCTTGGGACTACATTTACGAGCCTGAGCCGAAAGCCCTGCTGGATACCCTATTGGTTCGTTACGTCGAATCCCAGGTGTACCAGGGCGTGGTCGAGAACCTTGCCAGTGAGCAGGCCGCTCGAATGGTCGCGATGAAAGCAGCAACCGATAATGCAGGAAACCTGATTGATGAACTGCAGCTTGTGTACAACAAGGCCCGTCAGGCCGCGATTACGCAAGAGCTGTCTGAAATCGTTTCTGGTGCAGCTGCTGTTTAAGGCAAAGATTTAATAAGTTTAGAGGATTAACGATGGCTACAGGTAAGATCGTACAGATCATCGGTGCGGTAGTCGACGTAGAGTTTCCACAGGACTCCGTACCACAGGTATACGATGCCCTTCACGTTGATGCGAAAGAGAACGGTACGCTAGTACTGGAAGTTCAGCAGCAGCTTGGTGGCGGTGTTGTCCGTGGTATCGCAATGGGTACTTCTGATGGCCTGCGTCGTGGTTTGTCTGTTGAAAACACAGGCCGCCCAATTGAGGTTCCAGTTGGTAATGCAACCCTAGGACGTATCATGAACGTTCTGGGCCAGCCAATTGATGAGTGTGGTGATATCGGTGAGAAAGAGCGTTACGCGATTCACCGTGAAGCACCAAGCTACGAAGAGCAGTCAAACGCGACTGAACTACTAGAAACAGGTGTTAAGGTTATCGACCTGATTTGTCCATTCGCTAAGGGTGGTAAAATCGGCCTGTTCGGTGGTGCGGGTGTAGGTAAGACCGTTAACATGATGGAACTTATCAACAACATCGCCCTGCAGCACTCTGGTCTGTCAGTATTCGCCGGTGTTGGTGAGCGTACTCGTGAAGGTAACGACTTCTACTACGAGATGCAGGAAGCGGGCGTTGTTAACGTCGAGAATCCTGAGGAATCGAAAGTAGCGATGGTTTACGGCCAGATGAACGAGCCACCAGGTAACCGTCTACGTGTTGCTCTGACTGGCCTGACAATGGCTGAGAAGTTCCGTGACGAAGGCCGTGACGTTCTTCTGTTTATCGATAATATCTACCGTTACACCCTTGCGGGTACCGAGGTATCGGCACTTCTTGGCCGTATGCCTTCTGCGGTAGGTTACCAGCCAACTCTTGCAGAAGAGATGGGTGTACTTCAGGAGCGTATCACATCGACCAAGACAGGCTCTATCACGTCTGTACAGGCCGTATACGTACCTGCGGATGACTTGACTGACCCATCTCCGGCGACCACGTTCGCCCACCTTGATGCGACAGTTGTACTTTCTCGTCAGATCGCTTCTCTGGGTCTATACCCTGCGATCGACCCATTGGATTCAACATCTCGTATGCTTGATCCGCTAGTGGTTGGTCAGGAGCACTACGATATCGCACGTGGCGTACAGAGCATCCTGCAGCGCTACAAAGAGCTGAAAGACATCATTGCAATCCTGGGTATGGACGAGCTATCTGAAGAAGATAAGCAGGCTGTATCCCGTGCCCGTAAGATTGAGCGTTTCCTAACTCAGCCTTACCACGTTGCAGAAGTCTTCACTGGCGACCCTGGTATCTACGTATCGCTGAAAGATACGCTACGTAGCTTCAAAGGTCTTCTAGCGGGTGAATACGACGATATCCCAGAGCAGGCATTCATGTACTGCGGCGCGATTGAAGACGTATTGGAAAACGCGAAGAAGCTTTAAGCTAAGTAGGAGGCGACATGGCAGCGATAACCTTCCATCTGGATGTAGTAAGTGCAGAGAAACGTCTGTTTTCTGGCCGCGCTGAAAACATCCAGGTGACCGGTAGCGAAGGTGAACTGGGTATTCACGCAGGTCACACCCCGCTGCTGACCGCTATCACGCCGGGTATGGTCCGTATTACCAAACAGCATGGCCAAGAAGAGGTGATTTACCTTTCTGGCGGCATGCTGGAGGTTCAGCCGGGCACGGTTACCGTGTTGGCTGACACCGCTATCCGTGGTGAAGATCTGGACGCAGCGAAAGCGGCAGAAGCGAAACGTCAGGCTGAGGAGCGTATCCACAACCAGCATGGCGATATCGACTTCGCACAGGCAGCCAGCGATTTGGCGAAGGCCATTGCTCAGCTTCGAGTTATCGAGCTGACCAAGAAAGCCCGCTAACATCAGCAAGGCACAAAAAAGCGACCCTCGGGTCGCTTTTTTTATGCCTGGCGCTTGGAGGTGGCGTTTTCATAGTGGGTTATTACTCGTAAAAAAATATCTATTTTTCCTGCCTCCCCTGACATTGGCATTATACAATGGCGTTAGGTTACTTATTTGATATGCACCAAGAGGATTAATTCATGAGCTTCAGTGCTGTGATTCTCGCCGCGGGAAAGGGAACCCGCATGTACTCCAACCTGCCTAAAGTACTGCATACCTTGGCAGGTAAGCCGATGGCCAAGCACGTTATCGATACCTGCGCCGGCCTTGGCGCCAACAATATCCACCTGGTCTACGGCCACGGTGGCGATCAGATGCAGGCCGCCTTGAGCGAAGAGCCGGTTAACTGGGTACTGCAGGCCGAGCAGTTGGGTACCGGCCATGCGGTCAACCAGGCTTGCCCTGATCTGGCGGAAGACGAGAAGGTGCTTATTCTGTACGGTGACGTACCGCTTATCAGCAGCGAGACGTTGGAGAACTTGCTTGATGCCCAGCCTGACGGCGGTATTGCCCTATTGACCGTCGTGCTTGATGACCCGACGGGCTACGGCCGCATCGTGCGCCGCAATGGCCCTGTAGTGGCGATTGTCGAGCAGAAAGATGCCTCGGAAGAGCAAAAGCTGATCAAGGAAATCAATACCGGGGTGATGGTGGCCAATGGCGGTGACCTGAAGCGCTGGCTGTCAGCACTCAAGAATGATAATGCACAGGGCGAATATTACCTGACCGATATTATCGAGATCGCCCACAACGAGGGCCGGGCAGTTGAAGCGGTCCACCCGGTGCGTGCCATCGAGGTCGAAGGGGTCAATAACCGTGTTCAGTTGGCCAAGCTTGAGCGTGCTTTCCAGAGTATGCAGGCAGAGCGTCTGCTGGAGCAAGGTGTCATGCTGCGTGATCCTGCCCGCTTTGACCTGCGCGGTGAGCTGCAGTGCGGGACCGATGTGGAAATTGATGCCAATGTGATTATCGAAGGCAGTGTATCGCTGGGCAATAATGTAGTGATCGGTGCCGGTTCTATCCTCAAGGACTGCGAGATTGATGACAACACGGTGATCCGCCCATATAGCGTCATTGAAGGTGCGACGGTGGGTGAAGACTGTACGGTGGGTCCGTTTACCCGTCTGCGTCCGGGCGCCGAGCTGGTGGGTGACTCGCACGTGGGTAACTTTGTCGAGATGAAAAAAGCGCGCTTGGGCCAGGGCTCCAAGGCCAATCACCTGACCTACCTTGGCGATGCCGAGATCGGCGATCGGGTGAACATCGGTGCCGGCACCATTACCTGCAACTATGACGGTGCCAACAAATTCAAGACCGAGATTGCCGATGATGTCTTCGTCGGCTCGGATACTCAGTTGATTGCCCCGGTCAAGGTTGGCAAAGGCGCGACCATCGGTGCCGGTGCGACCATCAACCGCAATGTGGGGGAAGGCGAGCTGGTGATCACCCGTGCTCCTGCCCGTACCGTCAAAGGCTGGAAGCGTCCAGAGAAGAAGTAATTCTGGTCAAGCTCCGATTATCCAAAGGCAAGGCTAGGTCCTTGCCTTTTTCATGCCTGCAGCCAATATTGCCAGGCTTCTATCCGTCTTCTTTCGAATAAAAAATTAATTGCACATGGTTGATCAAAAAAGTTTTGATCTGCTAGTATTTCTTTCAATTCGAAACTTATAGCTATCGGTTCGTAATTTCATGTCTAAGCGTAATACCCAGCAGCGCCGCCATGCCATTCTCTCTAAGGTCAATGAGCAGGGCGAAGTAAGTGTCGATACATTGGCAAAACACTTTGCCACATCAGAGGTGACGGTCCGTAAGGATCTCGCTGAGCTCGAGAAGAATGGCCTGCTCCTGCGCCGCTACGGTGGTGCTGTGTCGATGCCGACCGAAATGGTCAGTGAGCCGGAAGAACAAGTTTCGGTTCGTAAGTTGGCCATTGCCAAGGCGGCAGCGGCTCGGATCCGCGACCATAACCGGATCATCATCGATAGCGGCAGTACCACTGCCAGCCTGATCAGCCTGCTCAATGACAAGCATGGCCTGGTGGTGATGACCAACTCGCTCAATGTGGCCAATGCGCTGAACAGCCTGGAGAACGAGCCGACCCTGCTGATGACGGGCGGGACCTGGGACCCGCATTCCGAGGCGTTCCAGGGACAGGTTGCAGAATCGGTACTACGCTCGTATGACTTTGACCAGTTGTTTATCGGGGCCGATGGCATAGACACGGCACGGGGAACGACGACCTTTAACGAGCTGGTGGGATTGAGCCGGGTGATGGCCGAGGTGTCGCGGGAAGTGGTGGTGATGGTCGAATCCAGCAAGGTCGGCCGCAAGATCCCTAACCTTGAGCTGCCATGGGCGAGCATCAGCACCCTGATCACCGATGACGGCTTGGACATGGAAGCCAAACAACAGATTGAACAGCATGGCGTGCAGGTTGTCTGCGCGGCAGCGGAATAAAATTTAGGAGCAAGAAACTATGTGTGGGATTGTTGGTGCGGTAGCACAGCGTGATGTAGCGGAAATTCTGGTCGAAGGGCTACGCCGCCTTGAGTACCGCGGTTATGACTCAGCCGGTGTCGCGATTGTCGATGGCGAGTCTAACCTGACCCGCGTCCGCCGTCTGGGTAAAGTCCAGGAGCTGGCTGATGCCGTTGACGAAGCCCATGTGGTTGGTGGTACCGGTATCGCACATACCCGCTGGGCAACCCACGGCGAGCCGTCGGAGGTTAATGCTCACCCACACATGTCTGGTGATATTGCCGTGGTTCACAACGGTATTATCGAGAACCACGAAGAGCTGCGTGAGCTACTGCAATCACGTGGTTACGTATTCGAATCGCAAACCGACACCGAAGTGATTGCTCACATGGTGGAGTGGGAACTGCGCACCTCGGATACCCTGCTAGAAGCAGTGCAGAAAACCGCGAAGCAATTGACTGGGGCCTACGGTACGGTTGCCCTGGATCGCAAGGACCCGTCTCGGATTGTGGTCGCGCGCTCTGGTAGCCCGATTGTTATCGGCTTCGGTGTTGGTGAGAACTTCCTCGCTTCCGACCAGCTTGCCCTGCTCAACGTTACCCGCCGTTTCATGTACCTGGAAGAAGGTGATGTGGCAGAAATAACCCGCCGCGAGGTAACGGTGTATGACGCCTCGGGTGAGCGTGTCGAGCGTGAAATCGCTGAATCCAATGCCGAGCACGATGCCGGTGACAAAGGCCAGTACCGCCACTTCATGCAAAAAGAGATCTATGAGCAGCCGACGGCACTCATCAACACCATGGAAGGACGTATCACCGCCGACTCTGTCGTTACTGAAGCGATCGGTGTGAACGCGGCAGACATCCTGAGCAAGGTAGAGCACGTACAGATTGTGGCCTGTGGCACGTCTTACAATGCCGGTATGACTGCGCGCTACTGGTTTGAAGACATCGCTGGTGTCAGTTGTGATGTGGAAATTGCGTCTGAATTCCGTTACCGCAAGTTTGTTACCCGCCCGAACAGCTTGCTGATCACCTTGTCTCAGTCCGGTGAAACCGCAGATACCCTGGCAGCGCTTCGCCTGGCCAAGGAAAAAGGGTATATGGCGGCCATGACAATCTGTAACGTGGCAGGCTCTTCGCTAGTCCGCGAATCGGATTTTGCCTTCATGACTCGTGCGGGAGTGGAAATTGGTGTGGCGTCAACCAAAGCGTTTACTACACAGCTTTCGGCGCTGCTGATGCTGGTGACGGCGCTGGGTAAGCAGCAAAACCGCATTAGCAAAGAGAAAGAAAAAGAAATCGTTGAAGCGCTGCATGCCCTACCGCAGCAAATCAATGCCGCACTGTCTTTCGAAAAAGAAATCGAAGAGTTGGCCACTGACTTTGCCGACAAGCACCATACCCTCTTCCTGGGCCGCGGTGAGTTCTACCCGATCGCGATGGAAGCCTCGCTGAAGCTCAAGGAGATCTCCTACATCCACGCCGAAGCCTATGCGGCGGGAGAATTGAAGCACGGTCCGCTGGCCCTGATCGATGCCGATATGCCAGTGGTGGTGGTCGCGCCAAGCAACGAACTGCTGGAGAAGCTGAAATCAAACGTGGAAGAAGTCCGTGCTCGTGGAGGCCTGCTGTATGTCTTCGCCGACGCGGATGCGGGCTTTGAGGCCGATGAAACCATGAAGATCATCACCATGCCGCATGTCAGCGAAATCACTGCCGCGATTTACTACACCATTCCGATGCAGCTGTTGTCTTACTATGTGGCACTGATCAAAGGGACCGATGTGGATCAGCCGCGTAACCTGGCCAAGGCGGTTACTGTCGAATAAAAATCAGCCTGTTAGCTATCAGCGAACAGCTTGTCTCAAAAGTGAGAAAAGGCATCCTTGCGGATGCCTTTTTTATTGGGGCCGGGTGTGAGCGTCTACTATCTAGACAGGGATGATTGATTTTTTTGCGTTTTAGGAAAATCAGGCAGCTTGGTCATCTTTTGCAAACCAAATTACAACAACGGTGAGGGAGCTTGTTTTTAACTTGTTGTTATTTAATGGTTTGCTGGGTTTTTCTCAAGTTGGCTTATGTTGTGCAGTCCAGTAATGAAAGCTAGGCATTATTCATTGTGTTGTATTGGAGGTGTGACATGACAGATCCGAAAGCCCAAATCGCAGCCCGCATCAAAGAAGCCAGGGAATGGAAAGGCCTGACCCAGGTGCACATGGCCCAGCAACTCAAGGTGGCGCGTCAGACCTATCTGGATTTGGAAACGGGTAAAACCGAACCCAAGGTGAGAATGCTGTCGGAAATCTCGGAGATCACCGAGCGGCCGTTGACCTGGTTCGTGTACGGTGATGAAGGCATTGAAATCTTGGAGAGTGAATATAAAGAGGAGATTGATCGCCTGCTGCAGTATTTTAGCCGCCTGCCTCACTCGGCCAGGAACGTTATCTTGCAGCAAAGCATTAACTTGGCTGGATTTATGGCGGAGTACACCCGAGCCCTGACCCAGCGGGACAAGTCGTAAAACTGGTCAGATCTGTGTCAGGCTATGCTGACACAATTATTTGCATGGTGTCTTGATAGCTGGTCATTGCGGGGAGAGGGTCACAAATTATAAACATCGCTGATGTGTAAATCTTTGTTCCTAATGAATAATTAAAATATGAATGACATTATACTCATTAAGGAATTGAGATACTCCTCCCAGGCGCTGCGGGTATTGGCTGTGGATGGAGGGGTATCGTTGAGGAAGCTATGGAACAGGTAAAAACATGGATTGCACAGAGGATCAAGGATGCACGGGAGTGGAAAGGGATCTCCCAAGTCGCAATGGCAAAGCATCTCGATGTTGCCAGGCAAACGTATCTTGATCTTGAGTCGGGAAAAACGGAGCCGAGGATTTCCACTCTGGTGAAGATCGCGGAATTAACCGGACAGCCCCTGGGCTGGTTCGTGTTTGATATCCAGCGTCCGGAAATGCAGCAAGAGCAGCTCAAGGCCGAGCTGATCCAGCTGTCGGCACTCTATGAACAGTTAGCCGAGCCTCTGCGGAGCCAAATGCTGGCTTGCCACATCAATCAGCTGAAAGTGGTTCTCGAGCACCTCGATGGGGATAGAGAAAACAAAGCAGCCTCCGAGGCTGCCTTGTAATATTGATGGTTGCCGGATTGGCCCTCATTATTGGGCCAGAAAGAACTGGTATGCCGGGTTGTCTGTTTCATCCTTCCAGCTATAGCCGAGTTCACGGAGGTGGCTGGTGAAGGACAGCAAGTCCTGCTCTTCCAGCTCGAAGCCGCACAGCACCCGGCCATAATCCGCGCCATGATTACGGTAATTGAACAGGCTGATATTCCAGTGGGTGCCCAGGGTGTTGAGGAACTTGAGCAGGGCACCGGGGTATTCCGGAAACTCGAAGCTGTACAGCCTTTCTTTCAATGGCTTGGATGGACGGCCGCCAATCATATAGCGGACATGAACCTTGGCCATTTCGTCATCGGACAAATCCACTACCGGGTAGCCGCCTTTGCGCAGATCGGCAATGATGCTGTCGAGCTCTTCCTGGCCCTGCAGCAAACGTACCCCGACAAACACATTGGCTAAGCTATCGTTGTTATAGCGGTAGTTAAACTCGGTGACGGCGCGACCGCCGAGGATATGGCAGAAATCGAGGAATGCCCCCGGGCGTTCCGGGATGGTCACGGCCAGCAGCCCTTCGCGTTTTTCCCCTAGCTCGCAGCGCTCCGAGACATAGCGTAGGCCATGGAAGTTGAGGTTAGCCCCTGACAGCACGGCGGCAAGTTGTTTGTCCTTGAGCTGGTGGCGCTCGGCAAATTTCTTGAGCCCGGCCAGTGATAGCGCCCCGGATGGTTCGGCGATTGCCCGGGTATCTTCGAAAATATCTTTCACCGCCGAGCAGATCTCGTCGCTACTGACCGTGATGGAGTCGTCGAGGTACTGCTGGCACAGGCGGAAGGTCTCTTCACCGATGCGTTTGACCGCCACGCCATCAGCAAACATACCTACCTGATCCAAGGTCACCGGCTCGCCGGCATCCAGTGCGGCACGCAGGCAGGCCGAATCCTCGGCCTCAACCCCGATCACCTTGATCTGCGGCATCAGCTGCTTGATCAGGACCGCGACCCCGGCAGCGAGCCCACCGCCGCCGACTGGGACAAAAATGTAGTCGAGGTGGCCATTTTGCTGGACCAGCTCAACGCCAATCGTCCCTTGCCCGGCGATCACGGCGGGGTGATCGAAAGGCGGGATGAAGGTATAGCCGTGCTGGCCCGCCAGCATCTCGGCGTGGGCCTTGGCTTCGTCAAAGTTGCCGCCATGCAGCACGACCTTGCCGCCGAATCCCCGTACGGCATCGACTTTGATATCTGGGGTGGTCCGTGGCATGACAATCGTTGCCTTTACCCCGAGGTGCTTGCCCGACATGGCCAGGCCTTGGGCATGGTTACCTGCCGAAGCGGCGATCACGCCGGCTTGGCGCTGGGCCTCGGTCAGCTGGGCCATCATATTATAGGCGCCGCGTAGCTTGAATGAGTGGACCGGCTGGCGGTCCTCCCGTTTTAGCTGAACCTGGTTGCCGATGCGGCTGCCAAGGCGGGTCATGCACTGCAGCGGCGTGACCTGAGCGACTTCATATACCGGAGCCCGCAGGATATCCCGCAGGTAGTCTGCCCCGCTGGGCAGCTCGGCCTCGTGGGCCTGAGTGACTTCGCTCATCATAGATTACCCTTCCAGCTTCGACTTATCGCGCACCGCACCCTTATCGGCGCTGGTAGCAAGGTTGGCGTAGGCGCGCAGGGCAAAGGACACTTCGCGCTGACGATCCACTGGCTTCCAGCCGCGTTGCTCGGCTTGCTCACGGCGGCTGGCGAGCGTTGCTTCGTCGACCTGCAGCTCGATACTGCGGTTGGGGATATCGATGGCAATGGTGTCGCCGTCCTGGATCAGGCCGATAGTACCGCCGTTGGCGGCTTCCGGCGAGACGTGGCCAATCGACAGGCCGCTGGTACCGCCGGAGAAACGGCCGTCGGTGATCAGCGCGCACTCTTTGCCCAGCCCCATGGATTTGAGGTAAGTGGTTGGGTAGAGCATTTCCTGCATGCCCGGACCACCTTTCGGGCCTTCGTAGCGGATCACCACCACATCGCCGGCTTTGACCTTGCCACCCAGGATCCCCTCAACCGCGGTTTCCTGGCTTTCGAACACAATTGCCGGGCCGGTGAAGGTCAGGCAGCTCTCGTCTACCCCGGCGGTCTTCACGATGCAGCCATCGAGAGCCATGTTGCCGGACAATACTGCCAGGCCGCCGTCTTGGCTGAAGGCGTGCTCTTTGCTGCGGATACAGCCGTTTTCACGGTCATCATCCAGGGTATCCCAGCGGCAATCTTGCGAGAATGCCTGGGTGGTGCGGATCCCGGCTGGGCCGGCACGGTAGAAGTCCTTCACCGCCTGTGACTCGGTTTGCATCACATCGTAGTGCTTGAATGACTCTGCAAAGCTTTGGCCAAGCACATTCTGGCAGCTGCTGTGGAACAGGCCGGCACGGTCCAGCTCGGCCAGGATGCCGTAAACCCCACCCGCTCGGTGGACATCTTCCATGTGGTATTTCTGGGTTGATGGTGCCACCTTACACAGGTGCGGGACCTGGCGTGACATGCGGTCGATGTCTTCCATGGTGAAGTCGACCTCACCTTCCTGCGCCGCAGCGAGCAAGTGAAGGACGGTGTTGGTTGAGCCGCCCATGGCAATATCGAGGGCCATGGCGTTTTCGAACGCTTGCTTGGTCGCGATGTTGCGCGGCAGGGCGCTAGCATCATCCTGCTCGTAGTAGCGCTTGGTCAGCTCGACAATTCGCTTGCCGGCATTGATAAACAGCTGCTCGCGGTCGGCGTGGGTCGCCAGCATCGAGCCGTTGCCAGGCTGGCTCAGGCCTAGTGCTTCGGTCAGGCAGTTCATCGAGTTGGCGGTAAACATACCCGAGCACGAGCCGCATGTCGGGCACGCCGAGCGTTCGATCTGCTCGCTCTGCTCGTCGGAGACGTTAGGATCGGCGCCCTGGATCATGGCATCAACCAGATCCAGCTTGAGGATCTGATCCGACAGCTTGGTCTTGCCGGCTTCCATTGGGCCGCCGGAAACAAAGATCACCGGGATATTGAGGCGCAGCGAGGCCATCAGCATCCCCGGGGTGATCTTGTCGCAGTTGGAGATACACACCATGGCGTCGGCACAGTGGGCGTTGACCATGTATTCGACCGAGTCGGCGATCAGCTCGCGTGACGGCAGGGAGTAGAGCATGCCACCGTGGCCCATGGCGATACCATCATCAACGGCAATGGTATTGAATTCTTTGGCGATACCGCCCGCCGCTTCAATTTCCTTCGCGACTAACTGGCCGAGATCCTTGAGGTGGACATGGCCCGGAACAAATTGGGTGAACGAGTTTACCACCGCAATAATTGGCTTGCCGAAATCTTCATCTTTCACGCCGGTGGCGCGCCATAGGGCACGGGCACCAGCCATATTACGGCCGTGGGTGGTAGTGGCGGAGCGGTACTTGGGCATAACGAAAAATCCTTTTGCTGTATTGCTTGGCCGGTGTGTTGGGCACACCGGCCGCGGTGTCAGTGTTTACTTGTCGGCAGGGTAAACGTAGTCAAGCCAACCCCATTTGTCCTCAGTCTCGCCATTGAACAAGCCGAAGTAGGCTTGCTGGAGAGCTTTGGTCACTGGGCCGCGTTTACCTTCTCCGACGGTGATCTGGTCGACGCTGCGAACCGGCACGATTTCGGCTGCTGTACCCGTCATGAAGATCTCATCGGCAAGGTACAGGGCTTCGCGGGCAATGTTCTCTTCGCGTACTTCATAACCGCGCTCTTTGGCCAGCGTCATGATGGTGTCACGGGTGATCCCCGGTAAGATGGCGCTGGTGGTGGGTGGGGTCGACAGGATGCCGTTGCGGACCACAAACAGGTTCTCGCCTGCCCCCTCCGACAGGTAACCGTCAACGCTCAGGGCAATTCCCTCGGCATAGCCGTGGCGGCGGGCTTCGCCGCCGACCAGCAGCGATGACAGGTAGTTACCGCCAGCCTTGGCGGCGGTCGGGATGGTATTCGGCGCGGCGCGGTGCCAGCTGGAGATCATGGCATCGACCCCGTTTTCCAGCGCTTCCTCGCCTAGGTAGGAGCCCCACGGAAAAGCGGCAACCATCACGTCCATTTCGGTGCCAACTGGCGGGCAGACGCCCAGGCCAACATTGCCGACATAGCCTAGCGGGCGGATATACGCCGATTCCAGCTGGTTGACCCGCAAGGTCTCGCGGCAGATCTCCATCAGCTCTTCCGAGCTGTACGGGATCGGGAAGCGGTAGATTTTGGCTGAATTCTTCAGACGATCCATGTGTTCTTTGTGGCGGAAGACCGCCGGGCCTTTCGGGGTGTTGTAGCAGCGGATACCTTCGAAGACCGAGGTACCGTAGTGCATGGCATGGGTTAGCACGTGCACCTTGGCATCGCCCCAAGGCACCATTTCACCGTTGAACCAAATAAAATCCGCTGTGTTGGCCATGTTTGTTCCTTCCTTAAAATCTAATCTCGGTTTGCTACGAGTGTGGTTTCGACGGTACGAATATCCCAGAGTTTTTCGATTTGGTTGATCAGCGTCGTTATCGGGCGGTCGCTGTCGACAAGGATTTCGATACTGGCGATTTTGCTTTCATGGTTTTGGGTTGCGTTCACTTGTTTTATCACAAAACCACGGTGACGGATCACGCGCAAGATACGCTCTAATAATACTGGCTTATCATCCGCTTTGATGTCGAGTAAATATCTGTCCATTAAGTGTTCTCCAGCATATCTTGATTTGCCGCGCCAGGTGGTACGAGGGGCCATACATTGTCTTCTTCCGAGATCAATACATGGAGTAAGTAAGCCGTATCGCTCGCCAACATTTCTTTCAGTGCCGGTTCCACCTCCTCCTTGCGGGTGATGGTTTTACCCGGAATATCGAAGGCTTTGGCCAGCATCACGAAATCCGGGTTGTCATCGAGAATGGTTTCGCTATGGCGGCCATCGAAGAACAAAGACTGCCACTGGCGTACCATGCCCAGGCGTTGGTTGTTGATCAGTACCATCTTGACCGGGATCTGGCGGCGCTTGAGGGTACCTAGCTCCTGGATGTTCATCATGAACGAGCCGTCACCGGTGATCAGGATGGACTCGTCATTCGGGCGGGCGACCTTGGCCCCCATCGCCGCCGGCAGGCCAAAGCCCATGGTGCCAAGGCCAGCTGAGGTGATGTAGTTCTGCGGCTCGCGCGGCTGGATGTGCTGTGCCGCCCACATCTGGTGCTGGCCGACATCGGTCGAGACGATGGTAGAGTCCGGCATCATATCGGATAGCTGTTTCATCAGCAGTGGCGCATAGATCAAGTCGCCCGGGTGGTCATAGCGCCACTTGTTCTGTTGGCGCAGGCTGTCAGTGTAGTCGACCCAGTCGCTGATGTTCTGGCTTAGCTCCAGTTGCGGCAGGATGACGTTGATATCTCCGCGCAGCGGCGCATGGGCATGACGTAGCTTGTTGAACTCGGCGGCATCAATATCGATATGGATCACCTTGGCATGTGGCGCGAAGGTGTCTAGCTTGCCGGTTACTCGGTCATCGAAACGGGCACCGATCACGATCAGCAGGTCACATTCCTGCACCACCAGATTGGCGGTCTTGGTGCCATGCATGCCTAGCATTCCCAAATAGTGCGGGTTGTGGCGTTCGATGGTGCCTAGTCCCTTGAGGGTACTGACTGCCGGCATCGGGTTCATGGCGAGGAAGGTTCTGACGGTCTCGGTCGCATGGGCGAGTTGGACCCCGCCACCGACATACAACACTGGGCGCTGGCTAGCTGATAATACGTGTTGGGCGGCAGCAATTTGCTCGCTGGAAACGACAGGGATCGCAGGGGGAGTGATGGGAGTCAGATCCCCTTCCGGTGCCAGGGCCAGCTGGACATCTTTGGCGATATCGACCACCACTGGGCCAGGGCGGCCGGTCTTGGCCACTTCGAAAGCCTCGGCAAGCGTTGGGATCAGTTCGTTGATATCGGTCACCAGGTAGCTGTGCTTGGCACAGGCCAGTGACATGCCGATCACGTCCATTTCCTGGAAAGCATCGGTACCGATGTGTGAACTGGCTACCTGCCCAGTGATAGCCACGATAGGCACTGAATCGAGAAAGGCGTCAGCCAGTCCTGTCATCAGGTTGGTGGCGCCCGGGCCGGATGTCGCCATGCAAACGGCAACATCCTGGGTGGCTCTTGCCATGCCGATCGCGGCCATGGCAGCCCCTTGTTCGTGGCGGCATAGGATATGCTCGACCCCACCGTCATAAAGGGCATCATAGATAGGCATGATGGCACCACCCGGGTAGCCAAATACCGTTTTTATCCCCTGCTTCTGCAGCGCCTTTACGACTAACTCTGCTCCCGTCATCGCTGCTCTCCCCTGTTCCTTGTCGGTGACGTGCTGATTGTTAATTCAGCGAAATTGATAAAATAGTCCAAAAAAAAGCCCCCTAGCCTGTTGGCTTAGGGGGCTTCTCTGCGTTTGTTGTGCTTGCTGCTAATTTACGCCTGCCCGACCCCCTCGTAGTGAAATAAGCACCACGATGACGTTGATAATGAGAAGGAGGGCGTTGGCCATAAATTGCATTGACTGTCTGTCCGATTTTTTATGTTAAGACGTTGTGTTGACCTAGTGGTAACACAGACATCGCTCGCATGACAAGAAAAAAATCAAAATTATTTTGCAATCCGGCTGCATAAATAGGCTATTGGTGAAACGTATTTGGTGAAAATGTTTAACTTTTTTGTTTGAAATAACAGCAGGATGACTATTGATGAACCTTGCCATTATCCATAGCCGTGCCAGTGTCGGGGTTCAGGCCCCAGCGGTCACTGTCGAGGTGCATATCAGTAATGGGATGCCCGCTTTTCAACTGGTCGGGTTGCCAGAGACCAGTGTCAAGGAAGCCAAGGACCGGGTGCGCAGTGCCATCGTCAATGCGGGGTTTGAGTTTCCGTCTCGGCGTATAACCGTCAACCTGGCGCCGGCCGATCTGCCCAAGGAAGGCGGTCGGTTTGACTTGCCAATTGCGCTTGGGATTCTGGCAGCTTCGGAACAAATCCCTGCCGATAAGCTGCAATATTTTGAATTTTTGGGGGAGTTGGCGCTTTCCGGTGAATTGCGTCCGGTCAAGGGGGCGCTGCCTGCGGCCTTGGCGGCCGGACAGGCCAAACGTTGCCTGGTGGTACCCGATGGCAATGGCGATCAGGTGGCGCTGGTGGGCAAAGAGCGGCATAAATCAGCTCAGAGCCTGTTGGCGGTCTGCACCTATTTACATGGCGAGGGCGAACTGCTGCTGGTGCAGTCTGAAGCTGCGGACCTGGGGGAGTCCCCCGCGCCGGTTCGTGACATGCAAGATATCATTGGCCAGCAGCAAGGCAAGCGGGCTTTGGAAATTGCCGCTGCCGGCGGCCATAACCTGCTATTTCTCGGCCCACCCGGTACCGGCAAGACCATGCTGGCGTCACGGCTGTGTGATTTGCTGCCGCCGATGTCCATTGAGGAGGCGATGGAAACTGCCGCCGTTGCCTCGCTGACCCAGCAGCATATCCACGAGGGCAATTGGCGCCAGCGCCCTTTCCGCACCCCCCACCATTCCAGCTCGATGGCGGCGTTAGTCGGCGGGGGCTCGGTCCCCCGCCCCGGTGAAATCTCCCTGGCCCACAACGGTATCCTGTTCCTGGACGAAATGCCGGAATTCGAGCGCAAGGTGTTGGACTCGCTGCGCGAGCCTCTGGAGTCTGGCGAGATCGTGATCTCCCGTGCGACCAGCAAGACCACTTTCCCTGCCCGGTTCCAGCTTATCGGTGCCCTGAACCCCAGCCCGACCGGCTTTTACGAGGGCAACCAGTCGCGTACCAATCCGCAAGCCATACTGCGCTACCTTAGCCGCTTGTCGGGTCCGCTCCTTGATCGCTTTGATATGTCGATTGAGATCCCGGCCCTGCCGCGCGGGACACTGGCGGATGGTGGCGATCGGGGCGAGCCCAGTGCGGTTATTCGTGAGCGGGTGTTGGGCGCGCGCAACGCCATGGTCCATCGCAGCGGACGGGTCAATGCCCTGCTGGGAACGCGGGAGCTGGACACGTTCTGCAAGCTCGGCAGGCAAGATGCGGAATTTCTCGAAACCGCCTTGCATCAGCTCGGCCTGTCGATCCGGGCTTATCACCGGATCATCAAAGTGGCGAGGACGATTGCCGACCTGGCCGGCTGTGAAGCTATCGAGCGGCGACATCTTGCCGAGGCGCTAGGATACCGGGCAATGGATAGGCTACTGCGCCAGCTGACGGCGCAGGCAATATAGCGTGCCACCGCCGTGTATGGGGGGAAACAAAAAAGGCCCGCAGGCCTTTTTTGTCGGTGCCGGGCGGGGTTATTTGGTCAGCAGGTAGTTCACCAACTCGAAGTACTCATCGATTGATTTGACCTTGCCGGCTTCAACCTGGTACTTGTTGTTGACGATAATCGCCGGTACGCCGGTCAGGCCGCTGTCTTGGAAGGCTTTGTTGAAGCGGTTCACCATTGAGTTCACGGCAAAGCTGTTGAAGGCGCCGTCGAAGTCTTCCGCGCTGACGCCTTCATCCAAGAAAATCTGGCGCAGCTCATTGTCGTTGCGTGGTGGCTTTTGCATGTCATGGACGCGGGCAAACAGCACCGGTGTCATTTTGTCTTCCACACCGAGTACTACGGAGGTGGCGTAGGCTTTGCTCATCGATTTACCCATAGCGCCGCCCATGAAAGAGACGTGGTTCTTCTGCAGCTTGGCATTGTCCGGCAGGTTTTTCTTCAGCTGCTGGATGATGGGCTCGAAGCTGTTGCAGTGTGGGCAATAGAACGAGAAGAATTCGGTCACCACAGGGCTGCTGGACTTTGGCAGATCCAATACCTTGTAGTAATCCCCCTCGGTAAACTTCGCCGCCTGGACTGACAGCGACAGCAGTGCCACGCTGGCAAAAGCAAGGATTTTCTTAAACATGAATCAAATTACTCCCTTAAATCAAAGGTCTGAAATAACGCCGTTATTTCTCCGGTGTCGTGATTAGTATTATTACCATTGTGGCATCAGTTGCAATGGCGGCTCGTGGAGGGCTGCTAGTTGCTCCTTGAATGCCAAGACCTGGCCTTCCCAATACTTGGCATCGGCAAACCAAGGGAACGCCTGCGGGAAAGCAGGATCTTCCCAGCGACGGGCCAGCCACGCCATGTAATGTACCATCCTAAGACCGCGCAAAGGCTCGATCAGTTGCAACTGTTTGTGATCGAAATCGGCAAACTCGCAATAGGCTTCCAGAATCGTATCGAGCTGGGCCAGCTGGTCATGGCGCTCGCCGTTGAGCAGCATCCACAGATCCTGCACCGCCGGGCCATTGCGTGCATCATCCAAGTCGACAAACAGCGGACCGTCACGCCACAGGATATTACCCGGGTGGCAGTCGCCATGCAGGCGGATTGATTGCCAGTCACAGTGCCACTGCTGCTCCAGCTCGCGGATCAGGGTATCGAGGTCGGCAAAAAAAGCATGCTTGAGGTGATCGGGGATCATGGCCGATTGCTCGAGGGCCTGGCGAGGCTGGTAGAGGTATTCCTCGAGGCCTATGGTCGGGCGATGCTGGAATGTCGCGCGCTGGCCTACCCGGTGGATCCGGCCCAAGAAGCGCCCGACCCATTCGAGCTGGTCAAAATTGTCGACTTCGAACTGGCGTCCGCCCATGCTTGGAAACAAGGCCAGGCGGTGGTGCTGAAAAGGATGCAGGGTACGGCCGGCGATGTTGATCGGGGCCGCCACGGGAATTTCTTGTTCGGCCAGCTCCAGCGTGAACTGATGCTCTTCGTCTATCTGTGCGTCGGTCCAGCGCTGGGGGCGATAGAATTTGGTGACATAGCGGGCACCGTCTTCGGCGACAAACTGGTAAACCCGGTTCTCGTAGCTGTTGAGTGGCAGCAAGCCGGATTCAGCCCGGATACCGATGCTGTCGAGGGCGTCCAGCAACAAGTCTGGGTTTAGGTCGGCAAAGTTGAAGCCGTGTTGTTGGGTCATCGTGACTTTCCACTAGGTACAGGTTGTACGCAATTATAACATCATAATAAGAAAGGGCCTTTTATAGCCCTTTCTTTACACTATTTTGCACTCTTCTGGCTGCGAACTAGCGCAGCTCGCCGATGAACCGGCTTTCGGTATGGATCTGGCTGCCGTCGCTCTCCCGGGTCAGGGTGAAGGTGATCTCGGCAATCTTGCCTTGCAACAGGTACGGGTCGACGCCGAGGCTGACCGGCAGGGTAAAGATTTCGCCTGCTTCGACGTTGATTTGCTGCGGGCCATACCACTCTATCTCCTCGATACCGCTCACCGACAACGTATAGCGGGTATCCTGCTGGGTTTTGTTGAGTACCTTGAGGGTATAGGTATTTTCCACCAGCCCTTGGTTGTTGACCCTAAACAACTGGCTGCGATCGCGGATCACATCCAGTCCCATCGGTTGTACCGAGGCTAGCAGGTAGAAGAACAGGCCGATCATCGCCACCATCACCCCGCCATAGCCGATCAGCTTGGGACGCATAACATGGGTACTATGGCCTTCCAGTTTATGCTCTGTGGTGTAGCTGATCAGGCGCTGGTCATAGCCCATGCGCGCCATGGTCTCATCACAGGCATCGACACAGGCACCGCAGTTGATGCATTCATATTGCAGGCCGTCACGGATATCGATACCGGTCGGGCAAACTTGCACGCACAGGTTGCAGTCGATGCAGTCGCCGAGGCCAAGGGCCTTGGGGTCTTTCTTGCGAGGTCTTGGGCCGCGTGCTTCGCCGCGGGCCTCGTCGTAGCCGACGATATAGGTGTCCTTATCGAACATCGCTGACTGGAAGCGGGCGTAGGGGCACATATGGATACAGACAATCGAGCGCATCCAACCGGCATTGGCATAGGTGCAGCCGGTAAAGAACAGTACCCAGAAGCCAGCCCAGAAACTGGTACCAAAAGTAAAGAAGTCGACCACCAGGGATTTGATCGGCAGGAAATAGCCGACAAAGGTCAGCCCGGTGGCTAGGGCCACGGCGAGCCAGGCAAGATGTTTGAGGACTTTACGGCCAATGAGCTTGGCCGTGGGCCTCATGCTGTCCTGCTTGCGGCGTTTGTTGGCGGGCCCTTCGAGTTTTTCCTCAAACCAGATATAGATGAAGGTCCACACGGTTTGCGGGCAGAAGTAGCCACACCAAACCCGGCCGAGGAACGTGGTGACGAAAAACAGGGCAAAGGCTGCAATCATGAACAGGGTAGCCAGCAAGGTCAGATCCTGTGGCCACAGGGTGGTGCCGAAAAAGTTGAACTGCTGCTGGCCGATATCGAGCAGGATGGCCTGGCGGTCGCCATAGGGGATCCAGGGCAGCCCCATAAACAGCAGCATCAGCAGCCAGCCCATGCGGCGGCGAAGCTGTTGGTATACCCCCTTGGCGGCCCGGACATAAATCCGGTTGCCGGGGTTGAAGCGGTCTGCTCCCCCTTTGTGGGTCTTCGGGTTGAAGGCCGGCGGAGTGACATCCTTTATCTTGATTTTCTCTTGGGTCATGACATTACTTTCCTTGGATGCTGCTTGTCGCGCAGCGCAGCCAGTACATTGCCGGCCAGTACGTTGTAATTGTAAGAGATTGGTAAATAAATGTTACAGGGAGGAGTATATCCTAGCCGCGAGGGGGAGTACGCTAGCAAGGTCATAATTTAGGCAATGGATAACCGAGAGTGTGATGTGGCGGGGAGGGAGCGGTTGATCACGGGAGGAATGTGGTCAGGCGCTGGGTCAAGAGAAACATGCTGGGCCGCAGCGACCCAGCAGGGGATCACTTGATGATGCCGCGGGCACGCAAGATAGCGGTTTTGAAATCGTCTTCGCAGTCTTTGGCGATACCTGGGATCATTTCCTGTTTCTCGCTGTTGCGCATCTTCAGGTGGTAAATCAGCACGTCGTCGGTCAGATCTTCCAGTTTGCCTTCGAACTTGGCTTCTTCGGCCAGTTTCAACAGAAACTGGACTAAGTTTAGATCCGGCTCCTTGAGCCATTCAGGGTGAATGAGCTCAATCATTTCATTGACGCGATGGGTCTTCATAACAACTCCGCTAGTAAAGGCTGATGATTTTTTATAGTCATATTTATAGTGTGGGTAACGTTATAACAAAGACGGGACGGATACAAATAAAAGGGCAGCCCGGAGGCTGCCCTGAACACGTGTGGCGCTACGCGGCTTGTTCGTTGCCGCTGCTGATAACATCGGCCTTGTGAGGGGCTGGAGTCACCGGAAGGGGCTGAACTACGGCGTGTTTTGTTTTGCTTTTTAGTGCTGGGGCGTGCGAGGTACTGCGCAGACGGGATGGGCTGCGAGGTGTACTGTACCTGACAAACGAGGCTGGGCGCATGATTTACCTATTAGTCAGGCGCTTCCGTGGCCAGAGTGAATATATTATTACCGCATCTGTGTTGTTGGCTGGGCCGTTCCTCTGCGGGAATAAAATGGTGTTTAATTTTTCGCCGCGAGAATAGCAACAACCTATCATTAAGTCGAGTGTTATTTGACCATGCGCGTGGTATTTACTTCTCGTTTTTTTCCTGTGCTTGCAAGCGAATTGTTACCCGTCTCGTCATCTGTGAAGATAAGCCGTTTATCTGGTGCCGCTTTGTGGTCTAATGCAGCCTTGCTGGCAATAAGTGTCTGCCCGATAAGTCAAGGCAGGACGATAACAACAGCCTCTGGAGGGAGTTAATGGATCACGATCAACAGCGACGGGTCACCAGCCGTAATCTGTCGTATAAACTGGCAGAATCAATCGGCCAACAGATCTTGCGCGGGGAAACGGCACCAGGTGATATTTTGCCGGGGGAAGTAGAACTGGGTGAAATGTACGGGGTAAGCCGGACCGCGATTCGAGAAGCAATCAAAATGCTCGCGGCCAAGGGGATGGTATTGCCCCGCCCGCGTATCGGTACCCGGGTGTTGCCGAAGCGCAATTGGAATTACCTGGATCAGGACTTGTTGGCCTGGCTTAACTTCGAGCAGCAAGGTGATCTGGTGTCTGAGTTCCAGCGGGTCAGGATCTCCCTGGAGCCAGAGGCCGCGGCCCTGACGGCCCTCAATGCCAGCGAGGCTGATCGCGAGGAACTCTGCCGCCTGATGGCAGAGATGCATGCCCTGGGCGAGCAGTTCGATCAGGAACGTTGGGTTGACGTCGATACCCGCTACCATCAGCTGATTTATTTTGCGTCGGGCAATCATTTCATCAGCCCGTTCGGCAACCTGTTCAAAGCGGTATTCGAAAGCTATTTCAGGGTGATCACCCGGGAGAAGCTGCTGAAACTGGAACTGCACCAGAGGGTGGTGGACGGGATTATGGCTCGCGATCCGGAAGCGGCCAGGCTGGCTACGATTGAGCTGCTGCGCTAGACCAAGAAAACGAAGCTTCGGCTTCGTTTTTTGTTTGTGCACCAGATCGCTAAGTCCCCCCTTGAAGCGACACAGTGTTCACTGCAATATAAGTATCATTTCATATTGAAAGTGCGCGCCGGGTCGAGCGGTCATGCGCATGCAGCAAAGGAGATGCTCTGATGTCATTATTCCGCAAAAGCCTAGCCAGCCTTGGTATTGGTTCGGCTCGGGTCGATACCGTGCTGCCGCAAGGGGTTTTGATCCCGGGGGAGCCCCTGGCGGTCGATGTGCAGGTCCATGGGGGGAAGGTGGAGCAGCAAATCGATAATATCCACCTGTTCCTGTGTTGCCGCTACGAGGATGAAGTGGAGACCAGCCGGGGGGATAGCCAGCACCGCAAGGAAAAAATTACCCAGATCTGCCGACTGGCCGAGTGGTCCCTGCCCTATTCGTTTGTCATCGGTGCCAACGAGGAGCGCCACTTTGAGGTCAGCTTGTCGCTGCCTTTCAATACCCCTATCACCATCGGTGACTCCCATGTCTGGCTTGAAACGCACCTCGACATGCCGCTGGCTTTCGATGCCAAGGACAAAGACTTGCTAACGGTGAGGCCCGATCCCCTCTTGGATGGAGTGTTCTCGGCCCTCGAGCTTGCTGGCCTGCGGATCCGCCAGGTCGAATGCGAGGCGGCCAAAGGGTTTGCCCTGCCATTTGTTCAAGAGTTTGAGTTTGTTCCGGTATCTGGGCCATACCATGGTCGATGGCGTGAACTGGAAGTCGTGGTCTACCGTGATGAATCGGGCCTGCAGATGTGGTTTGAAATCGACCGCCGTCAGCGTGGTTTCAACGGTATGTTGGCGGGGTTGCTTGGCCGTGGCGAGCTGGAGCGCTACTGTGAGATCCCGGCCAGCCTCCATCCGCAGCAGGCTGGCGAGCGGGTATTGGCCTTTTTAGATCAAACAACCTAACCCGTCGATTTTGGCTGCCTTGGCCGTGAAATGAGAACGGTTGCTAAAAAATACCCATTTCAGCTTACACCTGTAAGCTTAATATGCCATACTGCTGCTCTATTGAGCATAAACTCTATTTTTGAGGACGACAGCAATGGCAGAGCAGGTGTTAACCGGATCGGGGTATTCGGTGACGGAGGAAGTGGCAAACAGTGTGAGCCATGGCCTAGGCATGGTGTTTGGGATTATTGGCCTGGTCCTGTTGCTGATGCAGGCGGTCAGTGCAGGTGCTGATGCGCTGAGTATCACCAGCCTGAGTATTTATGGTGCCAGTATGATTTTGCTCTATTTGGCATCGACCCTGTATCACGCGATCCCGTTCGAGCGGGCCAAGCGGGCATTGAAGACCTTTGACCATTGTGCCATCTACTTGCTGATTGCTGGCACCTATACCCCGTTTCTTCTTATATCGCTGCGAACGCCGCTTGCCATTACCTTGATGGTGGTGATCTGGACCATTGCGCTGATTGGCATTGTACTGAAAATCGCCTTTGTCTATCGCTTCAAGCGGCTGTCATTGGCAACCTACCTGATTATGGGATGGCTGTCGCTGATAGCCATCTACCCGTTGGCGATGTCCTTGGCCACCGGCGGCTTGGTACTGCTGGCGGCTGGGGGCATTGTTTATTCTGTCGGGGTGGTGTTCTATGTCAACAAGCGCATCCCCTATAACCACGCTATTTGGCATTTGTTCGTGCTGGGCGGCACCGTCTGCCATTTCTTGGCGATTTACTTCTACGTCAAGCCGGTCTGAGATCCGTTGGCAGGTGAGCAGCACGTTTCTGTTTGTTCAATAAAAAAGAGAGCCGGTTGGCTCTCTTTTGTTTTCTGCGCAGGCGGTAGGGCTAGTTGCGCCAGAATGCCGGGAAGAACACGACCAGTACGGTCAGGATTTCCAGCCTTCCCATCAGCATGCCGAAGCTCAGGGTCCACTTGGCCAGATCGGGCAAGGTAGCAAAGTTGCCGGTCGGGCCTATCACATCGCCCATGCCCGGGCCGACGTTGGCCACGGCGGTGACAGCACCGGTAATACTGGTGACGGCATCCAACCCTTGCATACCGAGGACAGCGGCTACCACGACGATGGTAAGGACAAAGGTCAGGGCGAAGGCAACCACCGAGCGAACAATCCCATCGGTTACCGGGCGGCCGTTATAGCGCTGGATAAACACCCCCGAAGGGTGGATCAGCTGCATCATCTGCTTGCGCAGCAGGGCGAAAGCGACCTGGAAACGGAAGATCTTGATCCCGCCTGCCGTCGAACCCGAGCAGCCGCCGACCAGCATGATGAAGGCGAACACTATGGTCGGGAATGGTCCCCAGGCGGTGAAATCATCGAGGCCGAAGCCGGTGGTGGTGACCACCGAAATAATATTGAACAGCGAGACCCGGAAGGCGTCGATAAAGCGGTAGTCCAACTGCCAGGTTAACCACAGCGCAACGGCAAGCCCGGCGGCGAGCACCAAGAGGGTGAATCCCCTTACTTGGGCATCACTCAGTAAGGTGCGGGCCTCTCGTTTGCGCAGCGCCTGGACAAACAGCAGGAACGGCAAACCACCGGCAAACATGAACACTATCGCCACCCAGTGGGCACTGTTGGAGAAGTGGTTCATTGAACCGTCCGAGGTCGAGTAGCCCCCGGTCGACAGGGTGGTAAAGGCATGGTTGATGGCATCGAAGGTGTTCATGCCAGTCAGCAGGTAACCGAGGAAACACAGGCCGGTCAGGCTGAGGTAGACATTAACGATGTTCTTGGCCACGCTTTTGGTCCGCGGCGAGCTTTTATCTGACCAGTCGGAGGACTCAGTCTGGAACAGGCGCATACCACCGACGTTGAGCATCGGCAGGATGGCCACCCCCATCACGATAAAGCCGATCCCGCCCAGCCACTGCAAGGTGGAGCGCCAGAGTAAAATACTAGGAGCCATATCATCCAAGCCGCTCAGTACCGTCGAGCCGGTGGTGGTGATCCCCGACATGGTTTCGAAATAGGCATCGGTGAAGCTAATATGGTTGATAAAGACAAACGGCAAGGCGGCAAAGGCACTGGCAATGGTCCACACCAAGGTAGTGATCAGGAACATATCCCGTACCCCGAGTTTGAACTCGCTGGTACGGCCGAATGTCAGGCACAGGAACGCCACCACATGGGTGATCAGAACCGCGGTGGCGAAGTCGATAAATCCCTCGGTCCCGGTGGCGAAGGCCACCAGGGTCGGGACATACATGAACAGGGCGATCTTAGATAAGACCAGCCCTATCACGAACAGAATGGGACGAAAGTTGACCATGATGGCTGCTACAGGAAGAACGGGCTAGGTTGGAACAGGCGTTCGACGTCTGGGATGTATTTCTTGTCGACCAGGAACATTACCACGTGGTCGTTTTGTTCGATCACGGTCCGGTCATGGGCAATCAGTACCTCTTCACCGCGGACAACCGCACCGATGGTGGTACCCGGCGGCAGCTTGATTTCGCCGACGGCCCTGCCGACCACCTTGGAGGTGCTCGAGTCACCGTGGGCAATGGCCTCGATGGCTTCGGCTGCCCCGCGGCGTAGCGAGGAAACATTGACGATATCGGCTTTGCGGACGTGGGTCAGCAAGGCAGATATCGTGGCCTGCTGTGGCGAGATCGCAATATCAATCGTCCCGCCCTGGACCAGATCGACGTAGGCCCCGCGCTGGATTAGCACCATGACCTTCTTGGCCCCCATCCGCTTGGCCAGCATGGCCGACATGATGTTGGCTTCGTCATCGTTGGTAACGGCAATGAACACGTCGATCTGCTCGATGTGCTCTTCGCTCAGCAGTTCCTGATCGGAGGCATCTCCACAGAACACGATGGTGTTTTCCAGCATCTCGGACAGGTTTTCCGCCCGCTCCGGATTGCGCTCGATCAGCTTGACGCTGTAATTCTGCTCGAGGCGGCGGGCCAGGCCGGCACCGATATTCCCCCCGCCGACAATCATCAGGCGCTTGTAGGGTTTCTCGAGGCGCTGCAGCTCGCTCATTACCGAGCGGATATGATTGCTGGCGGCAACGAAGAACACTTCGTCGTCGGCTTCGATAATAGTGGTACCGCGAGGGCGGATAGGCCGGCCCTGGCGGAAAATTGCGGCAACCCGGGTGTCGACATGCGGCATATGTTCGCGCAGTGCTGACAGGGCATTACCGACCAGCGGACCGCCGTAGTAGGCTTTGACTGCAACCAGTCCTACTTTGTCTTCGGCAAAGCCTACCACCTGCAGGGCGCCCGGGTACTCGATCAGGCGTTCGATATAACCGGTTACCAGCTCTTCCGGCGCGATTAGGTGATCGACCGGTACGGCGTCGGACTGGAACAGCTGGTCCTTTTCCTTGAGGTACTCCGGCGAGCGGATTCGCGCCACTCGGTTCGGGGTGTTGAACAGGGTAAAGGCGATCTGGCAGGCGATCATATTGGTTTCATCGGAGTTGGTGACCGCGACCAGCATGTCGGCATCCTGTGCCCCTGCCTCGCGCAGGGTGCGGGGATGGCTGGCAAAGCCCTGTACGACACGCAGATCATATTTGTCTTGCAGCTCGCGCAGGCGCTCAGGGTCCTTATCGACGATAGTGATATCGTTGTTCTCGCCAACCAAGTTTTCGGCGAGTGTGCCGCCGACCTGTCCGGCTCCGAGAATGATAATTTTCATAGCATATGCCTGATTAGTAGAATCGTTGTAGGTTACTACGCTTCGGGATAAGGGTCATGCAGAACTCTGCTCATTTAGAATAACTTAGTTTTCAGCGATAGAAAGCTCACACGCAGAATTACCCGCTTAACGTCCCGAAATGTGGACAAAAAAACGGAACTTGATGGTCAAGTTCCGTGGTCGGTTATTTAGCTCGCTTTGCGCATAACGGCATAGTAGAAGCCGTCCATATCCTGCTCGCCCGGCAATATCTGGCGGCCGGGTTGCTGGCGATCGCTGCCGATCAGCTCGGCATCGGCGGTGCGCTCGAGGAAGGCTTTGACCTGCTCGCTGTTTTCCTGCGGGGTGATTGAGCATGTCGCATAGACCAGGGTGCCGCCCGGCTTGAGCTGCTGCCACATGGCATCGACAATTTCCGACTGGAGCTGGGCCAGCGCGGTGATGTCATCGGCGCGGCGCAGCCATTTGATATCCGGATGGCGGCGGATCACACCGGTTGCCGAACAAGGTGCATCCAGCAAGATGCGGTCGAACTGCTCGCCTTGCCACCACTGTTCAGGATGGCGGGCATCGGCACACAGTACCTGGGCCGACAGCTTAAGGCGCTGGAGGTTGTCATGCACCCGCTTGAGGCGGTTGTCATCACAATCGATAGCGACCACTCGGGTATCCGGCTGGCGTTCCATGATATGGGCCGTTTTGCCACCCGGTGCCGCGCAGCAATCGAGGATCAGTTCGCCGGCCTGGGGCTGGAGGTATTCTACCGACAGCTGGGCGGCGGCATCCTGGACTGACACCCAGCCATCCGCAAAGCCCGGCAGCTTGTTGACATCGCACGGTGCATGGAGCTTGAGGGCATCCGGTGCTTCCGGGTGGATATCGGTTTCGATTCCGGCCTCGTCGAGCAGCGCGCGATAGGCATCGCGGCTGTGGTGCTGGCGGTTGACCCGAAGCCACATCGGCGCCTTGGTGTTGTTGGCGCTGGTGATGCTGTCGATCTGCTCTGGGTAACTCGCTTTCAGCAGCTTGAGTAACCAGCCCGGGTGGCCATAACGGCCGGCATCATGGCTGATAGCTTGCTGGTCGAGACTTTCCTGCTGACGCTGGTAGTTACGCAAAATGGCATTGATCAGGCCGCGTAGCTGCGGTTTTTTCAGGTTCTTGGTGGCATTGACCGTTTCGGCAACCGCTGCATGGGCTGGGATGCGCATGTAACCCAGTTGGTAAAGACCGACAAGAATAAGGTGGTGGAAGACGCGCTGTTTGCCTTTGAGCGGCTTGTCCATGAGTTGCTGGGTGATCGACTCCAGGCGTGGCAGCCAGCGCAGTACGCCATAGCAGATCTCTTGGAGCAGCGCATGGTCACGCTCTTTGATATCTTGTTGAGCAGCCGGCAGGGCGGTAGAAAGCGACTGGCCCTGATCAACCACTTGATAGATAACCTTGGCTGCTGCAGCTCTTACGTTCATGCAGATTTCCTGATGTGTTGACCCGCAGTCAGTGGCTCAGCGCCATGGCTGCGGGGTGAAAAAAGTAAGGCCAGTGCAAGCACTGGCCCTTAGAAGGTTACAGTACCGTGCCGGGTTCGAACCATTCGCGGCGCGAGTTCAGAAGATCTTGTGCCTTCATCGCTTTTTTGCCCGGCGGCTGGAGCTCGGTCAGGCGCAGCGCCCCTTGGCCGGTGGCCACCAGGATCCCCTGCTTGTCGGCCGAAAGTACCGTTCCCGGTGCTTTGCCTTGGTTATCGGCCTCAACCTTGGCCTGCCACACCTTGACGTTCTGCTCCGCCACGACAAAGTAGCTCATCGGCCACGGGTTGAAGGCGCGGATGCAGCGCTCGATGTGGGCGGCATCATCGGCCCAGTTGATGCAGGCTTCTTCCTTGCTCAACTTCTTGGCGTAGTTGGCTTGGGCGTCGTCTTGCTTGTCTGCAACGGCTCTACCGTCGGCAATATCAGCCAGACAGTCTACCAAAGCAACCGGACCCAGCTCGGCCAGCTTCTCGTACATCGAGGCGCTGGTATCGCTTGGTTCAATCGGCAGGGTAGCAATCTTTAGCATGTCGCCGGTATCCAGGCCGATATCCATCTGCATGATGGTCACGCCGGTTTCTTTATCGCCGGCCCAGATCGAGCGCTGGATTGGCGCGGCACCACGCCAGCGCGGCAGGATAGAGCCATGGACATTGATACAGCCGAGCTTTGGTGTATCCAGTACGGCCTGTGGTAACAGCAGGCCGTAGGCCACCACCACCATGATATCGGCACCAAGGTCAGCTAGTTGCTGCTTGGCTTCGTCAGACTTGAAGTTCTCCGGTTGGTAAACCGGGATATTGTGCTCAAGGGCAATGTTCTTTACTGGGCTGGCGGTCAGCTTCTTGCCACGCCCTGCAGGACGGTCCGGTTGGGTATAAACCGCAATCACGTCGTGCTCCGAAGACAATAACGCCGCCAGGTGACGGGCGGCGAAATCCGGAGTACCTGCAAAAACAATTTTCAAAGGTTTGCTCAAGGTAGCGTCCTTAAATCTGGTCGCGAATTAGGCTTTGTTCGCGTGTTTTTCGTTGAAGCGCTTGATTTTGGACAGCTTGTCCTGGATGCGCTTGCGCTTTAGCGGTGACAGGTAATCGACAAACAGCTTACCTTCGAGGTGGTCAAGCTCGTGCTGGACGCAGATAGCCAGTAGATCGTCGGCCTCAAAGGTGAACTCCTCGCCGTCACGGTTCAGGGCTTTTACCGTTACCTCTGCTGCGCGAGGCACCAGGGCTCGGGCACCAGGCACCGACAGACAGCCTTCTTCGATACCGTCTTCGCCGCGCTTTTCGATGATTTCAGGGTTGATCAGTACCATTGGCTCATTGCGCTCTTCCGACAGGTCGATCACCACGATGCGCTGGTGGAAGTCCACCTGAGTTGCTGCCAGGCCGATCCCTTCTTCGTCGTACATGGTTTCCAGCATGTCATCGATAAACTTCTGGATCTCAGGGGTCACAGCTTCAACCGGTTTGGCAACCGTGCGCAGGCGCTCGTCAGGGAATGTTAATACTTGCAATACAGACATAGATACTCGTTTTAAAGACAGTACTGATAACAGGGATCGTTCAATTGTTCTAATTCTAGTCATTTTGAAAGCCAAATCATAGTACCCCGTTGCAGTACCTGCTGGCATTAACCCTGTGTGACACCTGCATGCGCCACCTCAACGGTCTGCAACAACAGCGCCGGAAAAGTGAAGCCGGCCGAAAACTCCGTGTGAACTGCAGCCGTGTGCTGGACACGGTAAAGGGGCAGTGACAGCCTGATGGTCGGTTTGGCTGAAGGGGGGCGGAGTAATGAGGATGCTGAAAACGGTACTGGGGTACGGGGTGCTGGGGCTGGCGGTTGCCGGGATGTGTGTGGTGGGGCAAGCCCGGGCTTCAGATCTAAACCTCATTGACGGTGCGCCCGCTATTTATACGGTTAAGAAGGGGGATACCCTTTGGGATATTGCCGCGCACTACCTCCACAGCCCATGGCGCTGGCCGGAGTTGTGGCAGAGTAACCGCAGCACGGTAGCGGATCCCCACTGGATTTACCCCGGTGATCAGCTCTATTTACATTGGGTTGATGGCCAGCCCCGATTGCGGCGTAAACCGCGTCGGTATTTAGCCCCCAAGGCTGTCGTTTCGCCGAAGCCAGTGACGACCCTGCCGGCTGATTTACTGCTGCCCTATCTCGCAGAGGATAAGTTGCTGGCTAAAAAAGAGCTGAAGTACTTGCCGCATGTGATTGGTGAAAACCGGGCCTTGGGATACATTCCCCGGGGAGAAACGATTTGGGTCGATATGCCGCTGACCAAAGGGGATAAGTGGGGGATCTTCCGTCCCAAGCAGCTCTTGCAGCGTGAGCTGGAATCTGGCGAAACGGCCGAGGTCTTCAGTTTGAAAGAAGTGGCGCGGGGAGAGGTGGTCGCGGTATCGGGAACGACCAGTGCAGTGCTGCTGACAGGATCCCGGCGCGAGGTGCAGCCCAATGATGTGCTCTTGCCTGCCCCGTTGCCGGTTAGCGAGGCGGCGATGAGCTTTTCACCCTCCCCTTCTCCGGCTGCGGCCGAGGCCCGTGTATTGTCCGGTATCGGGGGGATGGAGTACATCGCAACCCATGAGGTTGTGGTATTGGATCAGGGGCATCTCGATGGCTTGGCCGCAGGTCAGGTGTTCAATCTTCTCCGGCCCGGGGCGGGTTATGTTGGCACGAAAGGTCATTATGATTACAGCAAGCCGGAAAGTCCGATACTGCCTCCTCGCTTGAGGTTCTCCCAGCCACCGCAACTTCAGGCCGTTCCAATTGGCGAAGTGATGGTGATCCGCCCCTATGAGTATTTCAGCCTGGCCATTGTGACCAAGGCTACAGAACCCTTCAGGGCCGGGGCACAGTTAGTCTCCCCTTCTCGAGGGTAAGCCGGCGCAATGTCCTCCCTCTACGATTGGCTAGTCGTGGCATCCACTCCCCAGCTAGGTGGTTATCGCATCGGACGATTGCTGGAGCGCACCACCCCGACCGGCCTGTTGCAGATGTCCGATCACGAGCGGGGAGGACTTGGCCTTAGCGAGCGCCAATGCCAGCATCTGAAACATCCGCCGCTGCAGCGAATTGAGCGGTGCCTCGAGTGGCATCACCGCCCCAACCAGCAGATCATCCCCCTTGGTTCCCCGCTCTACCCCTCAATGCTCAAAGCGATCCCCTCTCCTCCCCCGGTATTGTTTGTGCGCGGCGAGCCTCGTTGGTTGCATGAGCCTCAGCTGGCGATAGTAGGCAGCCGAGCGGCCAGTATTGATGGTCTGGAGGCTGCCTATGAATTTGCTGCCGCGATGGTCGCGGCGGAATACGTGGTAACAAGTGGCCTTGCTCTGGGGATTGATAGCCGGGCCCATTACGGAGCATTGAAAAATGGCGGTGCCACGGTTGCGGTATTGGGCTCTGGCCTTGATAAGGTCTATCCGGCAAAGCACCGCGAGTTAGCCGCGACGATTGTCGAGCAGGGGGCGCTGGTGTCGGAGTTCTGGCCCGATGAAGCACCGCGTCCGCAGCATTTTCCCCGCCGTAATCGAGTGATCAGTGGGCTGTCGGTCGGCGTACTAGTGGTTGAGGCTGAAATCAAAAGTGGATCTCTTATCACGGCCCGCTATGCACTGGAACAAGGTCGGGACGTCTTTGCCATTCCCGGATCGATCTACAGTGCAATGAGCCGAGGATGCCATGCGTTGATAAAAAACGGTGCTAAATTAGTCGAAACGCCGGTCGATATCTTTGAGGACGTGGGGGTACTGACGGAGTGCGCAAAAAGTAGCCGATCGGTTCTTTCCGCCCCACAACCTGAAAATGAAAAATTGCCATTTCCAGCGCTGTTGGCTAACGTAGGCAATGAGGCAACACCCGTAGATGTAGTTGCTGAACGCAGTGGGCTACCCGTTCATGAAGTCATGATGCAGTTACTTGAGTTGGAATTGCATGGCGTGGTCGCTGCCGTACCAGGTGGCTATGTCAGAACGAGGAGGGGCTAGTTATGATGGATATCCTAATGTACCTGTTTGAAACCTATATCCACAGCGATGCGGAACTCATGGTCGATCAGGATGAACTTTCCGAAGAGTTGCTTCGTGCTGGTTTCCACCAGGAAGATATTTACAAGGCGCTAGAGTGGCTAGAGAAGCTCGCCGCCCTGCAAGATACCGAAGAAACCCCTTACATGAACACCAGTTCAGTGACCGCAATGCGCATCTACACGGCGCAAGAAATGTCACGACTGGATACAACTTGCCGCGGCTTCTTGACCTACCTTGAACAAATCCATGTATTGGGCGCAGATACCCGGGAGATGGTGATTGACCGAGTGATGGCACTCGAGACCGCGGATTTTAATCTCGATGATCTGAAATGGATTATCTTGATGGTGTTGTTCAATGCTCCGGGAAATGAAAGTGCCTACAGCCAGATGGAAGAGTTGCTGTACGGCATGGAAGATGGCTACATACACTAAATGTGCCGCGGTGGGTTGTTGTTGAAGATGATTGAGTCGTATGTCTGGAAAAATTAACACCCAGCTATTCAGTGCCCATGAGCACGCGCTGGAGCATGATAACCTGTGCCCGGAATGCGGCTCGCCGCTGGCCATGCGCAACAGCAAGCGCGGCCCTTTCCTTGGCTGCACCCATTACCCCGAGTGCGAATACATCAAGCCCCTGGCCCAAAATGACGGCCATATCGTCAAGTATCTGGGGCAAGCGTGTCCCGATTGCGGTGAGGAATTGGTATTGCGCCAAGGGCGCTATGGCATGTTTATCGGCTGCAGCGGCTACCCACAGTGCCACCATATTGAATCACCCGAGAAAAAAGCTGAGTCGACCCAGATCCCCTGTCCTCAGTGCCAGCAAGGTAGTCTCGTTGAGCGCAAGTCACGTTACGGCAAGGCGTTTTATGCCTGCGATCAGTACCCAAGCTGTCGCTTTGCGGTCAATGCCAAACCGGTGGCTGGTCGCTGCCAAGCATGCGGCTTTGGTTTGCTGGTTGAGAAGAAACTGGCTAGCGGTTCCAAGCTGCAGTGTGCCGATCGTCGTTGCCATGCCTATCAGGGAGAGGCCATAGACTAGGGGCCGCCTGATCACCCCCATATAAAAACAAAGCCAGCATCGTGCTGGCTTTGTTGTATTGGTCGGCTAGCTAGCGCTTGAGAGCCGGAAATGCCACTGGGTCAAGGTAAGTGGCTACAGTGCTCAGTGACGTCTCTAGCTGCTCTTGGGTAGCGGCACAGACATTGATATGCCCCATCTTGCGGCCCGGGCGCTTTTCTTTGCCATACCAGTGAATATGGCACTGCGGGAGGCTGAGCAAATCGGTTGGCAGGCGATCCTCACCTAGGATGTTAATCATGGCCGTTGGGCGAAGCAACTCGGTACTGCCCAAGGGCATCCCCGCAACAGCACGCAGGTGATTTTCGAACTGGCAGGTTTCGGCTCCCTGCTGGGTCCAGTGACCGGAGTTGTGTACTCGCGGGGCGATTTCGTTGACCAGCAGTTTGCCGCCGACATCAAAGAACTCAATGGCCAGTACGCCGACATAGTCCATGGTTTCTGCCAGCGAGCGGAACATTCCCTCTGCTTGGGCTTGCAGTGCCTCATTGCCAGTCAAGGCAACGGACAGGCTCAGGACCCCGTCTGTGTGGGTGTTTTCTGCCAGTGGGTAGACCGCGATATCGCCATTCTTAGCTCGGGCACCAACCAATGAAACTTCGCGGTCAAACGGCACGAACTCTTCGGCCACGATTGCCTGGTTATCGGTCTGTGCCATGAACTCTGCCATTTCTGGCCAGATCTTGTCGGCATTTTCACGTTGCTTCAGGCGCCATTGGCCTTTGCCATCATAACCGCCCAGGGCACTTTTCAGTACCATCGGCAGGCCAACCGTATCTATCGCGGCGGTCAGATCGTCACGGCTGTTGATCAGGTGGTATTTGGCATTGGCAACACCGGCACTGTCGAGCAATGCCTTTTCGAGGCGGCGATCACCGCCGGCCTTGATGGCATCAGTCGTTGGGAGAAACTTACCGCTCTGCTCGCAGATATCCAGAATCTCATGGGGGATATGCTCGAATTCTGCCGTGATCACATCGGAATAGGTGATAGCCGTATTGAGCCCTTTCAGCATGACTTGTTGGGTCAGTGGGTGCACCACATTGCCGGTACCAACATCATAAGCAAAGACTTCGATGTTTAGCGGGGCACCTGCAAGCGACATCATTCGGGCGAGCTGCCCGGCACCAAGTACCAGTACTTTCATCATGCTTCCTCTGCCGGGTTCGGGTTGGCCAGGACGGTGTCGGTTTGCTCTTTGCGGAACGCATCGATTGCTGCCATGACCGCGCTGTCTTGGGTGCCGATGATTTGTGCGGCGAGCAGGCCAGCATTGGCAGCGCCTGCATCACCGATTGCCAAGGTGCCGACAGCGACGCCTTTTGGCATCTGAACAATAGAAAGCAGGGAGTCCATTCCTTTGAGCGCGCGGGACTGAACCGGTACCCCAAGTACAGGAAGGCTGGTGAAGGCGGCCGTCATACCTGGTAGGTGGGCTGCGCCACCGGCACCGGCAATGATCACCTTGATACCGCGCTGTTGTGCTTGCTCTGCATACTCAGCCAATAGGTGCGGAGTACGGTGGGCAGAAACGACCTTGGTTTCATAAGCAATGTTGAAGCGGTCCAGCATTTCAGCCGCATGCTGCATGGTTGGCCAATCTGACTTTGAGCCCATGATGATCCCAACTTTCATCCCGATCTCCTTTGGGGTAACTAAACTGTGAGGTATTAATGCATGTGCCGCGCATTATACGAGTATTTTTTGTGAAGGAAAACGTTTGCGTCGGGTAAATTGCAACAATGATTAACGAGCATGGAGTTGTTAGTAAGGAGTCGGTAAGATAGGTAAACAGAACGTTAAAACGGACGTCAGTCATTTCAAAGAGGTACCTGTGGAGAACCTTAATCAAGTGGTTGCTGCTTTGCAGCAGCAGGGTGTTATTGCCTACCCGACCGAAGCGGTGTTTGGCGTGGGGTGTGATCCTGATAGTGAAACAGCCGTTAACAAGCTGTTGGCGCTTAAACAGCGTCCGATTGAAAAAGGCCTGATCCTCATTGCCGCCAACTATGAGCAGTTGGCGCCTTATGTCGATGACAGTGGATTGAGCGAAGAGCAGAGAGCTCGTATTTTTGCCTCCTGGCCTGGGCCGGTAACCTGGGTGATGCCGACCAAGCCGGGTGTGCCGCGCTTCTTGACCGGGCAGTTTGATACGATTGCCGTGCGGGTGACTGATCACCCCCAGGTACAGCAGCTGTGCCTGGCTTTTGGCAAACCGCTGACCTCGACCAGTGCCAATCTGACGGGGCAAGAGCCTGGCCGCACGGTGGCCGATGTCGAAGCGCAGCTGGGCTCTCAGCTGTCGGCGATTTTAGAAGGGGAAACTGGAGGGCGAGATAATCCTTCTGAAATCAGGGATGCCATTACCGGTAATGTTTTCCGCCAAGGATAGGGTGAAGCGAATGCAGCAAGTGAATAAAGAAGCCGTTAAAGCCTTTTTACTGGATCTGCAAGATAGGATCTGCCGTGCTGTGGCCGAGCAAGACGGCCAGGCAAGTTTCGAGCAAGATGAGTGGCTGCGGGAACAAGGTGGTGGCGGCCGCAGCAGGGTCTTGCGCGAGGGGCGTGTCTTTGAGCAGGCCGGTGTTAATTTTTCTCACGTGTTCGGCACCCAGATGCCGGCGTCGGCAACCGCGCACCGCCCGGAGCTGGCCGGGCGTAGCTTTGAAGCGATGGGGGTGTCGTTGGTGATCCACCCGCGCAACCCGTATGTGCCGACGTCCCATGCCAATGTCCGCTTTTTCATTGCCGAGAAAGACGGGGAAGAGCCGGTCTGGTGGTTTGGTGGGGGCTTTGACCTGACACCGTTCTACCCGTTTGAAGACGATTGCCAGCATTGGCATGATACTGCCAAAGCGCTGTGCCAGCCGTTTGGTGATTCCGTGTATGACGAGCACAAGGCGTGGTGCGACAAGTACTTCTTCTTGCCGCACCGCAATGAGACTCGTGGCGTCGGCGGGTTGTTCTTCGACGATCTCAATGAATGGGGGTTCGAAAAGAGCTTTGCTTACATGCAGGCTGTCGGTAATGGATATCTGGATGCATACCTGCCGATTGTCGAGAGGCGCCACCCTACCCCTTATGGTGAGCGTGAGCGCCAGTTCCAGCTCTACCGCCGTGGTCGGTATGTTGAGTTCAACCTGGTGTACGACCGCGGTACCTTGTTTGGCCTACAGAGTGGTGGCCGTACCGAGTCTATCCTGATGTCGATGCCTCCCCTTGCCCGCTGGGAGTACAGCTATTCCCCGGAGCCGGGTACGCCGGAGGCCGATCTCTATGATAACTACTTGAAGCCGAGAAGCTGGTAAGGGTGCTGAAAGGATTTGAGTCCTTGAATCGGCAATGATAGGGTCAGTAGCAATACTGGCCCTTTTTATTGGTTTGATAACACGGAACCCCGGCATATGGATAAGTATGTTGTTTTTGGCAACCCGATTGCCCAGAGTAAGTCCCCTTTTATTCACACCCTCTTTGCCCGCCAGACCGGACAAGATATGCAATACGACGCCCAGCTTGCACCCGTTGACGGTTTCAAAGAGGCGGCAGAAGTTTTTTTTGCTGCTGGTGGCCGCGGTTGTAATGTCACCATGCCTTTTAAAGAGGACGCATTTGCCTATGCCAACCAGTTGACCGAGCGGGCCCGGCTAGCCGGTGCCGTTAACACCCTGAAGAAACTCGATGACGGGGTCATTCTCGGTGACAATACTGATGGCGAAGGGCTGGTGCAGGATTTGCTCCAGCACAATACCCTGCTGGAAGGCCAGCATGTTTTGCTTATCGGTGCTGGTGGTGCTGCCCGGGGGGTGGTACTGCCATTGCTGGCACAGGGGATCGGCTCTCTAACCATTGCCAACCGCACGGTGGCCAAAGCAGAAGCCTTGGTGGAGTTGTTCTCCCCTCATGGCAAGGTACAAGCGAGGGCTTTGTCTGATCTCGAGGGTGAGCAGTATGACGTCATTATCAATTCCACGTCTGCCAGCCTGAGTGGTGAGCTGCCGGGGATACCCGACAGTTTGATCCGCCCAGAGGTGACCTGCTATGACATGGTCTATGGTGCGGAGCCGACAAGGTTTAACCTCTGGGCCAAGGAGCGTGGTGCCAGGGTAACATTGGATGGGCTTGGGATGCTGGTTGGCCAGGCGGCTGAGAGTTTTATGCTATGGCGTGGGATCCGGCCCGGAGCGAAACAGGTGCAGAATGAATTGCGCCGTTCACTACAAAAATAAAGAGAGCTATGAACCAAGATATTTTATTTGCAGATATGCAGACATGGCACAGCGCACGCCAGGCGGTGAATTTCCCTGCGCAACAAGGCGGTGCACTGATCAACTGCTGGGTCAGCCGGGCTTGGCTGGAGAATGCGTGCGGCCAGGCACTGGCTAATGAGGCTGCTGTCATCAATGCTTTTGTGCAGTGCCGCTTCGACTTGGAAGAAATCGCCGAAACCATGATTGAAGATGAAGACTTCAATGGGGATGGCGATATCGAAATCAATTGAGCCCTACCCTTCCGCTAGGTATTCATTTTTCAGCCTGACATAATTGTCGGCAGAGCCGGGTAAAAAAGTGCGCTCTTTATCAGATAACGGGCGTGCTTGCTTGACAGGGCTACCGATATAAAGGAAGCCACTTTCTAGGACTTTGCCTGGAGGGACCAAGCTACCAGCACCGATGATCACATCATCCTCAACAATCGCTCCATCTAATATGATAGCTCCCATCCCTACTAGGACCCGGTGGCCGATCTGGCAGCCGTGCAGCATTGCCTTATGGCCTATGGTTACATCGTCCCCAATGTACAAGGGGTGGCCTTGCGGATTGTCGTTACTGGTTCGGGTGACGTGCAGGACAGTACCATCCTGAACATTGCTCCTGGCACCAACCTTTATATGGTTAACATCGCCGCGCGCAGCAACCAGAGGCCAAATGCTGGCATCTTCTCCAAGGGTAATATCACCGACGAGTACTGCTGATGGGTCGACATAGGCGCTAGAAGCGATTGTCGGATAAGTGCCTTTATAGGGACGTATAGATGAAAACATATCGTTGAGCCTTAAAAATTTAAGTTTATACCGTTAGATTAGCCTTGCTGCGGTACAAATTATATCGAAAAACACCGCTTTTGTTTGATTAGTGCGCAGTTGGCTTTGGGGGATGTTTTTTTTTTGAAATTGCCCTTGCCAACGTGATCGAAGTCTCTATAATGCCACCTCACTGACACGGAGCACGGCGAGTTAAGCCGCTAACCAATCAGTATTGTTCTTTAACAATTTGACCATGCAATCTGTGTGGGCACTCGTGAAATGATAGTCAACAAAAGAATTATCAATGAAACTGAGTGACCAAATCGAATCGCAAGATTCGGCACAGTCAATTCATTCATTACTTCGGTAATGGATTAACAGTATTCATTGAGCCAAAACTTTAATTGAAGAGTTTGATCATGGCTCAGATTGAACGCTGGCGGCAGGCCTAACACATGCAAGTCGAGCGGCAGCGACATGACTGAACCTTCGGGGGACGTTATGGGCGGCGAGCGGCGGACGGGTGAGTAATGCCTGGGAATATGCCCTGATGTGGGGGATAACCATTGGAAACGATGGCTAATACCGCATAATCTCTTCGGAGCAAAGAGGGGGACCTTCGGGCCTCTCGCGTCAGGATTAGCCCAGGTGAGATTAGCTAGTTGGTGAGGTAAGAGCTCACCAAGGCGACGATCTCTAGCTGGTCTGAGAGGATGATCAGCCACACTGGAACTGAGACACGGTCCAGACTCCTACGGGAGGCAGCAGTGGGGAATATTGCACAATGGGGGAAACCCTGATGCAGCCATGCCGCGTGTGTGAAGAAGGCCTTCGGGTTGTAAAGCACTTTCAGTTGTGAGGAAGGCATTGTCGTTAATAGCGGCAGCGTTTGACGTTAGCAACAGAAGAAGCACCGGCTAACTCCGTGCCAGCAGCCGCGGTAATACGGAGGGTGCGAGCGTTAATCGGAATTACTGGGCGTAAAGCGCATGCAGGCGGCTTGTTAAGCCAGATGTGAAAGCCCGGGGCTCAACCTCGGAATAGCATTTGGAACTGTCAGGCTAGAGTCTTGTAGAGGGGGGTAGAATTTCAGGTGTAGCGGTGAAATGCGTAGAGATCTGAAGGAATACCGGTGGCGAAGGCGGCCCCCTGGACAAAGACTGACGCTCAGATGCGAAAGCGTGGGGAGCAAACAGGATTAGATACCCTGGTAGTCCACGCCGTAAACGATGTCTACTTGGAGGTTGGTGTCTTGAACACTGGCTTTCGGAGCTAACGCGTTAAGTAGACCGCCTGGGGAGTACGGTCGCAAGATTAAAACTCAAATGAATTGACGGGGGCCCGCACAAGCGGTGGAGCATGTGGTTTAATTCGATGCAACGCGAAGAACCTTACCTACTCTTGACATCCAGAGAACTTTCCAGAGATGGATTGGTGCCTTCGGGAACTCTGAGACAGGTGCTGCATGGCTGTCGTCAGCTCGTGTTGTGAAATGTTGGGTTAAGTCCCGCAACGAGCGCAACCCTTATCCTTGTTTGCCAGCACTTCGGGTGGGAACTCCAGGGAGACTGCCGGTGATAAACCGGAGGAAGGTGGGGACGACGTCAAGTCATCATGGCCCTTACGAGTAGGGCTACACACGTGCTACAATGGCGTATACAGAGGGCTGCCAACTTGCGAGAGTGAGCGAATCCCAGAAAGTACGTCGTAGTCCGGATTGGAGTCTGCAACTCGACTCCATGAAGTCGGAATCGCTAGTAATCGTGGATCAGAATGCCACGGTGAATACGTTCCCGGGCCTTGTACACACCGCCCGTCACACCATGGGAGTGGGCTGCACCAGAAGTAGATAGCTTAACCTTCGGGAGGGCGTTTACCACGGTGTGGTTCATGACTGGGGTGAAGTCGTAACAAGGTAGCCCTAGGGGAACCTGGGGCTGGATCACCTCCTTAACGATAGACTGCGTTTGCGCAGTGTCCACACAGATTGCTTGGTGAAATGGTTTTAGAATGAGCAAAAGTGCTAATGAATAACGTCAGTTATTGATTAACGCTTTTGCGTTATGCTCTTTAACAATCTGGAAAGCTGACTAGTAAATTCAATCGATAGATTGATTTATTTTGTTCTTCTTTATGAAGAACGAGTTCTCAAGCAAAACACATTCAAGTGTCTTGTTATGTTTGATTTCACTTTTTTAAAGTGAAGACAAATAGTGAGTCCGGCGAAACACAGTTCATCATACTCAGATGAACAACCTTGGTTGTTGAGCCATACGAACAGACCCCTTGGGGTTGTATGGTTAAGTGACTAAGCGTACACGGTGGATGCCTGGGCAGTCAGAGGCGATGAAGGACGTGCTAACCTGCGATAAGCCAAGAGAAGATGGTAAGAATCACTATACTCTTGGATTTCCGAATGGGGAAACCCAGCTGCATAAGCAGTTATCGTAACGTGAATACATAGCGTTGCGAGGCGAACCGGGGGAACTGAAACATCTAAGTACCCCGAGGAAGAGAAATCAACCGAGATTCCGGCAGTAGCGGCGAGCGAACCCGGATTAGCCCTTAAGCTAGTTTTGCGTCAGGTGAATGTGCTGGAAAGCACAGCGATACAGGGTGATAGCCCCGTAACCGGTAGCGCATTATCAGTGAAAACGAGTAGGACGGGACACGTGTTATCTTGTCTGAAGATGGGGGGACCATCCTCCAAGGCTAAATACTCCTGACTGACCGATAGTGAACCAGTACCGTGAGGGAAAGGCGAAAAGAACCCCTGTGAGGGGAGTGAAATAGAACCTGAAACCGTGTACGTACAAGCAGTAGGAGCCCTTCGGGGTGACTGCGTACCTTTTGTATAATGGGTCAGCGACTTAATTTTAGTAGCAAGGTTAACCGATTAGGGGAGCCGTAGGGAAACCGAGTCTTAACTGGGCGTACAGTTGCTAGGATTAGACCCGAAACCAGGTGATCTAGCCATGGGCAGGTTGAAGGTGAGGTAACACTTACTGGAGGACCGAACCGACTAATGTTGAAAAATTAGCGGATGACTTGTGGCTAGGGGTGAAAGGCCAATCAAACCTGGAGATAGCTGGTTCTCCCCGAAAGCTATTTAGGTAGCGCCTCGGACGAATACTACTGGGGGTAGAGCACTGTTAAGGCTAGGGGGTCATCCCGACTTACCAACCCTTTGCAAACTCCGAATACCAGTAAGTACTATCCGGGAGACACACGGCGGGTGCTAACGTCCGTCGTGGAGAGGGAAACAACCCAGACCGCCAGCTAAGGTCCCAAAGTTATAGCTAAGTGGGAAACGATGTGGGAAGGCTCAGACAGCCAGGATGTTGGCTTAGAAGCAGCCATCATTTAAAGAAAGCGTAATAGCTCACTGGTCGAGTCGGCCTGCGCGGAAGATTTAACGGGGCTAAGCTATACACCGAAGCTGCGGCAATGCATTTTATGTATTGGGTAGGGGAGCGTTCTGTAAGCGGTTGAAGGTGCATCGTAAGGTGTGCTGGACGTATCAGAAGTGCGAATGCTGACATGAGTAACGATAAAGGGAGTGAAAAACTCCCTCGCCGGAAGACCAAGGGTTCCTGTCCAACGTTAATCGGGGCAGGGTGAGTCGACCCCTAAGGCGAGGCCGAAAGGCGTAGTCGATGGGAAACGGGTTAATATTCCCGTACTTCTTACTATTGCGATGGGGGGACGGAGAAGGCTAGGTGGGCCTGGCGACGGTTGTCCAGGTTCAAGGGTGTAGGCTGTAATCTTAGGCAAATCCGGGATTACTTAAGGCTGAGACCCGATGTCGAGGCACTACGGTGCTGAAGTCATTGATGCCATGCTTCCGGGAAAAGCCTCTAAGCTTCAGATAGTAAGGAATCGTACCCCAAACCGACACAGGTGGTCGGGTAGAGAATACCAAGGCGCTTGAGAGAACTCGGGTGAAGGAACTAGGCAAAATGGTACCGTAACTTCGGGAGAAGGTACGCTGCCGGCGGTGAAGAGACTTGCTCTTGGAGCTGCTGGCAGTCGCAGATACCAGGTGGCTGCAACTGTTTATTAAAAACACAGCACTGTGCAAAATCGAAAGATGACGTATACGGTGTGACGCCTGCCCGGTGCCGGAAGGTTAATTGATGGGGTTAGACTTCGGTCGAAGCTCTTGATCGAAGCCCCGGTAAACGGCGGCCGTAACTATAACGGTCCTAAGGTAGCGAAATTCCTTGTCGGGTAAGTTCCGACCTGCACGAATGGCGTAATGATGGCCACGCTGTCTCCACCCGAGACTCAGTGAAATTGAAATCGCAGTGAAGATGCTGCGTACCCGCGGCTAGACGGAAAGACCCCGTGAACCTTTACTACAGCTTGGCACTGAACATTGACCCTACATGTGTAGGATAGGTGGGAGGCTTTGAAACCAGCACGCCAGTGTTGGTGGAGCCGTCCTTGAAATACCACCCTTGTAGTGTTGATGTTCTAACGTCGCCCCGTTATCCGGGGTGCGGACAGTGCCTGGTGGGTAGTTTGACTGGGGCGGTCTCCTCCCAAAGCGTAACGGAGGAGCACGAAGGTGGGCTAATCACGGTCGGACATCGTGAGGTTAGTGCAATGGCATAAGCCCGCTTGACTGCGAGAATGACGGTTCGAGCAGGTGCGAAAGCAGGTCATAGTGATCCGGTGGTTCTGTATGGAAGGGCCATCGCTCAACGGATAAAAGGTACTCCGGGGATAACAGGCTGATACCGCCCAAGAGTTCATATCGACGGCGGTGTTTGGCACCTCGATGTCGGCTCATCACATCCTGGGGCTGAAGTCGGTCCCAAGGGTATGGCTGTTCGCCATTTAAAGTGGTACGCGAGCTGGGTTTAGAACGTCGTGAGACAGTTCGGTCCCTATCTGCCGTGGGCGTTGGATGATTGAGAGGGGCTGCTCCTAGTACGAGAGGACCGGAGTGGACGAACCTCTGGTGTTCGGGTTGTGTCGCCAGACGCATTGCCCGGTAGCTAAGTTCGGAATCGATAACCGCTGAAAGCATCTAAGCGGGAAGCGAGCCTCAAGATGAGTCATCCCTGAACCTATAAGGTTCCTGAAGGGTTGTTGGAGACTACGACGTAGATAGGCAGGGTGTGTAAGCGTTGTGAGGCGTTGAGCTAACCTGTACTAATTGCCCGTGAGGCTTAACCATACAACACCCAAGGGGTTTTAACGGACTCCATGAGCACTTGAATGTAGTGCGAGAACATCAGCTTTCGAGATTGTAAGAATTTTGCTTGGCGACCATAGCATTATGGACCCACCTGATCCCATGCCGAACTCAGCAGTGAAACGTAATAGCGCCGATGGTAGTGTGGGGCCTCCCCATGTGAGAGTAGGACATCGCCAGGCTTCCAATTTATTTTCACTTTTAAAAAGTGAAGACAAATAGGGCACTTGCTTACAACGTAAGCAAGTCACCATAGAGCTTTAAGTTTTCTTAGAGTTTTATGTTGACTTTCAAAGTGAGTAGCGTATTATACGCGTCCTGCTTAAGTGCTAAGGCACTGAAAGGCAATATGTTCTTTAACAATTTGACCATGCAATCTGTGTGGGCACTCGTGAAATGATAGTCAAAAAGAATTATCAATGAAACTGAGTGACCAAATCGAATCGCAAGATTCGGCACAGTCAATTCATTCATTACTTCGGTAATGGATTAACAGTATTCATTGAGCCAAAACTTTAATTGAAGAGTTTGATCATGGCTCAGATTGAACGCTGGCGGCAGGCCTAACACATGCAAGTCGAGCGGCAGCGACATGACTGAACCTTCGGGGGACGTTATGGGCGGCGAGCGGCGGACGGGTGAGTAATGCCTGGGAATATGCCCTGATGTGGGGGATAACCATTGGAAACGATGGCTAATACCGCATAATCTCTTCGGAGCAAAGAGGGGGACCTTCGGGCCTCTCGCGTCAGGATTAGCCCAGGTGAGATTAGCTAGTTGGTGAGGTAAGAGCTCACCAAGGCGACGATCTCTAGCTGGTCTGAGAGGATGATCAGCCACACTGGAACTGAGACACGGTCCAGACTCCTACGGGAGGCAGCAGTGGGGAATATTGCACAATGGGGGAAACCCTGATGCAGCCATGCCGCGTGTGTGAAGAAGGCCTTCGGGTTGTAAAGCACTTTCAGTTGTGAGGAAGGCGTTGTCGTTAATAGCGGCAGCGTTTGACGTTAGCAACAGAAGAAGCACCGGCTAACTCCGTGCCAGCAGCCGCGGTAATACGGAGGGTGCGAGCGTTAATCGGAATTACTGGGCGTAAAGCGCATGCAGGCGGCTTGTTAAGCCAGATGTGAAAGCCCGGGGCTCAACCTCGGAATAGCATTTGGAACTGTCAGGCTAGAGTCTTGTAGAGGGGGGTAGAATTTCAGGTGTAGCGGTGAAATGCGTAGAGATCTGAAGGAATACCGGTGGCGAAGGCGGCCCCCTGGACAAAGACTGACGCTCAGATGCGAAAGCGTGGGGAGCAAACAGGATTAGATACCCTGGTAGTCCACGCCGTAAACGATGTCTACTTGGAGGTTGGTGTCTTGAACACTGGCTTTCGGAGCTAACGCGTTAAGTAGACCGCCTGGGGAGTACGGTCGCAAGATTAAAACTCAAATGAATTGACGGGGGCCCGCACAAGCGGTGGAGCATGTGGTTTAATTCGATGCAACGCGAAGAACCTTACCTACTCTTGACATCCAGAGAACTTTCCAGAGATGGATTGGTGCCTTCGGGAACTCTGAGACAGGTGCTGCATGGCTGTCGTCAGCTCGTGTTGTGAAATGTTGGGTTAAGTCCCGCAACGAGCGCAACCCTTATCCTTGTTTGCCAGCACTTCGGGTGGGAACTCCAGGGAGACTGCCGGTGATAAACCGGAGGAAGGTGGGGACGACGTCAAGTCATCATGGCCCTTACGAGTAGGGCTACACACGTGCTACAATGGCGTATACAGAGGGCTGCCAACTTGCGAGAGTGAGCGAATCCCAGAAAGTACGTCGTAGTCCGGATTGGAGTCTGCAACTCGACTCCATGAAGTCGGAATCGCTAGTAATCGTGGATCAGAATGCCACGGTGAATACGTTCCCGGGCCTTGTACACACCGCCCGTCACACCATGGGAGTGGGCTGCACCAGAAGTAGATAGCTTAACCTTCGGGAGGGCGTTTACCACGGTGTGGTTCATGACTGGGGTGAAGTCGTAACAAGGTAGCCCTAGGGGAACCTGGGGCTGGATCACCTCCTTAACGATATGACTGCGTTTTACGCAGTGTCCACACAGATTGCTTGGTTAATAGTAAAAGACATACGGTATCGGGTCTGTAGCTCAGGTGGTTAGAGCGCACCCCTGATAAGGGTGAGGTCGGTGGTTCAAGTCCACTCAGACCCACCACTTCTTCTCCCAGAGGATGTGGTGACGGTATCGGTATTTCGATGGGGCTATAGCTCAGCTGGGAGAGCGCCTGCCTTGCACGCAGGAGGTCAGCAGTTCGATCCTGCTTAGCTCCACCACTCTCTAAAAACATTCTTGTGAGTGTGTTTAGAAAGTGGATGTCGAAAGACAAACACATGCTCTTTAACAATCTGGAAAGCTGACTAGTAAATTCAATCGATAGATTGATTTATTTTGTTCTTCTTTATGAAGAACGAGTTCTCAAGCAACACACATTCAAGTGTCTTGTGTAAGAGTCCGGCGAAACACAGTTCATCATACTCAGATGAACAACCTTGGTTGTTGAGCCATACGAACAGACCCCTTGGGGTTGTATGGTTAAGTGACTAAGCGTACACGGTGGATGCCTGGGCAGTCAGAGGCGATGAAGGACGTGCTAACCTGCGATAAGCCAAGAGAAGATGGTAAGAATCACTATACTCTTGGATTTCCGAATGGGGAAACCCAGCTGCATAAGCAGTTATCGTAACGTGAATACATAGCGTTGCGAGGCGAACCGGGGGAACTGAAACATCTAAGTACCCCGAGGAAGAGAAATCAACCGAGATTCCGGCAGTAGCGGCGAGCGAACCCGGATTAGCCCTTAAGCTAGTTTTGCGTCAGGTGAATGTGCTGGAAAGCACAGCGATACAGGGTGATAGCCCCGTAACCGGTAGCGCATTATCAGTGAAAACGAGTAGGACGGGACACGTGTTATCTTGTCTGAAGATGGGGGGACCATCCTCCAAGGCTAAATACTCCTGACTGACCGATAGTGAACCAGTACCGTGAGGGAAAGGCGAAAAGAACCCCTGTGAGGGGAGTGAAATAGAACCTGAAACCGTGTACGTACAAGCAGTAGGAGCCCTTCGGGGTGACTGCGTACCTTTTGTATAATGGGTCAGCGACTTAATTTTAGTAGCAAGGTTAACCGATTAGGGGAGCCGTAGGGAAACCGAGTCTTAACTGGGCGTACAGTTGCTAGGATTAGACCCGAAACCAGGTGATCTAGCCATGGGCAGGTTGAAGGTGAGGTAACACTTACTGGAGGACCGAACCGACTAATGTTGAAAAATTAGCGGATGACTTGTGGCTAGGGGTGAAAGGCCAATCAAACCTGGAGATAGCTGGTTCTCCCCGAAAGCTATTTAGGTAGCGCCTCGGACGAATACTACTGGGGGTAGAGCACTGTTAAGGCTAGGGGGTCATCCCGACTTACCAACCCTTTGCAAACTCCGAATACCAGTAAGTACTATCCGGGAGACACACGGCGGGTGCTAACGTCCGTCGTGGAGAGGGAAACAACCCAGACCGCCAGCTAAGGTCCCAAAGTTATAGCTAAGTGGGAAACGATGTGGGAAGGCTCAGACAGCCAGGATGTTGGCTTAGAAGCAGCCATCATTTAAAGAAAGCGTAATAGCTCACTGGTCGAGTCGGCCTGCGCGGAAGATTTAACGGGGCTAAGCTATACACCGAAGCTGCGGCAATGCATTTTATGTATTGGGTAGGGGAGCGTTCTGTAAGCGGTTGAAGGTGCATCGTAAGGTGTGCTGGACGTATCAGAAGTGCGAATGCTGACATGAGTAACGATAAAGGGAGTGAAAAACTCCCTCGCCGGAAGACCAAGGGTTCCTGTCCAACGTTAATCGGGGCAGGGTGAGTCGACCCCTAAGGCGAGGCCGAAAGGCGTAGTCGATGGGAAACGGGTTAATATTCCCGTACTTCTTACTATTGCGATGGGGGGACGGAGAAGGCTAGGTGGGCCTGGCGACGGTTGTCCAGGTTCAAGGGTGTAGGCTGTAATCTTAGGCAAATCCGGGATTACTTAAGGCTGAGACCCGATGTCGAGCCGCTACGGCGGTGAAGTCATTGATGCCATGCTTCCGGGAAAAGCCTCTAAGCTTCAGATAGTAAGGAATCGTACCCCAAACCGACACAGGTGGTCGGGTAGAGAATACCAAGGCGCTTGAGAGAACTCGGGTGAAGGAACTAGGCAAAATGGTACCGTAACTTCGGGAGAAGGTACGCTGCCGGCGGTGAAGAGACTTGCTCTTGGAGCTGCTGGCAGTCGCAGATACCAGGTGGCTGCAACTGTTTATTAAAAACACAGCACTGTGCAAAATCGAAAGATGACGTATACGGTGTGACGCCTGCCCGGTGCCGGAAGGTTAATTGATGGGGTTAGACTTCGGTCGAAGCTCTTGATCGAAGCCCCGGTAAACGGCGGCCGTAACTATAACGGTCCTAAGGTAGCGAAATTCCTTGTCGGGTAAGTTCCGACCTGCACGAATGGCGTAATGATGGCCACGCTGTCTCCACCCGAGACTCAGTGAAATTGAAATCGCAGTGAAGATGCTGCGTACCCGCGGCTAGACGGAAAGACCCCGTGAACCTTTACTACAGCTTGGCACTGAACATTGACCCTACATGTGTAGGATAGGTGGGAGGCTTTGAAACCAGCACGCCAGTGTTGGTGGAGCCGTCCTTGAAATACCACCCTTGTAGTGTTGATGTTCTAACGTCGCCCCGTTATCCGGGGTGCGGACAGTGCCTGGTGGGTAGTTTGACTGGGGCGGTCTCCTCCCAAAGCGTAACGGAGGAGCACGAAGGTGGGCTAATCACGGTCGGACATCGTGAGGTTAGTGCAATGGCATAAGCCCGCTTGACTGCGAGAATGACGGTTCGAGCAGGTGCGAAAGCAGGTCATAGTGATCCGGTGGTTCTGTATGGAAGGGCCATCGCTCAACGGATAAAAGGTACTCCGGGGATAACAGGCTGATACCGCCCAAGAGTTCATATCGACGGCGGTGTTTGGCACCTCGATGTCGGCTCATCACATCCTGGGGCTGAAGTCGGTCCCAAGGGTATGGCTGTTCGCCATTTAAAGTGGTACGCGAGCTGGGTTTAGAACGTCGTGAGACAGTTCGGTCCCTATCTGCCGTGGGCGTTGGATGATTGAGAGGGGCTGCTCCTAGTACGAGAGGACCGGAGTGGACGAACCTCTGGTGTTCGGGTTGTGTCGCCAGACGCATTGCCCGGTAGCTAAGTTCGGAATCGATAACCGCTGAAAGCATCTAAGCGGGAAGCGAGCCTCAAGATGAGTCATCCCTGAACCTATAAGGTTCCTGAAGGGTTGTTGGAGACTACGACGTAGATAGGCAGGGTGTGTAAGCGTTGTGAGGCGTTGAGCTAACCTGTACTAATTGCCCGTGAGGCTTAACCATACAACACCCAAGGGGTTTTAACGGACTCCATGAGCACTTGAATGTAGTGCGAGAACATCAGCTTTCGAGATTGTAAGAATTTTGCTTGGCGACCATAGCATTATGGACCCACCTGATCCCATGCCGAACTCAGCAGTGAAACGTAATAGCGCCGATGGTAGTGTGGGGCCTCCCCATGTGAGAGTAGGACATCGCCAGGCTTCCAATTTAGATTATCGTGCTGAACACACGGTGATTTGAGTGGAGCGGTAGTTCAGTTGGTTAGAATACCGGCCTGTCACGCCGGGGGTCGCGGGTTCGAGTCCCGTCCGCTCCGCCACTTATTAAGAAACCTCAGTCGAAAGGCTGGGGTTTTTTTACATCTGTCGGTTATGTTCGCCTTGCAGGCGAATGAGTCCCGCTGGTGCGCCAGCCTGGCCGCTCCGCTACTTATACTAAGCCCAAGCTGTAATGCCTGGGCTTTTTGCGTTGTGCAATAGGCTAAATAGATTGCCGTTGGAAGAGATCTCCAAGCACAGGAATCAAGAAAAACACAATTAAAAGATTAACTGAAAATTCCCAATCTCCCGTACTCCTCACTGATAATTATAAAAGTGCCTTAGCCACTGCTCGGCAATGGCGGTTTCATCATTTTCATTGAGCGGCTGGATACCTGGTTTGAAGTCTTCGGGTTGGCAGAGTAGCTGCAGCCCTGCCAGCATATGGGCGGCTTCGAACAAATACAGGGTGGGATCCCCCATACCGGTTTTAAATGGGGTATTGGCAGACTCACCGCCAGCTAGGAGATAGAGCCGGTGGCCTTGTCTGGTTTGGTATTCACGGATCAGTTTATTGCCGCCCACTTCAGTCAGGGCGCCATTGGCGATTAAGGCCGGGAGGTTCAGCTCATCATCGGCTGAGGTCACGGTGGCGATAAAGCTATTGTCGCTAATGACATCAAGTAGGTGTTCTGGGATAGCGCCGTTGCCGGTACAACAATAAATGAGGTTGCATTCGCAGACCAAGCGCTCTATTGAGCATACTTGGACGCCATTACGGGGGAACTGAGTTAGTCTTCTCGGATCGATGTCAGCGACAAGGATATTGCCGATAGCTTTGCCTTTGAGGTACTGGATCACCCCACACCCGAGGTTTCCCGCACCGATGACGCCAACCTTGAGGAAGCCATCGTTATTGAGTTTCAAACCAAACTCTTCACGCAGGATTTGGTCGGAGTAATGAACGATGCACTCTGAAGCTTCGTAGTCGGCTGGGGCCTTGATGCTGAGGTGGGAAACCGTGACAAGCGGATGATACATGCTGCGGTTGAGGTATTTGTATAGACCGTTAGCGGTGAGCTCGGTAATCCCTACCAACTGCTCTTGAAAGACGTTGCCCAGGTGTTCGATTGCATGAGAGAAATAGCCGCCATGATCGAGCAACAGGAATTTACTGTCAGCTTCAACATATTGGCGAATGAAGGCTTCAGCGATGAGTGGATCCCGCAGATGCTCTTTGGTAATTTCAGGGCCGGCAATCGAGCAGCTGGGCAGTTTCTCGATTGTGCTCTTTATCTCGCTGTTGCCATTGGCCGTCGCCCCTTTGGGAATGAAGATCAGCTGATGGGCCAGCTCAGCCAGGACATTGATATAGGGCAATGAGCCCTCGTAGCAATGCATGACCGAAAAGATAATTAGATTGCTCGGCGTGTTGTAGCTCTGTGCTATTTGCTTTAAAAAATCATAGCCTTTGGCTGCATAGAAATCTGAGTAGTACGAATGAGTTAAGATTGGTTGGGGCATTATTATTATTCCATTGAAAAATTAATTGCAGCCAAAAAGATTTAGTAGTGCATAGAGTAAAGGCTCATTTTGCCGGCTTTGTTTACAGCACAGACCTAGATTCATTGGTTGCACTTTTTCTTTTTCCAGCCGTTTGACTTTGTTCCCTACCGGGCTGTTCTCTATCACTACATCTGGGGCAATACCTATCCCACAGCCCAAGGCGACCATACTGACAATTGCTTCATGGCCACCGACCTGGGCATAAATGTTGGGCCTTATTTTTTTACTTTTCAGCCATTTGTCAGCTTTATCACGAGCCGTGCCTGAATCCGGCAAGATAAACGGCAAGCTGGCCCAGTTGGGAGGCTCTGCCAATGCTTTTTGCAAACTCGATGGTGGGAAGAGCGGAGCGATAACTGACATCGAGACATTGTCGAGCTCTATATAGGTCATTTTGCCTGGTAAAGTGTCGGGTTTGGCTGCAATAGCTATATCGGCCTCATCTTGCTGAACTTTATCAATAGCTTGGGCAGGATCACCCGTAAGTAGCTGTATTTCGACTTGTGGATAAAGCTGGCGAAAGCGATTGAGAATATCGGGTAAGTGGCTATAGCTTGCTGTGACAGAGCAAAAAAGTTTGAGTTTGCCCTGCAGCTGATGGCGGTGGTCAGAGAGCTCCGTCTTGATTTCCTGCCAGCTTGAAGTGATCAGGGCTGCGGTCGGCAACAAGGCCTGCCCGGCAGAGGTGAGCTCGACGCTTCGGTTGTCACGTACAAACAGGGTTTGCCCGAGGTCTTCTTCAAGGCGTTGGATTATACGGCTGAGCGCTGATGGGCTGATATGCATGGCCTGGGCGGTCTGGCTGAAGCTCTTTGACTCGCACAGGTGTAGGAATAGCTGCAAAGTTCTTATGTTCATCTTCCATGTTGCACTTTTTGCAATGACTTATTGTGAATATATCACTTTGCGCAATTTACTGCGTGATCTACTATCGGATTATTCGACAAGCACTGTCGGCCCAAGGAATAGAATTCACGGAGTTTGCTGTTATGGCTAATTATTTCAATACCCTAAATCTTCGCCAGCAATTAGATCAACTAGGCCGTTGCCGATTCATGGATCGCAGCGAGTTTGCCAACGAGGCTGATTACCTTAAAGGTAAGAAAGTCGTTATCGTCGGCTGTGGCGCTCAAGGCCTGAACCAAGGCCTGAACATGCGTGATTCTGGTCTGAATGTGGCTTACGCCCTGCGCCAGGCTGCTATTGATGAGCAGCGCCAGTCATACAAGAACGCAAAAGAAAACGGTTTTGAGGTAGGTAGCTACGAAAACCTGATCCCGCAAGCGGATTTGGTTGTTAACCTGACACCGGACAAGCAGCATACCAATGTGGTTGAAACTGTTATGCCGCTGATGAAGCAAGGTGCGGCACTGGGCTACTCCCACGGCTTCAATATCGTAGAAGAGGGCATGCAGATCCGCCCTGATATCACGGTTGTGATGGTGGCACCTAAGTGTCCGGGTACCGAGGTACGTGAAGAGTACAAGCGTGGTTTCGGTGTACCAACACTGATTGCGGTTCACCCTGAAAACGACCCGCAGGGTGATGGCCTAGAAATCGCCAAAGCGTGGGCGGCAGCGACCGGTGGTCATCGTGCTGGTGTACTGGAGTCTTCGTTTGTTGCGGAAGTGAAATCTGACCTGATGGGTGAGCAAACTATCTTGTGTGGCATGCTGCAGGCTGGCTCGATTGTGTGCTACGAGAAAATGATTGCTGACGGAGTGGACGCAGGCTATGCCGGCAAATTACTGCAGTACGGCTGGGAAACCATTACCGAAGCACTAAAGTTCGGTGGTATCACCCATATGATGGATCGCCTGTCTAACCCGGCTAAGGTAAAAGCGTTTGAGTTGTCTGAAGAGCTGAAAGAGCTGATGCGCCCGCTGTACAACAAGCACATGGATGACATTATCACTGGCCACTTCTCAAGCACCATGATGGCCGACTGGGCTAACGACGATGTCAATCTGCTGGGCTGGCGTGGCGAGACGGCAGAAACCGCGTTTGAAAATTACCCAGATACCGACGTGGAAATTTCTGAGCAAGAGTACTTCGATAACGGTATCTTGATGGTGGCAATGGTCCGTGCCGGGGTTGAACTGGCGTTCGAGGCAATGACCGCTTCAGGGATCATCGAAGAGTCGGCTTACTACGAGTCTTTGCACGAGCTACCACTGATTGCCAATACCATCGCCCGCAAGCGTCTGTACGAGATGAACGTGGTGATTTCTGATACCGCCGAATATGGTAACTACCTGTTTGCTAACGTGGCAACACCGCTACTGCGCGAAAAGTTTATGCCATCGGTAGGCACAGATGTTATCGGTAAGGGGCTAGGCGAGAGCTCTAACCAGGTTGATAATGCAACGCTAATTGCGGTTAACGACACGATCCGCAACCATCCGGTAGAGTATATCGGTGAAGAGCTGCGTGGTTACATGACAGACATGAAGCGCATTGCTGTCGGTGGTTAAGGTGTTCTGATATGATTCGTAAGCCCCCTATATATGGGGGCTTTTTTGTATCTGTTGTACTTGTTCGTTTCCAGATGTTTGGTGCAGTTATAAGAAAAGTGGTTACAAGAATGGTTACAAGGATGGCTTTGTAACCACAAGAGCAACTTTAACTTGGTATCATTTCTGGTGGGCTTATGGCTAAATTCAATAGCAAACAACTTCGTTCTATGTATACACGAAAAGAAGTCGGGCGACATGCTGTTGGGGGTGGGTTGTACTTTAGGATTTCAGCTAGCGGAACAGCTTCATGGGAAGTTCGCTATACATTGAACAACAGTCGTAAATTTTACACATTAACGGCTGGCTACCCTGAGCTGTCCTTGGCTGATGCTAGTATAGAAGCTGCTGCTGTGAAACGTTTGGTTCGGCAGGGTGTTGATCCAGTCACCAATCGCCAGCGCGAGAAGATGATTAGGATTAAGTCTGTTACTGATCTTTTTAATGCTTATTTGGACAAAATCCAAAGTGAAATCAAGGAACCGCATAGAACAAAGCGATTGTACGAGATGTCTGTTCTACCTTATATGGGAGACAGCTCTATCGAAGGCATAACCGCTCGTGATGTGGAATCGCTTATCAACAATGTGATAGCTAAAGGCCACAAGGCCAAAGCGAACAAGTTGCTCTCCCTCCTTAAGAAAATGTTTGCTTATGCCGTGAAGCTTGATTTGCTTCCAGCTAGCCCTGCCGCTGTTTTCACCACAAGAGATGCTGGTGGAAGGCCTGCTCAAAGGAATGTCCATTTAACATTGGGTGAGATATCCCAACTTTTTAAGGCAATGAATAGTGACGAGCTATTTACAAAGTCAAACAAACTCGCAGTAGCGTTGATTATTGTTTTAGGGAGCCGCAAGATGGAGCTTATAGGTGCGCCTTGGTCGGAGTTTGACCTTGATAATGGGCTGTGGCATCTGCCAGCGAAGAGAAATAAAACTAAAGAGGCTATCACTTACCCTCTACCTTCCCAGTGTGTTACTTGGCTTCGGGAGCTTCATTTTCTAGCCGCTGATAGTCATTACGTTTTCCCTAAACGAATGGCTTACAGTAAAACGCCTCATATTAGCGAAAGAACCCTTTTAACAGCTATTCAGACCCTACAAGAACGTCATGGATTAAAGGTGACTACTGTTCACGATCTTCGTCGAAGTTGTCGGACTTTACTTTCAAGTATCGGTACAACTAACGACACGGCTGAAAGGATGCTTAATCATAAGATGGACAAAATACGTGGTACTTATGACCATTATGACTACCTGGATGAAAGGGCTGTCGAACACGCAAAAATCGCCGCAATGATTCAGCCAATGGTCGATAGCATTTCAAATGTGACCACTTTGGAGACTGTACGGAGGGGCGGAGGTATATAGTTTGCCATCCAACAGTATTTCTTTAACTGGTGCCGGTTAAATAGTGAGCGGTTGGTGTTTTTTTTTCTATGGTTTCATGTGCTTTGAAGTGATATCAGTTTGTATTAAATCATTACTAGTCCTTTAATTTGTTTTTTCAACCTGTTGTTATTAAAGGATTAAATTTCCATGTTCTCTATTGTTTCCTTATAATCCCTCCAGATGTCATAGCTCACGGAGATAAGCATGGAAACAAGAAAATTTTCATCGTTAGCGTTAAGCCCTTTTTCGGTTCCTAGTATTGAACAACGTATTAAGGTATTGCGTATTGCTGGAGAGCATGAGCGCCTTGTTCGCGATGAAGAACGGCAAAGAATTACAACAATATCTCGCTCTCGAACCTGGATGCTTGAGCGAGAAGGTCGACACCCTAAACGTCGTAAACTAGGAGCTAACTCTGTGGCATGGCTGTTGTCTGATTTACTGTGGTTTATACACAACCCTTCAGATGATCCAATAGCGTGAGCGTCGATTGGAGATGGATTTTGATATGGATAGAAGTAATAAAGTCGTATGCGTAAATAGGGCCCCTACACCAGAAGCCACGAAAGGCTAAAAGCGATGATGTCTATATTAGAGTCACCATATGGTGTTACAGAGAAGAGCATCAATAAAGCCGTTAGCGTAATGAGTGGCCGTAACTACCCAACATGTATACAGCGTAAGTTCGGAATAAGGCTTTTTCACCCAAAGGTTCGTAAGAAAGGTGAGGATGGTAGTCTTTACACCACATATCAGCTAGAAAGTCCTACTGAGGCCCGAAAGCTTGCTGTTCTGATGATCCAACACTTTCGCAAATACAACCTTTTTATTCCAAAAATAAACAGCCTTTTTAGGCTGATAAATGCTTTCCCTGACCGAAGCAGGCGGAAGGCCAGTACCGTTTAAAAATAATAAATTAACCATTTTTTATTTATATCAGTCCACGCTGAGGGACTTTTGCGCCCTAAAAGTGGCGTGGGCCTGTAGGAAATTGCTTGATGTATTGTTATTTCTATTTGTTTTTGCCGCTTTGTACTGATGAGCTTCTCTCTAATATTTCTTCCCAAGTAAGTCGGCCTGGACGATGTATAGGTATGATCTTTCCAAGGTTAATCATGGTAATAAGAAAAGTGGAGTGGATTTATGACTAACGTCGACGATCTAGCCCAAGCCGATAAGGCGGCAGTATATTACTTTCATCATTACAATCCACAGCTTTGCTACTCAGCTTTGAAGTACTGTGAAAACCTGTTAATCATCAATGCAATAAGCGAAACTTTGCCTATTGATGAGGCCGACTGCGGCACATGGTCTGGTGATAGCAAAGAAGCCAGGGCAAAGAGAAATGATTACTTGGTGACCAAACTGGGTGATCGGACTTTAGTCGAAAAGCTGGTGGTTGATAGCGATAGCGCATTAGCCTTTAAAACCAAGCTGGAAAGAAAAAATACAGCAAATACACAAACTATCTACCCCATCTGTACCAATAGTGTTGAAAGTCAATTAAATCAAGAGATTATAGAGGGGGGGGGATGAAAAATAATATTTATCCCATATCAACACCATCTATGTCAAAGCTCTGCCATTCTCTGGGGGATGGGACACCATTAAAGTCTGAGCAGGTTCAGGCTCTGGCTGACATTAATGGTCAATACACCCACGTAACTATAGGCGGTAAGCACAAGGTGGTGATGAGAAAGCCTTGCCAGACCAACGGCATGACCCACAGTTTTGAGGACTTAGGCCAGTTCCAAAATTACTTCTTACACTGTGAGCGGATTGAGAGGCAGACTTTAGGGAGGGCTTGGCTTAGGTGGCCAAGCAAAAACTACAAGCCGGATGGTGTCGGCTTCTATCCCTTACCTGATAAGTGCCCCGGTACTGTCTTTAACATGTTTATGGGCTTTGGTGTTGCGCCTAAGGAAGGAGATATCAGTCCCTACCTTTACCATCTGAAAGAGGTGATCTGTGCTGGCGATGAGGCCAGCTATTCATATTTGCTTGGCTGGATGGCTCATTTGGTACAAAAGCCCGATGAAAAACCGAGTGTAGCCGTTGTGATGAAGGCAGTAGAGGGTACCGGAAAAGGTACCATGGTTGATCCCTTGGCCAAAATTCTAGGACCTCACTTCACTCATGTGAATGGCCACGGCCAGATAGCGGGACGCTTCAACTCGTCTATTGCGAACAAGCTACTAGTGTTTGCTGACGAGGTTGATTTAACTGATGCAAGGGTGGCTGACAAGCTTAAAGGGTTGATCTCAGAGCCAACGATCAATCTCGAGCGGAAAGGCATAGACCCAGAGCCGATGCCGAACTATAGCCGCTTTATCTTTGCCAGCAACAGAGAACAGGTTATTAAGGCTGGCTTGAGAGAGCGGCGTTATCTGGTACTAGAGCCCGATCCGAAGTATGCGCAGGATATTGGTTACTTCAGTAACCTAAGAGCCTGGATTAATGATGGTGGAGCTGAGGTGTTGTTAAATCATTTATTAAGTCTGGACATCACTACCTTTTCACCCCACAAGGCACCAGCAACAACAGCGTTGCTGGAAGAAAAACTGGCCAGCCTAAGGCCATCGGAGCTGTATTTACTCACTGAGCTATCACAAGAGAGGCCATTTAACGGGGCAGCAAGGCTTTATGTAACAGAACTAGTGGATAGTTTCCGTATCTGGGCTGGGAACAATATCAGCCAAGAGGTGAGCCTGAACTCAGCACAGACCCAAGTTGGCCGCTTAATGGCTAGAGTAGGCGTTCAGGTATTGGGTAGATCTGACAGAGGGGGCGGAAAGTATTACGAGATTGACCCTAGCAAGTTGAGAGTCGGATTGGCTGAAGCTATGGGGCAGAAAGAGGGGGATCTTTTCTAGGTTTAGCTTTCGCCATAAAAACAAAAAAACATCGATGTAAATTGATATTTATGCGATGATGAAGATATCTTTATTTGTGGTAAAAATCGCTGTTTTTAGGAGAAGTGGTGTTGGAGCGTCCGATAATAAATGCTGTGGATCTGTTCTGCGGAGCTGGTGGATTAACTCACGGACTACAGAGAGCTGGCATTAATGTTGTAGCAGGTTACGATGTAGAAGAGTCCTGCCGGTTCGCTTATGAGCACAACAACCAATCTAACTTTATCAACCAAGATGTAACCGAGCTTCAAAAAGAAGAGGTTGAGGCACACCTACATGGAGCTGATTACACCTTGCTCGCGGGGTGCGCTCCTTGTCAGCCATTCTCGACGTACTCTAGAACCACCAATACTACTGGACAGAAAGATAAACGTTGGGGGCTATTGAATAGTTTTGGTCGATTAGTCTCTGAGATTCGCCCAGATTTTGTAACCATGGAGAACGTACCTGGACTAGTAAGCCAACCAGTGTTTGTTGATTTCCTTCAGCAATTATCTGGAGCTGGTTACCAATATGACTACCAAGTGGTTTTCTGTCCTGACTACGGAATGGCACAAACTCGCAAGCGCTTGATGTTGCTGGCCTCAAGAACAAAAGAGGTTCGCTTGCCAAAACCTACACATGTGCCCGATCAATACATGACGGTAGCCGATGTGATTGCTGGATTGCCGCCTTTAATTGCTGGGCAGACTCTTGCAGAGGACCGTTTGCATCGAGCTTCCATCTTAAGCCCTATCAACCTGAGACGAATTCAGGCATCCACGCCTGGAGGCTCTTGGTTGGATTGGCCGGAAGAGCTGCGAGCGTCTTGCCATCGAAAAGATAGCGGCAAGACCTTTCCGAGCGTTTATGGCAGGATGTCGTGGGACAAGCCTTCCCCTACCATTACTACGCAATGTAATGGCTATGGAAACGGTCGTTTTGGCCACCCAGAGCAAGACCGTGCCATTAGCCTTCGCGAAGCTGCCCTGTTGCAATCCTTCCCAAAGAGTTATCAGTTTGCCCCTCAGGGAGAAAAGCGCTCTATCGCCGCTCTAGCGAAAATGATTGGTAATGCAGTTCCAGTAAGGCTGGGTGAAATGGTGGGCCGAAGTGTCTGGGAAGCTTTGGCCTAGTATGACGAAAAACTACTCTTCTTCTGGATCAGTAGAAAGATAATGCCCGTTATCGATGTATTGTTCATAGGCATTCATTAAATGCTCTAGGTATTCTTTCACAATGTCGATGAGAGTGCGAAATTCACTATATACGTGTCCAGTTCCGCAATCGGCAAAGGAAATACTTCCATGGCCTAGGTTATTGCGAACTTCTTTTATATAACGTAATGGCCCTTTATCGTTTCGATAAGGGCGATTTAGTTTTTCTCTGACCGGGGCTGGTAGTGTCAGGTCCACTCCTATTCGGTTATTTAATCGATTTATTTCGATCATATCCCAATTACCGCCACCACCTCGTGGAATGGTGATTTCTACCGATTCGACACCGACGGCTTGATGTAACAGTTTCAGGGCTCGCTGAAGACGTTTCTCCGGTGTTAGGTTGTCCTCTGGTGGAATCATGTGCTTTAGGTACAAATCACGAATTTTATCTGAGAGTTTTGTTAGATCACCGCTTATCCCACTTTGGCTGTGTCGTCCTACAGCACTCAGTAATTGGTTTACTGTCGATTCCACTAGGTTGTACAGTTGTAAATACGTGCTGGAAAATAGAATTCTTTGCTGTTGAATAGTGATAGTGTAATGACTGCCATTTACTGGAAATCGAGCACCGCCGCTGCCGATAGCATCGCTGATATTTTTAATAAGCTCAAAGTGTGCCTCAATGTCACTAACCCTTTCGTCATAGGTGGCTCTGACTAATTGCAAACTAAGCGTCCTCTAACAATGCATTTTTCATCACTACAATTCTGCCAACCAGTTTACTTTTGACGTTGGCTCCATCTGAGGTGACCTTTTTCAAAAACTCTTTGCTCTTAACGATGGCTTCGGTTTGCTCTTGGGTAACGGTTAGGTTGGGGTTGACTTGCAAAGCTTCATAAGCGCCAATGGCGATAGATTCAAAGCGAGCTCGAGGAGTAGTTTTTGCTCCAGCAGACTTTCTAAATCCAAGAGTGAAGGACTGTTCAACAAAGTCCAATACCCTTGCTAATCGCTGACGATATTCGTTGGCTAGTTCTGGGCGAGCTTCAAAAGCACTATTCATATTGCGAGTGTAGGCAAACAAGAATTCTTTAACTCTATCCTTATACTCATCCAACCCATCGGTGTAGGCAAAAAAGCGCAACGCTAGTTCTTCTCGTTCTCTAGTAGCTTTCTGGCTGGTGGTTACAGTTGCGAGACGAGTAAATTGTTCGTCTTTTGCCACATCAATGATGAAGTCCATAAAGGGACCGCGCAGGGCTCCACGGCGAACCTCTGCGGGGTTGGCGACTTTGCTTCCCGTATTTATTCGTTCAAATAGGTCTATACGGGATTCAAGGTCAGTTTTGTCTGACAATACCACTGCCCGGATAGATTGGTTTTGGAACTTGCGTTGCCGAGGTAAGATTAAATCCTCAAACTTGGTGCCATTAAGTCGGCTCAGTCGGTCTAGCCCATCTAGCTGTAACCGGTTGTTCATGTATTCTTCAAGAGTTCGTAAGCGCTGCGAGCCATCAACAATTTCCAGTTGTCCCGTTTGGTCATTCATCCAAAGGAATACAAATGGGATGGGTAGCCCCATCAGCAAAGACTCAATAAATCGGCACTTTCGCTCTGGCTCCCAGGTAAATTCACGCTGGTAATCAGGAACCCCAAAATCCTCATTGGCCACTTTTTGAGCCAGTATCTCAATAGTGTATTCTGAAGTGTAAAAATCGATCTTCTTGCTAAACTCCTGTAATTGAAGTTCGGCTTGTTGTTGCTCTTCTTGCGTCATACTTTATATCCCTACGGGTCAGTTTCAGAACGGCTCAGCACGATAGATAATACTAGAAGACCGCAAGCTCTGCTATCTAGAGTAAAGCTGAAAAAACACTTAGTTAGGTAGCAGTTTGTGAATTATGACAAAGGCACTAGGTTATAATTTGTCCCATTCATAGGTGCAGATTTCTTCAGCTGTTCCTCCTTGGGAGGGCATTACTATTTCAGGGTGCTAGGCAAGATCGAGTGTGAGTTATAACTAAGGCCGTAGCTTGGTTTGTATTTCCTTATGTGCATCTGCAAATTGCATTATCACTGCGAAAATGAGAGCACCTGTACCCTTGGGTATAGATAACCGGTACAGATGGGAAAAAGTATCTATACCCCCAGAAACCTTCATAAATAAACGGTTATGAGTGAGTGGTACAGATGGTACAGGTGAAATCCCCCTTTTCTTTCAAAGCAAATCTGGAGTGACATACATCACGGTTTACTGTAATAGAGAATGATTCCTGTCCCTCCAGTCCAATAGCAAGAGCATCTTCACTTTAAACAATCTATGTTAATCGAGTAGTGCTGCTCTGACCTGACCTGACCTGACCTGACCTGACCTGACCTGACCTGACCTTTATAGGCACTTATATAAATGAGCCCGTAAGCTAAAGTAGGCACCGAACTTCGATAAAGGGATGGCATTACCCGGAACGATACTGTATTTGCGAATAAATGAGGGACGGATTTAACTACATAGTGTAATCCTTGAAAGCGGGACAGGGGGTAAAGCTAAAAATGCGATTTAGCCCACATCGAGAGCAAAGTGAGCCAGTTCACAAATAGTTAATGAAATGGTGCTGTAACATTCGATAGTATTCATAAAATTTGTAAGACCTATATCTTTTCTTTTCTCGTCATAGACATAGCTTCAAAGGGAAGTTAATCTTCTTGCCTTGTTTCATAAGAAAGGTTGATCAATGGCGCTACAATTTCATCCTAACCCAGGCACTATTTTGATGTGCGACTTTAATGGTGGTTTTAAAACACCAGAAATGGTGAAAAGGCGGCCAGTTATTGTTGTGTCCCCAAAGATGAAGAACTGTACTGGCTTGGTAACCGTTGTACCTGTTAGTACAAGAATGCCTGAGCCTGTAGAAAGTTATCACTACAAGATCCCTAACCAAAGTTTGCCTCAGACGAATTACTTTCAACGTGCTGAGTCATGGGTAAAGTGCGATATGATTTATCGAGTTGGTTTTGATCGGCTGAATTTGATTCATATTGGAAAGGATCGTGCGACAGGTAAGCGACTCTATTACAAAAATGTTTTGGGGCGTGGGCAGATGAATTCCATTAGGGCTGGCATGCTTCATTCACTTCAGATGGGTCACTTGGCTGAACATCTTTAATGTGAAGTGTATTAAAAAAGTTTGAATTTTTCTTGCTGAAAATCACTTATTAGTCATATACTAATCGTGTTCCTGCGCTGCTTCGGCATCAGGCTTTTGAGACTGTCTTCGGGCAGCTAGCTGTGGAATGGGCGATGACAAGCTATCTGCGGCTACAGATGGGCTCCTTCAAGGAGCCCTTGTCATATCTAGCGTCTGCTCACCCTCTAACCATACTCACCGGTTAGATACACCAGCTAAAGTAGCTTACCCTTGTTTTTTACTACATTGCACAGACTAGATGTGCGGTTTCTCTGAGAACCGTTGAACTTTTTATTTACTTTTGCTGCTTTAGTTAAGATTGGAAATTGCTACTAAGTTATACCCGAGTGGTTACAAAAGTGGTTACAGAAATAAATTTTCCTTTTTTTTATTAATTTAATTTGTTGATTTGAACTGATTATTTGTTTTGGTTTCGTGGCTACATGACGGACATGAAGCGCATCGCGGTAGGCGGCTAATCCCCCAACACGGCAAACATGAAAAAGCCCGGATGATAATCCGGGCTTTTTATTGGGGTTTTTAGCAAGGGAATTTATTCTTGCTCGGTATCCGCTTTTGGCGCCATTCGGCTTTCTAGCTCGTCAAGCTTCTGCTCAAGTGCTGACAGCTTCTGGCGGGTACGCAACAGCACCTGGGTCTGTACATCAAATTCTTCGCGGCTGACCACGTCCAATTTACCAAGCTGTGCTTGGATCACCTGGCGAACTTTCTGTTCAACATCATTGCCTAGCTCTTTCACTGGCTGAGGCATCGCGTCCTGGATCTGCTTGGCCACTTGCTCAAGTTTCTTTGGATCAAACATAGCTTAGTTAACTCCGTAACGGCATTTCATCTGTTGTCGTTATTTTATTCAAATATAACAGGATTGTCGTTGCTGTTGGTACAAAATAAAAGAGGCCGTTAAAAACGGCCTCTTTTTTCCTTTTTCTTAGCTATCGCTTGCTTCTTTCAGAGCATTGCGAGCCTCATCAGCACGCTTGAGCTTTTCCAGATCTTTGTCCTCAAGGAAGACCGGTAGCGGCTTGTGGATGCTGGCTAGATAAGTGTAAATCACCGGCAGCACAAACAAGGTGAACACCGTACCAATCGCCAGGCCGGCAACGATAACAATACCGATGCTGAAACGCTGGGCGGCACCGGCCCCGGTCGCGTATAGCAGCGGGATCAGACCGGCAATCATCGCAGCCGTGGTCATCAGGATCGGACGCAGACGAATTTTCGCCGCTTCCATCACTGCCGCCATGCGATCCTTCTTGTGGTGTAGCTGCTCTTCTTTGGCTACCTCACAAATCAAGATACCGTGCTTGGTAATAAGACCTATCAGGGTGATCAGGCCGACCTGCGAGTAGATATTCATCGAGGCTGCGCCCCACGCCAGGGCGATCAGGGCACCACAAATGGCAAGCGGGACCGAGACCATGATTACCAACGGATCGCGCAGCGATTCGAACTGGATAGCCAGAACCAGGAAGATGATCGCCAGTGCCAGGGCAAAGGTGGTGTACAGCGCGTTACCTTCGGTCACGAACTGGCGGGCCTCACCCATGAAGTCATACTGGTAACCGGCTGGAAGTGTACTGGCCGCTTCGCTCTGGAACCAACTGATGGCATCACCCATAGCGACACCCGGTGCCGGAACCGCACCCACTGTTGCCGAGTTTAGCTGGTTGAAGTGTGGCAGCGAGCGTGGCTCGGAGACAACTTCAATTGTTACCAGGCTGCCCAGCGGGATAGCCTTGCCGTCAGCGGCACGGACATAGTAACCCTTGAGTGATTCCGGGTTGAGGCGGTACTTACGCTCTACCTGCGGGATCACCTCGTAGGAGCGGCCGTTGAGGTCGATGCGGTTGACGTAACCGTCCGCCATCATGGTACTCAGGGTGATACCGATATCTTGCATGGTCACGCCGTAGGCGCCGGCCTTGTCCTTGTCGATCTTGATCTTCATCGTTGCCGAGTCGTAGTTCAGATCGAGATCCGAGTAGACAAACATCGGGTTGGTTTTTACCTTGCCCAGGATATCGCTACTGATCTGGAATAGGCTCTCGAAGCTGTTCGGCGTGGTGATCACGAACTGGATCGGCAGGCCTGAACCCGCCCCTGGTAGCTCTGGCATCTGGAATGCCGTTACCGCCATCTCCGGTACGTCTTTCACCAGATCGGTGACGCGCTTAACTACTTCTGCCTGGCTCGCTTCACGCTCGCTCCACGGCACCATGGAAGCAATACCGAAAGCCTGGTTGGAGTTAGGCACACCAGAGAATACCTGGGCAAAGGCTACCTCAGGCTGCTCGACCAGAATACGGTTTACCTCAGCCATGGTGTTCTCGATGTAATCAAGGTTGGCATTCGACGGCGCGGTACCCATCATCACCAGTACGCCCTTATCTTCCGACGGTGCCAGTTCACTTGGGATGAACTTAAATAGCAGCGGCAGGGTACCGAATACGATCAAGGCGAACACAATCACTACCGGACGCATTTTCATGATCCCGCCCAGCATTTTCTCGTAGCGGTTGGTCATGCGATCGAGGAAGTGGTGCACCGTGGTTTCGAACTTGCTTGGCTTTTCGTTGGCCTTGAGCATCTTCGAACACATCATCGGTGATAGCGTCAGGGCGATGATCCCCGAGACAAATACCGAACCGGCCAGGGTCAGGGCGAACTCCTTGAACAGCGAGCCGGTGATCCCGCCCATCATGGCGATAGGCGCATATACCGCACCCAGGGTCAGGGTCATGGCGATAACCGGAACCGCGATTTCACGGGTACCGATAATCGCTGCGCGGAACGGGGATTCCCCTTCTTTGATATGACGGTCAACGTTTTCCAACACCACGATGGCGTCATCCACCACCAGGCCGATGGCCAGTACCATTGCGAGCAGGGTCATCAGGTTCCACGAGAAGCCGAACGACTGCATCACCATGGCTACACCGATCAGCGATAGCGGGATGGTGACAATCGGGATGATAACCGCACGCAGCGAGCCGAGGAACAGGGTGATCACCACCAATACAATCAATGCCGCTTCGGCAATCGTCTTGATAACTTCATTGATCGACTCGTTAATCGCAATAGTCGAGTCATACATGATGTTCATCGAGATGTTACTTGGCATGTTGCGCTGAAGTTCAGGCAACAGTTCGTAGACATCGGCAGCAATGTTGATCGGGTTGGCGCTCGGTGCCGCGTTGATGGCTGCGACAACGGCCTCTTCGCCGTTGGCCGAGGCACGGTAAACATCGTGGCTCTTCTCTAGGGTGACCTTGGCAATATCCCCAAGACGGATCACCTGGCCTTTCTGGGTGGAGACCACCAGTTTTTCCAGCTCGTCGGTATTGCTCACCTGGGTGTCGGCGGTACCGTTGTAGAGCACGAACTCGCCGGTCGCCTGGCCGGTTGCCGACTGGTAGTTGTTGGCATTCAGCACGTTCATCACGTCTGCAGCGGTCAGGTTGTAAGCCGCCATCTTGGCCGGATCCAGCCATACGCGCAGGGCGTATTTCATCCCGCCGTACAGGTCAACCTTGGAGACACCGTTGACGGTAAATAGCTGCGGGTTGATCACTCGCTCGAGGTAGTCGGTGATCTGGCTCGAGGCCAGCTCGTCACTGGTAAAGCCGATGTACATGACCGCGGTGGTCGAACCGGTCGACATGGTGACGGTCGGGTCTTCGGCTTCCTTAGGCAGTTGCGAACGGACCGAGTTGGTCTTGGCCAGAATGTCGGCCAATGCCGCGTTCGGGTCGGTGTTCAGCTTCATGGTGACCGTGATGGTCGACGAGCCCAGTACCGATGACGAGGTCATGTAATCGATATTGTCAGCCTGTGCGATAGCTTGCTCCAGCGGCTGGGTAATAAAGCCCTGGATCAGATCGGCACTGGCACCGTAGTAGCTGGTCGTTACCGTGACCACGGTATTGGTCATGTCAGGGTATTCCCTGACCTGCATCTTGAAGATTGCCTGCAGGCCAAGAAGGGCGATCAAAAAGCTGATCGATACCGCTAACACAGGACGTTTAATGAAAACATCTGTAAAGCGCATGTCTCCTCCGGATCACAGCATTGGGGTTTCCGCTGGGGCTTCCAGCGAGTTGCTTTCTACCACACGGACTTTGGCATGGTTGCTCAGGCGCACCTGGCCTGAAGTGACCACGGTATCACCCGCTTTCACTCCGTCGAGGATATGGACGTTGTTCCCTTTGCGCTCACCGACCTTGACTACGGACTGCTTGACGCGCAGTACGCCGTTTTCGTCTTCGCCGGCCAAGTAGACATTGTCGCCATACAGGGTGTAGGTGATGGCGGTCTGCGGCAGGATGATCTGATCTTCCAGCGTCGGCAGGATAATATGGGCACGGGCAAACATACCGCTGCGCAGCTGGCCTTCGTTGTTCGGGATGTCAGCCTGAACCTGGACCAAGCCACTTTGGTAGTTGACCGCCGGTTCAATTGCGCTGATCTCGCCGCTAAACGGTGTTTCCGGGTAGGCATCAACGAAGATTTCGACATCCTGCCCGAGGTGGATTTCAGAGATATCGGTCTGCGGCACGGTAAAGCGCAGTTTCATCAGCGAGGTATCTTCAAGGCGCACGACATCGGTACCAGGCTGGATATACTGGCCGAGGTATACATTACGGAGGCCGACCACACCGTCAAACGGTGCTTTGATGGTGCGGCGCTCGATAGTCGCCTTCAGGCTTTCGATATCGGCAACCAGTGAGAAATACGACGCTTCGGCATCATCAAAGGCTTCTTTGGAAATCGACCCTTTCTTGAATAGGCCACGGTAGCGCTCATACTTAGCTTTGGCCGCTGGCAGGCGGGCCTGGGTGCTCTTCAAGTTGGCGATTTCCACATCTGAGTCCAGCGCCAGCAGTTGTTGGTCGGCTTTTACGGCGGCACCGGATTCAAAGTCGATGGTTTGGATCACACCAGAGACTTCGGTGGTAATGGTGACACCCTGATTAGGTTCGATAAAGCCGATCGCTTCGATGGCCGGCACCCAGTTGCTCGGATTGGCGGTGGTGACCGTAACCGGAAACTCTGGCTCTGGCATATTGGCCATGTACTCGGCGATTTTTTGTTGTTTGAAGAGATTGAAACCAATCACGCTGCCAAAGAGCAGAGTCGCGACCAGTAGCATCACTATCCATTTTTTCATGGTTGGGTGTGCTCCGAAGTTAGCTAATGTATGTTAATGCTGAATAATGGCGTCCCAAGAGGCCTGGATGGCCGCCTCTAGGGCTTCATCGCTGACCTTGTAAACGCCGTTGATATGTTTGCGAGCTAAGCAAGCACTTGGCTCAAGGCTCAGTGCGCTCAAGATTTCGTTGTCGAGGTTTTTGAATCGGCCTGACGCCTTCCCTTCCTCGAATAACGTATTCACCTTGGCGAACATTTTCTTTTCTAATAATCGTTGTTCATGGCTTTCGCGCCGTGGCAGGTTTTCGAACTGGCCGCGGTTGATCAGTGGGGCATCATCCTGGGTGGCCATGTTCCAGATGTTAAGCCACATGGTGCGAAACCTATCCTCCAATGGCATGTCATCTGACACGTTCTGGCTGATTTTGTTCGCGACGTAGGCCAAAATGTGATCATGAAGCTGGTGCAACAGATCGTCTTTGTCCTCGAAGTAGCGGTAAATGGTCCCTGCGGCTACCCCTGCCTCCTTGGCCACCATTTGCATCGATATCCCGTGAAAGCCATGTTCCGCCAGTAACGTTTCCGTTGCCTGGAGGATGCGTTTTTTCTTGTCACTCATAAACGGCAGTTGTAAAAAAAGATAGTGAATGAATGTTCATTCATAATTTTATGGTGCCTGATTAATTGTGCAAGCAGTTTTTTATGTCGTCAGGATAAGCAGGCTTGATACGGAGCCGAATAGACAATGGCGGTGAACCCGTTACAATGCGCCTGCTGACCCGAAGATCAACACAGGATAAGTCAATGAAACTGAACCCAAGGCAAAACGAAGCGGTAAAATACGTTGCTGGACCGTGTTTGGTCCTTGCCGGCGCAGGCTCGGGCAAGACCCGGGTGATCACCAATAAAATTGCCTATCTGGTTCAGCAGTGTGACTACAAAGCCCGTAACATCGCGGCGCTGACTTTTACCAACAAGGCGGCCCGGGAAATGAAGGAGCGGGTCGGCCAGACTCTGGGCAAGCAGGAAGCCAAGGGGCTGATGGTCTCAACCTTCCATACCCTGGGGCTCAACATTATCCGCCGGGAGTACAAGGCGCTGGGGCTCAAGGCGAGCTTCTCCCTGTTCGACGACCAGGACCAGATGGCGCTGCTCAAGGAGCTGACGGAAAAGCAGATCGATGGCGACAAGGATTTGCTCAAACAGCTGCTATCGACTATCTCCAATTGGAAGAATGACATGCTGTCGCCGGCAGAGGCCAAGGCTCATGCCAAGAGCGAGCGTGATCAGATGTTTGCCTACTGCTACGAGATGTACCAGCGCCAGATGAAGGCCTACAACGCCCTCGATTTCGATGACCTGATCTTGATGCCGGTGCTGCTGCTGCGAGATAACCAGGAAGTGCGTCAGCGCTGGCAGAACAAAATCCGCTACTTGCTGGTGGATGAATACCAAGACACCAACACCAGCCAGTATATTTTCGTCAAGCTGCTGGTGGGCGAGCGTGCCCGTTTTACCGTGGTTGGCGATGATGATCAGTCTATCTATTCTTGGCGCGGTGCCCAGCCGGAAAACCTGGCGCTGCTAAATAAAGATTTTCCTAGCCTGAAAGTGATCAAGCTGGAGCAGAACTACCGTTCGACCAGCCGGATCCTGCGTACCGCCAATATTCTGATTGCCAATAACCCGCACGTGTTCGAGAAGACCCTGTTCTCGGAGATCCCGGACGGCGAACTGCTCAAGGTGATCACGGCCAAGAACGAGGAGCATGAGGCGGAGAAGGTGGTCGGGGAATTGATTGCCCACCGTTTCCTCAACAATACCCAGTATAAGGACTATTCTATCCTCTACCGGGGTAACCACCAGTCGCGGTTGTTCGAAAAAGCACTGATGCAAAACCGGATCCCCTACAAGATTTCCGGCGGCACCTCTTTCTTCTCGCGCGCTGAAATCAAGGACATCATGGCGTACTTGCGCCTGTTGACCAACCTCGATGATGACAATGCATTCCTGCGTATCGTCAACACCCCCCGTCGCGAGATCGGTCCGGTGACGCTGGAGAAACTGGGTACTTACGCCAATATGCGTGGCAAGAGCCTGTTTGCGGCCAGCTTTGAGCTGGGGCTGGAGCAGCATCTGTCGGGCCGGGGGTTGGAGTCCTTGCAGCGGTTCACCCGGTGGATTGTTGAACTCTCCGATAACGCCGAGCGTGGTGATACCGTGGCGGCTGTCCGTCAGCTGGTACGCGATATCAATTACGAGGACTGGCTGTACGAAACGTCGGCCAGCCCGAAGGCGGCGGAGATGCGGATGAAGAATGTCTCGGATCTGTATAGCTGGATCACGGCTGACCTGGAAGGGGATAATTACGATCAGGAAGAGAAGACGCTCAAGGAAGTGGTCCAGCGCCTGACCTTGCGCGATATGATGGAGCGGGGCGAAGACGACGATGATGCCGATCAGGTCCAGCTGATGACTCTGCATGCCTCCAAAGGCCTGGAGTTTCCTTACGTCTATCTGGTCGGTACCGAAGAGGGGATACTGCCCCACCAGACCAGTGTCGATGAGGATAACGTCGAGGAAGAGCGCCGGTTGGCCTATGTCGGGATCACCCGGGCCCAGAAGGAGTTGACCTTCACCCTGTGCAAGGAGCGCCGTCAGTTTGGCGAGCTGATCAAACCGGAGCCGAGCCGATTCCTTTTCGAGCTGCCGCAGGATGATCTGGAGTGGGAAGCGGACAAGAAGCCGATGACCCAGCAGGAAAGAATGCAAAAGGGCCAGGCCCACATTGCTAATATCCGCGCGATGTTCAAGAAGTAATTCACGACAGGCGGATCGGAAATAAAAAAGCGAGGGCCGCATGGCACTCGCTTTTTTTGTCGCTGGGGAGGGGCTGGGATCACAGCCCGTCAATCATATGGTTGATGGCAGCAACGATTTCGTCATCGCTGCAGTCCATACAGGAGCCTTTCGCTGGCATGGCGTTGAAGCCGTTGATGGCATGGTCGGCCAAGACATCATTGCCCTTAGCAATACGCGGGCTCCAGTCTGTTGCATCACCAATCTTCGGTGCACCCATGACTCCCGTTCCATGACAGGCTGCACAGAAGGTACCGTAGACGGTATCGCCGCTACGTGGGCCCGCTGCGACAGCAGGGCCGGCAGGGGCATCGCCCTCAAGGTAAACGGAGCCTACCGGTTTGATACGTTCTGCGATAGCTTCGTCTGACATATCGGCCGCCATCGCGGTACCGGTCAATGTCAGGGCAGCAACGGCCGCTACCATAAGTTGTCGAAGAGAAAATTCCATTGAGCTCACCTTTACACTTCCAGATCATTATGTGCGATTGCCACAGTCTTATTCGTGCTTGTTGTTAGTCGAACTGTTGAGACAAGGCAGTGATTATTTACAGAATGTTTAATTTGTAAAAACATCGTGATTATATCCGCTATTTTCGCTGTGATAAACTAGGGGGCTGCTTTTGTATGATACGAATCAACAGTTATTTGCCTATATTTCCAGCGAACGAGAAAAAAACTAAAAAAAACACTTTACGACAGGGGTCGTGATCCGTAATATTCACCTCCGCCGATAGGGCACGCGCCCGTAGCTCAGCTGGATAGAGCGTTGGCCTCCGGAGCCAAAGGTCGAAGGTTCGAATCCTTTCGGGCGCGCCATTCCGGACAATGGAAAATTATTGGCAAAGAAACAATGGTGGCTATAGCTCAGTTGGTAGAGTCCCGGATTGTGATTCCGGTTGTCGCGGGTTCGAATCCCGTTAGCCACCCCATATTTTAAGATATTGATTATAATATCAGTATCTGCTTAGAAAAGAATTAAGTCGGTGAATAGCGCAGTTTGGTAGCGCATCTGGTTTGGGACCAGAGGGTCGGGGGTTCGAATCCCTCTTCACCGACCACTTACAGCGGTGGCTATAGCTCAGTTGGTAGAGTCCCGGATTGTGATTCCGGTTGTCGCGGGTTCGAATCCCGTTAGCCACCCCATTATTTCAGGTATTTTGATACCTTGGCATTAGCCTAAAACTTTGTCGGTGAATAGCGCAGTTTGGTAGCGCATCTGGTTTGGGACCAGAGGGTCGGGGGTTCGAATCCCTCTTCACCGACCACCATTGAAAGCCTCGTCAGAAATGACGGGGCTTTTTTCGTTCCCCTTCCCTCTTTCCTACTTCCCTCACGGCAAGTGAAAACGCTTCAGCAGCAAGGCACCGGCTTCGCGCATATGGTTGTAGTGTGATCTGCTGCCAATAATGTTTTGTTACAGGTTACCATTCGGCTATAAAGGCATTACTCCCTATTTCACGCCAACTGCTGTGATTCTCGTGGTGATTGTTTCTGTATTGTTAAACGGCCTAATGTTCTATTTGACTATTTATGCAATATTGAAAAGTGTTAGCTATATCAAATAAGCAGATTTCTAGTTTGTTCCACTGCTAGTTATCTGTGTTGCGTGTGGTGGTCATACCTGGATTTGCTCCTAACTTCCTATCGTTTTACCCATCCTTGTGACTATTTATTCTTTTTTTATTCGATTTGATAGTTTTTACGTGTGCGTTGTTGATTTTTTGTGAAATATTTGACAGATTGTGTCCTGAACATATATTCAGCAAATTATGCTGAAAGAAGGGATTCTATTTTTCAGACAGGGCAGAACGCTGCCAAGCAGTTGGGGTCTGGTAATGGCTTTATTGGAAGTGAAAAACCTGCGTATCGAATATCCATCACGACATGGGGTTCATGCAGCAGTGAAATCGCTCTCGTTTTCGATTGAACGAGGCGAGATTGTAGGCGTGGTCGGTGAGTCCGGTGCCGGCAAGTCGACCGTGGGTAATGCGGTGATTGACTTGCTCAGTCCGCCGGGCCGGGTAGCCAGTGGTGATGTCTATCTGGATGGTGAGTTGATTTCAGGCCTGACAGCGGAGCAGATGCGCTCGGTACGAGGCTCGAAAATCGGTTTTATCTTTCAGGATCCGATGACCTCGCTCAACCCGCTGTTTACGGTGGAGCAGCAGCTGACCGAAACTATTGTGACCAACCTGAGGGTGAGCCAGGAAGAGGCCGTCAAACGTGCTATTAGCCTGATGGAGCAAGTCGGGATCCCGCAGCCGGAATTGCGTATCAAGCAGTACCCGCATCAGTTTTCTGGCGGTATGCGCCAGCGGGTGGTGATTGCGATTGCCCTTGCCGGTGAGCCGGACCTTATTATTGCCGATGAACCGACCACGGCACTGGATGTCTCGATTCAGGATCAGATCCTTAACCTTATCCGTGAGCTGTGCCAGAAGAAAAATGTAGGCTGTATGCTGGTGACCCACGATATGGGGGTGGTTTCCAATGTCACAGATCGCGTGGCGGTGATGTACCGTGGCGACTTGGTCGAAATCGGGGAGACCGAGCAGGTATTGTGCCGTCCGAATCACCCATATACCCAGAGCCTGATCTCTGCGGTGCCGCGCTCGGATATCAAACTCAAGCGCTTCCCGCTGGTGAGCTACATTGAACAAGCGCAGGAAATGAGCCAGCTGGATGTGAAGAACCACTGGCTGGGGCAGAGCGAAGATCAGCGCAGCTATACCGGAGCCCTGTTGCAGGTCGAGAATGTCAACCTGCGTTTTGTTACCAAGGACTCTTTTTTCGAGAGTCGCCGTGAATACGTTCAGGCCAATAACGATGTCAGCTTTGAGATCTTCGAGGGTGAAACCTTTGGCCTGGTGGGTGAGTCAGGATCCGGTAAGTCGACCATTGCTCGGGCGATCACTGGCTTGTATCCGCCTAATTCCGGCAAAATCACCTTTGAAGGTGTCGATCTGACTGCCCTCAAGAATGAAGCTGAGCGCCGCCCGCTGCGTCGCCAGATGCAGATGGTATTCCAGAATCCGTACACCTCGATGAACCCGCGGATGAAGATCGCCGATATCATCGCCGAGCCAATCCGTTTCCACAAATTGACCGAAAACGAGAGCCAGACTCGCCAGGTCGTCAATGATCTGCTTGATCACGTTGGCTTGGGTAGTGCCGCTGGCGTGAAGTACCCGCATGAATTTTCCGGTGGCCAGCGCCAGCGGATCTCGATTGCCCGCGCATTGGCGACCCGTCCCCGCTTATTGATTTGTGATGAACCGACATCAGCACTGGATGTGTCGGTCCAGGCGCAAATCCTCAACTTGCTCAAAGATCTTCAGGACGAGCTCAATCTGACCATGCTGTTTATCAGCCATGACCTGCCGGTGATCCGCCAGATGTGCGACCGCATCGGGGTGATGCAGAAGGGGACTTTGCTTGAGGTGGCCCCGACCGAGCAGCTGTTCACCGCGCCGCAGCATGAGTACAGCCGTCAGTTGATTTCGTTGATGCCCGAGTTCAAGGGGATCAGCCAGGAAGGACTCAAGTTAGCTTAACCTTTTGATGCCGCTGCCTGCAGTGGCACAGGACACAACAAAAGCAAACACAACGCAAGGGAGTTATCTCCCCGCATAAAGGAGCTATGCAATGAAAACCATCAAGACCAAGTTGGCCGTTGCCCTAATGGCTGCCGGCCTGAGCTTTAGTGCCGCCGCTGCCGATATCAAAGTCGCCTACGATGCTGACCCGGTATCGCTTGACCCGCATGAGCAGCTATCGGGCGGTACGCTGCAGATGTCTCATATGGTCTTTGACCCGTTGGTACGCTACACCCAGGAGCTGGACTTCGAACCTCGCTTGGCAGAGAGCTGGAAGCGTGTCGATGACAAGACATTCCAGTTTACCCTGCGCAAGGGCGTGAAGTTCCACTCGGGCAACGAAATGACAGCCGATGACGTGGTATGGACGTTCAACCGCCTGAAAGCGTCTCCGGATTTCAAGGCGATTTTCGAACCGTACACCGAGCTGAAAAAAGTTGACGACTATACGGTAGAGCTGATTTCCAAGGGGCCTTACCCGTTGGTGCTGCAGACCGCTACCTACATCTTCCCGATGGACAGCAAGTTCTACAGCGGCAAGACGGCAGAGGGCAAAGACAAGGCCGAGCTGGTCAAGCACGGTAATTCTTTTGCCTCGACCAATGTATCGGGCACCGGTCCTTTCATCGTGACAGCCCGTGAGCAAGGCGTGAAAGTCGACTTTGAGCGTTTTGCCGATTACTGGGACAAAGACTCTAAGGGCAACGTCGACAAGCTGACGCTGGTCCCTATCAAAGAAGACGCAACCCGTGTAGCCGCGCTGCTATCTGGCGGTGTAGACATGATTGCCCCGGTTGCACCGAATGACCACAAGCGTGTGGAAAGTGCCAAGGATGTGGATCTGGTAACCCTGCCGGGTACCCGAATCATCACTTTCCAGATGAACCAGAATTCCAACGAAGCCCTAAAAGATGTGCGTGTGCGTCAGGCGATTGTCCACGCGATCAACAACGAAGGTATCGTGCAGAAAATCATGCGTGGCTTTGCGACCGCTGCCGGCCAGCAGGGTCCTGAAGGCTATGCCGGTTACGATGATGCATTGGTTCCGCGCTACGACGTGAAGAAAGCCAAGGAGCTGATGAAGGAGGCCGGTTATGAAGATGGCTTCCGCCTGACCATGATGGCGCCGAATAACCGCTACGTGAATGACGCTAAAGTGGCACAGGCCGCGGCGGCGATGCTGGCGAAAATTGGTATCAAGGTTGACTTGAAGACCCTGCCAAAAGCCCAGTACTGGCCTGAATTCGATGTCTGTGCGGCAGACATGATGATGATCGGCTGGCACTCGGATACCGAGGATTCGGCGAACTTCTCTGAATTCCTGACCATGACCCGCAACGAGGAAACCGGTAAGGGCCAGTACAACTGTGGTCACTACTCGAACGCGGAAGTGGACAAACTGGTAGAAGCCTCAAACGTGGAAACCGATCCGGCCAAGCGTGCCCAGATGCTGCAGCAGGTAGAAGCTACCCTGTACAACGATGCGGCCTTTGTTCCGCTTCACTGGCAGAACCTGGCATGGGGTGCGAGCAGCAAGCTGAACATCAAGCCAATCGTCAACGCCATGAATTTCCCGTACTTCGGCGACTTGGTGGTTGAAGAGTAATCGCAATACCGCCGCCGGGTAACCGGCTGGCTTGTCAGCACCGGCACCGGCCGGTGCTGTTTTTAAGGATGAACAAAGGGGCAGGGAATGTTTACGTTTCTGGTCAAGCGCCTGTTTCAGGCACTGATAGTGATGTTTGTGATCAGTCTGGTGGCGTTTGCCATTCAGGATAACCTTGGCGACCCGCTGCGAGAGCTGGTGGGGCAGTCGGTATCAGAAGCTGAACGTCAACAACTTCGCGACGAGCTGGGTCTTAACGATCCGTTTATTACCAAGTACAGCCGTTTTGTCGCTAATGCGGTGCAAGGCGACTTGGGTACGTCTTATTTCTTCAAGCGCCCGGCGACCGAGGTGATCCTCGACAAGTTGGTTGCCACGCTGGAATTGGTATTCGGGGCTACCCTGATCATCATCGTGGTGTCCATTCCGCTCGGGGTCTACTCGGCGATCCACCCCAACAGTTTCTTTACCAAGGTCGTGATGGCCTTCAGTAGTATTGGCATTTCGATCCCGGTATTCCTGACCGCGATTATGCTGATGTATGTGTTTTCGATAGAGCTCGGCTGGCTGCCGTCCTACGGCCGGGGCGAAACCGCCAATATTCTGGGCTGGGAGTCGGGCTACTTTACCCTTGATGGCCTGCGTCACTTGGTGCTGCCGTGTATCGCGCTGGCATCGATCATGCTGCCGCTGTTTATCCGCTTGGTACGCTCCGAGATGCTGGAGGTATTGAGCTCGGAATACATTAAGTTTGCCAAGGCCAAGGGCTTGGCGATGAACAAGATTTATTACCAGCATGCGCTGAAAAATACCATGCTGCCGGTACTGACGGTGGGGGGGGTTCAAATCGGTACCATGGTCGCCTATACCATCTTGACCGAGACGGTGTTCCAGTGGCCGGGCACCGGTTTCTTGTTCCTCGAGGCGATTAACCGGGTCGATACCCCGCTGATCACCGCCTATGTCATTTTTGTTGGTCTGATCTTCGTGGTCACCAACACCATTGTTGACCTGCTGTACGGCTTGGTTAACCCGACTGTAAACCTGACTGGCAAGGGAGAGTAAGTTATGAGTAGTACCACAGTCGCTGCCCCAAGCCGTTGGGAGCGTTTCAAGCAGTCTGATTTTCTCTATTACTTCCGTAAAGACAAAGTGGCGATGCTGAGCTTTGCGGTATTCATGGTGTTTGCGGTGTCGGCGTTGCTGGCACCGCTTATCGCCCCGACCAACCCGTATGATCTAACGTCTATCGATATCATGGACTCTGAGTTGCCGCCTTCGTGGATGGAGGATGGCGACAGCCGCTTCCTGCTCGGCACTGACGATCAGGGACGCGATATCTTCTCGACCATCCTGTACGGCTCGCGCCTGTCACTGACTATCGGCCTGCTGGCCGTAGGTTTGCAGTTGGTGCTCGGTGTGGTGATTGGCCTGAGCGCCGGTTACTACGGCGGACGTGTAGACAGTTTCCTGATGCGTTTTGCCGATGTCCAGTTGTCGTTCTCGACCATGATGGTCGCAATTATTGTCTCGGCGATCTTCCGCACGGCGCTGGGGGCGGAGCTGTTTGCCCAGTATGCGGTAGTGATGCTGGTGGTGATCATCGGTATTGCCGAATGGCCGCAGTATGCGCGGACCGTGAGGGCTTCGGTGCTGGCCGAGAAGAAGAAGGAGTACGTTGAGGCAGCCAAGGTCATGGGCTTCAAGGCTCCGCGGATCATGTTCCGCCATATCTTGCCGAATTGCCTGTCGCCAATTTTGGTTATCTCGACCGTGCAGGTGGCCAACGCCATCATGTCCGAGGCCGCCCTGTCCTTTCTTGGTCTGGGTCTGCCGGTTGACCAGCCGTCGCTGGGCTCGTTGATCAGTATCGGCTTTAACTACATCTTCTCCGGCTCATGGTGGATCACTGCCTTCCCAGGGCTGGTATTGGTCACCTTGGTGCTGGTGATCAACCTGTTGGGTGACTGGTTGCGGGATGTGTTCAACCCGAAAATTTACAAAGGGTGATAGCAATACGTATCGATATTCATTAAGTTGTTCCCATTGCTTGTAAAATGAGTGGGAACAACGATGATTGATATCGGGGTAAACCTTACTAATAGCCGGTTCGACAAAGACCGCGAAGATGTCGTGGCTCGTGCTAAAGCTGCGGGTGTCCACGGCCTTGTTCTTACCGGTACCAGTATCGAAGAAAGTCAGCAGGCCCTGGCGCTGGCTCGTCAGTGGCCGGGCTATACCTACTGTACCGCCGGGGTTCATCCCCATGATGCAAAGAGCGTTCAGGATTTGGCATTGGCTGAGATCCGTGAGTTGGCAGCCCACCCTGAAGTCGTGGCGATCGGTGAATGCGGGCTTGATTTCAACCGTGACTTCTCCCCAAGGCCACAGCAAGAAGCGGTGTTCGAGGCCCAGTTGGCATTGGCCGCTGAGCTGAACATGCCGGTGTTCATGCATTGCCGCGATGCCCATGAGCGCTTTATGGCGATCCTCAAGCCATGGCGGGATAAGATTCCTGCTGCTGTGCTGCACTGTTTCACCGGAACACGTCAGGAACTGAGCGACTGCCTGGCGCAGGATCTGCACATTGGTATCACCGGTTGGGTATGCGATGAGCGCCGTGGCACCGAGCTGCGCGAGATCGTCGGTGATATCCCGGATAACCGCCTGATGGTGGAAACTGACTGCCCTTATCTGTTGCCGCGAGATTACCGCCCCAAGCCGAAATCGAGCCGCAATGAGCCCAAGTTCCTCCCCCATATTGCCTCGGTTATCGCCGAGTGCCGCGGCCAACAGGCCGAGCAGGTGATGGCCAATGCTTATGTTACCACCCAGGCATTTTTCAAAATCGGATCACCTTCCGCACAGTGAGGGTGATATGATCCCAATAAAGCGATTTAACCCATAAAAGGAGTATGCAGTGTCTGTATCTATTCAGGGCGCGTTTCCGGCACGCCGTATGCGTCGCATGCGCAAGCATGATTTTAGCCGCCGTTTAATGGCCGAAAATCAGATTTCTGTGAATGACCTGATTTACCCGATGTTTATCCTGATGGGTAAGAACCGTCGTGAAACCGTCGATTCCATGCCGGGGATCGAGCGTCTGTCTATTGACCTGATGCTTCAGGAAGCGGAGTACCTGGCCACGTTGGGTGTCCCTGCGATAGCCTTGTTCCCGGTCGTATCGCAAGACTTCAAGTCGGTGTGTGCCGCAGAAGCGTTCAACCCAGAAGGGCTGGTCCAGCGTGCCGTACGCTTGCTCAAAGAGCATGTGCCGCAGATGGGCGTGATCACCGATGTTGCCCTCGATCCGTTCACCATCCACGGTCAGGACGGCATCATCGATGAAGACGGCTATGTGCTGAATGATGTCACCACCGAAGTGCTGATCAAACAGGCCCTGTCCCATGCCGAAGCGGGTGCTGATGTTGTTGCGCCGTCGGACATGATGGATGGCCGTATCGGTGCAATCCGTGAAGCGCTGGAAGAAGCGGGTTATGTCCATACCCAAATCATGGCTTACTCTGCCAAGTATGCGTCTAACTACTACGGCCCGTTCCGTGATGCGGTCGGCTCGGCTGGCAACCTTAAGGGCGGTGACAAGAAGACCTACCAGATGGATCCGGCCAACAGCGACGAAGCGCTGCATGAAGTGGCGATGGACGTCAACGAAGGCGCTGACATGGTGATGGTCAAGCCGGGTATGCCTTACCTGGATGTGGTACGCCGGGTGAAAGCGGAGCTGCAGGTGCCGACCTTTGCTTACCAGGTCTCGGGCGAGTATGCGATGCACATGGCAGCGATCCAGAACGGTTGGCTCAAAGAGCGCGAAACCGTCATGGAGTCCTTGCTGTGCTTCAAGCGCGCGGGGGCCGACGGCATCCTGACCTACTTCGCCAAAGTGGTTGCTGAGTGGCTGGCAGAAGATGCCGCCGCCCGCCAGGCAGCACTCGATAAGGTGAGTGAGTAGCGTGAAGTGCTAGCAGTGTAAGTTATTACTTACCCTTGAAGAATTCGAAGGCCTGTGCATTAGCACGGGCCTTTTTGTTATTTTGGCAACCGGGACGGCCGCTAGGGTTTGACGTTGCGGTTGATGGGGTTCTGGAGCGAGATCAGGGTCTCGGTCGATTGGACCTCGTCGATGGCCTGCAGTTTGTCGATCAGTACATACTGCAACTCTTCGATTGATTTGCACATCAGCTTGACGAAGATGTTGTATGCCCCGGTGGTGTAATAGGCCTCGACTACCTCGTCGAGTTCGTTGAGCTTGGTCAGGGCCGAGTGGTAGTCTCGTGCCGCATTGAGGTTAATGCCGATAAAACAGCACACATCGTAGCCGAGCAGCTTGGGGTTAATGATCACTTCGGTACCGGTAATGATTTCGGCGGCACGCATTTTTTCGACCCGGACATGGACCGTGGCCGGGCTGACATTGAACCGCTTGGCCATTTCGGCATAGGGGGTGCGGGCATCATTCATCAGGGTGTTGAGGATTTCCCGGTCGAGATCATCAATTCGAATCTGGCTGGTCATGGTAGAAGCAATCCTTGGTTTATACGTGCTTGCTCATATCTTATACTGTCGCCTCGCTATGTCGCTAAATTATATTCAAAAAATACATGCAGGCTTGCTAACGCCCCGAACCTGACAGACAGGACTCCCGATCTTTATGCGCTTGATTGCTCTTTTGTTTCTTCTCAGCTGGTTACCCCTTAAGGCATCGGCCTATGACACCTTGGTGGTCCACTCCTACCATAAGGGGATGCGTTGGACCGATGGTATCCAGGCTGGCCTGGAGTCGGTGGCCAGTGCGCAGGGGGTGTCATTGCATGTCAATTATATGGACAGCAAACGCTACCAGTCCCCGGCTTACCTCAAAGAGCTGCTGGATATTTACCGTACCAAGCTGCTGCGGGAAGAGTACCGGGCGATTGTGGTGACGGATGATAATGCCTTGTGGCTGATCAACCAGCTGTCAAATGAAGTCGGCGAGACGCCGGTCATTTTGGCTGGGATTAATGACTATCACCCCGATAAGCACAGTCGATTGAAAAATGTCATAGGCATTCTCGACCAGACCGATGCCGCCGCCAACATCAATCTGGCACTGTCGGTTCAGCCGGATCTGCAAACCATGTATGTTTTGGCTGACAAGACCGTTACCGGGCGGGTTCTGTGGAAGGGGATCAGTGACTTTCTTGCGGATAATTTTCTCAACCTTGAAGTGGTTAGGATCCAGGAGGGGAGTTTTGACTCGGTACTGGCCGCCAGTGAGGCGCTGCCTCCTCGCTCGGCTATTTTGTTTCTGAGCTACTTCCAGGACAGCCGCGGCAATTACATGGACAGCGGTGACTTCCTAGAGCAGTTAACGGCCCGTGCTTCGGCGCCGGTGTACGCCTCCTACAAATACATGCTCGAGCACGGTGTCGTCGGCGGTGTGATGCTGGGAGGCCATGAAAAGGGGCGCCAGATCGGAGCCATGCTGGTTAAGCTGCTGGATGGCAAGATCACGCGATACCCGACGTTCATCCGTAGTAACGGCAAAGAGATTTTTGATTATGCCGAGGTGGTCCGCTGGGGACTGGAAATAGATAACAATGAAACGCTCATCATCAACCAGCCCCAGAGCTGGTTCCACCGTTACCAGAATGAAATTCGGGTACTGACCGTCGCCCTGAGCGTAATGGGCGGGGTGATTGCCTTGCTGGTGATGATGATCCGAAGGCTGCGCAAAGGTGAGCGGCGCCTGCAGCAGAGCAGGGCGTTGTTCGAGGGGGTGTTTGATCAGAGCTTCCAGTTTATCGGGATTTTCGACCGGGCTGGCATGCTGGTTTCGGGCAACTTGGCTTTGCATGAGCTGGTCGGTCGTGCGGTGGTGAAATATGACCGGCCACTTTGGCGGTGGTATTGCTGGAGCCCTGAGGCTGCCCTCAAACTGAGCCGGGCGGTCGCGCAAGCCTGCAGCCAGCCGGTGCGGATGGAAATTGATATCCAGAGCCATGAAGATGGCAGCCGGATGTTGGATATTGTGATTAAGCGAATGCCGGCAGATGAAAGTGGCGAGGTGCAGCTGCTGCTCGAGGCTCGCGATGTGACGGCACGTCACCAGATGGAAGAAAAGCTGCGCGAGCGCGAGGCAAGCTACCGCCTGCTCTACGAGCAGCAGCCGGTCATGTTGCTGACCGTCGATCGCCAGTCCCGTATCCAATCGGTCAATCAGTTTGCCGCCGATCTGCTGGGCTACAGCAAGCGTGATTTGCTCGGTCACAAGATTGCCAGCTTCTATGAGGGGGATGAGCCTGTCCCGCAATGCTATATCAGCTCGGCACTGGACAGTGCGGGCCATCGGGTATGGCGGCGCCAGCTGCGCTACTGCTGTGCCGATGGTCGCACGGTATGGATCCGCGAGACGATTCGCCAGGCGCAAAATCGCCAGTTGCTGGTGGTCGGTGAAGACATTTCCTCGACCCGTGAGCTGGAAGAGCAACTCGCCTACCAGGCTTGCCATGATTACTTGACCGATCTGTACAACCGCAACCACTTCGAGCAGTCGCTTGAGAAGGCACTGGCAGAGTCCCGAGAACGCCAGGCCCAGCATGCTATGCTGTATATTGATTTGGACCAGTTCAAGATCATCAATGATACCGCCGGCCATGAAGCGGGTGATGAGGCGCTCAAGCAGGTTGCATTGATGCTCCAGGAGATCACCCCCGCGCGGGCGGTCCTGGCCCGCCTCGGCGGCGATGAATTTGCTGTGATCCTGACCGATTGTCAGTTGGCCGAAGCTGTTGCCTTTGGCCGTGAGATCTTACAGCTGCTCGAAGAGAGTGAGTTTTACTGGCAGACTGCCCGCTTTAGCTTCAGCGCCTCGATTGGCCTGCGGATGATTGATGAGACGGCCGGATCGACCCAGCAGGTCCATGCCCAGGCCGATACCGCGTGCTATGCCGCCAAGGATGAAGGTCGCAACCGGCTGCATGTCTACCATCCGGATGACGAGGAGTTGCGTCGGCGAGAGTTGGAAATGGAGTGTGTCAGCCTGCTCCGGCGGGCGCTGTCCGAGCAGCGGCTGGAGCTCTACGCCCAGCCGATTGCCCCACTGTGTTCGAGCAGCCAGGGCCACCACTATGAAATTTTGGTGCGGATCCGCAACGATGATGGCGAAATGATTTCGCCGGGCTTATTTATGCCAGCGGCCGAGCGCTACAACCTGGCCCACCGCATTGACCGCTATGTGGTCTGCGCGGTGATTGACTGGCTGGAGGCCAACCCGGGGGCGGTGAATGCCTTGGATATGTGCGCCGTCAACTTGTCAGGGCAGTCAATCGGCGATCGCGATTTTGTCCATTTTCTACAGGATAAAATCCGTCACTCCTCCATACCGGCGCACAAGCTGTGTTTGGAAATTACCGAAACGGCGGCGATTGGCAACATGAGCGAAGCGATCCGCTCATTTACCCTGCTCAAGGAGCTGGGGTGCCGGATTTCGCTCGATGACTTTGGCTCTGGGCTGTCATCGTTTGGTTACTTGAAGAGAATGCCGGTCGATATCATCAAGATCGATGGCATGTTCGTCCGTGATATTGCCGACGATGAAGTGGATTTCGCCATGGTAAAAGCGATCAACGAGCTGGCCAAGAAGATGGGTAAACAGACGGTGGCGGAGTTTGTCGAGAACGAGGCCATCCTTGCCAAGCTCGGCGAGCTGGGGGTGGATTACGCCCAGGGCTATTTATTCGGCCGTCCCCTGCCACTTCCCCAGTTGGTGGCTCAATTGAGCCGGCGTGAAGAGGTGGTATAATCCGCCGCTTAATGCCTGTCGTGTTTGGCCGGCAGGCAATGTTTTTTCCGGAGTGTGCGTGTGCAACTAGCTTTAATTTGTGAGTCCCCTGAACGTCAACCTGAACTTGATTTGCTGGCTGAACGCTGGGGGCTATCCCATGATCCAGATAGCCTGTTTGCGTTGGTACTGACGGCTGAGCGGTTGGAGCTGCGCAAGCTTGACGAGCCTAAGCTGGGGGCGGTGTATGTTGACCTGGCTGGTGGCGCGGTGGCGCACCGGCGCAAGTTTGGCGGCGGCCGCGGCCAGGCGATCGCCAAAGCGGTCGGCCTCAAGGGCGGTGTCACGCCAACGGTGGTTGACGGTACCGCAGGCTTGGGGCGTGATGCGTTTGTCTTGGCCTCGCTGGGCTGTAAGGTACAGATGGTTGAGCGCCACCCGGTGGTGGCGGCGTTGCTGGATGATGGTTTATCCCGTGCCAAGGCCGATAGCGAAATTGGCGACTGGATCAGCGAGCGGATGACCTTGCTACATGCCTCGAGCCATAATGCCCTGGAGCAGCTGGCGGCTGATCCTGATTTTGTGGCACCGGACGTGGTCTATCTGGACCCTATGTATCCGCACAAAAAGAAATCGGCTTTGGTCAAAAAGGAAATGCGGGTGTTCCAGACCCTGGTCGGTGCCGACCTCGATGCCGATGATCTGCTTGCGCCGGCATTGGCGCTGGCCACTAAGCGGGTGGTCGTCAAGCGTCCCGATTATGCTGAATTTTTGGCAGGGCAAAAGCCTTCAACGGCGATTGAAACCAAGAAAAACCGCTTCGATGTGTATGTGAAGGCGGCGATGAAGTAGCGATCCTCAGACGACGACGGTATATTGTAAATGAGAATAATTACCCCGGCTGGGTGAGGCCGGACTGCTGGAGGCGAGGGAATGGCAAAGTCGTTATGTAAATACCGCCGGGTTGAGATCGCGGCGCAGTTTTCTACCATCAGCCGGATGGTCAGCACCGCCAACTATATGTGCAGTAGCTGCGCTCGCGTTGCTTCCGAGAAAAGTTACCTCTGTAAGCCTAGTGCCTTGAAGCGGCCGACCGAGATGACCCACGTCGTGAAGCCGAGCCTGACGTCGGTGGAGACGGCCACCGTATCCAAGCTGCCGAAAGCGGGGCCGCTGCCATCAGGAGCGGTACAGGCGGCAGCCTTGGTAACCGAGCTAGATACGCCAGCCCTTGTCGTTGCCGCGCACCCGGCGGTGGCTGCGAGCCGCAAAGAGGCTAGGAAAAAAGCCAAGCAGTTGAAAAAAATTAAGAAACTGGCGAAAAAACAGAAGAAGCAGTTGAACAAGGCGATGAAGACGGCCCGCCGTTACCAAAAAGCACTGGAAAAGGCCCAAGCGTCGAGCTAGCCGGTAAATACACGGGCATAAAAAAACCTCCTGGCGGAGGTTTTTTTGTTCTGGGCAATTATGATTCTTTGATCAGTACCGCTGTCATCAGGCAGGTGATCACAGAAACAATGATGCCAGAAACGATTAACGCAGGAAGCAGTTCCATAGTTAAGTATCCATCTGTTGAGCAACGTGAACCCCTATTGAAACCTGTTTACAAAATGCTAGCAATGGGATGGATATAGGTTGAAACGCCTGTTAACAAATGGAAACAATTATCCGAAATAGGACACATAATCTATTGCTTTTAGGTATAAAAAAGCACCCTTTCGGGTGCTTTTTGATTGCTAAATGTTATGTTGCCTCTGTGTTAACTTTTGGCGGGCAGCGCTAAGGTCAGAGCTTGGCGCGACAACTCGGCGGCGCCTTGCTTGTCATCGAGCTGCTCCATCACTTCCACCAGGTAGCCATAGTCAGCCACATCGCTGCGTAGGGCGATTGCTTTCTCGAAATGCTCCTTGGCCTGTTCTAGCTTGCCTTCACGCATGAACAGCTGGCCCAGTGCACTGTGGGTGCTCGGGTTGCTGCTGTCGTAGCGCAGCAAATCCTGCAGGCGAACGATGGCCGGGTGGTTGTCTGCCAGTTTTAGGGCAGGGACAAGGTTGATCAGCGACTCGTCATTGTTCTTCTTCAGTGCATCACGCAGCACGGTGTACGCTTCGCTGTCGGCGTTGTACTGGCTCATCAGCTTGACGAAACAGGCAATGAGATCCGGGCGAGCCTTGGTTTTGCGGCTCAGGCTGTTCCAGTGGCCCATCAGGCCTTCGCTGCCTTGCTGCTTGGCAATGTGGTGCATGATACCGCACTCTGCCTTGGCTTCGAGTTTGGCGGCTTCCTCGATATCGACGATCCCGGCTTTTTCTAGCTGAGGCAGCAGGGCCAGCAGAGGTTTCCAGTCTTCCAGGCGAATGTAGCAGTCTTTGAGCAGGGTCAGCAGCACTGGGTTGCGGCCGTGGTCGCGCTTGATATCCTGCAGGGTTGCGACGGCCTGCTCGAACTGCTGCTGGCGGAACTGGAGCTTGGCTCGGGTCAGGGCGACAGCCAGGCTCTGGCCGTCGATTTCAGAAGCTAGCTTCAGGTATTCGTCACGCTGGCTGGCATCGCCTTGGCCTTGTGCGGCTTCGGCGGCGGCCAGGTAGTTCAGCAGCGGGGCGTCGCTGTGCTTGGCTGACTTGACCACCAATTTCTCGGCCTGTTTCCAGTCGCCCTCGATGACCTTGGTCAGGCCTTCAGAAGTCTGCAGGCGGGCCTTACGGGTCTTGCGGCCCGAGAACCAGCCGCGGGTCGAGCTACCCAGCGAGAACAGGCGCTTGAGGATGTTCTCCAGCAGGAAAAAAGCCCCGAACAAGACCACCACGAGGATGATAAGGGTCGTCAGGCTCATTTCCACCGTTTGGTTAGCCGCTGAAATCAGCACATAGCCTTGGTTTCCGGCCAGCATCGGGCCGACCACGATACCGGCGATCAGGGCGGCAACCAGCAATAGCAGTTTGATCATGCCGGATTCTCCTCTGTGCTAAGCGGTTTTACCTGCTGGCGTAGGCGTTCACTGATGGTGTCGGTGATCAGTGCCTGTGACTGCAGCTTGCTCGGATAGTCGGCCTCGATGTTTTCCTGGCCGAGGGCCTCTAGCGTGCTGATGAAGCTCTGAACCGCAGGATCTTCCATATCATAGAACTGCTCCGCCCAGTCTTTGGCCATCGCCAGTGACGTGGTGTACAGCTCGCCCTGCTCGCGGTAAACCGATTTGATCGCGGTTTCCAGCTTGGACTTGATGTTTTCCTGTAGGTAGAAATCCTGCTTAGGCGTGAGCAGTGGGATCACGCTGCCATCACGCTTGCGGTAGGTGATGAAGTGGTCACTGAAGTTTTTCAGTGAGGTCATCAGGTTCTGTTTCCAGTCGTCGATAGATGCCGAGACCTCGGTGGTCTCAACCGCCTCGGCCTCAGGTAGGACAGCATTGGCCAGCGGTAGCTTGCCAATTTCTTGCTGGAGGCTGGTCAGGCGCAAGACAAGGCCATCGCGATCAACCCGGGCGACGGCTTTCAGGGCCGTGATATCGGTGTGCATTGCCTGGCGGATCGGGGTTAGGCTTGGGTCGTTGAGTTCAGCGATACGGTGATCGGCGGATTCGAGCAGAATAGTGGCACTGACCGTGTCATGCTCAAGCCACAGCTTGCGGCCTGCCATCTTGACCAGATAATCCGCTTCCGCCAGGAGCCAGTCGTTCGGACGGCGGCCTTTCATTTCAGCCAGTGCCATCTGCAAGCCGGTGATCGACTTTTCCTGCTGATCGAGCGAGGTTTCGGTACGCTGCAGGCTGGAGTTGACCTGGCTCAGGGTTTCTTGCTGGGACGCTTTGAGAGATGACTGAAGCTGTGATTGAAGCTGGGAGATTTCTTGCTGCAGGGCCGCCATTTGGCTGTTCTGGGTCTGGGTCTGTTGGTGGCCGTGGTAGTAAAGGCCGGCACCAAGTGCAATGACCAAGGCGATAGCTACAGCGCCGGTTTTGCTGCCACCCTGTTTTTCGGTTGGCTGATTGGCTGGTGCGGCTGCCGCTGGTTCCGGCTGCTCTGCGTTAGCTTGTTTGGCAGGGGCTGGTTTTGGCGCCTGTGCCTTGGCACTGGCTCGTCCTTGCTTGTTAGTATTGTTTGCTGCGGATTGTTGCTTATCTGCAGGGGTCTCATTATTGGTTTTTTTATCAGTCATCCGATTTTCCCATCGTGCCTATTTTGCTTAGGGTCGTGAATAGTGGACCATTGGCCGCACTTCCCACATTGGAAATTAAACGAAAACCAAGCCCGAGGGCTTGATCGGCGATTCGCTGGCTTGGTACGAATAGCTGGCAGTTAAGAAACCAAGCCTTGGCGTTGTCTGGTATGAGCTTGACTAACTGGTCAAGTTGCTCACCACTGGTCACCACCAGGGTGTCAACATCGGCCTGTTGCCAAGACTGGCTCAGGGCCGGGCCATCAAGCGGCAACCAGCAGCGCTGGTAAGTCTCGCAATAGGAGACCTCGGCCCCGCCGTGGCACAGGCGCTGGTAGATCAACTCGCGCCCGCCATTGCCGCGCAGGATAAGCACTCGCCGCCCTGCCACATCAGATAAGACGGGCAAGGCTAACAGCCCCTCACTGTCGCAGCGCTCGGACGGGGTCAGGACCGCTTGTCCGGTATAGCCTTGCAACGCTGCGGCGGTTTTTTGGCCGACTGCTATATAATGCACGTTTTTTGGCCAGCTGGCACCTACCGACATCATGTAATTGTGCGCTAGGTTGGCTGCGTGAACACTGACGGCAATCAGGAAATCACCATTTTGTAGCTGTGAGAGGGCGTTGGGTAAGGCTTGCAGTTGCTGCCCCGGCTGAATTTCCAGCAGGGGCTGGGCAATGGCGCTGATCCCCGCGGCATTGAGCTGCTGGGTTAATTGATGGCATTCCGGTGCCGGGCGGGTGATCAGTACCGTCATCAGGCGTTGCCGTATAGCTCGTCGAGGATAGCCTTGGCGCCATCAGCCAAGAGCTGATCGGCCAACTGGATACCCAATTGCTCGGCATCTTCGCGGTGGCCGCGGATTTCGCCACGGACAATTTCGCTGCCGTCTGGCTCACCGACCAGGGCGCGAAGCCAGATTTGATCGCCTTCTAGCACGGAGTAGCTGCCGATTGGCACCTGGCAGCCACCCTGCAGGCGGTTGTTCATGGCGCGTTCGCACAACACGCGGGTGGCGGTATCCTGGTGGTTCAATGCATCGAGTAACTGGCGGACTCGTTCGTCATCAAGGCGGCATTCAATGCCGACCGCCCCTTGCCCGACAGCTGGCAGGCTGGTTTCCGGTGCGATGGCATCACGGATACGGTCTTCCATCTCCAGGCGTTTGAGGCCCGCGCAAGCTAGGATAATGGCATCATACTCGCCGTCATCAAGCTTGCGCAGGCGGGTGTTGACGTTGCCGCGCAGATCTTTGACCACCAGATCTGGGCGCTGGGCACGAAGCTGGCACTGGCGGCGCAGGCTCGAGGTACCGACGACTGCGCCTGCTGGCAGCTGCGCGAGGTTGTCATAACGGTTGGACACGAAGGCATCGCGTGGGTCCTCACGTTCACAGATGGTGACAAGCCCCAGCCCCTCAGGGAATTCTACCGGGACATCTTTCATCGAATGCACCGCGATATCGGCACGGCCTTCGAGCATGGCGACTTCCAGCTCTTTGACAAATAGCCCCTTGCCACCCACTTTGGCGAGCGGGGTATCGAGGATCACATCGCCTTTGGTGACCATAGGTACCAGTTCGACTTGCAGGCCCGGGTGGGCTTGCTCCAGGGCAGCTTTGACAAATTCGGCTTGCCACATAGCCAATGGGCTTTTACGCGTGGCAATACGGATTGGGGTATCGGTCATAGGGTCGGATCCACATATTCAGTTGGCACTATCATTATTGCACCTAATCCTACCATTACTCGGCAGGGATGGTAATTGATGTGTCGCGGCGAGTGCGTTGAGGCAGTATTGTCTTGATATAAACTGCAATTAATGTGATATTAGTCACATAACCCCTCGGCGAAATGCAGATGCTTGCCAGTAAATTGGCGGATCGGTGAACTTGTACTAGTTTGAGGGAAGGTGACTACGGAAAGGTCAGCTGGCAACATTTCAGTCCATTCATAACTTGTCATAAAACGGCATTATCTTTACGGTTAATACAAAAACTGTTAGATTGATCACGTTTTTACTCCTAGGTCGAGCCATCTCAACCGCTTTAATGACAAGATTTGGGCCGCTCTCAAGCTGGTAGCTCTTGGAAGAGTAATTTGCAAAATTATATCGAAACGCTTAAAGGTAGATTGGATCAGCTCAACGAGCTAAGACTCGAGCGTGCGCGTGCCGCCATGACTCCGCAGTCAGTGCAGGTTTTTAACCTGCTGCCGGTTCTACTTCACTATAATCACCCTGCGGTACCTGGTTATCTCGATCAGGACGTGCCGGTGGGGATTGCGTCCTTCACTGCCACCGAGCAGCAGCAACAGTTGATCGATGACTGTGGCTTGGCTTGTGCTACCCCAATTTCTCCTCCTGCTGTTGATATTTTCCCTATCCAAGGGCTCTATGCGATGGGCAGTACCGCCTCACTGGGCCAGAGCCTGACCAGCGATCTTGATATCTGGGTCTGTATCCGGACTGATCTGCCGGCTGAAAGCCGCCAGCCTCTGGAAGCCAAGTGTGCGGTGATCTCCGAGTGGGCGCTGTCCCAGGGGGTCGAGGCAAACTTCTTCCTGATCGACGAAAACCGATTCCGTGACAATTTCTCCGAGCAGATGACCGGTGAAAACTGTGGCTCGAGCCAGCATTTGTTGCTGCTTGACGAGTTCTACCGCTCGGCGGTCAACTTGGCTGGCCAGCGCCTGCTGTGGTTTATGGTGCCGCCGGAAATGGAGGAGTGTTACGATGACTACATCTGCTATCTCGAAAATGGCGGGTATATCCATCGTGATGAGTGGATTGATTTCGGCGGTCTGTCGCGCATTCCTGCCGAGGAGTACTTTGGCTCTAGTTTGTGGCAGCTCTACAAAAGTATCGATTCGCCTTACAAGTCGGTATTGAAAGCGATTCTGCTTGAAGCCTATTCCTGGGAATACCCGCATACCCAGCTGCTCAGCGTAGACGGTAAACGGCGCTTTTTTGCCATAGACCGCACCGAGTTCTGCATGGATGCCTATTACCTGATGCTGGAGAAGGTGACCCGTTACCTTGAGCGTATCGACGATCACCGCCGCCTGGATTTGGTCCGCCGCTGCTTCTACCTCAAGACCCATGAAAAGCTGACCCGCGAGCCGGCTTCGGGCTCGGTGCCGTGGCGACGCAAGGTGTTGCAGGAATTGACCAGCGAATGGCAGTGGCCGCAAGAAGTGCTGCTTGAGCTCGATCGCCGCCGCGACTGGAAGGTCGAGCAGGTCAAGAGCGCGCACAACGAGCTGCTCGATGCGTTGATGCTGAGTTACCGTAACCTGATCCGTTTTGCCCGCCGCAATAACATTACTTCGGCGATCAGCCCGGAAGACATCAGTATTCTGGCTCGCAAGCTGTATGCGGCTTTCGAGGTGCTGCCGGGTAAGGTGACCCTGCTCAACCCGCAGTTGTCTCCGGACTTGCACGAGCAGGATTTGAGCCTGATCCAGGTGCCTGCCGGCCGGACCAATACCGCGGGCTGGTACCTCTACAAGCAGTCACTGGATCCGTTCGCCATTATGGGCCGCCCGGCATTGGAGCATAACCGCTATCTCAGCAAGCTAGTGGCCTGGGCCTACTTCAACGGCCTGCTGACCGAATCGACCTGTTTGCACAGTGTGGTGCGCAATTCGGCGGTGGACATCGACAAGCTCTACCAACTGGTCAGTGACATCCGTAACACGTTCCCGATCCGCCGCCCGCAACCAAGCTTGCAGGCGCTGTCGAGCCCGTGTGAAATTCGCCAGCTGGGGTTGTTCATCAACCTGGAAAACGATCCGACTACCCGGCTCCGCAACCGCTCGGTGAAATTCGATTTCAAGAACACCGACATTTTCAGCTATGGCCCGGACCAGATGTGTCTGGTCGGCAGTGTCGATCTGGTATACCGCAACTCGTGGAACGAAGTTCGTACCCTTAACTTCACCGGTGACAGCGCCATGCTCGACGCGTTGAAGACGGTATTGGGTAAGATGCACCAGGATGCGCTGCCGCCGGAGTCGGTGGACGTATTTTGTTACAGCAAGCATATGCGTGGCTTGATCCGTAACTTGGTATACCAGCTGGTGGCCGAATGTATCGAGATGCGCCTCAAGCCGGTTGAGCAGGAGAAGCGCCGCCGCTTCAAGGCGATCCGGATTGCCCGCCAGACCCACGGTCTGTTCTTCGAGCGCCGCGGCGTATCGGTGCAGAAGCTGGAAAACTCGGTTGATTTCTACAGCTGTATCTCGACCAACAAGCTGCTCGGCTCGGCCAACCTGGTGATGGGCAAGACCGATGAGCCGCATCCGCCGGAAATTGTTGATGCCTACGCCAGCGAAGGCCTGATCCAGTTCTTCTTCGAGGACTGCGATTCGGGTTTCAATATCTATATCCTGGATGAGTCGAACCGGATTGAGGTATACCGCCAGTGCAGCGGCGACAAGGACGAAATGGTCCATGGGGTGAACCGCTTTTATACCTCGGCCCACGATCGTTTCAGCTATAGTGCTAACTTTATCAACTTTAACCTGCCGCAGTTCTACGACATTGTTCACAGTGAGAAAGGCGAGCCGCAGGTGCTGCCGTACAAGAGCGGCCAGCAGCCGTCGCGCCGTCCGGTGGTGACACCGCAGCCGCTGATGAACGCCAATATGACGCGCTAAGACATCGGCAATAAAACACAGAAAAACAAAGCGGAAGCCTAGGCTTCCGCTTTTTGTTGGGGCTATCTGCTGGTCTCGATTACCAGTCGACAGCTTCGCCGGCGTGCAGTGAGCATTCTTGCTTGACCAGGGCGATCAGCTCGTTACCGCTGCGGGTGCAGCGCCACTCGCCATCTTGGTATTTGAAGTGGTAGCCACCAGATTTCGACGCCAGCCAGATCTCGTGCAGTGGCTCTTGGCGGTTGATAACGATTTGGCTGCGGTTTTCAAACTCCAGCGTCAGTACGTTGCCAGTGGTCTCGTATTCGATATCGGCACCGGATTCGTCGATGCCTTCTTCGATGCTCATCAGCACTTCATCTGCTAACTTATGAAATTCTGTATCATTCATCCCCGATCGTCCTATTGCTTTTCCTAGTGTGGGTGCGATTATAGAGGGCAATGAAATGATAATCACTGGCTTTCAAAAATGCGTAAAGGTTTATTAGCAATTTTGGTGTTGGGCGTACTGGCCCTCACCGGCTGTGGTCAGAGTGGGCCACTGTACATGCCTGATGGTAGCGAGCAGCGACAGCAAAACGATCAATAAACGGTTCAGACAGGGAAGAGACTACATTGGATTACTTTAATTATCAGCAAGATGGCCAGCTATGGGCCGAAGAAGTTCCACTGGCCGAATTGGCTGACCGTTTTGGTACACCGCTCTATGTGTATTCGCGTGCAACGCTGGAGCGTCACTGGCATGCCTTTGATCAGGCGGTGGCCGACCATCCCCACTTGATCTGCTATGCCGTCAAGGCCAACTCCAACATCGGTGTGCTCAATGTGCTGGCACGCTTGGGATCGGGCTTCGATATTGTCTCGGGCGGCGAGCTGGAGCGGGTGGTCGCCGCTGGCGGTGATCCGGCCAAGGTGGTGTTCTCCGGTGTCGGCAAGACGGCGGCAGAAATGAAACGGGCCCTGGAGCTGGGTATCAAGTGCTTCAATGTAGAATCCGAGCCTGAGCTGGAGCGCCTCAACCAAGTGGCGGGCGAGCTGGGCAAAGTGGCTCCGGTATCGCTGCGGATCAACCCGGATGTCGATGCCCAGACCCACCCGTACATTTCGACCGGCCTGCGCGACAACAAATTCGGGATTGCCTTTGACCGGGCGGCGGAAGTATACCGCTTGGCCCACGCCTTGCCGCACCTGGAAGTCACCGGTATGGATTGCCATATCGGTTCGCAGCTGACAGCGATTGCGCCGTTTATCGATGCTACCGACCGGCTGCTGGCACTGATTGACACCCTCAAGGCGGAAGGTATAGCCATCCACCACCTCGATGTCGGTGGCGGTCTGGGCGTGACCTACAGCGATGAGCGCCCGCCGCAGCCATCGGAATATGCCAAGGCGTTGATGGACCGCCTGACGGCGCACCGTGATTTGGAGCTGGTCTTCGAGCCGGGCCGTGCCATTGCTGCCAACGCCGGGGTGATGTTGACGCGGGTGGAATACCTCAAGCATACCGAACACAAGAACTTTGCCATTGTCGATGCGGCGATGAACGACATGATCCGCCCGACCCTCTACCAGGCGTGGCAGGATATCGTGCCGGTTGTGCCTCGCGACGGTGATAAGGTGACCTATGACTTGGTCGGCCCGATTTGCGAAACCGGTGACTTTATCGGTAAAGAGCGCCCATTGTGTCTGGAGACCGGTGACTTGCTGGCCGTCCGCTCAGCGGGGGCCTATGGTTTCGTGATGTCATCGAACTATAACACCCGTGTGCGTGCGGCGGAGATCATGGTTGATGGTACCCAGGCTCATGTGGTGCGCGAGCGTGAAGAGTTGGCGCAGCTGTGGCAGTCTGAGCATCTGCTGCCGGAATAATGAGAAGGAACAACATGCAGGTTAATTTTTCGAAAATGCATGGGCTGGGTAACGATTTCATGGTCGTCGACTGTGTGACCCAGAACGTGTTCTTCTCGCCGGATGCGATCCGGCGCCTGGCTGATCGCCACCGCGGGGTGGGGTTCGATCAGCTGCTGGTGGTGGAGCCGCCCTATGATCCGGAAACGGATTTCCACTACCGGATCTTCAATGCCGATGGCAGCGAGGTCGAACAGTGCGGCAACGGCGCGCGCTGCTTTGCCCGGTTTGTCTGGATGAAGGGGCTGACCAACAAGTACCACATTTCGGTCAGCACCAAGGCGGGCAAGATGGTGCTCAAGCTGGAAAACGACAACCAGGTCACGGTGAACATGGGCGTGCCTGAGTTCGACCCGGCCAAAATTCCTTTCCGTGCCAAGCAAAGCGAGAAAACCTATATTCTGCGGGCCGGCGACAAAACCGTGTTCTGCGGTGCCGTCAGTATGGGCAACCCGCACTGTGTCACCGTGGTGGACGATGTCGAGACGGCTGATGTCGAGACCCTGGGGCCGCTGCTGGAATCCCACGAGCGCTTTCCTGAGCGGGTCAATGCCGGCTTTATGCAGGTAATTAGCCGCAATGAGGTCAAGCTGCGGGTGTATGAGCGCGGTGCCGGTGAGACCCAGGCGTGTGGCAGTGGGGCCTGTGCCGCAGTGGCGATTGGTCGGGCGCAGGGGCTGCTGGAAGACAATGTGAAGGTGTCGCTGCCGGGTGGTGATTTGCAGATCCGCTGGCCCGGTGAAGGCAAACCTTTGTATATGACAGGTGCGGCAGCGCACGTGTTTGATGGACAAATTGTATTATGACCGATTTATCTCAGCTTGACGTGTCCACTCCCGAGGAGGGAGCCGTCTCGTTGAACGAGCAGGAGGTGGCGGACTTTTTGTTGGCCAATCCGGATTTCTTTGTTCGCCACCCGGAGCTGCTGAGCCGGATCCAGGTCCACCATGCCGATCGCGGGGTGGTGTCGTTGGTTGATATCCAGCTCGAACGCCTGCGCAGCAATGTCGGCGAGCTGGAAGAGAAAATCACCGGCTTGGTTGGCGCGGCCACCCAAAACAGCCAGCTGTTCCATACCTTTGCCAAGGCGCAACAGCAGCTGTTTCAGACCCACAATATCTACCAGGCACTGTGTGTGCTGGAAACTCTGGCCGAGGAGCTCTGCCTCGATGTCAGCCTGCGCTTGTTTGATAGCCTGGACGATAACCTGTTTCTCGAGCGCCGCAGCTTCGACAGTTTCAGCCGCTCTCGCTTGTCATCCCGGCCAGTATATCTGGGTCGCCTGCGCAAGCACGAAGCAGAGCTCTTGTTCGCCCAGCCGCCGCAGCTGGGATCTTTCCTGGTACTGCCGCTTGGCAATGACAGGCCGTTCGGGGTCTTGAGCTTTGCCAGCGTTGATGGCGGCCACTTCCAGCCGGAGATGGATACCTTGTTCGTCGAACAGTTGGCAATGGTACTGGCCAAGCTGATCCACCACTGGGAATATACCCGCGAGGTGATTGAATGAGCCTGCCTGTTGGCCTGGAAAAGCCGTTGCAGCGCTTCTACGAGTACTTGCGTAGCGAGCGGGAGCTTAGCCTCCATACCCAGCAAAATTACAAGCGCCAGCTGACGACGCTGGCCGAGCAGTTGGTGACTCTTGGTGTGGATAACTGGCAGGCGGTGGATGCCGGCTGGGTGCGCCAGCTCGCCTCCAAGGGGATGCGAGATGGCCTCAAGGCCAGCAGTCTGTCGATGCGCCTGTCTGCGCTGCGTAGCTTTTTCGACTATCTGGTTCAGCAAGGCGTGCTCAAGGCCAACCCGGCCAAGGGGGTATCGGCCCCGCGCAAGGCGAGGCCGTTGCCGAAGAACCTCGATGTCGATGAAATGGATCAGTTGCTCAGTGTCGATGAGGATGATCCGCTGGCTATTCGCGATCGGGCCATGATGGAGCTGATGTACGGCGCCGGCTTGCGTCTGTCGGAGCTGGTGAGCCTGAATGTCAAGGATGTCAGCCTGCGCAAAGGCGACTTGCGGGTGATCGGTAAGGGTGACAAAGAGCGGGTGGTACCGTTTGCCGGACTGGCCCGCGAGTGGGTTGGCCATTGGCTCAAGGTCCGTGGCCAGCTGGCAGCCGCCGGAGAGCCGGGGCTGTTTGTCTCCAAGCTGGGCCAGCGAATTTCCAACCGTAATGTCCAGAAACGGATGGCAGAGTGGGGGCAGAAGCAGGCGGTATCAAGCCATATCAACCCGCACAAGCTGCGCCATAGTTTTGCGACCCATATGCTCGAGTCTTCGGGGGATCTGCGGGCGGTTCAGGAATTGCTGGGCCATGCCAACCTCTCGACCACCCAGATCTATACCCACTTGGACTTCCAGCACCTGGCGCAGGTGTACGATGAAGCCCACCCCCGTGCCAAGCGCAACAAGCGCTGAGGGGCTACCAAGAGTAACCGCTGATGCAGTTTTACCGCCGTTTTTCCACGCCCAAGGCGCTGACGTTTGATCTTGACGATACCCTCTACGACAACCGGCCGGTGATCCGCCGCGCCGAGCAGGCGATGCATGACTGGCTGGCAACTCACCACCCGCGCACGCAAGGTGTCGGGACGGCGGATTGGCTGCAGCTTAAAATGCGTCTGGCTAAGGCCGATCCCATGCTGCGCCACGATGTAACTCTGTGGCGGCTGGAATTGCTCAAAATTGGCTTTATGCAGCTCGGCTACTCCTTGTCGGCCGCCGCGCAGGCGGCGAGCGAGGGTGTGGCGGTGGTACTTGAGGTCAGAAATCAAGTCGATGTCCCTGAAGAGACCCACCACGTGCTGGCCTTGCTCCAGCAGCAGCTGCCGCTGGTGGCGATCACCAATGGCAATGTTGATGCCGAAAAAATTGGGCTGGCACAGTATTTCGATGGGGTACTGATGGCGGGCCGTGATGGGTTGTCGAAGCCCGAGCCGGATTTGTTTGCCAGTGCGGCAAGCGGGCTCGGTCTGGCTCCGGGCGATATCCTCCATGTCGGTGATCACCTGGTGACCGATGTCGGCGGGGCCAAGCGAAATGGCTTCAAGGCCTGCTGGTTCAACGACCAGCAACGGGTGCTGAGCCAAGAGCCGCGCGCCAAGTGGCTGCCGGATGTGGAGATCAGCCGGCTTTCACAGTTGTTGCCATTGGTATCGGAGTGACAAGCAACGATTTCTGCTTATGTCATCGGGATGAGCAACCATCAGGTAATAAAAAGGGCTGCAGATCATGCAGCCCTTTTTTCAGAGGGTGAGGTATTACTGCAACAGGGATTGCTTGGGCTTGCTGCTGATCAGGTGGTCGATGGATATCATCCCGGCCCCCCAGAATAGGTTGACCAGCATCATCATGCCCCACAGTTGGTGGTCGAAGAAGCCCTTCTCCCACAGCAGCGGGTAGGATGCCACGGCAATGGTATTGAACACGAACAGTGCCAGTGCCACCGGCCGGGTCAACAAGCCCAGCGCCAGGAAGACTGGCAGGATCAGCTCGGCAGCCGTGCCCGCGTAGGCGGCGATTTGCCAAGGCAGCAGCGGGACCTGGTATTCATATTCGAATAGGTAGAGGGTACTGTCCCAGCTGTTGTATTTCACCATGCCGGACTTGAAGAACACCCAGGCCACCCAAAGCCGGGTGAACAGCAGGAATAACGGGAGCAGTGGCTCGGTGATCCGTTGGGCCGTGATGTCGATTTGTTTGACAAAATTCAGCATGCGCACTCTCCCTCGGGCAAGCCATGGATACGGCTGAAAAGTTGCTGTTGGATAAGCTCGCCGAGTATCGCCACCATCGCATCGTCGGCCTCGGCGAGCGGCTGCCCCTGCTGGCACAGCCGCAGCAGGGCGGTGGCTGGCGGGGTAGTTGCCAATACCAGCATGCCTTGCGGGCGGTGTTGGATAATGGCTGATTCCGGCTGGCTCAGGTCAATCTGCTCAATCTGGTTATGGGTGATCATCTGCCACAGGCTCGCCACCGGGTGCTGGGCGTCGAAACTGTAGACGGGCTCGGCAACGTCCAGTACCAATTGACCTAGGTTGTCCTCGGTGATGAGTGCCAGCTGCTCGAACGGAAAGTGACTGCTGACCGGCACATGCTGGCTGGCGCGATCAACCAGCCATTCAAGACGGGCCAGATCCGCTAAATACGGTACGGCCTCTACCAGTGCCGGTTGGCTACTGATGGTGTCGCACAACCCGTCACCGTAGTCGGTGACATTGCCTTCGCCAAGCGGATGGGCGAGGACATGCTGGCGGGCAAGCTGGGCAAAGCATTCGTCTCCCACCACGGCCTGACAGCATGGGTAGGTCGCTTCCAGCACTTCCGACAAACTGATGATGAAGTTATTGCGGTAGATCTGTATCAGTTGCTCTGGGGAAAACTGGCTGGTGGCAATGGCTTGGCTAGCTGCGCTCGGCCTGTAATGCAGTGCCTCGGCAAAGTCCTGCTGAAGTTGATGTAAACGGTTAGGCTGCTGAGATCCCATTGCCGGCCTCCTTGGCAATAATCTGTTGCGCTTGTTCTGCCTCCCCAAGCAGTACGTCGAGAGCGGGAATATCGAGATCCCACTCAATCAGAGTGGGTACCCCGCCAAGCTTACTGAAGTGCTGGCGCACCCACTGGCGGTAGAGTTGCCACACCGGCTCGCTGACGGGCTTGCTGTGGGTGTCTATCCAGATCTCCCCTTGTTCGAATTGCTTGACCGTAAAACCGGCCAAGTGAATTTCCTTGACGGTGCGCGGGTCGACGGCATCGAGGTAGGTTTGGCAGTCAAAATCATGGTTGAAGCTGCTGACATAGATGTTGTTGAGATCAAGCAGCAAACCACAGCCGGTCCGTTGCTGGACAGCCCGCAGGAACTCCCATTCCGGAATAGTCGAATGATTGAAGCTCAGGTAGCTGGACGGGTTTTCGACCAGCATCTGGCGACCGAGGGCATCCTGTACCTGTTCGACTTTGCAGCAGAAATGGGCCAGCGCTTCTTCGGTATAGGGCAGTGGTAGCAGGTCGTTGAAATACCGCCCATCGACGGAGCTCCAGCTCAGGTGATCGGAGACAGCAATCGGGTTGATGTCGTTGACCAGCTGTTTGAGTTGGGACAGGTGCTGCCTGTCCAGTTCGTCGGCGGAGCCGAGTGACATCCCGATCCCGTGGCAGCTGATGGGATAGTGGTCGGCGATAGCCCGGAGCTGCTGGCGGGCGGGTGAGTTGACTGTGAAGTAATTCTCGCTGTGGATTTCCAGCCAGCCGATATCCGGCCGTTCAGAAAGAATTTGATGGATGTGGGGGGAGCGAAGCCCCACCCCTACCATCTTGCCAGGAGACAGGCCGCCCAATTACTTGGCCTCTTTTGAGCTACCGACCAAGCGATCACAAAGGCCTTTAGGCACCATCACGAAAGCATCTTTCTGGCCATCGGTTTTTGATGTGCCGGCACAGGAGCTGGTTTTGGTTGCACAGTCATTCTTGCCTGCTTTTACCACGCCGTAGCATTTTTCCTTTTCCTCGGCGGCAACTGCGGTTGTCGTCGTCATGGCGGTACCGGCTAGGGCAATCAGGCCTGTTACTGCTGTTGCGAGTGCAATGTTGGTGGTCTTCTTCATGTTGATTCCTCTTAAATACGCTGACTGTTATAGGAAAATGCAACGTTTCCTTTTGGATGAACTGGCACTTCTCGGTGCTCTCGGTAGATAAGAAAGGGTGAATCGGGAATATCTTTCACGCCTTTTTGTGTTTTTTAACTTTCTGTTAACGCGGCGTAATTTCAAGCATAGAACAAAACATTTTGGCAAGCGCTTGAGATGGCGAAATTATTTCCCTCACAGGGGGGGCGAGATAGGGCTGAAGGGGAGGGTTCTCGCATCACGGGGGGCTTTGTGGTTATAATTACCACCATTGTATAAATAACCAGTAGAGAGCGATGGACGTTTCACTTCTGTTAGATGGCCTGAATGACAAACAACGCGAGGCGGTGGCAGCACCGTTGGGTAACCACCTGGTTTTGGCCGGTGCCGGGAGTGGTAAGACCCGGGTCTTGGTCCATCGCATTGCTTGGTTGATGACGATAGAGCAGGCTTCGCCGTACTCCATTATGTCGGTCACCTTCACCAACAAGGCGGCCGCCGAGATGCGTGGCCGGATCAATGAGCTGATGCATGGCTCGTCGGCCGGGATGTGGAATGGCACCTTTCACGGCCTGTGCCACCGCATGTTGCGTGCCCACTACCTTGATGCCGGCCTGCCGGAGGATTTCAATATCCTCGATTCCGAAGATCAGATGCGCCTGCTGCGCCGTTTGATCAAGGCCCAGAACCTGGACGAGAAACAGTGGCCGGCGCGCCAGGCGGCGTGGTATATCAACGCCAAGAAAGATGAGGGGCTGCGCCCGCAGCACATTGATTCGTTCAATGATCCGGTCGAGCAGACCTGGTTGCGCCTTTACAGCGCCTACCAGGAAGCCTGTGACCGTGCCGGCCTGGTCGATTTTGCCGAGCTGTTGCTGCGCTCGTTTGAATTGCTGCAGCGCAGCAAGCATATCCGCGAGCATTACCAGGCTCGCTTCAAGCATATCCTGGTGGACGAGTTCCAGGATACCAACAACATCCAGTTTGCTTGGCTGCGCCTGATGGCCGGCCCGGACTGTAACGTCATGATCGTAGGCGATGACGATCAGTCGATCTATGGCTGGCGTGGTGCCAAGGTGGAAAACATCCAGCGTTTCTTGAATGACTTCAAGGGAGCCAGCTCGATTTTCCTGGAGCAGAACTACCGCTCGACTGGCAATATTCTTAAAGCAGCCAATGGCCTGATCGCCAACAACAACGAGCGGATGGGCAAGAACCTGTGGACCGAAGGAGCCGAAGGTGAGCTGATCTCAATTTACTCGGCCTTCAACGAGCTGGACGAGGCCCGTTTCGTGGTCGGTAAAATCCGAGAGCTGCGCGATCAGGGCGGCGCACTGAGCGAGGCAGCCCTGTTATACCGTAGCAATGCCCAGTCGCGGGTGTTGGAAGAAGCCCTGATCCAGGCGGGGATGCCGTACCGCATATACGGCGGTATGCGCTTCTTCGAGCGCCAGGAAATCAAGGATGCCCTGTCCTACCTGCGCCTGATTGCCAATCGTAACGATGATGCCTCGTTCGAGCGGGTGGTCAACACCCCGACCCGGGGCCTGGGTGATCGTACCCTGGAAACCATCCGCATGGCGGCCCGTGACCGCGGTGCGACAATGTGGCAGGCCAGTATTGCCCTGCTGGAAGAGCAAGTGCTGGCTGGCCGTGCGGCTAACTCGCTGCGCCGCTTTATCGAGCTGATCAATGCATTGGAAGACGATACCCGCGAGCTGCCGCTGTACCAGCAGACCGACGAGGTGATCCGCAACTCCGGTTTGCGGGCGATGTACGAGCAGGAAAAAGGCGAAAAGGCGCAGGCAAGGATTGAGAACCTTGAGGAATTGGTAACCGCTACCCGCCAGTTCGAGATCCCTGAAGAAGCCGAGGAAATGAGCCCGCTGTCGGCGTTCTTGTCCCATGCGGCGTTGGAAGCGGGTGAAGGTCAGGCTGACGATTTCGAAGATGCGGTTCAGCTGATGACCATGCACAGCGCCAAGGGGCTAGAGTTCCCGGTGGTGTTCATGGTGGGTGTTGAAGAGGGCATGTTCCCGAGCTCGCGTACGACTGAGGAGGTGGGCCGCCTGGAGGAGGAGCGCCGCCTGTGTTATGTGGGCATGACCCGAGCGATGCAGAAGCTTTATATCTCCTATGCGGAAATGCGCCGTCTCTATGGTAAGGATAACTTCCACAAGCCGTCGCGCTTTATTCGCGAGATCCCGGAAGAGTTTATCGAAGAGGTGCGAATGAAGGCCAAGGTCTCCCGCCCAGCCAGCAGCGGCCGCTTTAGCCAGAGCCAGGTCAACGAGAACTTCAACCAGACCGGTTATAGCCTCGGCCAGCGGGTCCAGCACCCGAAATTTGGCGAGGGGACTATCATCAACTTCGAAGGGAGCGGTGCCCAGAGCCGGGTGCAGGTTGCCTTCAATGGCGAGGGGATCAAATGGCTGGTCACCCAGTACGCTAAGCTGCAGCCGATGTAATCGGTCGCAGCAGAGCGGTGTAGCCGGTAAACAAACCGTGGCAGCAGCCACGGTTTTTTTATGCCGCTGATTATTGCGCGATGACTTTGCCTTCGCGGCGCGGATCGGCGGCACCGAGCAGGGACTTGTTGCCGATCTGGATGGCTTGAACGCCGGAGTTGAGCTCCTTGATCTGTACCTTGAAGCCGAGGGTTTCCAGTTTCGGGGCCCATTGCTCTGCGCCGGTGCCAGCTTCGAGCTCGAACGGGCCGAAGCGGTTGTTCATGTTCGGCAGGTTGATAGCCTGCTGCAGCTCCATGCCCCAGTCGAGATGGGCCACCAGGGTTTTGGCGACATAGCCGATGATCTGGCTGCCGCCCGGTGAGCCGATGGCCAAGTAGGGTTTGCCATTTTGCATCACGATAGTCGGTGCCATTGACGAGCGCGGCCGCTTGCCCGGCTCGACCCGGTTGGCGATCGGTTTGCCGTCGTGATGGCTGCGGAAGGAAAAGTCGGTCAGCTCGTTGTTGAGCAGGAAGCCGCGTACCATCACCCGAGAGCCAAAGCCGTTCTCGATGGTGGTGGTCATCGAAATCACGTTGCGGCCTTTATCGACAATCGAGAAATGGCTGGTCGAGGGTAGCTCGAGCGACTCGTCCCGGGCGTAGCGCAGGGCGTGATCCCATGGCGGGTTGCCTGCCTCAGCCTTGGTCAGGGCCTTTTCGCTGTTGAGCATGGAGGCCCGTTGCTGCAGGTAGTCACCGGCCAGCAATCCTTTGGTCGGCATCGGTACATAGTCGCTATCGGCCATGTAGCGCCCGCGGTCGGCGAAGGCGAGGCGCGAGGCATCGCCGAGCAGGCGCCAACTGGTGAGACTATCCGGCCCCAATTCGCCAAGCGGGTAGTGGCTGAGCATGCCCATGATCTGGCCCAGCGTCAGGGCGCCGGAGCTCGGCGGTCCCATGCCGCAGACCTCATACTGGTGGTAAGGGGCGCAGACGGCAGGGCGTTCCTTGACCTGGTAGGTGGCGAGATCCATGGTGCTGAGCACGCCCGGGTTACCGGGGGCGGAGCGCACCGCCTTGACGATATCCTTGGCGATATCGCCGGTGTAGAAGGCGCTGGCACCGCGCTCGGCAATTTGCCGCAGGGTATCGGCATATTCCGGGTTTTTCAGGGTTTGCCCGGCCTGAACAGGCGTGCCATCGTCATTGAAGAAATAGGCCTTGGTGGTGTCGAAACGCTGCAAGTGGGCTCTGTCCTTTTCCACCAGGGCGGCGAGTCTTGGGCTGACGGTGAAGCCCTCTTTGGCCAGCGTGATAGCCGGGTCGAATAGCCTCTTCCAGTCCAGCTTGCCGTGGCGCTGGTGGGTGTACCACATCAGTCTGACGGTCCCCGGGGTACCGACCGAGCGGCCGCCGACCACGGCATCAAAGAATGTCAGCGGCTGGCCTTTGTCGTCCTGGAACAGCAGGGGAGTGACCGCAAACGGCGCGGTTTCGCGGCCATCGAAGGTGGTCAGTTTTTTTTTCTTTTGATCCCAGTAGACCATGAATGCGCCGCCGCCAATGCCGGAGGATTGCGGTTCGGTCAATCCCAGTACCAACTGGGTGGCAACCATGGCATCAATGGCGTTGCCGCCTTGGCGCAGGATTTCAGCGCCGGCTTCACTGGCATACGGGTTGGCAGAGGCAACCATCCAGTCATTGCCGGTCACGGCTTGTTGCTCGGTCAGTCCCGTTGCGGCTTCCGGGGCAAGCTGATCAGCACTTTGCTGGCTGTTCTTGGCAAGGCTGGAGACAGGCAGGGTCAGCAGGCAGGCTGACAATAAGGCAACCTGTGGGCGGTAGTTCCATTCCATGGTCAATATACTCCTTACTTAGGCTGTCGATAGCCTAAGTAAGGACCGGGGGCGATGTCTAACCGTTGGTTGTTTTTTGTGCTGCGGGTCAACCTGTGCGGGAGATAGTGCCTGTCATTAAGGTGTGATGATACTGATCCAAATTAGGCTGCCGATCACGGTGAACAAGGCACCGCAAGTTGCATCAATCCAAGGTGTCCAGCGTTGCAACTTTTGCTGCAGGCGAGCACCGGTCAGTAGCCAGGCCAGCAGGGCGAACCACAGGAAAGAGGTGATCCACAGCAGGCCGATAGCCGTGGCCTTGCCGCCGAGGGACATACTGGCAGGCACCAGGGTCGATAGCAGGCTGACAAAAAACACGAGCGCTTTAGGATTGAGGATATTGGTGGTAAACCCTTTGGCCAGAGCTTGCTTACGGTTGGCAAGTACTCGCTGAGGCGGCTTGGCCGGCTGGCCGGTGTCGGCCAGGTAGCGCTGCTGCCAGTGTTGCCATATGCCTTTGAGGGCGCCGATCCCCAGCCACAGCAGGTAACTGCCGCCAGCAGCTTGCAGTAGGGCAAACAGCATCGGGTGTTGCTGGATCAGCAGGCTGGCCCCGGTCAGGCTGAGAATGGAATGAAGCAGGATCCCCAGTGACAGGCCAAGGGCGATCATGATGCCGGTTTGGCGGCCGTAGCGTCCGGCATTTTGTACCACCAGGGCGAAGTCAGGCCCCGGGCTCATCAAGGCGACGATATGAACGGTGACGAGGGTGGCAAGGGTGGTTACTTCGTTGATCATAGTGTGTACAGCATCCTTCAAACATCAGGGCACAATGCCCAACAAGGTGTAGCATGCCTCAGCCGCTGAGCGGATGCTTGTAAAAAAGTGACAATTAATCCCAAGACTGCTTATTTGATTTGCGAGGGGGCGACGCCGAAGGTTTGCTTGAAGGCATGGGTGAAGTGGGCCTGGTCGTAAAAACCGACGTGGTATGCCACCTCGGTACTGGTATAACCCGCTTTCAGCAGCGCCATCGCATGCTCCAGCCGTAGCCGGGCCAGCCAGGCATAGGGGGTCATACCGGTGGCTTTCTTGAATTGGCGCAGTAGTTGTGACGGGCTCAGATCGCACAGGCCGGCCAGCTGCTCGAGGCTGATTTTTTGATCCAGATGGGCCATCACATAGTCGCGCAGCTGGTGGAGATCTTTGCCTCCCAGTGCCGCGACGCTGGTTTCGCGGACCTGGCCGTAACGGGTCAGCAAGTAGGAAAAGGACTCGATCGGCAAGCTATCTTTGGCAAGCTGCGAAGCCATCGGGTTGTCCAGTTGCAGGTGTAACTGGGTCAGCTGCCGGAACAGCGCGTGATCGGCGATCTTGTTTTGTGGGAAGCGGTAATGGCCCTGGCCTGAGACTTCCTCGGCTTGCTGGCTGAGCCAGCCGGGGGTGATGCTGAAGACCTTGACTTGGTATCCCGTTTGCTCTTTGGGTTGCCCGTCGTGGATTTCGTCTGGCGGCATGATCACCAGTTGCCCCGCACCGGCGATGTGCTTGCTGCCGTTGTAGAAATACTGCTGCTGGCCTTGGGTGATCAGCCCCAAATGATAATCCAGGTGGTAGTGGCGCTTGAACGCAAAACTCTGGTAATGGGCATCAATCAGGTTGATGTCGTCAATGGGGCTCTTGCGATGGCTGATCTTATTCATGACTCGCTCCCCCTTTGCGGTTCAGTGCTAGATAGTGGTGATAAATGACTGGAGACAGTCACGGCTGCTATGAGTACACCATAGCCAGAGCGGTGACGCTTGTAAAAAATCAACGGGGCTGTTGGTCATCAACCCGCAGCCCCACTTTTTTCGCTGCCAACCTAGCTGACGGCGGCTTGCCTTTTATTGCTGCGGTGGTTGCGCAGGCCTTCGAAGCTGAAAATGATCAGTGCCGCCCAGATAAAGGCAAAGGTATAGCCCTTGTCGGCCGTAAAGCTTTCGCCGTAAATAGTGATCGCCAACAGGAACATCAGGCTCGGGCCGATGTACTGGAAAAAGCCCAGGGTTGAGAGCTTGAGTTTGGTCGCGGCACCGGTAAAACACAGCAGTGGCAGGGTGGTGACAATGCCTGCTGCCATCAGCAGCAAGTTGGTATTCATCGGGTTGGCTGACCAGTCCGAGGTCGGGCTGTTGGCAAACAAAAAGACATAACCGAGCGCCAGAGGTAGCAACAGGCTGGTTTCCATGAACAGTCCGGTCGCGGCATCGAGGTTGACCTTCTTGCGCAGCAGGCCGTAGAGGCCGAAGCTGGCGGCCAGCGCGAGGGCAATCCATGGCAATGAGCCGAACTGGATCAGCTGGACCGCAACACCGGTGGCTGCCAGTGCCACCGCAACCCATTGCAGCGGGCGCAGGCGCTCCCCGAGAAACATCATTCCGAGCAGGACATTGAGCAGTGGGTTGATGTAATAGCCCAGGCTAGCATCCAGCATGTAGTTGTTGTTGACCGCCCAGATGAAAATCAGCCAGTTGCCTCCGACCAGCAGCGAGGTCGCCAGCAGTAGTATCAAGACTTTCGGCCGACCCAATACGGCACGGACTTGCCCCCAGCCCTTGCTGAGTATCAGCAACAAGGCAAGAAAGCCAAACGACCAGATCACCCGGTGGCTGAGAATTTCCATCGCACCGACATGCTGGAGGGATTTGAAATAGATAGGGGCGATCCCCCACATGGTGTAGGCCGATAGGGCGAGTATGACGCCACGCTGGGTCTGGGTATTTTGCGCTTCCATGGTTACCTGAAAAGTTGGTGCCGAGCAGGCTGGGGAGAAATAAATATTCAGTTGTCTATGCAAGGGCAGTATAAATCGTGATCGATCTCAATACTATTGCCTTTTTCCTCTACAGCCATGGTGCGAAGGCGGGCTAATGTATCGGGCTGGGGAGTGACTCCCATCGGCGATTTGAATGGTATAGAATAGCCAGCCTTGTCCATATTCAGGTGCCCCGCTTTGGGCCACCAGTGCCAATGAGAACGTTATGCCAGCAAGCCAGCCGAGCCAGACCGATAGCCCAATGACCTGTGACCAGGTACTGCAGGAGGTCTTTGGCTATCAGGAATTCCGGGAGGGCCAGCAGCCTGTTATCGAGGCGGCGGTATCCGGCCAGGATTGTCTGGTGATCATGCCGACCGGCGGCGGTAAGTCGCTGTGCTACCAGATCCCGGCTTTGCTGCGAGACGGCCTGAGCTTAGTGGTGTCCCCATTGATTTCCTTGATGAAAGATCAAGTTGACCAGCTTAAGGCCAACGGGGTGGCCGCGGCCTGTATTAACTCCACCATGTCGTGGGAAGCGATGCAGGAGACTTTTCAGGCGATGGCTCAAGATCAGTTGAAGCTGGTCTATGTTTCTCCTGAGCGTTTGCTCAGCCGCGACTTTTCCGAACGTCTGGCTTGTTTGCCGCTCAGCATGATTGCGGTGGATGAAGCGCACTGCATTTCGCAGTGGGGCCATGACTTCAGGCCGGAATATGCGGCCATCGGCAGTTTGCGCCAGGCCTTCCCTGATGTCCCGGTGATTGCCCTGACAGCGACCGCGGATGACACCACGCGCCAGGATATCGTTGCCCGTTTGGCACTTCAGGAGCAGCATACCTATCTCGGCAGCTTCGACCGGCCGAATATCCGCTACACCCTGCAGGAAAAATACAAGCCGATGGCCCAGCTGACTCGCTACCTGTCCGGGATGCGCGGCCAGTGTGGGATTGTCTACTGCAACAGCCGCAAGCGGGTGGAGCAAATCAGCGAAAAGCTCAACGAGAGCGGGATCCGTGCGGCGGCCTACCACGCCGGGCTGGAGCATGACGAGCGGGCATGGGTACAGGAAGCGTTCCAGCGTGATGATGTGCAGATCGTGGTGGCGACCGTGGCCTTTGGTATGGGGATCAACAAGCCCAACGTGCGCTTTGTGGTCCATTATGATATTCCGCGCAATATCGAGTCCTACTATCAGGAAACCGGGCGGGCTGGACGGGACGGTCTGCCCGCCGAGGCCATCCTGTTCTACGACCCATCCGATTTGGCCTGGTTGCGCCGCTGCCTGGATGAAAAGGAAGAGGGTCCGCAGAAGCTGGTGGAGAGCCACAAGCTCAATGCCATGGGGGCATTTGCCGAGGCTCAGACCTGCCGCCGCCAGGTACTGCTCAACTATTTTGGTGAAGCGCGGGAAGAGCCCTGCGGCAACTGCGATGTCTGCCTCGACCCACCCAAGCACTTCGATGCCCTTGAGGTGGCGCAGAAGGCGCTGTCCTGCGTGTACCGGGTCAACCAGAGCTTTGGTATTACCCATGTGGTGGAAGTGCTGCGCGGTATGCAGAACCAGCGTATCCGCGAGCATGGCCACGATAAGCTGAGCACCTATGGGATCGGCCGCGAACACAGCCACGAGTTTTGGGTCAGCATCTTGCGCCAGCTTATCCACCGCGGCTTCTTGACCCAGAATATCGTCCGCAGCTCGATACTGCAGCTGACCGCCAAGGCGCGGGATGTCCTGCGTGGCGAGGTGCCACTCGAGCTGGCGGTTCCAAGGCTGGATATTGCGGCCCGCAGTGCCAAGAGCGATAAGCTGGCCAATCGTCAGTACGACAAGAAGCTGTTTGCCAAGCTGCGCAAACTGCGCAAGGCCATTGCTGACGAAGAGGATTTACCACCTTATGTGGTCTTCAATGATGCCAGTCTGATGGAGATGGCTGAGCGCCTGCCGACCTCAGCGGGCGAACTGCTGGCGGTCAACGGGGTGGGGCATCGTAAGCTGGAGAAATACGGCAATGCTTTCCTGGGGTTGATCGAAGATCACCTGACGGCGGGAGAAGACGTCGGATTTGGGATCGGGTAGGCAAATCGGCGAGATAAAAAAATACCGGACAATCCGCGTCCGGTACAAAATGCGTTTTAGATACAGACAGGGGCTTGGCCCCGGCATGCACTGTTCGCTACAAAACAGCTTGCGTATTTGGTGAGAATGTTAAATTCACCGGTTGCCGATAGGGTCTCCCCCGCCGGCAACCACTTCATAAAACCACGAACCTCGCCCCTTGGCTAGAGGCTGGTTATTGGTTGATACTCACAGAAACAATTGGTTACAGGAAAATTTCTGCAGCCTCCCATTACTGAAAGGAATACAGTGCCATGACAGGAATCCCGCTCTATGGGTGCCGCCATATGGATCATGCCGCTAGGCTGCTTGAGATCGACGGGCCCGATTTCGACTATGATAATTTCGCAATCGTTGCTGAGACGTTGTTGCAGCAGCTTGGAATGACGGTGGTGGAAAAGGAGGCCAACGCCGACTTGCATGTATGGCTGGTGGATTTTGAAGGCTGCCGGATGTTGCTAAAGGGCGAGCACTACAGTGGCCAGATGTGGCTGGAAGGGCTCGACAGTGAAGCGGAAGAAACAATGCGTTTTCTCGCCGGGCTACTCGGAAAAGGCTGAGGCGCCAGGCAAAGCGTTGGCGCGCTGTATTTCCTAGCCACAATATATGGCTTGGGTATATAATCGCCGGCTTCGGTTGCTACCGGCAGTGTGAGAGCTGGCGGTGGTGTTTTGGGTTCCCTCTCCCCCAATGACAAAAAGGTCTGACAATGACGACTTCTCAATTTTCGCCTGCGCAGCAGCGTAAGGCCCTTTCTTTCTTGGTGGTTTTCCACCTGCTGATCATCGCATCGAGCAACTACCTGGTTCAGCTTCCTTTTACCGTGATGGGTTTCCATACGACATGGGGCGCCTTTACCTTCCCGTTTATCTTTTTGGCGACTGACTTGACGGTGCGCATCTTCGGGGCGGCCATGGCTAGGCAGATCATCTTGCGGGTCATGTTGCCGGCGCTGCTGATTTCCTATGTCCTGTCGGTGCTCTTCTATCAGGGCGAGTATCAGGGGATCGGCCACCTCGGTGAGTTCAACCTGTTCGTCGCGCGGATCGCGATTGCCAGCTTCATGGCTTACTTGCTGGGCCAGATCATGGATGTGTCGGTGTTTAACCGCTTGCGCCAGACCAAGCAGTGGTGGGTGGCCCCGAGCTGCTCGACCTTGTTTGGGAATGCCCTCGATACCCTGGCCTTCTTCTCGATTGCGTTCTACAACAGCCCGGATCCGTTTATGGCGGCGAACTGGGTTGAGATCGCGCTGGTGGACTACGGCTTTAAACTGCTGATCAGCCTTGGCCTGTTTGTCCCGATGTATGGTGTGCTGCTCAACTACCTGATCCGTAAACTGACGACCCTGCCAGCCGTGCAGCCGGACAGTGAACGCCAAGCGCCCAATACTCAGAGGGCCTAGCTTTCCCTTCATCGGGTTTCGCACCATAATAAGCTCAGTCTAAGGCCAGCATTGCTGGCCTTATTAATTTCAAGCTAATTGATATGCCAGACCGCTATCCAGCTTGGTATACAGGAGGAAGTATGCATATCCGTGAGGCCAGTATTGAAGAAGCGGCCACAGTGTTGGCCGCCATTACTGAGTTTGCCCGCCCTGCATCAGAGGAAGACATCAAGGAAAGACTCCGTGGCCACCGAGTCCTGATTTTGGTGGCCGAGATTAATGACGAAATGGTCGGGGTAAAAATCGGCTATCAGCTGTCGGAAGACTGCTTTTACAGCTGGCTGGGCGGTGTGGCGCCGGCAGGCCGCCGTGGTGGGGTGGCTCAGGCCCTGCTCGAAGCGCAGGAAGAGTGGGTGGTAGCACAAGGCTACCAGCAGCTGAGGGTGAAATCCCGTAACCGTTTCCCCGCCATGCTGCGTTTGCTATTGAGAAATGGCTACCAGGTTGAGCATCTGGAGAAGAAAGAGGGAATAGAAGATTATCGTCTGCATTTCGTCAAACAACTAAATGACAATAACTCTCAATAAAATGCTTGCATCTCAAATGAGAATGGTTATTATTAACCTGCACTCAGCAAGAACAGCCCAGAACGGCGACGGTTCTTGCCTGAAGGCACGACATTGCTCACATTGCTTCCAGTGTACTTTAGCTAGGGTGGGTTTTTAGTGTAGGGCTAGAATCCTTTTCCCCCTTGTGCTGAGCGGCAACTACTTCCGGGTATTGATTACGGAAAGTAGTGCCGCTTTTTCTTTGCCTATGGCTTGGTGGCGGTGGTAAACCGGCTCAGGCAATCTTGACTAACTCTTTGACCAGTTTGTTGATCCCCTCAGCGGCTTCGGAAATACTGCCGGCCAGCATATAGGCAGGGGTTGTCAGCAAGCGGCGTTTTTGATCCAGTACGTAGTCGCTGACCGGGCACTTGATGTGTTCACCGCCCATTTGGTTGAAGGCCTTGGCGGTATCCGGATCGGTCCCAATCGTCCCTTTGGCTCCAGGGCCATAGATCAGCGGGATCATGGCTGGGGCGATGCACAGGTAACCGGCGGGCTTTTCTTCTTCGGCAAACTGCTGGCATACCCGTTTGACTTCGGGGTGGACGGCACATTCGGGCCCCTTGAAGGCAAAGGTCGACAGGTTTTTGGCCGCCCCGAAGCCGCCGGGGATCAGCAGGGCATCATAGTGGCTCGGATCCAGAGTCGCCAGATCGGCAACTTGGCCGCGGGCGATCCGGGCAGCTTCGATCAAAACATTCCGTGACTCTGCCATTTCTTCGCCGGTTAGGTGGTTAATCACATGGTGCTGATCCATATTCGGAGCAAAGCAATGCCAGCTGGCTCCTTCCTGCTCAATCGCCAGCAGGGAAAGGACGGCTTCGTGGATTTCTGTACCGTCAAACACTCCCGACCCGCTCAAAATAACCGCGATTTTCTTCATAATGGCTCCCTTTATCATCAGATTTGTCTACTTTTACTCTCAGTTCATCTTATTTCAGTACGAGCTGTTAACTTTTTCCACAATTAATGATCATTGTAGGATCGTGGATCAATTGAGCAATATTAAATTAAGTCTTTGTTATGTATGGTGTTTTTTGCTGTGTTTTTTGCTGTTTTAAACATTGATTAAAGCTTTAAAATGAACTACCAACAAACTTATCCACAGATTTGGGGCGCGAAATGGAAAACAGCAGTTAACAGTTGATGGTAGTCATGGCATCCTAGTGACCTAACTCTTTCATCCCCCGGATATAAGAATATCTTTATGGCAACTATCCCAGAAAATCCACTTATTCTGATTGATGGATCATCTTATCTTTATCGTGCCTACCATGCTGCGCCTAACTTCACTAATTCAGACGGTGAGCCTACCGGTGCGGTTTATGGTGTGGTGAACATGCTGCGCAGTATGTTGCGTCAGTTTTCCACCGAGCACATTGCCGTCATCTTTGATGCGAAAGGAAAAACATTCCGAGATGAGATGTATCCGGAATATAAGGCTAACCGTCCGCCGATGCCGGATGATCTTCGCTCGCAGATCGAGCCGCTTCATGCCGTTATCAAGGCCATGGGCCTGCCGCTGATTTCGATTTCCGGGGTTGAAGCTGATGACGTGATTGGTACCTTGGCCTGCCAGGCTTCAAAAGCCGGCATGCCGGTGTTGATCAGTACCGGTGATAAAGATATGGCCCAGCTGGTTGATCAGAACATTACCTTGATCAACACCATGACCGACGTGGTGATGGATCCGGCTGGGGTGGTTGATAAGTTTGGTATCGGCCCTGAGCTGATCATCGACTACCTTGCCCTGATGGGGGATAAGGTGGATAACATCCCGGGCGTGCCGGGTGTCGGCGAGAAGACGGCCAAGGCCCTGCTGACCGGGATCGGCGGCCTGGATGCCCTGTATGCCAATCTTGACGATATTCCGGCGCTGGGTTTCCGTGGCTCGAAAACCATGCCGAAAAAGCTGCTTGAGCATAAAGACGCGGCGTACCTGTCTTACGAGCTGGCCACCATCAAACTCGATGTCGAGCTCGATGTGACCCCGGATCAGCTGGTGAAGACCATCCCTGACACCGACGAGCTGACCAAGCTGTTTGGCCAGTTGCAGTTCCGTCGCTGGCTGGCGGAAATGCTCGATGGCAGTGACGGCCGTATTGTAGCCGATGAAAAATCTGCCGTGCCGGCGGCGGCAGCCAAACCGGTTGCTCCTGTGATTGACCGCAGTGGCTATGAAACTGTGCTGGATGAAGCGGCATTCAACCAGTGGCTGGAACAGCTGAGTACAGCAGATGTGGTGGCGTTCGATACCGAGACCGACGGTTTGGATTATATGACTGCCAACCTGGTCGGCGTGTCGTTTGCTGTGGAAGAGGGTAAAGCGGCCTATGTGCCGGTCGCCCATGATTACTTGGATGCCCCAGCCCAGCTTGACCGTGATTGGGTACTGGCCCAGCTCAAGCCATTGCTGGAAGATCCTGAGCGTGCCAAGGTTGGCCAGAACCTCAAGTTCGATGCCAGCATTCTTGCCCGCTACGGTATTGAGATGCAGGGGATCCGTTTTGATACCATGCTAGAGTCTTACGTGTTCAACAGTGTGGTGGGGCGCCATGACATGGATAGCCTGTCGCTGCGTTACCTCGAACACAAAACCATCAGCTTCGAAGATATTGCTGGTAAGGGCAAGAAACAGCTGACCTTTAACCAGATTGATCTGGAGCAGGCTGGCCCTTATGCGGCAGAGGATGCCGACATTACCCTGCGCCTGCATAACGTACTGGTTGAAAAAGTAAATGCTGATGAGAAGCTGAAGTCGGTATTCGAAGATATTGAAATGCCGCTGGTGCCGGTCTTGTCGCGCATGGAACGTACCGGGGTGCTGATTGACAGCATGCTGCTTGGTGCGCAGTCGACCGAGATTGCCGCGCGCCTTGATGAACTCGAAAAGCAAGCTTTTGAAGTTGCAGGCGAGGAGTTCAACTTGAGCTCGCCGAAGCAGCTTCAGGCTATATTGTTTGAGAAAATGGGCCTGCCGGTTCTGAAGAAGACCCCGTCGGGTACCCCGTCGACTAATGAAGAAGTCCTGCAGGAGCTGGCGTTGGATTACCCGCTGCCGAAGCTGATTTTGGAATACCGTAGTCTGGCGAAACTGAAGTCGACCTATACTGACAAGCTGCCTAAAATGGTGAATCCGGCAACCGGTCGCGTCCATACCTCTTACCACCAGGCCGTGACAGCAACCGGCCGTTTGTCGTCAAGCGATCCTAACCTGCAGAACATCCCGGTTCGGAACGAAGAGGGACGTCGTATTCGTCAGGCGTTCATTGCGCCGACCGGCTACAAGGTACTGGCGGTCGATTACTCGCAGATCGAACTGCGTATTATGGCGCACCTGTCGGGTGATCAGGCTCTGCTGGACGCCTTCCGCCATGGTAAGGATATCCACGCCGCAACCGCCGCTGAAATCCTGGGGATCCCGCTGGAATCGGTATCCAGCGAGCAGCGCCGCCGTGCCAAGGCGATCAACTTCGGTCTGATCTACGGCATGAGTGCCTTTGGTCTGGCCAAGCAGCTGGACATGGGGCGTAACGAAGCGCAGGATTACATGAATGTGTACTTCGAGCGTTACCCGGGGGTGCTGGAATACATGGAAAGCACCCGCAACCAGGCCAGCGAGCAGGGCTATGTCGAGACCTTGTTCGGCCGTCGCCTGCACCTGCCTGATATCAAGTCGCGAAACGGTATGCGCCGCAAAGCGGCAGAGCGTGCAGCGATTAATGCCCCGATGCAGGGGACCGCTGCCGATATTATCAAGCGTGCGATGGTGATGGTCGATGAGTGGGTTGGCCAGCAGCCGGAAGGTCGGGTCCGTCTGCTGATGCAAGTTCATGACGAACTTGTATTTGAGGTACAGGAGTCGGAGGTTGACAACGTTTCTGCCGAAGTCCGCCGCTTGATGGAATCTGCTGCCGAATTGGCTGTTCCGCTGATTGCGGATGCCGGGATCGGGGATAACTGGGATCAGGCGCACTAATTCAGCCCGTGAATCGTTAAACAGCAAAAAATAGCCAGCAATGCTGGCTATTTTTTTGCTGAAATTATCCGCTCAGCCACTTACGGAATTTAGAAATTACTTACGAGCTTCTGAAAAAAAACTACAAAAAGACTTTTCAATGCTGAGCAATTGATATACAGTTAGAGGCGTAGGGTACAGAGGTAAGATGTTCTATCTTTCAGACCTTTTGTTTCACGTTATTGGATTTGGCTGATTCAGCCGCCCTGGTCATTTGACCAGGGCGTTTTTTATTGTGGTGCCGAAAATCCATTCTTCCGAATATCCCCGTTCATATTTTGATCATATTGGCGTTGATTGCCTGTCAACTCATCTATTTATATACCGAATGTTTGTACTGGAAGGTTTTGTTGCCAGGGTTTGATCTGTTTGCTGAATTTTTCTGCACGAAAATTTTAGAGTAATTACTTTAATTTTCTTATTCGTCTCGCTATACTCTTGTTTGCTTCTTGTTCATATTTGTTTTCGGTAGTGGGTGCGAAACCGGCTAGCCAACAAATACATGAAATCGCCATCCTGGATTTGGGGTGGCTTTTTTTTACCCGCCCTGTCATCAAACTGTAATTTTATTCCATTTTAGGATGTTTAGGCTGAGCCTAAGATGTCTTTATTTTTGATAAAAAACAACCTTTCCCGCAAATCTTCCCCAAGCGCTTAAAATGAGATGTTAGCAACAGGAAACCAAGACATAACCTGTGATTAGGTGTTGCGGTAGGCACAATTACGGGAGAAAAAACTTGCGTTGGTAGGGGAAATCACTGATGCTTTTGGGACAAATATAAAAACCTCCTATTTCTCTCCCATTGCCCCGCCTTGCTGGTGGGGTATTTTTATATTTGTGGTCAGTGAAGCTTGCTGGTGGCGGGGCAAAAAAAAGCCCCCGGTGCGGGAGCTTTGGTGCGGGAGCGCTTATTCGTCGTCTTGCGCTTCGTTTTCCTCGAGCATCGCCAGTTGGCGTTCGAGCTCGGGGGCAAACCAGTCATCCAGTTTGCGGCGGACTTGATCTACCCCGATCCCTTTAAGTGACGAGAAGGCCTCAACTTGCACGTCGCCCCCGAATGCCTTGACGCTGTCGCGTACTTTCATTAGCTGCTGCTTGCGGGCACCGCTCTTGAGCTTGTCGGCCTTGGTCAGCAGAACCAGTACCGGCAGGCGGCTCTCGATCGCCCACATGATCATCTGCTGATCCAGATCTTTGAGCGGGTGGCGGATATCCATCAGTACAACCAGTCCCTGCAGGCATTCACGCTTTTGCAGGTACTCGCCCAAAGACTCCTGCCACTTCAGCTTCATTTCTAGCGGCACCTGGGCATAGCCGTAGCCCGGAAGGTCAATCAAATTACAGCCAGGTACCACCTCGAACATATTGATCAGCTGGGTGCGCCCCGGCGTTTTTGATGTTCGGGCCAGGCTCTTTTGGTCGGTGATGCGGTTTAGGGCACTCGACTTACCTGCATTGGAGCGGCCAGCAAATGCGATCTCAACGCCTGTGTCGTTTGGCAAGTGTCGGATTGTCGGTGCACTTGTGATAAATCCTGTGTTTCTATAGTTGAGAGGTTGATTCACTGTTAACTCCGTCAAGTCTTGATGTAGTCGACTGATTACTTTTATGTGAAATTGTGTAAAATGTACGAAAACCGAGCTCGGTTAGTGGTCGCATTGTATACCATGTTACTGAGCATTACTTGTGGTACTGGAAGCTCTATAATTATAAACGGAATGTCATGAAGAAATTAGCACTGATATTGACTCTGCTGGCCAGTTGCTCAGCCTTGGCCCAGGGAGACGCAGAAGCCGGAAAGGCGAAAGCCGCGACATGTGCCGCCTGCCATGGTGCAGATGGCAATAGTATAATGGCGCAATACCCGAAGATTGCCGGTCAGCATGCAGGCTATCTTGAAAAACAGCTCAAGGATTTCAAACTTGCGATGAGTACTGGTGGCGCACAGGGGCGTAACGACCCTGTGATGGGCGGGATGGCGATGCCGCTGACCGAGCAGGACATGGCCGATCTGGCCGCTTACTACGCTTCACTACCGATCTCCGATAGCACCACGCCCGAGGCATCGATTGAAATCGGCCAAACCCTATACCGTTTCGGTGATGCCGAGCGCGGCGTAACGGCGTGCACGGCATGTCACGGTCCGCGGGGCAACGGCACCAGCCTGTCCGGTTTCCCTAAAATCTCTGGCCAGAATGCCGAATACGTCAAGCTGCAGCTGGAGAAATTCCGTGATGGCCAGCGTGGCAATGATATGAGCGCCATGATGCGTGCGGTGGCAGCCAAGCTTACCGACGACGAAATTACCGCCTTGTCACAGTACGTTGGCGGCTTGCACTAAATTTTCCTTCAGCCTGGCTTCCAGTCGGTGGTGAGAAAGGGGCAGCTTCGGCTGCCTTTTTTATTGCGCATAAACGAGAAACCGTTGCAAGAAAATGACAGTTTTTGGCCAAAACACGCAAAATGCTTGCTCTCTTGTGAGAGATCAGCCATTCGTACCGGTCGATGTTGATGAAGCTATCAATAGTTATTGCTGTTAAAGCCTTAAAAAACAGTGTCTTGGTCTGATTGAAATTAAGTTACAGGTGATGCGTCGGCTCGGGATACATTGTTTCACATGCTGATTGGCGTAAAGTATGCGGTGTCGACAGGAGTGGGCACAGGAAGGAAAGCGCCACTGATGGCATGGGCAAGGTGCCCGAAGGAATACAGGATGTCCGGCAAGGAGCCGGGTAGACCGCAAGACGTGGTAAGGACGGTCAGGAAAGACGCTTACGGAAAAGAAAACACAACATAGGAATCAGCATTCTAGGGACGGGGTGCACACACGGATGGTGAACTGGTTGCCAGATGGCAACATGCTAATGGAAAAGCCGGTTAAGGATAGCCGTACAGACAGGGATCACCGTTCAAGGACGGAAAAAACACATCAGGATGATGAAGAACAACAAGTTGGCACGGAAGCAATAATAACAAAAGGATATTGTCAGACCGGGATGTTACTAACTGGTTAAGGACAGACTAGACAGGATATAGCCAGCAATGGCGACCCCACAGAGCGACAGGTTACCCGACCTGTCGCTTTTTTCTTTTCCGCCACTTGCCTCGCCAACCTTAGTAGTGCACATTTCTCCATCAGATCTGCTATGATACCCGGCTTCATTGAGCGCCGCGGCAATGCCCTGTGCGGTAAAGTTAACAGGAGAGCAAAGATGGCCCCATGTCCGTTGTGCCAGAGCCGAAGCACTGCGCCGTTTTTTGAAGATCGGCGCCGACACTACATCCGCTGTGGGGAGTGTGCATTGATTTTTGCTGATCCCGAGTCGAGATTGTCGCCGCAAGAAGAGAAAGCACACTATGATTTGCATGAGAATAACCCGGAAGACTTGGGCTACCGGCGTTTTCTCGCCCGGTTGGCTGAGCCGCTGATGGAACGTCTCGGCAGTGCGCCGCTCTGCGGTTTGGATTTTGGTTGCGGCCCCGGCCCGACCCTGTCGCTGATGCTGGCGGAAGCCGGTCACAAGATGGCGGTCTATGATCCGTATTTTGCCGATGAGCCTGCCGTGTTGGAGACGCAATATGACTTTGTGACCTGTACGGAAGCAATCGAACACTTTTATACGCCTGCGAAGGAGTGGGGGCAGCTGGTTGGTATGGTAAAGCCCGGTGGTTGGCTGGGCCTGATGACCAAACTGGCACGAGATGCAGATGCCTTTGCGCAATGGCATTACAAGAACGATCCGACCCACGTGAGCTTTTTTAGCCGCGAAACATTCCACTATCTGGCCCAACGAGATGGCCTGGCGGTGGAATTTGTCGGGAATGATGTAATTTTGCTGAGGAAAACCCAGTAATGACCCGTAAGAAAAGAAGCCGTACTACCGGGATGTCCGATCAGGTAGTCACCGTAAAGACCCGCACCCAGCACGACCTTGATGGTCTGCAGCGTAAGAAAGATCGTAAGCGCAAAGGCCTGAAATCTGGTAGCCGCCACTCAGTGGTAACGCCAGAAGATGCCCGCAAAGCCGCCCAGCGTAAAGATCCACGCCATGGCAGCAAGAAAGCGATCCCATTGATTGTCGAGCCGAAGAAGCCGATGACCAAGCAGCAGCGTCGCATGAGCGCCGAGCAGGAGCTGCAGATGCTGGAAAATGATGCCCAGCTAATGATACTGCTTGATCGCCTTGAGGCCGGTGAGAAACTGGGCGCAGGCCTGCAGAAGCAAGTTGACCAGAAGCTGGACCGTATCGAGCAGCTGATGAACCAGCTAGGTTTGCTGGACGAAGACGAGCCGGAGATGGAAGAGGTAGCGACTCGCGGTCCTCGTTCCGATGACGATTTGCTCGATCAGTTCGAAAACATGGACTACGACGATTTCGACAAGGAGTAAGCCTTGCAGGATATGACATTGTGGCTAGGACTGGCCGGCCTGATTGTTGCGGTACTGGCAAGCTATGCCGGCTATTTGTTGTATAAACTTTACCAGCAGACCCAGCGCCACAAGGCGTTTCTTGCCCGCGCCCAGCGCCAGCAGGAAGAAGGGATCAAGCAGCGCAATGCCAACATCATGGAAAGCGTCTTGATCATCGCCGAAGCTGGCAAGCAGGATGAGTGCGATATGTCAGAAATTGCCATCCGCCTGTACAAACTGATGGAGGTCCTGCAGGGCGATCATCAGGTTGACTTTGCCAGCCAGTACCCGGCGATGCACGAGCTATATCAGGTGGTGAAGGACATGCCTCGCGGTGAGCAGCGCAAGACCCTGGCCAAAAAAGAGCGGATGCAGCTGGATTTGGTCAGGATGAAGGCCGAAGCCCGCCTGCTGGACACCATCAAGTCTGAGTTGGACTTGATCTTGGCGGCCAAGCCAGCCGCTTGATACCGGTTGCTGTTTTCCCCTGTCTATACTCAGAGGCAGGGGAAAATTGATCGGCTTGGCAGTTTAGTTAACTCCTATCTACATCTTAACCAAGTTGTGTCACACTGGACGGCCAATATTTTCTCCCCTCTAATTTAGTGGAAGTAAGTCATGTCAAATGAGCAGATTATTTGGGATCAGGCCCTAATCGAAAAATATAACTATTCGGGGCCGCGCTATACCTCTTACCCGACGGCGTTGGAGTTTCACGAAGCGTTCACGCCCGCGGAATTTGACATGGCGTGTGCCCAGTATCCTGAGCGCAACCTGTCTTTGTATGTTCATATCCCGTTCTGCCACAAGCTGTGCTACTACTGTGGCTGTAACAAAATTATCACCCGCCACCAGCACAAGGCCGATCAGTACCTTGATGCGCTGGAGCAGGAGATCCGCCAGCGTGCGGCGCTGCTGGGCGAGCGAACTGTCAGCCAGCTGCACTGGGGTGGTGGTACGCCGACGTTCCTGACCAAGCCGCAGGTGAGCCGCCTGATGGGATTGCTGCGCGAGCAGTTTACCTTTGCGCCCGATGCCGAGATCAGTATCGAGGTTGATCCGCGCGAAATTGAGTTAGATATGCTTGACCACCTGCGGAGCGAGGGGTTCAACCGCCTGAGTATCGGGGTACAGGACTTCAACAAAGAAGTTCAGAAGTTGGTTAACCGAGAGCAGGACGAAGCCTTTATTTTCGCCATGGCTGAACGCGCCCGCGAGCTGGGTTTCCGTTCGACCAACCTGGATTTGATCTACGGGCTGCCAAAGCAGACCCCTGAATTGTTTGCCCAGACGCTGGAGCAGGTGCTGACCATGCGCCCGGGTCGCCTGTCTATTTTCAACTATGCCCATATGCCGAAGCTGTTTGCTGCCCAGCGCAAGATCAAGGAGGCGGATCTACCGCAGGCCAATGAGAAGCTGACCATTTTGCAGCAGACCATCGCCACTCTGACCGGCGCCGGCTACCAGTTTATTGGAATGGATCATTTTGCCTTGCCGGAAGATGAACTGGCTGTTGCCCAGCGCGAAGGGATCTTGCACCGCAACTTCCAGGGCTATACCACCCAGGGGGACTGTGATCTGCTGGGGCTGGGGGTATCGGCGATTTCGATGATTGGTGATTGCTATGCCCAGAACCAGAAAGAGCTGAAGCAATACTACGCCAGCGTCGGCGAAAAGCGCGAAGCGCTGTGGAAAGGGGTTTCGCTGGACGGCGATGACCTGCTGCGCCGCGAGGTGATCAAGTCTTTGATCTGTAACTTCCATTTGGATAAAACCGCGATTGAGCAGCAGTTTGGTATCGAGTTCGATAGCTATTTTGCCGAAGATATCGAGTTGCTGCAGACCTTCATTAACGACGGGCTGGTTGAGGTGAGCGATACCGCGATTGATGTCGTGCCGAAGGGCCGCTTGCTGATCCGCAATATCTGTATGAGCTTTGATAAGTACCTGCGCCACCGCGCCCGTCAGCAGCAGTTCTCTCGGGTGATTTAACCCCTCCGATGGTTGTATCGCGCAGATAAACAAAAAGCCCTCGAGCCGCAATGGTTCGGGGGCTTTTTGGTATCGGCTGAGCTGAGGGATCAGCCGTTAAACATGTTCACCGCGGCAATCAGTGCCAGGATCCCGGCAGCGAAATGGCCTGGGCCATTGGCTGCGATTTCGCTGACGGCAGGCATTGCCACGCTGAATGAAACGATACTTTCCAGCATGGTGGGGTTCCCACTGTGTTCTTGGTGTTATGTTGCGTTGTGTGGTCGGCTTCAGGGGAGGCTGCAGCCGGGGGGTATTGTACGCAAAACGAGCGAAGATGGAATGGGGGTAGGTCAAAAAATGGCCAGTGATAGCGATTAATTTGCTTTGCGCTTGTCGATGTGGAAAGTCCCCCTGCTGCTGCCTGCGGGGGCGTTTCCTTACCGCTCCATAAAGGCAAGCGTTAATCTGTCACGACGTTGAGCTCTTTGAGCTTGCGGGTCAGGGTGTTGCGTCCCCAGCCCAGCAGACGGGCCGCTTCCTGTTTATGGCCGTGGGTGTGCTCTAGCGCCGCTTCCAGCAGAATTTTCTCAAACTCCGGTAATGCTTCGCCAAGCAGGTTCTGATGGCCCTGGCGCAAGTTGTCGAAGGCCCATTTTTCCAATGCATGGTGCCAATGCTGGTGGCCACCCTCGCCGGCTTCCGGCTGGCTCGGGGCAATCAGCTCCGGCGGCAAGTCGGCCGGCAGGATTTCCTTGCCGCTGGCCATGACGGTGAGCCAACGACAAGTGTTTTCCAGCTGGCGGACATTGCCCGGCCAGTCCAGCGTCGTCAGGGCCTCCTCGGTATCCGGGTGGAGGGTTTTGACCTCGACCCCCAGCTCATCGGAAGCGCGCTTGAGAAAGTGGCGGGTCAGTTGCGGAATGTCCTGGCGGCGGTCTTTGAGCGCAGGCAGGTGGACCCGGATCACGTTGAGGCGGTGGAACAGATCTTCGCGGAAATCCCCGTCGGCGACCAACCGCTCGAGGTTCTGGTGGGTGGCGGCAATGATCCGGACATCGACATTGACCGGCGAGTGGCCGCCGACGCGGTAGAACTGGCCGTCGGCCAGTACCCTCAGCAAGCGGGTCTGGATATCCAGCGGCATATCACCGATTTCATCAAGGAACAGGGTACCGCCGTTGGCCTGTTCGAAACGGCCCTGGCGGACATTGTTGGCACCGGTAAAGGCGCCTTTTTCGTGGCCAAACAGCTCCGATTCGATCAGGTCTTTGGGAATTGCCGCCATATTGAGGGCAATGAACTCCTTGTGGCTGCGTGGGCTGTGACGGTGCAGCGCATGGGCAACCAGTTCTTTACCGGTACCGGACTCACCGTTGATCAGTACCGATATCGAAGAGCGGGACAGACGGCCGATGGCTCGGAACACCTCCTGCATTGCGGGTGCCTCGCCGATGATCTCCGGCGCATTCTTTTCTATCGTCTCCGGCTGCTGCTGGCGCTTCTGCTCCTGGCTGTGGGTGACGGCACGCTCGACCAGGCTTACGGCCTCATCGATATCGAATGGCTTGGGTAGGTATTCGAAGGCCCCTTCCTGGTAGGCGTTCACCGCGGCATCGAGATCGGAATGGGCGGTCATGATGATGACCGGCAGGGTGGGGTAATCGGTCTGTAGCACCTTGAGCAACGAAAAACCATCCATCCCCGGCATGCGGATATCGGAGACCAGTACGTCGGGTACGCTGCGCTCCAGGGCTTCGACCACGCTGTCGGCATTGGCGAAGGTTTCACATTTCAGTCCGGCTGCATTGAGGGTCCGCTCCAGTACCCAGCGGATTGAGCTGTCGTCATCAACGACCCAAATTAGTCCTTTGCTCATGGTGAATCCTCTACATAATCGGTAAATACAAGGTGAATTTGGTATGGCCCGGCCAGCTCACGACTTCTATCTTGCCTTGGTGCTGGTCGACCAGGTTCTGTGCAATGGACAACCCTAGCCCAGTGCCGCCCTCGCGCCCGGTGACCATGGGGTAGAACAAGGTGTCCTGAATGTCACTCGGGATCCCGGGGCCATCGTCGATAATGTCGATCTTGGCGGCCACCCGATAGCGTTTGCCGTGGATCAGCGCCTGGTGGGCGGTGCGGGTCTTGAGGGTGATATTGCCGCCGCCGTGTTGCTTGAGGGCCAGTGAGGCATTGCTGACAATATTGAGGATGGCCTGCTCCAGCTGCTCGGCATCCATGGTGAAGTCGGGCAGGCTGGGATCGTAGTCGCGGTGCAGCTGGATATTCTCGCCGCAGTCGATACTGATCAACTGGCGGACTTTCTCCAGGACCACATGGATGTTGTCTTTCTGGCGGCTGCCGGGACGCTGCGGCCCGAGCAGGCGGTCGACCAGGTTGCGCAGCCGATCGGCCTGCTCGATGATCATCTGGGTGTATTCGGTATAGCTGGGGTCGGGCAGGGTTTTCTCCAGCAGCTGGGCGGCGCCGCGCAGGCCGCCAAGTGGGTTCTTGATTTCATGGGCCAGCCCGCGGACCAACTCCCTGGCGGCTTGCTGCTGGGCGTGCTGGCTGAGCTCCTGGCTGATCCGGCGCTGCTGGTCAATCGGCTTGAGCTCTAGCAGAATCAACAGCTCGCGCTGCCACGACAGCGGGCTGGCATTGAGCTCCAGTGTGTGGTGACGGCCGTCGATGACAAATGTCACGTCGCTGTCGGCCAGTCCTTGCCCACTTTGTAGCGTTTCCGGGATCAGGGTTAAATCCAGCGAGGTATGCTGGAGCAGATCCGGGAAGCGGGTGTTGTTGAGCCGGCGCTTGCTGAACGACAACAGCTGCTCAGCGGCCGGGTTGACGTAGCGTATGGTCAGCGACTCATCGAGCAACACGATTGCCGTGACTTGGTTGTCCAGGATCAGGGAAGAAAAGTCAGCCGTCACAATTACCATCCTTGTTGGTGCAATTCATCATGGTGCATTGAACTGCAAATGCACCATATTGGTGCAATCAAGTGTAGCCTGTCTGTCTGGTATCGTGAACGAAAAAATGGCGAACGCCTGTTATTTGGGCACTGGGTGCGGTGCCGGGCGTTGGTTGATACGGGCACGGTGCAAGAAGACAGTAATTTCTTCTGATGATGCAATAACCTTGCCGTGTTTGAGCAAATCGACCTGCAGGGTATGGCTGCCGCGATCAATGTTGGTGAGGGGCCAGGTCAGTTGGGTCTGCGGACGGCCGTATGGTTCACCATCAAGACGCAACTGGGCGCTATGGCCTTGGTTGAGTTTACGGTTAGCGACCGCGGCTACCATGATGTGGCCCTGGTTATCGCGCAGGGTTTGCTGATCCGCCGGACTGGTGAGCGCGATGCTTGGTAGCGGTAGGGCTGCGTCGCTGGGCGAGGGAGCGGTTTTCGGCACGGCATCGATTGTGCTCGGCAGCGGAGGAGATGAGACTTCCGGTGGCTGGATGTAGAGCGCCGAGGCTCCGGGGTGAGGCTTATCGGAAAAGTGGGTGGTGCCGTCTTCATCTTGCCAGGTATAGATCTGGGAGGCTGACGTGGTGGGCGGGAGCGTGGCCAAAGCCGCTAAAAAAGCCGCGAGTACATGCGGGATCCAGTACATGGTGTGCTATTGGGTTGTGGGTGTTGCGGTTATTGTTAGCAGCCTCCGGGAGGGGGGCAAGATCAAAAAGGCCAGCTTGTGAAGCTGGCCTAAATCAATTGTATCGACTTATATATCAGTTACTTAAACTGAGTAGTACAGTTCGAATTCAAGCGGGTGAGTCGTCATGTTCACTTTCTCGACATCCTGGGATTTCAGAGCGATGTAAGAATCGATGAAATCGTCAGAGAATACGCCACCGGCAGTTAGGAACTCACGGTCGTCGCTTAGTGCCTGTAGTGCGCCCTGTAGTGATTCAGCAACTGTTGGGATTTCAGCGGCTTCTTCTGCTGGTAGGTCGTACAGATCTTTGTCCATGGCTTCGCCCGGGTGGATCTTGTTCTGGATACCGTCAAGGCCAGCCATTAGCATGGCTGCGAAAGCCAGGTATGGGTTTGCCGCTGGATCACCGAAGCGAACTTCGATACGGCGTGCTTTCGGGCTTGGTACCACTGGGATACGGATAGAAGCAGAGCGGTTACGTGCAGAGTAAGCTAGCATAACCGGCGCTTCGAAGCCCGGTACCAGACGCTTGTATGAGTTGGTAGCTGGGTTGGCAAATGCGTTGATTGCGCGAGCGTGCTTGATGATACCGCCGATGTAGTAAAGCGCAGTTTCAGACAGGCCGCCGTACTTGTCGCCTGCAAACAGGTTAACACCGTCTTTCGCCAGTGACTGGTGGACGTGCATACCTGAGCCGTTGTCGCCAACCAGTGGCTTAGGCATGAAGGTGGCTGTTTTGCCAAATGCGTGAGCGACGTTGTGCACCACGTACTTGTAGATTTGGATTTCGTCGGCTTTGGTTGTTAGCGTGTTGAAGCGGGTAGCGATTTCGTTCTGGCCCGCCGTCGCAACTTCGTGGTGGTGGGCTTCAACGACCAGGCCCATCTCTTCCATGATGAGACACATGGCAGAACGGATGTCCTGTGATGAGTCAACCGGAGCGACTGGGAAGTAACCGCCTTTAACGCCTGGACGGTGGCCTTTGTTACCGCCTTCGAAGTCAGAGCCTGTGTTCCAGGCTGCTTCTACGTCGTCGATCTTGAAGAAAGAGCCTGACATGTCTGTCGCGAACTTCACGTCGTCGAATAGGAAGAACTCTGGCTCAGGGCCGACTAGTACTGTGTCGGCAATGCCGGTTGAGCGCATGAAATCTTCCGCACGCTTGGCAATAGATCGTGGGTCACGGTCGTAGCCTTGCATTGTAGCAGGCTCTAGGATGTCACAGCGGATGTTCAGGGTTGCATCTTCGGTGAACGGGTCTAGTACCGCGCTCGCTGCATCTGGCATCATCACCATATCTGATTCGTTGATACCTTTCCAACCAGCAACAGAAGAGCCGTCGAACATCTTGCCTTCTTCGAAGAAGTCAGCATCGATCTGGTGGGCAGGGATAGAGATGTGCTGCTCTTTACCCTTGGTATCGGTAAAGCGTAGGTCAACAAACTTAACTTCGTTTTCCTGGATCAGCGCAAGTACGTTTTCTACTGACATCTTGAGTAACCTCCGGTGTTAGGTTGGGCAACTAGCCGCAACAAATTAGGAATGAGCGTGTTCTGCTCTATTGCCCAAGTACATTGCGAGAACCGTGCCAACTTTTAAAAGCCCCAAAATAGCGCACTTAGTCGGTATTCCGGGCTGAATTTATCCATCAACTGCACCTTTTTGGGGAATGCTTGCACCATTATGGTGCGTGGTGGGGCGTATTCCCCTTTCTGGTGCGCGTATCTACATTAGCCCACCGCGGCATATTGTCAATCGGCGGAGAGGGAAAAAGCACGGCAGCAAGCCGGTTGGGCTAGTACTTTACTCGCTAGGTATGCGGAAAAACGCACGGTGAGAGCGGGGGAGATAAAAAAGGCGGTGATATAAATCACATATTACGTGGGTTTTGGCGTAAAATCTGTTAGATTATGAGCCGTTTTTTTAACCAAGTAGCGCCATCCGGTCGCTGCATGTTCTGAGTGAATGTGAATCCATGTCTAATCCACAGATCGATAAATTAAGAAATATCGCAATTATTGCGCACGTTGACCACGGTAAAACCACCCTGGTTGACAAACTGCTTCAGCAGTCTGGCACGTTAGAGTCTCGCGGTGAAGTTGAAGAACGCGTAATGGATTCCAACGACATCGAAAAAGAACGTGGTATTACCATTCTTGCCAAGAACACAGCGATTAACTGGAATGATTACCGCATCAACATCGTAGATACCCCGGGACACGCCGACTTCGGTGGTGAAGTAGAGCGTATCATGTCGATGGTTGACTCTGTACTGCTGATCGTTGATGCCGTTGACGGCCCAATGCCTCAGACGCGCTTCGTAACCCAGAAGGCGTTTGCCCACGGCCTGAAGCCAATCGTGGTTATCAACAAGATCGACCGTCCGGGCGCGCGTCCTGACTGGGTGATGGATCAGGTCTTCGACCTGTTCGACAACCTGGGTGCGACCGACGAGCAGCTGGACTTCCAGGTTGTTTACGCATCAGCACTTAACGGCTGGGCAACGCTGGAAGAAGGCGAGACTGGCGATGACATGGAACCATTGTTCCAGGCTATCGTTGACAACGTTGCTGCACCTGACGTTGATGTTGACGGTGCCCTGCAGATGCAGATTTCTCAGCTTGACTACAGCTCATACGTGGGTGTTATCGGTGTAGGCCGTGTTACCCGTGGTAGCGTGAAGCCGAACCAGCAAGTGACTGTTATCGGTGCAGACGGCAAAACCCGCAACGGTAAAGTTGGCACGATCCTTGGCTACCTTGGCCTTGAGCGTCACGAAGTTGAGCAGGCGACTGCCGGCGACATCATCGCAATCACCGGTCTGGGTGAGCTAAAGATCTCTGATACTATCTGTGACGTGAACGCGGTTGAAGCGCTACCTGCTTTGTCTGTTGACGAGCCAACAGTAACCATGACGTTCCAGGTAAACACTTCTCCGTTCGCTGGTAAAGAAGGTAAGTACGTCACTTCACGTAACATCCTTGAGCGCCTGCAGAAAGAATTGGTACACAACGTTGCCCTGCGCGTTGAAGAAACTGAAGACCCGGACAAGTTCCGCGTCTCTGGCCGTGGTGAACTTCACCTGTCTATCCTGATCGAAAACATGCGTCGTGAAGGCTTCGAGCTAGCGGTATCTCGTCCTGAAGTTATCATCAAAGAAGAAGATGATCAGCTGATGGAACCGTTCGAAACCGTGACTATCGATGTCCAGGAAGAGCACCAGGGCGGTATCATGGAGAACATCGGCCTGCGTAAGGGTGAGCTGACTGACATGTCTCCAGATGGCAAAGGCCGTGTGCGCATGGACTTCATGATGCCTTCTCGTGGCCTGATCGGTTTCCAGACTGAGTTCATGACCTTGACTTCTGGTTCTGGCCTGATGTACCACACGTTTGACCACTACGGCCCACACAAAGGCGGTACCATCGGTCAGCGTAACAATGGTGTGTTGATTGCTAACGCAGCGGGTAAAGCCCTGACTAACGCCCTGTTTAACCTGCAGGAGCGTGGTCGCCTGTTCATCGGTCACGGTGTAGAAGTGTACGAAGGTATGATCATCGGTATTCACAGCCGTGACAACGACCTGACGGTTAACGCCCTGAAAGGTAAGCAGCTAACTAACGTTCGTGCATCTGGTACCGATGACGCGCAGGTGCTGACTCCGCCGATCAAGTACACGCTTGAGCAAGCACTGGAGTTCATCGATGATGACGAGCTAGTGGAAGTAACACCTGAAAGCATCCGTATTCGTAAGAAACTACTTACGGAAACCGATCGTAAGCGTGCCAGCCGCTCAGCAAAATAATTGCTAGCTGTTAGCCGTTAAACCATCCCCCCATCGGTGCTACCATGGGGGGATTGTTGTATCTGAACCCTACAAAAAAAAAGAAGAACGACTATGCAACCCATCATTATTACCGGGGGACCGGGAGCAGGGAAAACCTCGCTGCTCGACGCCTTGGCTCGGCGCGGGTACATGACTTTCCCGGAAGTCTCCCGAGCCTTGATCCGCGAGCAGGCGGCCCTGCCTGGCGGTGTGCTGCCCTGGACGGATCTGCCCCGCTTTGCCGCGCTTTGCCTCGATAGGATGAGCAACCAGCGCGAGCAGGCCAAGCGTGGAACCATGCCGGCCTTTGTTGACCGGGCAATTGGCGATATCTGTGCCTACTTGACTATCGGTGGCATCGAAGTGGAAGAACATTACCAGGCAATGGCCAAGGGCTACTTCCCGACGGTCTTTGTCTGTGCGCCGCATGGCGATATCTATGTCCAGGATGACGAGCGGCCGCACAGTTTTGCCGAGGCCGAGCAGATCCACCGGCAACTTATCGCGACCTACCGCGAGCTCGGCTACGAAGTCGTTGATGTACCGTGGGGGGGGATCGAGCAGCGGGCCACATGGCTATTGGCCCGGCTCAAACAGGAATAATCCCGCTAGCTGCGTTGCAACTGAGAGATAAAGCGCTCCGACTCGGTGATGGCGGCCTCCATATCGGTGATCGCCCGCTGGATATCCCGTTGCAGCGATTGGAACTCGCCCTGCAGGGAGCCGATGGCGGCGGCGTTGAGGTTATGCTTTAAATACAGGGTATTATCCCGTAGGGTATCGAGAACGGGATCCATTTTCTGTTCGGCCCGGTGCATCGCGCTCAGCATCCGCTGGTAGGAAGCCTTGGTCGTGTTGAGTTTGGACTCGCTGTCGCGGCGCAGTTTACTGCTGCTGTAGAGCGCTAGCTCATCCTGCCACTCCTCGAACAGGGCGTCGGCAACATCTTCAATGGCGGCGATGCGCTCGCGGACTTTCTCGGCCGCGTCGCTGCTGGCCTCGTATTGGTCATTGACCTGGTTGTAGGCGCTTTCTAGATCGCCACCGTCGAATTGGTTGAGCGCCTTGAGGGCATCGAGGGCACTGGTGAATTGTTGCTGGGCATCTTGCTGGGCTTCGTTGGCATCCTCGACCCGGTCGACCATAATATCGCGTTTGTGAATGCCGACTTGTTCCATGGCTGAATAATAGGCACTTTGGCAACCCGTCAGGGCGGTGAGGCTGAGAAGGATCGCAAGCAGGTAGGGCATAGTTGACTCCATGTGTCCTAATATGAGTAAAGTGACAGTAAATACAAGCAAATAATGACATGACTATGGCTGACAAACCAACAACTAGCAAGCATAGGTGGCGGCGGCGAGCACGCAGCGTGATGGCGTTTTCCGGGTATTTGCAACACCGGATCGGCCATGACCGGCTGACGGTGACTGCAGGCTCGATGGCCTATGTCACCCTGCTGTCTTTGGTGCCGCTGATCACCGTGGTGCTGTCGGCCCTATCGACCTTCCCGGTCTTTGCCGGGTTGGGCGAGCTGCTGCAAAATTTCGTGATTGAAAACTTTGTTCCGGCCGCCGGGGAGGTGGTCAAGCAATACCTCAACGAGTTCGTTGCCAATGCCGGCAAGATGACCGCGGTGGGGGTGGCAGCCCTGTTCGTGGTGGCAATGATGCTGATTTCGTCGATCGACAAGTCGCTCAACTATATCTGGCGGGTGCATGAAAAGCGCCGCCCGGTGATCTCGTTTTCGATTTACTGGATGGTACTCACTCTCGGGCCGATCTTGGTCGGCAGTAGTATCGCCGTCAGCTCCTACCTCGGTTCGCTCAACCTGCTCGGCAGTGATGCAGTTAACGGCCTGCTCCAACGCTCCTTGCGCTGGCTGCCGGTGATCATGTCAAGCAGTGCATTTCTGGGCCTCTACCTCTTGGTCCCCAATACCAAGGTTCGCTTGCGCCATGCCTTGGTTGGTGCGGTGATTGCCAGTATCTTGTTTGAGCTGAGCAAGAAAGGGTTCGCCCTCTACATTACCAATTTCCCATCTTATCAGGTGATTTATGGTGCCCTGGCGGTGGTGCCAATTTTATTTGTCTGGGTGTACCTGTGTTGGTGTATTGTGTTGTTCGGGGCCGAAATTACAGCCAGCCTTGGCGAGAAGAGCCACTGGCATCCAGAAGCCAAGGGGTGGCAGACGACGGTGCCGACCCGGGCTGAATTATCCGAACTTCAGCCCCCGCCAGATCAACAGACTGAAATTCAACAGACAACAGAAAAAGGTAAAAACGAATGATTGCACTGATCCAACGGGTGAGCGAGGCGAGCGTGACGGTAGATGGCCAGGTGACTGGCGCTATCGGTAAAGGCTTGCTGGTGCTGCTTGGCGTAGAGAAAGGCGATGATGAAGCCAAGGCCAAGCGACTGCGCGAAAAAGTGCTGGGCTACCGGGTGTTCGAAGATGAAGACGGCAAGATGAACCTCAATGTTCAGCAGGCCGGGGGCAGTGTGTTGGTCGTTTCGCAATTTACGTTGGCGGCGGATACCAAGAAGGGGATGCGTCCAGGCTTTTCCAACGGTGCCGCACCGCAGGATGCCGAGAAGATGTACGAATACTTTGTTGATTGCTGCAAGGAAACGGGGATCAAGACGGAAACCGGGATCTTTGCTGCCGATATGAAAGTGGCACTGCTCAACGATGGCCCGGTAACTTTCTGGTTGCAGGTATAATTATCTAGTAGGCACCTTTGCCTCAGGAACGCTGGAGAAGGATTTCATGTTTCGACTTGTCACCCCACAAACGGAAGAAGAGCTGGCTAGCTATTATGATTTTCGCTGGCGGATGCTGCGTGAGCCTTGGCATATGCCAGTGGGCTCTGAGCGTGACGCTTATGATGATTTGAGCTGTCACCGGATGATTGTCAGTGATAGCGGCCAGACGATTGCCATTGGCCGCTTGTATATGACCCCGGATAACGATGGCCAGATCCGCTATATGGCAGTGCACCCCGACCACCGTCACCAGGGGATGGGGGCGATTGTTTTGATGGCGCTGGAATCATTAGCCCGTGAGGAAGGGGCGAAGCGATTGGTGTGTAATGCCCGTGAGGACGCGATCCCGTTCTACTTGCGTAGCGGCTTTACTAACCAAGGCGAGCTGAGTGAAGAAAAGGGGCCGGTGCGGCATCAGCAAATGCTCAAGCATCTGGATCCGCTGACGGAAGTGGTGCGCCATCCTGATTGGTGCCAGGAGCTGCAGGAGTTGTGGCAGTCCCAGATCCCAATCAGCGAACGCATGGGGGTGAAAATCAGCCAATACACCGGCTACCGCTTTGAGGTCAGTGCCCTGATCAACGCCAATCTCAATACCAAAGCCAATATGTTCGCCGGCAGTATCTTTACCATGGCGACCCTCGCTGGCTGGGGCTTTGTCTGGATGCTACTGAAAGAGCGCAAATATAAAGCGGATATTGTTCTGGTCGACAGCCATATTCGCTACCGCTCTCCGGTCAAAGAACGCCCGCGGGCTGTGGTGACCGTAGAGGATCTCGAGGGCGATGTTGAGCGCCTTGCGACGAACCGCAAGGGCCGGGCCATCGTCAAGGTCAATGTTTACAGCGGCGATGAATTGGCCTCGACCTTTACCGGTACCTATATGCTCTTGCCGTCACACAGCGAGCCGGATACTGTTTGCTGACCATCCTGCCAGCGCCGGATCAGGTGCTGGCAGCCTAACTTTGCCTCCAGTTCCAGCCACTGTCCGGCGGGGTTGGCCAAATCCCATTGCCCCTTTAATACCGCGTCTATCTCTTGGCCTGTAATACTGAGCGGTGCAATGGTCATTCTTCCCCGGTCACTGGTGATCTGAAGCGGTGTGATTGCCAGTGGTGTGGGCTTATCCGTCTCTGCTGTCTTAGCTAAAGGGGGCGTCTCAGATAGAGATGTCTCTAACCAGGCATCGAATAGTGAACGGCCGCCTTGCTCAACGGCACTGTCGCGGAATGTTGCCCGTAGTTCGCCGTTCAGGCTATGGGCCAGGCTGGTATAGTTCTGGCCGAGCCCCTGAAGGGCGGCGGTAATATCGATACGGCCACTGGCCGGCCAAGGCACAGATAGCCATTGCGGCAATATATTGGCTGGCAGGCTATCACCCTGGAGTGCAGCCTGCCATGGCTGCCCTTCTTGGCTCAGATTCAGCTGCCCCGTCGCTTCTAGCAACCCGTCCTTGAATGGCAAGAAGGCCTGCTTTAATTGCCACAGGCCCTGCTCACTTGCCATGTCAATAAGTGGTTCGTATAAGTCGACGGTATTAAGGCTCATTTGTCTGGCTGTGGCGGTAATATTGCCATGCCAGAGCCTGAATAAGGGTTGTGGGTGGAGTATTAAGTCACTACCGCTGAGGTTGAGCCCGTTGATATACCAGGGGATATCACTGTCAGCAGCCGTTAGCTGAGCATAGCCAATATCCAGTGACCGGATATCGATCTGCTTGAATGGAGAGAGTGCCTGCGAGAGATGGCTAGCCCAATCGGCGGGCAAGAACCATTTGATTCCCTTGCTTGTGAGGTTATCTAATTGCAGTGTCCCTGGGGAAACCTTGCCTTCTACACGCCAATACCCTTCCAGTGCGTTGACGGAGGCGCCATTGAGAATAACGGCGTTGGGGGTGAAGCTCAGATCCAGCAGGGGATCGGTAAATGACTGCTGCCGCCAACTGCCACTTTCGGCATTGAATGATAACCAGGCTTTCTGCTGCGAGTAGGCGGAGCCGGGCCAATGCCAGTCGGTCAGGGAAAGGTTGGCGTGGTTGAGGCTGATTGTGGGGAGCTCGATGCTGCTGTCGAGAATATCGACTCGATGAAGTGTTGCCTGCCATTGTAGTGAGGCCCAGTGTTCGAGCTGATGTTGCAGTGTTTGGGTTAGCCCGCGGTCTTGCAACTGTAGGCCGGACAAGGTGATCTGCTGGATATCTAGCGTCTTTTGGTCGGTCGCAATGTCAAGTTGGCCATTGATGCTGGCATGTTGCCAGTCGAGAGAAAAACCGTTGAGCTTCCATTTGGTGTCGCTGTGGCTACCATCAAGCAGCAATTGCCTGGCTTGCCACTGCTGCCATTGGACATCGTCGGCCGCTAATTGGAAATTTCCGTCGAACTGCTGCCACCAAGGAGCTGGGTCATTGGGTTGGTAATGCCAGTTGTCTAGTTGGAGCTCTCCTTGCTGGAGGGTAATTGGGGAGGTGCCAACGCTCAACCGGCTGATCGCGAGGCGCCGGCTGTATATCTCTGGCAGTCTCAAGCTATCTAGTTGCAGGGCGTGAGCAACCGGTTCGTCAATCAGCAAACTGTCAAATTGCCACGTAAATTGGGTCAGGGAAGCAGGGTTGAGCCACAGGGAGAGCCGGTTGGCGGTGATAGGTGGCTGGCCATCGCTGAGTGTCAAGACAGGACGGTTGACAGTGAGGTGCCAGGGATCCCGAATATGATAGCGCAGATCAGCGAGGCTTAAGGTATAGGGGGTCAGCCGGTTGACGGCTTGGCTGAGCATCGGCGCCGCATAGGGGGTGTGCAGCAGGGCCAGGACGATGGTGACTCCCAGAGCAATGAGCACAATCAAGGTGGCGATGATTTTCCCAATAAAACGCATAGAGGCTTCCAGCATCCGACGACTCCTAGTAATTCCCCCTCAGCACAACCGTCGCTGCGGGAATGATTATTAGGCGGCAATTTCACCATGGCTGCAAGCGCCGGGCGAGAAAATTTGCGGTGGATTAACGAAAAAGCCCCTCGTAAGAGGGGCTTAGTGATTTACTGTTAGGGGCTGGCCGTTAGTCTAGCTGTGGACCTGCAGCAACCAGAGAGGCACCTTCGTCGTTGTCGGTGTACTTCTCAAAGTTGTTGATGAATCGCTCGGCCAGATCTTTCGCCTTGCTTTCCCACTGTAGCGGGTCAGTGTAGGTATCGCGAGGGTCAAGGATTTCTGGGTCGACATGCGGCAGCGACGTTGGGACTTCCAGGTTGAAGATTGGGATATTCTTCGTTTCCGCCTTCTCAATTGAGCCATCTAGGATAGCGTCGATGATGGCACGGGTATCTTGGATAGAGATACGCTTGCCAGAGCCGTTCCAGCCGGTGTTAACCAGGTAAGCTTCAGCACCTGCTGCTTCCATACGTTTAACCAATACTTCTGCGTACTTGGTTGGGTGCAGGGTCAGGAACGCATTACCGAAACACGCCGAGAAGGTTGGTGTTGGCTCGGTGATACCGCGCTCAGTACCAGCCAGTTTGGCGGTAAAGCCAGACAGGAAGTGGTACTTGGTCTGCTCTGGCGTCAGCTTGGAAACCGGAGGCAATACGCCGAAGGCATCGGCCGATAAGAAGATAACCTTATTAGCGTGGCCGCCCTTGGAGATCGGCTTAACAATGTTTTCGATGTGGTAAATCGGGTAAGAAACACGGGTGTTTTCAGTCTTCGAGCCGTCATTGAAGTCGATAGCACCATCACTGCGTACAGTGACGTTTTCTAGCAGGGCGTCACGGCGGATCGCATTGTAGATATCTGGCTCGGCTTCCTTGGACAGGTTGATGGTTTTCGCGTAACAGCCGCCTTCGAAGTTGAACACGCCGTTATCATCCCAGCCGTGCTCGTCATCGCCGATCAGGGCGCGCTTAGGATCGGTCGACAGCGTAGTTTTACCGGTGCCGGATAGGCCGAAGAACACTGCCACATCACCGTCTTCACCCATATTGGCAGAACAGTGCATCGATGCGATGTCACGAAGCGGCAGGAAGTAGTTCATCATTGCGAACATACCCTTCTTCATTTCGCCGCCGTACCACGTACCGCCGATAAGTTGCATTTTTTCCGTCAGGTTGAACACCGTGAAGTTTTCGGAGTTCATGCCGTGCTCTTCCCATTTCTGGTTTGTGCATTTGGCACCGTTCATGACCACGAAATCAGGTTCGAAAGTTTCCAGCTCCTCTTCCGTTGGACGGATGAACATGTTTTTCACGAAGTGGGCCTGCCATGCAACCTCGGTGATAATCCGGATGCATAGGCGGGTGTCTGGGTTGGTCCCACAAAAACCGTCAATCACAAACAGGCGCTTGCCGGATAGCTGGCCTGTCACTAGCTCTTTCAGATCGTTCCACGCTTCAACACCAATGCTCTTGTTATCGTTTTTGCCTTGGTCTGCCCACCACATGGTATCGCGGGTGGTGTCATCTTTGACGATGAACTTATCTTTCGGTGAACGGCCGGTGAAGATGCCTGTATCGACAGCGACGGCACCCAGCTCGGTAACGATACCTTTTTCGTATCCCTCTAGGCCTGGCTTGGTCTCTTCTTCGAACAGAACTTCGTAACTTGGGTTACGAACAATCTCTGTAACATTGTTGATACCGTATTGAGATAGATCTAATTTTTTTGCAACCTTTTTTTCGACGTTCATGACAGTCATAGGTGCTCCTTGGGTAAGATGTTGTTTAACTGTTGACCATGCTAGCAACCCTAAAGGGGTAATTCAGGGAGGTTTATCAAAAATTAACCACTAAAAAGTTACACTTGAGTAAAAGTCTTGAATTTATTGTAGGTGGTAATTTTATCGCGATGTGAAGTGTTTGCGCCAGCTCTAAAAATTAATATTTTTCCTGAAAAAAGCGAGGGTTAGCATGTTATTTGCTTACATCTTGAGCAGAAAAAGTGTGCTTCAGGTAAAAAAAAAGCCGGACAAAGTCCGGCTTTTGTAAGTCAGTTTCAGGCTTAATTATGCTGAATAATTAATGCACCTGGTTGCTGTTGTTGGTTGCTGCTTTTTCGAACAGGGCGGCAATATCAATACTATCAAAGTCATAGCTTGTACCGCAGTAGTCGCAGTGCAGTGAGACTTTGCCTTCTTCCGCAACAATACGCTCGACTTCGGCCCGTTCGATAGAGCTGATTGCCGAGGCGCTGCGCTCGCGAGAGCAACCACACTGGAAGCTCACTTCCTGCGGGTCAAAGACCTTCACGGTCTCCTGGTGGTACAGGCGATAAAGGACATCTTGCGGCTCCAGACCGAACAGCTCTTCGTTCTTCACTGTTTCTGTCAGTTGCTCCAGATGCTCGAAGTCATCTTCGTGGCCCTGGCCGTCTGGCAGGATCTGCAGTAGCATACCGGCCGCTTTGGCATTGCCTTCATGCTCGCCAGTGCGCAGCCAAATACGAGTTTTCAGCTGCTCGGAGTTTTCGAAGTAACCTTCTAGGCAGGCCGCAAGGCTGTCGCCTTCCAGGCCAACTACGCCTTGGTAGCGCTCGCCTTTGGTTGGAGTAATGGTGATCACCATATGGCCCTTGCCCATCAGGTCATGGATAGTACCGTTGGCTGGTACTTCACCGTCCCAGCGGGCAACGCCACGGAGTTTTTGGTCGTTGTCGCCGTTGATAACAGCCAGCTTAACCGGACCGTCACCTTGCAGCTGGACGGTGATCGAACCTTCGAATTTCAGCGTGGCTGTTAGCAGGCTCGTCGCGACCAGCAGCTCGCCCAACAGGCTCTGCACTGGGGCTGGGTAGTCCTTGCTGGAAATGATCTGTTGGTAGGTGTCGCCCAACTGAACCAGTTCACCACGTACGGATACACCGTCAAACAGGTAACGGTATAGACTATCTTTTGTCATTAGCTTGATTTCTCCAGCAGGTATCTCATTGACCAAAATTGGGTATTCCACATCAACATAACGAAACTTTTCTGCGCTACACTGAACTAATACCCTTAGTCGGAATGACTTTTAAACTTAATTATATCGCGACGCTGCTTTTTATCAGGGCGCTTCTCGGGACTCGGGCTGCCGTAGGCATGAAGGCGGCGCATGTTGGCATGCTCTTCACGGCGCTTGACGCTCTCGTCGGTTTCCCGATATAGAGTTTGTGCTTCAGGTGCACCGCGGCGGGTGTCTGAGAGTTTTTCTATAATAATGGTTTTTTCATCATTGCCTTGGCGTAAACGGATCTCAGCACCGACTTCAACCAGTTTACTGGGTTTGGAGCGCTGGCCGTTATATTGCACTTTACCGCCGTCGATCATGGTGCGGGCAATAGAACGGGTTTTGTAAAAGCGTGCCGCCCATAACCACTTATCGAGACGGATTTGAACGTTGTCTTGATGAGATGTTTGTTGGCCCACAGTATGCTCCTTAACCCTAAAGGGCGCTAAAAGTACCACATTGCTGACAGAGCGTCAGCAGGCATTGAGAGTTTTTAAATGGTGATATGGGATCGGGATTTCAACCGTAAAATGGGAATAAGTCACATAAAAAAGATAGTCTATTGATAGTAGTGGAAACTTTCTGGGCTCTCTTTGGTAAACTAAGGCAGAGAATCACACGGCTCAAAAAGCAGTAATACGTTTTGATATTACCTTTTGGTATAACGCGCTAGTTTTTATTTCCGCAGGATGATGGATTTTTCATGGTTACAGCAAATTGGTTAGGGACCTTGCAGTCGAAAAGCAAGATCTCAATCTCTTCATTGACTCGCTTCCTAACTTGGGTGCTGGTTGTGATGCTCGCCTGGGTACTTGGCAGGATGGTCTGGCTTGCTCTGCAGCCAACCCAAGCCCCAGCCCGCTGGCAGGCTTCCACCGTGGCTGTATCGTCCGGTGTGGGCAACGATCGTGCAGAAGTTGCCAAGGTGCTGAATATGAACCTGTTCGGGCGTTTTCAGGAAAATGCTCCGGTGGTCGAGCGCAAGCAGCCGGTGAAACAGGATGCCCCCCAGACCCGCCTTAGCCTGACTCTGGTTGGCCTAGTGGCCAGCAGTAACCCGCAAACGGCGTTGGCCGTGATCACCCACCGAGGTAAACAAAACACCTATGGCCTGAATGAGGCCATTGAAGGTACCCGCGCAACGTTGCAGGCGGTCTACCCGGATCGGGTGATCATCCGTAATAGTGGCCGTGACGAAACCTTGATGCTGGACGGGGTCGATTTCAACAAGGCCTCACAGCGTGCCGTGCAACCCGCTCGTCCGGCGCCATCCCGAAACGCCGAGCCTGAGGACGCGCAGGAGCCAGCCTCGGATCTGAGCCGCATCAAGCAGGAAATCCTGGAAAAGCCGCAAACCTTATTTAGCTACATTCGCCTGTCCCAAGTGAAACGGGATGGCGAGTTGGTGGGATACCGGGTCAATCCTGGCAAGGACCGGGCGTTGTTTGATGCCGTGGGCCTGCAGGCCGATGACTTGGCCGTTAGCCTCAACGGCAATGATCTGACTGATGCCGCGGTGATGGCGAAATTGTGGACCGAACTGTCGGATGCGTCCGATTTTACCTTGACCGTCGAGCGAGAAGGTCAGCTACACGATATTTATATTGAGCTGCAGTAGTAGCCCAAAGCGAACATGCGATAGCGCAGGAGTTTTTTGTGAAAAAATGGATGGGTAAAAGCGCCCTCTGGTTATTAGGCAGCTTGATGTGCAGTTCTGCACTGGCGAGTGAGTTTAGTGCCAGCTTCAAAGGAACAGACATTCAGGAATTTATTAACATCGTCGGGCGTAACCTGCAGAAAACCATCATCGTGGATCCGGCGGTGCGTGGTCAGGTCAATGTCCGCAGTTATGATCTGCTCAACGACGAGCAGTACTACCAGTTTTTCCTGAATGTGCTCGAAGTCTATGGCTTTGCCGTGGTTGAAATGGACAACGGTGTGCTCAAGGTGGTCCGAGACAAGGACGCCAAGATTTCGGCTATCCCAGTAGTGGGTGATGATACCAACATCAGGGGTGATGAGGTGGTCACTCGCGTGATCGCGGTTCGCAATGTCTCGGTCCGTGAATTGTCGCCATTGCTGCGCCAGCTCAATGACAATGCCGGTGCCGGTAACGTGGTGCACTATGATCCGGCCAATATCATTATGATCACCGGCCGTGCTGCGACCGTTAACCGGTTGGCAGAAATCATCGAGCGGGTCGACCGGGCCGGTGATAAAGAGATTGATGTGGTCGAGTTGTATCACGCCTCGGCGGCTGAAATGGTCCGTATCGTTGATGCACTGAACAAGACGGCCGATGCCAAATCGACACCTGAATTCCTGCAGCCTAAATTGGTCGCGGATGACCGTACCAACTCGGTTCTGTTATCCGGTGATCCGCAGGTGCGCGACCGGTTGCGTCGCCTGATCCGACAGTTGGATGTCGAGATGGCTTCTTCGGGTAATAACCGGGTGGTGTACCTGAAATATGCCAATGCCGAACAGATGGTCGATGTGCTTAAAGGTGTATCCGATAACCTGCAGGCTGAAAAGCAGGGTAATGCCAAAGCCACTGCAGGCAGTAACTCCCAGGTGATGATATCGGCCCATGTTGATACCAACTCGCTGATCTTGACCGCGCCGCCGGATATCATGCGTGCGCTGGAAAACATCATTGCCCAGCTGGATATCCGCCGTGCCCAGGTGCTGATCGAGGCGATGATCGTCGAGTTGGCCGAAGGTGATGGCGTGAACTTTGGTGTTCAGTGGGGAACCACCGACGGTGGGGTGATCCAGTTCGGTAACTCGGGCGTGCCTATTTCCCAGTATGCGATTGGCTTGGAAGAAGCCCAAGAATCGACGCGAACGGAAACCTTCATTAACCCGAATACCGGCCAGGAAGAGACCCGTACTATTACCGAAGACGGTGACTTCAGTACCTTGGCTTCGGTGCTGGGCGGGGTAAACGGCGCTGCGCTGGGGATCGTGATGGGCGACTGGACCATGCTGGTCAATGCCGTTGCCTCGGATCGTAACTCCAATATCCTGTCATCGCCGAGTATTACCGTTATGGATAATGGCGAGGCCTCGTTCATCGTCGGTGAGGAAGTCCCGGTGGTGACCGGCTCGACGTCGAGCTCGAACAATGATAACCCATTCCAGACCGTTGAGCGTAAGGAAGTGGGTATCAAGCTGAACGTTACCCCGCAGATCAACGAAGGGGACTCGGTTCAGCTGAAAATCGAGCAGGAAGTCTCCAACGTACTGGGGGCTGATGGGGCGGTCGATGTTCGTTTCTCCAAGCGCCAACTGACTACCAGTGTGTTGGTTCAAGACGGTCAGATGCTGGCACTTGGTGGGCTGATCCAAGAGCAGACCAACGAGAGTGAGCAGAAGATCCCGATCCTGGGGGATATTCCGGTTCTCGGCCACCTGTTCAAATCCACCAACACCACCACGGGTAAGACCAACCTGATGGTGTTTATCAAGCCGACCATTATTCGCGACGGGGTGACAGCCGATGGGATCACCCAGCGCAAGTACAACTACATCCGTGCAGAGCAATTATACAAAGCGGATAAGGGGCTGCGCTTGATGCCGGAAACCGCTATCCCGGTATTGCCGAAATATGGCGAGGATATCTCGTTGCCACCAGAGGTGCGTGCCTTTGTAGCCCAGCTAGAGGGTGATCAGTAATGCATGATGTAAGCCAGGAACCGGATAAGCAGCCGCTGTTCCGGCTGCCATTCTCTTTTGCCAAGCGCCACCGGGTGGTGCTTGAGGCATTGGATCAGGGCGTCGCCCTGTATTACAGCGGCCAGCTGTCGGGTGCGGTACTGGCGGAAATCCGCCGGGTTGCCGGTGGCAGTTTTGTCCCTCAAGAATTGGAAGACAAGGCGTTCGAACTCAAGCTGACCGAAGCCTACCAGCGTGACTCGTCAGAGGCCCGCCAGTTGATGGAAGATTTGGGCTCGGACAGTGACGACTTCTTCTCCTTGGCCGAAGAGCTGCCGGAAACCGAAGACTTGCTGGAGTCGGAAGATGACGCGCCCATCATCAAATTGATCAATGCCATGTTGGCTGAAGCGATCAAAGAGGCCGCGTCGGATATCCATATTGAGACGTTCGAGAAAGTGCTTTCGATTCGTTTCCGGGTTGATGGTGTGCTGCGAGAGGTGTTGCAACCGAGCCGCAAACTGTCACCACTGCTGGTATCGCGTATCAAGGTGATGGCAAGGCTGGATATCGCCGAGAAGCGGGTCCCGCAGGATGGCCGTATCTCGTTGCGTATCGGTGGCCGTGCGGTGGATGTGCGTGTGTCGACCATGCCGTCCTCCCACGGAGAGCGGGTGGTGTTGCGTCTGCTTGACAAGAATGCCACCCGGTTGGATCTCTACAGCTTGGGAATGACCGAGGCCAACCATGCCAACTTCCGCCATCTCATCGAGCGACCGCACGGCATTATCCTGGTCACCGGCCCGACTGGTTCGGGTAAGTCGACCACCCTGTATGCCGGCCTGCAGGAGCTCAATGGTAAGGAGCGCAATATCCTGACCGTTGAAGATCCGATCGAATTTGATATCGACGGTATCGGCCAGACCCAGGTCAACCCGAAAGTTGACATGACATTTGCCCGTGGCCTGCGTGCTATCTTGCGTCAGGACCCGGATGTGGTGATGGTCGGTGAGATCCGTGACCTTGAGACTGCGTCGATTGCGGTGCAGGCCTCGTTGACAGGTCACATGGTAATGTCAACGTTGCACACCAATACCGCTGTGGGGGCGATTACCCGATTGCGGGATATGGGGATCGAGCCTTTCTTGGTGTCTTCCTCGTTGCTGGGGGTGTTAGCCCAGCGCTTGGTCCGTACCCTGTGCTCAACATGTCGTGAGCCGTATGAAGCCGATAGCGAGCAAAAGAAATTGTTCGGTATGCCGGCCGAAGAAAGCTTGACGCTTTACCATGCCAAAGGTTGTGATGCATGTAATAACAAAGGCTACCGTGGCCGTACTGGTATTCATGAACTGCTGCTGATTGATGATCAGGTGCAAGAGCTGATCCATGGTGAGGCCGGTGAGATGGCGATTGAAAAAGCCATTCGCGCCCATACCCCAAGTATCCGTGATGATGGTCTGGCGAAAGTTAAGGCCGGCATCACTACCCTTGAGGAAGTGATGCGGGTTACCAAGGAGGGTTAACCGATGGCGGCGTTTGAATACAAAGCCCTGGACGCCAAAGGGCGCCAGAAAAAAGGGGTCCTCGAAGGCGATACCGCACGGCAAGTTCGCCAGCAGCTCCGTGAGCAGGGGATGATTCCGGTTGAAGTGGTGCAAACCCACGAGCGCGAGAAGAAAAAAGCCAGTGGCGGCTTTCAGCTGCGCCGCGGGATCAGCACCACGGAGCTGTCATTGATCACCCGCCAGTTGGCGACCTTGGTACAGGCCTCGATGCCGCTAGAGGAGTGCTTGAAAGCGGTGGCGGAGCAGAGCGAAAAGCCGAGGCTGAAAAACATGCTGTTGGCCGTGCGCTCGCGGGTGGTTGAAGGCTATACCCTGTCGGATTCGATGGCGGAGTATCCGCATATTTTCGATCAGCTGTTTCGTGCCATGGTAGCGGCGGGAGAAAAATCCGGTCATCTGGATACAGTGCTGAACCGCTTGGCAGACTACACCGAGAATCGCCAGAAAATGCGCAGCAAGCTGATGCAGGCGATGATTTACCCAACCATGCTGACCATCATTGCAATTGCGGTGGTGGCCTTCTTGTTGGCGACGGTAGTGCCGAAGATTGTCGATCAGTTCGTCCAGATGGGACAGCAACTGCCGACCATTACCGAGGTATTGCTGGCCGCCAGTGACTTTGTCCAAAACTGGGGCCTGGCAGTCCTGCTAGGGATCGCTGCTTTGGTCATACTCATTAAGATGGCCCTAAAACGTCCTGACTTCAGGTTGAAGTGGGACCATTGGGTTATGCGTTTGCCAGTGATCGGGAAAGTCGCTCGTGGCCTGAGTACCTCACGCTTTGCCCGGACCCTGTCTATTTGTACCTCGAGTGCCATTCCCCTACTGGAAGGAATGAAAGTGGCCTCGGATGTGATGACCAACACTTGGGTCAATCAGCAGATCCGAGAGGCGGCAGACAAAGTCCGTGAAGGCTCAAGCCTGCGGGTCTCGCTTGAGCAAACCAAACTCTTTCCCCCGATGATGTTGCACATGATCGCCAGTGGTGAGCGCAGTGGTGAGCTGGAGCAGATGCTCACTCGTGCTGCTGATAACCAGGACCGTGATTTTGAGTCGCTGGTGAATATGGCGCTGGGGATTTTTGAACCCTTATTGATCGTCGCGATGGCTGGCATCGTGATGTTTATTGTTATTGCTACCCTTATGCCGATCATTGCTTTGAACAATATGGTCGGAATGTAATTTTTTTTGGAGGTTTTTTAATGCAACGCAAACAACGCGGCTTTACGCTGCTGGAAGTCATGGTCGTGATCGTTATCCTTGGGGTGTTGGCCAGCTTGGTCGTACCTAACCTATTAGGTAACAAGGAAAAAGCCGACCAGCAGAAAGTCGTGACCGATATCAGTGCGTTAGAGCAGGCGCTGGATATGTACAAGCTGGATAACAGCGTGTACCCAACTACCGATCAGGGTCTCGAGGCACTGGTTAGCAAGCCATCTTCTAGCCCAGAGCCGCGCAACTACCGCGATGGTGGCTACATCCGCCGTTTGCCGAACGACCCGTGGGGTAACCCATACCAGTACGTGATGCCGGGTGAGCATGGCGCGGTTGATATCTTCAGCCTGGGGGCTGATGGCCAGGAAGGCGGTGAAGGTATCAATACGGATATCGGCAACTGGAACATGCTGGACTTCTAAGTTGTGATGATGAGTAGGCGTGCAGCGGGCTTTACCCTGATAGAGATACTGCTGGTACTGGTGCTGTTGGCAACCAGTGCCGTGGCGGTTTTGGTATCCTTGCCAGAAAGCAAGGAAGACAAAGTCAGGGAGGAAGCTGCGCGCTTCCACCACCTCGTCCAGTTGTTGGGCGAGGATGCTTTGCTCAACGGGTATGACTACGGTGTCCGGGTAGAGCGTAATCGGTATCAGTTTCTTCAGCTAACCAGTCAGGATTGGCAGCCGGTGGAGTCGTCAAAATTTTTCACTGAGGTGGAAATGCCCGACGAGATCCGCTTGGTGGTCGAGATCGGCAGTTACTCCTGGCAGGACCAGGATCGCCTGTTCAAGCCGGGCTCGCTGTTTAACGAAGACTTGTTTGCTGAGCAAACTGACAAAGACAAGATCAAACCACCCCAGGTGGTGGTGATGGCCAGTGGCGAGTACACCCCTTTTACATTGGAGTTTGAAGTGACGGGTGAAAATCAGTTTTGGCGGGTACAGGCTGATGAGTTGGGGCAACTCTTTCTGTTACCACCGGGCGAGACTATCGCTAGTGTGCAGGAGAACACCCAGCCGTGAGACAGTTATCGACAGCCCGGCGCGTCCGGGGGCTGACTTTGCTGGAAGTGCTGGTGGCTTTGGCGGTGTTTGCTACCGCAGCGCTCAGTGTGATGAAAGCGGTGAGCCAGCATCTCAATACCCTGGGGTACCTTGAGGAGAAAACTTTTGCCGCCATGGTCGCCGACAATGAAATGGCCAAGATCAGACTGTCGGGGCAAATCCCGACATCGGTCAGGCGAGGAAAATCAGAATTGGCTGGGCGTGAGTGGTACTGGTCCATAAAAAGTACCCAAACAGCTGACGGTTACCTGCGCGCATTGGATGTTACTGTGGCAACAGATGAAGCGCGCAAGAAGTCGGTGGTGACGTTGAGAACGTATGTTGAGAATTAATCCTTTTTCCCGTCAGCGCCTGTCTCGTCAGTGTGGTTTTACCTTGCTGGAAGTGTTGGTCGCGATAGCGGTGTTTGCCATGTTGAGTTTGTCGGCCTACCAGGTGATGAACGGAGTGCAGCGCAGTGACGAGCAGTCACGCGAACACAGTGAGCGGCTCAAAGAAATCCAGCGAGCGATGTTGATGATGGATAATGACTTTCGTCAAGTCGTTGCGCGCAAGGTGCGTAACCAGGGCGAGACGGCCAGCGATAGAATCTTCCAGAGCAGTGAGTACCTGCTGGACTCGTCGAGCTTCGGTATTTTGTTCACCCGCACAGGCTGGCAGAACCCGCAACAGATGTTCCCGCGCGGCGAGAACGTCAAGGTTGGTTACCGCATCGTCGATGAGCAGCTAGAGCGGGTCTGGTTCCGTTACCCCGATAGTGTGGTGGGCAGTGAAGCGCTGATTCGGGCGATCTTGCCCGGGGTCGAGGAAATGTCATTTCGGTTTTATAGCGACAAGAAGTGGCTGGAAACCTGGGATAAACCTGCCGCCTTGCCGGAAGGGGTGATGATCAAGCTAACGTTGCAAGATTACGGTGATATCGAACGTGTGTATATGCTGCCGGCCTCGGCACTGGAGGTCGGCAATGAAGAATAACTACGCCCCGTTCAGGCAGCAGCGGGGGGTTGCCCTGATTGTGGTGTTGCTGCTGCTGGCGCTGATGACCCTGCTGGCGGTCCAGATGACCGAAAGACTGCATCTGAATTTTTACCGGGTTGAAAATCAAATCCAGAACCAGCAGGCCTATTGGTATGCGCAGGGGATGGAAGAGCTGGCTAAAGTGGCCATCAAGCAGGGGATAGAAGACAGTGATACCGTCAACCTGAGCCAGGCCTGGGCGACTCGCGGCCAGCGCTATCCGCTCGATGGGGGGGAGGCTGTGGGCGATATCATTGATCGCCAGGCGTGTTTTAACCTCAATGCCCTGTCGGGTGTACAACCGACAACAGGAAGCAGCACCAAGCCTTATATCGTGTCGGTATTGCAGACTTTGATTGAAGAGACCGGCGTCGAAAGTTACGACGCCGAGGTGGTGGCGGATTCGGTATGGGAGTATGTCGATCCGGACGAAAAGGTCAATGCAGCTTTTGGTGCCGGCGATAGTACTTACGAGGGCTTTCGCCCACCTTATTTGCCGCCAAGAGATTGGATGGCGGATGCCAGTGAACTACGGGCGGTCAACGGCGTAACGGCTGCGATTTTTGACAAGGTCCGCCATCAGGTATGTGCGATTCCGACCACCACATTGGCCATTAATGTCAATACGCTTTATGAGCATCAAGCGCCAATTTTGGTGGCCCTGTTTTCATCACGGCTGTCGTTGTCGGATGCCCAGAAATTGATTGCCGACCGGCCCTATGATGGCTGGGACAATGTCGAGGACTTCCTCGGGGAGTCTCGGATCGCCAGTATCGATGCCACGATAAAGGATCAGGCCAAGGAATTCCTGGCGGTCAGCAGTGATTATTTTCAGATGGATACCGAGGTATTGGTCGATCGATCTAGGGTGAGGCTGGTGGCCTTGCTCAAACGAGACAGTGAAGATTCGGTGACGGTAGTACGTCGCCGCTATGGAGGAATTAGTGAGCGAATTTCTGACAATCAGGCTAGGTAGCCGAGCTGAGCAGCCGGTGCAATGGCTTGTCTGGTCGCCACAACAGAAAGAAGTCATCGCATCGGGCCAGCTTGATACGCTAAGCCAGTTGGGCGAGATTGCCGATTATGCCAACCAGCGCGTGGTTTACGCTCTGGTGCCCGCTGCTGATGTGCTGATGACTGAGGTCGCTATCCCTGCGGGAAGCAGCCGGCAGTTGTCTGCGGTACTGCCGTTCTTGCTGGAGGAAGAGCTGGCTCAGGATGTCGACAACTTGCATGTACACCTGCTCCAGAAAAGAGGTGACACGGCGCAGGTGGCGGTGGTTGAACACCAGAAGGTCGCACTGTGGTTGGCGGCCCTGGAAGATGCCGGTATTGAAATCAAGGCGCTGATCCCGGACTGTCTGTGCTTGCCGCTGTTCGACAATGGTTTCACAGCCGCAGAACTCGATGGTATGTGGCTGATCCGCCAGTCGGAATCGTTGGGGGTTGGGGCAGACAGCGCCTGGCTGGCGCCATGGCTGCAGGCGCAGTTGCTCTGGGCCAGCCAGGATACGGAAGCGGATGCGGCTGAAGAGGCAGAGCCCAAAGTTACTGACCTTGAGCAGGATGAAGCTACGGCGAGTGAAGAGCTCGTGGTGCATTATTATACCCCGGCTCCAGAAGGCATGCCGGGCCAGTGGCAGGCCGAGACCCCGGAGCTGGTGATGCAGCTCCTTGCGCAGGGGGCGGCTGACAGCAAGGGGAACTTGCTGTCCGGTCAATACAAGCAACAGCCAGCTTGGCGCAAGTTTCTCAAGCCATGGCGTAAGGTGGCCATCGCCGCCGGGGTATTGATTGCCGTGATGGTAGCTGAACATGTCATTTCGGTACGGGCGATGGAGCAGCAGGCGCAGGCCTATAAAGCTGAGAGCGAGCGTATCTTCCGCCAGGTACTGCCTCAATTCCAGCGTGTGCCGTCGCAGAGTTACCTCAAGCGGCAAATGAACAGTGAGCTGTCACGCCTGGGAGGCGGTGGTAGTTCGGAAGGCATTTTGCACTGGTTGGCTGAGTTGCAGCCGTCTTTGGCAAAGGTATCGCAGATATCGGTACAGAACTTCCGCTACGATCAGAACCGCAAGGAAATGCGCTTCCAGGCCGTGGCTTCTGAGTTCCAACATTTCGAGCAGCTGAGAACTTTGCTCGATGAAAACTTCGAGGTTGAACTCGGTCAGTTGAACCGGGAAGGTAACCAGGTAACCGGTGCCATCGTGCTAAGGAGAAAGTCATGAATGCGTGGTGGAAAGGGTTAAGCTCGCGAGAGCAGCGCCTGGTGTTAGGCGGTGGGATTGCCCTGTTTATCGCCGTACTGTATTGGGGAATATGGCAACCTTTGGCGACGAGTGCAGATAACGCCGAGCGTCGTCTGCAAAGCGAGCATCAGTTATTGAGCTGGGTATCGACCAAGGCTGACGAAATTCTGTCGCTGCGTGGTTCAACCGGTTCGACAGGATCTGTGAGTGATAAGGGGCTGAATCAGGTCATCAATGAAACCACTCGTCAGTTCAATATCGAGCTGATCCGGATGCAACCTCGCAGTGAAGCTGTCCAGGTATGGGTACAGCCATTGCCGTTTAACACCTTGGTTAATTGGCTGGCATTCCTGCGTGATGAGCACGGTATTGAAGCCCAGTTCCTGGATGTGTCGAAAGCCGATCGTACGGGTGTGGTAGAAGTTAACCGCTTGCAGTTAGGGCGGGGGTAAAAGTGAAGTATAAGTTATTACTGGGGGCCTCGTTCGGGGCGGTGTTGATCGGAAGCCTGGTTGCACATATTCCCGCCAGTTGGGTCTGGCAGCAGGCTCCGCAGATCCGGGGCTTGGACGTGTCGGGGGTACGCGGTACGCCTTGGCAGGGCTCGGCGAGCCAGATCCGTTGGCAAGGGAGGAATTTCGGCCGGGTGCAATGGGATATGCAAGTACTCTCGCTGCTGACCGGCAAGCTAAAGCTGGATGTCCGATTTGGCCAGGGCAGTGAGATGAGCTTGCAAGGCCGTGGCCTTGTTGGCTATAGCAGCAGTGGGCCGTTTGCCGAGAATCTGCTGATCTCTATGCCTGCCAGCGAGGCTATGAAGTATTCCCCAACCGCTCTTCCTGTAGTGGTTAACGGCAACCTGGAGCTTACGTTGCGGGACTACCGGTTTGAAGCGCCATACTGTGCTCAACTCGACGGTGCACTGGCATGGACGGCGGCACAAGTTTCCTCTCCGTTGGGAGCGTTAGATCCCGGCCCGGTTATTGCCGATCTAACCTGCGACCAAGGCAAGTTGGTGGCCGATTTATCCCAGTCTTCGGCGGATGTGGCCAGCGAGTGGCAGGCCACTCTTGCGCCGGGCAATGCATATTCGTTGTCTGGCTGGTTTAAGCCGGGGGCTCAGTTTCCCCCGCAACTTGGCCAGCAACTCAAGTGGCTGGGTAACCCCGATCCTAGGGGCCAGTACAAAATTTCTTACAACGGGCGCCTTTAAACGTAATACCCGACTTTGATAGTCGGGTTAACGTTTTCCCTACAAATTACTTTATTTCCTTCGCGGCATGCCATTAAATAGCAGTTATTGTCTTGGTCACCGCTTCATTATTTGCGGTGACCCGTTTTCCCAGGAATAGGACATTACATGGCTGTGGAACACAACAAACCTGAAATTTTGGCAACGGAAGTCGTTGCCCAATCCCGACTGTTTAAGATTGAGTCGCTTGACTTGCGGTTCTCAAACGGTGTTGAGCGCACCTATGAGCGGATGAAGCCTTCGGGACGCCATGCAGTGTTGGTTGTACCGGTAACCGGGCAGGGGGATTTACTGCTTATCCGGGAGTACTCCGCCGGTACCGAGCGCTATGAACTAGGCTTCCCTAAGGGGCTGATTGACGATGGTGAATCTGCAGCCGAAGCCGCTAATCGCGAGCTGAAAGAAGAAATTGGCTTTGGTGCTAATGCGTTGCAGCCGCTAAAGGAAGTGGTGCTGGCACCGTCGTATTTCTCGAGCAAAATGACGCTATTCCTGGCTCAGGAGCTCTACCCCGAAAAACTCGACGGTGACGAACCCGAGCCATTGCAAATTGTCCGCTGGCCGCTCAGCCAAGCCGAAGAGCTGCTGCACCACATGGACTTTGCCGAGGCGAGAAGTATTACGGCCCTGTTTCTGGCCCTGAAACAACTTGGAAAATAGGAGCGAGTATGGATTTATCTAACCTGTTGCCACAAGTTATCGATATTGCCCGAGCTTCGGGCCAGGTGATCCTGGATATCTATCAGCGCGGTCAGTTCGAAAAACAAGTTAAGAATGACAATACCCCGGTGACCAGTGCCGATTTGGCGGCGCACAAGCTGGTGGTACAGCGTTTGTCGGAGTTAACTCCGGATATTCCGGTATTGTCGGAAGAAGACTCTGATATCCCGCTGGCTGAGCGAGCCCAGTGGCAGCGATACTGGCTGGTGGATCCACTTGATGGGACACAGGAATTTATCGCGGGCAGCGGTGACTTTGCCACTATCATCGCCTTGGTAGATAACAATACCCCAATAATGGGTGTGGTGTATGCTCCGGTCTCGGGTGTGGCGTATTACGCTTATCAAGACAAGGGGGCATGGAAAACGACACCGGAAGGAGAAACCGTTCGTATATCTACCCACAAGCACGAGCTACCGACCCAGTCGATTGCTGTTGCTATCAGTCGTCGCCAGGATATTGCTGCTATTACTAGCCGGTTAGATCCGGCACTCAATTACGACTTGGTTCCGCTTGGCTCTGCCGCGCTTAAATCCTGCTTGGTCGCGGAAGGGGCGGTGGACTGCTACTTGCGCCTTGGCCCTACGGGTGAGTGGGATACAGCAGCAACCCAGTGTATTGTCGAGGAAGCCGGCGGCCGGATCCTCAACACCCATTTGACCCCATTGTCCTACAATGAGCGGGATACGCTGGAAAACCCTAACTTTATCACCTTGGGTGATGAAAGCCTGCCTTGGTCATCGATCCTGACGCCGGATGACCGGTTGATGGAAATCAGTGATTAGCAAGTAGAAAACGGAGCCAAGCGGCTCCGTTTTTTTCGTCGGGCACTCAGAATAACCGATTGAGGCCATTGAGAGCGGCGACTCGGTAGGCCTCGGCCATGGTTGGGTAGTTGAAGGTGGTATTGACGAAGTAGTCAATGTTATTACCTTCTCCTTTTTGCTCCATGATCGCCTGGCCGATATGGATGATCTCGGCAGCACGCTCACCGAAGCAGTGGATCCCGAGGATCTCACGGGTTTCGCGGTGGAACAGGATCTTCAGGCTACCCACCTCGGTCCCGGCAATCTGGGCCCGGGCCAAGTGCTTGAATTGCGAACGGCCAACCTCGTATGGCACCTTTTCGGCAGTCAGCTCTTGTTCGGTTTTACCCACTGAGCTGATTTCCGGAATGGTATAAATGCCTGTAGGGATATGGTCGATGAGCTGGCCTTCTGCCGCACCATTGGCGATAGCCTGGGCAACGAAGCGGCCTTGGTCATAGGCAGCGCTGGCAAGGCTCGGGTAACCAATCACATCGCCCACGGCATAGATATGCTCGATATCGGTACAATAGTTGTGGTTGACCTTGAGTTGGCCGCGGGAGTCGGGCACTAGGCCAACTTTGTCCAAATTCAGCTTGTCGGTATTACCGGTGCGGCCGTTGGCATAGAGCAGGCAATCGGCACGCATTTTCTTGCCGGATTTCAGGTGCAGGATCACCCCATCTTCCGTTCCCTCAATTTGGTCGTAGACTTCACCGTTGCGGATCATCACCCCGCTGTTCCAGAAATGGTAGGACAGCGAGTCGGAGATCTCGTTGTCAAGGAACTCCAGCAGGCGATCCCGCGTATTGATCAGATCGACCTTGACCCCGAGACCGCGGAAAATCGACGCGTACTCACTGCCGATGACACCGGCACCATAGATGATGATATGTCGGGGATCGTGCTTGAGCTGCAGGATCGAATCACTGTCGTAGATCCGGCCGTGGGTAAAATCGACATCTCTCGGCTGGTAGGGACGAGACCCTGTGGCAATGACGAACTTGTCGGCGCTGTAGTGCTCCCGGCTGCCGTCCGTTTTTTTCACCACCACATTGTGGCTGCCGGTGAAACTGGCTTCGCCAAAGATAATGGTGCATTGGTTGCGATCATAAAAGCCCTGGCGCATTCGGGTTTGCTTGTTGACCACATCTTGGGCATGGCCAAGGATTTGGCTGAAGGTACTGTGTAGGGTTGAGTTATTTTTGCAGTAAAGCGGGTTCTGGTTGTATTCGATGATTCGGCTGACAGCATGGCGTAGCGCTTTGGAAGGAATGGTTCCCCAGTGGGTACAGCCGCCACCAACACTGTCTTCACGTTCAATTATTGCCACATTGTATCCGGCTTTGGTCAGCCCCATGGCAGCTCCTTCACCACCTGGACCACTGCCAATAATAATGGCATCAAAGTGTTGGGTGGAAGAGTGTTTGCTTTTCGTCATGCTTGGCCTTATTTATCATCCTGGCAACATTGCTAGCGTGTTATTTTAACTTCTTCTAAAGCAAGGTAGAATTAGTGTGCTGCGATAGGGAGCGGAGGATCACGTTGCCGATTTATTTTTGCAGCAAAAGTTGGAGGTTGGTGGAGGTTTTCGCCGTCACCTGACTGGTTGTGGACTTTGTGAGCGACTAGAAAAACTGGCAAGAACGACTTTGATTAAGCGTCGGTCAGGATTTACTATGTTTTGATGGCAGTGAAAAAGCGCGTATAGTGACTATTAATTTGACGCAAGATAATCCAAAGAGAAACAAAAACCCCATGGGAATCAGGGCTCAGCAGAAAGAAAAAACCCGCCGTTCGCTGATTGATGCTGCCTTCAATCAATTGAGCGCCGAACGTAGCTTTTCTAATTTAAGCTTGCGGGAAGTGGCCAGAGAGGCCGGTATTGCACCGACCTCGTTCTACCGTCACTTTAAAGATATGGATGAGCTTGGGCTGACAATGGTCGATGAGGGTGGCCTGATATTACGCCAGCTGATGCGCCAGGCTCGTCAGCGTATTGCCAAAGAGGGCAGCGTGATCCGTACGTCGGTGGAGACGTTCATGGAGTTCATCGAAAGCAGCCCGAACGTGTTTCGTTTGCTGTTGCGTGAGCGCTCGGGTACCTCTCCAGCATTCCGTGCTGCGGTTGCTCGTGAAATTCAGCATTTTGTTGCGGAACTTAGCGAGTATCTCGAGGCCAAAACCGGCGTGACCCATGATGAGGCGTTTACCCAGGCAGAAGCGTCGGTCACCTTGGTCTTTAGCTCAGGGGCCGAGGCGCTGGACTTGGACAACCATGCCCGTGCAGAGCATGCAGAAAGATTGATTATGCAATTGAGAATGATTGCAAAAGGTGCTTATTGGTACCGTAAAGAGCGTGAGCGTCGAGAGCTCAGGCAAAAACTCTAACTTTTTTATCTTGGTGAAAGGATATGAACAAGGAACAAACTAAAGCTGAACGCAAAACGCTGGTATTGTCATTGCTAGCTGGCCTGTGTGGTAATGCGACACTGGCAGTGTTTACTTCAAGCGCGGTGGCGTTTTCTATCTTCCCAGTGATTGCGTTTGCATTGGCTCTGTACTGCCTGTATCAGGAGTACTTGAGCAAGCCGATGGCTGAAGGCACGCCGGCAATTGCATTTGCCTGTTTCCTAGTAGGTGCATTTGGTTATTCGGCATTTATCCGTGCCCAGGTACCGGATATGGGTTCTAACTTCCTGCCACTTATCTTGGCATTGGGTCTACTGGTTTGGGTGGCGTACAAGCTAGGTATCATGTCGCCTAAATCCCAGCCTGAAGCTTAATCGTTTCCTCGGTATCGAGGGTAAAAAAAGGCGCCGATAGGCTGTCTCTTGATCACAAGTTTTGATGGTCAAGAGACATTGCTAGCTCATAGCCTTCAAGGATGGTTTGTAACTTGAACCATCCTTCCCATAGGGCTTTCACTGATGCCTTTCCTGTTCGTTTGGTATCTTTCCATCCCCCCATTCTTGCAAGGTTTTCATAAGCCCAAGATATATTGGGTGGCGACTCGGGAATGGTTTTCTTCTCCATTTTCAACCACAACAACTTCCAAGCTTGTGTGCTCAATACCTTTTCACAGTTATGATCAGCCTGAGAACACGTTTTTCTCATAAAGCGTAACTGTAATAAACGTGTGGCTATAAATGCTAAAATGACGCTTATCCGCTCTAAATTATCTCGACTTTGCATTCTGAGCTCTTCAACTCCTGTCCCCTCACTTTTCCAGACCTTATGGTAGTCCTCAATTAACCAGCGGTGTTCGTAATAGCTGACAATGCGTTCCGCATCTTCTGCTTTTGTGACCCTTTCAGATGTCAGTAAGTGCCAAGCGAGCTTGTCTTTTCTATCGCCTTGTTCAACACAACTGACATAATACATAGCGGTATCGGGCTGAGATGATTTATTGGCTGGTGCTTTCAGTGTGACTTTTGCGTACTTGATATCAAGGACGACATCTCTCGCTTTACGTCCCCCTTTTTGAGGTATATGCAAGACTTTAGGCGTCGCATTTTGTAATTGCTCAGCATAGTCATAGAGTTTGTTGTCATGCTCTTTGATACATCGGCTCTGCATTGAACGCACAACAAATCGTTGATTATTTTGCGCTTTGTACGCCAGATATTCGTAGATATCAGCCTCACGGTCACATACTGAAATCACTTTATCTATATTAGTGCCTAATCGTTCAACCATGTTCTGAGAGGCCTTTTCCCACTTATAGCTCTCTTTTTCTTTGTAAGGCCGCGAAGCATGTTGATGTCGCTGGCCTCGTTTCAATATGTCACGGGTCCACATTTGCTGCTCAATTAAGCCAACAATATCGTGGTTTTGTGGAGCAAAAAGCAAAATCGAATGTGCCAAGATAGCTCGATTATTATCTCCCTGATTAATATGCCCTAGTTCACCTTTAACCGATTGATGCCTAAAGACTAAAGCGGTTGTATCCTCAAGGGCGAGTAAAATGGGATGGGTTGCGGCTCTTTGAGCTGTTACTTGAAACCCCGCCTCAGCGATATCTTTTGGTTCGATATGGTCATTACGAATAAACCGGTATGCCCCTTCCATATCAGCAGGTGAGAGAGATAATTTTGACACAGCAACTCCTGGCTGTTGAGCAAGTGAAGCCGCTAAAGAGACTAAACGCTGAGTTCGTCTAGGGTCGTTGAGGTTAGCTTGCCCAAATTGCATATCTGCCCATTGTTCATGAGTATTTTTATCCATCTTAATCATCCATTTAATAGCTATTAAATGATCAGATCACAACTTCGAAAGTGAGTTCAAAAAAAATCCCCGAGCATGCTCGGGGATTTGTGCATAAGAGACAGCCGATAGGCGCCTTTTTTGTTGTCTTTATTTGCGCTCGAGCAGCACCCCAGCTTCCATATGGTGGGTATATGGGAACTGATCGAACAGGGCAAAGCGGGTAATACGGTGCGTTTCAGACAAAATGTCCAGATTGTCTTTCAGTGTCTCCGGGTTACATGAGATGTACATGATACGGTCATAGCCCTGCACCATACGGCACGTACCCTCATCCATCCCGGAACGTGGCGGATCCACGAAAATCGTGTTGCAGTTATAGCTCTGCAGGTCGATATTTTGATCTTTCAGGCGACGGAATTCACGGCGGCCTTCCATTGCATCAGTAAAGTCTTCCGCGGACATGCGGATGATTTGTACATTGTCGATATTGTTTACGGCAATGTTGTATTGGGCTGAATCAACCGATGGCTTGGCCAGCTCTGTGGCCAGCACACGCTCGAAGTTCTGGGCAAGGGCTAGCGAGAAGTTACCGTTGCCACAGTAGAGCTCAAGCAGGTCGCCTTGGCTGTCCTGGGTACAGTCAACTGCCCATTCCAGCATTTTTTGGGCAACCTCACCGTTTGGCTGGGTGAAGCTGTTTTCCACCTGCTTGTAAGTCAGTACACGCTCGTTGACCTGTAGCTTCTCGATCACGAATTCTTGGTCCAGCACAATCTTCTGCTTACGGGCACGACCAATGAAGTTCAGCTTGAAGCCTTCGTCATTCAGGCGTTGTTTTAGTGCCTTGGCTTCTTTTTCCCACTCGGCATCTAGCTGGCGGTGGTATAGCAGGGAAACCAAGATTTCGCCGCTCAGGGTCGATAGGAAATCAACCTGGAATAGCTTGTGGCGAAGCGCTTTTACTGGTTTTAGTGCTTCAACCAAGAGAGGCATCAGATCATTGATGAGACGGCTAGCCGCAGGGAACTGATCAACGCGGTATTTTTCACGAGTCTCTTGGTTGAACATGATGTAGTAGAGATCTTCACCTTCGTGCCATACGCGAAACTCAGCACGCATACGGTAGTGCTCGGCAGGAGAGGCAAACACCTCAAGCTCTGGTGTTTCAAAATCGGCAAAGATATTTTGAATACGCGCTGCTTTTTCATCTAGCTGTGATTGGTACTCAGCCGGATTGATAGTGGTGGATGCCATAAAGGTTGCCTCAAACTGCTCAAAATAAGAGCGCCAGATTTTATTGTATTGCTGACTGATGTCCAGTGCTGGACCGGATAAAATCGTGAATCAACCGTTATTTTAGCTGTAAAGCAATAACAACTAGACATTGGGATGTAGGATAATTAGCATGCAATTGCGCTGGTTAGCCTGCTTGCAGGCTGGGGAACACGGTGAAACTCCGTGACTGACGCGCAGCGGTGATAGAGAACGAAAGCACATGGACGTTCAGTTCCAAACACTGCTTCTATAATCTGTGCAATGCAGGTGGCTGAAGTGGGAAGTTGTTGCCTAGGTGGCCGTCCGGCCAAGCTCTTAAGTCCGAAGACCGACCAGTGTACCGAGCCGAGCAATGGCTCAGTAATCAACGCGACTTAAGGTATCTACATAATGAAAAAAACGCTTTTAGCAGTGGCGTTGGCACCGTTGTGCCTGCCGTCTATGGTTGTTGCCGACACGTCTACCGACGAAGTCATGGTAGTGACCGCTAACCGATTTGAGCAATCAGTTAAGAATGTGATTGCTCCTGTTTCTGTTGTCACCAAAGATGAAATTGATGCAATCCAAGCTAAGTCACTGGCTGAGGTGCTTCGCCGCTTGCCGGGCGTACAGGTTGTTTCTGGCGGTTATGGCCAAAGCACCGAGGTGTATGTTCGCGGTACGACCTCACGTCATCTATTAGTGATGATCAATGGTGTTCGAATTGGCAGTGCGACGCTGGGCAGTGCTGACTTTAGCCAAATCCCCTTGACGGGGATTGAACGTATCGAGTTTATTCGAGGCTCAAGAGCGGCACTTTATGGTTCTGATGCGGTCGGTGGTGTGCTCAATATTATTACCGCCTACCAGCCTGGTGAAACCCTGGCAGAGGTTACTGCTGGTGCTGGCAGTGATGATTACTACCTGCTGGGTGGTTCAGTTGCCGGGGCGATAGGCCAAAATAGCTGGGGTAAAATAGCCCTTAAAGGTGAGCAGGCCGATGGCTTCTCAGCCCGTAAAGAGCCTTACGAGCAAGATGATGATGGTTTCAAGAACCGTAATGTGGTTGCGGAAATTGGCACTCAGCTCAATGAGAACTGGAAAGTTAGTCTCCAAGGTTACTACCATGACGGTGAAAGTGAATATGATGATGGCTATTTTGACTTTGTAACGGGGGACTTCATCTCAACGCCGAATGCTCAAAGTGAATCCTCTTTGTATAACGTGGCGGCGAAAGCCAGTTATACCCGTGATCGCTTTATCAGTGAATTAACTATCGCCCAGAATCAGGATGAAGCCCGCAATTTTAGTGATATCAGTGCCGGGAGTAAGATCAAAACCAAACGGGATGTGGTCAATTGGCAAAATCACTACCAGCTCAATACTGCATTGGAGTTGGGAGGGGGATTTGAGTGGTATCGTGATTCAGTTTCCAATAGTACGACGCCTTTCACCGAGGACGAGCGTGACAATACGGCGCTGTACCTGACTTCTATTTACCGCAACGATATGGGCTTGCAGCTAGAAGGCAGTGTGAGAACTGATGATAATGATAGCTATGGCCGCAATAATACCTGGCAGCTCGCTGCGGCTTATTCCTTCCTAACGAACTATCAGATCTCGGCCAATGTCGGTACCGCGTTTAAGGCACCGACATTCAATGATCTTTACTGGCCGGGCTCTGGGAATCCCGATCTTGAACCAGAAGAGTCAACTAATTACGAAGTATCAATTTCAGGCTCGCACCAAGTAGTGGACTGGCGGGTGACGGCCTATCAATCTGACATTGAGCAGCTGATTGCATGGGCTCCTATTGACCCGAACAATGAATTTAGTGATTGGAAGCCAATGAATGTGGATGAAGCTGAGATCAAGGGTGTTGAGCTAACCGCTGGATTTAATACGGGACCGCTTTACCACGATATCAGTTATGACTATCTGGACGCCCAAGATAGTAGCACCAAGAAGCAATTGATCCGCCGCTCTAAGCATAATGCCAAGTGGAATGTCTCCTATTTCCTCGACCAGTGGCAGTTTGATGTCAGTGCGCTATTCAAAGGCAAGAGCTATGAAGATGCAGCGAACACCATGACTTTGGATGCTTACACCTTGGTTGACTTGGCTGCAAGCTATTACTTGAACGATAACTTAATTCTTCGAGGCCGAATCGCAAATCTGTTCGATGAGGACTATGTTGCTAAGGAAACTTACAACGTCCAAGAACGTAGCTACTATGCTACGGTAACCTATCAGTTCTAACCATCGAGAAAGCCACCTGTGGGTGGCTTTTATTTGGGAGCCATTTTCTTATGCATCCGCTGAAAACAATTGTCAGTTGGTCTTCTGGCAAGGACTCGACCTTGACCTTAATCCGTTTGCTCGATGATACCCGCTATGAGGTGGTTGGCCTTTTTACTACCTATGTTGAGGATGAAGTCCCTTTTCAGGCGACCCCTCTAGAGGTTGTTCGAGCCCAAGCAGCGCTCACAGGGTTGCCACTAGTTGAAATCCCACTGCCCGCGGTGTTTCCTTCAAACGAGGTTTATCAGTCTTTGGTCATTGAAGGGCTGAGCAAAAGTGGGTTGGCAATAGAGGCTGTAGCCTTTGGTGATATGTTCTGCAATGGGATAGCCGACTACCGCCGTAGTTATATCGAGCCTGCCGGCTGGCAGTGTCTATTCCCGTTGATGGGGCAAGACAGTCGTTTACTGGCTGATGAAATACTGCAGCGCGGGATTAAAACCTTACTGACTACGATTGACACCAGCCAATTGGATGGAAGGTTCTGTGGTCAGTGGTATAGCCGAGCGCTTATCGATTCATTACCAGCCGGTGTCGATCCGTGTGGAGAGGATGGTGAATTCCATACCTTGGTGGTTGAAGCGCCATGTTTTCAACGGAACTTGGCGATTGAATTGACGGGGATAGAAAGACAGAGCCGTTTTCATTATCAGCGTTATTGTCTAGTGTAAAAATAACCGTGGTTATTTTGGTGAAGGCTTAAATTCGCAGTATGATGTTGCCCCTTGTGAGTGATACGGCAGAGAATAAGAGTGAAGCGGGTACTGATTTTTGATTCAGGTGTAGGTGGGCTTTCCGTATATCAGGAAATATATGCGCAGTTACCTAACGTTCACTATATCTATGCATTCGATGATGCGGCTTTTCCCTATGGTGAATTACTCGAAGAAGAGCTCATAGAACGTACCAGGCATCTTGTCTCGCTATTAGTTGAGCGACACAATGTCGATTTAGTGGTTGTGGCCTGTAATACTGCCAGTACGGTTGTGCTGCCGACACTCCGTGAGTGTTTGGCGATTCCGGTTGTTGGCGTCGTGCCGGCAATCAAACCAGCGGCAACTCTTAGCAAGCGTAAGGTAATTGGCCTATTGGCGACACCTGCTACGGTTCAACGTGAATATACTGATTTACTCATCAGCCAATTTGCCAGTCATTGTGAGGTGTTGAGAATTGGGTCAACCCGCTTGGTCGAAATAGCTGAGCAAAAACTTCGTGGCCAAGCTGTTTCCATTTCTGAGCTTAAGGTGATCTTAGCGCCTTGGCACGATAAGGTTGATTGTATTGTATTAGGGTGTACTCATTTTCCACTAATTAAAGAGGAAATTTCACAAGCCCTAGATGGTGGTGTGATTATTATTGATTCTGGACGAGCTATCGCCAATCGGGTGAAGGATTTGTTAGGGGAAATAACAACCGCCTGTAATGAGTCCAACCTTACATACAAAAGTGCCGCTGGTAACAACACAGCGGCACTCGATAGAAGCTTGGCAACAATGCATTTAGGACCGGTTAGATCTCTGCATTATCCTCGCTTTTAGGTTCATTTGCCTCGCGGACTTTCAAAGTACGTTGGCCATACTCCTTGTCATTTAATTGAGCAATGGCGTTTTCTGCATCGCTGCTGCTCATCACGACAAAGCCAAATCCCCGCCTTTTACCTGTTCGCTTATCTTTCATTAGGCGAACAGCAAAGACTTCACCATGTTCAGAAAATAACTTCTTCACTTCACTTTCATTGGCTCGGTACGGCAGGTTGCCAACATAAAGGGTTTTACTAGCCTGAGATGAAGCTTGCTCTACAGAGGAATTTTGAGTTGGAATAAGGGGCAGGATAAGAGCAGTACAAATAGCGCCAAGAGCAAAGGCAATACCGGGCAGGATGGGAAGGAAACTAAATACTAGGCCCCCAACAACGGCGATTGCGAGAACCGGCATAAGAGATTGTTTGGATAATTTCATAAGTTAACTACATCGTCATAAGAAAAATAAGAAGGCGTTATTGGTTATTTTAACAACAAAGTCACATTGATATTACTTTCATTGACTTGGAATTGCTAGATAGTGAATGTGACGGCCCTCTAATGTTGAAATTAGAGGCGTTTATCTCACATTAGTAGAAATAATCGCCGGGTGGGAGTTTTTTTGAAAAAAACACTTGTCAGAGTGATTCAAGTCTCTATAATGCCGCCTCACCGACACGGAGTACGGCGAGTTAAGCCGGCGACGTAGCGGATTGTTCTTTAACAATTTGACCATGCAATCTGTGTGGGCACTCGTGAAATGATAGTCAAAAAGAATTATCAATGAAACTGAGTGACCAAATCGAATCGCAAGATTCGGCACAGTCAATTCATTCATTACTTCGGTAATGGATTAACAGTATTCATTGAGCCAAAACTTTAATTGAAGAGTTTGATCATGGCTCAGATTGAACGCTGGCGGCAGGCCTAACACATGCAAGTCGAGCGGCAGCGACATGACTGAACCTTCGGGGGACGTTATGGGCGGCGAGCGGCGGACGGGTGAGTAATGCCTGGGAATATGCCCTGATGTGGGGGATAACCATTGGAAACGATGGCTAATACCGCATAATCTCTTCGGAGCAAAGAGGGGGACCTTCGGGCCTCTCGCGTCAGGATTAGCCCAGGTGAGATTAGCTAGTTGGTGAGGTAAGAGCTCACCAAGGCGACGATCTCTAGCTGGTCTGAGAGGATGATCAGCCACACTGGAACTGAGACACGGTCCAGACTCCTACGGGAGGCAGCAGTGGGGAATATTGCACAATGGGGGAAACCCTGATGCAGCCATGCCGCGTGTGTGAAGAAGGCCTTCGGGTTGTAAAGCACTTTCAGTTGTGAGGAAGGCGTTGTCGTTAATAGCGGCAGCGTTTGACGTTAGCAACAGAAGAAGCACCGGCTAACTCCGTGCCAGCAGCCGCGGTAATACGGAGGGTGCGAGCGTTAATCGGAATTACTGGGCGTAAAGCGCATGCAGGCGGCTTGTTAAGCCAGATGTGAAAGCCCGGGGCTCAACCTCGGAATAGCATTTGGAACTGTCAGGCTAGAGTCTTGTAGAGGGGGGTAGAATTTCAGGTGTAGCGGTGAAATGCGTAGAGATCTGAAGGAATACCGGTGGCGAAGGCGGCCCCCTGGACAAAGACTGACGCTCAGATGCGAAAGCGTGGGGAGCAAACAGGATTAGATACCCTGGTAGTCCACGCCGTAAACGATGTCTACTTGGAGGTTGGTGTCTTGAACACTGGCTTTCGGAGCTAACGCGTTAAGTAGACCGCCTGGGGAGTACGGTCGCAAGATTAAAACTCAAATGAATTGACGGGGGCCCGCACAAGCGGTGGAGCATGTGGTTTAATTCGATGCAACGCGAAGAACCTTACCTACTCTTGACATCCAGAGAACTTTCCAGAGATGGATTGGTGCCTTCGGGAACTCTGAGACAGGTGCTGCATGGCTGTCGTCAGCTCGTGTTGTGAAATGTTGGGTTAAGTCCCGCAACGAGCGCAACCCTTATCCTTGTTTGCCAGCACTTCGGGTGGGAACTCCAGGGAGACTGCCGGTGATAAACCGGAGGAAGGTGGGGACGACGTCAAGTCATCATGGCCCTTACGAGTAGGGCTACACACGTGCTACAATGGCGTATACAGAGGGCTGCCAACTTGCGAGAGTGAGCGAATCCCAGAAAGTACGTCGTAGTCCGGATTGGAGTCTGCAACTCGACTCCATGAAGTCGGAATCGCTAGTAATCGTGGATCAGAATGCCACGGTGAATACGTTCCCGGGCCTTGTACACACCGCCCGTCACACCATGGGAGTGGGCTGCACCAGAAGTAGATAGCTTAACCTTCGGGAGGGCGTTTACCACGGTGTGGTTCATGACTGGGGTGAAGTCGTAACAAGGTAGCCCTAGGGGAACCTGGGGCTGGATCACCTCCTTAACGATATGACTGCGTTTTATGCAGTGTCCACACAGATTGCTTGGTTAATAGTAAAAGACAACATAGTGTCCCATTCGTCTAGAGGCCTAGGACACCGCCCTTTCACGGCGGTAACAGGGGTTCGACTCCCCTATGGGACGCCACTTTCTAAGGTTTTTTCCTTAAGAATCTTTAGAAAGTGGATGTCGAAAGACAAACACATGCTCTTTAACAATCTGGAAAGCTGACTAGTAAATTCAATCGATAGATTGATTTATTTTGTTCTTCTTTATGAAGAACGAGTTCTCAAGCAAAACACATTCGAGTGTCTTGTGTAAGAGTCCGGCGAAACACAGTTCATCATACTCAGATGAACAACCTTGGTTGTTGAGCCATACGAAAGACCTCTTGGGGTTGTATGGTTAAGTGACTAAGCGTACACGGTGGATGCCTGGGCAGTCAGAGGCGATGAAGGACGTGCTAACCTGCGATAAGCCAAGAGAAGATGGTAAGAATCACTATACTCTTGGATTTCCGAATGGGGAAACCCAGCTGCATAAGCAGTTATCGTAACGTGAATACATAGCGTTGCGAGGCGAACCGGGGGAACTGAAACATCTAAGTACCCCGAGGAAGAGAAATCAACCGAGATTCCGGCAGTAGCGGCGAGCGAACCCGGATTAGCCCTTAAGCTAGTTTTGCGTCAGGTGAATGTGCTGGAAAGCACAGCGATACAGGGTGATAGCCCCGTAACCGGTAGCGCATTATCAGTGAAAACGAGTAGGACGGGACACGTGTTATCTTGTCTGAAGATGGGGGGACCATCCTCCAAGGCTAAATACTCCTGACTGACCGATAGTGAACCAGTACCGTGAGGGAAAGGCGAAAAGAACCCCTGTGAGGGGAGTGAAATAGAACCTGAAACCGTGTACGTACAAGCAGTAGGAGCCCTTCGGGGTGACTGCGTACCTTTTGTATAATGGGTCAGCGACTTAATTTTAGTAGCAAGGTTAACCGATTAGGGGAGCCGTAGGGAAACCGAGTCTTAACTGGGCGTACAGTTGCTAGGATTAGACCCGAAACCAGGTGATCTAGCCATGGGCAGGTTGAAGGTGAGGTAACACTTACTGGAGGACCGAACCGACTAATGTTGAAAAATTAGCGGATGACTTGTGGCTAGGGGTGAAAGGCCAATCAAACCTGGAGATAGCTGGTTCTCCCCGAAAGCTATTTAGGTAGCGCCTCGGACGAATACTACTGGGGGTAGAGCACTGTTAAGGCTAGGGGGTCATCCCGACTTACCAACCCTTTGCAAACTCCGAATACCAGTAAGTACTATCCGGGAGACACACGGCGGGTGCTAACGTCCGTCGTGGAGAGGGAAACAACCCAGACCGCCAGCTAAGGTCCCAAAGTTATAGCTAAGTGGGAAACGATGTGGGAAGGCTCAGACAGCCAGGATGTTGGCTTAGAAGCAGCCATCATTTAAAGAAAGCGTAATAGCTCACTGGTCGAGTCGGCCTGCGCGGAAGATTTAACGGGGCTAAGCTATACACCGAAGCTGCGGCAATGCATTTTATGTATTGGGTAGGGGAGCGTTCTGTAAGCGGTTGAAGGTGCATCGTAAGGTGTGCTGGACGTATCAGAAGTGCGAATGCTGACATGAGTAACGATAAAGGGAGTGAAAAACTCCCTCGCCGGAAGACCAAGGGTTCCTGTCCAACGTTAATCGGGGCAGGGTGAGTCGACCCCTAAGGCGAGGCCGAAAGGCGTAGTCGATGGGAAACGGGTTAATATTCCCGTACTTCTTACTATTGCGATGGGGGGACGGAGAAGGCTAGGTGGGCCTGGCGACGGTTGTCCAGGTTCAAGGGTGTAGGCTGTAATCTTAGGCAAATCCGGGATTACCTAAGGCTGAGACCCGATGTCGAGCCGCTACGGCGGTGAAGTCATTGATGCCATGCTTCCGGGAAAAGCCTCTAAGCTTCAGATAGTAAGGAATCGTACCCCAAACCGACACAGGTGGTCGGGTAGAGAATACCAAGGCGCTTGAGAGAACTCGGGTGAAGGAACTAGGCAAAATGGTACCGTAACTTCGGGAGAAGGTACGCTGCCGGCGGTGAAGAGACTTGCTCTTGGAGCTGCTGGCAGTCGCAGATACCAGGTGGCTGCAACTGTTTATTAAAAACACAGCACTGTGCAAAATCGAAAGATGACGTATACGGTGTGACGCCTGCCCGGTGCCGGAAGGTTAATTGATGGGGTTAGACTTCGGTCGAAGCTCTTGATCGAAGCCCCGGTAAACGGCGGCCGTAACTATAACGGTCCTAAGGTAGCGAAATTCCTTGTCGGGTAAGTTCCGACCTGCACGAATGGCGTAATGATGGCCACGCTGTCTCCACCCGAGACTCAGTGAAATTGAAATCGCAGTGAAGATGCTGCGTACCCGCGGCTAGACGGAAAGACCCCGTGAACCTTTACTACAGCTTGGCACTGAACATTGACCCTACATGTGTAGGATAGGTGGGAGGCTTTGAAACCAGCACGCCAGTGTTGGTGGAGCCGTCCTTGAAATACCACCCTTGTAGTGTTGATGTTCTAACGTCGCCCCGTTATCCGGGGTGCGGACAGTGCCTGGTGGGTAGTTTGACTGGGGCGGTCTCCTCCCAAAGCGTAACGGAGGAGCACGAAGGTGGGCTAATCACGGTCGGACATCGTGAGGTTAGTGCAATGGCATAAGCCCGCTTGACTGCGAGAATGACGGTTCGAGCAGGTGCGAAAGCAGGTCATAGTGATCCGGTGGTTCTGTATGGAAGGGCCATCGCTCAACGGATAAAAGGTACTCCGGGGATAACAGGCTGATACCGCCCAAGAGTTCATATCGACGGCGGTGTTTGGCACCTCGATGTCGGCTCATCACATCCTGGGGCTGAAGTCGGTCCCAAGGGTATGGCTGTTCGCCATTTAAAGTGGTACGCGAGCTGGGTTTAGAACGTCGTGAGACAGTTCGGTCCCTATCTGCCGTGGGCGTTGGATGATTGAGAGGGGCTGCTCCTAGTACGAGAGGACCGGAGTGGACGAACCTCTGGTGTTCGGGTTGTGTCGCCAGACGCATTGCCCGGTAGCTAAGTTCGGAATCGATAACCGCTGAAAGCATCTAAGCGGGAAGCGAGCCTCAAGATGAGTCATCCCTGAACCTATAAGGTTCCTGAAGGGTTGTTGGAGACTACGACGTAGATAGGCAGGGTGTGTAAGCGTTGTGAGGCGTTGAGCTAACCTGTACTAATTGCCCGTGAGGCTTAACCATACAACACCCAAGGGGTTTTAACGGACTCCATGAGCACTTGAATGTAGTGCGAGAACATCAGCTTTCTAAGATTGTAAGAATTTGCTTGGCGACCATAGCATTATGGACCCACCTGATCCCATGCCGAACTCAGCAGTGAAACGTAATAGCGCCGATGGTAGTGTGGGGCCTCCCCATGTGAGAGTAGGACATCGCCAGGCTTGAATTACGGATAAGCCCGCTGGGTTCAGCGGGCTTTTCTTTCGCTCCGACTGATTGCAATGTGAGCGACGTCAACAGAAGGTTTTTACTTTTTCGCCAACTGCGAAAAAAGATGAAAATTTTGTCTTGACTGGATATCAGAAACGCGTATTATACGCCTCCTGACTTGCTGAGACGCGAAGTGCCAAGGCATTGAAAGTCAACGTTCTTTAACAATTTGACCATGCAATCTGTGTGGGCACTCGTGAAATGATAGTCAAAAAGAATTATCAATGAAACTGAGTGACCAAATCGAATCGCAAGATTCGGCACAGTCAATTCATTCATTACTTCGGTAATGGATTAACAGTATTCATTGAGCCAAAACTTTAATTGAAGAGTTTGATCATGGCTCAGATTGAACGCTGGCGGCAGGCCTAACACATGCAAGTCGAGCGGCAGCGACATAACTGAACCTTCGGGGGACGTTATGGGCGGCGAGCGGCGGACGGGTGAGTAATGCCTGGGAATATGCCCTGATGTGGGGGATAACCATTGGAAACGATGGCTAATACCGCATAATCTCTTCGGAGCAAAGAGGGGGACCTTCGGGCCTCTCGCGTCAGGATTAGCCCAGGTGAGATTAGCTAGTTGGTGAGGTAAGAGCTCACCAAGGCGACGATCTCTAGCTGGTCTGAGAGGATGATCAGCCACACTGGAACTGAGACACGGTCCAGACTCCTACGGGAGGCAGCAGTGGGGAATATTGCACAATGGGGGAAACCCTGATGCAGCCATGCCGCGTGTGTGAAGAAGGCCTTCGGGTTGTAAAGCACTTTCAGTTGTGAGGAAGGCGTTGTCGTTAATAGCGGCAGTGTTTGACGTTAGCAACAGAAGAAGCACCGGCTAACTCCGTGCCAGCAGCCGCGGTAATACGGAGGGTGCGAGCGTTAATCGGAATTACTGGGCGTAAAGCGCATGCAGGCGGCTTGTTAAGCCAGATGTGAAAGCCCGGGGCTCAACCTCGGAATAGCATTTGGAACTGTCAGGCTAGAGTCTTGTAGAGGGGGGTAGAATTTCAGGTGTAGCGGTGAAATGCGTAGAGATCTGAAGGAATACCGGTGGCGAAGGCGGCCCCCTGGACAAAGACTGACGCTCAGATGCGAAAGCGTGGGGAGCAAACAGGATTAGATACCCTGGTAGTCCACGCCGTAAACGATGTCTACTTGGAGGTTGGTGTCTTGAACACTGGCTTTCGGAGCTAACGCGTTAAGTAGACCGCCTGGGGAGTACGGTCGCAAGATTAAAACTCAAATGAATTGACGGGGGCCCGCACAAGCGGTGGAGCATGTGGTTTAATTCGATGCAACGCGAAGAACCTTACCTACTCTTGACATCCAGAGAACTTTCCAGAGATGGATTGGTGCCTTCGGGAACTCTGAGACAGGTGCTGCATGGCTGTCGTCAGCTCGTGTTGTGAAATGTTGGGTTAAGTCCCGCAACGAGCGCAACCCTTATCCTTGTTTGCCAGCACTTCGGGTGGGAACTCCAGGGAGACTGCCGGTGATAAACCGGAGGAAGGTGGGGACGACGTCAAGTCATCATGGCCCTTACGAGTAGGGCTACACACGTGCTACAATGGCGTATACAGAGGGCTGCCAACTTGCGAGAGTGAGCGAATCCCAGAAAGTACGTCGTAGTCCGGATTGGAGTCTGCAACTCGACTCCATGAAGTCGGAATCGCTAGTAATCGTGGATCAGAATGCCACGGTGAATACGTTCCCGGGCCTTGTACACACCGCCCGTCACACCATGGGAGTGGGCTGCACCAGAAGTAGATAGCTTAACCTTCGGGAGGGCGTTTACCACGGTGTGGTTCATGACTGGGGTGAAGTCGTAACAAGGTAGCCCTAGGGGAACCTGGGGCTGGATCACCTCCTTAACGATATGACTGCGTTTTACGCAGTGTCCACACAGATTGCTTGGTCGAAAAGTAGAGAACATGTTCAGGTACCCAAACCTGAAAAAAACTTGTGTTCCGGTATGATGTCGCTTCTCGCAAGCTCGTCACTCCGCTTACACAAAGTTAGCGAAATGTATTTCGCTGACAAACTTTGTGTCCCATTCGTCTAGAGGCCTAGGACACCGCCCTTTCACGGCGGTAACAGGGGTTCGACTCCCCTATGGGACGCCACGGGTCGTTAGCTCAGTTGGTAGAGCAGTTGACTTTTAATCAATTGGTCGCAGGTTCGAATCCTGCACGACCCACCATCTTCTCCTTTGAAGATGTAAAACATCGGAGGGCGATTAGCTCAGTTGGGAGAGCACCTCCCTTACAAGGAGGGGGTCACTGGTTCGAGCCCGGTATCGCCCACCACTCTCTAATCATTTTCTGCACGGATACGCAGATTCAATGAAGGTTAACTTTGTTGAGTCCGCTTTTTTGCCGCCTGCGCGGCCCGGCCGAAATTAATTAGAAAGTGGTTTCGATACCTATTTATTTAGGTAAACAAACACATGCTCTTTAACAATCTGGAAAGCTGACTAGTAAATTCAATCGATAGATTGATTTATTTTGTTCTTCTTTATGAAGAACGAGTTCTCAAGCAACACACATTCAAGTGTCTTGTGTAAGAGTCCGGCGAAACACAGTTCATCATACTCAGATGAACAACCTTGGTTGTTGAGCCATACGAACAGACCCCTTGGGGTTGTATGGTTAAGTGACTAAGCGTACACGGTGGATGCCTGGGCAGTCAGAGGCGATGAAGGACGTGCTAACCTGCGATAAGCCAAGAGAAGATGGTAAGAATCACTATACTCTTGGATTTCCGAATGGGGAAACCCAGCTGCATAAGCAGTTATCGTAACGTGAATACATAGCGTTGCGAGGCGAACCGGGGGAACTGAAACATCTAAGTACCCCGAGGAAGAGAAATCAACCGAGATTCCGGCAGTAGCGGCGAGCGAACCCGGATTAGCCCTTAAGCTAGTTTTGCGTCAGGTGAATGTGCTGGAAAGCACAGCGATACAGGGTGATAGCCCCGTAACCGGTAGCGCATTATCAGTGAAAACGAGTAGGACGGGACACGTGTTATCTTGTCTGAAGATGGGGGGACCATCCTCCAAGGCTAAATACTCCTGACTGACCGATAGTGAACCAGTACCGTGAGGGAAAGGCGAAAAGAACCCCTGTGAGGGGAGTGAAATAGAACCTGAAACCGTGTACGTACAAGCAGTAGGAGCCCTTCGGGGTGACTGCGTACCTTTTGTATAATGGGTCAGCGACTTAATTTTAGTAGCAAGGTTAACCGATTAGGGGAGCCGTAGGGAAACCGAGTCTTAACTGGGCGTACAGTTGCTAGGATTAGACCCGAAACCAGGTGATCTAGCCATGGGCAGGTTGAAGGTGAGGTAACACTTACTGGAGGACCGAACCGACTAATGTTGAAAAATTAGCGGATGACTTGTGGCTAGGGGTGAAAGGCCAATCAAACCTGGAGATAGCTGGTTCTCCCCGAAAGCTATTTAGGTAGCGCCTCGGACGAATACTACTGGGGGTAGAGCACTGTTAAGGCTAGGGGGTCATCCCGACTTACCAACCCTTTGCAAACTCCGAATACCAGTAAGTACTATCCGGGAGACACACGGCGGGTGCTAACGTCCGTCGTGGAGAGGGAAACAACCCAGACCGCCAGCTAAGGTCCCAAAGTTATAGCTAAGTGGGAAACGATGTGGGAAGGCTCAGACAGCCAGGATGTTGGCTTAGAAGCAGCCATCATTTAAAGAAAGCGTAATAGCTCACTGGTCGAGTCGGCCTGCGCGGAAGATTTAACGGGGCTAAGCTATACACCGAAGCTGCGGCAATGCATTTTATGTATTGGGTAGGGGAGCGTTCTGTAAGCGGTTGAAGGTGCATCGTAAGGTGTGCTGGACGTATCAGAAGTGCGAATGCTGACATGAGTAACGATAAAGGGAGTGAAAAACTCCCTCGCCGGAAGACCAAGGGTTCCTGTCCAACGTTAATCGGGGCAGGGTGAGTCGACCCCTAAGGCGAGGCCGAAAGGCGTAGTCGATGGGAAACGGGTTAATATTCCCGTACTTCTTACTATTGCGATGGGGGGACGGAGAAGGCTAGGTGGGCCTGGCGACGGTTGTCCAGGTTCAAGGGTGTAGGCTGTAATCTTAGGCAAATCCGGGATTACCTAAGGCTGAGACCCGATGTCGAGCCGCTACGGCGGTGAAGTCATTGATGCCATGCTTCCGGGAAAAGCCTCTAAGCTTCAGATAGTAAGGAATCGTACCCCAAACCGACACAGGTGGTCGGGTAGAGAATACCAAGGCGCTTGAGAGAACTCGGGTGAAGGAACTAGGCAAAATGGTACCGTAACTTCGGGAGAAGGTACGCTGCCGGCGGTGAAGAGACTTGCTCTTGGAGCTGCTGGCAGTCGCAGATACCAGGTGGCTGCAACTGTTTATTAAAAACACAGCACTGTGCAAAATCGAAAGATGACGTATACGGTGTGACGCCTGCCCGGTGCCGGAAGGTTAATTGATGGGGTTAGACTTCGGTCGAAGCTCTTGATCGAAGCCCCGGTAAACGGCGGCCGTAACTATAACGGTCCTAAGGTAGCGAAATTCCTTGTCGGGTAAGTTCCGACCTGCACGAATGGCGTAATGATGGCCACGCTGTCTCCACCCGAGACTCAGTGAAATTGAAATCGCAGTGAAGATGCTGCGTACCCGCGGCTAGACGGAAAGACCCCGTGAACCTTTACTACAGCTTGGCACTGAACATTGACCCTACATGTGTAGGATAGGTGGGAGGCTTTGAAACCAGCACGCCAGTGTTGGTGGAGCCGTCCTTGAAATACCACCCTTGTAGTGTTGATGTTCTAACGTCGCCCCGTTATCCGGGGTGCGGACAGTGCCTGGTGGGTAGTTTGACTGGGGCGGTCTCCTCCCAAAGCGTAACGGAGGAGCACGAAGGTGGGCTAATCACGGTCGGACATCGTGAGGTTAGTGCAATGGCATAAGCCCGCTTGACTGCGAGAATGACGGTTCGAGCAGGTGCGAAAGCAGGTCATAGTGATCCGGTGGTTCTGTATGGAAGGGCCATCGCTCAACGGATAAAAGGTACTCCGGGGATAACAGGCTGATACCGCCCAAGAGTTCATATCGACGGCGGTGTTTGGCACCTCGATGTCGGCTCATCACATCCTGGGGCTGAAGTCGGTCCCAAGGGTATGGCTGTTCGCCATTTAAAGTGGTACGCGAGCTGGGTTTAGAACGTCGTGAGACAGTTCGGTCCCTATCTGCCGTGGGCGTTGGATGATTGAGAGGGGCTGCTCCTAGTACGAGAGGACCGGAGTGGACGAACCTCTGGTGTTCGGGTTGTGTCGCCAGACGCATTGCCCGGTAGCTAAGTTCGGAATCGATAACCGCTGAAAGCATCTAAGCGGGAAGCGAGCCTCAAGATGAGTCATCCCTGAACCTATAAGGTTCCTGAAGGGTTGTTGGAGACTACGACGTAGATAGGCAGGGTGTGTAAGCGTTGTGAGGCGTTGAGCTAACCTGTACTAATTGCCCGTGAGGCTTAACCATACAACACCCAAGGGGTTTTAACGGACTCCATGAGCACTTGAATGTAGTGCGAGAACATCAGCTTTCTAAGATTGTAAGAATTTTGCTTGGCGACCATAGCATTATGGACCCACCTGATCCCATGCCGAACTCAGCAGTGAAACGTAATAGCGCCGATGGTAGTGTGGGGCCTCCCCATGTGAGAGTAGGACATCGCCAGGCTTCCAATTTATTTTCACTTTTAAAAAAGTGAAGACAAATAGGGCACTTGCTTACAACGTAAGCAAGTCACCATAGAGCTTTAAGTTTTCTTAGAGTTTTATGTTGACTTTCAAAGTGAGTGGCGTATTATACGCGTCCTGCTTAAGTGCTAAGGCACTGAAAGGCAATATGTTCTTTAACAATTTGACCATGCAATCTGTGTGGGCACTCGTGAAATGATAGTCAAAAAGAATTATCAATGAAACTGAGTGACCAAATCGAATCGCAAGATTCGGCACAGTCAATTCATTCATTACTTCGGTAATGGATTAACAGTATTCATTGAGCCAAAACTTTAATTGAAGAGTTTGATCATGGCTCAGATTGAACGCTGGCGGCAGGCCTAACACATGCAAGTCGAGCGGCAGCGACATGACTGAACCTTCGGGGGACGTTATGGGCGGCGAGCGGCGGACGGGTGAGTAATGCCTGGGAATATGCCCTGATGTGGGGGATAACCATTGGAAACGATGGCTAATACCGCATAATCTCTTCGGAGCAAAGAGGGGGACCTTCGGGCCTCTCGCGTCAGGATTAGCCCAGGTGAGATTAGCTAGTTGGTGAGGTAAGAGCTCACCAAGGCGACGATCTCTAGCTGGTCTGAGAGGATGATCAGCCACACTGGAACTGAGACACGGTCCAGACTCCTACGGGAGGCAGCAGTGGGGAATATTGCACAATGGGGGAAACCCTGATGCAGCCATGCCGCGTGTGTGAAGAAGGCCTTCGGGTTGTAAAGCACTTTCAGTTGTGAGGAAGGCATTGTCGTTAATAGCGGCAGTGTTTGACGTTAGCAACAGAAGAAGCACCGGCTAACTCCGTGCCAGCAGCCGCGGTAATACGGAGGGTGCGAGCGTTAATCGGAATTACTGGGCGTAAAGCGCATGCAGGCGGCTTGTTAAGCCAGATGTGAAAGCCCGGGGCTCAACCTCGGAATAGCATTTGGAACTGTCAGGCTAGAGTCTTGTAGAGGGGGGTAGAATTTCAGGTGTAGCGGTGAAATGCGTAGAGATCTGAAGGAATACCGGTGGCGAAGGCGGCCCCCTGGACAAAGACTGACGCTCAGATGCGAAAGCGTGGGGAGCAAACAGGATTAGATACCCTGGTAGTCCACGCCGTAAACGATGTCTACTTGGAGGTTGGTGTCTTGAACACTGGCTTTCGGAGCTAACGCGTTAAGTAGACCGCCTGGGGAGTACGGTCGCAAGATTAAAACTCAAATGAATTGACGGGGGCCCGCACAAGCGGTGGAGCATGTGGTTTAATTCGATGCAACGCGAAGAACCTTACCTACTCTTGACATCCAGAGAACTTTCCAGAGATGGATTGGTGCCTTCGGGAACTCTGAGACAGGTGCTGCATGGCTGTCGTCAGCTCGTGTTGTGAAATGTTGGGTTAAGTCCCGCAACGAGCGCAACCCTTATCCTTGTTTGCCAGCACTTCGGGTGGGAACTCCAGGGAGACTGCCGGTGATAAACCGGAGGAAGGTGGGGACGACGTCAAGTCATCATGGCCCTTACGAGTAGGGCTACACACGTGCTACAATGGCGTATACAGAGGGCTGCCAACTTGCGAGAGTGAGCGAATCCCAGAAAGTACGTCGTAGTCCGGATTGGAGTCTGCAACTCGACTCCATGAAGTCGGAATCGCTAGTAATCGTGGATCAGAATGCCACGGTGAATACGTTCCCGGGCCTTGTACACACCGCCCGTCACACCATGGGAGTGGGCTGCACCAGAAGTAGATAGCTTAACCTTCGGGAGGGCGTTTACCACGGTGTGGTTCATGACTGGGGTGAAGTCGTAACAAGGTAGCCCTAGGGGAACCTGGGGCTGGATCACCTCCTTAACGATATGACTGCGTTTTACGCAGTGTCCACACAGATTGCTTGGTTAATAGTAAAAGACAACATAGTGTCCCATTCGTCTAGAGGCCTAGGACACCGCCCTTTCACGGCGGTAACAGGGGTTCGACTCCCCTATGGGACGCCACTTTCTAAGGTTTTTTCCTTAAGAATCTTTAGAAAGTGGATGTCGAAAGACAAACACATGCTCTTTAACAATCTGGAAAGCTGACTAGTAAATTCAATCGATAGATTGATTTATTTTGTTCTTCTTTATGAAGAACGAGTTCTCAAGCAACACACATTCAAGTGTCTTGTGTAAGAGTCCGGCGAAACACAGTTCATCATACTCAGATGAACAACCTTGGTTGTTGAGCCATACGAAAGACCTCTTGGGGTTGTATGGTTAAGTGACTAAGCGTACACGGTGGATGCCTGGGCAGTCAGAGGCGATGAAGGACGTGCTAACCTGCGATAAGCCAAGAGAAGATGGTAAGAATCACTATACTCTTGGATTTCCGAATGGGGAAACCCAGCTGCATAAGCAGTTATCGTAACGTGAATACATAGCGTTGCGAGGCGAACCGGGGGAACTGAAACATCTAAGTACCCCGAGGAAGAGAAATCAACCGAGATTCCGGCAGTAGCGGCGAGCGAACCCGGATTAGCCCTTAAGCTAGTTTTGCGTCAGGTGAATGTGCTGGAAAGCACAGCGATACAGGGTGATAGCCCCGTAACCGGTAGCGCATTATCAGTGAAAACGAGTAGGACGGGACACGTGTTATCTTGTCTGAAGATGGGGGGACCATCCTCCAAGGCTAAATACTCCTGACTGACCGATAGTGAACCAGTACCGTGAGGGAAAGGCGAAAAGAACCCCTGTGAGGGGAGTGAAATAGAACCTGAAACCGTGTACGTACAAGCAGTAGGAGCCCTTCGGGGTGACTGCGTACCTTTTGTATAATGGGTCAGCGACTTAATTTTAGTAGCAAGGTTAACCGATTAGGGGAGCCGTAGGGAAACCGAGTCTTAACTGGGCGTACAGTTGCTAGGATTAGACCCGAAACCAGGTGATCTAGCCATGGGCAGGTTGAAGGTGAGGTAACACTTACTGGAGGACCGAACCGACTAATGTTGAAAAATTAGCGGATGACTTGTGGCTAGGGGTGAAAGGCCAATCAAACCTGGAGATAGCTGGTTCTCCCCGAAAGCTATTTAGGTAGCGCCTCGGACGAATACTACTGGGGGTAGAGCACTGTTAAGGCTAGGGGGTCATCCCGACTTACCAACCCTTTGCAAACTCCGAATACCAGTAAGTACTATCCGGGAGACACACGGCGGGTGCTAACGTCCGTCGTGGAGAGGGAAACAACCCAGACCGCCAGCTAAGGTCCCAAAGTTATAGCTAAGTGGGAAACGATGTGGGAAGGCTCAGACAGCCAGGATGTTGGCTTAGAAGCAGCCATCATTTAAAGAAAGCGTAATAGCTCACTGGTCGAGTCGGCCTGCGCGGAAGATTTAACGGGGCTAAGCTATACACCGAAGCTGCGGCAATGCATTTTATGTATTGGGTAGGGGAGCGTTCTGTAAGCGGTTGAAGGTGCATCGTAAGGTGTGCTGGACGTATCAGAAGTGCGAATGCTGACATGAGTAACGATAAAGGGAGTGAAAAACTCCCTCGCCGGAAGACCAAGGGTTCCTGTCCAACGTTAATCGGGGCAGGGTGAGTCGACCCCTAAGGCGAGGCCGAAAGGCGTAGTCGATGGGAAACGGGTTAATATTCCCGTACTTCTTACTATTGCGATGGGGGGACGGAGAAGGCTAGGTGGGCCTGGCGACGGTTGTCCAGGTTCAAGGGTGTAGGCTGTAATCTTAGGCAAATCCGGGATTACCTAAGGCTGAGACCCGATGTCGAGCCGCTACGGCGGTGAAGTCATTGATGCCATGCTTCCGGGAAAAGCCTCTAAGCTTCAGATAGTAAGGAATCGTACCCCAAACCGACACAGGTGGTCGGGTAGAGAATACCAAGGCGCTTGAGAGAACTCGGGTGAAGGAACTAGGCAAAATGGTACCGTAACTTCGGGAGAAGGTACGCTGCCGGCGGTGAAGAGACTTGCTCTTGGAGCTGCTGGCAGTCGCAGATACCAGGTGGCTGCAACTGTTTATTAAAAACACAGCACTGTGCAAAATCGAAAGATGACGTATACGGTGTGACGCCTGCCCGGTGCCGGAAGGTTAATTGATGGGGTTAGACTTCGGTCGAAGCTCTTGATCGAAGCCCCGGTAAACGGCGGCCGTAACTATAACGGTCCTAAGGTAGCGAAATTCCTTGTCGGGTAAGTTCCGACCTGCACGAATGGCGTAATGATGGCCACGCTGTCTCCACCCGAGACTCAGTGAAATTGAAATCGCAGTGAAGATGCTGCGTACCCGCGGCTAGACGGAAAGACCCCGTGAACCTTTACTACAGCTTGGCACTGAACATTGACCCTACATGTGTAGGATAGGTGGGAGGCTTTGAAACCAGCACGCCAGTGTTGGTGGAGCCGTCCTTGAAATACCACCCTTGTAGTGTTGATGTTCTAACGTCGCCCCGTTATCCGGGGTGCGGACAGTGCCTGGTGGGTAGTTTGACTGGGGCGGTCTCCTCCCAAAGCGTAACGGAGGAGCACGAAGGTGGGCTAATCACGGTCGGACATCGTGAGGTTAGTGCAATGGCATAAGCCCGCTTGACTGCGAGAATGACGGTTCGAGCAGGTGCGAAAGCAGGTCATAGTGATCCGGTGGTTCTGTATGGAAGGGCCATCGCTCAACGGATAAAAGGTACTCCGGGGATAACAGGCTGATACCGCCCAAGAGTTCATATCGACGGCGGTGTTTGGCACCTCGATGTCGGCTCATCACATCCTGGGGCTGAAGTCGGTCCCAAGGGTATGGCTGTTCGCCATTTAAAGTGGTACGCGAGCTGGGTTTAGAACGTCGTGAGACAGTTCGGTCCCTATCTGCCGTGGGCGTTGGATGATTGAGAGGGGCTGCTCCTAGTACGAGAGGACCGGAGTGGACGAACCTCTGGTGTTCGGGTTGTGTCGCCAGACGCATTGCCCGGTAGCTAAGTTCGGAATCGATAACCGCTGAAAGCATCTAAGCGGGAAGCGAGCCTCAAGATGAGTCATCCCTGAACCTATAAGGTTCCTGAAGGGTTGTTGGAGACTACGACGTAGATAGGCAGGGTGTGTAAGCGTTGTGAGGCGTTGAGCTAACCTGTACTAATTGCCCGTGAGGCTTAACCATACAACACCCAAGGGGTTTTAACGGACTCCATGAGCACTTGAATGTAGTGCGAGAACATCAGCTTTCGAGATTGTAAGAATTTTGCTTGGCGACCATAGCATTATGGACCCACCTGATCCCATGCCGAACTCAGCAGTGAAACGTAATAGCGCCGATGGTAGTGTGGGGCCTCCCCATGTGAGAGTAGGACATCGCCAGGCTTCCAATTTATTTTCACTTTTAAAAAGTGAAGACAAATAGGGCACTTGCTTACAACGTAAGCAAGTCACCATAGAGCTTTAAGTTTTCTTAGAGTTTTATGTTGACTTTCAAAGTGAGTAGCGTATTATACGCGTCCTGCTTAAGTGCTAAGGCACTGAAAGGCAATATGTTCTTTAACAATTTGACCATGCAATCTGTGTGGGCACTCGTGAAATGATAGTCAAAAAGAATTATCAATGAAACTGAGTGACCAAATCGAATCGCAAGATTCGGCACAGTCAATTCATTCATTACTTCGGTAATGGATTAACAGTATTCATTGAGCCAAAACTTTAATTGAAGAGTTTGATCATGGCTCAGATTGAACGCTGGCGGCAGGCCTAACACATGCAAGTCGAGCGGCAGCGACATGACTGAACCTTCGGGGGACGTTATGGGCGGCGAGCGGCGGACGGGTGAGTAATGCCTGGGAATATGCCCTGATGTGGGGGATAACCATTGGAAACGATGGCTAATACCGCATAATCTCTTCGGAGCAAAGAGGGGGACCTTCGGGCCTCTCGCGTCAGGATTAGCCCAGGTGAGATTAGCTAGTTGGTGAGGTAAGAGCTCACCAAGGCGACGATCTCTAGCTGGTCTGAGAGGATGATCAGCCACACTGGAACTGAGACACGGTCCAGACTCCTACGGGAGGCAGCAGTGGGGAATATTGCACAATGGGGGAAACCCTGATGCAGCCATGCCGCGTGTGTGAAGAAGGCCTTCGGGTTGTAAAGCACTTTCAGTTGTGAGGAAGGCATTGTCGTTAATAGCGGCAGTGTTTGACGTTAGCAACAGAAGAAGCACCGGCTAACTCCGTGCCAGCAGCCGCGGTAATACGGAGGGTGCGAGCGTTAATCGGAATTACTGGGCGTAAAGCGCATGCAGGCGGCTTGTTAAGCCAGATGTGAAAGCCCGGGGCTCAACCTCGGAATAGCATTTGGAACTGTCAGGCTAGAGTCTTGTAGAGGGGGGTAGAATTTCAGGTGTAGCGGTGAAATGCGTAGAGATCTGAAGGAATACCGGTGGCGAAGGCGGCCCCCTGGACAAAGACTGACGCTCAGATGCGAAAGCGTGGGGAGCAAACAGGATTAGATACCCTGGTAGTCCACGCCGTAAACGATGTCTACTTGGAGGTTGGTGCCTTGAGCACTGGCTTTCGGAGCTAACGCGTTAAGTAGACCGCCTGGGGAGTACGGTCGCAAGATTAAAACTCAAATGAATTGACGGGGGCCCGCACAAGCGGTGGAGCATGTGGTTTAATTCGATGCAACGCGAAGAACCTTACCTACTCTTGACATCCAGAGAACTTTCCAGAGATGGATTGGTGCCTTCGGGAACTCTGAGACAGGTGCTGCATGGCTGTCGTCAGCTCGTGTTGTGAAATGTTGGGTTAAGTCCCGCAACGAGCGCAACCCTTATCCTTGTTTGCCAGCACTTCGGGTGGGAACTCCAGGGAGACTGCCGGTGATAAACCGGAGGAAGGTGGGGACGACGTCAAGTCATCATGGCCCTTACGAGTAGGGCTACACACGTGCTACAATGGCGTATACAGAGGGCTGCCAACTTGCGAGAGTGAGCGAATCCCAGAAAGTACGTCGTAGTCCGGATTGGAGTCTGCAACTCGACTCCATGAAGTCGGAATCGCTAGTAATCGTGGATCAGAATGCCACGGTGAATACGTTCCCGGGCCTTGTACACACCGCCCGTCACACCATGGGAGTGGGCTGCACCAGAAGTAGATAGCTTAACCTTCGGGAGGGCGTTTACCACGGTGTGGTTCATGACTGGGGTGAAGTCGTAACAAGGTAGCCCTAGGGGAACCTGGGGCTGGATCACCTCCTTAACGATATGACTGCGTTTTACGCAGTGTCCACACAGATTGCTTGGTTAATAGTAAAAGACATACGGTATCGGGTCTGTAGCTCAGGTGGTTAGAGCGCACCCCTGATAAGGGTGAGGTCGGTGGTTCAAGTCCACTCAGACCCACCACTTCTTCTCCCAGAGGATGTGGTGACGGTATCGGTATTTCGATGGGGCTATAGCTCAGCTGGGAGAGCGCCTGCCTTGCACGCAGGAGGTCAGCAGTTCGATCCTGCTTAGCTCCACCACTCTCTAAAAACATTCTTGTGAGTGTGTTTAGAAAGTGGATGTCGAAAGACAAACACATGCTCTTTAACAATCTGGAAAGCTGACTAGTAAATTCAATCGATAGATTGATTTATTTTGTTCTTCTTTATGAAGAACGAGTTCTCAAGCAACACACATTCAAGTGTCTTGTGTAAGAGTCCGGCGAAACACAGTTCATCACAACTCAGATGAACAACCTTGGTTGTTGAGCCATACGAACAGACCCCTTGGGGTTGTATGGTTAAGTGACTAAGCGTACACGGTGGATGCCTGGGCAGTCAGAGGCGATGAAGGACGTGCTAACCTGCGATAAGCCAAGAGAAGATGGTAAGAATCACTATACTCTTGGATTTCCGAATGGGGAAACCCAGCTGCATAAGCAGTTATCGTAACGTGAATACATAGCGTTGCGAGGCGAACCGGGGGAACTGAAACATCTAAGTACCCCGAGGAAGAGAAATCAACCGAGATTCCGGCAGTAGCGGCGAGCGAACCCGGATTAGCCCTTAAGCTAGTTTTGCGTCAGGTGAATGTGCTGGAAAGCACAGCGATACAGGGTGATAGCCCCGTAACCGGTAGCGCATTATCAGTGAAAACGAGTAGGACGGGACACGTGTTATCTTGTCTGAAGATGGGGGGACCATCCTCCAAGGCTAAATACTCCTGACTGACCGATAGTGAACCAGTACCGTGAGGGAAAGGCGAAAAGAACCCCTGTGAGGGGAGTGAAATAGAACCTGAAACCGTGTACGTACAAGCAGTAGGAGCCCTTCGGGGTGACTGCGTACCTTTTGTATAATGGGTCAGCGACTTAATTTTAGTAGCAAGGTTAACCGATTAGGGGAGCCGTAGGGAAACCGAGTCTTAACTGGGCGTACAGTTGCTAGGATTAGACCCGAAACCAGGTGATCTAGCCATGGGCAGGTTGAAGGTGAGGTAACACTTACTGGAGGACCGAACCGACTAATGTTGAAAAATTAGCGGATGACTTGTGGCTAGGGGTGAAAGGCCAATCAAACCTGGAGATAGCTGGTTCTCCCCGAAAGCTATTTAGGTAGCGCCTCGGACGAATACTACTGGGGGTAGAGCACTGTTAAGGCTAGGGGGTCATCCCGACTTACCAACCCTTTGCAAACTCCGAATACCAGTAAGTACTATCCGGGAGACACACGGCGGGTGCTAACGTCCGTCGTGGAGAGGGAAACAACCCAGACCGCCAGCTAAGGTCCCAAAGTTATAGCTAAGTGGGAAACGATGTGGGAAGGCTCAGACAGCCAGGATGTTGGCTTAGAAGCAGCCATCATTTAAAGAAAGCGTAATAGCTCACTGGTCGAGTCGGCCTGCGCGGAAGATTTAACGGGGCTAAGCTATACACCGAAGCTGCGGCAATGCATTTTATGTATTGGGTAGGGGAGCGTTCTGTAAGCGGTTGAAGGTGCATCGTAAGGTGTGCTGGACGTATCAGAAGTGCGAATGCTGACATGAGTAACGATAAAGGGAGTGAAAAACTCCCTCGCCGGAAGACCAAGGGTTCCTGTCCAACGTTAATCGGGGCAGGGTGAGTCGACCCCTAAGGCGAGGCCGAAAGGCGTAGTCGATGGGAAACGGGTTAATATTCCCGTACTTCTTACTATTGCGATGGGGGGACGGAGAAGGCTAGGTGGGCCTGGCGACGGTTGTCCAGGTTCAAGGGTGTAGGCTGTAATCTTAGGCAAATCCGGGATTACCTAAGGCTGAGACCCGATGTCGAGCCGCTACGGCGGTGAAGTCATTGATGCCATGCTTCCGGGAAAAGCCTCTAAGCTTCAGATAGTAAGGAATCGTACCCCAAACCGACACAGGTGGTCGGGTAGAGAATACCAAGGCGCTTGAGAGAACTCGGGTGAAGGAACTAGGCAAAATGGTACCGTAACTTCGGGAGAAGGTACGCTGCCGGCGGTGAAGAGACTTGCTCTTGGAGCTGCTGGCAGTCGCAGATACCAGGTGGCTGCAACTGTTTATTAAAAACACAGCACTGTGCAAAATCGAAAGATGACGTATACGGTGTGACGCCTGCCCGGTGCCGGAAGGTTAATTGATGGGGTTAGACTTCGGTCGAAGCTCTTGATCGAAGCCCCGGTAAACGGCGGCCGTAACTATAACGGTCCTAAGGTAGCGAAATTCCTTGTCGGGTAAGTTCCGACCTGCACGAATGGCGTAATGATGGCCACGCTGTCTCCACCCGAGACTCAGTGAAATTGAAATCGCAGTGAAGATGCTGCGTACCCGCGGCTAGACGGAAAGACCCCGTGAACCTTTACTACAGCTTGGCACTGAACATTGACCCTACATGTGTAGGATAGGTGGGAGGCTTTGAAACCAGCACGCCAGTGTTGGTGGAGCCGTCCTTGAAATACCACCCTTGTAGTGTTGATGTTCTAACGTCGCCCCGTTATCCGGGGTGCGGACAGTGCCTGGTGGGTAGTTTGACTGGGGCGGTCTCCTCCCAAAGCGTAACGGAGGAGCACGAAGGTGGGCTAATCACGGTCGGACATCGTGAGGTTAGTGCAATGGCATAAGCCCGCTTGACTGCGAGAATGACGGTTCGAGCAGGTGCGAAAGCAGGTCATAGTGATCCGGTGGTTCTGTATGGAAGGGCCATCGCTCAACGGATAAAAGGTACTCCGGGGATAACAGGCTGATACCGCCCAAGAGTTCATATCGACGGCGGTGTTTGGCACCTCGATGTCGGCTCATCACATCCTGGGGCTGAAGTCGGTCCCAAGGGTATGGCTGTTCGCCATTTAAAGTGGTACGCGAGCTGGGTTTAGAACGTCGTGAGACAGTTCGGTCCCTATCTGCCGTGGGCGTTGGATGATTGAGAGGGGCTGCTCCTAGTACGAGAGGACCGGAGTGGACGAACCTCTGGTGTTCGGGTTGTGTCGCCAGACGCATTGCCCGGTAGCTAAGTTCGGAATCGATAACCGCTGAAAGCATCTAAGCGGGAAGCGAGCCTCAAGATGAGTCATCCCTGAACCTATAAGGTTCCTGAAGGGTTGTTGGAGACTACGACGTAGATAGGCAGGGTGTGTAAGCGTTGTGAGGCGTTGAGCTAACCTGTACTAATTGCCCGTGAGGCTTAACCATACAACACCCAAGGGGTTTTAACGGACTCCATGAGCACTTGAATGTAGTGCGAGAACATCAGCTTTCTAAGATTGTAAGAATTTTGCTTGGCGACCATAGCATTATGGACCCACCTGATCCCATGCCGAACTCAGCAGTGAAACGTAATAGCGCCGATGGTAGTGTGGGGCCTCCCCATGTGAGAGTAGGACATCGCCAGGCTTCCAATTTAGATTATCGTGCTGAACACACGGTGATTTGAGTGGAGCGGTAGTTCAGTTGGTTAGAATACCGGCCTGTCACGCCGGGGGTCGCGGGTTCGAGTCCCGTCCGCTCCGCCACTTATTAAGAAGCCTCGTCAAAAGACGGGGCTTTTTTACATCTGTCGGATATGTTCGCCTTGCAGGCGAATGATACCAATCTGGAAAATTAACTGGTCAGGTTAATCCAGTCTCTGGTGCACATTTTGGTAACTCTATCTGCACGCTCCAAGAATCGATTCCATGCAGTGCATACTTTCGACACAATATCTTGGTAGTCGGTAAAACTCTGATTGGCAAGATAGTGTTGTCTGAGCCAACTCCACACTTGTTCTATCGGGTTTAGCTCTGGTGAATATGGCGGGAGCTTGATGATACTGACATTACTAAACTGTTCTGCAATGTCATTTGTATGCCAGCCAGCACCATCCATAATGACCACTGCGTGACGACCTTTTTCGGTCACCGCGGAGATCTGCTTAAGGTGCTCAACCATAATGTCCTTGTTAACCCAAGGAACGACCAGCGCCTCGCCAATACCTCTAGCGGGACATACTGAGCCAAACAAATACGCATATTCAAACTGCTGCTGCTTTACTGCTCTTGGTCTTGATCCACGTTTAGCCCAAAGTCGAGTTGTCGTGTTTTGCTGGCCAAATCTTGCTTCATCTTGAAACCAGACATCGACGTTATCAAGCCCCATGTGACCGGGGATCTTAAGGATCGTTTCAATTTTGAATTTTTTTAAAATCGTCTTGGATTTGCTGGGATTGACGAGGGTGCTTGGAGCGTGATGTTATCCAAGAGAAGCCCATGTGATTAAGCAAATAGTAGATAGAGTCTGGGTGGTAGTGTTTACCAAACTCTTTCACGATATAAGCATGAATATCAGTACCTGTTAACCTCCCTCCAGATGAATCTTCGGCACGTGTCTTTATAAACTGGCTTAGCTGTTCACGTTGCTGAGTATTGAGGAATGCTGGGCGACCCGTTCTTGGTTTCTCTTGCAGTCCTTCAAGCCCTTCTTCAAGGAATGTTTGTACCCATTTATTCACACTCGTTCTGCTTAACTTAAGGAACTTAGCAATTTGGGTTCGAGAGTGACCATCTTTAAAGTGAGCCAATGCGAGCAATCGCATCTTCATTTGAATAGATTTTTGTTGGCTAGCAAGCTTTTTGAAATCAATGGTATCGAGGCTGTCCATAGCGTCTTTTTTCACGAAGAAGTAACAGCCTCAATTAGATCATATTTTTACTTAGATTGGTATGAGTCCCGCTTGTGCGCAAGCCCGGCCCTCCGCCACTTATTAAGAAACCTCAGTCGAAAGGCTGGGGTTTTTTGCTATCTGACGCTCCCGAAAGTGCTGTGCACTTTTTCGCGGGCCGGGATGCCGGACCATCGATTCCCGTCCGCTCCGCCACTTATTAAGAAGCCTCGTCGAAAGACGGGGCTTTCTTGTATTTGATGCTCCCGAAAGTGCTGCGCACTTTGGTTGCGTCCGGGAGCCCGGCGCGTTTAGTCCTGCTGGTACGCCAGCCCGTCCGCTCCGCCACTTACACTAAGCCCAAGCAGAAATGCTTCGGCTTTTTTACATCTGTCGGAAATGTTCGCCTTGCAGGCGAATAAGTCCCGCAGGGGGAGGCCCTCCGTCACTTATTAATAAGCCTCGACTAGGCGTAGCCCGATGAAAGGCTGGCTTTTTGCGTTATCTACCAAACGTATGGAGCTAGGAAGAAGGGCACCTTGGCTTGAGGAAAGTGGCTCTAAGGTACGAGCATATGATGTTCGTCGGGGTTAAGAGAAACTAGGAAGATAGATAAGTGAAAAGGTTTGATATAGGTTTTATGCACTACAAGCCAGCATGCAGGGCTATGGCTCGTTGTAAAAAACAAACCCAGCCATTGGCTGGGTTTGTCAGATGGAAGGATGGACTACGATTACAGTAGAGCTTTGACAGCCTCAGTGTTAGTACAGACGCTGATCCCTGCTTCTTTCATCTCTATACAAGCTTGCTTGACTGTATCTGGAGCAATGCCACGGCAAGCGGCCAGATTGACAATCACCTGGAACAGGCCGGTCGCTTGCAGTTGCAGCGCTGTCGTTTTGACGCAATAGTCAGTCGCCAAACCACCGACCAATATTGTTTTAACTGCCTTGGCTTGAAGCCATTCGATTAGGCCTGTGCTGAGCTTTTCCTGAAGATCGTGATAGCAAGCACCGTAGGGGTGAAGATCGGGTTCGATCCCTTTCCAAATGACATGATCATACTCTGTAATCGCAGGTAGATCAGGGATCGTTTCAAACCCTGTTGTACCGGGAACGGCATGGCTGACCCAAGTGAGATCGGCATTCGGGTAGTCTAAAGGAGAGAGCATCTTGTCATGTGACTCGACAACCCATACTGCATTGTGTGGATGGGCGTCTTTTGTCAGTATGCGCAAGTTAGCCAACGCTGCCTGGCGATTTAACTCTGGGCCGATAGTGTCACCTTCAGCAACCGGTAACTCATTTGGGCACAGAGGAGTAAAGGTCTTTTGTGGATCAACATCGATGGCAGCAATCGTCATGGCCGTCTCTCTTACAGGATCTGGTTAAGGATATGATCGGCTTTGACCCGACGGATACGCTTGATCAGCTTTCTCACTGGGGCGGGGTAAGCATCAATCTTTTCGATAAACTTGTAGCTACCAACAAGCTGAGTGTGCTCGAGAATACGGTCAAGTTCACGTTGCTTCTGCTCTGCTAATAGCTGCTGTTTATCATGGACAAGAATGGCATTCTCTAAGTCCAGTTTCCAAGCCCTTGGATTAAGGTTGTTACCCGTGATCAGCATATAGCTGCGGTCAACCCAGATCCCTTTCAAGTGGAAGCTGTTGTCGTTGTGCTTCCATAAGTGGATCGCAAGCTGGCGTCTAGCAATAGCGGCTTCGTTCTGCTTGGCAAAATTGCGGAGGTTGACTTCATACAGGTAAGGCAATCCCGCAATGGTTTTAAACGGCTCGCTAGGAGGTATGTAGAAGTCATTGGCTGTCTTGTCACCGACAATGATTGTCACTTTTACACCACGACGTAGTGCCCTTTTGACTTCCCGGCTAACGCTGCGAGGAAAGTTGAAGTAGGGCGTGCAAATCGTCAGTTCCTGCTGGGCGCTGGCAATCAAGGTACAGATATGCTGATTTAGTCGGTTTTTTCGTTTGCCGAGGCCAACGAGAGGGGTCAAGCCGACTTCTTCGTCTGAGACCTGTTCAGGCACGAATTGGTAGCTGGCTTTTTGTAATTGCTGGCGCAGCTCTTTGATTGCCCCTTTCAAGTTTCTTGTGTCTGGGCGGTTAGCCTGGCTCAGGCAGTTTACTGCATCGCTGTTGACTAGGGTGTTGACAATAAAGTTAGCCATGCTATCGGCTAGCTGATTATTGTGGATCACATGATAGCGGTCGTAGCGGTAGCGCTGATGCTGAGCTAGGTAAACATCATTGAGGCTGGCGCCGCTGTATATAATTTTGTCATCGACGACAAAACCTTTGAGGTGTAGTACTCCAAAGACTTCGCGGTTACGTACCGGTACACCGAGAATGTCGATCTGATGTTCATATTTTTCCGAGAACTCGCGGTATAGGGCGGCGTTACCATCTGATTTGTCTGCGCCGATAAGCCCTCGCTGTGCCCGGTGCCAATCTACCAGAACCTTGATATCAAGTTCAGGGTTAGCCTGCTTGGCTTCGTACAGTGCCGTGAGGATCCCACGTCCACCGTCGTCATCTTGTAGGTAGAGCGCAACTAGATAAATACGCGCTTTGGCATTGGAGATTTCTTGGTGGAGACGTTCACGGAACGATCCTGCATCGAGAAGGGTCTCTAAATCTTCTGGCTTGTGTGCAATACACGGCAGTTGCTCAATGCGTTGCTTGTTAGCAATAGCTGAATCCATTATCGCCTCGTTTACGCGACCTTAATAAGGATGAATCGGTTAGTTAAGAGCGCAATTATATCAGAAAAACATCATAGTCTACGTATTGCTAAGTTGGCTTATGTCACGCTTGGCTCAATTCAAGCTTCTTACTTTGATCATAGAGCATTGGTGTAAGTGATTTCCCGCTTTGTCGATAGCGCTCTATCCGGGAGCGAAGGGGCTCGGGTAAGTCACTATCAGTTACCACAACAAAGCCTGAACTCTGGTAGAAGGTTTCTAGGTAGCTAAAGGCAAAACAGTAACATTGAGAGGCTTCCAGTTGTTCCTTGCTGGCCTCGAGTAAGGCCATACCGTGGCCCTGTGCGCGAAGCTCGGGGTGGACGAGCATGCCGGTCAATAGTTGGTAGCTGTCAAATTGCTTGAACCTGACACAGGCTTGAATGCCTTTGTTATTCTCGCCAATCCAGATAACCTCATCTTTTTTTGCCTTTCCTGCTGGGTAGTAAGCTTTATAAAAGCGGTTGATCAATGGAAAACGGAGGGGTTCAAGTTGATGGAATCTAAGCTTACTCATAGGGAAAACACTGCCAAGAGTGGATGAATCAGTTAAAATGCAGCACCTAGTATAAAGGTATGGGTCAGAAGTCGCATGAAAGTTTTGCAAGATAGGTCGCTAGCACCTTTTCATACATTTGGTCTGGATGTAAAGGCCAAAGACATTGTTGTTGCCGAGACAACACAAGATCTGGTGTCTATCTGGCAAGATGCACGATATCAGGATCTGCCAAAATTGATCCTTGGCCAAGGGAGCAATGTCCTTTTTTGTGACGATTTTGCCGGTGTTGTTGTTCTTAATCGTATTGCTGGTATTGCAGTCGAAGAAACACAGGAGGCATTCTTACTTCATGTCGGCGCAGGGGAAGATTGGCATCAGCTGGTCACCCAAACTGTTGAGCAGGGAATGCCGGGGTTGGAAAACCTTGCCTTGATCCCGGGGTGTGTTGGCTCCTCACCAATTCAGAACATCGGAGCATACGGGGTCGAGCTAAAAGATATATGTGCTTATGTCGATACGGTTGAGCTCTCTACCGGTAAGCAGAGTCGACTAACAGCCAAAGAGTGCCAGTTTGGTTATCGCGATTCGATTTTTAAGCACGAATTGAAAGACAGCCATGCCATTACTGCTGTCGGGTTATGTTTGAAGAAAGCGTGGACGCCAGTGATTTCTTACGGCCCATTGGCGCAGTTTGATCCTGTAACAGTAACCGCGAAAGACATTCTGTCGGCAGTGTGTGAGATCCGTCGAGCCAAGTTGCCGGATCCCAAGGTATTGGGTAATGCTGGTAGCTTCTTCAAAAATCCGGTTGTTGAGGATGATGTTGTTAAGCATCTACTTGCACATTATCCGTCTATGCCGCATTATCCTCAATCCAACGGCCAGGAAAAACTTGCGGCTGGTTGGCTCATTGACCAGTGCCAGCTCAAGGGCCATCAGATTGGTGGAGCCCGGGTACATGATCAGCAAGCGCTGGTCTTGGTGAATTACCATAATGCACAAGTTAAGGATGTCTTGCACCTGGCCCAGTTTGTCGTGGACAGCGTGAAAGAGAAGTTCGGTATTGTGTTGGAGCATGAGGTTCGTTTCATGGCAGAGGCCGAAGAAACTACATTGGCTGAGGTTTGTGGATGAAAGAGCATGCAACACGCCTTGCCCTGATTGCTAAGCTGGCTGATGGGCAGTTTCACTCCGGGGAAGCCTTGGGGGAAGCTCTTGGGATCTCCCGGGCGGCCGTCAGTAAACATATTAAGGTATTGCGGTCGTGGGGAGTGGATATCTTCCGCCTCCAGGGTAAAGGCTACAGCTTGCCGGCTAAACTGGAACTGCTTGATTGCGATAAGATCTTGGCTCAGGTAAAGTGCCCGAGCTTAGAGGTTATTCCAGTGATTGATTCGACTAACCAGTACTTGCTGGATCGGGTCGGTACTCTGCCCAAGGGGGCATGTTGCCTGGCTGAATACCAGCAGGCCGGGCGTGGGCGGCGTGGTCGCCAATGGTTATCGCCATTTGGCAGTAACCTATACCTTTCGATGTACTGGCGGCTTGATGCGGGTATTGCTGCTGCCATGGGCCTGAGTTTGGTGGTCGGCGTTGCGATAGCCGAAGCGCTTGAATCGTTGGGAGCGGAAGGGATCAAAGTCAAGTGGCCTAATGATCTCTACTACCAAGACCGCAAGCTTGCGGGCATCTTGGTGGAAATGTCAGGCCAAGCCGGTGAAGCGGCCCATTTGGTGATAGGGATGGGGTTGAACCTTGCTATGCCTGAATCAGAAGGCCTGGCCATTGAGCAGTCATGGACCAACCTTAGCGAGGCCTGTGGCACCCTGCCGGATCGCAACAAGCTTGCTGCAGCATTGATTAATCAACTTCATGATGCTTTGAACGATTATGAAGAACGCGGGATGGATGGTTTTACGTCGCGCTGGAATAGGCTGGATAACTTTTTGGACCGCCCCGTAAAGTTGTTGATGGGTAACCGTGTAGTGGAAGGGATAGCTCGCGGGATCAATAGCCAGGGAGCGTTATTACTGGAAACCGAGCAGGGGATTACCCCTTATCTCGGTGGTGAAATCAGCCTTAGAGGTTGTTGATGCAAATTTTGATTGAAGCGGGCAACAGCTATGTAAAAGTTGCCCAACTGTTTGACGATGGTCATTTTACGCTACTGGGGCGTTACCCAAGTCGCAAATTGGAAATGGTCTTGGAGCCCTTACTGGAGAATGGAGTCACCAGAATCGTTTTCGCAAGCGTCGGGCCGGTAGAAATTGATAACTCCATTCAACGTATCTCACAGTTAGCCAATATCCCCGTGATGCAGGTAAAGACGCTGAAAAAAGATTTTGGGGTCAAAAATGCGTACAGCGAGTACCAGTATCTAGGTGTCGACCGCTGGCTGACGCTGGTGGCGATCCGCCAGGAATTCAAAGCGCCAACTGTTATTGTTGATATTGGCACTGCGCTGACGTTTGATGTGATGACGGAAGAAGGCAAGCACCTTGGCGGTTGGATTGCCCCTGGCTACCAACTAATGATGAAGTCGGTGTTGGAGAATACCACCAAGGTGTTCGCTGACCGGGAGCACAGCGATACCCTGACATTTGCCGATAATACCGCCGACGGGTTGAAAAACGGTTGCCGTGCTGCGCTGGTGGGGTTGATTGAATACGGCCTGACTCAGGCCAGAGAGCGACTGAAAATCGAACCCAAGGTGATCCTGTGCGGGGGTGGGGTTCGACACCTGCCTCAGCATTGGGGTAAAGACTTCTACCATCGCTCTGACTTGGTGCTGGAAGGCCTTGCTTTGTATGCAAAATGTCGGTAGTGGGTGATTTTTCACCAACAAAGTTCGAAATCTGAAAAAATCGAAAAAAAGGTATTGCAAGGCTGGGGATAGTTCTCTAGAATGCGCAGCACTTACGCCGACTTAGCTCAGTAGGTAGAGCAACTGACTTGTAATCAGTAGGTCACCAGTTCGATTCCGGTAGTCGGCACCACTTTCTCCTAGATGAGTGAAAGTGCAAAAAAATTCTGGAGGGGTTCCCGAGTGGCCAAAGGGAGCAGACTGTAAATCTGCCGGCACTGCCTTCGATGGTTCGAATCCGTCCCCCTCCACCATTTTCTTAAGTAAAGAATAGCTTAACGAGTGACGAGTTTTGCGGGCATCGTATAATGGCTATTACCTCAGCCTTCCAAGCTGATGATGCGGGTTCGATTCCCGCTGCCCGCTCCACACTTCTTGTGTGCTGATATAGCTCAGTCGGTAGAGCGCACCCTTGGTAAGGGTGAGGTCGGCGGTTCAAATCCGCCTATCAGCACCACTCTCTCCCTAAGTGACTTCTTTTCTTTTGATATATACTCTACAAAACCCATGATTGGTTGTGTGGTCGTAATGCCACCAAATGCCGTGCCTAGAGGGACTATCCATGTCTAAAGAAAAATTTGAACGTACTAAACCGCACGTTAACGTTGGTACTATCGGCCACGTTGACCACGGTAAAACAACTCTAACTGCTGCTATCTGTACTACGCTTGCAAAAGTATACGGTGGTGAGGCAAAAGACTTCGCATCTATCGATAACGCTCCAGAAGAGCGCGAGCGTGGTATCACAATCTCTACTTCTCACGTAGAGTACGATACTCCATCTCGTCACTACGCACACGTAGACTGCCCAGGACACGCCGATTACGTTAAAAACATGATCACTGGTGCTGCGCAGATGGACGGTGGTATCCTAGTTGTTGCTGCAACTGACGGCCCAATGCCTCAGACTCGTGAGCACATCCTACTAGGCCGTCAGGTTGGTATCCCTTACATCATCGTGTTCATGAACAAGTGTGACATGGTTGATGACGAAGAGCTTCTAGAGCTAGTTGAGATGGAAGTACGTGAGCTTCTATCTGAGTACGACTTCCCAGGTGACGACTGCCCTGTAATCATGGGTTCTGCTCTTGGCGCGCTAAACGGCGAGAAAGAGTGGGAAGACAAGATCATCGAACTAGCTGAAGCTCTAGACAACTACATCCCAGAGCCAGAGCGTGCAATCGACAAGCCGTTCATCCTACCAATCGAAGATGTATTCTCAATCCAGGGCCGTGGTACTGTTGTAACTGGTCGTGTTGAGCAGGGTATCATCACTGTAGGTGACGAAGTAGCAATCATCGGTATCAAAGAGACCATTACAACTACTTGTACTGGTGTTGAGATGTTCCGTAAGCTTCTTGACGAAGGCCGTGCTGGTGAGAACGTTGGTGTTCTTCTACGTGGTACTAAGCGTGACGAAGTTGAGCGTGGTCAGGTTCTTGCTAAGCCAGGTTCTATCACTCCGCACACTACTTTCGAGTCAGAAGTATACGTTCTGTCTAAAGACGAAGGTGGCCGTCACACGCCATTCTTCAAAGGCTACCGTCCACAGTTCTACTTCCGTACAACTGACGTAACTGGTACTATCGAGCTACCAGAAGGCGTAGAAATGGTTATGCCTGGCGACAACATCAAGATGGTTGTTACTCTAATCTGCCCAATCGCGATGGACGAAGGTCTACGCTTCGCAATCCGTGAAGGTGGCCGCACCGTTGGTGCTGGTGTTGTAGCTAAGATCGTTGAATAATATTTGACGACTAGGTACTAAAAAGGGCATCATTTGATGCCCTTTTTCTGCGCTGTTGCTTGGTTTTGCATGTTTTTTGCTCAAGCCGGCAGAGAAACTTTTTATTATGATGAAGTTTTTTGTTTGTAATTAAAGCTTTAGGGCTTTCCTTCATTATTAGCCTCGCAAATGCGGGGTTATTTTCGTCTATATTGAGACTAGTTACAGGTTGGTTGTATGAAAGCGAATGCCGAAAACCAAAGCAGCTCTGGCGGTATGGACGGCCTTAAGTGGGTCGCTGTATTTGCTCTGCTAGCTGCCGCTGTGGTTGGTAATTACCTGTACAGTGATGTTTCTGTAGTGCTACGCGCTGCTGCGGTTGTTGTCCTTGTGGCAGCAGCGGGTGGTATTGCCGCACTTACAGCAAAAGGTAAAACCGCGATTGCGTTTGCCCGCGAATCGCGCATGGAAGTCCGCAAGGTAGTATGGCCTACTCGTCAGGAAGCTACGCAGACAACCTTTATCGTTTTAGCTGTCACTGTCATTATGGCGTTAGCCTTGTGGGGCATCGACGGCATCATGGTCCGTCTAGTCCGCCTAGTTACCGGTGTGTGAGGTAAGAGTTCATGAGCGAAGCTCCAAAAAAACGATGGTATGTTGTACAGGCCTTCTCTGGTTTTGAAGGTCGTGTAGCACAATCCCTACGTGAGCATATTAAAATGCACGGCATGGAAGAGTACTTCGAAGAAGTGCTTGTCCCGACTGAAGAAGTTGTAGAAGTGCGTGCTGGTCAGCGCCGTAAGAGCGAACGTAAGTTCTTCCCTGGCTATGTGCTTGTACAGATGGTGATGAACGATGAGACATGGCATCTGGTACGTAGTATCCCTCGTGTAATGGGGTTCATCGGCGGTACTTCTGACCGTCCGGCTCCGATCTCTGATAAAGAGGCAGATGCTATTCTTAACCGTCTTGAGAAGGCGAGCGAATCGCCGGTTCATAAGACTGTGTTTGAGCCAGGTGAAGTGGTCCGTGTTACTGATGGCCCGTTTGCAGACTTCAACGGTGTGGTGGAAGAAGTCGATTACGACAAGAGCCGCCTGAAGGTATCTGTATCTATTTTTGGCCGCGCTACTCCTGTTGAACTGGAGTTTGGCCAGGTAGAAAAAAGCTGATCATTAAATAATCAGTTTTAGTTGTCAGGGGCGTGAAATTGGACTATAATTTCGCGCCCTTTCGTTAGACGGGGAGTCTACTTCTAGAGAGTGGACGTTTGAACCCAAATTAAGGTAAATAGCAATGGCTAAAAAAGTAGAAGCTTACATCAAGCTGCAAGTTGCAGCTGGTATGGCAAACCCAAGTCCACCGGTTGGTCCTGCACTAGGTCAGCACGGTGTGAACATCATGGAATTCTGTAAAGCGTTCAACGCTAAGACTGACTCAATCGAGAAAGGTCTACCGACTCCAGTTGTTATCACAGTATACAACGATCGTTCTTTCACGTTCATCACTAAGACTCCACCTGCTGCTGTTCTTCTTAAGAAAGCTGCTGGCGTTAAGTCTGGTTCTGGCCGTCCGAACACTGAGAAAGTTGGTACTGTAACTGACGCTCAGATCCAAGAGATCGCAGAAACTAAAGCTGCGGACATGACTGGTGCTGACATCGAAGCTATGAAGCGTTCGATTGCTGGTACTGCTCGTTCAATGGGTCTAGTGGTAGAGGGTTAAGACAATGGCAAAACTTACTAAACGTATGCGCGTAATCCGCGAGAAAGTTGATGTTAACCGCGAGTACGACATCAACGAAGCTGTTGCTCTTCTTAAAGAACTAGCTACTGCTAAATTTACTGAAAGCGTTGACGTTGCTGTTAACCTAGGTATCGATGCACGTAAATCTGACCAGAACGTTCGTGGTGCAACTGTACTACCACACGGTACTGGCCGTGAAATCCGCGTAGCGGTATTCACTCAGGGTGCAAACGCTGAAGCTGCTAAAGAAGCTGGCGCTGACCTAGTGGGTATGGAAGAACTAGCTGCTCAGGTTAAGAAAGGCGAGATGAACTTCGACGTAGTTATCGCATCTCCAGATGCAATGCGCGTTGTAGGTCAGCTTGGTACTATTCTTGGTCCACGCGGTCTAATGCCAAACCCTAAAGTTGGTACTGTAACTCCTAACGTTGCTGAAGCTGTTAAGAACGCTAAAGCTGGTCAGGTTCGTTACCGTAACGACAAGAACGGCATCATCCACACTACTATCGGTAAAGTGGACTTCGACGCTGCTCAACTAAAAGAGAACCTAGAGTCTCTTCTAGTTGCTCTGAAGAAAGCGAAGCCTTCTTCAGCTAAAGGTACTTTCATCAAGAAAGTTAGCATCTCTACCACTATGGGTGCAGGTGTAGCGCTAGACCAGAATACTCTGGAAACTAACGCACAGTAATTTGCAGAAACGGCAAATTAGTGTATAATTTGCCGCTTCCGAATTCGTGGCTAAGGCTGTTGCCTCGGTAGCAGCCTTCGTCAAAGACCGTAGGCGTCAACTCTCAGAGCTGACTTAATATTACCTACGTAGACGGTGCCAGAACATGATTGATGTAATATCTTTCTTGGATCTGCGCCGTAAAAACTCTCCTGCCATACCGGCAGTGAGTGGTGTAATGTCCGGGGGAACCCGGCTTAATCCAGGAGCAAATCCAATGGCATTGAATCTTCAAGACAAAAAAGCAATTGTTGCTGAAGTCAACGAAGCTGCCAATGGTGCCCTGTCTGCAGTTGTTGCTGACTCTCGTGGCGTTGCTGTGGGTGCGATGACTTCTCTACGTAAACTAGCTCGTGAAAACGGCGTTTACCTGAAAGTTGTTCGTAACACACTAGCTCGTCGTGCAGTGGAAGGTACTGATTTCGAATGTCTTACTGAGACTTTCGTAGGTCCTACACTGATCGGTTTCTCTAATGAGCACCCAGGTGCTGCAGCGCGTCTTTTCAAAGACTTCGCTAAAGAGAACAAAGATTTCGAGATCAAAGCGGCTGCATTCGAAGGCGCTGTTGCTGACGTTGAAGTACTAGCGACTCTACCAACATACGACGAAGCGATTGCACGCCTAATGATGTGCATGAAAGAAGCGTCTGCTGGCAAGCTGGTACGTACTATCGCAGCTGTTCGCGATCAGAAAGAAGAAGCAGCGGCTTAATTGGCCTTGCTTTAATCTGGTTGCTATTTAAACTAATTGTTGACTTTAAAAGAGAATTGTTATGTCTATCACTAACGAGCAAATCCTAGACGCAGTTGCAGAAATGTCTGTAATGCAGGTTGTTGAGCTAATCGAAGCTATGGAAGAGAAATTCGGCGTTACAGCTGCAGCAGCAGTAGTAGCGGGCGGCGCAGCTGCAGAAGCAGCTGAAGAGCAGACTGAATTCGACGTAATCCTAACTGGCGCTGGCGCAAACAAAGTTGCTGTAATCAAAGCAGTACGTGGCGCAACTGGCCTAGGTCTTAAAGAAGCTAAAGCTCTAGTAGACGGCGCTCCAGCACCTCTGAAAGAAGGTGTTGACAAGGCTGAAGCTGAAGCTCTTAAAGCTCAGCTAGAAGAAGCTGGTGCTTCTGTTGAAGTTAAGTAATAATTACTTAATTTCTTAGCCTTAATTGGCTAATGGCTGGTGGCTAAAAAGCCACCGGCCTTTTTGCGCTGTAGGGTAGTGGTGTTTTCACATTGTTTTGCGATCACTGTCCATGCAAAAAGCAGTCCTGTTTCCCAGAACTGTTCCTACAATAAACAGTGTTATTAGTCACTGCTCCTCGTTTTGAGCAGTTTGGATCACTTATCAGCGATCTGAGGAACCTATGGTTTACTCTTATACCGAGAAAAAGCGTATCCGTAAGGATTTTGGTAAGCGTCCACAAGTTTTGGATGTACCATACTTGCTGTCGATCCAGCTTGAGTCTTTTAAAAAGTTCATCGAGCAGGATCCAGAAGGGCATTACGGTCTAGAAGCTGCCTTTCGTTCTGTTTTTCCAATTCAGAGCTATAACGGCAATTCCGAGCTGCAATACGTTAGCTATCGTCTCGGTGAGCCGGTCTTCGATGTTAAAGAATGTCAGATTCGTGGCGTAACATACTCTGCACCACTTCGTGTGAAGCTTCGTCTTGTCATGTACGATAAAGACGCGCCAGCTGGCACAGTCAAAGACATTAAAGAACAAGAAGTTTACATGGGCGAAATTCCGCTCATGACAGATAACGGTACATTCGTTATTAACGGTACCGAGAGGGTTATCGTATCCCAGCTACATCGTAGCCCGGGTGTTTTCTTCGACAGCGATAAGGGTAAGACCCACTCCTCAGGTAAAGTGCTTTATAACGCACGCGTAATCCCATACCGTGGTTCATGGTTGGATTTCGAATTTGATCCTAAGGATAACGTATTTGTACGTATCGACCGTCGTCGTAAGCTTCCTGCTTCAATCATCCTGCGTGCGCTAGGCTACACCACCGAGCAGATCCTTGACATGTTCTTCGAGAAAGTAAACTTCGAAGTACAGGGTAAGTCTCTTGTGATGGAACTGGTGCCTGAGCGTCTACGCGGTGAAACTGCCAGCTTCGATATCGAAGCCAATGGCAAGGTTTACGTTGAGCAAGGCCGCCGTATTACCGCTCGCCATATCCGCCAGCTAGGTAAAGACGGTGTTGACCACATCGAAGTCCCTGTTGAATACATCGTAGGTAAAATCGCATCACGTGATTACGTGAACGAGGAAACCGGCGAGTTGATCGCAGCAGCTAACCAGGAACTAAGCCTGGAAACTCTAGCTCTGCTATCTCAGGCAGGTTACAAATCTCTAGAAGTTCTGTTTACGAACGATCTAGATTACGGTCCGTATATGTCTGACACTATCCGTGTCGACAGCACGACCGACCGTCTAAGTGCACTGGTAGAAATCTACCGTATGATGCGCCCGGGCGAGCCACCAACACGCGAAGCAGCAGAGCAGCTTTTCGAAAGCCTGTTCTTCACTGAAGAGCGTTACGATCTATCTGCTGTGGGCCGTATGAAGTTCAACAGCTCGCTAGGTCGTGAAGAGTCTACAGGTGCGGGTACCCTAGACCACGCTGACATCATCGATGTAATGCGTCGTCTGATCGATATCCGTAACGGTAAAGGTGAAGTTGATGATATCGACCACCTTGGTAACCGTCGTATTCGTTCTGTAGGCGAAATGGCTGAAAACCAATTCCGAGTTGGTCTGGTACGTGTTGAGCGTGCTGTGAAAGAGCGCCTAAGCCTTGGCGATCTAGACGCAGTGATGCCTCAAGACCTAATCAATGCCAAGCCAATTTCTGCGGCAGTGAAAGAGTTCTTTGGCTCTTCTCAGCTGTCTCAGTTTATGGACCAGAACAACCCACTGTCAGAAGTTACTCACAAACGTCGTATCTCGGCGCTTGGTCCAGGTGGTCTGACTCGTGAACGTGCTGGCTTCGAGGTTCGAGACGTACACGCGACCCACTACGGTCGTCTATGTCCGATCGAAACGCCGGAAGGTCCAAACATCGGTCTGATTAACTCACTGTCAGCGTTTGCTCAGTGTAACCCTTACGGTTTCTTGGAAACTCCATACCGTAAAGTGATCGATGGCAAGGTAACCGAAGAAATCGACTACCTATCAGCTATCGAAGAAGGCCAATATGTTATCGCTCAGGCGAACGCCGCACTGAATGAAGACGGCTCATTCGCTGACGAACTGATTACTGCCCGCCAGAAAGGTGAATCAGGTCTGCACCCTCGCGACCATGTTCAGTACATGGACGTTGCAACCAACCAGGTTGTATCGGTGGCAGCATCGCTGATCCCATTCCTAGAGCACGATGATGCTAACCGTGCCCTTATGGGTGCGAACATGCAGCGTCAGGCAGTTCCTACTCTACGTGCTGACAAGCCGCTAGTAGGTACAGGTATCGAGCGTAACGTAGCGGTTGACTCAGGTGTTACGGCTGTTGCTAAGCGTGGCGGTACTGTTCAGTCTGTGGATGCCTCTCGTATCGTTATCAAGGTTAACGAAGACGAGTTGGTACCAGGCGAAGCAGGTATCGACATCTACAACCTGACCAAGTACACCCGTTCTAACCAGAACACATGTATCAACCAGCGTCCAACCGTGATGCCGGGCGAGCCTGTGGCTCGTGGTGACGTGCTAGCCGACGGTCCTTCAACAGACCTTGGTGAACTAGCTCTAGGCCAGAACATGCGTATCGCGTTCATGCCTTGGAACGGTTACAACTTCGAGGACTCCATCCTTGTTTCTGAGCGTGTTGTACAGGAAGACCGCCTGACAACAATCCACATCCAAGAGCTATCTTGTGTGGCGCGTGATACTAAGCTTGGTGCGGAAGAAATCACTGCTGATATCCCTAACGTGGGTGAAGCAGCGCTATCTAAGCTGGATGAGTCAGGTATCGTTTACATCGGTGCTGAAGTTAAGGGTGGCGACATCCTAGTTGGTAAGGTGACACCTAAGGGTGAAACTCAGTTGACTCCTGAAGAGAAGCTACTACGTGCTATCTTCGGTGAGAAAGCGTCTGACGTGAAAGACTCTTCTCTACGCGTACCTAACTCTGTGTCTGGTACTATCATCGACGTTCAGGTATTTACCCGCGACGGCGTTGAGAAAGACAAGCGTGCGCTAGAAATCGAAGAGATGCAGCTGAAAGAAGCGAAGAAAGACATCACTGAAGAATTCCAGATCCTTGAGGGTGGTCTTCTTGCACGTGTTCGCACGCTTCTTCTTGCCGCGGGTTACAGCGAAGACAAACTGGCTTCGATGGACCGCGAGAAGCTGTTCGCGCAGACTCTTGATGACGAAGCACAGCAGAATCAGCTTGAGCAGCTAGCCGAGCAGTACGACGAGCTGAAAGCTGAGTTCGATAAGAAATTTGAAACCAAGCGCCGTAAGATCACTCAGGGTGATGACCTAGCGCCAGGTGTCCTTAAGATTGTTAAGGTATACCTAGCTGTTAAGCGTCGTATTCAGCCTGGTGATAAGATGGCGGGTCGTCACGGTAACAAGGGTGTAATCTCGAAGATTTGTCCTGTTGAAGATATGCCGTACGACGAAAAAGGTCAGACAGTAGACATCGTACTTAACCCGCTGGGTGTACCGTCTCGTATGAACATCGGTCAGATCCTGGAGACTCACTTGGGTCTTGCAGCGAAAGGTATCGGTGACAAGATCAACGAGATGCTTAAGCAGCAGCAGGAACTACATCAGTTCCGTAACTTCCTGCAGAAAGTGTACGATCTGGGCGACACGCGCCAGAAAGTAGACATTGCCGCCCTAAGTGACGACGAAGTACGCACTCTGGTTCAGAACCTGCGTAAAGGTCTTCCAATCGCGACACCTGTCTTCGACGGTGCGCCAGAATCCTCTATCAAAGAGCTTCTGAAATTGGGTGATCTGCCAGAGTCTGGTCAGCTGACTCTGTTTGACGGCCGTACTGGTGACAAGTTTGAGCGTCCTGTAACCGTTGGTTACATGTACATGCTGAAACTGAACCACTTGGTTGATGACAAGATGCATGCCCGTTCTACCGGTTCTTACAGCCTTGTTACTCAGCAGCCGCTGGGTGGTAAAGCTCAGTTCGGTGGTCAGCGTTTCGGTGAGATGGAAGTGTGGGCACTAGAAGCATATGGTGCCGCATACACCCTACAGGAAATGCTAACTGTTAAGTCGGATGACGTTAACGGCCGTACGAAGATGTACAAGAACATCGTCGATGGCGACCATCGTATGGAACCTGGTATGCCGGAATCGTTCAACGTATTGTTGAAAGAAATCCGCTCGTTGGGTATCAACATCGAGCTGGAAGACGAATAAGCCTCGGTATCTACCAAGATTTATTAGTTACTCCGGTATAAATATGAAGGCGCCAGCAGACTGGCGCCTTTATGGGTCAACTCCTCACAGGAGCCGAATGTGAAAGACTTACTTAAGTTTCTGAAAGCACAACACAAGACTGAAGAATTTGATGCAATCAAAATCGGTCTTGCTTCACCAGACATGATCCGTTCATGGTCTTTTGGTGAAGTGAAAAAACCAGAAACCATCAACTACCGTACTTTTAAGCCTGAGCGTGACGGTCTTTTCTGTGCACGTATCTTTGGCCCGGTAAAAGACTACGAGTGTCTTTGTGGCAAGTACAAGCGCCTGAAGCACCGTGGTGTTATCTGTGAAAAATGTGGCGTAGAAGTAACTCAGACTAAAGTGCGTCGTGAGCGCATGGGTCACATTGAGCTTGCTTCTCCTGTAGCCCACATCTGGTTCCTTAAGTCACTGCCATCTCGTATCGGTCTGTTAATGGACATGCCGCTGCGTGATATCGAGCGTGTACTTTACTTCGAATCTTACGTGGTTATCGAACCTGGTATGACCAACCTTGAGCGTAGCCAGCTGCTGTCTGAAGAACAGTACCTGGATGCACTTGAAGAGTGGGGCGACGAGTTCGACGCGAAGATGGGTGCTGAAGCCGTTCAGGCACTTTTGGGCAACATGGACCTGAATGCCGAAATCGAGCTAATGCGCGAAGAGCTAGAAGAAACTAACTCTGAAACCAAGCGTAAGAAGCTAACCAAGCGTCTTAAGCTGGTAGAAGCATTCCTACAGTCAGGCAACAACCCAGAGTGGATGATCCTGTCTGTACTGCCAGTACTGCCGCCGGATCTACGTCCGTTGGTACCGCTAGATGGTGGTCGTTTCGCAACTTCAGATCTGAACGATCTGTACCGTCGCGTTATCAACCGTAACAACCGTCTGAAGCGTCTACTGGACCTAGCAGCCCCTGACATTATCGTACGCAACGAAAAGCGTATGCTTCAGGAGTCTGTTGATGCATTGCTTGATAACGGTCGCCGTGGCCGCGCTATCACAGGTTCGAACAAGCGTCCTCTGAAATCTTTGGCTGATATGATCAAAGGTAAGCAGGGTCGTTTCCGTCAGAACCTACTTGGTAAGCGTGTAGACTACTCAGGTCGTTCTGTTATCACCGTAGGTCCATACCTACGCCTGCACCAGTGTGGTCTTCCTAAGAAGATGGCACTTGAGCTATTCAAACCATTTATCTACGGCAAGCTAGAGACTCGTGGTCTGGCGACAACGATCAAAGCTGCTAAGAAGATGGTAGAGCGCGAAGAAGCTGTTGTTTGGGATATCCTAGACGAAGTGATCCGCGAACACCCAGTTATGCTTAACCGTGCACCAACACTGCACCGTTTGGGTATCCAGGCATTCGAACCAGTACTAATCGAAGGTAAAGCGATCCAGCTTCACCCACTAGTGTGTGCGGCATATAACGCCGACTTCGATGGTGACCAGATGGCGGTACACGTACCTCTAACGCTGGAAGCACAGCTAGAAGCGCGTGCACTGATGATGTCTACCAACAACATCCTTTCACCAGCATCTGGTGATCCGATCATCGTACCTTCTCAGGACGTTGTATTGGGTCTTTACTACATGACTCGTGAAAAGATCAACGCGAAAGGCGAAGGCATGTACCTTGAAGGTCCTGCTGAAGCTGAAAAAGCTTACCGTACAGGTAATGCTGAGCTACACGCTCGCGTTAAAGTTCGTATCACTGAGCACAGCAAAGACGAGCAGGGCAACCTGACGGCTGAAACTAAGCTAATTGATACGACTGTTGGTCGTGCAATGCTATGGACAATCGTACCGAAAGGTCTGCCATACAGCCTTGTAAACACCGAAGCTCTAGGTAAGAAGCAGATCTCGAAACTGCTTAACACCTGTTACCGTGAGCTGGGCATGAAAGATACTGTTATCTTTGCTGACCAGATCATGTACACAGGTTTTGCTTACGCGGCACTATCTGGTGTATCTGTTGGTATCGACGACATGGTTGTACCAGAAGCGAAATACACCAAGATCGCAGAAGCAGAAGCAGAAGTTGCTGAAATCCAGGAGCAGTTCCAGTCAGGTCTGGTTACCGCGGGCGAGCGTTACAACAAAGTTATCGATATCTGGGCAACTGCCAACGAGCAGGTTGCTAAGGCGATGATGGATAACCTGTCTTACGACACAGTTATCAACCGTGACGGCGAAGAAGAACAGCAGAAATCGTTCAACAGCGTATACATGATGGCCGACTCAGGTGCTCGTGGTTCTGCTGCACAGATTCGTCAGCTAGCGGGTATGCGTGGCCTGATGGCCAAGCCGGATGGCTCGATCATCGAAACACCGATCACGGCGAACTTCCGTGAAGGTCTGAACGTACTTCAGTACTTCATCTCAACCCACGGTGCTCGTAAGGGTCTAGCCGATACCGCACTTAAGACTGCGAACTCCGGTTACCTAACGCGTCGTCTAGTAGACGTTGCTCAGGACGTAGTAATTACGTCTGACGACTGTGGCACGCACGAAGGTATCACCATGATGCCTCTGATCGAAGGTGGTGATGTTAAAGAACCACTACGCGAGCGTGTTCTAGGTCGTGTGGTAGCGGAAGACGTTATCAAGCCGGGTACAGAAGAAGTTCTTGCTCCGCGTAACACCCTACTTGATGAGAAGTGGTGTGACATCTTGGAAGCGAACTCTGTTGACCAGGTGAAAGTACGCTCGGTGGTAACCTGTCAGAATGACTTCGGTTGTTGTAAGTACTGTTACGGTCGTGACCTAGCTCGTGGTCACCTAGTGAACCAGGGTGAAGCGGTTGGTGTTGTTGCAGCACAGTCAATCGGTGAGCCGGGTACACAGCTTACGATGCGTACGTTCCACATCGGTGGTGCGGCATCTGCGGCAGCAGCTGAGAACAGCATCCAGGTTAAGAACAGCGGTTCTGTGAAGCTTCAGAATGCCAAGTTCGTTACCAACAACGAAGGCAAGCTAGTTATCACGTCTCGTGCGTCTGAAATGACCATCATCGATGAGTTCGGCCGTACTAAAGAGAACTACAAACTACCATACGGTTCTCACCTGACTAAGGGTGAAGGCGCAGAAGTAGCAGCTGGTGAAGTTGTTGCTAACTGGGACCCGCATACAATGCCAATCATCACGGAAGTAGCTGGTCGTATCCAGTTCGTTGACCTGATTGATGGCGTGACTGTTTCTCGTCAGACTGATGAGCTAACGGGTCTGTCTATGATTACCGTACTAGACGCTGCAGAGCGTACCGGTGCAGGTAAAGACATGCGTCCAACCGTTAAGTTGGTTGACGAAAACGGTAACGATGTAATGATCGCCGGCACTGAAATGCCTGCTCAGTACTTCCTACCGGGTAAAGCAATCATCCAGCTAGAAGACGGCGCAATGGTTGGTATCGGTGATACGCTAGCACGTATCCCACAGGCATCTGGCGGTACGAAAGATATCACCGGTGGTCTACCACGAGTTGCTGACCTATTCGAAGCACGTAAGCCGAAAGAGCCTGCGATCCTTGCTGAAATCACTGGTACCGTATCGTTCGGTAAAGAGACCAAAGGCAAGCGTCGTCTGATCATCACGCCTGCGGAAGGCAACGTGTACGAAGAAATGGTTCCTAAGTGGCGCCAGCTGAACGTATTCGAAGGTGAGAAGGTTGAGAAGGGTGATGTGATCGCCGATGGTCCAGAGGCTCCACACGATATCCTACGTCTGCGTGGCGTTCACGCCGTTGCAGAGTACATCGTGAACGAGGTTCAGGAAGTCTACCGTCTACAGGGCGTTAAGATTAACGATAAGCACATCGAGACTATCGTTCGTCAGATGCTTCGTAAGGCAACGATCATGTCTGCTGGTGATTCTGAGTTCCTACCTGGTGAGCAGGTTGAGTACTCTCGCATCATGATTGCGAACCGTAAGCTTGAAGCTGAAGGCAAGCTGCCAGCAACGTTTGAGCGTGACCTACTGGGTATCACCAAAGCATCGCTTGCAACTGAGTCGTTCATCTCGGCTGCATCGTTCCAGGAAACGACTCGCGTACTAACAGAAGCTGCAGTTTCTGGTAAGCGTGATGAGCTACGTGGCCTGAAAGAGAACGTAATCGTTGGTCGTCTGATCCCTGCGGGTACCGGTTTTGCTTACCACCAGAACCGCCAGCGCCAGCGTGATGCAGAGCTAGAGCCAGTTGCACCTCAGGTAGATGCAGAGCAGGCGTCGCAAGACCTTGCTGCGCTACTGAATGCCGGCCTAAGCGACGAAAACTAATCGTCAGCTAGTTAAAATGCACTGAATAAAAGGGTACCTTCGGGTGCCCTTTTTTATTGCCTGTTTACAGGCCGAAGCAGGCTCTGCTTGCTATGCAGGGGCGTGAGTATGGGGTGCTTAGCCGCCGATATCGAGTGGTTTGAGTGGTATCGTCTTTGCAGGCGGTAGGATTAAAGCGTATAAAAGGATGACCAGCCCGATAAGGTATCAGGCTAGTGGCAGATGAGGACAGGTGTGCAGAAGGCCTAGGCGCCCGGTGGGCAGGCTAGGCTCTCGCTGATCAATTCGATTAACTTATCCTCGAGGGCAAAGCGGATTTCTATCAGCTCGCCGATATCAGAGAGATCGCTGTCGAAGTCTGGCAACTCGTCATCTTCATCTATGTCGGTATATTTATCACTGAAGTTCAGCATAGGATCGGTGGTTTGGGTGATTTGAGCGTACAGCTGGGAGATTTCTTCAGTGGGGGAGTACCCTGTTGCGTTCCAGCGCTCCATGACCATATCGTAGATTTTAAAGTGTCCTTCGGAGATATAGTCGACCAGCTCTTGGCTGAACAGTTGGAGTTGGGATGTTGTCGGAAGTTGGCGGCTATTACTTTCAAACGGGGGAAGTCCAGCTAACTTGCAGTAATCGATCAGCAATTGTTGCCGAGACATCAGCCAGTGGTCGATAACATCACTGGTGCCGCCCCATTGTTTTTGTACTTGCTCGAATTTACTTAACATGACCATGCCCTCATGATCTACAGTACCGAGACCGGGTACTGGAAACAATACCTGTTAATCTCTTAAAAAAGATAACCTTGAATTACGGATCCTTTTCCGTATTAACTACAGATTGCCAGTAAAAACGATACCCTGCAAGGATGGATGTGACGTTAATGTTAAAAAAACAAGAAAAAAGCTATTGGTGCATAGTCAAAGATCGCAAGCTCTACCTAGAGGATCAACAACTTCCCCTCAAAGAGCCGGGCGAGGTAGAGGCTGAGCTCGAAGACGTGGTGGAGATCGGTCGGTACCAAGGCATCCCCGTCTACTGGGCAGAAGCCCCAGAGCACAGTGATGAGGCCGGGTTTGCCAGCCTGAGGACTTTATTAGGCAGCGATAGCGAACTGTTCAATTTGGCTGGGCGCGCTATCCAGCTGTCGCATATGCTGCACTCTCAGCGCTTCTGTTCGCAATGTGGAAGCGAATGTCAGTTGGTCCATACCGAGCTTGCTATGGCCTGCCAAGGCTGTCATAGCCACCATTATCCCCGCCTGTCACCATGTGTCATTGTGGCAGTGCGTAAGCAGGACAAAATCTTGCTGGCGCAGCACCCGAGACATAAAACCGGGATGTATACGGTGATTGCCGGCTTTGTCGAGGCTGGAGAGACGCTGGAGCAGTGTGTTGCCAGAGAAGTGTATGAAGAAACAGGGGTAAACGTGACCAACATCCGCTATTTCGGCAGCCAGCCCTGGGCGTTTCCGTCTAACCTGATGATGGGGTTCCTGGCGGATTACCACAGTGGCGAGTTGAAGCCGGACTACGCCGAGCTGACCGATGCCCTCTGGGCATCGACGAACACGCTGCCCGAGCTTGCCCCTTCGGGCACGATTGCCAGGGCGTTGATTGACCACACGTTGGGCTTAATGGAGCAGAGCTGATGGTTAGGGAAAAAGAGAATAAAAAAACCCTCCGTGAGGAGGGGTAAGGTGCAGTTATTTTGCCTTCTACGAGCAAAGTCATTGTTATTATTGCTAGCGCGCAGATTTTGTACCATGAGAGCCCGGAGTGTCGCAAATCCGGTGAGCAAATTGTTACTATAAACTTGATCCGGTTAACAAATGGCCTCTTTTGTTGACAGCTCGGAGTGATACAATACGCGCATAATAAAACCATGGAGTCCCAAATGAGCGAACTAAAGAATGACCGCTACCTTCGCGCTTTATTGAAGCAGCCAGTCGATTGCACCCCGGTATGGATGATGCGTCAGGCAGGGCGTTACCTACCTGAATATCGTGCAACTCGCAGTGTAGCCGGTGACTTCATGTCGCTATGTAAAAATGCTGAGCTTGCCAGTGAGGTGACACTACAGCCTCTACGCCGCTTCCCGCTTGATGCGGCAATCTTGTTCTCAGATATCCTGACTATCCCTGATGCGATGGGCTTGGGACTGTACTTTGAAGCTGGTGAAGGACCAAAGTTCGAACGTCCAATCACCTGCAAGGCTGATGTCGATAAAATTGGTTTGCCGGATCCGGAAGGCGAACTGCAGTACGTGATGAACGCCGTACGCCAGATCCGCAAAGACTTGCAAGGCGAAGTACCGCTGATCGGTTTCTCGGGTAGCCCTTGGACACTGGCCACTTACATGGTTGAAGGGGGGAGCTCGAAGGCGTTCACCAAGATCAAGAAGATGATGTATGCCGAGCCACAAACGCTGCACCTATTGCTGGATAAACTGGCAGACAGCGTGGTTGAGTACCTGAACGCGCAAATCAAAGCGGGTGCCCAGTCGGTCATGGTCTTCGATACCTGGGGTGGGGTATTGACACCGCGTGACTACAATGAGTTTTCGCTGCGCTACATGCACAAGATTGTCGATGGCCTGATCCGTGAAAACGAAGGTCGTCGCGTACCGGTGACCTTGTTTACCAAAAACGGCGGTATGTGGCTGGAGCAAATTGCAGCAACTGGTTGTGATGCAGTCGGCCTGGATTGGACCATCAACATTGCTGATGCCAAGCGCCGTGTGGGCGACAAGGTCGCGCTTCAAGGCAATATGGATCCTTCTATTCTGTATGCCCAGCCGGAGCGTATCCGCCAGGAAGTGGCGACGATCCTGGAAGGTTACGGCAACGAAGGCACTGGCCACGTGTTCAACCTTGGCCACGGTATCCACCTGGACGTGCCGCCTGAGAACGCTGGTGTGTTCGTGGATGCGGTGCATGAGCTGTCAAAGCCATACCACAAATAAAAGCGGATCCTGGGTGCTAGGTTGCTAGGCCCTAGGAAAAAGCATTAAGAGCCCATACAGCTTGCTGTGTGGGCTTTTTGTTGTGCGCCGAGCATGGCGTTGTTCTAGGAGGTGAAAGTCCTCTACGGGCTCAGTCGAGCGAGAACCGTTAGCCTATGCAAGGGTGCCCACCGTGAGGCGGGATCTGAAGGAAGCAAATGGCAAAACTTGGCCGTGACGAACAGAAATCTGATAGTAGGCCAGTACAACTTGGGTAACCTAGCAACATATAGAATAGCCCAATGCCTCGACGGGAAGTGTGTACGGGTAAATCAGGCACAGCCAAGGGAAAGAACAACGTCTTACCTCGGGAGATCTTATTACCTGTCTCGGGCGAGACTAATGCAGCAGTGATGCTGTGTGATGGGAAATAAGAAGTCAGCAGAAGGCATAGTACCTTGGGGAAGTACAACCCAAGGGAAGGCCGGAACTGAATATATCAAGAAGCAGTCACTAGACACTCAATCATGTGGAGTCATAGCAAGATGATCAAAATCTCTACGTACCAATGGGCAACACCGCAAGTGACGCTCATGGCCACGAAGAATGACAAGCATGATCGGCGTAGACAGGAGGACGAGTCTTGGTGACCTCAACTCAGTTGATGGAGCAGATCTGTTCATCAACGAATCTGAACCAAGCCCTGAGAAGAGTGAAGAAGAACAAAGGGTGTGCTGGTGTCGATAAACTCGATATAACAGCGACTATCTCGATGCTTCGGCAGTCTTCAAATGGGCAAGCGCTCCGCCAGAGCCTTCTGGATGGGAGCTATCAACCCCAACCTGTTCTGGGTGTAGAAATCCCTAAACCTAGCGGGGGAGTTAGGCAACTAGGTATCCCAACAGTACTTGATAGGATAGTCCAACAGGCTATCACCTCAGTACTGACAGATATCTATGAACCGAAGTTCTCCCACAGTAGTTACGGGTTCAGGCCCAACCGTAGTGCCCACCATGCATTGGCGGCAGCAAGCCACTACATCAGGGAGGGGCGGGGTTATGTAGTCGACATTGACCTAGCGAAATACTTCGATACCGTGAACCACGATAGACTGATGCACAGGCTATCGGAGGATATCACGGACAAACGGGTACTGAAGCTGGTCAGGTCATACCTACAGGCAGGCATAATGCGAAACGGGTTAGCCGAGCAGAGGCAACGAGGGACACCACAGGGTGGACCATTATCTCCGCTGCTATCAAATATCGTATTAGATGAGTTGGATAAAGAGCTTGAGCGAAGAGGGCATAAGTTCTGCCGATATGCAGATGACTGCCAAATCTACGTGGGCAGTGAGGAAGCCGCGAACCGAGTAAAAGCCTCAATAACGGAGTTCTTGGAGCAGAAACTGAAACTCACGGTCAACCGTGAGAAAAGTGCGGCAACAAGAGTGACAGAGCGGACTTACCTAGGCCATCGCTTCCAACGAGGTGGAATTATCCATATCTCGAAGAGAGCACAAACTCATATGAAGAAGCGAGTGCGTCAAATAACGAAGCGGAATCGAGGGCGAGAGTTGAAGACAGTAATAGTCGAACTCACTCAATACCTAAGAGGATGGCAACACTACTTCAAGCTTGCCATACGGAAAAGCGCGATGCAGCGCTTAGATGAATGGATAAGGCGGCGCCTACGGTGCTATCGACTCAAGCAGCGCAAACGCAGACACAGTATAGCGTCATGGTTACGCCAAGAGGGCGTAAGCGAACGCAATGCGTGGAAGCTAGCGATGTCAGAGAAAGGATGGTGGCACTTGGCTTTATCGCCACAGCTCAATCAGGCCATGCCAACGAAACGGTTCAAGGAGATGGGCATGTACTCATTGCGAGATGGGTACGAGTCACTGAAAATATATTCGGAACCGCCGTATGCGACCCACGCTTGTACGGTGGTGTGAGAGGACGGAGGCCGCGAGGCCTCCTCCTACTCGATTGAGGGTTCAAGGAAAAGCTGTTCCTAGTTCCTAGGAAAAGATTTAGAGGAAAAGAGCTTGAAACAGCGATATGGTGTTTAGAACCCAGGAACCCGCCTCTAGGAACTAGGATCTCGCTTCTCGAGATGCTGGTGGACATAGTCCCTGATATACGGCACCACCTCCTCTTCAAACCACGGGTTTTTCTTTAGCCACAGGGTATTGCGCGGCGAAGGGTGGGGCATGGGGATGTACTGGGGAGCCCAGGTGCGCCATGCCTTGACAGTGTCGGTCAGGGTTTTCGGTTTGTCCTTGAGGTAGCGCTGTTGGGCGTACTGGCCGACCAGCAGCGTCATGCCGATATTGGGCAGCAGCGGCCATACCAGGGGGTGCCATTGCGGGGCACATTCAGGACGGGGAGGCAGATCGCCGGACTTGCCGCGGCCGGGGTAGCATAGCCCCATCGGCATAATGGCGATGTGCTCTGGGTTGTAGAAGGTGTCGCGGTCGAGATCCAGCCAACGGCGGAGACGATCGCCACTCGGATCATTCCAGGGGATCCCAGTCTGATGCACCTTGGTACCGGGTGCCTGACCAACGATCATCAAGCGGGCGCTGCTGGCGGCTTGAATGACCGGTCGCGGTCCAAGCGGCAGGTGATCACGGCAGATCGTGCAGCGCCGGATTTGATCGAGCAGGTTATCAAGATGTTGCTGGTCGTTGTTTGGACTCATAGTTCGCGCTCCCTGACTCCGGGGTGAATTAGTAGCCCCGTTGAAAGTCAACGGTATAGCGTAATGGCTGGTGGTTGAGCCAGCGCTGTGCATTGTCGCGGAAAATAGCCATCACCTGGTGGGGGAAGCTTTCAGCGGCAATGTGCGGGGTCACGGTGATAGCCGGATGCAGCCAGAAGGGGTGGTTACTCGGCAGAGGCTCCAGCTTGAAGACGTCAAGGAAGGCATGCTGGATAGCTCCGGTATCGAGTGCTCGGAGCAAACCGGTTTCGCAGACGGCATTGCCACGCCCGACATTAAACAGCAGGGTCTGACGGCAGTGGCTCAGGCTCTCCGTATTGAGTAAATCATCGCTTGCCGATGTGGCCGGCAGGGTTGAAACCAGCACATTGGCCTGTGCCAGTGCCGTCTCTAACTGGGCTAGGGGGAGAACAGCGCTGAAGGCAGGCTCGTCGGTAACGCCGCAGCGGTTGACCCCGATGACGTTGAACCCGAGTGCCTGGGCCGCACGTGCCAAGTGGCTGCCGATGCTGCCGGTACCCAGTATTACCATCGTCTTGCCAGCGATGGTGTTATAAGGACGGGGGTGCCAATGGCGGGCTTGTTGCTGGTTCTGATAGGTAGCGAAATGGCGCTGGTGGGCGATAGTCAGCCCCAGCACGTATTCGCTGATCAGCTGGCCGAAGCAGCCGCGGATATTGGTCAGGGTGTAGTCTCGGCGCAAACCGGGCTGTGTCAGGGCATCGATACCGGCAAAGGTGGACTGGATCCACTCAAGGGCTGAGAACTGCCCGATCTGCGGGGCTACTGTAGGCGGATCAGCCAGTAAAATCGTGGCCTCTTCCGGCTGCTGGGTCAATATCACCCCCGCCAGCGGCTGCTCGGCCAGCATGGCTTCATAGGCTTTTTGCTGGCGGGAAACAATCATCAGTTTATGCATGTCAGCTCCTTGGTGGCAGTACGGGGTTATCCGTCGTCCATGTATTGCAGTAGCAGGGGGATACAAGTAAGATCCGGGGCAAATCACAATTGCGGATTATCCCATGCTAAAGAATCCAGTTCAGCTCCGTTTAGAAAAATTAGAACCATGGCAACACATTACCTTTATGGTGTCACTGTGTGAACGAATGTATCCCAACTATGCGTTCTTCTGTCAGCAAACGGAGTTCGCGGACGAGCAGAAATATCGTTCTATTCTGGACAGCATCTGGGAAGTGCTGACCGTCAAAACGGCCAAGATTAATTTCGAGAAGCAGCTGGAGAAACTCGAAGAGCTAGTGCCAAATGCCGAAGAGTTCGATCTTTATGCGGTGAACCCTGCGATTGATGCCTGTGCGGCGCTGGCCGATTTGCTGCATGCGATGTTGGACCGCGACCTGATGTTGGAAACACTGGCAAAGTTGAGTTCGCTATCGGCCGAAACGGTGGCGGACCTCGAGTTTGCCCAGACCGGTGTTGAAATCACTAACGAAAACCAGAAAGAAAATGAAGCGGTATGTGCCGAGTGGGACATGCAATGGGCGATTTTCCGTGCGCTGAAAGAAGCTGAGCGCCGTGATATCGAACTGATCAAAGGTCTGCGCCAGGAGCTGCGCGAAGAGCCGGTCAGCAATATTGGTATCGAGCTGTAAGCGACCTACCTTGAGAAGAGAAGGGCCCCGGGGCCCTTTTTTTATCTTTGATGTTCTTCGCTTTTCCCGGCGGAGGTAGAGACAAAACGGCTACCTGTGTGGATGTAACGGTATTGTGAAGTTTTAAATCTTGACAATGAGTGTACTGGCTGGAGTTTTTCGCTGCTTTTGGTGTGTTCGCTAATCCATTCCACTTATTTTATTTTTCTGCTTGTATTGTTCAGCTGTCGCCGTTTATAACAAAGGTGTCGCGGAAAACGCATTGTTTTCTGTTTTTTATCTGTCAGCTAGGACGAGTTATGCCAGTATCAGCTATCAACACTGCTGCTCACTGCAATGGTTGCAATGCCGTTGCGGCTAACCTGCTCCTCCTGCTCTCTCTGGGTCTTATCCGGGGCTGACAGGCCGTATCTCAATTTTCCTGTCAGCTTGAAGCGAAGCTGACAGGTCAATATTCCCACCCGAATTCTCCTTAGTTTCCTTCAAGCCGACGCGGTAGAGGATAACTATGTTAAGTGCACGCAACATCGCCGCCTTGGGCTTTATGACTTTCGCCATGTACCTTGGTGCTGGCAACCTGATCTTTCCCCCGTTTCTTGGCCAGCAGGCCGGTGAACACTTTGCTTCCGGCATGGCTGGGTTCCTGTTGACAGGGGTGGGCCTGCCGGCATTGGCTCTGGTGATGGTGGCGCTGGTCAATGGCTCCGATAACCTGACAGCGGCCCTGCCCAAACCGGTTGCAACGGGATTCTGGGTGATGGTCTTTATTGTGATAGGCCCAGCCTTCGTGATCCCACGGGCCATTACCGTCGCCTACCAGTTTAGCTTTGCCCCCTTTGTCGGTGAGGCGGCCCTGTTGCCTTTCACTGTGGTGTTCTGTCTGGCAACCATCGTGTTTGCACTCTACCCAGGTAAACTGGTCGATACGCTTGGCAAGTGGCTGACTCCGATGCTGGTGGTGATCTTGTCCGTGCTGGCCGTCACTGCCTTTATGTCTCCGGCCGGCGATGCATTGGCCGCCGTGGGGCCCTATCAGGACAAAGCGTTTGCCGAGGGGCTGACTCAAGGCTACATGACCATGGATGCTCTGGGCTCGATTGGCTTTGGCTGGATCATTTTCCGTGCGATCCGAGAAATGGGGGTGGAGTGTCCGAAAGCAACCGCCAAATACACCCTGATGGCGGCAGTGATGTATGCCGTGGCGATGGCCTTGGTATACCTGTCGTTGGCCTATATCGGCTCAACCAGTGCCAGCCTGGGTTCGGCATTCGGCAATGGTGGTGAGATCCTGACAGCGTTCACCTTGAGCCATTTTGGCACCTCGGGCAGCGTCTTGCTTGGTATGGTGATGATTTTGGCCTGTTTGACCACGGCAATTGGCGTTACTACCGCAGGCAGTGAGTTCTACAGCCGTACATTCCAGCCGGTCACCTATCCGCGCAGTGTGTGGGTAACGATGATAGTGGCTGGGCTGGTAGCGAACCTTGGCTTGGAACAGCTATTGGCAATCACCCTGCCGGTAGTTGTGGCCTTGCACCCGGTTGCCATTGCTCTGTTGGTGATTGCTCCGTTGCGCCGCCGCTTAGCGACACCGGCGGTAATGGCCGCGGTGACGACCGCACTGGGTTTTGGTGGCGTGGATGCCCTGCATATCCTGGGCAAGATGCCGGCTGGGATGGATAGCTGGTTGGCGCAGCACCTGCCGCTCTATAGCGATTATGCCGGTTGGGTGGTACCAAGCTTGCTGGTGGTGGCGATGGGGGTTGTCGGCAGTTGGGTGGCGCGCCCAGTGGTGGCTGCACAGTCTTGAGCCGAAAGGTGACTCAATGATAAAAACAAAGGGGGCCAGCAGGCCCCCTTTGTTTTTTAGTGCGGTTATCTAGTGTAAGAAATAGACACAGTTACTCGTCGTCTTTACTTTCGATTACGCCGTGGGTTTTCTTCCACTTTTCCCAGCGCTGGTAGGCCAGCTGCTGCATGTCGGTGTTCTTGTCCGCTTCATCGACAATTTCCTCGCCCACCAGGTGTTCGAAGATGTCTTCCATGGTGACTAGCCCTTGGACGGTGCCGTATTCATCGACCACCAGTACCAGCTGGGAACGCTCTTTCATCAGCTGCTCGAAGGCCTTCGGTACGCTGGCGTTGTTCATGATGACCGGCAGCGGGCGCATCAGGGTACCAAGCTCCTTCTGGCCTCGGCCAGCCTGGCTTTCGGCAAACAGCTCAAGGCGATGGACGAAGCCAAGGATATTGTCTTTTTGCTCGCTGTAGACCAGCGGGCGCGAGAACGGGCTGTCTTTGTGCTGCGACAGGAACTCGTTGATCGGTTGCTCGGCATCGACACGGAACAGTACCGGGCGCGGTGTCATGATCTTGGTGACGCTGACCTCACGGAATTGCAGCAGGTTGGTCATGATTTTCGACTCGCCTTCAGCCAGCTCGCCCGACTCTTGGGCAAGCATTGCCATCGCCGACAGTTCGTCACGCAACTTAGGGGCTTCATGGCCACGGGACAGGCGGCGTGTGATTTGTTCTGACACCCATACGAATGGTGTCAGGGCCCAGACCATCCAGCGCAGGGTTGAGGCAGAGGCGGGTGCCAGCTGGCGCCAGTAGGTGGCACCGATGGTCTTCGGGATAATTTCTGAGAATAGCAAAATACCAATCGTCAGCACGCCGGAGAATACACCTAGCCATTGGCTTCCGAATACCACTGCGGCTTGCGCGCCGGCGGTGGCCGCACCAATAGTGTGGGCAATGGTATTGAGGGTCAGGATCGAAGCCAGTGGGCGGTCGATATTGTCTTTCAGGGCCGCTAGGCGATCGGCGGCAGGGTGCCCTTGCTGACGCAGAGTACCGATATAGCTAGGGGAGATGCTGAGCAAAACAGCTTCCAGGACTGAACAAATAAACGAAACACCAATCGCAACAGCGATGTAAATCGTAAGGAGTATCATGCTTACCTTGGTAAAAAATAACGGATAACGCCTATATTAATCGGTGTTGAAGCGAATAAATACAACTATTTCAGTCTTCATATTAGTAACATTTTGTGAACTTGCGCTCAGTTTATGGTTAAAGAGCCCGCACCTAACCACATCAGAGCTGACAAACCTTTGCCACACGGGCTTCTTTTGAATTAGAGTTGATGCGTCTTAAGAAAAAACCTTAGAAGGGAAACCTAATGAACAAGACCCAACTGATTGACCTGATCGCTGAAAAAGCAGATCTTTCTAAAGCTCAAGCTAAAGCTGCTCTAGAGTCTACGCTAGACGGTATCACTGATGCGCTTAAAGAAGGTGACCAGGTTCAACTAATCGGCTTTGGTACTTTCAAAGTTAACCACCGTGCAGCGCGTACTGGCCGTAACCCACAAACGGGTCAGGAAATCCAGATCGCAGCAGCAAACGTACCTGCTTTCGTTGCAGGTAAAGCACTGAAAGACTCAGTGAAATAATCTATACTCCGCCAGGTATCTATCTGGCGGAGTTTTTCCATGAAGCGACTACTGACTTTTCTTACCCTCTCGCTATTGGCGGGATGCGCCTCCAATCCCACAGTCCCTGAAAATAATATTACGCCAGTGTTGACCCATACCGGTGGCCAGACCCTCGGTGATAGCGCGTCAATCTATTGGTTTACCTCACAGCAAAACCGCCCTGTAAGTTTAGCTGATCGGGTGATGGCCAGTGACTATGGTGACTATCGTACCGATTACCGCTGGCGCGATGGCAAACTGAGAGAAATAAAACGCGAAGGCAAGCAGTTTGATGAGCAGCAGATCAAGCCCTTCTCTCTCCATGTTCGCTACGATACTTTGGGCAATGCGGTATTCCAGCGCTATACCCTGGGAGATGAGCTGATCCCGCTGAGCAGCGATCAGCTGCAGCAGTTGGTCCAGGAAGCTAAGCACGGTACCGATGTGGTCAAGCAGCAGCGCAAGGATGATCAGTCCTTGGTGCAAGGTTTTTGGAAGCAGGGGCAGTTCTATCGCTGTGCTGATCAGCGTCCGTTGAAGGTCAACTTCTCCCCTGAGCTGCCCGATTATGTGCAGCAGCAACTGTTGGAGCATCAGCAGGACGGCTATATGGCGGTCATTGGCCAGATCCGTCGCGGTACCTTGACGGCCGCGGCACTGCTGCTGCTCAACGATAACCAGCCCACCTGTCTGGCAGCACCGGTACTGCTGACGAACTGATAGCGCCGCAAGGGTGGTGCAGGAAACGAAAAACGCGCCTTTGGGCGCGTTTTTTGGTTTTCAGCCAGTTTGCCGTGCTGCGATTAGGCCTCTTGCTGCTCGCGGGCAACGGCACGGTAGCCGATATCGTTGCGGTGGAACATGCCGTTCCAGCTTACCTGCTTGGTCAGTGCATAGGCTCGCTGCTGGGCTTCAGAAACTGAGTTACCCAGTGCCGTGGCACAAAGTACGCGGCCGCCATTGGTGACGATAGCGCCTTCGGCGTTGGTCGCCGTTCCGGCGTGGAAGATCTTCTGGCCCTCAACGTCTGCGCCAGGCAGGCTGATCACATCGCCTTTGGCGTAGCTCGCCGGGTAGCCGCCAGCGGCCAGGACCACACCGATCGAAGCGCGTGGGTCCCATTTCGACTCAGCTTGATCCAGCTTCTCGTCAATCGCCATCAGGCACAGCTCAACCAGATCCGATTCCATACGCATCATGATCGGCTGGGTCTCAGGATCGCCGAAGCGGCAGTTGTACTCGATAACTTTCGGCGTACCGTCAGCAGCAATCATTAGGCCGGCATACAGGAAGCCAGTATAAGGGTGGCCTTCAGCCGCCATACCGCGTACGGTAGGGTAGATCACTTCTTCCATGATGCGGTTGTGGATCTCTGGGGTAACCACTGGTGCAGGCGAGTAGGCACCCATACCACCGGTATTCGGTCCGGTGTCTTTGTCGCCGACCCGCTTGTGGTCTTGGCTGGTGGCCATCGGCAAGACATTCTCGCCATCAACCATCACGATGAAGCTCGCTTCCTCGCCTTCAAGGAATTCTTCGATAACCACACGGCTGCCAGCTGCGCCGAAAGCGTTGCCTGCCAGCATGTCTTTGATGGCCTCTTCGGCTTCTTCGAGGGTCATTGCGACGATAACCCCTTTACCGGCAGCCAAACCGTCAGCCTTGACCACAATCGGTGCACCTTGTTCGCGCACGTACGCCAAGGCAGGTTCAATCTCAGTGAAGTTCGCGTAGGCACCGGTTGGGATCTGGTGGCGGGCCAGGAAGTCCTTGGTGAAGGCCTTAGAGCCTTCCAGCTGGGCAGCTGCTTCGGTTGGGCCGAAGATTGGTAGGCCTGCGGCGCGGAAAGCATCCACTACGCCGATCACCAATGGTGCTTCGGGGCCAACAATGGTCAGCTCAATGGCTTTTTCTGTGGCAAAGGCAACCAGACCTGCAATGTCTTCAACGCCAATAGCAACATTTTCCAGTTTAGGTTCAAGCGCAGTACCTGCGTTGCCCGGGGCAACGAAAACGGTCTCAACATTTGGGTTTTGTGCGGCTTTCCAGCCTAGCGCGTGCTCGCGGCCGCCAGCGCCAATAATCAATACATTCATCTTTAACCCCTTACTGCTGTGCCATTTTCCTGATTTCTGTGTCAAGCATGCTCATTTATACCTATAAACTCCGCGTGCTTTCCTTGACCTCTGAAAAATGGCTTTGCATTAAAATCATGAAAGCCTTTAGTCATATCGTTTGATGAGTCAAGGCTAAACCTAAATATGATAAAGCCTAGGGTAAACCCTAGGCTTATGTGATTAGTGGCGGAAGTGGCGCATGCCCGTAAAGATCATCGCCATGCCGTGCTCGTCGGCGGCGTCAATCACTTCCTGGTCGCGCATTGAGCCACCTGGCTGGATCACACACTTGATACCTGCTTCAGCGGCTGCATCGATACCGTCACGGAACGGGAAGAAGGCATCAGACGCCATGACGCTACCTGCCACTTCCAAATTCTCGTCTGCGGCTTTGATACCGGCGATTTTCGCGGAGTAAACACGGCTCATCTGGCCCGCACCCACACCGATAGTCATATTGCCTTTAGCGTAAACAATTGCGTTAGATTTAACGTATTTAGCGACTTTCCAGCAGAATAGAGCATCGGTTAGCTCTTCTTCTGTTGGTTGGCGCTTAGAGACAACTTTAAGGTCAGCTGCCGATACCATGCCCTGGTCACGGTCTTGAACCAGCAGGCCACCGTTGACGCGCTTAACGTCGAAGCCAGTAGTCTTGCTGCTCCATTCGCCACACTCGAGCAAGCGAACGTTTTTCTTGGCCGCTACCACCTCAACCGCTTCGGCAGATACGCTTGGTGCGATGATCACTTCGACGAACTGGCGGTCGACAATGGTTTGTGCAGTAGCTGCATCTAGCTCTTTGTTGAAGGCAATGATGCCGCCGAACGCAGATGTAGGGTCGGTTTTGTAAGCACGGTCGTAAGCTTCAAGGATGTTGTCACCTAGCGCTACACCGCAAGGGTTGGCGTGTTTAACGATGACACAGGCCGGTTGGTCGAACTCTTTGACACATTCAAGTGCCGCATCGGTATCCGCGATGTTGTTGTAAGACAGCGCTTTGCCTTGGATCTGGCGAGCCGTCGCAACCGATGCTTCTTCCGGGTTGCTCTCAACGTAGAAGGCGGCAGCCTGGTGGCTGTTTTCGCCGTAGCGCATGTCCTGCTTTTTCTCGAACTGCTGGTTGAAAGTACGTGGGAATTTAGACTCCTCGTCGCCTTCCTTGTTGTCACCGTATGATGGCACCATGGTACCGAAGTAGTTGGCGATCATACCGTCGTAAGCGGCAGTGTGCTCGAAAGCCGCAATAGCTAGGTCGAAACGGGTGGCATGGGTCAGTGAACCGTCGTTGGTCGCCATTTCAGTCAGGACACGATCGTAGTCGTGGGCATTGACGATAATGGTCACGTCTTTGTGGTTCTTCGCAGCAGAGCGAACCATCGTCGGGCCACCGATATCGATGTTTTCAACCGCATCTTCCAGGGTGCAGTTTGGGTTGGCAACCGTGGCGGCGAACGGGTAGAGGTTGACCACAACCATGTCGATCGGGGCAATGCCATGCTCGTTCATCACTGCATCGTCAGTACCGCGACGGCCCAGTACCCCACCGTGGATTTTCGGGTGTAGGGTCTTGACACGACCGTCCATCATTTCAGGGAAGCCTGTGTGATCGGAAACTTCAGTCACCTTGATACCCTGCTCGGCAAGCAGGCGGGCTGTGCCACCTGTGGACAGGATGTCGACACCACGATCGGCAAGCGCCTGGGCGAACTCAACAATACCAGTTTTGTCTGACACGCTAATTAGCGCACGGCGGATAGGACGAGCGTTTTCCATTGCAACCATCTCTTTGTAAACACGGAGGACTATTTGCCAAAACCCAGCGGGCATGGAGGCTGGATTTTGGTAAATACCCTCGGCTAGAATCGAAGATACACACTGTGCTGTCGTTGGGATGTTGTGATCAACGTGGCATATTTTACATTAATTCCATCACTACGCAAACGTTTGCTTTTTGTTGTTTGCTTATCTCTGAAGGTTGGGCGGTATGTATTTGATTGGCCAATTGGCTAAGCACTGTGGTGTTAGCAGTGATACGTTGCGGTTTTACGAGAAGAATGGCTTGCTGGTACCGGCCGGGCGCAGCGAGAGTGGCTACCGGCTCTATAGCGAAGATGACCTGTCGCGTATCCGTTTCATCCTTCGGGCCAAGGCGATCGGCCTGAGCCTAGATGAAATTAGGGAGCTGCTCGATATCCGGCTCGAGGCTAGCCAGCACAGCTGTGCCGAGGTCAAGGCGATCACCCAGGCCAAGCTGGACGAGGTCGATCGCAAGATGGCGGAGCTGTCACGGATCCGCAAGGCCCTGAAGAAAATCAACGATGCCTGTTGTGGCCATGTCGATGATGATGCCAGCCATTGCTCTATCCTCGAAGCGTTGGGGGAAGAAGAGTTGGAGGGCCGCTGTACCGAGCATTAGCCTGAAAATGGCGCTAAATCAGACAAATTATATTGGGCGGGCGGTGAAGTTGTGGTAGCGTCAAAGTATCGCCTTGTTATTGATAGGGAAAGTCATGTTGAAAGTGAATGAGTATTTTGATGGCCAGGTTAAGTCCCTGGGATTTGAAACGTCTGGCGAGCGTGCCAGTGTCGGGGTAATGGCAGCGGGTGAATACACCTTTGGTACTGCAGCTCCGGAGCGCATGACGGTGGTTAAGGGGGCCCTGACGGTGAAGCTGCCGGGCCATATTGAGTGGGAAACTTATTATGCCGGTGATGACTTTGAAGTGCCGGGTGACTCTTCGTTTGAGGTGAAGGTTTCCGAGCCGACCGCCTACCTGTGTGATTACCTCTGATCAAAAGCGCTTCACCGAGGTGAAGCGCTGCCCTTTCAGGCGCCGCCTGTGGCGCCGTCATTGCATGTTGGTTTTATTCTGGGATAAGCACCGTGTCGATGACATGGATCACCCCGTTGCTGGCTGGTATATCCGCCGTAATGACACTGGCGCCGTTGATGGTGACCTTACCCTCGTCATCGGTTTCGATGGCCACCGTTCCGCCTTGGACCGTTTCCGGCAATTTTAGCTTGGCCACCTCCGCCGAAGAAATGGCGCCCGGTAAGACATGGTAGGTCAGCACGGCCTGTAGTTTTTCTTTGTTATCCGGTTCAAGCAGCTCTGCTAGCGTGCCTTCGGGCAGTTTGGCAAAGGCATCATCGGTTGGCGCCAATACCGTAAACGGGCCTTTTCCTTCCAATGTCCCCACCAAATCGGCGGCTTTGATAGCCATCACTAAGGTTTGGAAATCGTCATTGCTGGCCGCGACCTGAACTAGGTTCTTTTCCACCTCGCTGGCTTCATGGTGCTCGGCCAAGGCCAGACCGGTAAAACAAAGAGCAAAAACAATTAAAGAGCGGTTGAAGATACGGAGTATGTGATTCATTGCTGCAGCCTCATTGTGATTGTCATCGAGCATATAACGTACAAGCAAGCAGTATGGTTCACCCAACAAAGTGGTAGGTCTTATTTTCGAGACTGCGGGAGATGGCGCGGCCAAGCTGGTGATTATTAATATGATGAATAAAGAAAAAGCCCAATCCAGATGACTGGATTGGGCTTTTTTCAATCAGAGAACCGAAAGCGGCTTAGTTCATGCCGTATTTTTTCAGTTTCTTGCGAAGAGTACCGCGGTTGATACCCATCATAGTTGCCGCGCGGGTTTGGTTACCGCGGGTGTACTGCATGATGGTGTCCAGCAGTGGCTGCTCAACTTCAGCAAGCACTAGCTCGTACAGATCATCGACTTCCTGACCGTTTAGTTGAGCCAGGTAGTTTTTCAGTGACGCCTTAACAGAGTCACGAAGTGGCTTCTGTGTGATTTGGTCCTGTGAAGTAACAGTGGTTACTGTCAATGCTTCGGAAGTCAGATTTTGTTCGAACATATTCTGTAAGCTCTTCTCGTATTTATGCAACGTTGTCGAAGTAGCCTTGCAGCGCATCGAGTTGCTGTTGGGCATCCTCGATTGCGTTGAAGGTCCGGCGGAAATCACCTGCTGGGGCATGCTCTTTCAAATACCAGCCCACGTGCTTGCGCGCGATACGCAAGCCCAGGTACTCGCCGTAGAAGCGGTGGAGTTCCTGAACATGGCCCAGCATAATGCTACCAACTTCATCGAATGATGGAGCCGGCAGGTGTTCGCCAGTTGTTAAGTAATGGTGGATTTCCTGGAAAATCCACGGCCGACCTTGGGCAGGGCGGCCAATCATCAAGCCATCGGCACCGGTGTAATCCAGTACAAAGCGTGCCTTCTCCGGTGAGTCGATATCACCGTTCGCAATCACCGGAATCGAGATCGCTTCTTTCACTGACTTGATGTAATCGTATTCTGCCTCGCCTTTGTACATGCAGGCTTTGGTCCGGCCATGAAGAGCCAGCGCCTGAATGCCACACTGTTCGGCACGTTTGGCAATATCGACACAGTTTCGGTTTTCAAGATCCCAGCCGGTACGGGTTTTGAGCGTAACCGGGACATCGACTGCCTCGACCACTGTGCGAAGGATATCTTCGATCAGCTCGGGGTACTGCAGCAGGGCTGAGCCTGCTAGGCGCTTGTTGACCTTTTTGGCGGGGCAGCCCATGTTGATATCGATGATTTGCGCACCGTTTTCAACGCTGAACTGAGCCGCTTCGGCCATCAATTTAGGATCGGCACCGGCGATTTGCACCGAGCGGATCCCTGATTCGCCTTCATGTACCATGCGGTTCTGGGACTTGGACGTTTTCCACAGGTCTGGGTTAGACGACATCATTTCGCTCACTGCCATTCCTGCACCGTAGCGCAGGCACAATTCGCGGAAAGGCCGATCGGTCACACCTGCCATTGGGGCGACTATCAGCTGGTTGTTAAGTTGATAAGGACCGATCTTCAAACGTCTATTCCTGACTATGCCAGTAAGGGCGCGCATTTTACGCATTTTTTCCCCTTCTGAAAAGGCCAATAATTGAGCATTTAGGTTTTGAATTTCAAAACTGTACTTTTTTCAATCAATTGACTGTTTATCGAAGAGGAAAAAGTCGATTATGCTTTGTGGCCTGAAATGCGGCACCACTCTTCACGGGCCGCAATTGGGTCAAGCTTAAGTTCGTCGCTGTAGTAGGTTGCGACATCCTCTGCCTGGCTCTCCAGTACCCCCGAGATAGCCAGTAGGCCACCGTCCTTGACCAGGCTCTTGATCACCGGCGATAGCTCGCGCAGTGGGCCCGCTAGAATGTTGGCCACCACGACGTCTGCCTGGATCCCTTCTGGCTGATCCTGTGGCAGGTACAGCTCGAGGTTGTCGGCAACGCCATTGCGCTCGGCGTTGTCACGGGAGGCTTGGATCGCCTGAGGGTCGATATCGATACCGATCACCTTCTTGGCACCCAGCTTCAGAGCGGCAATCGCCAGGATGCCCGAGCCACAGCCGAAGTCGATAATGGTTTTGCCGGCCAGATCCTGGCCGTCCAGCCACTCAAGGCAAAGCGAGGTGGTCGGGTGGGTACCGGTCCCGAACGCCAGGCCCGGATCCAGCATCACGTTTACTGCGTCAGGTTCAGGGACCTCACGCCAGCTAGGGCAAATCCACAGGCGGCGGCCAAAGCGCATTGGGTGGAAGTTGTCCATCCATTCGCGTTCCCAGTCCTTGTCTTCCAACTGCTCGATCTTATGGGCAAAATCGTCGGCAATCAGCGGGCTGTTCTTGAGCATCTCCAGGACAAAGTTCATATCCGTTTCTGCATCGTACAGGCCGACCACATCGGTATCGCCCCACAAGCGGGTTTCACCCGGCAGAGGTTCGAATACCGGCGTGTCCTGGGCATCAAGGAAGGTTACCGAGACTGCGCCCGTCTCTTCCATCAGCATGTCGCCGATAGCTTCAGCATTCTCAGCCGTCGCGTTCAGTTTGATTTGAATCCAAGGCATGGTTATTTCGCTTTTTGGTTAGCTAAATTCAAGGATGCGGAGTCTAGCATGATTTTTAGCCAGTTAAAAAAAAGATAGCACCCGAAGGTGCTATCTGAAGGTTGTTTTAAACCTGTTGTAGGGTCTGCTGCGGAACTGGCCTTGCTAGGCTCCCTAAAACGAAGGTGACAAGGCTAATCGCCAAGGTGGGTACGATGGCATGGATACCGCCCAAATCGGGCTTGAGCATGGATAGAGCGATATAGCAGGCCAGCCCGCTGACCATGGAAGCGAAAGCGCCGGTCGCCGATGCCCTTTTCCAGTACAGGCCTAGGACTAGCGGCCACAGGAACACGGCTTGCATGCCGCCAAAAGCCAGCAGGTTGAGCCAGATGATCATATCCGGCGGGTTGGTGGCCGCGACAAAGACCAACAGCGAGAAGATCCCGGTGACCCACAGCGACAGCTTTGGCAGTCGGCTTTCCGCCTCCGGCCCCAGGGCCGCATTTGGGTTGATGTAGTTCAGGTACAGATCCTTGAGCAGGGTGGCCGAGGCCTGGATCAGCTGGGAGTCGATGGTCGACATGATGGCGGCCATTGGCCCGGCAAGGAATACGCCTGCAACCACAGGCGGCAGCACCGTTATCATCAATGTCGGCATGATCTGATCTGGGCTGGCAATATCCGGCACGATGGCTCGGCCCAGCGCACCGGCTAGGTGCATGCCGAGCATCAGGAATGCGACCATGGCGGTGCTGATCACCATGCCCTTGTGCAAAGAGGCTGTCGATTTATAGGACATGCAGCGCACCGCAGCATGGGGTAGGCCGATGACCCCGAAACATACCAGCACCCAGAAACTGAGCATGAAAGGTTGGCTGAGGAAGTTGTCAGGGCCGAATGGGGTGATCAGTGCCGGGTCGATACGGTGTAGTTCCCCCATCATCTCACCAATGCTGCCGCCAGCGTGGACAATGCCAACCAGTAGGGCAATGGTGCCGATGATCATCATGATCCCCTGTACGGTGTCGGTCATGACCACGGCGCGGAAGCCGCCGATAGTGGTGTAGAGGCCGACTGTGGCGGCAAACAGGATCAACCCGTGGTGGTAGGACAGGCCGGTGACGGTTTGCAGCAGGCGTGCGCCGCCGACAAACTGCACCACCATAGTGCCGAAAAAGGCCAGCAGCAGCGCCAGCGAAGCGAAGATCACCACCGCGCGGTTTTTATAGCGGGCATAGAGAATATCGTTCAGCGTCAGGGCGTTGTGCCGGCGAGCCTCGATGGCAAATTTTTTGCCTAGCACCCCGAGGGTCAGCCAGGCGGCCGGCAGCTGGATCATGGCCAGCAGTACCCAGCCGAGGCCCATTTTGTAGGCGGCGCCCGGCCCACCGATGAACGAGCTGGCACTGGCATAGGTGGCGGCCAGCGTCATGGCCAGGACAAAGCCCCCCATGCTGCGGTTGCCGACCAGATATTCATTGAGAAAGCCGCTGCCACTGTCGCGGTGGCGGCGGGTGTAAATGGCAAGGCCGAACACGGCCATCAGGTAAAGAACCAGTGGGATCAGCAGTTGGCTATTCATCATCTGCCTCCTGCTCGATTTCGAGCGACATGTCGCGGTAGATATACTTCACCATCAGGCCGCAGAGCACGGTGAACAGGACAGGGCCGATAATACAGGCCAGCAGGAACCACAGCGGGAATCCCCAGTATAGGGTAGGCAGGCTTTCGTCTATGCCGTTAGGGGCAAAAGCATAGGCCGAGAAATACCACCAGGCGAAGTAGGCCAGAGCGAGGCCGACAGCCCATTTGGCTTCTTTGTGGGCCTGGCGATAGCGCGCAGACAGCGTTTTCATGGTGTTTTTTCCGGTTGATGGGCAGCGAAGGGGCAGCGTGAAGGTGCGCCTTTGCTCATTCTTCATACAAATTTAAGGAGGCTATTGTGGCAAAAGTTAGCAGGGAGCGCTAGGAAGCGAGCGAAAATGCGATACAAAGAGATAAAAAAAGCTGCCGAAGCAGCTTTTTACTGAGGATGTCAACCTTACTGCAGGCCGAGTTTCTTCTCGAGATAGTGGATATTGGCTCCACCGTGCTGGAAGTTCTCGTCTGCCATGATTTCCTGCTGAAGAGGAACATTGGTCTTGATACCGTCGATGATCATCTCGCCAAGCGCATTCTTCATGCGGGCAATCGCCACGTCACGGTTCTCACCGAAGGTGATCAGTTTACCGATCATTGAATCGTAGAATGGCGGTACACTGTAGCCGGTGTAGATGTGCGACTCCCAGCGTACGCCCATGCCGCCAGGCGCGTGGAAACGTTCGATTTTGCCTGGGCAAGGCAGGAAGCGCTCAGGATCTTCGGCGTTGATACGGCACTCAACCGCGTGGCCTTTGATCTTGATGTCATCCTGGGTGTATGACAGTGGCTGACCCGCGGCGATGCGCAGCTGCTCTTTGATCAGGTCAACGCCGGTGACCATCTCGGTCACTGGGTGCTCAACCTGGATACGGGTGTTCATTTCGATGAAGTAGAATTCACCGTTCTCGTACAGGAACTCGAAGGTACCGGCACCGCGGTAGCCGATTTCGATACAGGCGCGGGTACAGCGCTCACCGATGTACTTACGCATTTCCTCGGTGATGCCCGGAGCCGGGGCTTCTTCTACCACTTTCTGGTGGCGACGCTGCATTGAACAGTCACGCTCACCCAGGTGGATGGCACCGCCCTGGCCGTCAGCCAGTACCTGAACTTCGATATGGCGTGGGTTTTCCAGGAATTTCTCCATGTAAACCATATCGTTGTTGAAAGCTGCTTTGGCTTCGGCACGGGTCATCTGGATAGCTTCGATCAGCTCAGCTTCGCTGCGTACCACACGCATACCACGGCCACCGCCGCCGCCTGATGCCTTGATGATCACCGGGTAGCCGATGCGCTTGGCAAAGGCTTTGTTCTTGGCTTCATCGTTATCCAGTGGACCGTCAGAGCCTGGTACACAAGGAACGCCGGCTTTTTTCATCGAGGTGATCGCAGAAACCTTGTCACCCATTAGGCGGATGGTCTCGGCTTTCGGGCCAACGAAAATAAAGCCAGAGCGCTCTACCTGCTCGGCAAAGTCTGCGTTTTCAGACAGGAAGCCATAGCCTGGGTGGATTGCCACCGCGCCAGTGATTTCAGCCGCACTGATGATGCGTGGGATGTTCAGGTAGCTCTCGGTACTTTTTGCCGGACCAATACAGATCGCTTCGTCAGCCAATAGCACATGCTTGAGATCGCGGTCGGCAGTAGAATGCACCGCAACCGTCTTGATACCGAGCTCTTTACATGCGCGCAGGATACGCAGCGCAATCTCGCCTCGGTTGGCAATTACAATTTTATCTAGCATAAAAGGCCCCGGTTACTCGATGATAACTAGCGGCTGGTCGAACTCAACGGCGTCGCCGTCTTCTGCCAAGATAGCTACTACAGTACCGGCTTTGTCAGCTTCGATCTGGTTCATCATCTTCATTGCTTCGACGATACATAGGGTATCACCGACATTGACAGTCTGGCCGACTTCAACAAATGGTTTCGCATCTGGGCTAGGCGCGCGGTAGAAGCTACCTACCATTGGCGATAGAACCTGATGGCCAGCTGGCGCGGCAGCGGCGGCTGGAGCTTCTGCAGCTGGTGCGGCTGCCGGAGCGGCTGGTGCTGCAACTGGTGCAGGAGCGGCAATCACCTGAGCAGGCGCCGCTACTGGGGCAGTAGCACGGCTGATGCGTACCGACTCTTCACCTTCAGAGATTTCCAGTTCGGCAATACCAGATTCTTCTACTAGCTCAATCAGTTTTTTGATTTTACGAATATCCATTTATCTTTCTCTTTTATGTTCAGTTGGCGTCTGCTTGCAGGCGGCGGACCGCAGCTTGCAGGGCGAATTCATAACCATCTGGGCCCAGGCCGCAGATCACCCCGATAGCCTTGTCTGACAGGTAGGAGTGGTGGCGGAATGGTTCCCGGGCATGAACATTAGACAGGTGTATTTCAATGAACGGGATGCTGACGCCCAACAGCGCATCACGGATCGCGACACTGGTGTGGGTAAAGGCAGCCGGATTGATCAGGATAAAATCGACCGTGCCGTGGGCTTGGTGGATCGCATCGATAATCTCGTGTTCCGCGTTCGATTGGATATGGTCTAGCGTCACGCCTAACTCGGTAGCTTTGGCAGTTAAGTGCGTTACGATCTGTGCCAGTGATTGCTGGCCGTAATGTCCCGGTTCGCGTAAACCCAGCAGGTTCAGGTTCGGGCCATTGATCAGTAAAATTCGTTGAACGGTCGACATCTTGACGTTATATCACTTGTATTTGAGGTTTTACTCTAGCAACGTGCAAAAAGCTGCAAAATTGCTTCCCTGTGTTCCGATGTTATCTGCCAAAACATGCTTGATGAGCAATTATAGAGAATTCACCGCAAATCGCAGCAAAATACTGGTCTAATCACCACATTTTAATTTGTACATGTGTACGCTATTTGGCGTTCGAGGGGGGGAATGGAAAATCTAGCAGTTAGCACTATGCGTGACCCACGGGCAAGTGACAATAGCTAGTTGCGATAGAAGTGTAACTTTTGGCACTGGATCAAAAAAGCCGCCTGCAAGCGAAGCTTGGGCGGCTTTGATTCATTTACAGAGGACTTATAGCACTTTCTGCTTTTCTGCGATCAGCTTCTCTACCACGCTTGGGTCAGCCAGGGTTGAGGTATCCCCCAGTGTCGCCGTGTCGCCGGTGGCAATTTTACGCAGGATACGGCGCATGATTTTGCCCGAGCGGGTTTTCGGCAGCGCATCGGTCCAGTGCAGGAAGTCAGGGGTGGCAATCGGGCCGATCTCTTTGCGTACCCAGTCTTTGACTTCTTTGTGCAGCTCGGCGGATGGGATCTCGCCATCGTTGAGGGTGATATAGGCGTAGATCGCCTGCCCCTTGATATCATGCGGTACCCCGACAATCGCCGCTTCGGCAATCTTGTCGAAGGCCACCAGCGCCGATTCGATTTCCGCGGTCCCCATGCGGTGGCCGGAAATGTTCAGGACGTCATCGACACGGCCGGTGATCCAGTAATAGCCGTCTTCGTCACGGCGGGCGCCGTCACCGGTAAAGTACATGCCCTTGAAAGTCGAGAAGTAGGTCTGCTCGAAGCGCTCGTGATCGCCCCACAGGGTGCGCATTTGGCCCGGCCAGGAGTCGATCATCACTAAGTTGCCCTCGGTGGCTCCGTCGAGAATGTTACCCATGTTATCCACCAGCGCAGGCTGTACCCCGAAGAACGGGCGGGTAGCTGAGCCAGGCTTGAGGGCTGTTGCACCCGGTAGCGGGGTGATCAAAATACCGCCGGTTTCGGTCTGCCACCAGGTATCGACAATCGGGCAGCGGCTGTCACCGATGGTGCGGTGGTACCACTCCCAGGCCTCAGGGTTGATTGGCTCGCCGACCGACCCCATGATGCGCAGTGATGAGCGCTGAGTACCGGCAATGGCCTCGTCGCCTTTTGCCATCAGGGCACGGATTGCCGTCGGTGCGGTATAGAGGATATTGACGTTGTGCTTGTCGACCACTTCGCTCATCCGGCTGGTAGACGGGTAGTTCGGCACACCCTCAAACAGCAGTGTGGTGGCCCCGTTAGCCAGCGGACCGTAAACCAGGTAGCTGTGGCCGGTGATCCAGCCCACATCCGCGGTACACCAGTAGATATCGCCTTCCTGGTAGTCAAACACATATTTGAAGGTCATGGTGGCATACACCAGGTAGCCGCCGGTGGTGTGCAGTACGCCTTTCGGTTTGCCGGTTGAGCCCGAGGTGTAGAGGATGAACAGCGGATCTTCGGCATTCATTTCTTCTGGTTCGCAATGGGAAGATGCAACGGCCGTAGCTTCGTGCCACCAGACATCACGGCTGCTGTCCCACTCAACGTTGCCGCCGGTGCGCTTGAACACAATCACTTTCTCGACGCTGGTGACCTCGTCGTTGGCAAGGGCATCATCGACATTTTTCTTCAGCGGCACCGCTCGGCCGCCACGGATCCCCTCATCAGCCGTGACCACGACCTTGGCGTTGGAGTCGGTAATACGGCCGGCTAGAGCTTCTGGCGAGAAACCACCGAATACAATCGTATGGACCGCACCAATGCGGGTACAAGCCAGCATGGCTACAGCGGCTTCGGCAACCATTGGCATGTAAAGGCAAACCACATCGCCCTTGCGCACGCCTTGGCTCTTCAGGGCGTTGGCGAACTGACAGACCTGTTCATGCAGCTGGTTGTAAGTGAGGGTGGCATCATCGGCCGGATCGTCGCCTTCCCAGATAATGGCCGGCTGGTCGCCGCGGGTTGCCAGGTGGCGGTCAATACAGTTGGCAGACACGTTGAGGGTGCCGTCCTGGAACCAACTGATGCTGACGTGGCCGGTATCGAACGAGGTGTTCTTGACCTGGCTGAATGGCTTGATCCAGTCGACTATTTGGCCGTGCTCGCGCCAGAAGCCTTCCGGATTGATCACAGACTGCTGGTACATTTCACGGTACTGCTCGTCGGTAACATGGGCGTTGGCTGCGATGTCCTGGTTTACTGGATACACATGAACCTCACTCATTCTTTTCTCCTTGTGTTCCGTTAATGTCCGTTCTGGACCGGATTATTCTGTATGCAGGTTTTTAGCTTGCGTGATTAATAACTTCCGACAGATCGCCGCAGGTCTCAATTAGACTTTAGGATGAGAGCGGGCGAAATGCGGGGAAATGGCCGGTTTTGCAGTGCCGTTGCAGTCAAAAATTTGCGCTTTATCGCGGATAAAGCGCCATCGTGTTCCATGTAAGGTGTTGATTGGTAGGCTTTCTTTGGTTGGCGATCACGCTTGTCTGGCGACAGGATGAGGCAGGTCGCCGTGTTTTAGCCGAACGTAGATCATCGCGGCGGCAATCGCATCCTGGAGGGCGTCGTGGCGCGGCGGTACCGGCAGGTCGAGGTGGCGGCTGATCGCCTCGAGGCTGAGATCGAAATAGGCATTAGGCAACTGGCGTTCGAGCTGCTCGTGGTAGAGATGGCTGACCTCGATGGTCTTATTGGGCAGCGGGAAGCCGAAGTGGCGGCGGAAGTAGCGGTCGAGGATCGTCTTGTCATAACGGATATGGTAGCCAACCAGGGGCCGGTTGCCGATAAACGCCAGTAGTTTGTCCAGTGCCAGTCCTTCTTCCAGTCCCTGGTTGAGATCCTGGTGACGGATGCGGTGGATGGCGACTGAGCCGGCATCGAGGCTGGCCGGAGCCCGCAGGGTCAGGTGGATAGACTGGCTGGTCAGGATACGGTTATCCAGGATCCGGGTCGCGGCAATGGTCACTAGCTCGGCACTGTGCGGATCCAGGCTGGTGGTCTCGCAGTCGAGCGAGACCAGCTCTGTGCCGCGATAGCGGGAAAACAGCGGCTCGAACTCGCTATGTTTGAATTTGTGGCGATACCACCAGCGTTTAAGGGTATTGATCATCATTCTGCTCCTTGGCCGGTGCTAGTCACGGATCTGGTAGTGATACCCGAGCCATTCCTTAAACTTTTTCACCACATGCAGGCTGTGACGCAGCAAGTCACGGTCGGCACGGTTGAGCCGCTCGACATCGAGATGCTGCTGTAACCCACCAGCAGGAATATCCAGTTGCTGGCGCAGCCGCAGTTTGATAAACAGCTTCAATGCTTCGCTGAGGTTGGAGGCGGTCTCGGTTTCCAGCACCTTGTGCTGTGCCAATTGCTCCAGCCGGATGAATGTATTGTTGGCCTCGATACTATGCTCTAGCGCCAGTGCCCTGACGCCGTGCACAATAGGGAAGATCCCGCCGCGCTTGATATCCAGCCCATCCTTGCCGGCCTTCAGCTTGCCAAACAATGACAACGGAACACTAAAACGCAAAGCCGGACGGGTGAAGGTGGTCAGCAGTAGCTCTTGCTCGGCCATCTGACGATGCAGCTGTTGCTTGATAGGGGCCAGCAGGCCTGGATTACCGGCGACGGCATAGCTGTCGGCGAGGATCGCCAAATCCATCATTTCGTTCTCGGTGCCTTTGCGGGCAAACTCCTTCAGGGTGTGTAACCACTCACTCTGGTGCTTGACCCATTTGGGATTGTTGACCATCACCTTGCCTGGGCAGAGCGGGTAGCCCAGTTGGTGCAGGGTGTGGGTCAGGGTGTCCATGGTCTCGCTCAGCCCCGGCCATTCGACACCGTCTTCGATGATCAGGGCATTGTCCTGATCGGTTTTGAGAATTTGTTCCCCCCGGCCTTCCGAGCCCATCACGATCAGGCAACAGTGGTTCTGCATTGCCTGCGGAACCACCAGGCGAAAGGCTTTTTCGATGATTTGCTCATTGACCGCAGCGATCAGCTCCATCACGAAACGGGTATGGATGCCGTTGTTGAACAGGGTCGCCACCAGCCGGGACTGGCTGCTGGCCGCTAGCGACAGTTCCTCGACGGTGGTGGCGCGGGCGATTCTCAGGGTCAGGACATGGGAGTGGGTGGAGAACAGGCTCAGTACCTGGGTCAGATCCAGCATCCCGACCAACTCGGTACCGTCGGTGACCGACACTCGCTTGACCTTGTGCCGGGTCATCGCCAGCATGGCATTGAACAGGTAGTCGCCTTTACTGACGCTGATCACCGGGCTCGTAGCGACGTCACCAATGGCGGTGGCGGCGGGCAGATCGTCGAGCATGACGGCATGGAGCAAATTGGTGCGGGTTATGATGCCGTAAGGTTGGTTGTCTCCGGCTTCGACCAAGGCGGCATCCATGCCCTGCTGCTGCAACTGCACGGTCGCGGCGTACAAGTCGCAGCTTCGTGGCAGGATCAGACAGGGCTGGATATTGCTGCTATCGACCCGGGTCAGGATGAACTCGGCCAAGTTCTGCTGGCGCTGGGCTTCTTCCAGCAACTGCTGGCGGCGGGCAAGGCTGGTATCGAAGTAGGTCGCGAACTGGCTGTTGCTGCGGTAGAGATCGAGAAACAGCGATTTCGGAACCAGGTAGCACAGGGTATCTTCCAGTGCGGTATAGCGGTGGCGGCAGGTTGATTCGAGCTGGGAGCGAACGTCGAACAGATCATCGCTGGTGTAGTGGGCATAGATTTCACTGCCGTCAGCGGCACTTTCCTCGACGCTGCCCTTGATGATGATGTAAAGCTGCTCGCTCGGTTTGCCGGCTTCGATCAGGATATCCCCGTGGCGGTAATAGGCTACATCCAGCGAGTCGACCAGGCGTTGTTGCTGCTCGTTACTCAGGCGGTCAAAGGGGGGCAGGGAGGTATCAAAGCTGTCGGACATGGCGGCTCTCCGGATCGATTGGCACTGTATGCAGTGTCTGCCCGATGGCGCAAAAGCTCCAGACGACTTTAGTCTACTATCGGCCGAAAAGGTTGCCCAGCAGGGTCAGGTAAGAAGGCGAAATGGGGAAGGAAAAAGAGCGGATAATTTCATTGGGGCTATGTTCCATTGGAGGCATAATAGCGGCCAGGTTTTTTTCAGTACGATAGGACAAGGCATGTTTCGTAGTAGCCCTTACGGTTGGACCTCGCAGTACCTGCTGGGGTTTTTCTTTAATTATGGTGTGTATCTGCCGTTCTGGGCGCTGTGGCTAGCGCATCTGGGGGTGAGTGCCTCCAATATCGGTTTGTTGCTGGGGCTGGGCTTTGGTGTCCGCTGCCTGGCCAATCTGGTGCTTACCCCGCGTATCCATAAAGTCGAGCATCTTATTCCTGCCCTGCGCGGCTTTGGTTTGGCGGCGTTGATCAGCTGTATTGCCTATATCTATTGTGGCGGAAGTTTGTGGGCACTTACCATCATAACGGTGATTTATAACATGATGGTGGGGCCGATCGTGCCGCTCTCGGACGCCTTGGCCAACCACTACGCCAAAGAAGGCCACCTCGACTATGGTCGAACCCGCCTGTGGGGCTCGATTGCTTTTATTGCAGGCTCTACCGTGGTGGGTTTGCTGGCGGCGCAGTACAGCCCGGATGTGATCCCTTGGGTGGCGGCCGCAGGTTTGGTCGGGTCTCTACTGCTGGGCATGCGCCAGCCAACCATCCTGCCGGTATCCGATCCGGGCAGCCACGATCAGCCGCGTCCTGCCCTGATGCAGTTACTGCGTGACCCTGCGGTCCTTCGCTTTCTGACCATCATCGCCTTGTTGCAGGGCAGTCATGCCGCTTATTACAGCTTCAGTGCGATCTACTGGAAAGAAGTGGGTTTCAGCGAAGATGTGATCGGTTATCTGTGGAGCTTCTCGGTGGTGGCGGAAGTGGCGGTGTTTGCCATGAGCAAGCGCCTTTTTGCCGGTTGGTCAGTGGTGGGGATGTTCCGCCTGGCCGCTGTCGGCGTGCTGATCCGCTGGGGGATCACCGCCAGTATGACCGAATTGCCTTTGCTGATCGCAGCTCAGGCTCTGCACGGTGTGACGTTCGCCGCTTGCCATCTGGCAACTATCCGTTATATCCAGAAAGCACAGAGCAACCAGATGGTCGCCTTGCAGGCGTTGTATAACGCCCTGCCGATGGGGGCTTTCATGGCATTGATGACTGCCTTGAGTGGTTGGCTGTACGGTTTGTGGGGAGCCAACATCTTCTGGTTGATGGCCGCGATGGGGATCCCGGCGCTGCTGATGAAAGTCGAGCCGAAGGCACGACGCCAGTTTGCCCAAGCGAGTGAAGTGGCCGACAACCAGTAATTCAGTCTTGGTTGTAGCACGCTGCAGCCAAGAACTGTGATCCTGCTGATTGGTGAGTGCCAGTGGTTTGGTTACACTGGTGCTCATAATATATTCAATTAGTTGGGGATAATACATGGCACAGGGATGGATTGTCGTGCCGGTCACATTGGCCTATCTGGGACTGTTGTTCTGGATAGCCTGGTACGGAGACCGAAAAAAACAGTGGATGTCACGTTGGCGGCCGTGGATTTACTGCCTGTCGATTGCCGTATACTGCACCTCCTGGACCTTTTACGGCACGGTTGGCCAAGCCAGCCAGAATATCTGGTCCTTCCTTCCTATCTACATCGCGCCGATTTTGGTGTTCACTTTCTTCTGGCGGGTGCTCGCCAGGTTGATCCTGATCGCCAAGCGTGAACACATTACCTCCATTGCCGACTTTATTGCGGCCCGTTACGGGAAGTCGCAGGGGCTCGCTGTACTGGTCACGCTGATTGCCGTGGTCGGTATATTGCCGTATATCGCCCTGCAGCTGCGCGGGATCACCATGGGGCTGGAGCTGGTTGCTCCGGGATTGGGCCAGGACATGGCGCACCCCGAGGGGAAAAGCACGGTCGATACCGCTTGGGTGGTGACGGTGGCCTTGGCTGTTTTTACCGTGCTGTTTGGTACCCGCCATATCGACAGTACCGAGCACCACCGCGGCATGATGATGGCAGTAGCGTTCGAATCCATTATCAAGCTGGTGGCGTTCTTGGTCGTCGGGGTGTTTGCCGTGGCTTTGCTGTTTGATATTCCCGATCTGCCAGCGGCCAGCCGCGAGTTACTCCAGCCTGCCACCCCCCATGTCGGCAGTTTGCTGATCCACACCTTGTTCACTATGGCAGCGATCATCTGCTTGCCGCGCCAGTTCCATACCACGGTAGTCGAGAACGAAAGGGCACAGGATCTGCATCGGGCGCGTTGGGTGTTCCCGGGCTACCTGCTGCTGATGGGGATTTTTGTCATTCCGCTGGCGCTGGCCGGCCAGGTGTGGCTGCCTCATATCGCCGCTGATACTTATGTGATCAATTTGCCGCTGCTGCATGGTGCGGAAGGTATTGCCCTGCTGGCATTTCTGGGCGGAACCTCGGCCGCCAGCGGGATGGTGATCGTATCGACTATCGCTCTGGCCATCATGGTCTCTAATGACTTGGTGTTGCCGTTGCTGCTGCGCCGTATGCGCATCTCCGGCCGTAACTACCATGCCTTTTCGGGGATCCTGCTCAATATTCGCCGGGGGCTGATCTTGCTGCTGCTGCTGGCCGCCTGGGGTTTTTACCAGGCGCTCGGTGAGATCCCCTCGCTGTCTGCGATCGGCTTGCTGTCCTTTGCCGCCATTGCCCAGTTCGCCCCAGCACTCTTGGGCGGGATCTACTGGCGGGAAGGTAACCGCAACGGTGTTTATGCCGGATTGCTGGGCGGGGTTGCGGTATGGGGCGTGACCATGATGGGGCAGACCAATATGCTGGCCGGTACGGCGCAAACCAATATCCTGCTATGGCTGCTCACGCCACCGGATTGGCCGTTGCTCGGAGACCTGTCTAGTGTTGACTGGGGCATGCTGCTGAGCCTGCTGGTTAATATCGGTCTTTATGTTAGTGTGTCCTTACTTTCTCGCTCTAGCCTGACAGAAAGACTGCAAGCGGCCTCATTTGTTGGCGCGCCGCTGCCGGAGAGTGGTGACAGCAGCCTGTACCAGACCCGGGTTACCGTTGCTGAGCTGGAAATGCTGGCGGCGAGGTTTGTCGGCCGCAAGCGTATCCGCCATGCCTTCCGCCAGTTTGGCGAACAGCGCCATGAAGCCCTGCTGCCACAGCAGCAGGCATCTGCGACCCTGATCCGCCATACCGAACGGGTATTGGCAGGGGTCTTCGGTGCCTCTTCCGCTCGCCTGGTGCTGACTTCGGCCCTACAAGGGCGCAAAATGCAGCTGGAGGAAGTGGCAACCATTGTCGACGAGGCATCGGAGCTGTTTGATTTCAGCCGCGGCCTGCTGCAGGGGGCAATTGAGCATATCAGTCAGGGAATTGCGGTGGTCGACAAGCAGCTGCGGCTGGTGGCATGGAACCAGCGCTACCTGGAATTGTTTACTTTTCCGCCCGGCCTCATTCAGGTCGGCAGGCCGATTGCCGATGTGATCCGCCACAACGCTGAATTAGGATTATGCGGTCCGGGTGATCCTGAGAGCCACGTCGCCAAGCGGGTCGAGCACCTACAGCGCGGCACGGCACATACCTCGTCGCGCATCCGTCCTGATGGTCAGGTGATTGAAGTGCAAGGCAACCCGATGCCCGGCGGCGGGTTTGTCATGAGCTTTACCGATATCACCGAGTTCCGGAATGCCGAGAAAGCCCTGCAGGAAGCTAATGAAACCCTGGAAGAACGAGTCCGTCAGCGAACCAGTGAGCTCGAGCGCCTCAACCGCCAACTGGTCAGTGCAACCCAGCAAGCTGAACTGCAGGCCCATTCCAAGGGACGGTTTCTGGCCGCGGTCAGCCATGACTTGATGCAGCCGCTCAATGCCGCCCGGCTGTTCTCGTCCTCGCTGGCGGAAGTGGCCAAAGAGTCGGAAGCAGCCAAGCTGGCCCGCCATATCGAAAGCGCTCTCGGCGCGGCGGAAGATTTGATTGGCGATTTGCTGGATGTGTCCCGACTGGAGTCCGGCAAACTGCAGGTCAATGTCTATGCCTTTCGGATCAGCGAGGTACTCGATACCCTGAGTGCCGAGTTCGGTGCTTTGGCCCGCGAGCAGGGGATCATCTTCGAAGTCGTTCCCTGCAATGCGGTGATCCATTCGGACCCTAAATTGCTGCGCCGGGCGTTGCAGAACTTTCTCACCAATGCGTTTCGTTATAACCCGAAGGGCAAGGTGGTGTTGGGGGTGCGCCGCCGTGGTAGCCACCTGCAAGTCGAGGTGTGGGATAACGGGCCTGGCATTCCCGAGGAAAAGCAGGCCCATATCTTTGATGAATTTACCCGGATCGAGCGCAGCGGTGTCGATCACGGTTTGGGGTTGGGCCTTGCCATTGCCCGCGGGATCAGCCGGGTGCTGGACCATTCCTTGTCGCTGCGCTCATGGCCGGGCAAGGGCACGGTGTTTTCACTTGGGGTGCGTCGGGGGATATTGGCCTCCGTACCAGAGAAACCAGAGGCAGCAGCCAAGCCGCAGGCACCATTGGCCGGCCTCAAGGTGCTGTGCGTGGATAACGAACCGGATATCCTGCTGGGGATGGAAACCTTGCTGGCCCGCTGGGGCTGCGAGATCCGCTTGGCCGAAACGGTGACCGTGGCCATGCAGCAGCTTGGCGATGGCTGGCAGCCCGATTTCATCTTGAGTGATTACCATCTCACCGGCGGTGAAACCGGCCTGCAGGTCTTGCAGCAATGCACCCTGAAGCTCGGGAAGTGTTTCCGCGGCGCGGTGATCAGTGCGGACCGAACCGAGGAGACCAAGGCGATGATTGAGGGGCACGGCTTTAGTTTCATCAGCAAGCCGGTCAAGCCGCTCAAGCTGCGGGCGCTGCTCAACCAGCACCAAAAAGCGCGTGCTTATTAGATGTAGTCTTAATTGCATGTTATACCCAAGCTACTTCAAGAGGCAGGTTCAGCGAGAATTTATAAGCTTATAGACAAGGCATTGTTTTGAAGATCTAGTGGCTCTAAATCAAGAAACAACATAGAGGGGGGGATTTCAAAACCTATCTGCAGGTAGGCACTGGGCTGGCATTCCAGGCCGGAGCGACAGGGATGTCTTTATGTATTTTTGAAATTATCACTCTTTGGCATGCCTTTTATGTTCGAAAAAAACGGAGCCGTATAGGCTCCGTTTTCATCTATTTTTCAGTCTGTTTGATTAGTGGTCGTGGGCGGCACCGGCACCTTTCGGGTAACGGATGGACTCCACCATATCCTGTACTTCGTTTGGTACTTCAGCCGTGAACTTGTTCACTACAATCGAGACCACGAAGTTCACACACATACCCAGTGTACCGATCCCCTCAGGGCTGATACCGAACCACCAGTTTTCCGGGGTGCTTGCCGCTGGGTTGATGAACTTGAAGTAGATGATGTAGCTGGCTGTGAAGGCGATACCTGTCAGCATACCGGCAATGGCCCCTTCCTTGTTCATCTTCTTGTAGAAGATACCAAGGATGATCGCCGGGAAGAAGGAGGCAGCGGCCAAGCCGAAGGCGAAGGCGACAACCTGTGCCACGAAGCCCGGCGGATTGATACCCAGGTAACCCGCACCCACGATGGCGACAATGGCTGCGACACGTGCGGCGAGCAGCTCCTGCTTGTCGGTCATATTGGGCTTGAAGCCTTTCTTCAGTAAGTCATGGGATATCGAGGTCGAGATCACCAGCAGTAGACCGGCTGCGGTTGATAGCGCGGCTGCTAGGCCACCCGCTGCCAGTAATGCCACTACCCAGTTTGGCAATTTCGCCAGCTCAGGAGATGCCAGTACGATGATGTCTCGGTTGATAGTCATTTCGTTGCGCTCATCGCCCGAGTAGAACATCTTGCCGTCGCCGTTCTTGTCTTCCCAGCTTACCAGGCCAGTGCTTTCCCAGTTTTTGTACCAGCTTGGTGCATCTGCGGCGGCAACACCCTGCATGTCAGGTCCGTTGATGGTTTCAATCATGTTGACACGGGCAAAGGCGGCAACACCTGGTGCGGTAGTGTACAGCAATGAGATGAACAGCAATGCCCAGCCAGCCGAGATGCGCGCATCGCGGACTTTCGGTACCGTGAAGAAACGGATGATAACGTGTGGCAGGCCTGCGGTACCGACCATCAGGGCGGCACAGATGAAGAACACATCCACCATGCTCTTGTTGCCTTCGGTATAGGCGGTAAACCCGAGTTCTTCGGTCAAGCCGTCCAGTTTATCCAACAGATAGACATCGGTGCCCGAGATCGTTGACCCCATACCAATCTGTGGGAACGGGTTGCCGGTCATCATGATCGAGGTGAAGATAGCCGGGACAAGGAAGGCGAAAATGAGCACACAGAATTGAGCCACCTGCGTATAAGTGATGCCTTTCATGCCACCCAGTACAGCGTAGAAGAACACAATCCCCATACCGATGATGATGCCCAGGTTGATATCCACCTCGAGGAAGCGGGAGAACACCACGCCCACGCCACGCATCTGGCCTGCGACATAGGTAAAAGAAACGAAGATGGCACAGAAGACCGCCACCATACGCGCGGTTTTGGAGTAGTAGCGCTCACCGATGAAATCAGGCACGGTGAACTGGCCAAATTTGCGTAGGTAAGGTGCCAGGCAGAGTGCCAGTAGCACGTATCCCCCGGTCCAGCCCATCAGGTATACCGCACCGTCGTAACCGACAAAGGAGATAATACCGGCCATCGAGATGAATGAGGCCGCCGACATCCAGTCAGCCGCAGTGGCCATGCCGTTTGCCACTGGGTGGACACCGCCACCGGCGACGTAGAACTCACTGGTTGACCCGGCGCGGGCCCAGACCGCGATACCGATGTAGAGAGCGAATGTGATGCCGACGAGAATAAACGTCCAAGTTTGAATATCCATGTTCTAAACCCCTAGTCTTCCTGTACGTTGTATTTCTTGTCGAGCGCATTCATTCGCGCTACGTAGACAAATATCAGGGCAACAAAGGTGTATATCGACCCTTGTTGGGCAAACCAAAACCCAAGTTTGAAACCACCCAGTTGAATGGTGTTGAGGGCATCGACAAATAAGATCCCCGCGCCATAAGACACCACAAACCAGATGGCCAGCAGTGTGCCCATAATTCCCAAGTTTTCCTTCCAGTAGGCTTGAGCATGTTCTGTTGATTCGAACGCCATTGCCTTCTCCTTTCACGTCGTCATAAATCACGTTAATGAAATGTTACGCATTGACAATAGCAATGAATGGTCAAGGAAACAGTGCAACTTTAGTCGAGGGAAAAACGGCAAAATCGCTGACTTGGCAGCGATTTTGTGAACTCAGGCGGAAATTGAGGATGTTGTAAAAATGTTGCGTTAGCCGAAAGTCTAACGGGGCAGTGAAAAAATTATGGGTTGATATCCATCTGCTGCAGCAAAATGACCGCCTGGGTACGGTTCTTTACCCCGAGCTTGCGGAATATGGCGGTCATATGGGCCTTGATCGTGGCTTCTGAGACATTGAGCTCATAGGCGATCTGCTTGTTGAGCAGGCCGTCGGAGAGCATCCCCAGTACCTTGTATTGTTGTGGGGTGAGGGCGGCGATTTTATCCGTCAGCTCGGTCAGCTCTTCGTTGTCTTCGCCCAGCCCTTCGGGAAATACCGGCTCGCCATCGAGCACTTGGTTGAGCGAGCTGATCAGCGCCCGCATATCACTGGACTTGGGGATAAAGCCAAATGCCCCGTGGCTGCGCACCTGGCGGATCACGCTGGCTTCTTCGCTGGCGGAAATGACCACAATCGGCAGATCGGGATATTGGCTGCGGAGCTGGATCAGTCCTGACATCCCGTTGGCACCGGGCATCTTGAGATCGAGCAGGAGCAGGTCGACATCGTCCTCTTTGTCGAGCAGGGTGAGCAGGCTGTCGAGTGAATCGGCTTCGAGCAGGTTGGCACCGCTGATCGCCATATGCACCGATTGAAACAGTGCATTACGGAACAGCGGGTGGTCATCGGCAATCACGATTGTGTACTGGGCGTCCATGGCAATCACATCTTGTTGTTTTTAATAACGCTATCACTGGTTCTGGAGTAGATCAATTTGTTAACACTCAAGATCTGAACTGGATCAGACCTGCGTGTCGGTGCGGTGTAATTCGGCGGTGTAATGCGGGAGATCGGGGCGCGAAAGTACGGCTAATGAAGCGGGATCAAGGAGAACCGGCGCGCGAGTTCCATCGGAGGAAAACCCGCGCCGCGTGGGGTGAATGCCTAACGGGTCAGCTGGTGGCTGGCCAAATGAGCGAGGAAGGGTTCGGCTTTCATAAAGCCGGTCAGGCGTGCGCCTTCCATCCGGTTGCCATTGCTATCCCAGAAATCCAAGGTTGGCAGGCCGAGCACATCCATCGCCTGCAGCAATTCGAAATCTGCCGCAGAGCTCTGGGTGACATCGGCCTGGAGCAGGATGAAGTTACCAAGCTGTTTGGCAACCGCCGGATCATGGAAGGTGTATTTCTCAAACTCCTTGCAAGCCACACACCAGTCGGCGTAAAAATCCAGCATGACCGGGCGTTGTTGGGCCTTGGCTTCCTCGAGGGCTAGGGTCAGGTCATCGATGTTGCTGATGCGCTTGAATTCGACGCTGACGGCCTGCTCCGTGGCCATGCGCGCCGTGGAGCCTGTTAGCATGAGGTAGAGCGGCTGGACCGAGATAAACAAGCCGACAATCGCCACGACCGCCAGGGTGCTGCTGCGCCACGATACCGCCAGGGTATTTTTGACATGGTAGAGCCAGCCAAAGGCGGCAATGCCGAGCAGCGACCACAGGTAGGGCATCAGGTAACTCGGCAGGATGCGCTCGAGCAGGAATAGCGGTACCGCCAGCAGGACAAAACCGAAAAACGCCTTAACGTGGTTCATCCAGTTGCCCGCTTTTGGTAGTAGCTTGTTGCCGAACATCGCGGCAAGAATGAGCGGGATCCCCATGCCGATTGCCAAGGCATAGAGCGCCACGGCCCCGGTTAGCAAGTCGCCGCTCTGGGCGACGTAGATCAGCGCTCCGGAAAGCGGCGCGGTGGTGCATGGGGAGCATACCAACCCGGATATCGCCCCCATGGCAAATACCCCGCCACTGCGTCCGCCTTGCTGCTTGTTGCTCAGGCCGTTGAGCCAGGTCTGGACGCTGCTCGGCAATTGCAGGGTATACATGCCGAACATCGACATCGCCAGCGCGACGAATAGCACACTAAGGCCAATTAGGATATACGGATGCTGCAGGGCGGCCTGGAACTGCATACCGGCAGAGGCAACCACCAGCCCGAGCAGGGTATAGGTCAGCGCCATTCCCTGGACGTAGATAAAAGCAAGGCGGAAGGCACGGCCGTGGCTGAGCTGGCCGTTACCGAGAACGATACCGCTCAGGATCGGATACATCGGCAGCACACAGGGGGTAAAGGCCAGGCCGATCCCCAGCGCCAGAAACACCAGCGGGGTCCACCACTGCTCGGCCAGATCGCTGGCTAGCCTGTCTTGCGTTGACGCTGGAGCACTGGTTGCTGGGGGGGAGTAGGCACTTACTTTATTTTCATTCGTTACCGATGCAATCGGCGGGTTCACGGGATCCTGCCGGGTGGTACTCGCGCCTGTTGCGACAGCGCTGAGCGGCACTTGGCGGATTTCCGGCGGGTAGCAGAAGCCGGCTTCGGCACAGCCCTGATAGCGAACGGTTAGAATGTCATCGTTGTTGGCTTGTTGTATCGGTACGGTCAGGGTGAGCGGCTCGGTGTAGATGTTGACTTCACCGAAGAACTCATCGTGGTAGGGCTTGCCGGCTGGGATGTCGATGCTGCCGATCGTGGCCGCGTCCGAGCTCACCGAGAGCTGGTGCTGGTAGAGGTAGTAACCGGGTTTGATCTGCCAGTCGAGGTAGACCCGGTCGCCCTGCTGGGTGAAGTTGAAGCGGAAGGCTTCATCGACGGTCACAAAGGTGTTGGGGGTAGTGTCAAAGCCCGGCAGCTTCAGTGCCGAGGCGGGGAGGCTTATCACCAGCAGGCTGAGCAAGGCAAGTAGAGATAGGCTCCGGGCTGAAGCTAACCGGCCTGCCGCGCAATGGATTCGTTGTAATAATGTCATTGGTTCTGGCTCGTCTATGAGTTGCCCAGCCAAGCGGGTTGGCCGGGAAAGAACAGCAAGTTTGGCGCCACTGTTGGGTAACCTTGTGATAGGTTGCAGGCAATAGCCTCGGCTTCGGCCGGTAACATCGTGCGCCATGAACTAACTATACTCTGTCAGACCGAGTTAATCAGTGTTTGGTTTCATTTGGTTGCTAGCTGACTGTTGTTGAGTGCATCACGCATGAAATCGGTGAAGATCTGGATATGGGCAGGGACATAGCCCAAGCGCTGGTAGAGCATGTATATCGGGCGCGGTGGCGAGTACCAGTTATCCATCATGGTCGAGAGCTGTCCGGAGGCAAGGGCATCGGCCACTACATAGTTGGGTAAGCACGCAATCCCCAGTCCCTGGATAGCCGCTTGCTTGATACTGTTGAGATCCGCAATCGCCATTTTGACCGGCGAGTTTATCCAGATGGTATCTTGGTTGTTCTGCTTGTTGGTTAGTGCCCACTCAAACTCAGGCACGCTGGCCAAGCGGGCGTGCTCGTTGAGCTCGTCGGGATGGGCCGGTGCGCCATGGCTGGCGAGGTAGGCTGGGCTGGCGACCAGAACCCGTTGGGATTCACCAATATTGGCCGCGGCGAAACTGGAGTCCGGTTGCTGGCCGACCCGGAAGACCACGTCGTACTGCTCGGGGCTGTAGTCATGGTGCTGGTTGGACAGGTGGGTCAGCGACAGGGTGATCGCTGGGTACTGGGCCAGAAACTGGTTAAACAGCGGCATTAGCCGGTACGTGAGCAGGCCAACCGGCGCGGAAATGCGCAACGCGCCCTGCGGTTCGTTTTGGCTGCTGTCGAGCAGCTCCGTGGTCGCCGCTTCGAGCTGCGCCAGCAGGGGGTGGCAGCGTTCGAAATAACTCCTGCCGAGTGGCGTCAGGGAAACATTGCGGCTGTCTCGGATCACCAGTTGGCTGCCGAGGGTATCTTCCAGCCGCTGGAGCCGCCGGCTCAGGGTGGTGGGGGGAACATCTAATGCACTGGCGGCTGCTCTGAAACTTCCGTGTTGGGCAATCGCTATCAGGGTGCGCAGGTCATCTAACTTCATACCATTTTTGCATCGCTGCATAACACTTTTACCTCTATCACCAAGTGGCCTCAATGGCTACTATTAGCGGGCAGGCTTTCCTGTCTTGGCCTGCTCTGTAGCAAAATGAGACATGAATCCGGTCGGGATGTTGGGATTGACATCACCACCGGAATGAGCAAATACGTCGGGAATCCGTATCTGCTCTCAGTCTTCGCCCTAGGACGGGGCGGAGACATTAATTACCATTCTAACCTTTCTTCTCGGTTCAAACCCTGAACCAAGTTTTCCAAACCGTATCTTATTGTGACTTATTCTGTCTTAGTCGCAGATAATCCTGTTGTATTGCCGAGCAATGTCATGTCGTTTTCTTGCTCAAGCCTCAAGCCTCAAGCCTCAAGCCTCAAGCCTCAAGCCTCAAGCCTCAAGCCTCAAGCCTCAAGCCTCAAGCCTCAAGCCAATAAAAAAGGCCGCCCGTAGGCGACCTTGATAGGGAGCAATTATCCTTAATTACAGGATGATGCCACCGAATACGAAGCCTAGCGCCACCGACGTTGCGATAGTAACCACACCCGGGATAAAGAATGGGTGGTTGAAGACTAGGTTACCGATACGGGTAGAGCCTGTGTCATCCATCTCAACGGCTGCAAGTAGCGTTGGGTAAGTTGGTAGTACGAATAGCGCACTTACTGCCGCGAAAGAAGCGATAGCGGTCAGCGGAGCAACACCGATAGCCAATGCAGCAGGCATTAGCGCGGTAGTGGTTGCGCCCTGAGAGTAAAGCAGCATAGAAGCAAAGAACAGAACCAGTGCTAGCATCCATGGGTAGTCGCTCAGTAGAGAGCCTGCCACTTCTTTGATGCCGTCAACGTGGCCGTTAACGAACGTAGAACCAAGCCATGCCACACCCAGAACACACACACATGCAGTCATACCAGAGCGGAATGTTGGTGCCGCTGGGATTTTCGCTGCATCGATACCAGTAGTGAACACGATAGCCGCTGCTGCCGCTAGCATGAAGGTCATGATCGCTTCGTTACGACCAAGCGCTGGGTTCTCGATCAGGCCAACAGAGCCTGAGATAGCCGCTGCGTAAGCAACAACGATTAGAATTGCACCCAAGAAGATGAAGGTTGCTTTCTTCGCTGACGCTGGGATTTCACGCTTGGTTGAACCCTGTAGCTTGATAAGGCCTTTTTCCAGACGCTCTTGGTAAACAACGTCATCTTTTAGCTCACAGCCTAGGAAGTTAGCGACGAATGCACCAACCATACAAGCAATGAAGGTTGTTGGGATACAGATAGCCAGCAGGGTTAGGTAGCCCACTCCGAGCGGTTCAAGAATGCCAGAGAAGAAAACAACCGCTGCGGAGATAGGCGATGCGGTGATCGCGATTTGAGAAGCAACAACAGCGATAGATAGCGGACGTGAAGGACGGATACCTTGCTCTTTAGCTACTTCAGCGATAACTGGAAGCGTTGAGAACGCCGTGTGACCAGTACCTGCCATGAGGGTCATCAGGTAAGTCACGATAGGTGCGTAGAAAGTAATACGCTTAGGGTTCTTACGCAGGAAGTTTTCGGCTAGTTCAACCAGCCAATCCATACCACCGGCAACCTGCATAGCAGCGATCGCAGTGATAACAGACATGATGATAAGGATTACGTCAATTGGGATATAGCTTTGGCTTGTTGGCATCCCCAACAGCAGGGAAAGCACGATAACACCGGCGCCACCCGCCAGACCAATACCAATACCACCAATTCGGGCGCCCAAGAAAATGAACGCGAGAACGACTAATAGTTCTACACCAACCATATGATTGTCCTGTCTTAAAGTTTAAAAATAAAAGGGGGAAATCTGTAGCAAAAAAGGCGGATCCTCATCCTGAAAATCCGCCGGGCTGTTTATTAGTTACGACTTAGTTGTAACGCTTAGCCTTGTATTCTGGGTGCATCAGGTTCTGTACCGAGAAGATGTCGTCTAGCTGCTCTTCAGTTAGAAGACCACGCTCTAGAACCACTTCACGGACGCTCTTACCGGTTTCAGCACAGATCTTACCTACGATGTCACCTTCGTGGTGGCCAATGAATGGGTTTAGGTAAGTTACGATACCGATAGAGTTGAACACGAAGCTTTCACAAACTTCTTTGTTCACTGTGATGCCGTCGATACACTTGTCACGTAGGTTGATACACGCATTCTTCAGGATGTCGATAGACTCGAACAGTGCCTGACCGATCACTGGCTCCATAACGTTCAGCTGTAGCTGACCGGCTTCGGCTGCGAAAGTGATGGTTGTATCGTTACCGATGACTTTGAAGCAAACCTGGTTTACCACTTCTGGTACTACTGGGTTTACTTTTGCTGGCATGATAGAAGAGCCAGCTTGCATTTCTGGTAGGTTAATTTCGTTAAGACCAGCACGAGGACCTGAAGAAAGAAGGCGCAGGTCGTTACAGATCTTAGACAGCTTAACCGCGGTACGCTTAAGGGCACCGTGAACCATTACGTAAGCACCACAGTCAGAGGTTGCTTCGATTAGGTCTTCTGCAGGTACACATGGTAGGCCTGTTACTTCAGCTAGACGCTGAACTGCAAGCTCCTGGTAACCTGTCGCTGCGTTAAGGCCAGTACCGATAGCCGTTGCACCTAGGTTAACTTCTAGAAGCAACTGAGCAGTGTACTGAAGGTTCTTGATTTCTTCTTTGATAAGTACGCCGAACGCGTGGAATTCCTGACCAACAGTCATTGGTACTGCGTCCTGAAGCTGGGTACGGCCCATTTTCAGTACATTAGCGAACTCTTTGTCTTTCGCATCGAAAGCACCTTTTAGGTACTCAAGTGCTTCAAGCATAGTCATGATGCTGTTGTATACCGCTACACGGAAACCTGTAGGGTAAGCACAGTTAGTAGACTGAGACTTGTTAACGTGGTCGTTCGGGTTAACGATGTCATATTCGCCTTTCTCTTTGCCCATTAGCTCAAGAGCAAGGTTTGCAATAACTTCGTTGGTGTTCATGTTTACAGAAGTACCGGCACCGCCCTGGTATACATCTGACGGGAACTGATCCATGCACTTACCTGTTTCAAGGATCACATCACACGCTTTGATGATGTATTCGCCAACTTCTGATGGGATAACGCCCAGCTCTTTGTTCGCCATTGCCGCTGCTTTTTTGGTGAAAACCATGCCGCGAACGAACTCTGGAACGTCAGAGATAGTCGTGTTAGAGATATTGAAGTTTTCTACTGCACGTAGGGTGTGGATACCCCAGTAAGCGTCAGCTGGAACTTGGCGTTCACCGAGTAGATCTTCTTCGATACGAGTTGCAACGTTGTTTACCATTGCTTCATTTTTTTCTAGATCAATCATCTGAGACATGACGTAGCCTTAGTGGAATCTGCTAATTAAATTCAAATATTGAGCCAATTCTGAAACTTTAGAATCCATTCCGCAGAGAGTTTGGCTAGATGATCGTACCTGACACCTATTGTCTGCTGCCGATAATACTCCCCTTTAGGGGTAAAAACATAACCCAGATCACTTTTTTAAATGGACTGAAAACATTTGCACAGGAATGAGATCTTGCTCACAAATACTGTTAATGACTATTCCGTGCTTTATGATCAAAGATGACCAAATATGACAAAATGTGAAATTGGTGTTGGATTAACCGCAGTAGTCTTATTGTAATCAATCGTTACATTGACGCCCTATAGAAAAGAGTTGAAAAATGCCTGCCTGCTCCCAATATTAGTTATAAGCCAGAGAGATTTTGTAGTGTGGCAACTATGTGTCACAGATGAGCTCTCATTACTGCTCACCAGCAAGGGGAAAACCGTGTTTCCGATTTTACTGTTTTTGTTTATCGTTGTGCCGATTGTCGAAATAGCGCTGTTTATTCAGGTTGGTGGTTTCCTCGGTTTGTGGCCGACAATGGGGCTGGTGTTGGTTACGGCAGTAGTGGGTGCTTCGTTGGTCCGCAGCCAGGGCATCGCAACGCTGATGTCGGTGCAAAACCGCTTGCAGCAAGGGGAGTTACCGGCGCAGCAGATCGTCGAAGGGGTGATGCTGGCGGTATCAGGCGTGTTGCTGCTTACCCCGGGCTTCATGACCGACGCAATGGGTATGGCGGTGTTGCTACCGGGCCCTCGTGCGTGGCTGGCCAAGCAATTGATGAGCAGGGTCAAGGTTCACGGGGTGTCATCCGGAGCGGGGTTCAGTGCGGGGTTTGGTCCGGGCCAGGGGTTCGAGCAGCATGACCCGTTTAACCAGCAGCGTGACCCATTTGCTGGCAGTGGGCAAGAACGCCAGCAGGGGGGAGATGTGTTTGATGGTGAGTTCGAACGCAAAGATGACAACAAAAATGACGACGATTCGCCGCGACTGCATTAAGTGCACAACCAAATGAAACTATAGACATAGAAAAGACAGCCGCGGCTGTCTTTTTTTGTTAATGCTGTTCATATTTGGGGCGGGGTGTGAACGCTAGGCCTTGGAGACGGCTTGCCAGCGTCGCCGCAGCCTAACCGCATACAGATAAGCGGCCAAGCCACTGGCGGCGTTGGCCACGGCGATGCCGGCAAACAGCCCCTTGGTACCATGGAAGTAGCTGCCCAGCCAAGCTATCGGCAGCAGCAGGGCAAAGAGGCGAAACAAGTTCCATACCAAGGCATCCATCGGCCGGTGCATGGCATTGAGGGCACTGATCAGCAACATACAGACCGCTTGCAGGCCATAACTGGCCGGAACAACCACCAAATAATGCCAGAGCTGTGACTGGACCGCCGGGTCTTGACTGAACAACGAAGACAATGGCCAGCTCAGCGGCACCATCATAATGAATATCAGTAGCTGGAATAGGATGGCAAAGCGCATGGCGGTAAACAAAGCGGCAAATGCTCGCTGGGGTTTATCGGCCCCGAGGTTTTGAGCCATGAACGGCATCAACGCCGATCCCAGCGCCATCATCACGGTGATGAGAATCGACTCGATCCGCATCGCGGCACCGTAGGCGGCGACCGATGCGGTGCCTTGGACAGCCAGCAAGGCCATCAGCAGCGTCCCTGATAACGGGTTGAGTGCATTGGATAGCCCCGCGGGGGTACCAATCTGCAGGATTTGGCGCCAATCACCAGCAAGGCGTGACATTTGCGGCGGTGCGACCAGCTTCTCCCGCCGGATCAGCACATACAGTGAACCGACTAGGGCAAAGCCCCAGCTGATCCCGCTGGCAATCGCCGCCCCTTTGACACCCAGCTCAGGAAACGGGCCGAAGCCGAAGATCAACAAGGGATCGAGTGCACCATTGATCGCGCCGGCGAGGATCATGATCTTAGCGGGGGTTTTGGCATCGCCGGTGGCCCGAATCGCACTGTTGCCTGCCATCGGGATCACCAGCAGCGGAATGGCCAGATACCAGATCGACATGTAGTCGCTGATGATTGGCAGCAAGTCGGCCCGCGCCCCGATTAAGCTAAACAGTGGCTCGATGGTCAGTAAGCCCAGGGTCGAGGCGCAGAGCATCATGAGCAGTGCCAGCAGCAGGCCGTGGGTGGTGAGCCTGGCCGCACTGCGGGCATCCCCGCTGCCGAGCAGGCGGCCGATGCTGGTGGAAATCCCGACACTGATCCCCATGGTAATGCAGTTGATGGCAAAGGTGATCGGGAAGGTGAAGCTGACGGCCGCTAGTGCCTCGGTACCGAGCAGGGATATAAAAAAGGTATCGACCAGATTGAACATCAAAATCGCCACCATGCCGAAAATCATCGGTACTGTCAGGCGTTTAAGTACATCTGGGATAGGCTCGGACAGCAGCCCGTGTTTATCCGGCCGGCTGTCGTCAGCCTTGGTCATATCTGGCTTGTTGTGATCTGCCATGGTCGTCTCGGGAAAAGAATGCCCGCCTACCCTAATGCAAAGAGTGTGATCGGGCAAAAAAACTGTCAGAAAATTTTGAAAAAATAGCGTCGCAGGGCTTGGGTTCTCAAAAAAAGACCCAACATGTCTATGTATCAGAAAAAGTAAATGGCCTTTCCATTTACTTTGTTAATCGTATGGATATTACCAAAATCAGGAGAGACGACCGATGAACATTCGTCCTTTACATGACCGAGTTATCGTTGAGCGCCAAGAAGTTGAATCTAAGTCTGCTGGTGGCATCGTGCTAACAGGCTCTGCTGCTGAAAAATCAACTCGCGGTAAAGTACTGGCTGTAGGCAATGGCCGCATTCTAGAGAACGGCACGGTTCAGCCGTTGGACGTTAAAGTTGGTGATACTGTGATCTTTGCTGAAGGCTACGGCACGAAGACTGAAAAGATTGACGGTAAAGAAGTCCTGATCATGTCTGAAAACGACATCATGGCAATCGTTGAATAATCCGTTCACCTCGAATAAAGAATTAAGAAAGGAAGAAAGACATGGCTGCAAAAGACGTTAAATTTGGTAACGACGCACGTATCAAAATGCTGGAAGGTGTCAACGTTCTGGCTGACGCAGTAAAAGTAACCTTGGGCCCTAAAGGCCGTAACGTGGTACTGGACAAGTCATTCGGTGCACCGACTATCACTAAAGACGGTGTCTCCGTTGCGCGCGAAATCGAGCTGGAAGACAAGTTCCAGAACATGGGCGCACAAATGGTTAAAGAAGTTGCCTCGCAAGCGAACGACGCGGCGGGTGACGGTACAACAACTGCAACAGTACTGGCGCAGGCTATCGTAAACGAAGGCCTTAAAGCGGTTGCTGCGGGTATGAACCCAATGGATCTGAAGCGCGGTATCGACAAAGCGGTAGTGGCTGCAGTAGAAGAGCTAAAAGCACTGTCTGTTCCTTGTGCTGACACCAAAGCGATTGCTCAGGTCGGTACTATCTCTGCTAACTCTGACGCGACCGTAGGTAACATCATTGCTGAAGCAATGGAAAAAGTAGGTCGTGATGGCGTTATCACGGTTGAAGAAGGCCAGGCGCTACACGACGAGCTAGATGTGGTTGAAGGTATGCAGTTTGACCGTGGTTACCTGTCTCCTTACTTCATCAACAACCAGGAAGCGGGCAGCGTTGATCTGGAAAACCCATTCATCCTGCTTATCGACAAGAAAGTTTCTAACATCCGCGAGCTGCTACCAGCACTTGAAGGTGTGGCTAAAGCGTCTCGTCCACTGCTTATCATCGCAGAAGACGTTGAAGGTGAAGCACTGGCAACGCTAGTTGTGAACAACATGCGCGGTATCGTGAAAGTGGCTGCGGTTAAAGCTCCTGGTTTCGGTGACCGCCGTAAAGCCATGCTACAAGACATCGCGGTACTGACTGCTGGTACGGTTATTTCTGAAGAAGTGGGCCTTGAGCTGGAAAAAGTTCAGCTAGAAGATCTAGGTCAGGCGAAGCGTGTTTCTATCACTAAGGAAAACACCACTATCATCGATGGTACTGGCGAAGAAGAAATGATTGCCGGCCGCGTTGCTCAGATCCGCCAGCAAATCGAAGAAGCCACTTCAGACTACGACAAAGAGAAACTGCAAGAGCGCGTTGCGAAACTAGCAGGCGGTGTTGCAGTGATCAAAGTCGGTGCTGCGACTGAAGTGGAAATGAAAGAGAAGAAAGACCGCGTTGAAGATGCCCTACACGCAACCCGTGCAGCGGTAGAAGAAGGCGTAGTTGCTGGTGGTGGCGTTGCGCTTATCCGCGCTGCATCTAAAGTTGTAGACCTACAGGGCGACAACGAAGAGCAGAACGTAGGTATCCGTGTTGCACTACGTGCAATGGAAGCGCCTATCCGTCAAATCACCAAGAACGCCGGCGACGAAGAGTCTGTAGTTGCTAACAACGTGAAAGCGGGTGAAGCAAACTACGGCTATAACGCAGCGACTGGCGAATACGGCGACATGATCGAAATGGGTATCCTGGACCCAACAAAAGTCACCCGTTCAGCGCTGCAGTTCGCAGCTTCTGTTGCTGGCCTGATGATCACCACCGAAGCGATGGTAACAGACCTACCGCAGAAAGACGCTGGTGCAATGCCTGATATGGGCGGCATGGGCGGCATGGGTGGTATGGGCGGTATGATGTAGTGCGACGAGAGTCGCGTAGGTAGCTAGCCGAGCGGGCTACGTCCATAGTAAGCACTGACATGGTGCTTACTACCCCCCGCCGAAATAGCATTTTGAAACCCGATATTCGGGCTTTGCTTAAGCCTGAATATCGGTCTCCCTCACGGGAGTCTGATTATTCGGTATAGGTCTTAGCCTATATCCTGCATTTTGCGGATATACGTTGAAGCAGCACTTAGGTGTTGTGAGGTAACGGGAAAATTCGTGTCTTAAAAGCTTGAGCCACCTATTCGGTGCAAAGCTGTTTTCATTATTGTCTTGGCCTTAACTGAACTCGGACGGGTACAGCGAAGGGTTAGTAAGACCTATTGTTCAGCCAATAGTAGCCTAGGGATAGTGCATCTGCGGTAACGCGGTGTGCGGAGCTTCCTGACAATGTACCCCCACTTCAGTGGCTGTCATGTGCTGTAAAGCAACTGACAGGAATGCGGCCAATAGCAGGCGGCAGAGGGGCTAGGCTAGGTTATATGGTTAACGTATGTGAACTATTGATAAACACCGTCAGCCGCGACGAGCGAAAGGCTATTGATGACTCTACGTGCTTTGGTAATGCACTGGAGACTAACGCTTCGACCAAAAGGTGTATGGCCAGTTATTCCTCTTACATCTGGGAATACGCTGATATTTGTGCCATCGGTGGATAGATAGAACCTAAGTAACCTATGTAATGAAAGCGGAACTCGGAAACCCCATATTTTCGCCTTTTAGGCAGGTAACCTGTGAGGGGAGCTGTTGGATGTATGGGAATAGGAGAGCAGAAAAAGCTAACGCCACCTTGTAATGAGCTGGATAAGGAATCAACGTATTCCTACCGGAAACGGTGCTGACGTCTGCTTGGTCTTTAATCGCGTGAAAGCAGGTAAGTTCTTAATTCACGTTGTATGAGTTATTGAAAACCATAGGGTAATCAAAGCCCTATGGGCTTAGTGCACCTTGTGATGTTTCATTTCTGATGTTTATGGAGGAAAGCAAGGTGCATACTTTAGCGCAAGTTAAAGTATCTGCATCCTCCCATCAAGCGGAGCAATGGCACAGTATTAACTGGGAGCTTATGCACCGTTCGGTGAGAGGACTACAGGTACGAATCGCGAAAGCAACGGAAAAGTCTGATTGGCGTAAGGTCAAACGGCTTCAAAGGATGTTAACCCGATCATTTGCCGCCAAAGCACTTGCCGTAAGGCGTGTTACTGAAAACCGTGGTAAATCGACCCCGGGAGTTGACGGAGAAACATGGAGTAACCCAAAGGACAAATGGAACGCGATAGATAGACTAGAGCGAAAAGGCTATAAGCCTAGACCACTCAAAAGAGTCTATATACCCAAAGCCAATGGCAAACTAAGGCCGTTAGGAATACCGACGATGCTTGATAGGGCAATGCAAGCTCTGTACTTGTTAGCTCTTGAGCCTGTATCGGAAACAACAGCGGATCGTAATAGTTATGGTTTTCGCCCTAATCGCTCATGCGCTGATGCTATCGAGCAATGCTTCGTGAATCTCAGCCGAAAATCTAGCGCCCAGTGGGTGCTAGAGGGAGATATAAAAGGGTGCTTCGACCATATAAGCCATGATTGGCTTATTGCCAACATTCCTATTGATAAGGTTGTACTTAGGAAATGGTTGAAATCTGGATTCATGCAGTCTGGAAAGTTAAATCCAACAGAGGCTGGTACACCACAAGGAGGAATTATCTCTCCTGTACTGGCTAATATGGCGTTGGATGGCTTGGAAGCGGTGCTCGAATCCCATTTCGGGAAGAAGAACACCAAAGCGAGCTATAAAACCAAGGTCAATTATGTGCGTTACGCAGATGATTTCATTATTACCGGTATCTCTAAAGAGTTGCTGGTAGAGGACGTTCTACCTGTTGTGAAAGCCTTTATGGCCGAACGAGGGCTGGAACTTTCAAATGAGAAAACTGTAATTACACACATTGATGAAGGGTTCGATTTTCTAGGACAGAATTTGCGTAAATACGATGGCAAGATGTTGATTAAGCCATCAAAAAGAAACGTGAAGGTATTTCTGAAAAGCATACGTGACTACCTTAACAGCCATAAAACAGTTCCGGCTAAAGCAGTAATAGCCAAACTGAATCCCATGATTAAAGGGTGGTGTAATTACCATCGTTGGGTATGTGCTAGCGAGACGTTTAAGTATGTGGACTACAGAATTTGGAAAATGCTTTGGCAATGGTGCAAGCGCATCCACCTCAATCGCCGTAAACGCTGGATTAAAAGTAAGTACTTTAAGAAAGCAGGTGATAGGAACTGGGTATTCAGTGCTCCTCGGCCAATAGGGGAAGATGGTCACTATCGGTTGCTAAGTGCAGCAAAAGTGAAAGTTGATAAACATGTGAAGATTCGGGCGACAGCTAACTGTTATCTACCTGAAGATGAACAATATTTTGAGAAACGGAAGGTACAGAGGCTGAAAAGGTCTCTGGTCGGTAGCATGAAGCTCTGGAGACTTGTCGAAAGGCAAGACTTCAAATGCGCTGTATGTCATCAGCAGTTCAATTCGAAAGAAGAGTGGGATGTACACCACATAATCCGCAGAGTTGATGGTGGCTCGGATAGAAATGAAAACCTGATGGTGTTGCACGTTAATTGTCATCGACAATTACATAGTGCGTTGCTGGCTTGTACTTAAGTGCAGGCTTATGAAGGCTTGAGCCGTATGCGGGGAAACTCGCACGTACGGTTCTTAGGGGGCGGTGGCGCAGTAATGCGTCGCTGCTACCCGACATAACCCCTATCTCACTGAGATAACTGTAAAATTTGAAAACGGAGGCGAAAGCCTCCGTTTTTTTATAGCTGGGAAAAGGCAATATCACCTTGTAGGGACGCATTTTTCCCATGATGAGCTTGCCAGGGAAAAAGCTCAGAAAGCTGTACGCAACATATGTTGTTTTATATCAACAACTTAATGGTGCTTGGGGTGTCTTGGATGAATAGGCTTGATTGCGTGCTGCTTTTTGGTGCCTAAAGGTGAAAAAGCTGAACGCATCATGCCTGAGGGGAGGGGGAAGCGATGAGGCCACTTGAGCGTTAGTGTTTAATGCCAAAAGGCATAGCAATTATCCTGCCTAAGCTCAACTGGTAAAAAGCCAGAAAAGCTGCACATTAATTAAGTCTTTTTATATCAATGCCTTATCTGTGTTGTTTGACGGGTTTTTCCGGTGCCTGGTCTTGCTCTGTTTTTAGCTGTTATTTCAACTGAAAGCTGTACATGAAAAAGCGGCTTTTTCCCGTCTTTCTGCCGGAAAATGGCTAAACCAGCAGAACTGAGTTTGTCAGGGAAAAAGCCGAAAAAGCTGAACACTTATTTATCTGTTATAAATCAGCGTCTTAGTATTGGTGTGGGAGGTTTTAGATATAGGTGGCCAAATTGCTCACCAAAAAGCAGTATTTAAGCCTGAACGCTGTACCTTCTGATTGGCTGCGACGCCTTGTTGTGTGATAAAGGTTCTCGCTCGGTTATTTGCCTCTGCGACGGACTCGTCCATTTTATCCATTGTTATTTGTCTTCATCAGGCTTTTCCTCCCCCTCCTGATGGTGGCGCTTTACCTTCTTCCGCTGGCGGCGGTCGCTTAAGTGGGCGTGGACACCTTTGCGTAAGAAGCGCAGACTGTTTTCCAGCTTGTCGACCCCTAATAAGATAGAGACGACGATACCGGTCATGAGCACTGCAGTTTGACCATAGCCCAAACCGATGGTGATCCCGAGGGCGGCCAGCATCCAGACGACTGCCGCTGAAGTGACTCCATGGATTTGGCCGTCCCGGGTCATCATTACCCCGGCGCCGAGAAAGCCGATGCCGGTGATCACTTGTGCCATCACCCGGGAAATGTCGGCATTGTTACTTGATAAAGTCTCACCCAGGGTAATGAAAAAGTAGGTTCCCATGATTATTAAGGTTGAGGTGCGGATCCCGACCGGTTTTCCCCGTACTTGGCGTTCTGCCCCGATAACGGCGCCACAGATGGCACATTGTAAAAGGGCCGGCCAGGCAAAAGGCGTGATATCAAGCCATATCATGGCTGTTGCTCCTTGATTCTGTAAGATGATGAAAAAAAGCAGCCCGGGGGCTGCTTCTTGTCTTGTATGTGTCTTCTGGCCAAGCAGGCGAAGGGCGTCACTACTGGTGCGAGTTGCGGCGACGGCTGCGTTTGCCCGCATGCTTTTCGATGTATTCGACAATCATCCCGGCGATATCTTTGCCGGTTGCCCCTTCAATCCCTTCTAGGCCCGGGGATGAGTTCACTTCCATGACCAGAGGGCCGCGCTTGGAGCGCAGTAAATCGACACCGGCAACGCTCAGCCCCATGGCCTTGGCCGCCGCCACGGCGGTTTTTCGCTCTTCCGGTGTAATGCGGATTAATGATGCACTGCCACCGCGGTGCAGGTTGGAGCGGAACTCGCCCTCTGCGCCCTGGCGTTTCATCGCGGCAATCACTTTGTCGCCGATAACAAAACAACGGATATCGGCACCACCGGCTTCCTCGATAAATTCTTGCACCATGATGTTGGCTTTAAGCCCCATGAAGGCTTCGATCACGCTCTCGGCAGCCTTCTGGGTTTCGGCCAGTACCACCCCAATACCCTGGGTGCCTTCCAGCAGCTTGATCACCAGCGGGGCACCGCCCACCATCTTGATCAGATCCGGCACATCGTCAGGTTTGCTGGCAAAGCCGGTAATAGGCATGCCAACCCCTTTGCGGCTGAGTAACTGCAGCGAGCGCAGCTTGTCCCGAGAACGTGAAATGGCAATGGACTGGTTCACCGAGAACACATCCATCATTTCGAACTGACGCAGTACCGAGCAGCCGTAAAATGTAATATCCGCCCCAATGCGCGGAATAATGGCATCAAAGCCAGTCAGATCCTGGCCTTCGAAGTGAATCGATGGCTTGACCGAGTTGATATTCATATAGCAACGCAAGGCGTTGATGATTACAGCTTCATGGCCGCGCTGCTCAATGGCTTCGCGCAGGCGGCGGGTTGAGTACAGGTTTTCGTTCTGGGAGAGAATGCCAATTTTCATTGCGTTACTCATAAATAAGGTGATGGATTGCCTGCAGGGCGTGAAGTTTGGCTGCCTTTCTCGCCTGCAGATCGGAGCGCGACTATGCGCTTCCTTGGTCTAAAAAGCGAGCGATTTGACGATGATCTTTTTTGATTGTGTTCATCAAATAATTTGCTCGTTTTTTAATAAATGGCCTATCATGTGCGTCTTGCCTGGTTCGGGTTTTCTTGCTGAAAAGCTTGAAAAGCTGCACGCTCATATAAACTCTTTATTATCAGTTTCTTATCTCGACTGTTTTGATTGTGACATGATAATTCAAAAGCTTGTTCAGGTTTTATCTGTACGTAGGGTGGTTTGCTGAACATTTTGGGGTGGTTGACCGCAAACATCTACCTTTCGGCTTGCTCTGAGCTTGCTGGTGAAAAAGCTTAAAAAGCTGCACATAATAAATTCATTTAAAAACAGTTATTTATGTTGCTGTTGTTCAGTGTTGATTTGATGTTTGGGGTTGTTCACCTAAAAGGTGGTAACTTGGCTTTTTGTTGTACAGGTAAGGCTGGCAGGATTATCTGCAGTGCCGATTTGCACTGCAGAGCTGAGGGAAGAGGAAAGAAATCCGGTGCAGGACGAGCTACTCGAGGTGCAAGTCCAGCGGGGTTTTGCTGCGGCGGCCGCCGATTTCGCGGGTGAGCTTTGGTACTAAGTAGCCGGAAACATTCTCCATTAGGCCTGCCATCAGCTGGCGGGCGGTGTGGTCGTCGACCATGAAGTGCGCTGCGCCTTGGACTCTGTCCAATACATGGAGGTAGTAGGGCAGGATACCGGCATCAAACAGCGCTTCGCTGAGCTTGGTCTGGGCCTCGACGGTGTCGTTGACACCTTTGAGCAGCACCCCCTGGTTAAGCAGGGTAACATTGGCCTGCTTAAGTGCCTGCATCGCCTGTTTCAACTCACCATTGATTTCATTGGCATGGTTGATATGCGTCACTAAAACGGTTTGCAGGCGAGTCTCTGCCAATCTCTGGCACAGCTCCGGGGTGATCCGTGCGGGTAGCACCACCGGCAAGCGTGAGTGGATGCGGAGCCGCTTGATATGCGGAATAGCCGCGATAGCGTCGATCAGCCAGGCCATCTCGCTGTCCTTGGCCATCAGCGGATCGCCGCCTGAGAGGATGATTTCATTGATCTCTGGCTGGTCGGCGACATAGTCCAGAGCGATCTGCCAGTTGCGCTTGCCGCCCTGATTATTCTGGTAGGGGAAGTGACGACGGAAGCAATAGCGGCAATTGACCGCGCAGCCGCCTTTGACAATCATCAGGGCCCGGTTCTTGTACTTGTGCAGCAGGCCGGGAATGGCGTTGTCCTGCTCGTCGAGTGGGTCCTGCGAGTACCCGGGGTGAACCTCGAACTCTTCCGCCAGAGGCAGAACCTGTCGCAATAACGGGTCGTGGGGGTTGCCAACTTCCATTCTATCGACAAAGCTCATAGGGACACGCAGCGCAAATAATTTCCGGGCCGCCAAGCCTTCTGCCCATGGGGTGGGATCGATTTTCAGGCTATTTAGCAGTTGAATCGGATCAGAAATCGCATTAGCAAGATCATTCAGCCAGTTTTGCTCAACAGATGAGGCGTTTCGGGTTATTATGTGCGGCATTAACTACAACTCGAAGATGTTAAGAGGATAAAAATGGCGTCTTTCAGCACCAATGAATTCCGCGGCGGAATGAAAATTATGCTAGATAATGAACCATGTGTCATTATCGAAAACGAATTTGTTAAGCCAGGCAAAGGCCAGGCGTTCAACCGCGTTAAAATCCGTAAGCTGCTTTCAGGCAAGGTACTGGAGAAGACTTTCAAGTCTGGTGAAAGCGTTGAAGCTGCAGACGTAATCGATACTGATCTTGATTACCTATACAACGACGGTGAGTTCTACCACTTCATGAACAGCGAAACGTTCGAGCAGATCGCTGCAGACGCGAAAGCGGTAGGCGACAACGCGAAGTGGTTGGTAGAAAACGACTCGTGCACGCTGACACTTTGGAACGGCAACCCAATCGCTGTGACTCCACCGAACTTCGTAGAGCTTGAAGTGACTGAAACAGACCCAGGCCTGAAAGGCGATACCCAGGGTACAGGTGGTAAGCCAGCAACGCTATCAACAGGCGCAGTGGTACGTGTACCTCTATTCATCGCTATCGGTGAAGTGATCAAGGTCGATACCCGTTCAGCTGAATACGTTGGCCGTGTGAAGTAATTCGCTTCCGGTTGTAACAAAGAGGTCGCCTATTGGCGGCCTTTTTTGTTTTTAAACAATCACTTCTCACTCATTTTGTCACACTTTTTGACCTGTGCCGGATTTAGCATGATGGGGGCAATGTTTTGCTTTTATTGCTATCTGTTATTAATTACCCTGAATCATACAATGGAATAATAACAACGTTGGTTTAGGGAATATGGATTTTAAGCCCCAGGCGCAGCAAGCGCTCAAGAACAAAGTATCATTACCCGTTGTCGGCGGGATCCTGGGCGCGGCAGCGCTCTTCGGTCTGGTCAATAATTCCGTGCTTATGACGGATGCAGGGTATACCTACGTACATCAGAATAACCTGACCGGTGATCTGGATGTATTCAACCAGCCCGGTATCCATTTTAGGATGCCGTTCCTGTCGAAAATCACCAAGTATGATCAGGTGATCACTGTCTCCTACGGCAATACCACCGGCGAGGACTTCTACCAGCGCCTACCGGCTATCCAAGTACGCTTTGCCGATACCTATGTCGGGGAAATCCCGGTGACTTTCCGCTTCAAGTTGTCGCAAGATCCGGAGTCGATTATCAAGATGCACCGGGAGTTCAGGAATAACAGCAACCTGATTGATGCCCTGCTGGTGAAAAACGCCCGTAACGTCACGGTGATAACAGCCACTCAGTATACCGGTGAGGAGTTCTTCCAGGGCGGTTTGAACCAGTTCAAGTCCAAGCTGGGCGATCAGCTGCGTGACGGTATCTACATGACCGAGCGCCGCCAGGTCGAGGTGGAGCAGATCGATCTCGCACCAGTCGGGGTCAACCAGACTAACTCCAACCAACTCCAGCGCACCCAGCAGCTGGTATGGAAGACGGTGCCGATGCTTGATGCACAAGGCAACCCGAAGCGGCAAGACAATCCGCTGCGCCAGTACGGTATCGCCGTCACCCAGGTGACTATCGGTGATCCCAAGCCCGAGGGGCAGCTGGACAAGCTGCTGACCGACAAGAAGCGCCTGGTAGCCGATCGCATCCGGGCTATCCAGGAGCAGGAAACCTCGAAAGCCCAGGCGGAGACCGAGCAGCTACGCAAGGAAATCCAGCGCACCCGTGAAGTGCAGGATGCCCAGCGCAACAAGGAGCTGGCCATCATCGCCCAGCAGAAAGAGGTCGAGGTGGCACGCCAGATCGCTGAGCGTGAGATTGTCGAGGTCGAGAAGAACAAGCGACTGGCGGAAGTCGATAAGGAAAAGGAGCTGGCGATTGCCGAGGCCAACCTGGCAATCCAGAAAGCCAATGCCCTGTCGGCTGAGTATGAAGCCAAGGCCATTCTTGCCAAAGGGCGGGCTGAGGCGGAAATCCTCAAGGCCAAATACGATGCCTATGGTGCCAACCGCGATGTTTATCTGGCTGAGTTGAACCGTGATGTGTCAACTGCCTTGTACAATAACCTGAAGAACTTCCAAGTGGAGATGCCGAAGAACTACTTTGGCGGCGAGGGCGGCAAGATGACGACCAATCTCGATGTGATCACCGGTTTTGGTGCCTTGGGGATCTTGGAGCAGAACGAGAAACTGGCCAACCAGGCCAAGGAGTAGCAATCCGCAGGTATAAAAAAAGCACCGCTAGGCGGTGCTTTTTTCGTTTCGTATCACGATTAGATCATGAAGACGAAAATAACAGCTAGGGCAGATACAAGGAATGCGGCTGCGTAGCATGCTACTTTACCTGCCACACCAGTGTGGAATTTCAGGTCATGCATACCGTGGTGCAGACGGTGCATCGCGTGCCACATTGGCAGAGCCAAGGTCGCGATAGTAAATAGAGCACCGATGATACTGGTCACGAAGCCAGAAACGCGCTCGTAGCTCATTGCTTCAGCGTCTAGCATACCTAGTGGGACCATGATACCCAGTACCAGTACAGTCACAGGTGTTAGCATTGCAAACCAAGTACCGCCAGCACCGAACAGACCCCACCATACTGGTTCGTCAGAACGTTTAGGATTTAGATTAACCACGTGGCTCTCCTTAAACTAGAACTAGTACGAACAGTGAAATTGCAGCAACCGCAGCCCACTGAGATAGAACAACAACTTTCTTGTCCAGCGTTTTGCCTTTCAGTTTGATAGGCATAACCTGAGGCATCATGCTGAAGAAAGTCTGAGCGTGGAACAGGCTACCCAACAGTGCCAGCACGTTCAGGATAACAACGACTGGGTTCGCCATGAACTCAAGCCAGCCCGCCCATGCTTCAGGGCCTTTCACTAGGCTACCTAGACCGAAAGTCAGGCAGATAGTGAAGAAGATCAGTGGTAGTACAGTTGCTTCACGAACCATGTAGAAGCGGTAGAAAGGATGATCCTTCCACCAAGTGCGCTTCATTTCGCGAACGTAAGGTTTACGATTGCTCATCCTTATGCCTCCTGAGGTTTCATCATGGCGATAACGAAATCTTTAGAAGATTCCACTTTGCCTTGGTTAACCGCTGCTGCTGGATCTACGCTCTTCGGACAAACTTCAGAACAGTAACCAACAAACGTACAGCCCCATGCACCGTTTTCACCGTTGATCAGCTTCATACGCTCATCAGCGCCGTTATCACGGCTGTCTAGGTTGTAGCGGTGCGCTAGGGTTAGTGCTGCAGGGCCGATGAACTCAGGGTTCAGACCGAACTGAGGACATGCTGCGTAGCATAGGCCACAGTTGATACAACCTGCAAACTGCTTGTACTTCGCCATTTGCTCTGGCGTCTGGTTGTTTGGACCGTCTTCTGGCTTGCGATCGTTGCCAATGATGTATGGCTTGATTGCTTCTAGGCGCTCGATGAACGGCGTCATGTCAACAATCAGGTCTTTTTCGATAGCAAAGTTAGACAGTGCTTCGATTTTCAGGCCGTTCGGGTAGTCACGCAGGAAGGTCTTACAGGCCAGTTTTGGCACCTTGTTGACCATCATGCCGCAAGAACCACAGATTGCCATACGGCAAGACCAGCGGTAAGCCAGATCTTTGTCTAGGTTGTCCTTGATGTAACCCAGTGCATCAAGCACAGACATGGTTTCGTTAAACGGTACTTCGAACATTTCGAAGTAAGGTTCTGCATCTTTCGCTGGGTCATAACGCAGAATTTCTACTTTTTGGATGCGATTGTCTGACATTACGCCTGCTCCCCTTTCTTCGCTGCCGCTTCGGCTGCTTCTTTCGCTGCCGCTTCTTCTGCCGCTGCACCGTATAGACGGGCTTTTGGCTGAGACTTGGTGATTGTTACGTCGCTGTACTCGATACGAGGTGCGTCGTCACCGTTGTAGAACGCCAGTGTGTGTTTCAGGAAGTTCACGTCATCACGCTCAGTGCAGCCTTCGTCAAGACGCTGGTGCGCACCGCGAGACTCTTTACGCTGAATCGCAGAGTGAGCCATGGCTTCAGCAACTTCAAGGCCGTAACCGACTTCGATTGCGTATAGTAGATCCGTGTTGAAGACCTTGCCTTTGTCTTTGATGCTGATGTTCTTGAAGCGAGCACGCAGTTCGGCTAGCTTGTCGATAGTTGCCTGCATCAGATCTTCTTGGCGGTAGATACCACAACCGGCTTCCATGGTGTGACCCATTTCAGTACGGATATCAGCCCAGTTCTCGTCACCTTCTTGTGCCATCAGGGCATCAATGCGGTCCTGAACTGCTTGGATCTGCTCAGCGATAGCTGCGTCGTTCCAGCCTTTGAATTCTTCAGCGCGTTTTGCCGCACCTTCGCCCGCTAGGCGACCGAATACCACAAGCTCAGCAAGCGAGTTAGAGCCTAGGCGGTTTGCGCCGTGTAGGCCAACAGATGAACACTCACCAACGGCGAATAGGCCCTTGATACGTGTTTCGTTGTGCTTGTCCGTCTCGATACCACCCATGGTGTAGTGAACGGTTGGGCGGATTGGGATTGGCTCTTTGGCAGGGTCAACGTTAACGTAAGCTTTTGCCAGCTCACAGATGAACGGTAGACGCTCGTGCAGGTAATCTTCACCTAGGTGGCGAAGGTCAAGGTGTACCACATCACCTAGTGGGTGCTTGATGGTGTTGCCTTTCTGCAGCTCGTGCCAGAATGCCTGAGAAACTTTGTCACGAGGACCGAGTTCCATGTATTTGTTCTTTGGCTGGCCAACTGGTGTCTCAGGGCCCATACCGTAGTCCTGTAGGTAACGGTAGCCATTCTTGTTGACGATGATGCCGCCCTCACCACGACAACCTTCGGTCATCAGGATACCGGTGCCTGGAAGGCCGGTTGGGTGGTACTGAACGAATTCCATGTCACGTAGAGGGATACCGTGGCGGAAGGCCATTGCCATACCGTCACCAGTTACGATACCGCCGTTGGTGTTACAGTTGTAAACGCGGCCGGCGCCACCTGTTGCAAGAACAACAGATTTTGCTTTAATGCAAATCAACTCACCTTCAGCCATGTGGATAGCCACAAGACCCTGCACTTCACCTTCTTCAACCAGTAGGTCTACAACAAAGTATTCGTCGAATCGCTTGATCTGATCGTATTTGATAGACGTCTGGAACAGAGTGTGCAGCATGTGGAAGCCGGTTTTATCCGCGGCAAACCATGTGCGCTCAACCTTCATACCACCGAAGCGGCGTACGTTCACGTCACCATTTTCTTTACGGCTCCACGGACAACCCCATTGCTCTAGCTGGGTCATTTCGCGGGTCGCGTTTTCTACGAAATATTCAACAACGTCCTGTTCACATAGCCAGTCACCACCGCCAACGGTGTCGTTGAAGTGGTTGTCCAAGCTATCCTCATCCTTGATGACGGCAGCGGAGCCACCCTCTGCAGCTACAGTGTGAGAGCGCATTGGGTAAACTTTAGAAATAAGAGCAATTTCCAAGTCTGGGTTTGCTTCTGCAGCAGCGATGGCAGTACGAAGACCTGCACCACCTGCGCCGATTACAGCGATATCTGTGGTAATTGTTTTCACAGCTATCCTCCGGAGGTAAGACGATAAAATTTAAAAAAGTACGCCTGAGCGTACTTAACCTTGAAATCCTAGAGGCATTCTATGAAACAATATCGATAGAAAATTTGATTTAGACGCAGCTTTTTAAATGAAATAGCCCAAAAGTATAAGGGGATTACAGGAAGTGTGATTATTGTCACAATTTGTAATGTTTTATGGTTGTTAATTAAACGAAATAAAATGTGTGATTTGTTTCTGGCTCATTAATGGTGTGTTTCGGGCTTTCTTGCTAAGTGGCTAATAAAGAACAGTTTATTCGGCTGGCAAATGTTTGCTTTGCTAGTGAATGTTGTTTTAATGCGACTCTTGTGGCTATTTTGTTACGGTGGTATTTCTTATTGTGGGTTGTTTTGCGAACGGTTTGATAGCTTGCTGATCATGAATTTTCATAATATTTCATATTCTATTCTCCCTTAACTGTTCGCTCTCGCTCGGCGGCGAATAGCACTGTGAGCGGGTGGGGAATGGGGTAAAATAGCGCTTCAATCCACCTAATAACTGTTGATGATTTCAGGCTATGACTACCCACTGGCAACCTACAGCCCCTCTCGGCCGCCTCAAGCAACGAGCGGCGATCCTGGCGGCGATCCGCGATTTCTTCACCCTGCGTGAGGTAATGGAAGTCGATACCCCGGCGATGAGCCAGGCAACGGTGACCGACATCCATCTCCACACCTTCCAGACGACCTTTGTCGGCCCGGGTTATGCCGACGGTCAGCAGCTATACCTGATGACCAGCCCTGAGTTCCATATGAAGCGGCTGCTGGCCGCGGGTAGCGGGCCTATCTATCAGATTTGCAAATCGTTTCGTAACGAAGAATCTGGCCGCTTTCACAATCCGGAATTTACTATGCTGGAGTGGTACCGGCCTGGCTTTGATCATCATGCTCTTATGGATGAGATGGATGACTTGCTGCAATTGGTACTGAAATGCGACGAAGCCGAGCGGATGACCTACCAGCAGGCCTTTGTTGACGTGCTGGGGGTCTGCCCGTTGGAAGGCAGCATGGCCGAGCTAAAGGTCGTCGCTGCCGGGTTGGGGCTGGCCGATATTGCCGAGCCTGAGCAGGATCGCGATACTTTGCTGCAGCTGCTGTTCAGCGTGGGGGTCGAACCGAAGATTGGTCAGCAAACGCCGGCTTTTGTCTATGATTTTCCGGCCTCGCAGGCAGCACTGGCCCAGATCAACCCACTGGATAGTCGGGTTGCCGAGCGCTTCGAGGTGTACTTCAAGGGCGTTGAGCTGGCCAATGGCTTCCACGAGCTGTCCGATGGCGATGAGCAAATGTCCCGCTTTGAGGCTGATAACCGTAAGCGCCAAGAAATGGGGTTGTCCCCGCAGCCTATCGATATGCACTTGGTCGAAGCGCTGCGCGCTGGGTTCCCGGATTGCGCCGGTGTTGCCCTCGGGGTGGATCGTTTGATCATGCTGTCGTTGGGGGTGGATCACATTGATCAAGTCAGTGCGTTTCCGATCACTATCGCCTGATCGCTGATCTTGAGGGCTGGCGAGGAAGGCTCGCTACTTGGTGAGTCGCTGGACCAATGAGCCGCGCGGCAAGATTGCCGCGCGGTTTGTTTCTGCTGACCGAAAAGGTTCATACCCCTGGTGGCAGGAGGGTATCGCTGCCGCGGCCAATCAAGCTGGGGGAACAGCCAGTATTATGCGGACTATCGTATCTCTCGTTGTGGTGTCGTCGCAGGGGCGGATTCCAAGGCGCCTTAACCAAACAGGTCAAAGCATAATCAAACTTCCATTCAAATGCAAATAATTATCACTTGTGATTAGTGCGCCAGTATCATCATGGTACTCAGCACTGCGATTACGGCACCAAGCCAGGCAGCTGTAGGTGGCCGCTGCCTTGTGTGTAGCCATAAAAGTGGCAGGATCATGATCGGCGAGGTTGAGGAAAGCAGAGCCAGCCATTCGTAGTTCATGCTTATCCTTGAATCGTGTGGCGATATCCTTATTGGTAAAGGGGATCTTGCGGGATATCCGCAATGGGACGCAAGGAGATTGTCGGATAAGGGCTTTGGCCAGCGGGAAAAAATACGGGAAATGCCGGCGCGTCAGTCACTGCGCCGGTTATCGTGGCAATACACTAAGGCTAAGCGCTTATTCCAGCACTACCCGGGCATTGAGCGGCTGCAGCGGGCGGGCATTGTCGCCCATCACCTGGTGCAGGCTGTCGATTTGCTGCTCGGTACCGGTTTGGGCTTCGCGCATCACAAACCAGCGCACCCCTTCGCTGCATGGCGGGGTGGTCAGCGAGCCGCTGAAGCGGTAATACTCACGCTCCCTCGGCAGCAGATCCGCCGGGTTCAGGGCGTTGTCGAGTGGTACGGTTTGGTTTTTTTCGGGAACTGTTGCCAGCAGGCCATCGAAAGCCTCGTTGCCCCTAGGACCTGTCTTGAACATCGCGGCGACCACTGCCAGTTGGCCCTCGGCATTGGCATGGACAAAATGCACCTCAAGCGGGAATTGCTTGCCGGCAATAAAGTTTTCCGACGGGGTATGGAAGTGGAACTGCTGGAGATCGAAGGTTTGGCCGTCGATGATCAACTGGTTCTTGCCCTCGACATTGGCCTGCACGGTATGGCCGTTGTTGATCACCTCGCGGACCTTGCCCTGGTAGTCGATATGCAGCGGAGCCAGCTCCGCCTTGATAGTACGCTTGATATCGATCGGGGTCTGGTTGGCTCCCTCGCCGCAGGTGGTAAAGTGCTTGCCCCAGTGATCAACGCCGTGCTCTCCCGTATAGCTCCAGTCCGCCGCTTGGGCATTGGTCAGTGATGCCGCCGCCATGGTGAGCAGTAGGGCTTTGAAAGGCCGTGATTTCATGTTCGATCCTCGCTGTATGTTCTGTTTAATTTGCTTCCGTGCATAGTGTAGTGGTTGCGGGCGACTGTGGAGGGGAAGGCGTCGGAATTGGCAGCCATATCCAGTAATGGAGAAAAAAGCGGAGGGGAAATGAAAACCTATTTTTTGGATTTGCGAGGTAACAGGCAAAAGAAAGCCACCCGGCAGGGCGGCTTTGGAAAGTAAGAACAATACCGGGGGACATCAGACCCTAAAGCGCGATACATCACGGCACATGCTGGCGGCGGTGGCATGCATCTCCCTGGCACTGTCGGTGACGGCATCGGTTTGGACCGACAGGTGATCGGATACATCCTTGATGGCCTGGGTGTTACGGCTGATGTCTTCGCTGACGGCACGCTGCTCTTCGGCGGCGCTGGCGATCTGGGTGGCCATATCCGAGATTTCGCTGATCGCCTGGGTGATTTGGCTCAGGCTATCGCTGGCGGCTTCGGCAAACCCCACACTTTCTCCGGCCAGGTTGGTGCTGGCCTGCATACTGTCGACGGCCTGGCGGGTGTTTTGCTGCAGGGTTTCGATCATCGCCCGGATTTCCTCCGTCGAATCATGGGTGCGCTGGCTCAACACTCGCACTTCATCGGCAACAACAGCAAAGCCGCGTCCTTGCTCGCCCGCCCGGGCCGCTTCAATGGCGGCGTTGAGGGCCAGTAAGTTAGTCTGCTCGGCAATGCCCTGGATAGTCGACAGGATCTGATTGATGTTCTGGGCATTATTTTCCAGTTCGTGGATCACGCTGGCTGCGTCCTGTACCTGGGTGGCCAGCGAGGTAATGGCGTTGCGGTTTTGGCTGATCACCCCCTGTCCCTGCTCGCAAGAGCTGGTGGAAGCCTGAGCCGCGGCTGCCGTCATTTCGGCATGGCTGGCCACCTCGGCAGAGGTGGCTGACATCTCGTGGATGGCGGTGGCAATCTGGTTGATGTCGTTCTGTTGCTCGTTGACCTTCAGGTTCGCTTGCTCGGTTTGCCGGGCGGACAGCTCAGCCTGCTCGCCGAGGCGGTTTGACTGGCTGACCACGCCTTTGATCATGGTTTGCAGCTGGCCGAGGAAGCGGTTCATGTTGTCGGCCAGTATGCCGATTTCGTCCATCCTCTCGATATCGATCCGCTGGGTAAGATCACCCTGGCCCTCGGCCAATTGGGCGACCGAGTCGCTCAGGTGTGATAGCGGGCGAAGCAGGTTGTTGATAATAAGGGTGGCGATTGCCGCAATAACTATATATAGACCGACGGAGGCCAGCAGGACAAAGGTGATCTGCTCGCCGATGGAAGCAAATGCTAGGTCCTTGTCTTCCACCAAGGCGAGGGTCCAGTCAGTACCGGCGATGGGAGTGGCATAGATCAGCTTGTCTTTGCCGTCGCTATCGAGGTAGAAGGTGTGGATAGCCGGGTTGGCCACCAACTGCTGGAGCAACTGCGGGGTCAGATCCCGGTCCAGCTGGGTCAACGGCTGCTGGCTGAGTGACTCATCGCGGTAGGCGACGATATTGTTGCTGCCATCGACTAAGAAGGCGAAACCGTTGTTGTCCAGCTGCAAGTTGAGGACCTGGTCGATAATGTCGGTGATGGTCAGATCGGCGGCCAGTACGCCGCGGTACTGGCCCTCGAAGGCTTTGGCAAAGCTGACCACCATGCTGCCATCGAAGTCCTCGTAAGGTTCGGTCAGGATCAGACCATTTTGGCGCATGGCATCTTGGTACCAGGGCCGGGTGCGCGGGTCATAATCCCCTGGCCAGTCTTCGGCTTTATCGCCATAGGCGATCGTACCATCATTGAAACCGGCGTAGACGGACAGGAACTGGCCGGCCCGCTTAGTCAGCAACAGTTCGCGGTCGACATTCTCCTGGTTGGCGATCAGAGACTCGTTGGCCTGCATCATATCGCTGCGGATGCTGAGCCAGTCGCTGATATTGCTGCTGGTGCCCTGGGCAATATCGCGCATCTGGTTGTTGATGGCGGTGGTGGTCTCCTGCCGGAGCTGGGAGATGGAAATCCAGGCCTGGACGGCACTGACGGTGGCGATAATCACTGCAATCGCCAGTTGAATCTTATGTTTGATCGTTAGCTTCATGGTTATCTCTCTCGGCTGCCTGATGTTGGTGTTATAGAGGTGGCATTTCCGGTGTGTTTAGCGGAGCGATGTGGGCCAGGGGCAAAGCGAAAACCCCCTTGGCGGAAGGTGAATGATCATCATGGATAATTCACATAATTAAAGTGATCGTGTTAACAGAAATGTGCTATTGACGCTTCGAAATCGTTAGCTTGTGTGAAGGCGGCATATGCCGCCTTCACAGTTTGGGAGCCGGTATTATCAGGTGAGTACCATTGCACCGAGATAGACCACTGCAAGGCCGACCACGCCAATGATAAGGCCGGTCTTGGCCATATCTTTACTTTCAATAAGCCCGGTTGAGTAGGCCAGGGAGTTTGGCGGGGTTGAGACCGGCAGGATCATACCGAGCGAGGCCGAGAAGGCCACGACGACCAGTACACCCTGCAGGCCGCCGAGTGATGCTAGGCTCTCCATCGATGCTGCAACTGCAGCGGCAATCGGGATCAATAGGTTGGCCGTTGCGGTATTGGACATGAAGTTCGCCATCAGCCAGCAGATGATAGACAGGGTCAGTACCACGGCAATCGGCGATAGCGCGTCGTAGTCGACCGCATGGGCTAGGGCGCTGGCCAGGCCAGTCTTGTCCAGAGCTAGGCCAATGGCGATACCACCGGCGACCAGCCAAAGTACTTCCCAGTTGATCAGCTTGATTTCTTCTTTACCCATGATCCCGGTCAGGGTGAATACGGCAAGTGGGATAATGGACACCACATAGACGTTCATGCCATGCAGCGAGCTGGTCATCCAGAGCAGAATGGTCAGGGCGAAAGTGATGTAAACCACGATGGCCTGCCAGCTTTTCTGGAATTGGCCATTGAGCTGGAGCTGCATATGAGTCTGGGTCGATGGGAACATCTTCTGCAGTAACCACCAGGCAAAAGCCAGTTGGAGTATGACAAATGGCAGGCCAATCATCATCCAGCCCAGGAAGCTGATGGCATTGTCGCCGGTTAAATATTGCAGGGCGATGGCGTTGGGCGGTGTGCCGATTGGGGTCGCGATCCCACCGGTATTGGCGGCGATCGGGATACACAGCACTAGTGCCTTGATACCTACGTCCCCCTTGGGAACCGAAGCGACGATGGGGGCCAGCAGGGCTAGCATCATCACGGTGGTAGCGGTGTTGGACATGAACATCGAAAACACCGCGGTGATCAGCATCAGGCCGAGCATAATATACTTCGGTTGGGTGCCAAACGGTCTGAGTAGGACCCGTGCCAGGTTGTTGTCCAGCTCATATTTGGAGGCAGCAATCGCAAGGGCAAATCCGCCCATGAACAGGATGATAATAGGTGACGAGAATGAGCCGAGGATATCGGTGTACTTGAGAACCTCCCCCATTTCATGACCGGCGGGCGGGGAGCGGAAGGTATGCAGTCCGCTGTCGGAGATCATGATCAGTTGTGAGGTAATGATCAGGATCGAGGTGGCAAAGACTGGAACGGGCTCAAGTACCCATAACAGGGCTGCCAGGGCGAAGATGGCCAGCAGGCGATGCTGGGAAACAGTTAATTCAGCGATAGGGATGGCATCAATTGGCAACATCAGAATCCCGAGCGGGATCCCGAATGCGACCAGCAGCTTAACGAGCTGGGAGACAGAGATTTTTTTCATAGTGTGTTGGTTTGCTTATATTATTGACTGATCCCAGCATACTATTTGGGTGGTGATATTTTCCTCGATATGGTCAATTTTTTGCATAAAAAAAGGGCCGTCGAAGGCCCTTTTTGTTCAAAAATGTTAACCATTTAGACTTCTGGTTGCTCGCCGGAAACGCGGGTTGCATAGGCACTGCCCATTTGGGTCGGGACACCGGCTTCTAGGCCGTCGACAAACTCGATGGCATTTTTCGGGAACAGGTTGATCACCGTCGAGCCTAGCTTGAAGCGACCCATTTCATCCCCTTTCTTCAGGGTAATGGCTTGTTCGCCCTCGGCTGGGTAATTCCAGCGGTGGATCTCCGGGCTGCGCGGTGGGGTGATGGTACCGGCCCACACCGTTTCAATACTGCCAACAATCGTTGCTCCGACCAGGACTTGGGCCATCGGGCCAAAGTCGGTGTCGAAAATGCACACCACACGCTCGTTGCGGGCAAACAGGTTGGGTACATTTTTTGCGGTCAGTGGGTTTACCGAGAACAGGTCGCCCGGAATGTAGACCATATGGCGTAGGGTGCCGTCGCACGGCATGTGGACGCGGTGGTAGTCCTTCGGGGACAGGTACAGCGTGGCAAAGTGGCCGTCCTGGAATTCATCGGCCAGTGCCTGGTCGCCACCCAGTAGCTCTAAGGCCTCATAGGTGTGGCCTTTTGCCTGGATAAGCGCACCGTCGGTGATTGGACCCAGTTGGCTGACACAGGCATCGGCCGGATGGCAGATAACTGCGGCATCGTCATTGATTGGGCGGGCACCGTCTTTGAGTTCACGGACAAAGAAGTCGTTGAAGGTATCGTAAGCCGTAGGATCTGGGTTACGTGCCTCATTCATATCAATGCCGTACTGGCGGATGAACCAGCGGATCACCGCGGTAGTGAGTTTGCCAGCCTTCAGGGAGGCCAGTTTGCCAGCGAGTTGAGTCAGGGTTTGCTTTGGCGCGCAGTACTGCAAGCCGATTTTGAAATTGTCGTGCACGGTATCGTCCAGAAACAGTGAGTCTTTCAACAAGGTAGTTACGTAATTATAACTTTGGCTCGTCATAATACCTAACTTACCGGGTAAAGTCAGTTACTTGCTGTCGAGGTTATGGCTCCCCGTCTAAGCGGGGAGCGGCTATACAGATCAATCAGGCTTGTTGCGCGAGAACTGGCGGTTAGCGACATTCTCGGACATGCTGTCGATGATTTTGTGGTAGCTGTCATAGCGAGCCTGGTGGATTTTTCCTTCTTCCACGGCTTCACGGATGATACAGCCCGGATCATTGCCGTGTTTGCAGTCACGGAACTTACAGCCGCCCAAATAATCGCGGAACTCCACGAATGCCTTGGTGACCTGCTCGGGTTCGAGGTGCCACAGGCCAAACTCTCGTACCCCCGGAGAGTCGATCAGATCGCCTCCGTCCGGGAAATGGTACAAGCGCGCTGCAGTGGTCGTATGCTGGCCAAGGCCGGAGTTTTCTGACACATCCCCTACCTCGGCGTCCACTTCAGGCATCAGGGCGTTGACTAGGCTCGATTTACCGACCCCGGACTGGCCGGCAAAAATGCTGATATGGCCCTTGAGATCTTCGCGCAAGCGATCGAGCCCTTCGCCGGTTTCCGAGCTGACTAAGCGCACTTCATAGCCAATCTCTTGGTACAAAGCGAGGGTTTCTGTAACCTGTTTGCGCTCATCGGCCTCAAGCAGATCGACCTTATTGAGGACAATCAACGGGGGAATACCGACGGTTTCGGCCGCGATCAGGTAGCGATCGATTATATTGAGCGATAGCTCGGGCAACACCGCCGATACAATGATGATCTGGTTGACGTTTGCCGCTACGGCTTTGACACCATCATAGTAGTCGGGGCGGGTCAGCATCGATTTACGCTCGTGGACGGCTTCTACGACACCGGCGATGCCTTGTAGTGCCTCAACACCTGGCCGCCAGACTACACGATCCCCTGACACCAGGCTTTGAATGCTCCGGCGCAGGTTGCAGCGATGAATGATCCCGGTTGCAGGATCCTCGATGTCGGCATGTTGGCCGAATCGGGTGATCACCAAGCCTTCGCGGACCGACTCCAGCAGGGCTTCATCCCACTGAATATCATCTTTTTCGCGTTTCAGTCGTTTGTTTTGGTTAGAGCGCACTCGGCGGCTCTGACCTTTAGTAAGCTTTTTCTTTTTTGCCACAAGAATATCGTTCAGTTAAGTTGGCTTACGGTAATATACCGATGAGTCGCCCGCCGAAAAACCTGCAGTTGCAGCCTCGGCAAGGACGCTAGTTTGGTATTATCATACATGGTTTACTCATAGAATAGGCAATATCCGATGATGATCAGCGATCAGAACCTAATTTGGATCGATTTAGAAATGACCGGGTTGGATCCCGAAACCCACAAAATCATTGAAATTGCGACAATTGTGACTGACGCACAGCTCAATGTTCTGGCGGAGGGGCCGGTATTGGCGATTCATCAGCCTGAGACCGAACTGGCCAAGATGGATGAGTGGTGCACCACTACCCATACCAATAGCGGACTGGTTGAGAGGATCCGTCAGAGTACGGTGAGCGAAGAGGAAGCGGTGCGCCAGACTATCGCATTCCTGGAGCAGTGGGTACCGAAAGGGGCGTCACCAATCTGCGGCAATAGCATTGGCCAGGATCGTCGTTTCCTCTACAAGCACATGCCTGAGTTGGAGCAGTATTTCCATTACCGCTATTTGGATGTCAGTACCCTTAAGGAGCTGACGCGTCGCTGGAAACCAGAAGTGTTGGATGGTTTTAGTAAGAAGGGCAGCCACTTAGCATTGGATGATATTCGCGACTCGATCGCTGAGTTACGTTATTATCGTGAGCAAATAATGAAAATTTGATGAGGAAATAGACGGTTGGCTTAGAAAGATCAAATTTTTTTTGAGAACTATTGCATCCCTCTCATTTCCTCGTATAATGCGCAGCCTCGAAAGGCAATTCTTAGTTTGTTTGCCTTTCAATATAATACGGACGCGGGGTGGAGCAGCTTGGTAGCTCGTCGGGCTCATAACCCGAAGGTCGTCGGTTCAAATCCGGCCCCCGCAACCAATTCTCTTTTGAGAAATGCGACACTAGCTCAGTTGGTAGAGCGCAACCTTGCCAAGGTTGAGGTCACGAGTTCGAACCTCGTGTGTCGCTCCAGATTTATGGCTTTCATTGTGCCTAACAGTGACATGCGACACTAGCTCAGTTGGTAGAGCGCAACCTTGCCAAGGTTGAGGTCACGAGTTCGAACCTCGTGTGTCGCTCCAGATTATGGCTTTCATTGTGCCTAACAGTGACATGCGACACTAGCTCAGTTGGTAGAGCGCAACCTTGCCAAGGTTGAGGTCACGAGTTCGAACCTCGTGTGTCGCTCCAGATTTATGGCTTTCATTGTGCCTAACAGTGACATGCGACACTAGCTCAGTTGGTAGAGCGCAACCTTGCCAAGGTTGAGGTCACGAGTTCGAACCTCGTGTGTCGCTCCAGATTATGGCTTTCATTGTGCCTAACAGTGACATGCGACACTAGCTCAGTTGGTAGAGCGCAACCTTGCCAAGGTTGAGGTCACGAGTTCGAACCTCGTGTGTCGCTCCAGTTTATAGTTCTCACGGTACTTTAACGGTGACACAATACGGACGCGGGGTGGAGCAGCTTGGTAGCTCGTCGGGCTCATAACCCGAAGGTCGTCGGTTCAAATCCGGCCCCCGCAACCAATTCTCTTTTGAGAAATGCGACACTAGCTCAGTTGGTAGAGCGCAACCTTGCCAAGGTTGAGGTCACGAGTTCGAACCTCGTGTGTCGCTCCAGTTTACAGTTCTCACGGTACTTTAACGGTGACACAATACGGACGCGGGGTGGAGCAGCTTGGTAGCTCGTCGGGCTCATAACCCGAAGGTCGTCGGTTCAAATCCGGCCCCCGCAACCAATTCTCTTTTGAGAAATGCGACACTAGCTCAGTTGGTAGAGCGCAACCTTGCCAAGGTTGAGGTCACGAGTTCGAACCTCGTGTGTCGCTCCAGTTTACAGTTCTCACGGTACTTTAACGGTGACACAATACGGACGCGGGGTGGAGCAGCTTGGTAGCTCGTCGGGCTCATAACCCGAAGGTCGTCGGTTCAAATCCGGCCCCCGCAACCAATTCTCTTTTGAGAAATGCGACACTAGCTCAGTTGGTAGAGCGCAACCTTGCCAAGGTTGAGGTCACGAGTTCGAACCTCGTGTGTCGCTCCAGTTTATAGTTCTCACGGTACTTTAACGGTGACACAATACGGACGCGGGGTGGAGCAGCTTGGTAGCTCGTCGGGCTCATAACCCGAAGGTCGTCGGTTCAAATCCGGCCCCCGCAACCAATTCTCTTTTGAGAAATGCGACACTAGCTCAGTTGGTAGAGCGCAACCTTGCCAAGGTTGAGGTCACGAGTTCGAACCTCGTGTGTCGCTCCAGTTTACAGTTCTCACGGTACTTTAACGGTGACACAATACGGACGCGGGGTGGAGCAGCTTGGTAGCTCGTCGGGCTCATAACCCGAAGGTCGTCGGTTCAAATCCGGCCCCCGCAACCAATTCTCTTTTGAGAAATGCGACACTAGCTCAGTTGGTAGAGCGCAACCTTGCCAAGGTTGAGGTCACGAGTTCGAACCTCGTGTGTCGCTCCAGATTATGGCTTTCATTGTGCCTAACAGTGACATGCGACACTAGCTCAGTTGGTAGAGCGCAACCTTGCCAAGGTTGAGGTCACGAGTTCGAACCTCGTGTGTCGCTCCAGATTTATGGCTTTCATTGTGCCTAACAGTGACATGCGACACTAGCTCAGTTGGTAGAGCGCAACCTTGCCAAGGTTGAGGTCACGAGTTCGAACCTCGTGTGTCGCTCCAATTTCAGGATAGATGTGCTCCAACGAGGAACCTCATGTACCTAGTCGGCCACGTCACTCCAATTTCTGCTGCCGCTGCATGAGCAGGGGAACGGCAAAGCTACTACTGTGAAGTATTAGTTCAATTGCAACATTCCTGGGTTAATCGATTCTCGATAATCTTGTGTGTTGTCTCAATGTTCCATAACCATAGTGTTATCGGGAACCATTATGAAGCGATCAGCTTCGAAAACATCATCGTAGATATTGCCCCTACAGCCTTATGGCTGTTTATTTTTATCCCGCAATATCCAGATGCTCTGTTTGGTGTCAAATGACGACACAGGCTCTTTGAATGGTTTGATACGGGTAATGTAAATTGCCAGCAGGGAGCTGTGAATCGTATCTGTCTAAATTTATCCCGACCAGACTATGCCTGAATGCCTTGTCGTTCGTGGGCTTAAGCCTGTGGCGGATAGAAAATACTGAGATCGTGCACAGAGTTATCCACAAAAGTATCTTGTGGGTAAGTCGGTTGATTACGTGTGCCGATACCGTGTGAACAAGTCTGTATTTATCTTTTTCTTCTTCAATAAAACAATAATCGATAAGAAACTATCCACAGCATAAGGTGTTGTTTTGTATGGTCTTGGTTGTTTTTACTCAAGGCTTATATACAACTTGATCCACTCTGTGGATGTTTGGATAACTTTTTTTGAGCCGTCTATATTGGGCTGTGTTTAATATTGGAAATAGCAGATAAAGAAGCAAAATTGAAAATGTTTTCCACATTTGTTCAGAAGCCTGATCGAACTCTCACTCTGTGTGGATAAGGTTGCAATATGGTAGCCGGGCTATTTTCCCAGCTAGGCATCGCGTGGTAAGCCTTTTTTCACAATGCGGATAAGCCGCTTGGTACTGGCAGGCAGCACACTGATAGCATCTTGGCAACGTTTCTCGAGTTGCTTCCCTTTAGCCCACTGAATGTGCGTATCCAGAAGAGCGCTTTCCCCCTCCCTTGATTCCAGTGCCGCAATAATATCGGGGCTGTATGGCGCATTCCCCATCGCAATCGTGAGGTTGCGAAGCCACTGGATATGACCGATACGGCGAATTGCTGAGCCTTCGGTATGTTTTAAGAAGGCTTCTTCTGTCCAGCCATACAGGGTCGTCAATGGTTGAAGGCGTAAACTGTCGCGGCAATGATAGTCGGCTTCTCGGGTGATGTCAGAAAAGCGGTTGAATGGGCAAACCAATTGGCAATCATCACAGCCGTAAACACGGTTACCAATGGCTTCGCGGAACTCTTCCGGTATCACACCGTCAAATTCAATGGTCAAGTAGGAAATACAACGTCTTGCATCAACCACGCCTTCCTCGACAATCGCTTGTGTCGGACAGCTGGTCATACAGGCTACACACTTACCACATTGATTCTCTTCGGGTTTATCGACAGGTAAAGGTAGATCTATCAATAGTTCGCCAAGAAAGAACCATGATCCCGCCTGCTGGTTGAGTAGCAAGGAGTGCTTACCGGCCCACCCCAGCCCGGCTTTCTCTGCGAGCGGTCGCTCTAGGATCGGCGCCGAATCGACGAAGGGGCGATAACCCAATGGCCCCACTTCTTGCTCGATGAGTTGTCCAAGGCGCTTGAGCCGATTGCGGATAAGCTTGTGGTAGTCACGGCCAAGTGCATAGCGGCTGATATAGGCTGTTTCGGGATGGTTTAAGCTATGGGCAAAGTTGGCCTCAGGCGGAAGGTAGTCCATTCTGGCACTGATGACCCGAATGGTACCAGGATGCAGCTCGGCTGGGCGCGCACGCATCATACCGTGGCGAGCCATCCAGTCCATGTTGCCGTGGTAGCCTTCGTCAAGCCAGCGTTGTAGCTGGGCTTCATGCTGGCGCAGATCAACATCGCTGATCCCAACCTGCTGGAAGCCAAGTTCTTGGCCCCATTGCTTGATTTTTTGGGTCAGATCGCGATAGTCGATAGTCATACTTGCTGTACCGGGCTGGATTGGGGGCGGAAGTTTACCACACTCACAGCAAATGTTGAGAGGATCATCAGGAAGATCTTAGCTTGCTGCCAGTGCGAAGTGAGGTCATCGTTACAACGGAGGGGTCATGGGTATGGAAAAATGGTCTGGAAAACTTTACCGGGCAGAACAGGTGCGTCGAGGAGAGCGGCTGGTGGCCGTCCAGCAAGCGTTGGACATGTATCAGCTGATGGAGCGCGCCGGTGCGGCGGTATTTCAGGTGCTTGAGCAAGGTTTTACCCGCCAGCAGCATGTTTTGGTGTGTTGCGGTGGCGGAAATAACGGCGGGGATGGCTATGTCGTTGCCCGTCTAGCCCGTGAGGCCGGTTTTCCGGTGACTCTCTGGCAGCAGGGGGATGGAGCAAAACTCCATGGCGATGCCGCCCGGGCTCGGGATGCCTGGCTGGCGGCTGGAGGGCAGATCTTGCCAGCGGGAAAGGCGATCCCGGCCTCGATCGAGGTGGTCATTGATGCTTTGCTGGGCACGGGGCTCAAGGGCGAGGTACGCCCGGAAGGGCAGCGGCTGATCGCTATGATCAATCGGATCGCGCTGCCAGTCATTGCGATCGACATTCCCTCAGGGTTGTGTGCCGATACTGGGAAGGTGCTCGGCAAGGCGGTGAAAGCACAATCCACCGTGACCTTTATCGGGAGCAAGCTGGGGCTGTGGACGGGCCAAGCCGCGGGCTATGTTGGCCGTATACAGTTTGCCGGATTGCAGGTGGCCGATGCCTTTGAGCAGCTCGAGCCGCCTTCGGCCTGGCTGATCCAAGCCCCCGATGTGGCCCTTTCTCTGCCGCCGCGCCAACGCGATGCGCACAAAGGTGATCACGGCCGGATCTTGCTGGCCGGTGGCGATCTTGGCATGGGCGGTGCGATCCGCCTGGCAGCGGAAGCCGCAGCAAGAACCGGAGCCGGCTTAGTGGCAGCCCTGACGCAACCTGACAATGTGTTGTCAATTGCGGCGGCAAGACCTGAAATAATGGCCCTTGGCTGGCAAGCCTCGGGGCAAACAGTCGCAGAGCACCGTTTGCAATGGGCCGATGTGCTGGTATTGGGGCCAGGGCTGGGCCAGTCGAGCTGGAGCCAAGTTTTGTACAATGTACTGGCCAAGACTCAAAAAAGCCACGTTGTCGACGCGGATGGATTGAACTTATTAGCACGTTCACCTGACTATAAAAATAATCGTATAATTACTCCCCACCCCGGTGAGGCTGCCAGGCTGCTCGCTTGCTCAGTGCAAGAGGTGGAGGCAGACCGCTTCCGTGCGGCAAGGGTGCTGCAACAACAGTACGGTGGTGTCGTTGTACTTAAAGGCGCGGGAACGCTGGTCGATGATGGTAACCGATGCTGGGTGTGTCCTGCGGGGAATCCGGGAATGGCGACAGGCGGGATGGGCGATGTGCTATCTGGTATCATCGGGGCGTTGTTGGGACAGGGGTTGTCTCTGGTTGCGGCGGCGCGGTGCGGGGTTTGGATCCATAGTACTGCGGCCGACCGCTGCGCAGCGGAGGGGGAGCGTGGTATGCTTGCCAGTGATTTGTTTCCTCATATTCGACAATTAGTAAATCCAAGATAAGAAGATGATGCATAGTTTTGAAATCTTGCTCGCCGATGAGCAGGCGACGGTAGATTTAGGCCACAAGCTGGCTCATGCCTGTCAGCGCCAGACCACCATTTATCTGCATGGTGATTTGGGGGCAGGGAAAACCACATTTAGCCGAGGTTTTATTCGCTCTCTTGGCCATCAGGGAAATGTAAAAAGTCCAACCTATACCCTGGTGGAGCCCTATGAGCTTCCGCCTTGGCAGGTTTACCATTTTGATCTATACCGCCTTGCCGATCCCGAGGAACTGGAGTTCATGGGGATCCGCGACTATTTTGCCACCGATGCCATCTGCTTAGTGGAATGGCCGGAGAAAGGGGCGGGCCTATTGCCAGAAGCCGACCTTGAACTCGATATGCGCTATCACGGTGAACAACGCAAAGTCACCCTGACGGCGAATAACGAATACGGTAGTGAACTCATTAAGTGCTTGGAGTTGTGTTGATAGGATGTCGTTACGGGCTTTTTTTCATGCTGTGATTGTAGGGGTCAGCTTATTTAGCTCGTTGGCAATGGCCAATGAACTGAAAGGGATCCGGGTTTGGCCGGCACCCGAAGAAACCCGAGTGGTGCTGGATCTGAAAGATGAAGCTGTTTTCAGCTACTTTACCCTTACCAAGCCAGACCGCTTGGTGGTGGATCTTAAGCAGACAACGTTGAAAACCAAGCTGCCTTTGGTGGTCAAAGACAGTGCAATCCTGACCAAAATTCGCAACAGTGGTGCACCGGAGAAAGGGACTTACCGTCTGGTGCTGGAAATGAAAGCGGGGATGACCCCTAAGTTATTTAAGCTGGCACCGACGCCGGACGGTACTTATAGCCACCGTTTGGTGATGGACTTGCCGCATGGCAAGGTTGCCACAGCAAAGAAGCCTGAATCGACGCCGCAACAGCCTGTAGCCAACCAACATGCCAGCTTGCCTTATGGTACCGACGATATCATTGTCGCGATTGACCCTGGCCATGGTGGTGAGGATCCGGGTTCAATCGGCCCGAGCCGGTTGTATGAGAAGAAAGTTACTCTGGAAATTTCCCAAAAGGTGGCGGCACGGATCAATGCCACCCCGGGAATGAAGGCAGTAATGACCCGTCAGGGGGATTACTTTGTCAACCTCAACAGGCGAACGGAAATTGCCCGCCGCAAGCGTGCCCACTTGCTGGTCTCGATCCACGCTGATGGTTTCCATCAGCCGCAGCCGCGCGGGGCATCGGTTTGGGTCCTTAACACCCGCCGTGCCAATAGTGAAATTGGTCGTTGGATTGAGCAGCATGAGAAACAGTCGGAGCTGCTCGGGGGCGGTGATGTACTGTCCGGTGGCAACGATGACCAGTATCTGAGTATGGCCGTGCTGGATTTGCAGTTCAGCCATTCGCAAAAAGAAGGCTACGACGTAGCGAGCCGGGTACTGAAAGAAATGAGCAAGGTAACGACCTTGCACAAGAGCAAGCCGGAGCATGCTAGCTTGGCAGTGCTGAAGTCACCGGATATTCCGTCGCTGCTGGTTGAAACTGGATTTATCACCAACCCGACCGAAGAGCGGCTGCTAAACTCGAAGTCACACCAGAACAAGCTGGCTGATGCGGTTTACCGCGGGGTACTGTCGTACTTCAACGAGAAGCCACCGGAAGGGACTTTGTTCGCCTCCCGCAACCAAGGGATCCGGCACAAAGTGACCAGCGGCCAGTCGCTGAGTGTGATCGCGAGTCGTTACGATACATCAGTAGCGGCCATCAAGCAGGCCAATAACCTCAAGTCGAATACCTTGAAGGTGGGGCAAGTCTTGGTGATCCCGGGTAAGGCGCCAGCCACCGCACCGGCCACGACCGCTGTTGCGGCTGCGACCCAAACGGTGACCCATACCGTGAAGCGCGGTGATTTCCTCGGCAAGATTGCCAACCAGTACGGGGTTACCGTAGCGAGTATCAGGCGCGACAATAATTTACGTTCCGATGAGCTGGCGATTGGCCAGAAGCTGAAAATTTCAGCGAAGGCTCCGGTGACGACGACTGCGGCGACGACAACCAAGACCGTGACCCACACCGTGAAGCGTGGTGAGTTCCTCGGCAAGATTGCGGGCCAGTATGGCGTAACGGTGGCAAGTATCCGCAGTGCCAATCAGCTACGCTCCGACGAGTTGGCGGTGGGACAGAAACTGAAAATTACGGTGAAGGCACCGGCTTCGGTGACCCATACCGTGCAGCGTGGTGAGTTTCTCGGTAAGATTGCCGAAAACTATGGTGTTACCGTGAGCCGTTTGCGTGAAGCGAACCAGTTGCGTTCCGATAAACTGGCGGTTGGACAAAAACTTACTATCCCGAGTAGTTGATTATGCCTATTCAGATCTTGCCAGCGAGGTTGGCGAACCAGATTGCGGCTGGCGAGGTTGTTGAACGGCCGGCGTCGGTAGTCAAGGAGCTGGTCGAAAACAGTCTTGATGCCGGTGCCACCCGGATCGATATTGATATCGACAAGGGCGGCAGCCGGACGATTCGGATCCGTGACAATGGCAAGGGGATCCCAAAAGATGAGCTCGGGTTGGCCCTGAGCCGTCATGCGACCTCGAAGATTGCCACCCTTGATGATCTTGAAGCCATTGCCAGTCTTGGGTTTCGCGGTGAAGCGCTGGCCAGTATCAGCTCGGTATCGCGCCTGACCTTAACTTCTCGGACGGCTGAGCAGGAAGAAGCCTGGGCGGCGTATGCAGAAGGGCGGGATATGGAAGTGCAGCTCAAGCCAGCTGCCCATCCGGTTGGTACCACGCTGGAGGTACTGGATCTGTTCTTCAACACCCCTGCCCGTAGGAAGTTCCTCCGCACCGAGAAAACCGAGTTCGGCCATATTGATGAGCTGCTCAAGCGTATCGCCCTTAGCCGGATGGATGTCACCATCAACCTTCGCCATAACGGCAAGGTGGTGCGCCAGTACCGCGCAGCCAACACGCAAGTCCAGAAAGAACGCCGCTTGGCCGCCGTGTGCGGACAGGCGTTCTTGGACCATGCATTGGCCGTCGAGCTGGCCCATGGCGATCTCAAGCTGGGTGGCTGGATTTGTAGCCCTCAGGGGGCAAGAGCACAGAATGATATCCAGTACTGCTACGTCAACGGCCGGATGATGAAGGATAAGCTGATCAATCATGCTATCCGCCAAGCCTACGAGAGCAGTCTGGCGCCGGATCAATATGCGGCCTATGTTCTGTTTATCGATGTCGACCCCCACCAGGTCGATGTCAATGTGCACCCGGCCAAGCATGAAGTGCGTTTCCACCAAGCCCGTCTGGTGCATGACTTTATCTGTCAGGGACTGCAAAGCGCTTTGATTGAAGGGGCCGCGGAGGATGCCGAGCAGACGATGAATATTCCGGCGCCTCGAGCCAGTGCTCATGCTTCGCAACCATCTTACATTCCCCCGGTTGCGTCTCATTCTTCGTCATCGCAGGGCCATGGTATTGCCGAACCGGATGCTGCCTCAGCCGCCATTGCACGTACGCCGGATTACCCTAGCAAGGCACCAGCGCGGGATTGGCTATCATCCAGTGGTGGAGGCTCGGCGGGAAGTGCCGGTAGCCGCGATACCAGCTCTCAGCGCACAGAGTCGCCAGCCTACCGTGAGCGGCCTGATGTCTCTCGTACTCAGCCGAAGGCTGAGCAATCCTATCGAGACGGCGGTTATTCGTCTGCGGGGGCTGGGCGCTCTGGAGGCAGTAGCCGTGCATGTTACCAGGATGATGGACCAAGCCCGCAAGAGGTCGAGGCCTATCAGCAGCTGATGCGCACCGTGGAGTCGCCGGCGCAGAGTCAGCCGAATCAGACTCTGCCGGTATCGGCCAGACAAACTGTGACCTCACCCTCGCCGGCTGCCCCGCAGCCATCAACTCGCCAGGATGCCATTGATACGGCCAATGGTATCGGGCTGGGCAAGGCTCTGTCGCTGGTGGCCCAGCAATACCTGCTGCTCAGCCGCGATGATGGACTGGCACTGCTATCCCTTACCCGGGCCCAGTGCCTGCGGACCAAAGGCCAGTTGCGCTTGGCCCAAACGGAAGGGTTAAAGCCGCAGCCGCTGCTGATCCCGCATTCCATTCCGGTGGCGCCGGGTATGATAGACTGCGCCGAGCAGCACGCGATGTTGCTCAAACAGCTCGGTATTCAGCTCAAGGCCAAGAATAAGCAGCAGCTGATTGTTTTGTCGGTATGCCAGCCGTTGCGGCAGCAGAACCTGCAGCAATTGATACCGGCGCTGCTGGCCTACTTGGCAGCCGTGGCCGACGATCCTGAAGCGCAGGGATGGGACAAACTGTTGGATTGGCTCGCAGGCCAGCTGACCGTGGCCAGTGAGACCTATAGCTTATCCCAGGCTATCCAGTTGGTGACTGAACTGGAGCAGCTGTGGGGCTCGGAACTCGAACACTATTTTTCAGACTTGCTGCGTCCGGTAGACGTGAGCGCAGCAATAGAAGCGTTTAATTATGACTAAGCCACTACCTCAGGCGATATTCCTGATGGGCCCGACTGCGTCGGGCAAAACCGATTTGGCGATCCGGTTACGCCAACAATTACCTGTAGAGTTGATAAGTGTTGATTCAGCCCTTATCTATAAAAATATGGATATCGGTACCGCGAAGCCGGATGCTGAAGAGTTGGCACTGGCACCGCATCGATTGATCGATATTCGTGATCCAGCGCAAAGTTATTCAGCTGCAGACTTTCGCGCTGATGCACTGAAAGAAATGGCTGATATAGTTGCACAAGGGCGCATTCCTTTATTGGTTGGTGGTACTATGTTGTACTACAAAGCATTATTGGAAGGTTTGTCACCGTTGCCAGCGGCTGATCCGGCGATCCGCGCTCAGATAGAGCAGGAAGCGGCGGAAAAGGGCTGGCAGGCGATGCATGAGGAATTGGTGCGGATTGACCCGGTTTCCGGGGCGCGTATCCACCCCAATGATCCCCAGCGCCTTTCACGCGCATTGGAAGTTTTTCGTATTTCGGGTAAAACTTTAACCGAGCTTACGAAAACCCAAGGTGATGCCTTGCCTTACAGGGTTCACCAATTTGCAATAACTCCCACGGATAGGGCTGTGCTGCATCGGCGGATCGAGCAACGTTTTGAAAAGATGATCGAAGCAGGTTTTGAACAGGAAGTTCGTGCTTTGTATGAGCGAGGTGATCTGCACCCAGATCTCCCTTCAATACGTTGTGTAGGTTACCGTCAGATGTGGGAATATTTGGACGGGCAGTGTTCTTTGGATGAAGCGGTTTTCCGCGGCATCTGTGCCACCCGTCAATTGGCGAAGCGTCAAATCACCTGGCTGAGAAGCTGGAAAGATCTGACGTGGTTGGATAGCAGTGACCCAGAATCTGCGTTACAAACCGTCACAAACTCAGTTAGATGTGATGTTTGATTAGCGTGTATACTGATACTGTTTTGCGTATTTTTAATTTTGTTCGTTGCTAACTACAACTACAAACAAATAAGGAAAAGAAATAATGGCTAAGGGGCAATCTTTGCAAGACCCATTTTTGAACGCTTTGCGTCGTGAAAGAATCCCAGTCTCAATTTACTTGGTTAACGGTATCAAGCTACAGGGCCAGATTGAGTCTTTTGATCAGTTTGTGATCCTACTGAAGAACACCGTTAACCAGATGGTATACAAGCACGCGATTTCAACCGTGGTGCCTGCACGTCCAGTTAACCACCACCACACAGGTGACCGCCCAGCTTCGGCAGAACGTTCACAAGAAAAAACAGAAGAATAATATTCTTCTCTAAGGAGTTGATTGCTTGTTTGACCGTTATGAAACCGGTGAGCAGGCGATTCTTGTTCATATCAACTTCACGCAAGAAGGGGAGTGGGAAGACCTAAGCGAGTTTGAAATGCTGGTCTCCTCGGCGGGGGTTAATACGCTACGGGTCGTGACCGGTAGCCGTAAAACTCCCCACCCTAAATATTACGTGGGTGAAGGTAAAGCACAGGAAATTGCCGAAGCGGTTCGGGCTGAAGACGCCGAAATCGTCATATTCAACCATTCACTTTCTCCAGCGCAAGAGCGTAACCTGGAGCAAATTTGCAAATGCAGGGTACTGGACCGGACCGGTCTGATCCTCGATATCTTTGCTCAGCGCGCGCGTACCCATGAAGGTAAGCTGCAAGTCGAGCTGGCACAGCTACGTCACATCTCAACCCGATTGATCCGCGGTTGGACCCACCTTGAGCGTCAAAAAGGCGGGATCGGCTTGCGTGGACCGGGCGAAACCCAGTTGGAAACGGACCGCCGCTTGCTGCGCGACCGGATCAAGACGATTTTGCGCCGTCTTGAGAAAGTTGCCAAGCAGCGTGATCAGGGGCGACGGGCACGTAACCGTGCGGAAATTCCAACGATTTCCCTGGTGGGGTATACCAACGCCGGCAAGTCGACGTTGTTCAACCGGGTGACGGATGCCGGCGTCTATGCCGCTGACCAGTTGTTTGCCACCCTAGATCCAACCCTGCGTAAGATAGATGTCGCCGATGTCGGTACGTCAATCTTGGCCGATACGGTCGGATTTATTCGTCACTTGCCCCATGACTTGGTCGCAGCCTTCAAGGCAACCCTGAAAGAAACCCAGGATGCCAGTTTGTTGCTCCATGTGGTCGATGCCAGCGATGATCGTTTCCGTGAAAACATTGAAGCGGTTGATACGGTCCTCGAAGAGATCGAGGCCAGCGAGGTGCCAACCTTGGTGGTGATGAATAAGATCGACAACCTGGAAGGGGCTTCGCCACGTATCGAGCGTGATGATGCCGGTGTTCCCCAGCGGGTTTGGGTCTCGGCGATGGAAGGGCTGGGTATTGACCTGCTGTTCGATGCTCTGACCGAGCGTCTGTCTGGCACCATGGTGAGACATACCCTGCGGTTGCCGCCCCAGTATATCGGGCGTTACCGGAGCAAGTTTTACCAGTTGGGCTGTATTGTCAATGAAGAATATGACACTGATGGCAGCCTGAAAATTGACATCCGCTTGCCGCTGGCAGAGTGGTCTAGGTTACAAAAAAGAGAAAGTACTTCGTTAGATGACTTTATCGTTGCTTAATGGACTGCTAGAGTAATAAAAAAAACTGTCGTCATATCATATTGATGGAGTTCTATAATGGCGTGGAATGAGCCTGGTAACAACGGCGGCCGTGATAAAGACCCTTGGGGGAACAATAATCGCGGTGGTCGTGATCAAGGTCCGCCGGATCTCGATGAGGTTTTTTCAAAACTGAGTCGTAAATTCGGTGGCATTTTGGGGAATAAAAAGGGACCTTCGACTGGCGGCAGTGCTGCAGGTCTTGGGATAATCGCAGTATTGGCTGCAGCGGTATGGGGCTTTTCCGGTTTCTATACCATCGGCGAAGCGGAGCGCGGGGTTGTTCTGCGTTTCGGTAAATTCTACGAAATGGTAGATCCGGGTCTGAACTGGAAGCCTACCTTTATCGATGAAGTTGAGCCGGTTAACGTACAGGCAATCCGTTCTTTGCGCAGCTCAGGTTTGATGCTGACCAAAGACGAGAACGTGCTGAAAGTTGAAATGGACGTTCAGTACCGTGTGGCCGAGCCACAGAAGTACCTGTTCAGCGTTACTAATGCGGATGACAGCTTGCGTCAGGCAACGGACTCAGCACTGCGTGCTGTGATCGGTGACTCGACCATGGATCAGGCCTTGACCACGGGGCGTCAGGTGATCCGTGCCAATACGCAAGAAGCGATTGATAGCATCATCCAGCGTTACGACATGGGTCTGTTGGTCGTTGACGTCAACTTCCAGTCTGCCCGTCCGCCGGAAGCGGTTAAAGACGCTTTCGATGATGCTATCGCAGCGCGAGAGGATGAGGAGCGTTTCGTTCGTGAAGCAGAAGCTTACAGCAATGACATCTTGCCGAAGGCAACCGGTCGTGCTGAGCGTCTGAAGAAAGAAGCGGAAGGTTACTCTGAGCGTGTGATCAACGGTGCACTCGGTGAAGTGGCGCAGTTTGAAAAGCTGTTGCCTGAATACCTGGCCGCAAAAGAAGTTACACGTAATCGTCTGTACCTTGAGACGATGGAACGCGTTTACTCGAATACCAGCAAAGTGATGGTCGACTCGCAGTCAAGCGGCAACCTGCTATACCTGCCACTGGATAAACTGATTAATCCAGCCCAGCAGAGCAGCCAGCCGAAGAGTGGCTCGTCTAGCGATTACGGTATCGAACTCGAAAAAGTCGAGACCGCCCCGGTATCAACTGCGCCACGTAGTACTGATACTGGCCGTCAGGGGAGATTTTAATTATGCGTAAGTTAATGATCCCTGTGATTGTTGTCTTTATCGCGACATTGTTGATGTCAATGTTCGTGGTTCAGGAAGGCGAGCGCGGTATTGTGGTTCGTTTCGGCCGTATTCTTAAGGCGCCTGATTCGGATGTGGCAAAGATCTACGAGCCGGGCCTGCACTTCAAAGTGCCGGTATTCGACCGTGTCCGTACTCTGGATGCTCGTATCCAGACCATGGATGACCAGGCTGACCGTTTTGTAACGTCCGAGAAAAAAGACGTGATCATCGATACCTACGTTAAGTGGCGTATCGAAGACTTCGGCCAGTACTACCTGACGACAGGTGGTGGTGATGTCTCAACGGCAGAAGCACTTCTGAAACGTAAGGTGGTCGACAGCCTGCGCGCGGAGATCGGTTCTCGAGAAATCAAGCAGATCGTCTCTGGCCCAGACCGTGGTGCTAAGTTAGACAGCACGGCTGTGGCAGAAGAAGATGACGCACCAGCGTCGGAAATCGTGGCTGAAGTCGCGCCTCGCAAAGAGGTCGAAGGTCAGCGTGATCAAATCATGGCCAATGTATTGGCCGACATCAAAGTCAGCGCATTTAAAGACTTGGGTGTCGAGGTGGTGGACTTCCGCATGAAGAAAATCAACCTGCCTGATGAGATCAGCGAGTCAATCTACCGCCGTATGCGTGCCGAGCGTGAGTCGGTTGCCCGTAAGCACCGCTCTCAGGGTCGCGAGAAAGCGGAAGTTATCCGCGCTCAGTCTGAGCTAGAGGTTGCGAAGATAATCGCTGATGCAGACCGTCAAGCGCGTGTGGTTCGTGGTGCTGCCGATGCGCAAACCGCTCAGATATACTCTGGCGCTTTCAACAAAAACCCGGAGTTCTACAACTTCCTGCGTTCGTTGAAAGCCTACGAGAATAGCTTCAACTCGAAGAGCGACATCCTAGTGATTGATCCTAATACGGACTTCTTCAAGTATATGAAGGAATCTAGTGGCGTGGTTAACTAAGCGCCATTCAGGTTGTGATGAAAAGGCAAGACTTCGGTCTTGCCTTTTTTATTGGGTATAATCGGGCTACCAAAGCGAGGAGACGACAATGAGTAAGGCAGTATGGATGGCATTGGGGCTAGTGCTTGTCTTTGAAGGACTTGGCCCCTTGCTGGCCCCGAGAGGCTGGCGCGAGATGGTGAGCCAGTTGAGCCAGCAGGATGACAATGCCCTGCGCCGTATCGGTGGGTGCTTGGTGGTTGCTGGCAGTGTCATCGCTTATATGATGTACACTAGTATGTAAATTCCGCTAGCACGTTTGCGTGACAGGCTTCCTGCCGTTTTGCTGCTTATGGTCAAAAAATGACTGCAAGCCAACGTTGAAGGTGCTAGAATCCCTTTTTAACTACTGATAGACGAAGAAAGATGGCAAATAATGTAGTCGTTCTTGGCACCCAATGGGGTGACGAAGGTAAAGGTAAGATCGTTGATCTATTGACCGAAGATGCAAAATACGTAGTGCGCTACCAAGGTGGCCACAACGCTGGTCACACCCTAGTCATTGACGGTGAAAAAACTGTCCTTCACCTGATCCCATCAGGTATCCTACGTGACAACGTTAAATGTATCATCGGTAACGGTGTTGTACTTTCTCCAGACGCACTGATGAAAGAAATGGGTCCACTTGAAGAGCGTGGTATCCCTGTTCGTGAACGTCTGTTCCTGTCAGAAGCTTGTCCGCTAATCCTTCCTTACCACATTGCCCTTGACCAAGCGCGTGAAATCGCTCGCGGTAAGAAGGCAATCGGTACAACTGGCCGTGGTATCGGCCCAGCTTACGAAGACAAAGTTGCTCGCCGTGGTCTGCGTGTCGGCGACCTGTTCGACAAAGAAGCATTTGCCGAGAAGCTTAAAGAAGTTATGGCTTACCACAACTTCCAGCTTGAGCATTACTACAATGCTGAGCCGGTAAGCTACGAAGAAGTACTTGAAAACATCATGGCGCAGGCCGATATCCTGACGTCAATGGTTATCGACGTAACTAAAGAGCTTGATGATGCACGTCTACGCGGCGACAAGATCATGTTCGAAGGTGCGCAGGGTACCCTACTTGATATCGACCACGGTACATACCCGTACGTAACCTCTTCTAACACCACCGCTGGTGGTGTGGCGGCAGGTTCTGGCTTCGGCCCACGCCACCTTGGCTACATCCTAGGTATCGCGAAAGCATACTGTACCCGTGTTGGTGCAGGTCCGTTCCCGACCGAGCTATATGACGGTCAAGACAAGCAAGACCCAGTGGGTAAGCATCTTGGTACCGTCGGCAACGAGTTCGGCGCTACAACAGGCCGTCTACGCCGCACTGGTTGGTTCGATGCCGTTGCTATGCGTCGCGCTATTCAGATCAATTCAATCTCAGGCTTCTGCCTAACCAAGCTTGACGTATTGGACGGCCTGGAAGAGATCAAGATCTGTACTGGCTACAAGACCAAAGATGGCGAAATCCTAGAAGTCTCTCCAATGGCGGCTGACGCTTACGAGAACATCGAGCCAATCTACGAAACGGTACCTGGCTGGTCTGAAACAACATTCGGTGCCAAGTCTCTGGATGCACTTCCACAGGCGGCTCTAGATTACATCGCACGTATTGAAGAGCTAACGGGTGTGCCAATCGACATCATCTCTACCGGTCCTGACCGTAACGAGACAATCATCAAGGTTCACCCGTACGGTGAGTAATTGCTGATGCAGTGATTGATGCAAAAGCCAGCCCTTGTCGGGCTGGCTTTTTTTATGGCTGTCCGGCGGTGGTACCAAAGCGGGGGTTGGTTCCAAATTAGGGGGCGGAAGGTTGCGTCAAAAACTTAATTGGATTAAGTCATTGGGGCGACGGAAAATTGCCGCTTAGGTGGTTTTTTCCCTAAAGTCTCTCGGCTTGCCGCCGATAACGTTAGCACGTCTGGAAAGAGATCTATCCATGAGCCTACGCCCGTTAATGTTTGCTATCGCCCTGTGCTGCGCAATTCCCGCTTCCGCTCTGGAAGAGGTTGGGGATGCTGTGCCGGTGTATAGCGAAAACGAGCTCAACCGGATGTTTGTGTCCAACAGCCACTTACAGCAGGTTCAGGCCGACGATTGTCAGCTGGTGCAGGATATTGAGGCCTGGGCAATCAGGGTCGAGTCCCCTTCTTACCAGTTCCTGTATGGCGATATGCTGGCCTGGGGCGTGTGTGTCGAGCGAGATGTCGAACTGGGTATCCACTACATGCAGTCGGCTGCCCAGCAAGGGTCTCCGGCAGCATTGGAGCAGCTCGGGCGCTATTACGCCCGCGGTACCTTGGTTCAGCAAGACCGCGAGCGGGCGATCCCCTATCTGCGCGAAGCCGCCGCGATGGGGAATGTTGATGCCCGGATTCAGCTGGCTGAGTTGCTGTTGAGTAATTACGGCAGTCCGCTCGACTTTGAGGATGCCTACCGATGGCTGTACAACACGGTGACAGCGAGCCAAAGCACCCACAACAAGATCGCCAGTCTGCGCCGCGGTCTGGAAAGCCGGATGCCGGACAATGTGATTGCCAGAGCCAAGCGACGGGATAGTTTCTGGTAAGCAAAGCAAGCTGAAAGTTGGGGCTGGCTAGCGCCCAGTCCAGAAGATAGATAAAGAAAGAGAGGCCGGGGCCTCTCTTTTTTATTGCGATTAAATCACCTTGTGTGGGCCGAAGCATTCGTAGTGAAGCTGCTCTTCGGCAACGCCCATCGCAAGTAGCTGCTTGGCGATATGCTGCATGAAACCGACCGGGCCGCAGAAGTAGTAATGCATACCCGGTGTCGTCACCAGATCTTTGACCTTGCCAAGATCCATCATACCGTCAAACTGGAAGTCTTCGGCCTGGCTGTCAGAGGACAGCGGCTCACGGTACCAGGTATGGCTGGTGAAATGGTCGTATTTGGCAACCATGCGTGCGACGGTGTGCTTGAAAGCGTGGTGGTTGCCGTTTTCGGCGGCGTGTAGCCAGTGCACGTTGGCCTGGTGGTCGGTTAAGGCTTCTAGCATCGAAAGGGTTGGCGTCAGTCCGACACCGGCAGAAATCAGTGCTACCGGAGTCGTTGCTTCAGCATCCAGGAAGAAGTCGCCGGCTGGCGGGGCAAGTTGCACCTTGTCACTTACTTGCAGGGTATCGTGCAAGTAGCTTGATACCTTGCCCCCCTCTTCGCGCTTGATCGAAATACGGTATTGATCGGCTTGTGGCGCAGAAGACAGGCTGTATTGGCGGATTTCCCGGAATTCGAAGCCTTCTGGCTGGAGGTAGATCCCCAGATATTGGCCTGGCTGGTAGTCTGCGACAGGGCCTCCGTCGGTGGGCTTGAAGACAAAGCTGGTGATCACCTCGCTCTCTTGGGTTTTCTCGGTCAAGATAAACTCACGGGTACCGCGCCAGCCCCCCGACTTGCCTTCGTTCTCTTGGTAGATTTCCTCTTCACGTTTGATAAAGATGTCAGCGAGTAGGCCGTAGGCTTCAGCCCACGCATCCAAGACGTCTTGGCCTGGCGAGAGAAGATCGTCAATGGTGCCCAGCAGGTGGCCGCCGACAATGGCGTATTGTTCGGCGGTGATCATAAAACTGGTATGTTTGTGGGCAATTTTCTCAACCGCAGGCAGCAGGGCCGGCAGGTTTTCGATATTGTTGGCATAGGCGCAGATAGCATTGAACAGCGCTTCGCGTTGGTCACCGTTACGCTGGTTGCTCATGTTGAAAATATCTTTCAGTTCAGGATTGTGGCTGAACATACGCTCGTAGAAATGAGCGGTTAGGGCCGGACCGGTTTGGGCAATAATCGGAGCGGTTGCTTTCACGATCTCGATAGTTTTGGTGTTGAGCATGACGTTACCTTTAATGGTGTATTTATAATATATGTTTTAAGTTCTATCGTATCTGTATCTTTTAGTCAATAACCAGATTAAAATGTCGTCAGGAGGAGTTATTGTGCAACTGACGAGTTTTACCGATTACGGCCTGCGTGCCCTAATATACCTAGCAACCCTGCCGCAGGGTGAGCTGGCGAGCATAACCAAAGTGACCGAGGTCTACGGCGTGTCGCGTAACCACATGGTGAAAATCATCAATAAGCTGGGTCAGCTGGGTTATGTCGAAACAGTGCGCGGTAAAAATGGCGGGATCCGCTTAGGCATGCCTGCCGATAAAATCGTGCTTGGCGACGTCGTGCGGGCGATCGAGCCTTTGCAAATCGTTAATTGCAGTGAGGACTTTTGCCATATTACTCCAGCCTGCCGGCTGAAAGGCATTCTATTCAGTGCGCGCCAGGCTTTCCTGGATGAGCTGGACAATCATACCTTGTCAGAAATGATCGAGGACAACCCGCCTCTGCGTGTCCTGTTGGATCAGCCTGCTCAGTGACAGCAAATCAATAACTTCAAAATCTCTCTGGGGAGCTAATTTTTCGACTTGGCTCCCGTCTGTTCACCTAGGGCGCAGATATACTTGAAGTATCTCTTCGCCAACTTGGATCTAATTATGTCAAAAGGTACTACCGATATACCGGTCGATCCTTTTCGCGATCGCGAAGCTTCAAACTACGAAAACCCTATTCCCAGCCGTGAAATGCTGCTGGATGTAATTCGCAGTTACTCGACGCCCGTCAGCCGCGATCAGCTGTTTGAAGAGCTGAAACTTGAGGGCGATGAACAATACGAGGGCCTGCGTCGACGCTTGCGCGCCATGGAGCGTGACGGTCAGCTGATCTTCACTCGCCGTCAGTGCTATGCCCTGCCGGAGCGTCTCGATTTGATCAAGGGACATGTGATCGGTCATCGGGACGGGTTTGGCTTCCTGCGCCCGGAAGGCACACATAGCAAGGAAGAAGACTTGCTGCTTCCCCATCATCAGATGCGTGGGGTGATCCACGGTGATTACATCCTGGCCCAGGTTGCCGGCACGGATAAGCGCGGCCGTCGCGAAGGGCGCGTGGTGCGTGTACTGCAGCAATACGAAGGTCAGATTGTCGGCCGCTTCTTTATCGAAGACGGTATGGGCTATGTGGTGCCGGATGATTCCCGTATTGCCCAAGATATCGTGATCCCGAACGACCAGCGGATGGGCGCGCGAATGGGCAACGTGGTGGTGGTCGAGATCAGCCAGCGCGCGACTCGCCAGTACAATGCCGTCGGCAAGGTGGTCGAGGTCCTGGGCGAGAACATGGCACCGGGGATGGAAATCGAAATCGCCCTGCGAACCCATGATATTCCGCACGAGTGGCCACCGGAAGTCGAGAAGCAAATTCAGGGACTGGGCGAAGAAGTACCTGAAGAGGCCAAGCAGGGTCGTGTCGATCTGCGCGAGCTGCCGTTGGTGACCATTGATGGTGAAGATGCCCGCGACTTCGATGATGCGGTGTACTGCGAGCGCAAGAAATCGGGAGGGTGGCGCCTGTGGGTGGCTATTGCCGATGTGTCCTATTACGTTCGCCCGGATTCGGCACTGGACAAAGAAGCGGTTCGCCGCGGTAACTCGGTGTATTTCCCGTCTCAGGTTATCCCGATGCTGCCGGAAGTGCTGTCGAACGGCCTGTGTTCGCTTAACCCGCAGGTGGACCGCCTGTGTATGGTGTGTGAGATGACCATCTCGGCATCAGGCAAGCTGTCTGGCTACAAGCACTACGAAGCGGTGATGAACTCGCATGCGCGCTTGACCTACACCAAAGTCAGCAAGATGCTTGAGGGGGATGAAGAGCTGCGCGAGCGCTATGCACCGCTGGTGCCTCACCTCGAAGAGCTGTACAGCATGTACAAGGTCCTCAAGACGGCGCGTGAAGAACGCGGGGCGATTGAGTTTGAAACGGTTGAAACCCAGTTTATCTTCAATGCCGATCGTAAGATTGACCGCATTGTGCCGGCAGAGCGTAACGATGCCCACAAAATCATTGAAGAATGTATGATTATGGCCAATATTGCGTCGGCTTCCTTGGTGGAAAAAGCCAAAGAGCCAGCGCTTTACCGGGTGCACGATACCCCAGGCGAAGAGCGCCTGACAGGCTTCAGGGATTTCCTTGGCGAGTTGGGGCTGCAGTTGTCTGGCGGCTTGGAGCCGGCACCGAAGGATTACGCGGCACTGGCCGCGATGATCCAGAGCCGTCCGGATCATGAACTGATCCAGACTATGCTGCTGCGCTCGATGAAGCAGGCGGTTTACCAGGCGGACAATATCGGCCACTTTGGCCTGGCTCTGAACCGTTATGCCCACTTCACATCGCCGATCCGCCGTTATCCTGACCTGACGCTGCACCGTGCGATCAAGTACCTGGTGGCCAAGCAGGAAGGGACTAACAAAGATCGCTGGACGCCGACCGGGGGGTACCATTATTCGTTTGATGATATGGATACCCTGGGTGAGCAGTGCTCGATGACCGAGCGCCGTGCCGACGATGCGACCCGTGACGTGGCCGACTGGCTGAAATGTGAATACATGCAAGACCATGTGGGCGATGAGTTTGACGGGGTGATTGCCAATGTCACCGGTTTCGGTTTCTTTGTCCGTCTCAACGAGCTTAATATCGATGGCCTTGTGCATATTTCCAACCTGGCCAATGATTACTACCAGTACGATCCGATCGGCCAGCGCTTGATTGGCGACAGTTCGGGACAGGTTTATCGCCTTGGCGATACGGTCAAGGTCAAAGTGGCCTCGATCAACCTCAACGACCGCCAGATTGACTTCGATATCGTCGGTAGCACCCGCAAGCCGCGCGGGGCTGGTAAAACGGCCAAGAACCGTGATAAAAAGCAGCGCATGCGTAAGGCTGAGGGCATGCAGCGCCAGAGCCTGAAGGTTTACCGGGTCGCGGATGGCGAAGCCCAGCAGGAGCAGCGCTCGAAGTCGAAGAAAGAGCGCAGCTCGGTGCGCCAGAAGCTAAAAGCCGGTGCTATCCCCAAGCTCGAGGAAGACAAGGTGCCGGAAGGGAAAGCCGGGAAGAAGGACGGCAAGGGTAAGCCGACCGCGAAGAAGAAATCGACCAAGGCCCGTAAGAAGAAACAGCGTGCCGGTAAGAAAGAACGAGCAGCAAAGAAGATTTAATCCATGAGTAATGACATGATTTTCGGCATTCATGCCGTGAAAGCCGTTTTGGCATCAGATCCTTCCCGTTTCATCGAGGTCTTTGTCCTTAAAGGCCGTGAGGATGACCGCTTGCTGCCGCTGCTCAATGAGTTGCAGATGCTTGGGATCACTATCCAGCAGGCTGGTCGCAAGGCGCTGGATGATAAAGCCAAAGGGGCATCACACCAGGGCATTATTGCCCGCGTGCGCCCGGGCAAGCAGTACAACGAAAACGATCTTGACGAGATTCTGGCTGGCAAAGACAACCCGCTGCTGTTGGTGTTGGATGGTGTAACCGATCCGCACAACCTGGGGGCGTGCCTGCGTAATGCCGATGCTGCCGGTGCGGTGGCGGTGGTTGTACCGAAAGATCGCTCTGCCCAGCTGAATGCGACCGCCAGCAAGGTGGCTTGTGGCGCGGCGGAAGTGGTGCCGTTGGTACGTGTGACTAACTTGGCCCGCACCCTGCGAGCCCTGCAGGAAAAAGGCGTATGGGTCGTGGGCACTGCCGGTGAGGCAACCCATGATATCTACCAGAGCAAGTTGACCGGCCCGCTGGCGATTGTGATGGGCGCGGAAGGCGAGGGCATGCGTCGCCTGACTCGCGAGACCTGCGATGATTTGATCAAAATCCCGATGGCCGGCTCGGTATCGAGTCTGAACGTTTCTGTTGCAACCGGCATCTGCCTGTTCGAAGCGGTACGCCAAAGGCAGTAAGCTAAACGTTCCTGTGGTGCTATGGTACTGTGGGGCTATGGTAAAGGAGCGGGGAGGTCTTTGCCCGCTTCCTTAACACTAAACCCTGTGATTTAGTGAGTAAGTGAAGGTGCTTGCTTGTCTAGCTCATGGGGTTTGTTATTTTTCTAACCACAGAACCACAGAACCACAGAACCACAGAACCACAGAACCACCTTTCATCACAAATTTCTCTTGCGTCGATTGCCCATTCTCTGTACTATTCTGCCTCCAAATTCTCGGTTATTTACTTTAGTTCCTTGCTTCTCTTGGTTAACCGAGCCAATCCGAGAAGCTGATTAATCCGTAAGGAGCAACCCATGCGTCATTACGAAATCGTATTCATGGTGCACCCAGATCAGAGCGAGCAGGTTGCTGGCATGATCGAGCGTTACACTGGTGCAATCAAAGATTCTGGTGGTCAGATTCACCGTCTAGAAGATTGGGGCCGTCGTCAACTGGCTTACCCAATCAACAAACTGCACAAAGCACACTACGTTCTAATGAACGTTGAAGCTGAGCAGTCTGTAATCGACGAGCTAGAGTCTAACTTCCGCTTCAACGACGCTGTGATCCGTAACATGATCATGCGCACTAAAGGCGCTATCACTGAGCCATCTCCAATGATGAAGGCTAAAGAAGAGCGTGCCCCACGTCGTGAAGAGCGTGCAGAACCTGCACAATCTGAAGGCGAAGCTGCAGCTGAGTAATTGTTCAATGACCATCGTCTGGATCCACTAGGCCTCGGCCTGGTCCTTTAGACGAAGCCGGTCGCCAGCGGGTGTTTCATCTACTGGCAATACGCTGAGCTACCACGGCAAATGTCTCGTTACAGCGGCGTGGTAGTGAGCAGGCAAGGTCAACAAGTTCTCACTCAAGATTTAGCTATCGGCAACGCCATCAAGGTAGGGGATTCCTTACCGTACCGGACCGAATAGTCTTGGTAAGTTGATGTTGTATGCTGATCACATTGAAAAAATTTAGTTCAGGAGATAAGCCCATGGCACGTTTCTTCCGTCGTCGTAAGTTCTGCCGTTTCACTGCAGAAGGCGTACAAGAGATTGACTACAAAGACGTAGCAACTCTTAAAAACTACATCACTGAAGCTGGTAAAATCGTACCAAGCCGTATCACTGGTACTCGCGCTAAATACCAGCGTCAGCTAGCTCGCGCTATCAAGCGTTCTCGTTACCTAGCACTTCTACCATACACTGACAAGCATCAGTAATCGGTAGCGGTTTAATTAAGTTTAAGAGGACAAGATAATGCAAGTTATTCTACTTGATAAAATCGGTAACCTAGGTGGCCTTGGCGATCAGGTTAACGTTAAAGCGGGTTTTGCTCGTAACTTCCTTATCCCACAGGGCAAGGCAGTAATGGCTACTAAAGCTAACGTTGAAATGTTCGAAGCTCGTCGTGCTGAGCTAGAAGCTAAAGTTGCTGAGCAACTTACTGCTGCTGAAGCACGCGCTGAGAAAGTTAACGCGCTTGAAGCTGTAGTTATCGCATCTAAAGCTGGTGACGAAGGTAAACTATTCGGTTCTATCGGTACTCGTGACATCGCTGAAGCAATCACTGCTGCTGGCGTTGAAGTAGCGAAGAGCGAAGTTCGCCTACCTGAAGGTGCACTACGTACGACTGGCGAATTCGAGATCAGCATCCAGCTGCACTCTGACGTATTCGCAACTGTTAACCTAAACGTTGTTGCTGAAGACTAATAGCGTTTTGTGTTGATAGCTTAAAACCAGCCTCCGGGCTGGTTTTTTTATGCCTGAAAAACAGTGGAGTAAGTGTTGGAGAGGCGAAAGTCGTTAGCTTGGGCGGGGTTTACATCTTGAACAGCAGGTTAATCGTCATGGCTGAGTCGCGCTTCTTTAAGCCATCGGGTACCCAGCTGTTGAGCTTTTGGTTGTTGCTGATTTTGATGGCGACAAAGTCACTGATGTCTGTCGTCAGGTTGAATTCAGCTTCCATGGTGCTGTTACTGTTGCCGGCGATACCAGTCAGGCGGACACCGAGTTCGACCGTTTTTGATGGTTTCCAGGTCATTTTGGCATTGCCACGAAGGATCAGCTCATCCACCGTCTCTGGCAGGATGATGTCGTCGTCATCGATCTCATCGAGGTTGGGCTCTTGATGGCGGTAACCTGGACCAGCTTCCACCTCCATCTGGAAGGTTTCCCTACGGACTAACTGGTAACCCAGACCGGTTGCCAGGGTGAAATCGGTAAAATAGGGCCCGTAGCGGTCATCGACGTAGTTGATGTTGCCCAGCACATAGGTCCTTTCATTGACTTTCATGTCGCTCTGCAGCTCGACCTGGCCTTTGCGCTTGTCTTCCTTCCCGTCTTTTTCGGCCAGCAGGAACCGGAATTCACCGGTATGACGGTACTGGTTCTTGACGTACGTCCCCCCGAGGCGGGTGTTGAGGGTTTGCGAGTCCGAGTTACCCCCGAGAGATTGATAACCGAGTTCCAGTTCGGTACTCAATGGCGGCGGGATCCGGGTTGGACGCTCATCACTGGTGGCGGCATTGGCTTGGGTGCTGGCAAGCAGTAATAAAGCTAACAGGGTTCTTGCCAAGCGGCCTCCTCGTTGGTTGAAACAGTCAATTACCAAACCCCGCAGTGTAACCGATTTATGTCATATTTGGGTCAGGAATTGCGAACAGAATGTACCGAATTGCTCGTAAGACACTAATATGGCATTTCAGAAGGGAAAATCGTTATCGGCGCTATATTGATAGATGGACTCCTTCCGAATTAAGGTATAATGCACGGCTTAGTTTCCGGCAATCATTTCAATTTCTATGGCAGAGAATAGCAAACCGAACCAACCTAAAGACTCCAAGATGGACGCGATTAAGATGGCGCCGCACTCGATAGAGGCTGAGCAGTCGGTTCTCGGCGGCTTGATGCTGGATAACGAAAAATGGGATGTTGTTGCCGAGAAAGTGGTAGCCAAAGACTTCTACAGTCGGCCCCACCGGATTATATTCGAAGGGGCGGCCGCGTTGCTGGAAGGCGGTGACCCGCTGGATTTGATCACCTTGTCCGAGCACCTTGAAAACGCTGACCAACTTGAGGATGTCGGTGGTTTTGCCTACTTGGCGGAGTTGGCGAAGAATACCCCGTCAGCGGCGAATATCCTGGCTTATGCCGAGATTGTCCGTGAGCGGGCGCTGATCCGTGACATGATCAGCGTGGCCAATGAAATTGCCGATGCCGGCTATGATCCCCAGGGGCGGGACAGCGAAGAGCTGCTGGATATGGCGGAAAGCAAGGTGTTTGCCATTGCCGAGCAGCGTACCTCGGAAAATGAAGGCCCGCAGAATGTAGAGGGCATTCTCGAGAAGACCCTAGAGCGTATCGAGATCCTCTATCAGACCCCGCAGGACGGGGTGACCGGGGTGACGACTGGGTTTACCGATCTGAACAAGAAGACCGCCGGCCTGCAGGGTTCGGATTTGATTATCGTCGCCGCCCGTCCGTCGATGGGTAAGACCACCTTTGCCATGAACCTGTGTGAGAACGCGGCGATGGCCGAGGAAAAGCCGGTGTTGATTTTCTCGCTGGAGATGCCATCGGAGCAGATCATGATGCGTATGCTGGCCTCGTTGGCGCGGGTGGACCAGACCAAGATTCGTACCGGCCAGCTCGATGATGAGGATTGGGCGCGTGTTTCTTCTGCCATGGGCAAAATGATGGAAAAGAAGAACATGTATATCGACGATAGCTCGGGCCTAACGCCAACGGAAGTACGCTCGCGGGCCCGGCGTATTGCCCGTGACCACGGCGGCCTGAGCATGATCATGATCGACTACCTTCAGTTGATGCGGGTACCGAGCCTGCAGGACAACCGTACTCTGGAAATCGCGGAGATCTCCCGCTCGCTCAAGGCGCTGGCCAAAGAGCTCAATGTGCCAGTGGTGGCGCTGTCGCAGCTGAACCGCTCGTTGGAACAACGGGCCGATAAACGCCCGGTGAACTCGGACTTGCGTGAATCGGGTGCCATCGAGCAGGATGCCGACTTGATCATGTTTATCTACCGTGATGAGGTATACCACGAAGACAGTGCGCTCAAAGGCATTGCTGAAATCATTATCGGTAAGCAGCGTAATGGTCCGATCGGCACAGTGCGATTGACATTCCAAGGTCAGTTCTCCCGGTTTGATAATTACGCCGGCCCGGCCTTTGATGATGAATAAGGCTGATATAGCCATAGATGTAGTACCGGTTTGCCGGGGCAGTAATAAGTAGGAACAGAGATGAAAGCGGCAACAGCGTATATCAATACCGAGGCATTGACTCACAACCTGCAGCAAATCCGCGGCCAGGCGCCGAACAGCAAGATCCTGGCGGTGGTGAAGGCCAATGGCTACGGCCATGGGCTGGAGCATGTGGCCAAGAGCCTGCCCGATGTCGATGGCTTCGGGGTTGCCCGGATCGAGGAAGCACTGACCTTGCGGGCTGGCGGTGTCGTCAAGCCAGTGCTGTTGCTGGAAGGTTTCTATGCGCCATCAGATTTGCCGGTGCTGGTAACCAACAATATTCACACTGTCGTTCATTCCATCGAGCAGCTTGAGGCCCTGGAGCAGGCCGAGCTGGACGCTCCGGTGGTCGTGTGGCTGAAAATTGATACCGGTATGCATCGCCTCGGGGTCCGCCCTGAACAATACACCGAGTTTGTCGATCGTCTCCATGCTTGCTCGAATGTCGCCAAGCCGCTGCGTTATATGAGCCATTTTGGCTGTGCCGATGAGCTGTCCAGCGATGTCACGCCACGCCAGATAGAATCCTTCATGGCCCTGACCGACGGCTGCAGCGGCGAGCGCTCGCTGGCCGCTTCTGCCGGGATCTTGGCCTGGCCCGATAGCCACCTCGAGTGGATCCGTCCCGGCATTATTATGTACGGCGTGTCGCCGTTTGCTGAGATTGAGCGGGCGGCGGAGTCATACAATATGAAGCCAGTCATGACGTTGACCTCTAGCCTGATCGCGGTGCGTGAGGTGAAAAAGGGCGAGTCGGTGGGTTACGGTGGGATTTGGACCAGCGAGCGTGATACTAAGGTGGGCGTGATTGCGATTGGCTACGGTGATGGCTATCCGCGTACCGCACCAAACGGTACCCCGGTGTTGGTCAACGGGCGCGTGGTGCCGATGGCCGGCAGGGTATCGATGGACATGCTGACGGTCGATCTCGGACCGGACTCGATCGACAAGGTCGGCGATGAGGCCATCTTGTGGGGCGATGGCTTGCCAGCCGAGATTGTTGCAGCCCATATCGGAACTATTGCCTATGAGCTGGTGACTAAACTAACATCAAGAGTCGCCATGGCTTATCTCTAACTGACAAGCGAATAACCCCATAATAATGACAAGAATTTTCAAAGCCGCAGCAATGATTGCGGCTTTTTCATGCTCAACCACCAGCTGGGCCGATAGCTGGCCTTCATGGACGCCCGAAACGGCCTTTGTCCCCTTTGCCTTCTCGACCGATGCCATGGGTATTTCGGTCGGTATGGCCGGTTTGCTCAAAGGCGCGGGTCAGCCCCAAGCCGCCCTGCTGGGGGCAGGGGTGTACAGCCAAAAAGGTACCTGGCTGACCTATCTCGGTGCCAGCAACTATATTCTCAGCCAGGACAGCCGCTGGCTCTTTGGCGCCGAGCTGTTCGATGCCAGTTATCAGCAGTTCGACTATTACCTCGGTGAAGCTTCTAGCAATGACTCCACGGTTGACGACAAGGTTGTAGCCGATGCCAAGGAGTTCCAATACCGCTTATCCATGCGTTATGTGCTGCCATTGGGGGCTGGGGAAACTCAGGGACTCAGGGCGGCGTTGATGCCGGTTCGCCGTCTGACTGGCCATACTCCGTGGCAGAGTGGCGTCAGCTCATTGGAGTTAAGGCCGTTTTACCAGAGGCGGGAATTCGACGAGCTACCGACCTCGCACATTGAGCCGGGCGGCTTCAGCGAGGCCGAAGAAGTATGGGGGCTGGAGACCCGCTTTGACTGGGATAACCGCAACAACACCCGCAATCCGACCGAAGGGAGCCAAAGTCAGTTCTCGGTGATGGTCGATCCCGGCAGCAGTGATCGTGCCAGCTGGTGGAAGTGGGCGTTTGAGCAGAGTTGGTTCTGGTCGTTCGGTAACCTGGGCGATTTGTTCGACCAGCAGGTACTGGCATTGAACATGTATACGGCGGATATTCCCAGCTGGAACAGCACAGAGCAGGTCAATGGCAGTGACGTGTTCCGTCGTCCACCGGCCTATGCGGGCAACCGCCTGGGCGGCTTGTATCGGCTGCGTAGCTTTTCCGGTGGCCGCTTTGTCGATCGGGCGGCCTTGAGCTACAGCATGGAATACCGGGTGATGCCTGACTGGCAGCCGCTGGAAGATTGGCCGGTATTTGAATGGTACGATGTGCCATGGTGGCAGTGGGTGGCTTTTGTTGATGTCGGCCGGGTGGCCGATGAGTACGATTTGGCCGAATTGCACCGTGATATGAAATGGAGCGTCGGTGGTGCCGTGCGTTTCCAGGTCGAAGGGATCGTGGTACGAACCGAAATGGCCTGGGGCAGTGAGGACAGCTTGTTCCGGGTTATGATCAACCAGCCATTCTAGGGCGGCCGCGCGATCTGCGGGCCCACCCGGTCAAGAAATAAACTGCGCTATACTTGTTCGTACCACTGCCGGTGTTTGTTACAATATCGTCTTCTGTCTCGCCGTTATCCATAATTTTTCTGGTATAGATACTCATGTCATCGAAATTTCTCGAAAAGGCCTGGAGCCACAAAACCGTTAACCTGGAAGATAAGCTGCTGCTGGTGGCCCTCGCTGAGCTATCGGACCGAGATGGTGCCTTCATTACCAGCATGGCGCAGCTCAAAGAGATGATGTGTGCCTCTGAGAGCATGATCGATAATCTGATTGCCAAGCTTTCGATGGAGCAGGTGATCATTGGGGTGAACAAGGCTTCCGCGAGTTACCGTACTAGCGGCAAGATCAATGGCCGTCTGAACTTTGATACCTATGTTGATCAGAGCGCACCTGCTGGCAATACGGGGTATACCCAGCCCCATGGCCAGCAGGATGTTTATAGCAATGCCAAGCGGGTGTCGAGCTTCCATCGCTCTCAAGTTACCCCGGTGAATAAGACGATTTCTGGCAAAGCTATCAATATTCTCGAGCTCTCCCCAAATGTTATCGAGCCCTGGGCCGAAGCGGTGATGTTCAAGAGCGGCTACGGCAGCCAAACCCAGGTATGGGCATCGTTTGTCGAGCGTCTCCGGGAAACTCCGACCAAACAGCTATACTCCCTCGATGAGCTCAGGAGCCGCCTGCATTCCCACCTTCATAGCGAGAAAAGCTACAAGCAGGGATACAGCCGTCCGGCCGCGAGACCCCAGTCGGTGAAGCGGGGCGCGATTGATATCTTGGAAGAAAAGATTGCTAACTTTAACTTTAAGAGTGATGACGAAGGGGATGACCTACTATGAGTTCGCCAAAGAATATCAGTGAAACTCATGCCGAGTACTGGAACCGAGTGAAGAACGAGCTGAAAGCCCATCAACAGTCCGAAAAAAGTGCCTCTACGGCCTCCTCTGCCCCGGCTCAGCCTTCTGCCCCGGCAGTAAGGAGTAGCGCTCCCGCCCCGGCCCCGCAACCCGACGACGCCGGTGCTGTTGGCTTTGTATCTGACAGCCAGGGGACATCGGGCTTCTCCCCGAAGACCCAAGTGATGCTGGATAAGTACACCGGCACCGAGCAAAAGAAAATCATGCAGTTTTGGTATGATATGAACATGAACTTCGGGCAGAGCAAGGTGCGCCAGGAGTTCGGTGATGAGCCGGGCGAAAGGCTGATGCAGTTTGCTGCCTCGTTGGATCGCAACAGTTACCGCCGTCTCAAAGATAACCTGGACGAGCGCTTGAAGAAAGGTCAAGAGTGGCCACCTTCTTTTGCGGTCTTCAAGGCGTTGAAAGATACCCCGACAGATCGCGAAATCCTCGAGGCCCGGACCAATATCCTGACCCTGAAAAAACCGGTTAGCCGGGTTGAAATCTATATCAGCAAGCGCAAATCGGCCAAGCTCAGAACGCTGTCAGAAAAATACATCGCGGAAGAGTTTCGTACGCTCTACCTCGAGGCGTTTGAGGAAGTGGAGATTTATGACCGCGATATCAAGCTGGACGAGCGGGAATCGGCGATCAGCGAGGTCACCAACAACATCCCGAAGTCAGAGATGGATAAGGATATTGATGACATGGTGGCACATGGTTACAAGCTGCCGGGCAAGCTCGGGGAAACTTTCGACAGGATCCAAGCCCTGAGGGCAAATAACAGCCATGTAGTCATCGACGAGATTGACTAGCCTGATGCTCCATTCGCAAGATACTGCTGTTTTGTTATGCTGAGGTTATTGAGGTAGATGCAAGAATTTACTGTGCTAGAGCGCAAGGAATCCTATTTCCTGTGCACCAAAGGGTCTGGCCACTGCCGAATCATTATTGATGACAATAGCCAAACGTTGCCGCTGGGCACCTTTATGCTCCATGTCGAAGAGATCTCCGACCGCTATGCCCACCATGCCAACGATGCGGTGTTCAGGCTGCTGATGCCCTTCGAGGAGCAGGGCAATATCGATATCTGCACCCTGGCTACCGGGCGCAAGAACCGCTTTGTGTACAAGCGCTGTTTGCAGTTAGGCGGCAAGTGGGAACCGGTGCTCAACGAGTGGGTTTTCTCCGCGGCCATCAAACACGAAGTTGACAAGTTAGCCGAGCAGATAAACTCCGAGCTGGTCTATATCGAGGCCACCTTTAACGAGACAATCAAGCTCACCACCGAGCCCCTGAGCTTGTTTGGCTATCCGCTGGTCAAATCCGTCGGTAAGAACGGCAAAGTGAGCTTGAATTACGGGATGAAGCTCTCAGCCGGTGAAATCGTGTGTATGCCGCTGGACACGTTGCAAACGATTATTCTGGCAGATTCGAAAGTCCGGTTGTATGTACCCAAGGCCCTCTTGGAGCTGCCGCAGTTTCACGAAGACTACCTGTGTGTGGTGGAGGTCGAAAAAAAGCGTAAGCCTCGCCAGAAAACGTCCTTTCCTTGGTAGCCCGTAGCTAATTCCTTTCAAGCCGCCCGGCAGGCATTACACCCCCTGCAGGGTGATCACCACTCGACGGTTGCCACCGTGGTCACGGTGCTCGCCAAGGTAAATTCCCTGCCAGGTGCCCAGAGCCAGCCGCCCCTTGCTGATTGGTATACTGACACTGTTTCCCAGCATTGATGCCTTGATATGGGCCGGCATATCGTCATCGCCCTCATAGGTATGCTGGTAGTAGGGCGCGCGCTCTGGTGCGACGTGGTTGAAGTGGGCCTCCATATCACTGCGCACTGTCGGATCGGCATTTTCGTTGAGGGTCAGGCTGGCCGAGGTATGCTGGATAAAGAGGTGGGCGAGACCGATATTGAGCTGGGCTAACTCTGGAATTTGTTGTTCAATTTCATCGGTGATCAGGTGAAAGCCTCGGGCGCGTGAGCGAAGCTGGATTGTTTTTTGGTACCACATCGTTATTATCCTTCTTAAAGTAGGCGCTAGAAACGCGACGCCTAGTGAATATTTGACGGTTTCCTTGGCTTGCAACTTACTCTCGAATTTCGTGACCTGACGCAATGAAGGTAGGTATGCCTTCACGTCATAATTATTCATAAGTTGTAAAATTACAAAAATTTAGCTGACCAAGTAAGTTGAGCTACACTAGGGTCAACGCTACGAACAAGATTTACTAAGATCGGGGATCCATTACTTGGGTTTTGCTGACAAGACTAATGGATTAACAATTAAAAATCAGGAATTTCATCATGTTGAAAAACATCAATCCAACCCAAACTGAGGCGTGGAAAGCGCTAACGGCACACTTTGAAAATGCACAGGACCTTCAGCTAAGCGAGCTTTTTGCCAGCGACAGCGAGCGTTTCAATAAGTTTTCGGCCAACTTCGGCGATGACATCCTACTGGATTTCTCCAAGAACCTGATCACTGAAGAAACCATGGGTAAGCTGTTCGCTTTGGCTGAGCAGACAGAAGTCAAAGCGGCGATTGCCGATCTGTTCAGCGGCGAGAAAATCAATAAGACTGAAAACCGCGCGGTGCTGCACTCGGCACTTCGTAACCGCAGTAATACGCCAATCATGGTTGACGGCGAAGATGTGATGCCAAACGTCAATGCGGTACTGGAAAAGATGAAAGCTTTCACTGCGCGTATTGTTGACGGTGAGTGGAAAGGTTACACCGGCAAAGAAATCACCGATGTTGTGAACATCGGTATCGGCGGCTCGGATCTTGGCCCATACATGGTGACAGAAGCTCTGGTGCCATACAAAACTCGCCTGAACATGCACTTCGTATCGAACGTTGACGGCACCCACATTGCCGAGACCCTTAAAGGTCTTAACCCTGAAACGACCTTGTTCCTGATTGCGTCTAAGACCTTCACCACGCAAGAAACTATGACCAACGCCCATTCGGCACGTGATTGGTTCCTGGCTGCTGCGGGCGAGCAGGGCCATGTTGCCAAGCACTTCGCAGCATTGTCGACCAACGCCCAGTCTGTGGCGGACTTCGGCATCGACACCGATAACATGTTCGAGTTCTGGGACTGGGTTGGTGGTCGTTACTCTCTATGTTCGGCCATCGGCCTGTCTATCAGCCTAGCAATCGGCTTCGATAACTTCGTTGAGCTGCTTGACGGTGCCCATGCGATGGACAAGCACTTTGCTGAAGCGCCGCTTGAGCAGAACCTGCCAGTGATCCTTGCCTTGATCGGTATTTGGTACAACAACTTCCATGGCGCCGAGTCTGAGGCTATCCTGCCTTATGATCAGTACCTGCACCGCTTTGCGGCTTACTTCCAGCAGGGCAACATGGAATCAAACGGTAAGTGCGTTGACCGTGGTGGTAACCCGATCGATTACCAAACTGGCCCAATTATCTGGGGCGAACCTGGTACCAATGGCCAGCACGCCTTCTACCAGTTGATCCACCAGGGAACCAAGCTGATCCCATGTGACTTCATTGCACCGGCCATCAGCCACAACCCACTTAGCGACCACCATCCAAAACTGATGGCCAACTTCTTTGCCCAGACTGAAGCATTGGCCTTCGGCAAAACCAAAGAGCAGGTTGAAGCGGAATTCCTAGCGGCAGGAAAAACGCTGGAAGAGGTCGCTGAACTGGTACCATTCAAGGTCTTTGACGGTAACCGCCCGACTAACTCCATTTTGGTCAAGCAGGTTACGCCATCGGTATTGGGTTCTCTGATCGCGCTGTATGAGCACAAAATCTTTACTCAAGGTGTGATTTGGAATATCTACAGTTTTGATCAGTGGGGTGTTGAGCTGGGTAAACAGCTAGCGAACAAGATCCTACCTGAGCTTGGTGGTGATGAGGCTATCGCGAGCCACGATAGCTCGACTAACGGTCTGATCAACGCATTCAAACAGTGGCGCCAGTAATTGCCGGCTGTGTCGAGATAATAAAAAACGCCGCTTAGCGGCGTTTTTTTTATGAGAGTTTTCGGCGGCATTAAGACAGCGCAACAACTTCGCTAGCTTGTGGACCTTTCTGACCATCTGTCACGATAAACTCAACACTTTGACCTTCATGTAGGGTGCGACGGCCCTGAGCCTGAATAGCACTGAAGTGGACGAATACATCTTTGCCATCAGCACCAGAGATAAAGCCAAAGCCCTTTTCATCGTTGAACCATTTTACGGTTCCAGTCAGTTTGTTCATGTTACGATCTTTCCTTTGAATGAGGGTATTTCCTTGCTTAGCCCCTACGGGGAAGCAAAATGACGCGCAGGGGGACATCAAACGAATAAGTGACTTGATGCCTATCCAGCATATCGAGTCTAGATCGAATATATGGCAGTTGGTAGTCTTTTATCTGAGATTTGTGGCAACTTCACATAAAAATCAAAGTGATAAGTTTGATGGTAACGGCGGGAATAGCTTCCAGCCAGCCAAGCTAGCTGAAAGCAAAAGGGCAGGAGGTTGGCTAGCCGTCAAAGCATATTTCGATAAAGGCTTTACCGTATTCAGAGTCGAACGGCATGATAATGATAGCGCCGTCGCACTTGTGAGTAATGGTATGGCCGCGGCCGGAAACGACGGCAGGGGTTGCCATATCGAATTCATAGCCTTTCTCGGCCAAGATGCGCTTGGCACCTCCGGTCACCATATTGGTGATTTCACCCACCATATCAGTGACTTCCTCATTAATACTATGCGGGCGCTCGCCCAGCATTCTCTGCATTATTTCCAGCGCGAGCCCCTCATCGAAAGTGATTGACATCGATCCCCTGGTTTTCGGGCCTACCATACCTATTAAGCCGGAAACATCGCCTCTGGCGACCTCATCTTTTTTAAGACGGGGTTTCTGTGGAGCCAGCTCCATTGACGCCATGGTTTTGAGAACATTCAAAAGTGACGCCAAGAAAGGGTTTACGAATTCTGCGCGCATAATCTAATAACGACTGTCTCTGTCTGAATAAAATAACTTACTTGTTTTTACAATGCTGGCAAACACCATGGCTTTCTACGACATGGTTAGTGACCTCAAAGCCTCGTTGCTCGGCACGCTGGCGAAGGAGTTTGGCTAGTTCCTCGTCATGGCACTCTTCGACGTTACCGCACTGGCTGCAAATGAGAAGCTGGGAACAGTGATCTGCATGGCCCAGTAAGCAACAGGCAATATAGCTGTTGGTCGACTCGACTTTATGCACAAAGCCTTGGGCAAGGAGAAAGTCCAGCGCTCGGTAGACCGTCGGAGGTTTGGCTTGTGGTTCGCTTTCTCGCAGCAAATCCAATAGCTCATAGGCACTGATGGAGCTGTGGTGCTCAATGATCAGAGCCAGAACTTTCAGTCTTTGAGGCGTCAGTCTTACTCCTCGTTGCTCACAGAGCTGCTGGGCGGTTGCCAGCAACTGACCTTTATTTGCCATATAACCTCAAAATACAAGCGATAAGTGCTCCATCTTACCATACTCGTGCCTAAAGTGATGTTAGTTATGGTGATTCCGTTATGTCTGCCAGAAAACACCGGAGGTTGATCCCGCTTAGATCCGGCTTAGGGTGTGCGACTCCTAGTTCTGCTATGGTTTTTCTGATTTTGCCAGCTTAAAGCTGTACAGGGTTGGGCTTCGGATTTTTGTTGTATTTAAGTTTATGAATTTATTTGGTTTTTATGATTGTGCAGCTCTTTGAGGTATTTTGCGGGTTCGCTATTTTAGTAATTTGCCTATGGGTGTTAAATTGATTTTTATTTAAATATCAACGCCTTAAGTGTTTAACCGAAAGTGCGCGTCTCATATTAGTCTATGGTGTTCTTTTTGCTTTAAGTATTTGTCTCATGGTGATCCTTTTTCGGGGGGCTGCAGGCTTGCCATGATCTTATTGCAAGTGGTGTGATCCTCACTTTTGTTGTACAGCAAACGCGGCTGTTTTCACCATTAAGCTGGTAGTGGTTTTTGTTTGGCTTTTATTGTTGGTTTTTTCTGTTTCTTATCAGTAATTTAGGTTGGGTGTTCAGCTTTTGTGGCTTTTTTCTTGGTGTGCTGTTGTCTTAAATCCAAGGAGCCTGCCACGTCTAATTCGGGGGGGGGCTTTGTCGGACTTTTACAGTACCGAGCATCTGATCTTTTGGGCTAAATACGATGTGATTTGGGATAGAGGCCGTAATAGGGTAGAATCCGCCTCCTTGCAGCGTTGTGAGATCCTTGGTGTTGGCTCTTGTCCCAGCATCAGGAACGATAGATTTAGCGGTCGATAATGAGGTTTCCGATGACAGATACTGCTGTTGTAATGAACGAACAGTCCAACAATGAGCAAACACAGCTGGGCCAGTACCCGGACTGTCGTTTATCTATTGCCCCTATGCTCGATTGGACCGACCGTCATTGCCGTTATTTCCATCGCCTGATCAGTGAGCGTACCCAGCTTTATACCGAAATGGTGACGACCGGTGCCATTATCCACGGTAAGGGCGATTACTTGGCTTACAACGAAGAAGAGCACCCACTGGTACTGCAGTTGGGTGGCTCAAACCCGGCCGATCTCGCGCAGTGCGCGAAGCTGGCGGCAGAGCGTGGCTATGATGAGATCAACCTCAATGTGGGGTGTCCGTCTGATCGTGTCCAAAATGGTCGCTTCGGTGCTTGCCTGATGGGGGAGGCCGACTTGGTGGCGCAGTGCGTTTCGGCGATGCGCGAAGTGGTGGATATCCCGGTATCGGTGAAAACGCGTATTGGTATTGATGACCAGGACTCGTATGAGTTCTTGACCGACTTCATTCGCATTGTTAGCGAAAAAGGCGGCTGTGAGGACTTTACTATCCACGCACGCAAGGCGTGGTTGAGTGGTTTGAGTCCGAAAGAAAACCGTGAGATCCCCCCTCTGGATTACCCGCGTGTATACCAGCTGAAACAAGATTTTCCGCACCTGACGATGGGGATCAATGGTGGGGTGAAAACCATGGCGGAAATCGAGGCGCACCTGCAGTATATGGACGGCGTTATGGTTGGCCGCGAGGCTTACCAAAATCCTTACTTGCTGGCTGACGTTGATCAGCGCCTGTATGGCTCAGACAAACCGGTGAAAAAGCGCCGCGAGATTGTTGAGGCCATGTTCCCGTATATCGAACGTGAACTGGCCAAAGGTACTTACCTGAACCATATCAGCCGCCATATGCTGGGTTTGTTCCAGAATATGCCAGGGGCACGTCAGTGGCGCCGTCATATCAGTGAAAATGCCCATAAGCCAGGCTCGGGGATCGAGGTATTGGAGCAGGCTATGGCGAAGATCCCAGCCCATCTTGATGTTTAAGCCCGCCGGCTAACAATGGTGAAAAAAGCCAAACAGTTGGCGAAATAGACCAAGCCAAAGAATGTAGAGGCATACCGTTTTGCGGTATGCCTTTTTTAATTTCCTGATATTTAAAGATAAATATTGTTTCAATAACTTGGTCTGCTTTGTGCAATACCTAAGTCATACAAGGTAATGATATTGCCAATGGTGCTTACTGGATATCGAAGGAGAGAGCGATGATCGAGTTTTTATTTTTGCTGGTGTTTGCCGTGGTATTGGTCTGTACTGGCGTGAGTATTTTGGGGATGGCGTTGGCGGTTGCCGCTGGGTTTGTGGTGATGGCAGTCGCAGGCATGATTGGGGTGATGTTCAAATTGCTGCCTTGGCTGTTGCTGATTGCGGTCGTGGTATGGCTCTACCGCGAGCACAAGGCCGAGCAAGCCCACAGAAAACGTCACTACCGCTGATCATGCTTGGCCATTGGCCAAAAGTAGAATGTAAAAATTTGAAAAGAAAGTAGATGATTGGCATTGTCGGTGCAGTTTTCTTAACCGGCATCTGCTATAGTCTGGCCGTTTTTTATCTTAAAACTAATAAAGAGCGGAGACTCATAATGAAAAAATTAGCGCTTTCTGCGGTAGCCGCTGCTGTCGCACTGTCTGCGGTAGCACCTGCCCAGGCTGCAACGCTTTTTGGGGTAAAAGTCGGTGCTGATGCTTGGTTCAACGACGCCAAGGTTAACGATAGCCGTAGCGAGTCAGACAGCAATACGTCGGGCTCTTACTATGTGGCATTTGAGCACTTCGTTCCTTTGGTGCCGAACTTCCGCCTTCGTTACACCGATGTCGATAATGGCATTGTGTCGTTCGGCCAAACGGAATACACCGCCTATTACGAAATCCTGGATAACGATGCCGTTGCGTTCGATCTTGGTGTGACCATGACCAAGTTCAACTCGGGCAAGTTCGGTGATGAGAACTTCAGCGAGTGGCAGCCAAACCTCTACGGTAATGTTGAGCTGGGCATTCCTATGACGCCGCTATCTCTGTTCGGTGATCTGAATTTCGGCAACTACGACAGCACCAGCACGGTAGACGGTCAGGCGGGCGTGAAGTGGAGTATCCCGCTAGTTGCCGCAGATCTGAACCTGCGTGCGGGCTACCGTGTGATGGACTATGACTTCGACTTTATCAAAGGCGACGCTGAGTTCTTCGCCGATGGCTGGTTTATCGGTGCCGAAATCGATATCTAAGCGATTCATTTTCTATTTCGATTCCAAAGCCACGAGAAATCGTGGCTTTTTTGTTGCCTGTTTTCTCGGTTTTGTACCATTTTTATAAAAGGTGAAACGGGAAGGGGCTCGGGCTTATGACGTTAACAGAATTGCAGAACCTCTATGCCAACAGCGAGATCGTGGAAGCAGTGATTGAACCCTCCATCCAGGCGAATGGATGGATTGTCGAATTCCGCCATCGACGGGGTGGTTTTGTCCCCCTAACGGATGGGGCAGGTAGCGAAAAATGTTATCGCGATATTGATACGGCCACTGAGAGGGCATTCGAAGTCGGTTTTCACCAGGTGAGGATAGCCGATACCTTTTGAATTACTGAGAAAAACTGCAGCTGAGTCTGCAGTTTTTTTGCTCATTACCCTTACAAAACGTTATAAAACATTCTTATCTATTCTTTCTTGTTATTTCTCTGAGTAGCTAATCTAACCCATACGCAATGTATAGGGATCGTCGTGTCATGTTACTTAAGGAACTTTCAGCTCTGGCCAGCCCGCTTAATGATCAGCAAATAGGTCAACTTCAGCAGGCTGCCGCCGAGTTATCGCCACAACAGCTGGCGTGGATCAGTGGTTATTTTTGGGGGCTTAGCCAAACGCAGGGGGCCGGACAAGTTCAGCCGGCTCAGGCGCCGGCATTGGCAACTCGCAGTCAGCCTGCTGGTAAGCTAACGATTATTTATGCCTCCCAGACCGGCAATGCCAAGGGGGTTGCCGAGCAGCTGAAACAAGAGGCCGATGCCAAGGGGATTGAGGCGGAGCTTTATGCCGCAGGGGATTACAAGGGGAAAAACCTCGCCAAGGAAACCCATGTCATTATTGTGGCCTCCACCCATGGTGAGGGGGAAGCACCCGATGACGCTGTCGAGCTGCATGAATTCCTGCAATCGAAAAAGGCGCCTAAGCTGCCTGACCTTCAATACGCCGTGGTGGGCTTGGGCGACTCCAGTTATGAGTTCTTCTGCCAGACAGCCAAAGATTTTGATGCCTTTCTCAGCAAGCAAGGCGCGACCGCGTTTCTCCCCCGTCTAGACTGCGATGTGGATTACGAGTCGGCAGCGACCGCGTGGCTTGACGAAGCGCTGGGCAAAGTCGAGAAAGCCTTGAAATCGGATCACGGCTCCGGTGAAGCGGATGTAGTTCAGTTGCCGCTGGGCCAGGCTGCGCCGGCGGTATCGGTTTACAACAAGAAGAACCCGTTCCCGGCCGCGCTGCTGACCAGCCAGAAAATTACCGGCCGGCAGTCGGGGAAGGATGTCCGCCATGTAGAAATTGATCTTGAAGGGTCGGGGCTGACCTATCAGCCTGGCGACGCTCTGGGGGTGTGGTATGACAATGATCCCGCCCTTGCCGAGGCGATTTTGGCCAAAGTTGGTCTCGCCGCTGATGAGCAGGTTGAGGTCGATGGTGAGTCGGTGGCGCTGCGCGAGGCCCTGATCAAACACTATGAGATCACGCTGTCTAATCCACAGCTGGTGGCCAAATATGCTGAACACTCTGGCAGTAAAAAGTTGGCCAAGCTGGTCGAGGACAAAGACAAGCTACGGGAGTATGCCGGTAATACCCAAATTATCGATGTGCTGGGTGAGAAAAAAGCAGCTCTGAGTGCCCAGCAACTGCTTGGCTTGCTGCGTCGTTTGACCCCACGCCTGTACTCGATTGCTTCGAGCCAGGAGGAAGTCGGAGAGGAAGTCCACCTGACCGTTGGGCTGGTGGAGTACCAAAAAGGGGAGGAAACCCGTCAGGGCGGGGCCTCCAGCTATCTGGCCCAGCGCCTGGAAGAAGGTGACGGTGTCAGGGTATTTGTTGAACCTAACAACCATTTCAAGCTGCCGGAAGATGATGCGACACCGGTGATCATGGTCGGTCCGGGAACAGGTATCGCGCCGTTTCGAGCCTTTGTCCAGGAGCGCGATAACCGCGGCGCAGAAGGCAAGAACTGGCTGTTCTTTGGCGACCGTACCTTCACCGAAGATTTCCTTTATCAGGTGGAATGGCAGAAGTACCTAAAGTCCGGTGTAGTTAACCGGATTGACGTGGCATTTAGTCGCGATCAGGCCGAGAAGGTTTACGTCCAGCACCGCCTGCTAGAACATGCGGCCGAGGTGTGGCAGTGGCTGCAGGATGGTGCCCATATTTATGTCTGTGGGGACGCCACCCGAATGGCTAAAGATGTCCACGACGCGCTGATCACCATTGTCGAACAGCAGGGTAAACAGAGCCGCGAGCAGGCCGAGCAATATTTGAGTGAACTACGCAAGAGCAAGCGTTATCAGAAGGATGTGTACTAATGAGCGAGCAAAAACTGTCGGATAACGAACGCCTCAAGCGTGAAAGTAACTTCTTGCGTGGCACCATTGTTAAAGATTTGAATGATCGGATCACCGGTGGTTTCACCGCGGATAATTTCCAGCTGATCCGTTTTCACGGGATGTACCAGCAAGACGATCGCGATATCCGCGCCGAGCGCGCCAAGCAGAAACTGGAGCCGCTGCACAATGTGATGCTGCGGGCCCGGATGCCGGGGGGGGTGATCACCCCCAAGCAGTGGCTGGCGATTGATAAGTTTGCCGAGGAGCATTCGCTGTATGGCAGTATCCGTTTGACCACCCGCCAGACGTTCCAGTTCCATGGCGTGCTAAAGCCAAATATCAAGCTGATGCACCAGACCCTGAACAAGATCGGGATTGATTCAATCGCGACGGCGGGGGATGTGAACCGCAATGTGCTGTGTACTACCAACCCGGTGGAGTCCGAACTTCACCAGCAGGCGTATGAGTGGGCGAAAAAAATCAGTGAGCACCTGCTGCCGAAAACTCGCGCCTATGCCGAGATTTGGCTGGATGGTGAAAGGCTGGAGAGTACGGACGAAGAGCCTATTTTGGGTAGCACGTATCTGCCGAGGAAGTTCAAGACCACCGTGGTGATCCCGCCGCAAAACGATGTCGATGTCCATGCCAATGATCTGAACTTTGTCGCGATTGCCGAACAGGGGCAGTTGGTTGGCTTCAATGTGTTGGTGGGCGGCGGGCTGGCCATGACCCACGGCGACAAGGCAACCTATCCACGCAAGGCCGATGACTTTGGCTTTGTGCCGCTGGAGAAAACTCTGGATGTGGCGGCGGCGGTGGTGACGACCCAGCGAGATTGGGGTAACCGCTCTAACCGTAAGAACGCCAAGACCAAATACACTCTGGATCGGGTCGGTGTCGATGTGTTCAAGGCCGAGGTCGAGAAACGGGCCGGGATTGTTTTTGCCCCAAGCCGCCCTTATGAGTTTACCGAACGCGGTGATCGTATTGGCTGGGTGGAAGGGATTGATGGCAAGCATCACCTGACGTTGTTTATTGAAAATGGCCGTTTGCTGGATTTTCCGGGTAAGCCTTTGAAAACAGGAGTGGCGGAGATCGCGAAAGTCCATAAAGGTGATTTTCGTATGACCGCTAATCAGAATTTGATTGTTGCCGGCGTGCCGGCTGGTGAGAAAGGTAGGATCGAAAAGATCGCTCGCGATCACGGGCTGATCGATGATGGTGTGTCCGAGCAGCGGAAAAATGCCATGGCGTGTGTTTCGCTGCCAACTTGTCCATTAGCGATGGCCGAAGCTGAACGCTTCCTGCCGGAGTTTGTCACTGACATTGAACAGCTGCTGGAAAAGTACGGCCTGCCGAAGGATGACAATATCATCTTGCGTGTCACCGGTTGCCCGAATGGTTGTGGCCGGGCCATGTTGGCCGAAGTGGGATTGGTCGGTAAGGCTCCAGGTCGCTACAACTTGCACCTTGGCGGCAATCGAAATGGTACCCGCATCCCGAAAATGTATCGTGAAAATATTACGGTCGAGCAAATTCTTTCCGAGCTGGACAGTCTGGTTGGCCGTTGGGCCAAGGAGCGAGAAGCCGGGGAAGATTTTGGTGACTTCACCATCCGTGCCGGAATTATTGAGCCGGTACTTGTTTCAAAGAGGGATTTCTATGCCTGATAGCCAATATGCCGCGTTGCTGCAGGCCAGCAAGGTAGAGCAGATACTGAAATTGGCCGAGGTCAATGCCATGCTTGAAGCGATGTCTGCGCAGCAACGTATCCGGTGGGCCTTGGACAACTTGCCGGGACAATTGGGGTTGGCATCGAGTTTTGGTATCCAGTCGGCTGTGATGCTGCATATGGTGACTCGGATCAAGCCGGATATCCCTGTGATATTGACAGACACAGGCTACCTTTTTCCGGAAACCTACCAGTTTGTCGATGAGTTGACCGAGCGGTTGCACCTGAATCTGCATGTCTACCGTGCAGAGCTGAGCCCGAACTGGCAGGAGGCACGGTTTGGAAAATTATGGGAGCAGGGGCTTGACGGGATCAAGCAGTACAACCGCCTCAATAAGGTAGAGCCGATGCGCCGTGCCTTGGATGAGCTTGGAATATCAGCTTGGTTTGCCGGTCTGCGCCGCGAGCAATCGCAGAGCCGTGCAACTTTGCCGGTGCTGGCGGTGCAAAACGGTCTGTTCAAGTTCCTGCCGCTGATCGACTGGAGTGATCGTGATATTGAGCAGTATTTGGCAGTACACCAGCTGCCATATCACCCGCTCAAAGATGAGGGGTATCTGTCGGTTGGTGATACCCACACCAGCCAAAAATGGCAACCGGGAATGAAGGAAGAAGATACCCGCTTCTTTGGCCTCAAGCGCGAGTGTGGCCTGCATGAGGATGATGACGAAGCTGATGGCTCTGGTATCTAGTTGATACAGAGTAATAGGCCGCGGGTGATAAAAGCCTTATCCATTGCTGGGTAAGGCTTTTTTACATCATGCTGACAGAAGGTTGTGACATGCACGGTATCTTTGCGCGCGTTTTTAGGGGCTTGTCAGCCCGCGGTCTGCCAGATACTGCCGAGACTATCGAGCAGGCCCGCACTGGCTCCTTGATCGCCAAGGAACTGCATCACCACCGGAATGAATTGGCTCACCATGCTGGCATCCATGCCGAGGGCGCTGAATACCTGGTTGATGGTATCCATATTGCCAAGCAGTGCACTGGTGCCTGGAGGTAGGCTGGCGGTCAGGGCGTCGAGCCCGGGGATCATTTTTGTCAGTTCAGTGGCCTGTTCGCCGCCAAGTTGGCTGGCAGCGATCGACAGCAGGGCACCAGCCCCTCCTGCGGCTTGCTCGTTAGAAATATTGAGCTGACTGCTAATGAGATCGGTCAATGGGTTGCTAACTGTTGATGCCGTTTCGTCATCTCCGCCACCGAATAAGTCAGAAAGGCTAAAGCCGTGGCTGGCAGTAGGTAACAGCAAGCTGCCAATGAGCAGCAGTAGCCAGGTTTTGGCGCGGGTTCGGGTCAATAGATGCATTTTTCGCAATCCTCCATGCAGGCGTCGACGTTGTTAATCCCAATTAAGATTAGTCAGGAATGCGGGTGAGGTACCAAATTCTATGGCAAAAAATGGATTAAGGAACAAAAAAAGACAATTTTTGGGTAGGATGGTCGTTAGAAAAAGGGATGACCAGAAACAAAAAACGGTGCCTGAAGCACCGTTTTTGTCATGAATCGTCGGGCGATTACAGGATGTCTAGTAGTTCTACTTCGAACACTAGCGCTGCATATGGCGGGATCGCTGCACCTGCGCCGCGCTCGCCGTATGCCAGGTTCTGTGGGATGTATAGTTTCCACTTAGAACCAACAGGCATTAGCTGAAGGGCTTCAACCCAACCAGCGATTACGCCCGTTACTGGGAATTCTGCAGGCTGACCGCGAGAAACAGAGCTGTCGAAAACAGTTCCGTCTGTTAGCTCGCCGTGGTAGTGAACGCGTACTTGCTTGTCAGAAGTAGGGATTTCGCCGTTACCTTCAACCAGAATTTCGTACTGTAGACCAGACTCAGTCACTGTAACTTCTGGGCGTAGTGCGTTATCTTTTAGGAACGCTTCGCCATCAGCCGCAGCAGCTTTAGCTTGCTCCTGACGAACAGCCTCGGCACGAGTGTGTAGTTCACGTAGTGCGTTGTTGATTTCGTCAACTTCGATTTCTGGCATCTCGCCAGTTAGAGAAGTCGCGATACCTTTGGCGATAGCAGCAACATTCAGGCCCTCTAGACCACTTTGTGCTAGCTGCTGGCCCATTTGAAGACCGATACCGTAGCTTGCTTTAGTTTCAACTGTATCTAGTTTAACGTCAGACATGGTGTCATCTCTTTAGTAGAGTGAATAAAGCAGGCAGGATAACAGTTTCTCCCCCTAGGGGTAAACCATTGTAACAAGCTGTCGATGGATAGCGTGAATCAGATAGCGCTGGAGTGTTGTATATGGGACAGGCCAAACGCCGTTCGAATAAAAAGAGAGAGTTTTCGTGGCCGCGCATTACCTTCGATAAGGCGGCGTTGAAACAAGGAGCCGCGGCTATCCGTGGCAAGCTTGCTCCGTTGGAAAGCAAGTGGCACCAACTGCCTAAACTGCACCGCCGTGCTTTGATGGTGCTCGTGCCGGTGGTCGGCGTGTTGCTGTTACTGCCTGGTGGAGAGCCGACTATACAGCCTGCTTCTTCTGAGCCGGTTCGCCGAGAATTGTCCCTGAACCTGGAGAGCCAGCAGCCGCAACGCATAACTGTCGGTGAGCGGGAAGAGCCGGTATCACCAGCTCGTCCTTCGCGTATTACCCCGTTGGAGCCGGTAGAAAGTCAGACGGTAGCGGCTAGGCCTGCCGCTAAACCGTCTGAAAAAACGGGCTCCTCATCGCAGTCGGCCAGTGCCGACTGGCAGCGCTACCAGGTCAAAAGCGGCGAGACCTTGGCCAATATTTTCCGTCAGCACAACCTGCCGCTTAATGATCTGTATGCGGTCGCCGCCATTGAAGGGGACGACAAGCCCCTGAGCCGGATCAAGGCCGGTCAGTGGCTGCGTTACCGACAAACCGCACAAGGCGGGTTGGATGCGTTGCAAATCGAAGGGCGCAACGGCGAGCCGATCTTGTTTTTCCGTCGCTCGGACGGCAGCTTTGTACGCCGTACCCAGTAATCAGTCGGTAGAGATGAGATAACAAAAAAGCCACTTCGGTGGCTTTTTTGCTGTCTGGTTGTTGTTACTGGTGTAGCGGTAGCTATTTGGTGAGACGCATATCAATATGTGGGATACCGTCTTCTAGGTATTCTTCTGAAAAAGCCTCGAAACCATAGCGCCGGTAATAATGCTGCAAGTGCGACTGGGCACCGATTTCGATGGTTTTACCTGGCCACAGCTGCTCGGCGAAAGCCAGGCCTTGTTCGAGCAGCTGGTTGCCAATGCCTTTACCGCGTGCGTTGGGTGCGGTCACGACCCGGCCAATGCTGACACCGTCATAGGTGGTACCGGCAGGTAACAGACGGAGGTAGGCGACTAGCATCTTGTCTTGGTAGCCCAGTAAGTGGTGGGTGCCTGCGTGCCTGTCATGATCATCCAGCTCCGGGTAGGCACATTCTTGTTCGACGACAAAGACATTGCAGCGCAGTTTTAGCAAGTCATAGAGCTGGTGGGTTGTCAGTTGGTCAAAGCTGAGGCACTGCCATTGCATATCTTTCTCCTGATGGTATTTATTATTCATACTTGCCTGAGGATAAATTAACTCAAAGGCGTTGGCATTAACTTAAGGCAAGTTGGCCTTTGCCGGGCTACTTTTCATTGAGCCTGGCGCGGATACGGCTCAGACTGGTGGCAGTAATACCAAGGTAAGAGGCAATCTGGTAGTCGGCTAGTTGCGCTTCTAACTCGGGGAAGTGTTCGCCAAAGAGGGTATAGCGCTCTTCGGGAGTATGGATGAGCATGAAGCGTTCTTTGTGCTCCTTGAACAGAAGCTGTCTTTCAAGCAGGGCCATATAGAGTCGGGGACAGGTCTCCTTCCATTGCTCGACGAGGGTCAGGGGCAAGGCGAGTATCTGGCTGGCCGATAGGGTTTCTAGCAAATATTCGGAAGGACCAGCGGTCAGCAGGCTTTCAAAGCCAAGGATCAGCTCTTGCTCCCAGTAAAACTCTTTGCTGAACTGGCGGCCCCCAGAGGTTAGGTAGCAAGCATGGCAGACCCCTTCGACAAGAAAGAAGGCCTGGCTCGGTTGCTCGCCTTGGTTGAGCAATATATGGCGGGTTGGTAGCTCCATCGGCTCGGCTAGCGCCAGAGCTTGTTCGACGGCCTGTTTATCGGCGCCATGGTCTTGGAGGTATTGGGTTAGGGCTGTTGTCATTGCATGCTCGCTGGGTTGGGTAACGCATTTGCCGTGGTTTCATCATATCAAAAAAATACCGCAGCCGAGGCTGCGGTATGTTCTAGGGCGACTGGGTTACAGGCTTACTTTTGTAGATCGATACGGTAAACCGCAAAGCCGATTTCGTCAGTACCGGTTTTCTCCATTGGGTATTGCGCTTTCTCCTTGATGAAGCTTGCGGCTTTGTCACCCGGTGAGGTTTCGAAAGTAATGTTTAGCTCTTTCTCACTCTTGAGCGGGGCAAAGCGCCAGTTGTTGTCAGCGCTAGGTGTCACTTCACCCTGCTCTTTGCTGACGCGAGTGATGTAGTCCGCCACAATGGTGCGGTTTTCATCAGGGGAAGCGAAGGCAATGTACTCTTCACCGGTACCGGCAAATTTTCCGCTATAGGCGCGGTAGTTGTTGGTTGCGATGATAAATGGCTGCGCTGGATCCACAGGCTTGCCATTGAAGGTCAGGCCCTGGATACGCTCGGCCTTGTCGTTGATTAACTTGCAGTCGCCGTCGTAGCGGGCAGGCTGGGATACATCGATGCTGTAGTGCACACCGTCGATAACATCGAAGTTATAGGTACGGAAGCCGTCCCAGTTGATCAGGCCCTGCTGTTTGTCGCTGTTAAGATCGATTTGGTTGAATTGGCCGGCAGAGCATTCCAGCCACTCTTTTACTTCTTTACCGGTGACCTTCATTGCCACTAGGGTATTTGGATACAGGTAAAGGTCTGCCGCGTTACGGAAGGTCAGTTGGCCGGATTCTACCTCGGTAAAGTTTGTTGGATCGTTACCGCGGCCGCCGGCTTTGAATGGTGCGGCAGCAGACAGCACAGGAATACCATCTAGATCCGGATCACCTTGGATAAAGCGCTCGACATAATCTTGCTGGGCAAGGCTGACGATTTGCACTGTTGGATCATCCTGTACCAGCGCTAGGAAGCTGTACATCACATCGTTGGCTTTTCCGATTGGCTGATTGACGAACTCACGGGTACCGTCGTGCTCGGCCTTCACCGCCTCAACCATTTTTTCGTCAGCTTCTACGATTGCTTCGCCTTTTATTTTATCGAAAATCGGACGAGCTTCTGTTTGCGCACTGGTCACTGTCCAGCTCTCGCCTTTTTGCTTTAGCACCAAGTCAATCACACCCAGGTGATCCCCCCAGCGACCCGGCATAACCGCAGGGATACCGTTGATGGTGCCTTTTTCCACATCGGTGTTTGGCAGGTTGGCAAAGGCCTTACTAGGGAAGACGGCATGTGAGTGACCGAAGGTGATGGCATCGATACCTTCAACTTCTGTGAGGTAGTAGACCGAGTTCTCGGCCATTACCTTGTAAGGATCTGCTGAGACACCCGAGTGCGGGATGGCAACGATGATGTCAGCACCTTCCGCTTTCATTTGCGGGACAAACTTCTCGGCGGTTTGCTTGATATCTTCAGCCTTGACCTTGCCTTCTAGGTTGCGTTTGTCCCATACCATGATTTGCGGCGGTACAAAGCCGATGTAACCGATTTTAACTTCGTGCTCGGCACCATCGGTGTCCTTGAAGGTGTGGGTTTTGATCACATAAGGGGTAAAGAGGTTCTTGCCGGTCTTCAAATCGTAGACGTTGGCGTTGATGTAAGGGAAGTTTGCCCCTGAGATAGCTTTGTCGAGGAAGTCCAATCCGTAGTTGAACTCGTGGTTACCGATGTTGCCCACTTCGTAGTTCAGCTGGTTCATCGCTTTGTAAACGGGGTGCACGTCACCTGCGCCAAGCCCCTTGGCGGCCATGTAGTCACCCATTGGACTACCTTGGATCAAATCACCGTTATCAACCAAAACACTGTTGGTTACTTCAGACTGGGCTTGCTTTACCAATGTTGCTGTGCGGACCAGGCCGGTTTTCTTGGTCGGCTTGTCTTTGTAGTAGTCATAGTCCATGACATTGGTATGGATATCCGTAGTTTCCAGGATGCGAAGCTTGATGGTGTCTGCTGTAGCCGGACCTGCCATAGCCAGCATGCCGCCCAAAATCGCAATCGATAAGGGTTTGGCTGATAACTTCATAATTTTCTCCATGAGTGTCGGTATAGGAAAGCGTGCATAAGGTAACAAAAACACGTTCAGAATTGCGTATCAGAATAGCGGATATGTGTCATTAATCGCTTTTTTATGCGTATTTTTTTGTCTTATGAAAAACGATTGCGTCATAAAACAACATTTCGGTTACGCCTAAGTCTAGGTCAAAAAGCTATTACTTATTAGTTGTTTGAATCCATCACGGGGGTGAATGGTTTCTTTTCTTATAAAAGTCGACATTTTGCTAATTGGACGAACTTATCTATGTTTTAAAAAGGGAGAAAAGAGAAAAATGTCGAGATAAACATTTTGGAATAAAAAATGAAATTTAAGAATTTCAGGTAATAAAACATCACAACTATAGTGATCCTATCTATGGATTCTTAGGGACATTCTCATATGGACTATCTGCCAATTTTTGCTGACCTCAAGCGCCGGCCATGCTTGGTTGTTGGTGGTAATGATGTTGCTTGGCGCAAGGCGAAGATGCTGCTTAAGGCAGGAGCCGATGTAAAAGTTATCAGTCCGGAGCTGTCGCCTCTTTTCCAACAAGCTGTTACCAGCGGCCAGATTACCTATTTGGGTGAAGATTTTTCACCTGAACATCTTGATGGCATGTTCCTCGCTATCGCGGCTACTGAGCGTAAGGCTTTGAATGCACTGGTATACCAGTCTGCCAACCAGCGGCAGGTCTTGGTCAATGTCGTGGATGACACTCAACGCTGTAGCTTCATTGTTCCGTCCGTTATCGATCGCTCTCCGATCATCGTTGCCGTTTCTTCATCGGGGCAAGCGCCGGTACTGGCAAGGTTGATCCGTGAAAAACTTGAGGCGTTACTGCCACAGCACCTAGGCAAGATGGCAACGATTGCGGGTCGATTCCGTTCTCGCTTAGCTCAAACCGTGACTTCTTTCTCTGCCCGACGCCAGTTCTGGGAGCAAGCCTTCAATGGACGCTTTGCCTCACTAGTCGCTGCAGGTCAGCTTGAGTTGGCCGGGCAGGAGCTGGAGCAGCTTAGCCAAGGTCAAGCCAATCGTGGTGAAGTGGCCTTGATCGGTGCCGGACCGGGTGATGCAGGTTTGCTGACCCTCAGAGCGTTGCAGTTATTGCAACAAGCCGATGTGGTGCTGTTTGATTATTTAGTTTCGGAAGAGGTGATGGACCTAATTCGCCGCGATGCCGAGCGGGTATGTGTGGGTAAGAAGGCTGGATTTCACAGTGTACCTCAGGCCGAGACTAACCGCCTGCTGGTGGAATATGCCTCGCAGGGTAAGCGTGTGGTGCGACTTAAGGGCGGGGATCCTTTTGTCTTCGGTCGCGGTGGTGAGGAGCTGGAAGTGTTGTTCGATCACAATATTCCGTTTGAGGTAGTGCCGGGGATCACTGCGGCGGCTGGTGCGACTGCCTATGCCGGCATTCCTCTAACTCACAGGGATCATGCTCAGACCGCGATGTTCGTCACCGGGCATCTCAAAGCTGGTAGTGACCAACTGGACTGGCAAACCTTGGCGCGGGGTAACCAGACTCTGGTGATTTATATGGGGCTAATGAATGCCTCTGACATCATGCAGCAGCTTATCGAGCACGGCCGCGCAGCCACGACCCCGGTCGCCATTATTGAACGCGGCACTCAGCCAACCCAAAAGATTTACAAAGGCCAGCTCCAAGAGCTGGACGAGTTAGCTCAGCAGGCGGCTTCCCCGGCACTGATTGTGGTCGGGGAAGTGGTCAATCTATCAGAAAAATTACATTGGTTCGGAAAGCAACCACAACCGGCTCATCCCGATATGGATCAGCAAGGTGCCGTGGTGAAACTGGCTTAGCATGGAGAGAGTAATGGACCCGAAACGATTTACCCATTTAAAGCAACTGGAAGCGGAGAGTATTCATATTATCCGTGAAGTTGCTGCCGAGTTTGATAACCCTGTCATGATGTACTCCATCGGTAAGGACTCCTCGGTCATGCTGCACCTTGCGCGCAAGGCTTTCTATCCGGGGAAGATCCCCTTTCCGTTGCTGCATGTCGACACGGATTGGAAGTTCCGGGAAATGATTGAGTTCCGTGACCGGACCGCCAAGAAGTATGGCTTTGAACTATTGGTACATAAAAACCCGGAAGGGTTGGCGATGGGGGTTAATCCTTTTACTCATGGCTCATCCAAGCATACCGATATCATGAAAACCCAAGCCCTCAAGCAGGCGCTGAACAAATACGGTTTTGATGCCGCCTTTGGTGGCGCGCGCCGGGATGAAGAAAAGTCGCGTGCCAAAGAGCGGGTTTACTCCTTCCGTGACCAGAACCACACCTGGGATCCGAAGAACCAGCGTCCAGAGTTATGGAAAACCTATAACGGCCAAATCAACAAGGGGGAAAGTATTCGGGTGTTCCCGCTGTCCAACTGGACGGAATTGGATATCTGGCAATACATCTATCTTGAAGGCATAGAGATTGTGCCCTTGTACCTATCGGCAGTGCGTCCTGTTGTTGAGCGTGACGGCATGCTGATCATGGTCGATGACGACCGGATGAAACTTCAGCCGGGGGAAAAGGTAGAACAAAAGAGTGTACGGTTCAGAACCTTGGGTTGCTATCCACTGACCGGGGCTATTGAGTCGGAGGCTGACACGCTGCCTGGCATTATTGAAGAAATGCTGGTCGCCACTTCCAGTGAGCGTCAAGGGCGGGCAATCGATCATGATCAGTCCGGCTCGATGGAGCTCAAGAAACGCCAGGGATACTTCTAAGGAGAGAATAATGAACAGTGCAATAGAACAACAAGTGGCTGAGCTGGGGATTGAGGCCTATCTCGATCAGCACCAAAACAAATCCTTACTGCGTTTTTTGACCTGTGGCTCGGTGGATGATGGCAAGAGTACCTTGATCGGTCGCCTGCTCCATGACTCCCAGCAGATTTATGAAGATCAGCTTGCCGCGATCCATGCCGACAGTCAGAAAGTGGGCACTACGGGCGATAAGCCGGATTTGGCTCTGTTGGTGGATGGCCTGCAGGCCGAGCGTGAGCAGGGGATCACCATCGATGTGGCTTACCGCTATTTCTCGACCAAGAAGCGCAAGTTCATTATTGCTGATACGCCGGGGCATGAGCAGTACACCCGAAATATGGCAACAGGTGCTTCGACCTGTGATGTGGCGGTGATCTTGATCGATGCCCGTAAGGGTGTGCTAGATCAGACTCGCCGCCATTCCTATATCGCCAGCTTGCTCGGGATCCGGCATTTCATTGTGGCCATCAATAAAATGGATCTAGTGGGCTTTGAACAGGCGCGGTTTGAATCCATCCGTGATGAGTACCTTGCGTTTGCAGAGCAACTCAATCCGCAGCTGGATATTAAGCTGGTGCCGCTATCTGCGCTGGAAGGGGACAATGTGGTTGATCTCAGTGACCAAACGCCATGGTACGACGGCGAATCGCTACTAACCCTGCTCGAATCGGTGGATATTAATGTAGACCGTCAATCGGGTGACTTCCGCTTACCCGTCCAATATGTCAACCGGCCTAATCTGGACTTCCGTGGCTTTGCCGGTACAGTTGCTTCGGGCACGATCAAAGTGGGTGATGCCATCAAAGTATTGCCATCGGGTAAGTATTCTCATGTTGAGCGTATCGTCACCTTCGACGGTGACTTGTCTGAAGCTTTTTCTGGACAGGCCATCACGTTGACGCTGGCGGATGAGATTGATATTAGCCGGGGCGATACCTTAGTCGCTGCAGATAGCGAGGTCTCTTTGGGCAAACACCTTCTGGCCGATATTGTCTGGATGGCAGAAGCGCCGCTTGAAGTGGGGCGGCAATACGACATTAAAGTAGCCGGTAAAAAAACGGTGGGGAGTATTTCTGCTATCCGCCACCAAGTGGACATCAATAACCTTGGCAAGTTTGAGACCGACAGTCTGCCGCTAAATGGTATTGGCTTGTGTGAAGTCATGCTGACAGAATCAATTGCGGTTGACCCTTACCTTCACAGTCCGGATACCGGCGGTTTCATTGTTATTGATCGCCTGACCAATGTCACCGTAGGGGCGGGTATGGTGCGTGAGGCACTTACTGCTGGTTCAGACATCGCATCTGCCTCGGTATCTGCATTTGAAGTTGAACTCAATGCCCTGATCCGCAAGCACTTTCCTCACTGGCAGGCGAAGGACATCGGTAAGTTGCTGGGGTAATTGATGATGCAATGGGAACAAGGAATGGTTCTTGCCATGTTAATGGTGATAGTAACCTGCCTGCTAACAACAAGGATCAAGCCAGCATACCTGTTTGCCGGGGCTGCCTTTATCGGTTTTCAGGCTGGGATGATTGACTTGCCAACCTTGGCTGGCAATTTTACTAATTCCTCTCTATTAACCTTGGTGTTGCTTATCCTTGTTTCTATTGGATTGGAGAAAACCCGTTTGATCAGCTGGGTTGGTAAGCAAATATCGAGTGGGGGACAATCGACGGTTGTTGCTAAACTGGGGTTATCGACCGCCTTTCTTTCCTCCTTTACTAACAACACTGCAGTCGTAGTCTCTTTGATCGGAGCGATCAAGCGAAATCAGCGCCACGCCCCATCGCGTTTGCTGATCCCTCTGTCCTATACCGCCATTCTCGGTGGGACGCTGACGCTAATTGGCACCTCGACAAACTTGATCATTAACAGCTTTGTCGAAGATGCCGGTCTGCCCAGTTTGAGTTTCTTTGCACCCACGACCATAGGTCTGGCGGTGCTGGCGATCGGCCTGTTGATTTTGATCCCGCTAAGTTACCTCCTTCCGATATATGACGAGAATTCGCAAGACGACCTGCCCTATTTTTTGGAGGCCAAAGTTGTCGGTGGCTCTCCTTTGGTAGGAAAAACAGTGGCCGAAAACGGGTTGAGGGCACTGCGTCGGTTGTTCTTGGCGGAAATAATCCGTGATGGGGTGACATTGGCACCTGTTTGCCCGGATACACAGCTCAAAGCGGGGGATACTTTGCTATTTTGCGGTGATGTGGAAAGTGTAACGACCCTGCAGGAAATTAATGGCCTTCAGCTTTTTGGCCAGCATCACCTCAATGGACAGTCCATGCTGGAAGTCATTGTCAGCCACTCAGCCGGGATCCGTGGCAAAACCTTAAAGAGCGTTCAGTTCCGTGAGCGTTTTGATGCGGTGGTGGTGGCAATTCGCCGTGGCCATGAAAGGCTTGCTGGTGGGCTCGGAAACATAGAGCTTCATGCGGGTGATACCTTGGTCGTGGTGCCGGGAAAAACCTTTAATAGTAAAAAGCAGCAACTTAATCGCGAATTTGTCCTGGTAAATGGTTTGGACTCCAGTGCTAGGCTCGATAGCCAAAAGAGCCTCACCGTGCTTTTGGGTTTCATGGTGGTGATTGCTGCAGCGCTGTTGAATGTACTCCCAATTATCAAGGGGCTGGCGGCGTATTTGTTATTGCTGATTGCTTCAGGCGTTGTAACTTTTGCGGAACTGAGGCGCCGCTTCCCCATTGATATTGTCGTGATTGTTGGCTCGGCGCTGTCTCTGGCGCAGTTGATGCTTTCTAGCGGACTCTCGGAACGGATGGGGGAGATGCTGATGATCGGATTTGCCGACTGGGGAATGTATGGTGCGTTGGTTGCTGTTTACCTGCTGACTTTGGTTTTGACGGAGTTAGTAACGAACAATGCGGCGGCAGCATTGGCTTTTCCCGTTGCTTATAGCCTTTCGGTCAGCTATGGCGTTGACCCTATGCCGTTCATCATGGCGATTTTGTTTGGTGCCAGCGCCAGTTTTATTTCTCCCTATGGCTACCAAACTAACTTGCTGGTTTATAGCGTGGGAAATTATCAGCTGAAAGATTATTTGCGTGTCGGACTCCCTATTTCATTGGTGTATTCGGCAGTTGTTCTGGTTTTGATACCACGACTTTTTCCTTTTTGATGATAAATGTAAATGGAGTTAGCTATGACGTCGGCTATTCGTTCGACAAGTAATGACAATATCGTTTGGCATACTCACCAGATAGATAAAGCCCACAGGGCGAAACAAAAGAATCAGCAACCGTGTGTATTATGGTTTACAGGGTTAAGCGGAGCGGGGAAATCGACAATTGCTGGGGCATTGGAGCATCGTTTAGCTGAGATGGGGTACCACACCTATTTACTCGATGGCGATAATGTTCGTCATGGCTTATGTCAGGACCTCGGGTTTTCCACTGAAGATCGCCGGGAAAATATCCGCCGTATTGGTGAAGTGGCTAAGCTCATGGCCGATGCGGGTTTGATAGTGCTGAGTGCGTTCATTTCTCCGCATCGTCATGAACGCCGATTGGTACGTGATATGTTGCCATCGGGAGAGTTTTTGGAAGTCTTTGTGGATACACCGCTGGATGAGTGTGAAAGGCGTGATCCCAAAGGGCTCTATAAAAAAGCCCGAGCAGGAGAGATTAAGCAGTTTACGGGTATTGATTCTGAATATGAGCAGCCATTGAATGCAGAAATTCATTTAGCTGCGGGTAATCAAGATGTCCAAAAGCTCGTAGACCTCTGTGTGGATGCCCTCACAGCACGAAAGATTATTGAATAATGGAAGGAGTGAGGTTTGGGAAATCAGCTTGAGTCGTTGCACCACATTGCCCTTGAGGCTGGTAAGGCCATTATGGCGCTTTACCATACACATGTAGAAGTGACTGAAAAAGCCGATCGTAGCCCGGTGACTGCAGCTGATCTGGCCGCTAATGCGATCATTATGAAAAAGCTGGCATTGTTAACGCCCGATATTCCGATTGTGTCTGAAGAGTCAGCACATACCCCATGGTCAGAGAGAAAAAACTGGCAGACATTCTGGCTGGTGGATCCGCTGGATGGAACCAAAGAATATTTACGAAAGAATGGCGAGTTCACCGTGAACATTGCGCTGATTGAACATGGCCGTCCTGTGTTGGCGGTTGTTCATGCGCCAGTTTTGGAAAAAAGCTGGTTGGGTGACGGTAGTCGGGCATGGAGTGTTATTAATAATGAATGGTCTCTGATCAAGACAAAAGCAACACTACCGCCTGTTATCGTCGGTAGTCGCTCACATCCAAGTCCCGCCTTGGCAGATTTCCTGGCTCAGTTTTCTCAATATCAGATGATGGAAGCGGGGTCATCATTAAAGTTCTGCCTTGTCGCAGAGGGACAAGCGCAGTACTACCCTCGACTAGGGCCTACCATGATGTGGGACACGGCGGCTGGGCAATGTGTTGCTGAAAGTGCCGGGGGACAGGTTAAAACTCTGGAGGGTTTGCCTTTGTCATATCATCGTGAAGATCTGCTTAACCCATTCTTTGTCGTCAGCCACTCATAATAGGCCAACAGTTATTTTCTTAAGGTTGTACCACTCTTCTCTTATTTATTGTCTACGCTTAACGTTGCGTTCCAAAAGTGAAGAGTGGATTTGTTTTTTGGCTATTTTTTGATTTTTTTTAGTGTTTAAGTTCTTTTTGTCATCAACTGGCAAAAAAAGTAAAAAAAACCATTGCCATTAGTTTTCCTCTCCCTATAATGCCGCCTCACCAACGCAGTTACGGCTTCTTAGTAAGCTATTCATAATATGTGGATAACTTGTTGGTGATGAGATCGGTAAGTTTACTTGACAGTTTTGGGCTTGACCTCAGGCTGTAAATATTTAAAATTGCCGGCCTTGCTTGGTGAGGTGTGTTGAGTTCTTCAAAAAAAGAACAATTCCTTCAGTAAGCGTTGTCGATAAAGGGTTTCGAAAAAATTAATTTGAAATTAGTTGTTGACAGCAAGGTTTGCGGTGGTAAGATACGCAGCCTCGACCGGCACGAAGTGTTGAGTCAACGCTCTTTAACAATTTGACCATGCAATCTGTGTGGGCACTCGTGAAATGATAGTCAACAAAAGAATTATCAATGAAACTGAGTGACCAAATCGAATCGCAAGATTCGGCACAGTCAATTCTTACTTAGAAATAAGTAATAACAGTATTCATTGAGCCAAAACTTTAATTGAAGAGTTTGATCATGGCTCAGATTGAACGCTGGCGGCAGGCCTAACACATGCAAGTCGAGCGGCAGCGACATGACTGAACCTTCGGGGGATGTTATGGGCGGCGAGCGGCGGACGGGTGAGTAATGCCTGGGAATATGCCCTGATGTGGGGGATAACCATTGGAAACGATGGCTAATACCGCATAATCTCTTCGGAGCAAAGAGGGGGACCTTCGGGCCTCTCGCGTCAGGATTAGCCCAGGTGAGATTAGCTAGTTGGTGAGGTAAGAGCTCACCAAGGCGACGATCTCTAGCTGGTCTGAGAGGATGATCAGCCACACTGGAACTGAGACACGGTCCAGACTCCTACGGGAGGCAGCAGTGGGGAATATTGCACAATGGGGGAAACCCTGATGCAGCCATGCCGCGTGTGTGAAGAAGGCCTTCGGGTTGTAAAGCACTTTCAGTTGTGAGGAAGGCATTGTCGTTAATAGCGGCAGTGTTTGACGTTAGCAACAGAAGAAGCACCGGCTAACTCCGTGCCAGCAGCCGCGGTAATACGGAGGGTGCGAGCGTTAATCGGAATTACTGGGCGTAAAGCGCATGCAGGCGGCTTGTTAAGCCAGATGTGAAAGCCCGGGGCTCAACCTCGGAATAGCATTTGGAACTGTCAGGCTAGAGTCTTGTAGAGGGGGGTAGAATTTCAGGTGTAGCGGTGAAATGCGTAGAGATCTGAAGGAATACCGGTGGCGAAGGCGGCCCCCTGGACAAAGACTGACGCTCAGATGCGAAAGCGTGGGGAGCAAACAGGATTAGATACCCTGGTAGTCCACGCCGTAAACGATGTCTACTTGGAGGTTGGTGTCTTGAACACTGGCTTTCGGAGCTAACGCGTTAAGTAGACCGCCTGGGGAGTACGGTCGCAAGATTAAAACTCAAATGAATTGACGGGGGCCCGCACAAGCGGTGGAGCATGTGGTTTAATTCGATGCAACGCGAAGAACCTTACCTACTCTTGACATCCAGAGAACTTTCCAGAGATGGATTGGTGCCTTCGGGAACTCTGAGACAGGTGCTGCATGGCTGTCGTCAGCTCGTGTTGTGAAATGTTGGGTTAAGTCCCGCAACGAGCGCAACCCTTATCCTTGTTTGCCAGCACTTCGGGTGGGAACTCCAGGGAGACTGCCGGTGATAAACCGGAGGAAGGTGGGGACGACGTCAAGTCATCATGGCCCTTACGAGTAGGGCTACACACGTGCTACAATGGCGTATACAGAGGGCTGCCAACTTGCGAGAGTGAGCGAATCCCAGAAAGTACGTCGTAGTCCGGATTGGAGTCTGCAACTCGACTCCATGAAGTCGGAATCGCTAGTAATCGTGGATCAGAATGCCACGGTGAATACGTTCCCGGGCCTTGTACACACCGCCCGTCACACCATGGGAGTGGGCTGCACCAGAAGTAGATAGCTTAACCTTCGGGAGGGCGTTTACCACGGTGTGGTTCATGACTGGGGTGAAGTCGTAACAAGGTAGCCCTAGGGGAACCTGGGGCTGGATCACCTCCTTAACGATAGACTGCGTTTGCGCAGTGTCCACACAGATTGCTTGGTGAAATGGTTTTAGAATGAGCAAAAGTGCTAATGAATAACGTCAGTTATTGATTAACGCTTTTGCGTTATGCTCTTTAACAATCTGGAAAGCTGACTAGTAAATTCAATCGATAGATTGATTTATTTTGTTCTTCTTTATGAAGAACGAGTTCTCAAGCAACACACATTCAAGTGTCTTGTGTAAGAGTCCGGCGAAACACAGTTCATCATACTCAGATGAACAACCTTGGTTGTTGAGCCATACGAACAGACCCCTTGGGGTTGTATGGTTAAGTGACTAAGCGTACACGGTGGATGCCTGGGCAGTCAGAGGCGATGAAGGACGTGCTAACCTGCGATAAGCCAAGAGAAGATGGTAAGAATCACTATACTCTTGGATTTCCGAATGGGGAAACCCAGCTGCATAAGCAGTTATCGTAACGTGAATACATAGCGTTGCGAGGCGAACCGGGGGAACTGAAACATCTAAGTACCCCGAGGAAGAGAAATCAACCGAGATTCCGGCAGTAGCGGCGAGCGAACCCGGATTAGCCCTTAAGCTAGTTTTGCGTCAGGTGAATGTGCTGGAAAGCACAGCGATACAGGGTGATAGCCCCGTAACCGGTAGCGCATTATCAGTGAAAACGAGTAGGACGGGACACGTGTTATCTTGTCTGAAGATGGGGGGACCATCCTCCAAGGCTAAATACTCCTGACTGACCGATAGTGAACCAGTACCGTGAGGGAAAGGCGAAAAGAACCCCTGTGAGGGGAGTGAAATAGAACCTGAAACCGTGTACGTACAAGCAGTAGGAGCCCTTCGGGGTGACTGCGTACCTTTTGTATAATGGGTCAGCGACTTAATTTTAGTAGCAAGGTTAACCGATTAGGGGAGCCGTAGGGAAACCGAGTCTTAACTGGGCGTACAGTTGCTAGGATTAGACCCGAAACCAGGTGATCTAGCCATGGGCAGGTTGAAGGTGAGGTAACACTTACTGGAGGACCGAACCGACTAATGTTGAAAAATTAGCGGATGACTTGTGGCTAGGGGTGAAAGGCCAATCAAACCTGGAGATAGCTGGTTCTCCCCGAAAGCTATTTAGGTAGCGCCTCGGACGAATACTACTGGGGGTAGAGCACTGTTAAGGCTAGGGGGTCATCCCGACTTACCAACCCTTTGCAAACTCCGAATACCAGTAAGTACTATCCGGGAGACACACGGCGGGTGCTAACGTCCGTCGTGGAGAGGGAAACAACCCAGACCGCCAGCTAAGGTCCCAAAGTTATAGCTAAGTGGGAAACGATGTGGGAAGGCTCAGACAGCCAGGATGTTGGCTTAGAAGCAGCCATCATTTAAAGAAAGCGTAATAGCTCACTGGTCGAGTCGGCCTGCGCGGAAGATTTAACGGGGCTAAGCTATACACCGAAGCTGCGGCAATGCATTTTATGTATTGGGTAGGGGAGCGTTCTGTAAGCGGTTGAAGGTGCATCGTAAGGTGTGCTGGACGTATCAGAAGTGCGAATGCTGACATGAGTAACGATAAAGGGAGTGAAAAACTCCCTCGCCGGAAGACCAAGGGTTCCTGTCCAACGTTAATCGGGGCAGGGTGAGTCGACCCCTAAGGCGAGGCCGAAAGGCGTAGTCGATGGGAAACGGGTTAATATTCCCGTACTTCTTACTATTGCGATGGGGGGACGGAGAAGGCTAGGTGGGCCTGGCGACGGTTGTCCAGGTTCAAGGGTGTAGGCTGTAATCTTAGGCAAATCCGGGATTACTTAAGGCTGAGACCCGATGTCGAGGCACTACGGTGCTGAAGTCATTGATGCCATGCTTCCGGGAAAAGCCTCTAAGCTTCAGATAGTAAGGAATCGTACCCCAAACCGACACAGGTGGTCGGGTAGAGAATACCAAGGCGCTTGAGAGAACTCGGGTGAAGGAACTAGGCAAAATGGTACCGTAACTTCGGGAGAAGGTACGCTGCCGGCGGTGAAGAGACTTGCTCTTGGAGCTGCTGGCAGTCGCAGATACCAGGTGGCTGCAACTGTTTATTAAAAACACAGCACTGTGCAAAATCGAAAGATGACGTATACGGTGTGACGCCTGCCCGGTGCCGGAAGGTTAATTGATGGGGTTAGACTTCGGTCGAAGCTCTTGATCGAAGCCCCGGTAAACGGCGGCCGTAACTATAACGGTCCTAAGGTAGCGAAATTCCTTGTCGGGTAAGTTCCGACCTGCACGAATGGCGTAATGATGGCCACGCTGTCTCCACCCGAGACTCAGTGAAATTGAAATCGCAGTGAAGATGCTGCGTACCCGCGGCTAGACGGAAAGACCCCGTGAACCTTTACTACAGCTTGGCACTGAACATTGACCCTACATGTGTAGGATAGGTGGGAGGCTTTGAAACCAGCACGCCAGTGTTGGTGGAGCCGTCCTTGAAATACCACCCTTGTAGTGTTGATGTTCTAACGTCGCCCCGTTATCCGGGGTGCGGACAGTGCCTGGTGGGTAGTTTGACTGGGGCGGTCTCCTCCCAAAGCGTAACGGAGGAGCACGAAGGTGGGCTAATCACGGTCGGACATCGTGAGGTTAGTGCAATGGCATAAGCCCGCTTGACTGCGAGAATGACGGTTCGAGCAGGTGCGAAAGCAGGTCATAGTGATCCGGTGGTTCTGTATGGAAGGGCCATCGCTCAACGGATAAAAGGTACTCCGGGGATAACAGGCTGATACCGCCCAAGAGTTCATATCGACGGCGGTGTTTGGCACCTCGATGTCGGCTCATCACATCCTGGGGCTGAAGTCGGTCCCAAGGGTATGGCTGTTCGCCATTTAAAGTGGTACGCGAGCTGGGTTTAGAACGTCGTGAGACAGTTCGGTCCCTATCTGCCGTGGGCGTTGGATGATTGAGAGGGGCTGCTCCTAGTACGAGAGGACCGGAGTGGACGAACCTCTGGTGTTCGGGTTGTGTCGCCAGACGCATTGCCCGGTAGCTAAGTTCGGAATCGATAACCGCTGAAAGCATCTAAGCGGGAAGCGAGCCTCAAGATGAGTCATCCCTGAACCTATAAGGTTCCTGAAGGGTTGTTGGAGACTACGACGTAGATAGGCAGGGTGTGTAAGCGTTGTGAGGCGTTGAGCTAACCTGTACTAATTGCCCGTGAGGCTTAACCATACAACACCCAAGGGGTTTTAACGGACTCCATGAGCACTTGAATGTAGTGCGAGAACATCAGCTTTCGAGATTGTAAGAATTTTGCTTGGCGACCATAGCATTATGGACCCACCTGATCCCATGCCGAACTCAGCAGTGAAACGTAATAGCGCCGATGGTAGTGTGGGGCCTCCCCATGTGAGAGTAGGACATCGCCAGGCTTCCAATTTATTTTCACTTTTAAAAAGTGAAGACAAATAGGGCACTTGCTTACAACGTAAGCAAGTCACCATAGAGCTTTAAGTTTTCTTAGAGTTTTATGTTGACTTTCAAAGTGAGTAGCGTATTATACGCGTCCTGCTTAAGTGCTAAGGCACTGAAAGGCAATATGTTCTTTAACAATTTGACCATGCAATCTGTGTGGGCACTCGTGAAATGATAGTCAAAAAGAATTATCAATGAAACTGAGTGACCAAATCGAATCGCAAGATTCGGCACAGTCAATTCATTCATTACTTCGGTAATGGATTAACAGTATTCATTGAGCCAAAACTTTAATTGAAGAGTTTGATCATGGCTCAGATTGAACGCTGGCGGCAGGCCTAACACATGCAAGTCGAGCGGCAGCGACATGACTGAACCTTCGGGGGACGTTATGGGCGGCGAGCGGCGGACGGGTGAGTAATGCCTGGGAATATGCCCTGATGTGGGGGATAACCATTGGAAACGATGGCTAATACCGCATAATCTCTTCGGAGCAAAGAGGGGGACCTTCGGGCCTCTCGCGTCAGGATTAGCCCAGGTGAGATTAGCTAGTTGGTGAGGTAAGAGCTCACCAAGGCGACGATCTCTAGCTGGTCTGAGAGGATGATCAGCCACACTGGAACTGAGACACGGTCCAGACTCCTACGGGAGGCAGCAGTGGGGAATATTGCACAATGGGGGAAACCCTGATGCAGCCATGCCGCGTGTGTGAAGAAGGCCTTCGGGTTGTAAAGCACTTTCAGTTGTGAGGAAGGCGTTGTCGTTAATAGCGGCAGTGTTTGACGTTAGCAACAGAAGAAGCACCGGCTAACTCCGTGCCAGCAGCCGCGGTAATACGGAGGGTGCGAGCGTTAATCGGAATTACTGGGCGTAAAGCGCATGCAGGCGGCTTGTTAAGCCAGATGTGAAAGCCCGGGGCTCAACCTCGGAATAGCATTTGGAACTGTCAGGCTAGAGTCTTGTAGAGGGGGGTAGAATTTCAGGTGTAGCGGTGAAATGCGTAGAGATCTGAAGGAATACCGGTGGCGAAGGCGGCCCCCTGGACAAAGACTGACGCTCAGATGCGAAAGCGTGGGGAGCAAACAGGATTAGATACCCTGGTAGTCCACGCCGTAAACGATGTCTACTTGGAGGTTGGTGTCTTGAACACTGGCTTTCGGAGCTAACGCGTTAAGTAGACCGCCTGGGGAGTACGGTCGCAAGATTAAAACTCAAATGAATTGACGGGGGCCCGCACAAGCGGTGGAGCATGTGGTTTAATTCGATGCAACGCGAAGAACCTTACCTACTCTTGACATCCAGAGAACTTTCCAGAGATGGATTGGTGCCTTCGGGAACTCTGAGACAGGTGCTGCATGGCTGTCGTCAGCTCGTGTTGTGAAATGTTGGGTTAAGTCCCGCAACGAGCGCAACCCTTATCCTTGTTTGCCAGCACTTCGGGTGGGAACTCCAGGGAGACTGCCGGTGATAAACCGGAGGAAGGTGGGGACGACGTCAAGTCATCATGGCCCTTACGAGTAGGGCTACACACGTGCTACAATGGCGTATACAGAGGGCTGCCAACTTGCGAGAGTGAGCGAATCCCAGAAAGTACGTCGTAGTCCGGATTGGAGTCTGCAACTCGACTCCATGAAGTCGGAATCGCTAGTAATCGTGGATCAGAATGCCACGGTGAATACGTTCCCGGGCCTTGTACACACCGCCCGTCACACCATGGGAGTGGGCTGCACCAGAAGTAGATAGCTTAACCTTCGGGAGGGCGTTTACCACGGTGTGGTTCATGACTGGGGTGAAGTCGTAACAAGGTAGCCCTAGGGGAACCTGGGGCTGGATCACCTCCTTAACGATAGACTGCGTTTGCGCAGTGTCCACACAGATTGCTTGGTGAAATGGTTTTAGAATGAGCAAAAGTGCTAATGAATAACGTCAGTTATTGATTAACGCTTTTGCGTTATGCTCTTTAACAATCTGGAAAGCTGACTAGTAAATTCAATCGATAGATTGATTTATTTTGTTCTTCTTTATGAAGAACGAGTTCTCAAGCAACACACATTCAAGTGTCTTGTGTAAGAGTCCGGCGAAACACAGTTCATCATACTCAGATGAACAACCTTGGTTGTTGAGCCATACGAACAGACCCCTTGGGGTTGTATGGTTAAGTGACTAAGCGTACACGGTGGATGCCTGGGCAGTCAGAGGCGATGAAGGACGTGCTAACCTGCGATAAGCCAAGAGAAGATGGTAAGAATCACTATACTCTTGGATTTCCGAATGGGGAAACCCAGCTGCATAAGCAGTTATCGTAACGTGAATACATAGCGTTGCGAGGCGAACCGGGGGAACTGAAACATCTAAGTACCCCGAGGAAGAGAAATCAACCGAGATTCCGGCAGTAGCGGCGAGCGAACCCGGATTAGCCCTTAAGCTAGTTTTGCGTCAGGTGAATGTGCTGGAAAGCACAGCGATACAGGGTGATAGCCCCGTAACCGGTAGCGCATTATCAGTGAAAACGAGTAGGACGGGACACGTGTTATCTTGTCTGAAGATGGGGGGACCATCCTCCAAGGCTAAATACTCCTGACTGACCGATAGTGAACCAGTACCGTGAGGGAAAGGCGAAAAGAACCCCTGTGAGGGGAGTGAAATAGAACCTGAAACCGTGTACGTACAAGCAGTAGGAGCCCTTCGGGGTGACTGCGTACCTTTTGTATAATGGGTCAGCGACTTAATTTTAGTAGCAAGGTTAACCGATTAGGGGAGCCGTAGGGAAACCGAGTCTTAACTGGGCGTACAGTTGCTAGGATTAGACCCGAAACCAGGTGATCTAGCCATGGGCAGGTTGAAGGTGAGGTAACACTTACTGGAGGACCGAACCGACTAATGTTGAAAAATTAGCGGATGACTTGTGGCTAGGGGTGAAAGGCCAATCAAACCTGGAGATAGCTGGTTCTCCCCGAAAGCTATTTAGGTAGCGCCTCGGACGAATACTACTGGGGGTAGAGCACTGTTAAGGCTAGGGGGTCATCCCGACTTACCAACCCTTTGCAAACTCCGAATACCAGTAAGTACTATCCGGGAGACACACGGCGGGTGCTAACGTCCGTCGTGGAGAGGGAAACAACCCAGACCGCCAGCTAAGGTCCCAAAGTTATAGCTAAGTGGGAAACGATGTGGGAAGGCTCAGACAGCCAGGATGTTGGCTTAGAAGCAGCCATCATTTAAAGAAAGCGTAATAGCTCACTGGTCGAGTCGGCCTGCGCGGAAGATTTAACGGGGCTAAGCTATACACCGAAGCTGCGGCAATGCATTTTATGTATTGGGTAGGGGAGCGTTCTGTAAGCGGTTGAAGGTGCATCGTAAGGTGTGCTGGACGTATCAGAAGTGCGAATGCTGACATGAGTAACGATAAAGGGAGTGAAAAACTCCCTCGCCGGAAGACCAAGGGTTCCTGTCCAACGTTAATCGGGGCAGGGTGAGTCGACCCCTAAGGCGAGGCCGAAAGGCGTAGTCGATGGGAAACGGGTTAATATTCCCGTACTTCTTACTATTGCGATGGGGGGACGGAGAAGGCTAGGTGGGCCTGGCGACGGTTGTCCAGGTTCAAGGGTGTAGGCTGTAATCTTAGGCAAATCCGGGATTACTTAAGGCTGAGACCCGATGTCGAGGCACTACGGTGCTGAAGTCATTGATGCCATGCTTCCGGGAAAAGCCTCTAAGCTTCAGATAGTAAGGAATCGTACCCCAAACCGACACAGGTGGTCGGGTAGAGAATACCAAGGCGCTTGAGAGAACTCGGGTGAAGGAACTAGGCAAAATGGTACCGTAACTTCGGGAGAAGGTACGCTGCCGGCGGTGAAGAGACTTGCTCTTGGAGCTGCTGGCAGTCGCAGATACCAGGTGGCTGCAACTGTTTATTAAAAACACAGCACTGTGCAAAATCGAAAGATGACGTATACGGTGTGACGCCTGCCCGGTGCCGGAAGGTTAATTGATGGGGTTAGACTTCGGTCGAAGCTCTTGATCGAAGCCCCGGTAAACGGCGGCCGTAACTATAACGGTCCTAAGGTAGCGAAATTCCTTGTCGGGTAAGTTCCGACCTGCACGAATGGCGTAATGATGGCCACGCTGTCTCCACCCGAGACTCAGTGAAATTGAAATCGCAGTGAAGATGCTGCGTACCCGCGGCTAGACGGAAAGACCCCGTGAACCTTTACTACAGCTTGGCACTGAACATTGACCCTACATGTGTAGGATAGGTGGGAGGCTTTGAAACCAGCACGCCAGTGTTGGTGGAGCCGTCCTTGAAATACCACCCTTGTAGTGTTGATGTTCTAACGTCGCCCCGTTATCCGGGGTGCGGACAGTGCCTGGTGGGTAGTTTGACTGGGGCGGTCTCCTCCCAAAGCGTAACGGAGGAGCACGAAGGTGGGCTAATCACGGTCGGACATCGTGAGGTTAGTGCAATGGCATAAGCCCGCTTGACTGCGAGAATGACGGTTCGAGCAGGTGCGAAAGCAGGTCATAGTGATCCGGTGGTTCTGTATGGAAGGGCCATCGCTCAACGGATAAAAGGTACTCCGGGGATAACAGGCTGATACCGCCCAAGAGTTCATATCGACGGCGGTGTTTGGCACCTCGATGTCGGCTCATCACATCCTGGGGCTGAAGTCGGTCCCAAGGGTATGGCTGTTCGCCATTTAAAGTGGTACGCGAGCTGGGTTTAGAACGTCGTGAGACAGTTCGGTCCCTATCTGCCGTGGGCGTTGGATGATTGAGAGGGGCTGCTCCTAGTACGAGAGGACCGGAGTGGACGAACCTCTGGTGTTCGGGTTGTGTCGCCAGACGCATTGCCCGGTAGCTAAGTTCGGAATCGATAACCGCTGAAAGCATCTAAGCGGGAAGCGAGCCTCAAGATGAGTCATCCCTGAACCTATAAGGTTCCTGAAGGGTTGTTGGAGACTACGACGTAGATAGGCAGGGTGTGTAAGCGTTGTGAGGCGTTGAGCTAACCTGTACTAATTGCCCGTGAGGCTTAACCATACAACACCCAAGGGGTTTTAACGGACTCCATGAGCACTTGAATGTAGTGCGAGAACATCAGCTTTCGAGATTGTAAGAATTTTGCTTGGCGACCATAGCATTATGGACCCACCTGATCCCATGCCGAACTCAGCAGTGAAACGTAATAGCGCCGATGGTAGTGTGGGGCCTCCCCATGTGAGAGTAGGACATCGCCAGGCTTGAATTACGGATAAGCCCGCTGGGTTCAGCGGGCTTTTCTTTCGCTCCGACTGATTGCAATGTGAGCGACGTCAACAGAAGGTTTTTACTTTTTCGCCAACTGCGAAAAAAGATGAAAATTTTGTCTTGACTGGATATCAGAAACGCGTATTATACGCCTCCTGACTTGCTGAGACGCGAAGTGCCAAGGCATTGAAAGTCAACGTTCTTTAACAATTTGACCATGCAATCTGTGTGGGCACTCGTGAAATGATAGTCAAAAAGAATTATCAATGAAACTGAGTGACCAAATCGAATCGCAAGATTCGGCACAGTCAATTCATTCATTACTTCGGTAATGGATTAACAGTATTCATTGAGCCAAAACTTTAATTGAAGAGTTTGATCATGGCTCAGATTGAACGCTGGCGGCAGGCCTAACACATGCAAGTCGAGCGGCAGCGACATGACTGAACCTTCGGGGGACGTTATGGGCGGCGAGCGGCGGACGGGTGAGTAATGCCTGGGAATATGCCCTGATGTGGGGGATAACCATTGGAAACGATGGCTAATACCGCATAATCTCTTCGGAGCAAAGAGGGGGACCTTCGGGCCTCTCGCGTCAGGATTAGCCCAGGTGAGATTAGCTAGTTGGTGAGGTAAGAGCTCACCAAGGCGACGATCTCTAGCTGGTCTGAGAGGATGATCAGCCACACTGGAACTGAGACACGGTCCAGACTCCTACGGGAGGCAGCAGTGGGGAATATTGCACAATGGGGGAAACCCTGATGCAGCCATGCCGCGTGTGTGAAGAAGGCCTTCGGGTTGTAAAGCACTTTCAGTTGTGAGGAAGGCATTGTCGTTAATAGCGGCAGTGTTTGACGTTAGCAACAGAAGAAGCACCGGCTAACTCCGTGCCAGCAGCCGCGGTAATACGGAGGGTGCGAGCGTTAATCGGAATTACTGGGCGTAAAGCGCATGCAGGCGGCTTGTTAAGCCAGATGTGAAAGCCCGGGGCTCAACCTCGGAATAGCATTTGGAACTGTCAGGCTAGAGTCTTGTAGAGGGGGGTAGAATTTCAGGTGTAGCGGTGAAATGCGTAGAGATCTGAAGGAATACCGGTGGCGAAGGCGGCCCCCTGGACAAAGACTGACGCTCAGATGCGAAAGCGTGGGGAGCAAACAGGATTAGATACCCTGGTAGTCCACGCCGTAAACGATGTCTACTTGGAGGTTGGTGCCTTGAGCACTGGCTTTCGGAGCTAACGCGTTAAGTAGACCGCCTGGGGAGTACGGTCGCAAGATTAAAACTCAAATGAATTGACGGGGGCCCGCACAAGCGGTGGAGCATGTGGTTTAATTCGATGCAACGCGAAGAACCTTACCTACTCTTGACATCCAGAGAACTTTCCAGAGATGGATTGGTGCCTTCGGGAACTCTGAGACAGGTGCTGCATGGCTGTCGTCAGCTCGTGTTGTGAAATGTTGGGTTAAGTCCCGCAACGAGCGCAACCCTTATCCTTGTTTGCCAGCACTTCGGGTGGGAACTCCAGGGAGACTGCCGGTGATAAACCGGAGGAAGGTGGGGACGACGTCAAGTCATCATGGCCCTTACGAGTAGGGCTACACACGTGCTACAATGGCGTATACAGAGGGCTGCCAACTTGCGAGAGTGAGCGAATCCCAGAAAGTACGTCGTAGTCCGGATTGGAGTCTGCAACTCGACTCCATGAAGTCGGAATCGCTAGTAATCGTGGATCAGAATGCCACGGTGAATACGTTCCCGGGCCTTGTACACACCGCCCGTCACACCATGGGAGTGGGCTGCACCAGAAGTAGATAGCTTAACCTTCGGGAGGGCGTTTACCACGGTGTGGTTCATGACTGGGGTGAAGTCGTAACAAGGTAGCCCTAGGGGAACCTGGGGCTGGATCACCTCCTTAACGATATGACTGCGTTTTATGCAGTGTCCACACAGATTGCTTGGTTAATAGTAAAAGACATACGGTATCGGGTCTGTAGCTCAGGTGGTTAGAGCGCACCCCTGATAAGGGTGAGGTCGGTGGTTCAAGTCCACTCAGACCCACCACTTCTTCTCCCAGAGGATGTGGTGACGGTATCGGTATTTCGATGGGGCTATAGCTCAGCTGGGAGAGCGCCTGCCTTGCACGCAGGAGGTCAGCAGTTCGATCCTGCTTAGCTCCACCACTCTCTAAAAACATTCTTGTGAGTGTGTTTAGAAAGTGGATGTCGAAAGACAAACACATGCTCTTTAACAATCTGGAAAGCTGACTAGTAAATTCAATCGATAGATTGATTTATTTTGTTCTTCTTTATGAAGAACGAGTTCTCAAGCAACACACATTCAAGTGTCTTGTGTAAGAGTCCGGCGAAACACAGTTCATCATACTCAGATGAACAACCTTGGTTGTTGAGCCATACGAAAGACCTCTTGGGGTTGTATGGTTAAGTGACTAAGCGTACACGGTGGATGCCTGGGCAGTCAGAGGCGATGAAGGACGTGCTAACCTGCGATAAGCCAAGAGAAGATGGTAAGAATCACTATACTCTTGGATTTCCGAATGGGGAAACCCAGCTGCATAAGCAGTTATCGTAACGTGAATACATAGCGTTGCGAGGCGAACCGGGGGAACTGAAACATCTAAGTACCCCGAGGAAGAGAAATCAACCGAGATTCCGGCAGTAGCGGCGAGCGAACCCGGATTAGCCCTTAAGCTAGTTTTGCGTCAGGTGAATGTGCTGGAAAGCACAGCGATACAGGGTGATAGCCCCGTAACCGGTAGCGCATTATCAGTGAAAACGAGTAGGACGGGACACGTGTTATCTTGTCTGAAGATGGGGGGACCATCCTCCAAGGCTAAATACTCCTGACTGACCGATAGTGAACCAGTACCGTGAGGGAAAGGCGAAAAGAACCCCTGTGAGGGGAGTGAAATAGAACCTGAAACCGTGTACGTACAAGCAGTAGGAGCCCTTCGGGGTGACTGCGTACCTTTTGTATAATGGGTCAGCGACTTAATTTTAGTAGCAAGGTTAACCGATTAGGGGAGCCGTAGGGAAACCGAGTCTTAACTGGGCGTACAGTTGCTAGGATTAGACCCGAAACCAGGTGATCTAGCCATGGGCAGGTTGAAGGTGAGGTAACACTTACTGGAGGACCGAACCGACTAATGTTGAAAAATTAGCGGATGACTTGTGGCTAGGGGTGAAAGGCCAATCAAACCTGGAGATAGCTGGTTCTCCCCGAAAGCTATTTAGGTAGCGCCTCGGACGAATACTACTGGGGGTAGAGCACTGTTAAGGCTAGGGGGTCATCCCGACTTACCAACCCTTTGCAAACTCCGAATACCAGTAAGTACTATCCGGGAGACACACGGCGGGTGCTAACGTCCGTCGTGGAGAGGGAAACAACCCAGACCGCCAGCTAAGGTCCCAAAGTTATAGCTAAGTGGGAAACGATGTGGGAAGGCTCAGACAGCCAGGATGTTGGCTTAGAAGCAGCCATCATTTAAAGAAAGCGTAATAGCTCACTGGTCGAGTCGGCCTGCGCGGAAGATTTAACGGGGCTAAGCTATACACCGAAGCTGCGGCAATGCATTTTATGTATTGGGTAGGGGAGCGTTCTGTAAGCGGTTGAAGGTGCATCGTAAGGTGTGCTGGACGTATCAGAAGTGCGAATGCTGACATGAGTAACGATAAAGGGAGTGAAAAACTCCCTCGCCGGAAGACCAAGGGTTCCTGTCCAACGTTAATCGGGGCAGGGTGAGTCGACCCCTAAGGCGAGGCCGAAAGGCGTAGTCGATGGGAAACGGGTTAATATTCCCGTACTTCTTACTATTGCGATGGGGGGACGGAGAAGGCTAGGTGGGCCTGGCGACGGTTGTCCAGGTTCAAGGGTGTAGGCTGTAATCTTAGGCAAATCCGGGATTACTTAAGGCTGAGACCCGATGTCGAGGCACTACGGTGCTGAAGTCATTGATGCCATGCTTCCGGGAAAAGCCTCTAAGCTTCAGATAGTAAGGAATCGTACCCCAAACCGACACAGGTGGTCGGGTAGAGAATACCAAGGCGCTTGAGAGAACTCGGGTGAAGGAACTAGGCAAAATGGTACCGTAACTTCGGGAGAAGGTACGCTGCCGGCGGTGAAGAGACTTGCTCTTGGAGCTGCTGGCAGTCGCAGATACCAGGTGGCTGCAACTGTTTATTAAAAACACAGCACTGTGCAAAATCGAAAGATGACGTATACGGTGTGACGCCTGCCCGGTGCCGGAAGGTTAATTGATGGGGTTAGACTTCGGTCGAAGCTCTTGATCGAAGCCCCGGTAAACGGCGGCCGTAACTATAACGGTCCTAAGGTAGCGAAATTCCTTGTCGGGTAAGTTCCGACCTGCACGAATGGCGTAATGATGGCCACGCTGTCTCCACCCGAGACTCAGTGAAATTGAAATCGCAGTGAAGATGCTGCGTACCCGCGGCTAGACGGAAAGACCCCGTGAACCTTTACTACAGCTTGGCACTGAACATTGACCCTACATGTGTAGGATAGGTGGGAGGCTTTGAAACCAGCACGCCAGTGTTGGTGGAGCCGTCCTTGAAATACCACCCTTGTAGTGTTGATGTTCTAACGTCGCCCCGTTATCCGGGGTGCGGACAGTGCCTGGTGGGTAGTTTGACTGGGGCGGTCTCCTCCCAAAGCGTAACGGAGGAGCACGAAGGTGGGCTAATCACGGTCGGACATCGTGAGGTTAGTGCAATGGCATAAGCCCGCTTGACTGCGAGAATGACGGTTCGAGCAGGTGCGAAAGCAGGTCATAGTGATCCGGTGGTTCTGTATGGAAGGGCCATCGCTCAACGGATAAAAGGTACTCCGGGGATAACAGGCTGATACCGCCCAAGAGTTCATATCGACGGCGGTGTTTGGCACCTCGATGTCGGCTCATCACATCCTGGGGCTGAAGTCGGTCCCAAGGGTATGGCTGTTCGCCATTTAAAGTGGTACGCGAGCTGGGTTTAGAACGTCGTGAGACAGTTCGGTCCCTATCTGCCGTGGGCGTTGGATGATTGAGAGGGGCTGCTCCTAGTACGAGAGGACCGGAGTGGACGAACCTCTGGTGTTCGGGTTGTGTCGCCAGACGCATTGCCCGGTAGCTAAGTTCGGAATCGATAACCGCTGAAAGCATCTAAGCGGGAAGCGAGCCTCAAGATGAGTCATCCCTGAACCTATAAGGTTCCTGAAGGGTTGTTGGAGACTACGACGTAGATAGGCAGGGTGTGTAAGCGTTGTGAGGCGTTGAGCTAACCTGTACTAATTGCCCGTGAGGCTTAACCATACAACACCCAAGGGGTTTTACGGACTCCATGAGCACTTGAATGTAGTGCGAGAACATCAGCTTTCGAGATTGTAAGAATTTTGCTTGGCGACCATAGCATTATGGACCCACCTGATCCCATGCCGAACTCAGCAGTGAAACGTAATAGCGCCGATGGTAGTGTGGGGCCTCCCCATGTGAGAGTAGGACATCGCCAGGCTTTAAATTTGCACTTGCTTACAACGTAAGCAAGTCACCATAGAGCTTTAAGTTTTCTTAGAGTTTTATGTTGACTTTCAAAGTGAGTAGCGTATTATACGCGTCCTGCTTAAGTGCTAAGGCACTGAAAGGCAATATGTTCTTTAACAATTTGACCATGCAATCTGTGTGGGCACTCGTGAAATGATAGTCAAAAAGAATTATCAATGAAACTGAGTGACCAAATCGAATCGCAAGATTCGGCACAGTCAATTCATTCATTACTTCGGTAATGGATTAACAGTATTCATTGAGCCAAAACTTTAATTGAAGAGTTTGATCATGGCTCAGATTGAACGCTGGCGGCAGGCCTAACACATGCAAGTCGAGCGGCAGCGACATGACTGAACCTTCGGGGGACGTTATGGGCGGCGAGCGGCGGACGGGTGAGTAATGCCTGGGAATATGCCCTGATGTGGGGGATAACCATTGGAAACGATGGCTAATACCGCATAATCTCTTCGGAGCAAAGAGGGGGACCTTCGGGCCTCTCGCGTCAGGATTAGCCCAGGTGAGATTAGCTAGTTGGTGAGGTAAGAGCTCACCAAGGCGACGATCTCTAGCTGGTCTGAGAGGATGATCAGCCACACTGGAACTGAGACACGGTCCAGACTCCTACGGGAGGCAGCAGTGGGGAATATTGCACAATGGGGGAAACCCTGATGCAGCCATGCCGCGTGTGTGAAGAAGGCCTTCGGGTTGTAAAGCACTTTCAGTTGTGAGGAAGGCATTGTCGTTAATAGCGGCAGTGTTTGACGTTAGCAACAGAAGAAGCACCGGCTAACTCCGTGCCAGCAGCCGCGGTAATACGGAGGGTGCGAGCGTTAATCGGAATTACTGGGCGTAAAGCGCATGCAGGCGGCTTGTTAAGCCAGATGTGAAAGCCCGGGGCTCAACCTCGGAATAGCATTTGGAACTGTCAGGCTAGAGTCTTGTAGAGGGGGGTAGAATTTCAGGTGTAGCGGTGAAATGCGTAGAGATCTGAAGGAATACCGGTGGCGAAGGCGGCCCCCTGGACAAAGACTGACGCTCAGATGCGAAAGCGTGGGGAGCAAACAGGATTAGATACCCTGGTAGTCCACGCCGTAAACGATGTCTACTTGGAGGTTGGTGTCTTGAACACTGGCTTTCGGAGCTAACGCGTTAAGTAGACCGCCTGGGGAGTACGGTCGCAAGATTAAAACTCAAATGAATTGACGGGGGCCCGCACAAGCGGTGGAGCATGTGGTTTAATTCGATGCAACGCGAAGAACCTTACCTACTCTTGACATCCAGAGAACTTTCCAGAGATGGATTGGTGCCTTCGGGAACTCTGAGACAGGTGCTGCATGGCTGTCGTCAGCTCGTGTTGTGAAATGTTGGGTTAAGTCCCGCAACGAGCGCAACCCTTATCCTTGTTTGCCAGCACTTCGGGTGGGAACTCCAGGGAGACTGCCGGTGATAAACCGGAGGAAGGTGGGGACGACGTCAAGTCATCATGGCCCTTACGAGTAGGGCTACACACGTGCTACAATGGCGTATACAGAGGGCTGCCAACTTGCGAGAGTGAGCGAATCCCAGAAAGTACGTCGTAGTCCGGATTGGAGTCTGCAACTCGACTCCATGAAGTCGGAATCGCTAGTAATCGTGGATCAGAATGCCACGGTGAATACGTTCCCGGGCCTTGTACACACCGCCCGTCACACCATGGGAGTGGGCTGCACCAGAAGTAGATAGCTTAACCTTCGGGAGGGCGTTTACCACGGTGTGGTTCATGACTGGGGTGAAGTCGTAACAAGGTAGCCCTAGGGGAACCTGGGGCTGGATCACCTCCTTAACGATATGACTGCGTTTTATGCAGTGTCCACACAGATTGCTTGGTCGAAAAGTAGAGAACATGTTCAGGTACCCAAACCTGAAAACACTTAGTCCCATTCGTCTAGAGGCCTAGGACACCGCCCTTTCACGGCGGTAACAGGGGTTCGACTCCCCTATGGGACGCCACGGGTCGTTAGCTCAGTTGGTAGAGCAGTTGACTTTTAATCAATTGGTCGCAGGTTCGAATCCTGCACGACCCACCATCTTCTCCTTTGAAGATGTAAAACATCGGAGGGCGATTAGCTCAGTTGGGAGAGCACCTCCCTTACAAGGAGGGGGTCACTGGTTCGAGCCCGGTATCGCCCACCACTCTCTAATCATTTTCTGCACGGATACGCAGATTCAATGAAGGTTAACTTTGTTGGGTCCGCTTTTTTGCCGCCGAAAATCATTAGAAAGTGGTTATCTAACGATAAACACATGCTCTTTAACAATCTGGAAAGCTGACTAGTAAATTGAATTTTTAAAATTCAATACTAATAGTTCTATCGAAAGATAGAACGAGTTCTCAAGCAACACACATTCAAGTGTCTTGTGTAAGAGTCCGGCGAAACACAGTTCATCACAACTCAGATGAACAACCTTGGTTGTTGAGCCATACGAAAGACCTCTTGGGGTTGTATGGTTAAGTGACTAAGCGTACACGGTGGATGCCTGGGCAGTCAGAGGCGATGAAGGACGTGCTAACCTGCGATAAGCCAAGAGAAGATGGTAAGAATCACTATACTCTTGGATTTCCGAATGGGGAAACCCAGCTGCATAAGCAGTTATCGTAACGTGAATACATAGCGTTGCGAGGCGAACCGGGGGAACTGAAACATCTAAGTACCCCGAGGAAGAGAAATCAACCGAGATTCCGGCAGTAGCGGCGAGCGAACCCGGATTAGCCCTTAAGCTAGTTTTGCGTCAGGTGAATGTGCTGGAAAGCACAGCGATACAGGGTGATAGCCCCGTAACCGGTAGCGCATTATCAGTGAAAACGAGTAGGACGGGACACGTGTTATCTTGTCTGAAGATGGGGGGACCATCCTCCAAGGCTAAATACTCCTGACTGACCGATAGTGAACCAGTACCGTGAGGGAAAGGCGAAAAGAACCCCTGTGAGGGGAGTGAAATAGAACCTGAAACCGTGTACGTACAAGCAGTAGGAGCCCTTCGGGGTGACTGCGTACCTTTTGTATAATGGGTCAGCGACTTAATTTTAGTAGCAAGGTTAACCGATTAGGGGAGCCGTAGGGAAACCGAGTCTTAACTGGGCGTACAGTTGCTAGGATTAGACCCGAAACCAGGTGATCTAGCCATGGGCAGGTTGAAGGTGAGGTAACACTTACTGGAGGACCGAACCGACTAATGTTGAAAAATTAGCGGATGACTTGTGGCTAGGGGTGAAAGGCCAATCAAACCTGGAGATAGCTGGTTCTCCCCGAAAGCTATTTAGGTAGCGCCTCGGACGAATACTACTGGGGGTAGAGCACTGTTAAGGCTAGGGGGTCATCCCGACTTACCAACCCTTTGCAAACTCCGAATACCAGTAAGTACTATCCGGGAGACACACGGCGGGTGCTAACGTCCGTCGTGGAGAGGGAAACAACCCAGACCGCCAGCTAAGGTCCCAAAGTTATAGCTAAGTGGGAAACGATGTGGGAAGGCTCAGACAGCCAGGATGTTGGCTTAGAAGCAGCCATCATTTAAAGAAAGCGTAATAGCTCACTGGTCGAGTCGGCCTGCGCGGAAGATTTAACGGGGCTAAGCTATACACCGAAGCTGCGGCAATGCATTTTATGTATTGGGTAGGGGAGCGTTCTGTAAGCGGTTGAAGGTGCATCGTAAGGTGTGCTGGACGTATCAGAAGTGCGAATGCTGACATGAGTAACGATAAAGGGAGTGAAAAACTCCCTCGCCGGAAGACCAAGGGTTCCTGTCCAACGTTAATCGGGGCAGGGTGAGTCGACCCCTAAGGCGAGGCCGAAAGGCGTAGTCGATGGGAAACGGGTTAATATTCCCGTACTTCTTACTATTGCGATGGGGGGACGGAGAAGGCTAGGTGGGCCTGGCGACGGTTGTCCAGGTTCAAGGGTGTAGGCTGTAATCTTAGGCAAATCCGGGATTACTTAAGGCTGAGACCCGATGTCGAGGCACTACGGTGCTGAAGTCATTGATGCCATGCTTCCGGGAAAAGCCTCTAAGCTTCAGATAGTAAGGAATCGTACCCCAAACCGACACAGGTGGTCGGGTAGAGAATACCAAGGCGCTTGAGAGAACTCGGGTGAAGGAACTAGGCAAAATGGTACCGTAACTTCGGGAGAAGGTACGCTGCCGGCGGTGAAGAGACTTGCTCTTGGAGCTGCTGGCAGTCGCAGATACCAGGTGGCTGCAACTGTTTATTAAAAACACAGCACTGTGCAAAATCGAAAGATGACGTATACGGTGTGACGCCTGCCCGGTGCCGGAAGGTTAATTGATGGGGTTAGACTTCGGTCGAAGCTCTTGATCGAAGCCCCGGTAAACGGCGGCCGTAACTATAACGGTCCTAAGGTAGCGAAATTCCTTGTCGGGTAAGTTCCGACCTGCACGAATGGCGTAATGATGGCCACGCTGTCTCCACCCGAGACTCAGTGAAATTGAAATCGCAGTGAAGATGCTGCGTACCCGCGGCTAGACGGAAAGACCCCGTGAACCTTTACTACAGCTTGGCACTGAACATTGACCCTACATGTGTAGGATAGGTGGGAGGCTTTGAAACCAGCACGCCAGTGTTGGTGGAGCCGTCCTTGAAATACCACCCTTGTAGTGTTGATGTTCTAACGTCGCCCCGTTATCCGGGGTGCGGACAGTGCCTGGTGGGTAGTTTGACTGGGGCGGTCTCCTCCCAAAGCGTAACGGAGGAGCACGAAGGTGGGCTAATCACGGTCGGACATCGTGAGGTTAGTGCAATGGCATAAGCCCGCTTGACTGCGAGAATGACGGTTCGAGCAGGTGCGAAAGCAGGTCATAGTGATCCGGTGGTTCTGTATGGAAGGGCCATCGCTCAACGGATAAAAGGTACTCCGGGGATAACAGGCTGATACCGCCCAAGAGTTCATATCGACGGCGGTGTTTGGCACCTCGATGTCGGCTCATCACATCCTGGGGCTGAAGTCGGTCCCAAGGGTATGGCTGTTCGCCATTTAAAGTGGTACGCGAGCTGGGTTTAGAACGTCGTGAGACAGTTCGGTCCCTATCTGCCGTGGGCGTTGGATGATTGAGAGGGGCTGCTCCTAGTACGAGAGGACCGGAGTGGACGAACCTCTGGTGTTCGGGTTGTGTCGCCAGACGCATTGCCCGGTAGCTAAGTTCGGAATCGATAACCGCTGAAAGCATCTAAGCGGGAAGCGAGCCTCAAGATGAGTCATCCCTGAACCTATAAGGTTCCTGAAGGGTTGTTGGAGACTACGACGTAGATAGGCAGGGTGTGTAAGCGTTGTGAGGCGTTGAGCTAACCTGTACTAATTGCCCGTGAGGCTTAACCATACAACACCCAAGGGGTTTTAACGGACTCCATGAGCACTTGAATGTAGTGCGAGAACATCAGCTTTCGAGATTGTAAGAATTTTGCTTGGCGACCATAGCATTATGGACCCACCTGATCCCATGCCGAACTCAGCAGTGAAACGTAATAGCGCCGATGGTAGTGTGGGGCCTCCCCATGTGAGAGTAGGACATCGCCAGGCTTCCAATTTATTTTCACTTTTAAAAAGTGAAGACAAATAGGGCACTTGCTTACAACGTAAGCAAGTCACCATAGAGCTTTAAGTTTTCTTAGAGTTTTATGTTGACTTTCAAAGTGAGTAGCGTATTATACGCGTCCTGCTTAAGTGCTAAGGCACTGAAAGGCAATATGTTCTTTAACAATTTGACCATGCAATCTGTGTGGGCACTCGTGAAATGATAGTCAAAAAGAATTATCAATGAAACTGAGTGACCAAATCGAATCGCAAGATTCGGCACAGTCAATTCATTCATTACTTCGGTAATGGATTAACAGTATTCATTGAGCCAAAACTTTAATTGAAGAGTTTGATCATGGCTCAGATTGAACGCTGGCGGCAGGCCTAACACATGCAAGTCGAGCGGCAGCGACATGACTGAACCTTCGGGGGACGTTATGGGCGGCGAGCGGCGGACGGGTGAGTAATGCCTGGGAATATGCCCTGATGTGGGGGATAACCATTGGAAACGATGGCTAATACCGCATAATCTCTTCGGAGCAAAGAGGGGGACCTTCGGGCCTCTCGCGTCAGGATTAGCCCAGGTGAGATTAGCTAGTTGGTGAGGTAAGAGCTCACCAAGGCGACGATCTCTAGCTGGTCTGAGAGGATGATCAGCCACACTGGAACTGAGACACGGTCCAGACTCCTACGGGAGGCAGCAGTGGGGAATATTGCACAATGGGGGAAACCCTGATGCAGCCATGCCGCGTGTGTGAAGAAGGCCTTCGGGTTGTAAAGCACTTTCAGTTGTGAGGAAGGCGTTGTCGTTAATAGCGGCAGTGTTTGACGTTAGCAACAGAAGAAGCACCGGCTAACTCCGTGCCAGCAGCCGCGGTAATACGGAGGGTGCGAGCGTTAATCGGAATTACTGGGCGTAAAGCGCATGCAGGCGGCTTGTTAAGCCAGATGTGAAAGCCCGGGGCTCAACCTCGGAATAGCATTTGGAACTGTCAGGCTAGAGTCTTGTAGAGGGGGGTAGAATTTCAGGTGTAGCGGTGAAATGCGTAGAGATCTGAAGGAATACCGGTGGCGAAGGCGGCCCCCTGGACAAAGACTGACGCTCAGATGCGAAAGCGTGGGGAGCAAACAGGATTAGATACCCTGGTAGTCCACGCCGTAAACGATGTCTACTTGGAGGTTGGTGTCTTGAACACTGGCTTTCGGAGCTAACGCGTTAAGTAGACCGCCTGGGGAGTACGGTCGCAAGATTAAAACTCAAATGAATTGACGGGGGCCCGCACAAGCGGTGGAGCATGTGGTTTAATTCGATGCAACGCGAAGAACCTTACCTACTCTTGACATCCAGAGAACTTTCCAGAGATGGATTGGTGCCTTCGGGAACTCTGAGACAGGTGCTGCATGGCTGTCGTCAGCTCGTGTTGTGAAATGTTGGGTTAAGTCCCGCAACGAGCGCAACCCTTATCCTTGTTTGCCAGCACTTCGGGTGGGAACTCCAGGGAGACTGCCGGTGATAAACCGGAGGAAGGTGGGGACGACGTCAAGTCATCATGGCCCTTACGAGTAGGGCTACACACGTGCTACAATGGCGTATACAGAGGGCTGCCAACTTGCGAGAGTGAGCGAATCCCAGAAAGTACGTCGTAGTCCGGATTGGAGTCTGCAACTCGACTCCATGAAGTCGGAATCGCTAGTAATCGTGGATCAGAATGCCACGGTGAATACGTTCCCGGGCCTTGTACACACCGCCCGTCACACCATGGGAGTGGGCTGCACCAGAAGTAGATAGCTTAACCTTCGGGAGGGCGTTTACCACGGTGTGGTTCATGACTGGGGTGAAGTCGTAACAAGGTAGCCCTAGGGGAACCTGGGGCTGGATCACCTCCTTAACGATATGACTGCGTTTTACGCAGTGTCCACACAGATTGCTTGGTCGAAAAGTAGAGAACATGTTCAGGTACCCAAACCTGAAAAAAACTTGTGTTCCGGTATGATGTCGCTTCTCGCAAGCTCGTCACTCCGCTTACACAAAGTTAGCGAAATGTATTTCGCTGACAAACTTTGTGTCCCATTCGTCTAGAGGCCTAGGACACCGCCCTTTCACGGCGGTAACAGGGGTTCGACTCCCCTATGGGACGCCACGGGTCGTTAGCTCAGTTGGTAGAGCAGTTGACTTTTAATCAATTGGTCGCAGGTTCGAATCCTGCACGACCCACCATCTTCTCCTTTGAAGATGTAAAACATCGGAGGGCGATTAGCTCAGTTGGGAGAGCACCTCCCTTACAAGGAGGGGGTCACTGGTTCGAGCCCGGTATCGCCCACCACTCTTTCTTCTTGAAAGACACCATTTCGATGGGGCTATAGCTCAGCTGGGAGAGCGCCTGCCTTGCACGCAGGAGGTCAGCAGTTCGATCCTGCTTAGCTCCACCACTCTCTAAAAACATTCTTGTGAGTGTGTTTAGAAAGTGGATGTCGAAAGACAAACACATGCTCTTTAACAATCTGGAAAGCTGACTAGTAAATTCAATCGATAGATTGATTTATTTTGTTCTTCTTTATGAAGAACGAGTTCTCAAGCAACACACATTCAAGTGTCTTGTGTAAGAGTCCGGCGAAACACAGTTCATCATACTCAGATGAACAACCTTGGTTGTTGAGCCATACGAACAGACCCCTTGGGGTTGTATGGTTAAGTGACTAAGCGTACACGGTGGATGCCTGGGCAGTCAGAGGCGATGAAGGACGTGCTAACCTGCGATAAGCCAAGAGAAGATGGTAAGAATCACTATACTCTTGGATTTCCGAATGGGGAAACCCAGCTGCATAAGCAGTTATCGTAACGTGAATACATAGCGTTGCGAGGCGAACCGGGGGAACTGAAACATCTAAGTACCCCGAGGAAGAGAAATCAACCGAGATTCCGGCAGTAGCGGCGAGCGAACCCGGATTAGCCCTTAAGCTAGTTTTGCGTCAGGTGAATGTGCTGGAAAGCACAGCGATACAGGGTGATAGCCCCGTAACCGGTAGCGCATTATCAGTGAAAACGAGTAGGACGGGACACGTGTTATCTTGTCTGAAGATGGGGGGACCATCCTCCAAGGCTAAATACTCCTGACTGACCGATAGTGAACCAGTACCGTGAGGGAAAGGCGAAAAGAACCCCTGTGAGGGGAGTGAAATAGAACCTGAAACCGTGTACGTACAAGCAGTAGGAGCCCTTCGGGGTGACTGCGTACCTTTTGTATAATGGGTCAGCGACTTAATTTTAGTAGCAAGGTTAACCGATTAGGGGAGCCGTAGGGAAACCGAGTCTTAACTGGGCGTACAGTTGCTAGGATTAGACCCGAAACCAGGTGATCTAGCCATGGGCAGGTTGAAGGTGAGGTAACACTTACTGGAGGACCGAACCGACTAATGTTGAAAAATTAGCGGATGACTTGTGGCTAGGGGTGAAAGGCCAATCAAACCTGGAGATAGCTGGTTCTCCCCGAAAGCTATTTAGGTAGCGCCTCGGACGAATACTACTGGGGGTAGAGCACTGTTAAGGCTAGGGGGTCATCCCGACTTACCAACCCTTTGCAAACTCCGAATACCAGTAAGTACTATCCGGGAGACACACGGCGGGTGCTAACGTCCGTCGTGGAGAGGGAAACAACCCAGACCGCCAGCTAAGGTCCCAAAGTTATAGCTAAGTGGGAAACGATGTGGGAAGGCTCAGACAGCCAGGATGTTGGCTTAGAAGCAGCCATCATTTAAAGAAAGCGTAATAGCTCACTGGTCGAGTCGGCCTGCGCGGAAGATTTAACGGGGCTAAGCTATACACCGAAGCTGCGGCAATGCATTTTATGTATTGGGTAGGGGAGCGTTCTGTAAGCGGTTGAAGGTGCATCGTAAGGTGTGCTGGACGTATCAGAAGTGCGAATGCTGACATGAGTAACGATAAAGGGAGTGAAAAACTCCCTCGCCGGAAGACCAAGGGTTCCTGTCCAACGTTAATCGGGGCAGGGTGAGTCGACCCCTAAGGCGAGGCCGAAAGGCGTAGTCGATGGGAAACGGGTTAATATTCCCGTACTTCTTACTATTGCGATGGGGGGACGGAGAAGGCTAGGTGGGCCTGGCGACGGTTGTCCAGGTTCAAGGGTGTAGGCTGTAATCTTAGGCAAATCCGGGATTACTTAAGGCTGAGACCCGATGTCGAGGCACTACGGTGCTGAAGTCATTGATGCCATGCTTCCGGGAAAAGCCTCTAAGCTTCAGATAGTAAGGAATCGTACCCCAAACCGACACAGGTGGTCGGGTAGAGAATACCAAGGCGCTTGAGAGAACTCGGGTGAAGGAACTAGGCAAAATGGTACCGTAACTTCGGGAGAAGGTACGCTGCCGGCGGTGAAGAGACTTGCTCTTGGAGCTGCTGGCAGTCGCAGATACCAGGTGGCTGCAACTGTTTATTAAAAACACAGCACTGTGCAAAATCGAAAGATGACGTATACGGTGTGACGCCTGCCCGGTGCCGGAAGGTTAATTGATGGGGTTAGACTTCGGTCGAAGCTCTTGATCGAAGCCCCGGTAAACGGCGGCCGTAACTATAACGGTCCTAAGGTAGCGAAATTCCTTGTCGGGTAAGTTCCGACCTGCACGAATGGCGTAATGATGGCCACGCTGTCTCCACCCGAGACTCAGTGAAATTGAAATCGCAGTGAAGATGCTGCGTACCCGCGGCTAGACGGAAAGACCCCGTGAACCTTTACTACAGCTTGGCACTGAACATTGACCCTACATGTGTAGGATAGGTGGGAGGCTTTGAAACCAGCACGCCAGTGTTGGTGGAGCCGTCCTTGAAATACCACCCTTGTAGTGTTGATGTTCTAACGTCGCCCCGTTATCCGGGGTGCGGACAGTGCCTGGTGGGTAGTTTGACTGGGGCGGTCTCCTCCCAAAGCGTAACGGAGGAGCACGAAGGTGGGCTAATCACGGTCGGACATCGTGAGGTTAGTGCAATGGCATAAGCCCGCTTGACTGCGAGAATGACGGTTCGAGCAGGTGCGAAAGCAGGTCATAGTGATCCGGTGGTTCTGTATGGAAGGGCCATCGCTCAACGGATAAAAGGTACTCCGGGGATAACAGGCTGATACCGCCCAAGAGTTCATATCGACGGCGGTGTTTGGCACCTCGATGTCGGCTCATCACATCCTGGGGCTGAAGTCGGTCCCAAGGGTATGGCTGTTCGCCATTTAAAGTGGTACGCGAGCTGGGTTTAGAACGTCGTGAGACAGTTCGGTCCCTATCTGCCGTGGGCGTTGGATGATTGAGAGGGGCTGCTCCTAGTACGAGAGGACCGGAGTGGACGAACCTCTGGTGTTCGGGTTGTGTCGCCAGACGCATTGCCCGGTAGCTAAGTTCGGAATCGATAACCGCTGAAAGCATCTAAGCGGGAAGCGAGCCTCAAGATGAGTCATCCCTGAACCTATAAGGTTCCTGAAGGGTTGTTGGAGACTACGACGTAGATAGGCAGGGTGTGTAAGCGTTGTGAGGCGTTGAGCTAACCTGTACTAATTGCCCGTGAGGCTTAACCATACAACACCCAAGGGGTTTTAACGGACTCCATGAGCACTTGAATGTAGTGCGAGAACATCAGCTTTCGAGATTGTAAGAATTTTGCTTGGCGACCATAGCATTATGGACCCACCTGATCCCATGCCGAACTCAGCAGTGAAACGTAATAGCGCCGATGGTAGTGTGGGGCCTCCCCATGTGAGAGTAGGACATCGCCAGGCTTCCAATTTAGATTATCGTGCTGAACACACGGTGATTTGAGTGGAGCGGTAGTTCAGTTGGTTAGAATACCGGCCTGTCACGCCGGGGGTCGCGGGTTCGAGTCCCGTCCGCTCCGCCACTTATTAAGAAACCTCAGTCGAAAGGCTGGGGTTTTTTGCTATCTGACGCTCCCGAAAGTGCTGTGCACTTTTTCGCGGGCCGGGATGCCGGACCATCGATTCCCGTCCGCTCCGCCACTTATACTAAGCCCGAGTCGAAAGACTCGGGCTTTTTTACGTCTGTCGGACATGTTCGCCTTGCAGGCGAATGAGTCCTGCTGGTACGCCAGCCCGTCCGCTCCGCCACTGACACTAAGCCCAAGACTGGGCCCTGCTGCTTTCTTCAACAGGGCTATTTACTGTTTTAAAGGTGTGTTACGCCTCTTTGAGACAATAGGTCTAAGGCTGGCTTTCAATGACAAAGAAAGGCGCCAGTAGCTCTAGGATTGTCTCGCGAAAAGGTTCATGGGTCTTACTGCCAAGTAGATCTGCAATTTCTTGACCTGTTGGTGATAAGCGATAATAGGTAAAGCTTAAACCTTTTTGGTGAGGGGTAAGTTGATAAGTATTATTTTGGTAACTAAAAGGAAGTGATATACCTGAAACTAGCTCTCCAGACTCTAACTCACTTTTTAAAATGAGCCCTAACTCCAGTAAGATTAGGAGGTCAGAATAAGGCAGAGAGAAATTACCCAATGTAACTTTATGGATAGTTGTCGTGAAAAGGCTAGGTAAAAACTTATGCTTCGCTTTTAAAGACGTCAGGATCTTTTTGCTTCTATCGTTGCCAAACTGGCATGACAGCGTGCAGGCTCTATGGAAAACCTGTGCTTCCTTGTGTGTCATATTACGAAGCGTATCAAGTGTTTTTAGTGATACCGAGCCAGGGGACAGAAACTCTTGTCTGAGGATGCGACTCCACAGTTGTTGCATTGAGCTGTTGCGGATATCTTGTGCGATTGATGTGAAATGGCTGAGCCAATCCGGGTCTATATTTTTGGCCTTATCTGATGCCGTATTATCAAAGGTTAATTTGAAAATTTTCTCAAGGCTTTCTTGTTGTGAGTAAAGAACTTTTTTATGTCGGTCTTCATACCTTTCGGCAAGAGTATGTGGGGCTTCTTTGGTAATGAGATAGCTGACCCCTAGCTCTTCCGCAACAGAGCTAATAATGTTTGGGGGATTGCTTCTCGTTTTTTCTTTGTCTGTCGGTTGTGGTTCGAGGGGCACGGGTACTTTGCTCTCGGCTTGGCCTTCCATTGGATTTACCCTATAAAATGAGTGGCCAGCCCAGAGGTGAGTTGGCCAAATTGCGTTTACATGTCATCGTAATCTTCGATAGCACTACCTTCTAATAGATAGCCTACTTCAGCGAGTTCATGACTGACCGATTGTGTTTTTAATGTTCCCACTACATACACCACATCCCATAGCTGCTGGATCGGTGCACCTTTGGGGAATTTCACGTAAACAATTTGGTTAGGCGGAGGTGGTGGAACGTGGATACATGCGCCAAAGTAAGGGACTAAAAGAAATTCGGTGATTTTTTTGTCGTCACCTTCTAAAGGGATCACAAAGCCAGGTATCTTGACTTCACTTCCATTTAGCTCTTCTCTGACACTGCCAATCATTGATTGCTTGGCTTGATCTCCGTCATGATTGAGTATTGGCATTTGGTTCGCGTTGAACTGGGTACGCTCTTTTTCTGGTACCAGGTCAATCCAGTCCAAGGTTAACGCTTCATTCGCAGCGCTGAGCAGTGGAAACCAGCAGCAAAGTGCAAGTAGCCATCTTTTCATCTATTTATACCTTTATAGTCATGCCATCCGATAGCGAATGATGATAAGCGCGGATAGCTGGAATAATACCAACTAGCATACCAGCTAACTGGACAAGTACTAACAACAACAACTCATGGTCTGTAGGAGCTGTGATCGGAATGAGTAATCCAAATTGTGCTTGGATTATCGGCTGTGTGATTAACAATATTATGTATAACAATGATGTTCCGGCTATCACTCCCAGTGCAGTTAACAGGGTTGCTTCACTGGTGAGTAGGAAGAAAATATGCCCAGGCCTTGCTCCCATCGCCCTAAGGATAGCCATTTCACGGCGCCTCTCATTCAAGCTTGTTAAGAGGCTGGTCAGCATGCCCAGAAGACCAGCGATCACGACAAAGCCAGATACTACCAGTAGCGCTTGTTCTGCTACTGACATCATGCCCCATAGTTCATGCAGTGCGATACCCGGCATAATTGCACTCAGGGGTTCTTTAGAGTACGTGTTGATATGGCGTTGCAGGGCAAAGGTTTGTATTTTTGAATTTAGCCCAAGCATGAATGCGGTGATCTGCTTAGGTTCAAATTGATGTGCAGCCAATGACTCTGCGTTAGGTGTTGGACCTAGACGTGCCCCGCTTTCCCAGCCGACATGAATAGCTTCAATCGCAGGTAAGGATACATGCACGCTGCGATCCACTGGGGTACCTGTAGGTTCAAGGATCCCCACTATTTTAAATGGTAGGCTATCGTGGCGGTTAAATGACTGATCGCTAATACCATGGGCAATGATGATCTCATCGCCGATCTTGTAATCGAGTTTTTTTGCTACTTCCGCACCGACCACGGTCTCGAAAAGGCTGTCGAAGACTTCGCCTTGGGCTAGTTCAAGGGGCTGCTTTTGGCCGTATCGATAATGCTTGAAGTAATCACCGTTGGTCCCGATGACCCGGAATCCACGGTGTGAGTCTCCCAGTGAAATAGGAATTGCCCATTTGACGGAGCGGTGTTGGCTGATTTCTTGGAAGCTTTGCCAATCAATATTATTGGTTGCATTACCGATCCTGAACACAGAATAGAGCAGCAGGTTTACCTGACCGGAGCGTGAGCCGACGATGAGGTCTGTTTCCGATATGGTATTGGCAAAACTCGACTTGGCCTGTGTCCTGACTTTTTCGACGCCAAGTAATAGTGTGACAGATATGGCCACGGTAAGTAGCGTCAGTACTGCGGTAGTTTTCCGATTGGATAAGCTCTGCCAGGCAAGGCGGATGATGGCTGCCATTAGTACCTCCTTGCTGCTTGGTTAATAGTATTGAGGCAGATACTACGATCAAATAAAGACTCTAAGGTTTGGTCATGGCTGACAAACAACAGTGTCGTTCCTGCCTGATCGCACTCAGCCATTAGCAATTTGATGAAGGCTTCCCGATTATCATGATCTAACGCTGAGGTAGGCTCATCAGCAATTAACAATTTCGGCTTGCCTATCAAGGCTCTTGCTGCAGCCACGCGTTGCTGCTGTCCGATACTGAGTTCACTTATAGGACGCTCCAAGCATTCATCAGGAAGATGAAGCTGGGAAAGCAGTTGTTTGGCTTGCTCATACATTCCGCCGCCAATGTGCTTTTTGCGTAATTTCGAAAAGCGGCAAGGGAGTAGGACATTATCAATTACTGACAGGTAGGGAAGGAGGTTGAACATTTGGAAGATATAGCCGATGTGATCGGCTCGAAAACGGTCTCTAGCCGTGGGTTTTAGGTTGCTGAAGGGCCGTCCGAGCAGCTCGACGGTACCCGATGTCGGTTCGTTTATACCGGCTAGCAAGCTTAGAAGGCTTGATTTACCACTGCCGCTGGGGCCTTTGATGAAAACTTTCTCACCCTCGTTTACCACCAATGATGGGACATCCAATAATGGTTGGGTTTGGCTAGGCCATTGGAAGGTGAGTTCGCGGATCTCTATGATGCTCATGATCTGTCCTGAAATGGGGAATGACTCCCCCATTTTGGTTACTTTGGAATTAGAAACGGAAAGTGGTGTTTGTGTTCAGCGATCCACCTTTTTGTCCTTTCTCTGTGATAGCGTTAACGGTAATGCGCTCTGTGGTTGGGAAATGTGTGAACCATTGGGTTTTGATATCAGTAAGCTGATTAATATCACCACACTTGTAGATATATTGTGCCGAGAACTCACCGTGGGCACTATGGTCATGCTGGTCATGCTGGTCATGCTGGTCATGCTGGTCATGCTGGTCATGCTGGTCATGCTGGTCATGATCGTGGCCGAGGTCATCATGATCGTGAGCATCACCACCTTCCTGGGAGGATAGCGTTTCTGTTACCTGGCTATCTACTAATTGGCATTGTGCACTTGCCGTTAGCATCCAAATCTCCCCAGGAGATTTTAGCTTCTCGATTGCGTTTTCAATCGCCGCTTTTTGCTCGTCAGTCTGCGGTGCGTGCTCAAAGCCGACAATATCGGCACCCGGCGCGTGAACTTCCATTAGTAAGTCTTGCCCATCCTGGGCGATGTTCACTTCAACGACGCCGTGGACGTGGGCGTCATGTTGGCGGAAGTGATCATCCGCAGCGGCCGAACCAGAGGCTGCGAGGCCAAGGGTGACGAACAAAGTGGCAATAGGTGAAAGAGATCGATTAAAACGCATGGTTACCCCCAAAAAAAATAGTTAATGATTTAAAAGTATCTGAATAAAACCATTTAATGTATTGGAGGTGAACGTGCTATGGGGGGAAGGTATCGCCGGAAGCCTTTTCCTGTCTTAGGAGCGGCCATTACTGATAAGTGCTTTATTGGGTACGCAATGAGAGTGGTTTGGTGATGGAAGCTGTCATGAACAATATGGCAGATCGAGCAGTCAATGGCGTGGTGGTGGTCAGTTGTTGCCTCAAGTTGGTGCAATACAGTGACTGGCCCGATGGCAATGATCAAGCTAATAAGTAAAAGGCTTAGTCTGGGTGTCCAACGCTGCGCAAGATTCACTTTGGTAAAATAAAAGCCATATCCAGAAGATGTAATAATATAACATTACTACTGTTGCTAGAATATGGCCTTCTTGGTCATTTTATTCTAATTTTCGCTTCGTTAAGCTGATTTAAAGGTTACTTTTCACCAGTTCAAGAGCTTGATTAATTTCTTGTTCTGTTAGCTTGCCCTCTTTGACAAAGAGTACCTGGCTCTCTTTATCAAGAACAATGATGGCGGAGTTTTCAGCAGCTAGCTGCCACGACTCATGAACACTGCCATTGGCATCAAGTACCATGGAAGACCAGGAAAACTCCTTCTTGCTGTCTTCGGCAGATGATTTTACGAAGCTCCCTGTGCCCCAGATCGCATCATCCTGGTTGATGATAGTGGTGGTTTGGTAGTGTTCATCAGGAAAGTCGGCGGCAGTAATCGCACTCATGAGATCCGCATTCATCGCTTTTGCTGAGCTGCGGCCGGCTATCGCTTGGATCACACGCACTTTGCCTGCAAGCTGATTACTGTGCCAGTCTTGATAGACAATTTTGTCATTCTGTAGGGTTATTTCCCCTTTATCTGCCACTGTTACACTCGGAAGAGCTTCACCAACAGCAAGGTTATGGGCAAGTACTGTCCCTGGCAACAGTATGGCTAGCAGGGCAAAAATAGGCTTCTTGTTCATCATTATTTCCATTATTTAATAGACGCGCCATTATCTTAGATTACTGATGGCTGGCTGGTTTAACCAGTTTCTAAAGCCTTGAACTTTATCACGAAAATATAAAACAAAGTGCATGGTTAAGTGGGCTGCTTGGAGTAATGAACAATAAGTTTGCTAATTACCGTTTAATTGGCAGATAACTTGCTTGATTTATCTTGTCTTAGAAAAAGGAAACATCCGAGCTTTTTCAGGGTCTATAGTAATAGTAATTTTGTGAGGGAACCATGTTAAGAGTATTCAAACAATATCGACCAAACCAAGTCGCTCGGTATGTGAAAAGTTATTTCAGAGGGCGATTATTTATAACCGGAGTTGGGGCTTTTGAATTTGATTGTGGGCGTTTGTTGCCTCCAAAGAAACAGGATACCAAGGCGCTGAATGTGCTTAGCGAAGTAAACAGAGAAATTCAGCTCCTCAGTGCAGAGGCTGTTTAGCCCGACTTATTGTGGAGGCATACAGACACCAGTGCCTCCCAGTCCGCAATAGCCGCCGGGGTTTTTAGCCAAGTATTGCTGGTGATAATCTTCTGCGAAGTAGAATGTCCCAGCCGGTAGGATTTCGGTGGTAATCGTGGCATCGGCAAGCGCTTGCTGGTACCGTTTTTTACTGTCCAGTGCTTCCTGGTGCTGCTTATCCGAATGGGTATAGATAGCCGAACGGTACTGGGTCCCAATATCATTGCCTTGGCGCATTCCTTGGGTGGGATCGTGCTTTTCCCAAAACAAGGTGAGTAGGGCCTCCAAACTAATTTGTTGTGGGTTGAAGATCACCCTGACTACTTCACTATGGCCGGTCCGTCCGGTGCATACCTCCTCATAGGTCGGATTGGGGGTGAGTCCCCCACTGTAACCAACCGCAGTGCTGTATACGCCGGCTTGTTGCCAAAAAAGCCTCTCTGCCCCCCAGAAACACCCCATGCCGATAGTGAGCACCTCCATACTTGGCGGAATATCATCATTTAACTGTGTTCCATTTACCGCATGGGGCAAAGAAGGGAGAATGGACGTTGCCCTGCCAATCAGGGCTTGGCTTTCATTGGGTAAGATTTTCTTTGCTGACGACATAGGTATTTCCTTATTTTGAAGTCACTGACTTTCTTCAAAGTAGAGGAAACCGGGAATACATTCAACTAAGGCTGAATTTCGAAGCAAAACATTGGCAGTTCAGGCTGTGCTTTGTCAAAATTAACCATGCAAAGACATAACAAAATAATGCGCTAACCAATGAAGTAAATAAGAATGAAGATACCTTTTTTGCGGTATGGCCTGGCAACACTTGCGCTCACCGTTGCTATACCGGCTTCAGCCGCAACCTCTCTGACGATTAAAGGTTTAAAAGGGAGCCTCAAGGATAATGTTGATGCCTATGTCTCAGCGATCCCGGAAGATGATTACAGTACCTCTCTGCGCTTTCGTGAGCAACTTGAGGGGGAAATTCGCGATGCACTCAAAGCATTGGGGCGATATAACCCAACCATCACTTACAGCGAAGCGGAAGACGGCAGTGAGCTTGTCGTTCAAGTCGACGCCGGCCCGAAGACTATCATTGCTCGAAGCAACATCATTTTGACGGGCATGGCGAGAAATGATCCTGATTTTCTTGCGTTGGTGCGTACCAGTGGGCTGGGATTAGGTGAGACGATCAACCATGGAAAATACGAGTCGCTGAAGTCTTCGCTGACTAGCCTGGCGCTGAGAAAAGGTTATTTTGATGGCGAGTTGAAAGTCAGTCGCCTGGAGGTTGCCCCAAGCCGTAACGAGGCGTTTATCACCATCGAGTATGCCTCTGGACAGCGCTATAACTTTGGTGAAACCGTTTTTGAAGGCAGCCAGATTGATCTCGACCGACTTGAGTCTTTAATGCCTTACGAGGAAGGGGACCCTTATCTTGCCTCGACCTTGGGTGAATTCAACCAGCGCCTGTCCAACGTCGGTTGGTTCTCTTCGATATTCGTCGGTGGTGAGATTGCCAATATCAAGGATGATGAAATCCCTGTTAGCGTAGTGGTTAAACCGCAAGTGAAGAACCAAATTGAAACGGGTATCGGCTATTCGACCGATGTTGGGCCCCGCCTGAAATTCAACTGGCGTAAACCGTGGCTTAACAGCAAGGGCCACAGCTTGAGCATTAAAACAGAGCTGTCAGAGATCCAGCCAAAGATCGAGGCAACCTACAAAATCCCGCTAGATGATGTGCTGAATGACTACTACCAAATTGTCGGGGGGATCCGCTATGTTGATAACCACGACACCATCAGTACTGAAACCAATTTGGCGGTAGAGCGCCACTGGCGCTTGGAATCGGGATGGAAACGGATCGCTTCAGTGCGTTTGCTCTATGAGGACTATACCCAGGGCAAAATAGAGAGTGGCAACTTGTTTATGGTGATCCCGGGGATAAGCTATGACAAAACCCGCCTCCGGGGGGGAGCGATGCCTACTTGGGGAGATAAGCAGCTGATATCTGTTGAGTATTCTGATCCAGCTTTAGGTTCTGACACCCGCCTGACGCGCCTGCGTGGTCGCTCGGCTTGGATTCGGAGTGCCGGGGAAAATCACCGGGGATTATTCCGCCTAGATGGCGGTGCGGTGATTGCTGATAGACTAGCAGATATTCCGCCGTCAATGCGCTTCTTTGTTGGCGGTGACAACAGCCTGCGAGGCTATGGGTATGAGTCAATTTCCCCTCGTAATGACCTTGGCTTGAGGGAAGGCGGTAAGTATATGCTTACTTCGTCACTGGAGTACCAGTACCGCGTCTATGGCGACTGGTGGGGAGCGGTGTTTTACGATTATGGCTCGGCCTGGAATGACAGCCCCGAATGGGTGGCCGGTACCGGGGTTGGCGTACGCTGGGCCTCGCCAGTAGGTCCTATCCGTGTTGATTTTGCTTGGGGACTGGACAAAGAAAAAGATAAGTTCCAGCTCCACTTTGTATTGGGGCCAGAAATATGATTTGGGTAAAGCGCTCTGCAATTGCCTTATTGGCACTATTGTTGGTATTGGTTATTGCCATTGCGGCATTGCTGTACACCCCTGCCGGGATCAAGGTTGCAGTTTGGGGGGCGCAGAGAGTGTTGCCGTCACTGAGCATCGGTGCCAGCCAGGGGAGCTTGCTCAATGGTTTTTCCCTGCAGCAGGTCGGTTATAACGATGACAGTATCAATCTGTCCGTCGCGCAACTGGCTCTGGATATCGAAGACAGCTGTTTGCTGACTCCGGCGGTGTGTATTTCTAACCTTGCGGTTTCCGGAGTGCGTTTCTCTATGTCGGAATTGCCGCCTTCGTCAGAAGAAACTGAGGAGGACGTAGCGTCTGAGCCGGTGACAGACATAAGCTTGCCAATTCCTATCTCCCTCTCTCGCTTGATACTTGATGATATTGAGCTGGATGTGCTGGGCAATAAAGTGGCTTGGAAGCACTTCTCAACGGCGGCAGAAATGCAGGGCGAGCGGATTGTTCTCAAGCCAACCGACTGGCAGAAGATAGATCTTACGCTGGCTCCGGCAAAGGCTGAGCCGGTTGCGGCGGCTGAACCAGAGAAAGTAGATTCAGGGCCGATCGTGTTGCCTGAGGTGATTATCCCGCTGTCGGTTGATATTGAACGTTTTACGGTAGAAGACTTTACCCTCCATGGTGACACGCCCCAAACCGTCAAAAAGCTCGACTTGGTGGCCTCAGCCAGAGGCAGTGAGGTTGTGGTTAATAAGCTGGAGGTGTCTGCCTCCCAGGCCGATCTTCAGGCCGAGGCCAATATCGCCTTGACGGGTGGTTATCCGCTGGCACTCAAGGCGGGTATTGCCATAAAAATGGCCCCGGTAGAGAACCATAACCTGATACTCAATGCCGAAGGCAGTGTTGCTGACCTGATCCTCGACGCGCGGCTTAAAGGGACGCTTGATGCCGGGCTGAAAGGTCGTCTGTCACCACTCGAGCCAGCGTTGCCGTTCGAGCTCTCCCTTAGCAGCCAACACCTACAGTGGCCGATAGACAGCGAGCCCGATTTCGAGGTCAAAGAGACCCAACTGACGGCAAAAGGGAGTCTTGAGGGGTACAGCTTCTCGCTGAACAGTCAGATTGATGGTAAGCCAATGCCGGCTGTCGGCGCTGAGCTGGTCGGCAAGGGCAGCCTTGAGGATATCGAACTGAACCGCCTGGCTATTGATACCCTGGGAGGTACGATTTCGGGCAGTGCCAGTGCAAGCTGGAAAGACTTGGTAAGCTGGCAAGGGGAGCTGGCTTTTAGCCATATTCAGCCGGGCTTGGAATGGCAGGATGTGCCGGGTGATTTAAGTGGCAAGCTGAAGACGTCGGGTGGCTTAACGCGTCAGGGAGGCTGGTATGTTGAATTGCCGGAATTGGTGGTTGATGGGGTCGTGATGGAGCAGCAGCTCGACCTTGCAGGGCAATTGTCGGCTAAAGATACCGCGGGCAAGGGAGAAGTACAGCTAGACACCCAAGGCCTGGCCCTCAAGCATGGCCCAAATGGTTTCTCGGCAAAAGGCCGGCTGACCAAGGCCTGGGATATGGCGGCGGAAATCAATGCGCCTGATTTGTCTCAGTCCGTTCCCGGTTTGCGTGGTAGCGTGCTGGGCAGTATTCAGTTAAAGGGGAAAATGGCCGAGCCGGACTTGGATGTCGATTTGGTAGGCGAAGCGTTGGGCTGGGAGGCGTTGGCCTCGCTGGATAGTCTGACGCTTAAAGGCAAGATTACCCCGATGCCTGCGTTGGATGCCGATCTCAGCCTGACAGCGGCTGGCGGTCGCTATGATGCGTTTACCTTAAAAGAGCTTTCACTGCTGTTTAAAGGCAGTGAAAAGCGGCATCAGCTAGCGCTTGATATGAATGCCGAACCGGTAAGTACCGTACTGCGTTTGCAAGGTGAGCTCAAGCGAGACTCCGGGTGGCGTGGTGTTCTTCAACAAGGGGAAATTGATACCGAGCTAGGGATATGGAAGCTTGACCGCTCTACAGCTATTGGATACCGCTTTGATAAGCAGTTGGCCAGTGTCGCGGCGCATTGCTGGGCACAGGACAAAGACAGGGCGGCTCTGTGCCTGACTCAGAACATGGAAGCTGGAGCAAGCGGTCGCGCCAATGTCGTCTTGAGCAACGTCGACTTCGAGATGCTTGCTCCTTACCTGCCAAATAATGTTGAGCTTAAAGGCAGTGCGGGGGCGCAGGCCGAAGTGGCATGGGCGCCGAAGTCTGCACCGTATGTCAAAGCCAGTGTCAATTTGCCTGCAGGCAGTGTCACCCAACAGCAAGATCCCGAGTTGGAACCTGTCACCGTTGCTTGGGATAAGGTGGCGGTTAACGCGGAAGTGAAGCAAGACACGCTCACTGCCGATTGGCTATTTGCGATTCGTGACAATGGTGACTTGAGTGGCCGTGCCAAGGTTGCTCCCCTGAGTGGAGAACAGCAGCTAGACGCTAATCTGAAATTGGACCGCTTTATGCTCGGCTTCTTGAAGCCATTATTGATGGATTACCATACCTTCGATGGGCAGGTTGATGCTGACCTTTCTGTAACAGGACCGGTGATGCACCCTGCAGTCAATGGCCTGTTTAAGATCAGCAATGTCAAGGCGTCGGGGCGGACTGTGCCGGTTGATGTCGACAGAGCCGATATTACGGCGACGTTCAGTGGCTATCAGGCTCGGCTCAATGGTGAGGTTGTGACACCTGACGGTAAATTGAATATCACAGGTGACGGTGACTGGCAGGATCTGGCGAATTGGCGTGGGCAGCTTGGGGTCAATGGCCGAGAGCTTGAAGTCACGGTACCGCCTTTATTGGCGGTGAAGGTGACGCCGGACCTGACCATCAAGGCCTCGCCGCAGCAAGCGGAAATTACCGGCAGCGTGGCTATTCCGTGGGGGCGGATCACGGTCGATCAGTTGCCGGAGTCTGCGGTCTCGGTATCGGATGACGAGATTTTGCTGGATGATGACTTGCAGCCAGTGGAGACGGATAAGCCGATCCCGTTTAATGTCAAAACCAATGTCCTGGTGAGAATTGGCAACGACGTCAAGTTGTCGGCTTTTGGGCTCAAGGCTGGGTTAGTCGGTGACTTGAATGTCCGTCAGGATGAAAAAGGTCCACTGATATACGGTGAAGTCAATCTGCGCAATGGTACCTACCGCTCTTTTGCCCAAGAATTGGTGATCCGCAAAGGACAGATCCTGTTTAACGGCCCGGCTGACCAACCTTATCTGTCGATTGAGGCGATTCGCAATCCCAACAACATAGAGGATGACGTGATTGCCGGGTTGAGGGTGACAGGACCAGCCGATGAGCCGAGGGTCGATATTTTTTCCGATCCGGCCATGCCACAGCAGAATGCCCTATCCTATATTTTACGGGGAAGGGATTTGGACAGTGAGTCGGGTGATACTGGTGATGCGATGGCAACGACATTGCTGACGATGGGCTTGGCACAGAGCGGCCAGCTGGTGGGGAATGTCGGTGAAGCATTCGGGGTCCAGGACTTGTCACTGGATACGGCCGGCGCGGGCGACGATACCCAGGTTACGATCAGCGGTTACATTGCCCCGGGCTTGCAGGTGAAATATGGAGTCGGGATATTTAACTCGATCCCCGAGTTCACCGTGCGTTATCGCTTGATGAAAGATCTCTATATCGAGGTCGTATCGGGTCTGGATAGTGCGGCAGACTTACTCTATCAGTTCGAGTTCAACTAAACGGAGGGTGCGTGAAGGTCTTTGTCTACGGGACGCTACGAGCGGGGGAGGCCAATGCCTACCTGCTCAAAGATGCGGTGAGGTTGGGTGATGAGTGCTTAGCCTCCGGGTACATACTGCATGACTTAGGGGCTTACCCCGCTGCCATTGCGTCCCTCGGTGGGACGCAACTTCTTGGCGAGGTTTATCAAATTAATGATGAGATCCTGCATTCTCTCGATTGGCTCGAGGAGTATCCGGTGGAATATGATCGGGTCGAGATCATGACCTCATACGGTGTGGCATGGATATACCTGTACAACCACTCTGTCGCAGGGTCACCGGTTATTGGCAACGGGGATTGGTGCCAGCGAAAAAGGCTGGCCAAGGCGAGTTAGCCATCGCTTAATGACTTGGCATTGCCTCGGCGAGCGCCTGATAGCTTTCACCATTGAAGATGTTGGAGTAGCCCAGTTTGTGCAGGGCAGCTTCGGCGATACCTGAACGGCGACCCGTTCGGCAGTAGATAAATAGGGACTGGCTTTTATCTGGGGCGAAAGTGGTTAGCAGTTCGATTTGATCGTAAGGGATATTGATGGCACCCGGTAGGTGACCGGCAATGAATTCTTGATGGCTGCGGACATCAATGATCATCGGTTTGCCTGAGTGGGTCCCATGGTAGGCATGCCAGAATTCTTCCGGTGTAACGACATCAGCAAATGACGTGTTGGCAACAGAGCCCAACAATAAGGTAGTGGCTATCAACAGCCTTTGCATAGGGGGTCCTCATTACTGTCCCGGGCATATTGCCCGGGAGGTTGTCGAATTTGCGGTTACTTTTCTTGGGCGCGCTTGAAGGATTCAAGGATCTCTTCTTTGGCGGCAGCAGCATCAGCCCAGCCTTCTACTTTTACCCACTTGCCGGGCTCAAGCTCTTTGTAGCGCTCAAAAAAGTGAGTGATTTGGGCCTTTAGCAGTTCCGGCAGGTCATTCACATCCTGAACATGATCATATTCTTTGGTGAGTTTGCTGTGAGGTACGGCAACGACCTTGGCATCTTCCCCGGACTCATCAGACATCTTCAGCACCCCGACTGGACGGCAGCGGATCACCGAGCCAGGTACCAAAGGATAAGGTGTCGGGACCAGCACATCAACCGGATCACCATCGAGTGATAGGGTATGGTTTACATAACCGTAGTTACAAGGATAAAACATCGGGGTAGACATGAACCGGTCTACGAAAACGGCGCCACTGTCTTTGTCGACTTCATACTTGATGGGATCGGCATTGGCAGGGATTTCAATGACAACATAGATATCTTCGGGTATGTCCTTTCCAGCTGGGACCTGATTAAGGCTCATTGTCTCTTCCTTTTGCTAGGTTAATCAATTGTTGGTGATGTTAAATTATAATACCAACAACCTTATTTTATTGTCTAATGGCAATAACTTGTCGGGAGTGATTCACAGTTTTTGGGGCGAGTGTCGGGGGCAGGGAAGAACAGGCTGAGCTGGTCAGCCTGTTGGTTGGTTTAGTCTAAGTCAGGGAATTCAGCCAAGAACTCCTCGACTTTGTTGACCATGTTGGTTGAGCCAACAAAGAAAGGCACGCGCTGGTGGAGCTCGGTCGGCTTGATATCCATGATGCGCTGTTCACCATCTGAAGCCTTACCGCCAGCCTGCTCGATCAGGAAGGCCATTGGGTTGCACTCGTACAGCAGGCGCAGCTTCCCGGTTGGGTGGGTTGCTGTGCTCGGGTACAGGTAAATACCGCCTTTCAAGAGGTTGCGGTGGAAGTCTGAGACCAGTGAACCGATGTAGCGTGAGGTATAAGGACGGTCGTCTTCCGGGACATTTTCCTGGCAGTACTTGATGTACTTTTTCACTCCCATCGGGAAGCGGAAGTAGTTCCCTTCGTTGATGGAGTAAATACGGCCATCTTCTGGTGTTTGCAAATTCTCGTGTGACAGGCAGAACAGGCCCAGGGAAGGATCGTAGGTAAAGCCGTGCACACCGTTGCCAGTGGTGTATACCAACATGGTGGATGAGCCATAGATGATATAACCTGCTGCAACTTGCTGGTTACCTGGTTGGAGGAAGTCTTCTTGGGTTGGTGGTGTACCTACCGGGGAAACCCTGCGATAAATCGAGAAGATAGTACCGACGGAAACGTTTACGTCAATATTCGAAGAACCATCTAGTGGATCCATCAAAACAACGTATTTAGCATTACGGTTCAGCTCTTTGTTGAACGTAATAGCTTCGTCCTCTTCCTCACTGGCTACACCGCAAACCTGGTCACGGGCTTCCAGAGCGGCCTTGAACTTATCGTTGGCATACACATCGAGCTTCTGTTGCTCTTCTCCCTGTACATTCTCGTCGCCGAACGAACCTGTGATATCAGCCAAGCCGGCTTTGTTGATTTCACGGTTGACGATTTTCGCCGCAAGTTTGATGGAGCTCAGCAGAGAGGATAGTTCACCGCTGGCGTGGGGGAAGTCGTTCTGTTTCTCGACAATGAACTCGCCAAGGGTTCTAATATCGGACATATACAATCCTTGCATCTTGTTGTCATTGGGGTAGTTAAGTCAGGTACAATGTCTCTAATGGACAATTTTTATACCCATAATGGCATGTCGCCGTTTTATAGTGTGTGCTCTGTTTTGTATAAAATATTGTATATAAAGATCTTTTTTATGGTAACGAAGTAACGCATTAGCGTGAAAATCGTGAAAATTACCGAGTGAGCCGAAAGTTATGCACATCCATATTCTAGGAATCTGTGGCACTTTTATGGGCGGTGCAGCAATCCTTGCCCGTCAGCTGGGTCACAAAGTGACCGGCTGTGATGCCAATGTTTACCCGCCGATGAGCACTCTGCTTGAGTCTCAAGGCATTGAAATCATTCAGGGTTACGACCCTTCACAGCTAAATCCTGCACCTGATCTCGTGGTGGTCGGCAACGCAATGAGCCGTGGTAATCCTTGTGTGGAGTATGTGCTGAACAACAATCTGCGCTATACCTCTGGCCCGCAGTGGCTGCAGGAGATTTTGCTGCATGACCGCTGGGTGTTGGCGGTGGCAGGTACCCACGGCAAGACCACGACAGCCAGTATGCTGGCCTGGATCCTGGAAGATTGCGGTTATCAGCCAGGTTTCTTGGTCGGTGGCGTGCTCGGAAACTTCGGTGTTTCCGCGCGTTTAGGCGAAAGTATGTTCTTTGTCGTCGAGGCGGACGAATACGATAGTGCTTTTTTCGATAAGCGTTCTAAGTTTGTTCATTATCGACCACGCACCTTGGTGATGAACAACCTGGAGTTCGATCACGCAGATATTTTCGATGACTTGAAGGCTATTCAGCGCCAGTTCCATCACCTGGTCAGAACGGTGCCAGGTAACGGCCGGATCCTGGCCCCTAAAGGTGTGACGGCGATTGACGAAACCCTGGAGATGGGCTGCTGGAGCGAGCTGGAGTATATCGGGGACGATGGCCACTGGCAGGCGATCAAGCAGGATACAGCCGGCAGCCGCTTCGATGTCTTGCTTGACGGCGACAAGGTAGGGACGGTGGACTGGGATCTGATTGGCGATCACAATGTCAACAATGCCCTGATGGCCATTGCGGCGGCCCGCCATGTAGGCGTTACGGCCGACTTGGCGTGCGAGGCATTGGGAACGTTTATTAATACCAAGCGCCGGCTGGAACTCAAAGGTGAGCAAGCCGGGGTCAAAGTCTATGACGATTTTGCCCATCACCCGACAGCGGTGGAGCTGACGCTCGGTGGCTTGCGGGCGAAAGTCGGAGATCAGCGTATTCTTGCCGTCCTTGAGCCTCGCTCGAACACCATGAAGCTTGGCGTTCATAAATTGGATTTGGCACCTGCACTGGCAGCGGCCGATGAGGTCTTCATCTACCAGCCAGATAATATTCCTTGGTCGGTGGATGAAATTGCCGAACATTGCCAGCAACCGGCGCAAACCGATGGTGATTTGGATGCCTTGGTGGGCAAGGTGGTGGCGAGTGCTCGCCCGGGCGATAACATCCTGGTGATGAGTAACGGCGGCTTTGGTGGCATTCACGGTAAGTTGCTCGCGGCGCTGGAGGCTACTGGTGAGTAGCCCTGATAAACGCATTACCTTGGCGTGGACGGGGGCCTCTGGTGCCCCTTATGGACTGCGCTTGTTGGAGTGCCTGCTGGCGGCGGATTATCACGTTTACCTGCTGATTTCTTCGGCGGCCAGGGTGGTGTTGGCGACCGAGCATGGTCTGAAACTCCCATCTGGGCCGGATGCGACCAAGGCCGCATTGGTGAAGCACTTGGGGTGTGATCCCGACGGGCTTGATGTCTGCGGCAAAGAAGACTGGTTCTCACCGGTCGCTTCAGGCTCTGCCGCGCCCAAGCAGATGGTGGTTTGTCCGTGCTCGGCGGGTACGCTGGCCTCGGTGGCCCATGGCCTGTCGGATAATTTGCTGGAGCGGGCGGCGGATGTCGTACTCAAGGAGCGTGGCCAACTGCTGATGGTGGTGCGGGAAACCCCGTTTTCGACACTTCACCTGGAGAATATGCTGAAGCTGTCGCAAATGGGGGCCACGATTATGCCGGCAGCACCAGGATTTTATCATCAGCCAGAGAGTATCGAAGACTTGGTGGACTTTATGGTCGCTCGCATCTTGGATCACCTGGGGGTTGAACAGGGGCTGGTGCCTCGCTGGGGCTACGACCAGAGAAAGTAATCTCTTGCTCAAAAAAAGCCCTTCATTTTGCGGGCTTTTTGATTTTTGCTATTTTTCCCTTAAGCACTCTCTGACAGGTGCCCCTGCGGTTTGAGGACCAAGACATTGATCGGGGAGTTCTCCACCACCTTGGCGGCCACCGATCCCAGCATGACTCTGTCGATGCCAGATCGCTTGTGGCTGGGCATGATGATCAAATCAGCCCCTACTCGCTCGGCATGATCTAAGATAGTCGTCCAGGTTTTACCTTCCGAGACATATTGGTGGTGGACGATTTCCGGTGGGATATATTCTTCAGCAAAGGCTTTAAGCTGTTGCTGGGTATCCTGCATCATTTTGCGCGCCGCGTCTTTGGGGAAGTAGCTAGACACCATGGCCATGTGGATACCGGGTAGGACATTGAGCAGGTGGATGGTGGCGTTGGAATGCTTGGCATGCCATACCGCCAGCTCAACGGCTTTGTCTGCGAACCCTTTTTCATTGAGATCGACCGGAACTAAGATTTGCTTGTACATACTTCTCTCTTTGTTCACGCAGGGAATGGCTCCCTATAGTGTATACCAAATAGGCCTGACCCTTTCGTGATGAAAGGGTCAGATTGGGGTTTACTTGATATGACCCAGTTTTTTGGCTCGTCGGCGCTGGTTCCAGCCCAGGGCACCCAGCACCAGCAAGGTAGGAATGAATACCCACTCTTTCATTGGCCTGACGGCAGGGAGGCTGACCGTCGTGATTTCCCAGTCAAAGTCGATGCCTGCCTGCTCTGCCGGGCTGCCAAACTCCACCATATCAACGATCATCTTCTCGCCGTCCTGACGCAGCATCAGACCGGTAGAATCAATCCGTTCATCGGCTGAGACGGCGCGCTCGTCAAAGGGCAGCAAGACATGCTTGGAGACGAATTTTCCTTCCAGGTTCTCCCCGCTGACCTGGAGCTCAAGCGGCTGGCCGATGGCGAGTTTGTCCGCCGCATCGGCGATTAAGGTACCTGGCATCTCGTGCTTGGGCGGATAGACCATATCCCACCAGAACCCAGGACGGAACAAGGAGAAGGTGATGAGCAGCAGGGCAGCGATCTCCCACCATTTGGTCTTGGTAAACCACCATCCCTGGGTCGCAGCGGAGAAGGTGAGCATCGCAATAATGGCAGAGCTGACAGTCAGCATCAGGTGCCACCAGGAATCGATATTCATCATCAGTAGCTGAGTATTGAAAATGAACATGAACGGTAGGATGGCCGTCCGGATGTCGTAGGTAAAACCTTGGATACCGGTCCGGATAGGATCACTTCTGGCGATGGCGGCCGCGGCAAAAGCCGCTAGGCCGACAGGGGGGGTATCGTCAGCAAGGATGCCGAAATAGAAAACGAACAAGTGAACAGCGATCAATGGAATGATCAGGCCGTGCTGGGCTCCCAAGGTCACAATAACCGGAGCCATCAGAGTCGATACCACGATGTAGTTGGCCGTTGTCGGCAGCCCCATACCGAGGATCAAGCTGATCAGAGCCGTGAACAGCAACATCAGAATGATGTTACCGCCCGAGATGAACTCGACGAACTCGGTCATCACTAGGCCTATCCCGGTGAGGGTGACCACGCCGACGACGATACCCGCCGCAGCCGTTGCCACACCGATGCCGATCATGTTTCGAGCCCCTGATACCAGGCTCTCCAGCAGGTCGACAACCCCTTCTTTGCCGGCTTCAGCCAGTGTCTTTTCTTTATTGAAGAGCGCCAGCAATGGACGTTGGGTCAGCAGGATGAAGATCATAAATACCGTTGCCCAAAAAGCAGACAGTCCCGGCGAGAAGCGCTCTACCGTCAGGCACCATACCAGCACCACAATCGGTAACAGGAAGTAAAGGCCTGACTTCATGGTCGGTCCGGGATCCGGTACTTCGGTAATGTCGGCGTTAGGATCCTCTAGCGCGTGATCTTGGTAATCTGCGGCGAGCTTAATCAAAGCGACGTAAGCAATCATGATCACTGCGGCGATCATCGGGGTGGCTGCTGCGCCGAAGACATCCTTGGTCCAGCCCACGCCGTAGTACACCGCGGCACTGACAACAATCAAGCCAAGGATCGTGCCGCAGAATGACAGCAGGCTCTGGGCAAGGGTCGGCTTATAACGACGCTCAAGACCGGACATCCCAGCTTTGCAGGCTTCTAGGTGCACGATATAAATCAGCGCGATGTAGGAAATCAGAGCTGGCAGCAAGGCGGCCTTGATGACTTCGACATATGAGATCCCGACGTATTCCACCATCAGGAAGGCTGCCGCCCCCATGATTGGCGGAGTCAGCTGACCATTGGTTGATGCGGCTACTTCGACGGCACCGGCCTTGGTACCAGGGAAGCCAACCTTTTTCATCAGCGGGATGGTAAAGGTACCGGTGGTGACTACGTTGGCAATGGATGAGCCTGATACTAAGCCAGATAGGCCCGAGGCGACGACGGCGGCCTTGGCGGGACCGCCACGCATGTGGCCTAGCAGCGAAAAGGCCACCTTGATGAAGTAGGCACCGGCACCGGCACGCTCAAGCATGGCGCCAAACAAAACAAACAGGAATACGAACGAGGTGGAGACGCCGACCGCGATTCCGAAAACCCCTTCCGTGGTTAGCCACAGATGTGACATGGCCTTGTTGAGGCTGGCACCTTTATGGGCAATAACATCCGGCATGTAAGGGCCGCCGAAAGTGTAGAGCAAGAAGACGGCAGCGACGACCATCAAGGGGGGCCCTAGTGCGCGGCGAGTCGCTTCAAGCAGTAGCACCATACCGGTAACAGCGACCACAATATCCATCTGGGTCGGGGCTCCAGAGCGGCCAGCCAGTTGGGTATAGAACAGGAACAGGTAGGCCGCGGCGAAGCTGCCTGCCAGCGCGAGGAGCCAATCGATCAGCGGGATCCTGTCTCGCGGTGAGTGTTTCAGTGCAGGGTAGGCGGTAAATGCCAGGAAGACGGCAAATGCCAAGTGAATCGAACGGGCTTCAGTGTCGTTTAGAACGCCAAAGTTAAAAATAAACGGTAACGGCGAAGCGTACCAAAGTTGGAACAGTGACCAACAAAGTGGAACAAACCACAGGATACGTCCAGCCAGTCCAATCGGGCTTCTTGCCCCGGTATCCGCCTGAGCCACCATATCTTGCACATCTGTCGACGATTGCGTTGTCTTCGTCATGCATAATCCTTCTTCGATGGGCTAGGGTGTGATTAGAATTTATCGGAATGAAAAATAGAGAAACAGCAAGCACCATAAGCTGGTGCTTGCTGGACAGTATTGCCTATCAGCAGGATTACTTCAGGTAACCTGCTTCTTTGTAGTATTTCACTGCGCCTGGGTGTAACGGGATGGACAAGCCGTCTTTGACCATGTCCTCAGGCTTGAGGTTGGCAAATGCTGGGTGGAGACGTTTGAACGTGTCGAAGTTTTCGAAAACGGACTTCACGACAGCGTAGACCACGTCGTCAGAAACGTCGGTGGAGGAAACCAGTGTAGCTGCAACACCAAAGCTGTTTACGTCGCTGTCAGTTCCCTTGTACATGCCACCAGGCACGGTACTCTTGGCGTAGTAAGGGTTGTCAGCCACGATCTGGTCGATCTTCGGTCCAGTGGCCGAGATCAACTTGGCATCACATGAGGTTGTCGCTTCCTTGATGGAACCGTTTGGATGGCCTACCACATAAACAAAGGCATCAATCTTGTTGTCGCAAAGTGCCTGCGAACGCTCGGAACCTTTTAGCTCGGAAGCCAGTTTGAAGTCTTTGTTGGTCCAGCCCATTGCGTCCATGACAACGCCCATGGTGGCACGGTCTCCCGAGCCAGGGTTACCGATGTTGACGCGCTTGCCTTTCAGATCTTCGACACCGTTGATGCCAGCATCGGTGCGGGCAATGATATTGAACGGTTCGGTATGTAGTGAGAATACCGCACGCAGTTTTTTGTATGGACCCTGCTCTTCGAATTTGCTGGTACCGTTATAGCCATGGTACTGCCAGTCAGACTGTACGATACCGAAGTCTAGTTCGCCGGCACGCATGGTGTTGACGTTGTAGATCGAGCCGCCGGTGGATTCCACCGAGCAGCGAACATTGTGTTCTTTGCGATCTTTGTTGACGAGCTTACAAATAGCACCACCTGTCGGATAGTAAACACCGGTGACAGAGCCGGTACCGATAGTGATGAAGTCTTGGGCATTGGCCATGCCAGTTGTCATAACTGCAGCAGCAAGTGCACTGACTTTGACGAATTGCTTTAATGCCATGTTTGTCCCTTCCTAGTTGTTGTTATTTCCAGAGAAAAGCCTTTTCCACCTGTGGAAAGGCATGTCTACCTGAAGGTAATTCATCGCTGAATCTGGCCAATGATATCAAAACAAAGCGATAACTTTAAAACTATGTTAACAATAATGGGGTGTTGGCCGAGTGGAAATAGTTGCTGACAGTAAGAGGGATTAGAATAATTATTTAAAGCAATCAATGGCTTGCAAGAAGAGTGGGCGTTTGGTGAAAGTTTGCCTTATTGTGATCTAACTCTCACAATACCAAGTAGCAAAACGTATTGTTTGCTACCTGGTATCCCGGTCGAAATAAGCAATTACTTGCTATAGTCGAACAGTTCACAGACAGAATTGTAAAGCTCTTCTGTCGAAATGGCGTTGGTTGGTGTGATAAAAATAGTATCGTCACCGGCAACGACACCTAGGATCCCTTCAGCCTTACCAAGAGAATCAAGTAAGCGGGCGATGACTTGGGCGGCGCCTGGACCTGTGTGGATAACGACGAGGGCACTGTTATAACCAATCTCCATCACTAACTCTTTGAGAGGGCTACTGGTTGTAGGAACGCCAAGCTCTACCGGCAGGCAGTAGACCATTTCCATCTTCGCATTACGGGTACGTACTGCACCGAATTTCGTCAGCATGCGAGAGACTTTGGACTGGTTGATATTGTCGAACCCCTGGGCTTTCAATGCGTCGACGATTTCACCTTGAGAGCTGAATTTCTCTTCTTTTAGAATTGCCTTGAATGCTTTGACCAAGCGTTCTTGTTTATCTGAATTTCGCATAAGTAAATTTCATGTGCAGGGACGAGGTGCTGTATTCTGGCACAACTTTTCGGATTCAAGCAAACAGTGTTCAAGTAAACTGGTGCATGTATCACCATTATAGAGGGATAAACTGAATAAATATTGGCGGATATGCAAGTTTCACGCGTTGCCGCCGTCAAGGCCATGGGGTGAAATGTTATAGGGATGTAGCACATTTTATTCTTGCTTATGCGCGATATCGCAAAGCTGGTGGCATCTGATTGTATTTCTGTATGGGTTGCTATAACGTCAGTTCTGTTTGTGATATGAAATCAGTGTTTTAAATCGACTGTGATTTCATATGATTAGGTCTGAAAATTTATACTTCTATCGTAAAGGAGAACGAACATGAAAGTTGCTGTAATTGGTGCGGCCGGTGGTATCGGCCAGGCTCTTGCCCTGTTGCTTAAAAACCGTCTGCCAGCAGGATCAGATCTGGCGCTATACGATATCGCCCCTGTAACACCAGGTGTTGCGGCTGATCTGAGCCATATCCCAACTCCTGTTTCTATCAAGGGATATGCCGGTGAAGATCCAACTCCGGCACTGGAAGGTGCTGATGTTGTTCTTATCTCAGCGGGCGTTGCTCGTAAACCAGGGATGGACCGTGCCGATCTGTTCAATGTGAACGCGGGCATCGTGAAGTCATTGGCTGAAAAAATTGCGGTTGTTTGTCCGAAAGCCTGCGTGGGTATCATTACTAACCCTGTTAACACCACGGTTGCAATTGCGGCGGATGTGCTGAAGAAAGCGGGTGTTTATGACAAGCGCAAACTATTCGGTGTGACCACGTTGGATGTTATCCGCTCCGAGACATTTGTGGCCGAGCTAAAGAATGTCGATCCGGGCGAAGTCCGTGTCCCTGTTATCGGCGGCCACTCTGGCGTGACAATTCTGCCGCTATTGTCTCAGGTAGAAGGTGTTGAGTTCACTGAAGATGAAATCAAGGCCTTGACGCCACGTATCCAGAATGCGGGCACTGAGGTGGTTGAAGCAAAAGCAGGAGGCGGCTCTGCGACCTTGTCTATGGGTCAGGCGGCTTGTCGTTTTGGTCTGTCGCTGGTGCGTGCGCTTCAGGGTGAAACGGGCCAGGTTGAGTGTGCTTATGTAGAAGGTGACGGCAAGCATGCCCGTTTCTTCGCACAGCCTATCTTGCTTGGTAAGGAAGGTGTCGAAGAGGTGATGGATTACGGTGCGTTGAGTGCGTTTGAGCAGGAAGCGCTGGAAGGTATGCTAGATACTCTTCAGGGCGACATTGCTAAAGGCGAAGAGTTTGCAGCCAAGTAACCACTGAGCAGCACAGCTAAGCAGTATGATAAGAAGCGGCCACCGGGCCGCTTTTTTTGTTGTGTGCTGGCCTGTCGATTTATCAATAGTAAGTATCGCAACCGGTATGTAGCTGAGGCTGCTCGACAAGATCATTGCAGTTAATGTTGATCCTGCGGTGATCGCTCATGTTCTCGATGATCGCGGTGTTGTGCTCTTGATCCACATCGATAACTTCAGCAACGCCCTGTTGGTACTCAACCCACATTCCAGGCTTCAGTTCTTTCGCTTGCATGGTGGCCTCCTGTCGTGATCTTGATGATCCAGCCGTTATTGATATAACTATAGAATATTGTCTATCCGATGAACGAGTACGGCGGCTGGGCGAGCTGGGATCAAAAAAGCCTGCCGGGTGGCAGGCTTTTGAAGAGCCGTTCAGGGGTTACTTACTGCGGTGAACCGCGAGGTGGGCCAGAGCAACCAAGGCTTCTTTATATTCGCTGTCGGCAATCGGGTCCAGGCTGGCAATTGCCTTCTCGGCCTCTTCCTCGGCCCGCTGCTGGGTATACTCAAGTGACCCAACCTGTTTCATGCATGCCAGGATAGGTTCGAGTTTGTCGAGGCCATTGCCCTTCTCGATAGCTTCGCGGATCATTGTTGCCTGCTCGGTGCTACCGTGTTGCATCGCGTGAAGCAGAGGAAGGGTCGGCTTGCCTTCGGCCAGATCGTCACCGACGTTTTTACCCATTTCATCGCCGTCAGCATTGTAGTCCAAGACATCATCAATCAGCTGGAAGGCAGTGCCGAGGTAGCGGCCGTAATCTTGCAGGGCACGTTCGATATCTGCTGGGGCATCGACGAGGATGGCGGCAATCTGGGTCGCGGCTTCGAACAGGCGGGCGGTCTTGGAGTAGATCACCTGCATATAGCTCTCTTCGGTCGTGTCGGGATCGTTGCAGTTCATCAGCTGCTGTACTTCCCCTTCGGCGATCACATTGGTCGCTTCGCTCATGACATCAAGGATCCGCAAGGATCGCAGGCTGGTCATCATCTGGAACGAGCGGGTATAGATATAATCGCCGACCAAGACGCTGGCCGCATTGCCAAACATGGCATTGGCGGTTGCCTTGCCCCGGCGCATATCCGATTCATCGACGACATCGTCATGCAGCAGGGTGGCGGTATGGATAAATTCCACAAAGGCCGCTGCGGTGGTGTGTTGCTCGCCTTGGTAGTCAAGGGCACGGGCTGCCAGTACAGCAAGCATCGGGCGAAGACGTTTGCCACCGCCGCTGACAATGTAAAAACCTAGTTGATTAATGAGGGCCACATCTGAGTTCAGTTGAGCCAGTATCTTCGCGTCGACCTGTGCCATATCATCGGCAGTGAGCGCTTGGATAGCTTTGAAATCCATTGTACATCCAGCAAAGTAATGTGCCGCACCCGGCGGATTGTTGTGCGTATTGGTTGATAGCGAATCAGCATTGCCTCAATTCGAACAAGCCTCCACTGAACGGGAGGTGGCTCACAATGAGTGATAAAAGGGTTGCATCGTCGAGATTTGTTAATCAACCAAGAAAAATTAATTATCGGATATTACACTAAAAGACAGCAATCTTCATAACCTCGATTGCGTTTAAATCGATGACTTTTATTACTGAGCAGCTTTTCGCCAATTTTCTTTGCACAAGCGCTTGCCAGTAGCCCTAATTTCGCGTAACATTCGCGCCCTATTGATGACAAGATTAAGCGCATACCCATTGCCCAAATTATACCTGGCAAATGGCCTATGCGGACAAGCGGAGTAAGACATGTACGCTGTTTTCCAAAGTGGTGGTAAACAACACCGTGTAAGCGAAGGCCAGACCCTACGCTTAGAAAAACTAGACGCTGAAACAGGCGCTAGCATTGAATTTGACTCAGTACTTCTAGTAGCTAACGGCGAAGAAGTAACTGTAGGCGCACCTTTCGTAGCTGGCGGTAAAGTAACTGCTGAAGTAGTTACTCACGGTCGTGGCGATAAAGTAAAAATCGTTAAGTTCCGTCGTCGTAAGCACTCTCGTAAGCAAGCGGGCCACCGTCAGTGGTTCACTGAAGTCAAAATTACTGGCATCAGCGCTTAATAACAGGAGAATTTAAAGATGGCACACAAAAAAGCTGGCGGTTCTACTCGTAACGGCCGTGATTCAGAAAGCAAACGTCTAGGTGTTAAGCGTTTCGGTGGCGAATCTGTACTAGCAGGTAACATCATCGTACGTCAGCGCGGTACTAAGTTCCACGCTGGTAACAACGTAGGTTGCGGTAAAGACCACACTCTATTCGCTCTATCTGACGGTAAAGTGAAGTTCGAAGTTAAAGGTCCTAAGAACCGTAAATTCGTTTCTATCGAAGCTGAATAATTCAGTCTCGACACGAATGATAAAGCCCTGCCTACTGGCGGGGCTTTTTGTTTATGGGGGGCTTTATGCCACAGCAAAATCCCACGGCTGGGATGCTTCTAGCATTGCTGACCGCTGTGTTCTGGGGAGCGCTGCCCATTGCAATGAAGCAGGCTGTCGAGGTGATGGATCCCTTTACCATTGTCTGGTACCGGTTCATGACGGCAGCCATCGGTTTGGGCCTCTGGTTGGCCTACCGACGCAAATTGCCCAGCCTAACTGGTCTCGGGGTCAAGGGAGGCAGTCTGATGTTGCTGGCAAGCTTGGGGCTTGCGGGTAATTTTGTACTGTTTAACAGCTCACTGTCTTACCTCAACCCGGCGGTGGTTCAGGTGATTATGCAGCTGGCCCCGATGATGCTGCTGCTGTCCAGTGTCTGGTTGTTCAAGGAGTCTCTGGGCAGGCATCAGGTGGTTGGCGTGGTGGCCTTGTTGTCCGGCTTATTGCTGTTTTTCAACGAGCGATTGGCCGAGCTGTTTACCAGCATGAGCGCGTACACCACTGGCGTATTACTGGCAATAGCTGCCGCGATGGTTTGGGTGGTTTATGCCTTGGCCCAGAAGCGCATGCTTAGGCAGTTTTCGTCACCGCAGATCTTGTTGATGATCTATGTGATCTGTGCACTGATCTTGATGCCAGTGGCAACACCAAGCCTGATCCAGCTGATGGATCCGCGTCAGTTGGGCATGCTGATATTTTGCTGCCTCAATACGTTGGTGGGATATGGGGCCTTTGCCGAAGCGATGGCCCGCTGGCAGGCATCTCAGGTGAGTGCGGTCATTACCTTGGCGCCGCTGTTTACGATCCTGTTTGTAGATCTGGCCAGTTTGGTATGGCCTGACTACGTAGCACCCGCCGCTCTGAATCAGTGGGGCTATGTCGGTGCTTTGATTGTCGTCGGTGGGGCGATGTTCAGCGCTATCGGCCATCGCCTGCTGAAGCGAAAGTAATATGGGCACCTGTGTTGCCCACGGTCATGCACGACAAAAGGTCGGATAAGCACGACGTTTGGTTGTACAATAGGTTAATAGCAACTTGGATAGCGCTATCCGGGTTGGAAAGTTTTAACGCCACAGTGCGGAGAAAGAGATGAAGTTTGTAGATGAAGCGGTAATTCGTGTTGACGCCGGTGATGGCGGTAACGGTACAGTAAGCTTCCGTCGTGAAAAGTATGTCCCGAAAGGTGGTCCTGACGGTGGCGACGGCGGTGATGGTGGCGATGTTTACCTACTGGCCGATGAAAACCTCAATACATTGATCGACTATCGCTTTGAACGATTCCATGCTGCGCAGCGTGGCGAGAACGGTCGTGGTGGTAACTGTACCGGTAAACGTGGTGAGGACTGTGTACTTTCGGTGCCGGTTGGTACTCGTGCTGTGGATGAAGAGACTGGCGAAGTGATCGCGGATTTGACTCAGCATGGCATGAAGGTGATGGCAGCCAAAGGTGGCTTCCACGGTCTGGGTAACACCCGCTTCAAGTCTTCGGTCAACCGTGCTCCACGCCAGAAGACCATGGGTACCAAGGGGGAAGTACGTCACCTTCGCCTTGAGCTTCTGCTATTGGCCGATGTGGGTATGCTGGGCTTGCCGAATGCAGGTAAATCCACCTTTATCCGTTCGGTATCGGCGGCTAAGCCGAAAGTGGCGGATTACCCGTTCACCACGCTGGTGCCTAGCTTGGGTGTTGTGCGCATCGATAACGAGCGCAGCTTCGTGGTTGCCGATATTCCTGGTTTGATCGAAGGCGCGGCTGACGGGGCTGGTTTGGGGATTCGCTTCCTGAAGCACCTTGAGCGTTGCCGTGTATTGCTGCACATGGTTGATCTGTTGCCTGCCGATGGCTCGGATCCAGTCGAGAATGCCTTCACTATCCTCAATGAGCTAGAGAAGTACAGTGACAAGTTGGCCAACAAGCCGCGCTGGATTGTGTTCAATAAGGTTGATTTGATGCCTGAGGAAGAAGCTCAGGAGAAGATCGACGAAGTACTGGATGCTCTGGCATGGGAAGGTGATTACTACTGTATCTCCGCTCTAAACCGTATGGGTACCAAAGAGCTGACGTACGATCTGATGCGCCAGATCGAGTCGATGCCGGCCCAAGTCTTCGAAGAAGACGAGGAAGAGACAGAAGATAAGAAAGTCGAATTCAAGTGGGATGATTACCACGAGCAGCAAGTTAAGAATGCTGACGCTGATGACGACGATGATGACTGGGATGATTGGAACGAAGACGACTACGATGTCGAAATCATCTACAAACCATAACTGGTAGTATATCGATGGTCAAAAACCGCCTGCAAGGGCGGTTTTTTTGTGCCTAATCAAGCTGATAATTTTAAATTTGTATGATAATTCATCATCCAGATCACAATTTAGAGGCAGGGGGCAGAAATGGAGGAGCCAAACGGGGCGTTGACCGAGCCAGTGCAGCGGGAGATTTCCCGGCTTGCGGTATTGGCGGGGCAAAGGCTATTGCAACACGGAGCGGAGAGTACCTTGGTGATGGATGTCGCCAGGCGGTTAGGGTTGGCGTTGGGGGTGGACAGTGTTGAAGTGTCCTTGTCAGCCAGTTCAATGGTATTGACGACTTTGAGTGACGGCCGCTGTATTACCACGACGAGACGGTGTCAGGATCGCGGGATCAACATGCAGGTGGTGACCGAGATCCAGCGGGTATGCATCATGGCCGAAAGGGGGGTGCTGGATGTCGATGGCGTTCATCTGCGGCTCGAGCAAATCAAGCCGATGCGCTACAACCGCTATTTGGTGATCGTGATGATCGGCCTGTCGTGTGCTTCGTTCAGCCGTTTGGCCGGCGGGGACTGGCCGGTGTTTGCGCTGACCTTTGTGGCATCGGCGGTGGGGATGTTCGTCCGTCAGGAAATCGCCCATTGCCATTTCAATCCACTGCTCAATTTCGGTGTTACCGCTTTTGTGACCACCTTGATATCCGGATTCGGGCAAGTGTATCAAATCGGCGAGGCCCCGTTTCTGGCGATGGCTTCTTCGGTATTGATGTTGGTGCCGGGCTTCCCGCTGATTAATGCCATATCTGACATGGTCAAAGGGTACGCCAACATGGGGATAGCACGTTGGACCATGGCCAGTTTGCTGACGCTGTCGACCAGTATGGGGATCGTTGCTGCCATGAATGTGCTCGGGGTATGGGGGTGGCTGTCATGATCACTATCGACTTTTTGCTGGCACTTCTCAATGACATGTTCTTTGCCTTGATCCCGGCGGTCGGTTTTGCCCTGGTGTTTAACGTGCCGCCGAAGGCATTGAAGTACTGTGCTATCGGCGGGGCGCTTGGCCACGGCTGCCGCTTTGCCCTGATGCATTGGGGCCTGTCGATTGAGTGGGCGACCCTGTGTGCCGCAACCCTGGTGGGGATGATAGGCGTGCATTGGTCGCACCGTTTCCTGGCTCACCCTAAGGTGTTTACCGTTGCGGCGATGATCCCCATGGTCCCCGGTGTGTTTGCCTTCAAGGCGATGATCGCACTGGTTGAGATCAACCACCGCGGCTTTACCCCCGAGCTGTGGGGCTTGCTGGTGGAGAACATGCTCAAAGCGGTCTTTATCGTCGCGTCTCTCGCAATTGGTCTTGCCATGCCTGGCTTGCTGTTTTATCGCCGCCGTCCTGTGGTATAACTCTTGCCAACAGGAACAGAGGAGACATTATGAAGATCAGTATGGTTGCCGCAATGGCCAAGGCGCGGATCATCGGTAAAGACAACGCCATGCCATGGCACCTGCCCGCCGATTTTGCCTGGTTCAAGAAAGTCACGATGGGCAAGCCGGTGGTGATGGGCCGCAAAACCTTCGAGTCCATCGGCCGTCCGCTACCGGGCCGACACAACATTGTGATTAGCCGCAATGCGGGTTATCAAGCCGAAGGGATCACGGTTGTCGCTGATATTGAAGCGGCCAAGCAGGCCGCCGGTAATGTCGATGAGTTGATGGTGATCGGTGGGGGCAGTATTTATGCGGCTTGCTTGGCAGAGGCCGACCGCCTGTACCTGACTTTCATTGATTTGGAGGTTGAGGGCGATACCCAGTTTCCTGATTGGGGGGAAAACTGGCGGGAGGTACACAGCGAGTCCTACGCGGCCGATGAGAAAAATGCCCATGATATGCGTTTCGTGATTTTAGAGCGCTGATCGGCTACGGCTTTAATGAAAAAGAGGCTTGCCTGACGGCAAGCCTCTTTTGTTTTGGGGGTAACAAAACGGATCAGGCATGTACCGGACAGGCGTGCTCGAAGCGGGCCCCGTCTTCCCAGCGCAGCAGGGTCATGCTGTTGCCCCATACGCAGCCTGTATCGAGCCCTATCACCTTATCATCCTCATAGCCCATCAGTGCAGCCCAGTGGCCGAAAATCATCGTCTTGGACTGCTCTGGACGCGGTAAGGTGAACCATGGCACCAGTTGATCGCTATTAGCCTCCTGCGGCGAGAGCTTGCACGCCATATCGAGGCGGCCGTCCGGATAGCAGAAGCGCATGCGGGTGAAGGCATTGATGGTGTAGCGGTAGCGCTCGATACCTTTAAGCGCTTCTGACCATGTGTCCGGTCCATTGCCGTACATGTTCTCAAGGAGCCATAGGAAGTGCTCGCCTTGCAATACCTGCTCGACCTCTCTGGCCCGCTCTCTGGCCTGCGGGAGATCCCATTGGGCAGGGATCCCGGCGTGAGTCATGACAAAAGGCAGTGCTGGGTGTTCGGCCAGCAGAGGCTGGTGGCGAAGCCAATGCAGCAGCTCATCGCGGTCCGGAGCATCGAGGATCGCTTGGAGTTTGTCTTTGGCTTTGTTTTTGGCAATGCCTTCGGCAACGGCCAGCAGGTGGAGATCATGGTTACCCAGTACAGTGGTTGCCTGTGGGCCGAGGTCTTTAACAAAGCGCAGTGTTTCAAGTGATTGGGGGCCACGGGCAACAAGATCCCCGGTTAGCCACAGTTGATCTTGGTGCGGATCGAAACCGGCGGTATCGAGCAGCTGGCGCAAATCATCGAGGCAGCCCTGGATATCGCCAACGAGGTAGGTCGACATAGTGATCCTTTAGTGGAGAATATTGGGTACCGATAGGCGAAACGGTGAGATCTCGGCGACAAACTCGTCACCGTTTTCATTGACCATGACGTAATGCCCCTGCATCACCCCTAATGGTGTTTCAATGATAGTGCCGCTGGTGTAGGTGTATTCTTCATTGGCCGGAATGGTCGGTTGCTCGCCGACAACGCCTTCCCCTTCAATCACCAACTTTTTGCCGTTGGCATCGGTGATCAGCCAGCGCCTGCTGAGTAGCTGGGCCTCTCCAGATCCCAAGTTGGCGATGGTGATGGTGTAGGAAAAGACATAGCGCTGGTTGTCAGGCTCGGATTGCTCTTCGATGTAGTGCGTGACGACCCGGCACTTGATGGTTGGTGTTACGTTCGTTGTCATTGTTATGCTTCCTTTCTCGGCAAGCTACCGGCACAGAATTAACAGTGCCGGCAGCTAGTCAATGTCATTGGCGAACGCAAATTTATTTGGTGTGGTTTGCATCCAGCCAGTTTGCCATTGCGACAAACTGCTCAAGCGTTAGGTTTTCTGGGCGCATACTTGGGTTGATCCCCAGTGCTTCCAGCTGTTCGCCAGTCATCAGTGACTTATAGCAGTTGCGGATTGTCTTACGACGCTGGTTGAAGCCTTCACGGCAAACACGATCCAACCATTTAAGGTTAGTACATGGGTGCGGCAAGGTTTCATATGGCGTCAGGCGGACAACGGCAGAGTCAACCTTTGGTGCCGGCTTGAATGACTCTGGCGGCACTTCCAGCACAGGCATGACGCGGCAGTAGTACTGGGTCATCACGGTCAAACGACCGTAAGCCTTGCTGCCCGGCCCCGCTGCCAAGCGGTTTACTACTTCTTTTTGCAGCATGAAGTGCATGTCTTCGACATGCTCGTGGAATGACAGCAAGTGGAAGATCAGCGGCGTAGAGATGTTGTACGGTAGGTTACCGAAAATACGCAGCTTGTTGTTTTCCTTAAGAAGCTGCGTGAAGTCGAAACGCATCGCATCACCTTCGTGGATGGTTAGCTTGTCAGCCAGATCCGGGTGATTGCGAAGACGCTCGGCCAGATCACGGTCAAGCTCGATAACCGTGAACTTGTCAACCATTTTACCGACAGGTTCAGTGATTGCACCAAGGCCCGGGCCGATTTCGACCAGGTTTTGGCCTGGGCGAGGGTTGATGGCGGAAACAATGCCATCAATGATGTATGGGTCGTTCAAAAAGTTCTGGCCAAAGCGCTTACGGGCGCGGTGACCTAGGTGGACTTGATCGCTGCTCATGCTTGTTTTTCTACCAATTCGAGGGCGTGTGATAGCGCTGTCCAAAGGCTACCCGTGTCCGCCTGTCCAGTACCGGCGAGTTCCAGTGCGGTACCATGATCTACTGAAGTTCTGATGAAGGGCAGGCCTAACGTAATGTTGACGGATTTACCAAAGCCTTTGAATTTCAGCACTGGTAGCCCTTGATCGTGATACATGGCCAGTACCGTGTCGGCATCGGCCAGATATTTTTCTTGGAAGATGGTGTCCGCTGGCAGTGGGCCAATCAGATCCATACCTTCCTGCTGGCGGAGTTGCTCCAGTGCCGGGGTGATCACATCGATCTCCTCGGTACCCAGGCAACCGTCTTCGCCTGCGTGTGGGTTTAAACCACAGACATAAATTTTAGGTTCGGCGATACCGAACTTGCTGACAAGATCAGCATGCAGGATACGAATCACCTGCTGTAGCCGCTCTTCGGTGACGGCCTTGGATACACAAGCCAAAGGGATATGGGTTGTGGCCAAAGCCACTCGCAACCCTTCGGTGGCCAGCATCATTACTACCTGGGCAGTATTGGATTGCTGGGCAAAAAACTCGGTATGGCCGCTGAACGAGACACCCGCCCGGTTGATCACCCCTTTATGGACTGGGCCGGTGACGACGGCAGCAAACTCACCGCTCATACACCCTTGGGCGGCTCGCTCCAGGGTATTGAGCACATAGTGGCCATTCTGCTCATTGAGCGTGCCTGCCTCTACGGAGGCTGCCAGTGGCAGATCGGCAACCACCAAGGTGCCAGCCTGGTGGGGCTCGGCAGCTTGGCTTGGATCATAGGCTCTGACAGCCAGTGGCAAACCGAGCTGGGCTGCACGTTCTACCATAAGCTGGGCGTTAGCACAAATGACAAGTTGGTGGGGCCAGTCCTGCTGGGCAAGGGCAAGCACCAAATCGGGGCCTATTCCTGCAGGTTCGCCCGGGGTGATGGCAATACGTTTAACCTTGGTCATCGGCACGTTCCGGTTGTTCGATAAAGGCTCCGGCACGCAGTTCTTGCAGCCAGGCCTGGGCTTCTTCGTTAAATTTACGGCTGAACAAGATGCGGTAGGCGCGGTTTTTCACCGCTGCATCGGTGCGGTCGACATCGCGGCGGTCAAGGACCTCGACAATGTGCCAGCCATGTACCGTTTTGAACGGTTCGCTGATCATGCCTTCCGGTAGTGTTTCCACTTTTTCCTTGAACTCCGGTACGTAGAGATCAGGCGTCTGCCAGCCAAGTTCACCGCCGTTGGCCGCAGAGCCCGGATCGGCACTCAGGGCCTGGGCTGCATCGGCGAAGCTGCGCTCACCGGCCAAAATTGCCCGTCGGGCTTGTTCCAGCTGTTCTTTGGCCCCCTCATCGCTGAGGATCACGGACGTTTTCACCAGAATGTGGCGGGCGTTCACTTCGGTTACGGAGACCGTTTCCAAGCCGTCAACCTGATTGATTTTCAGGATATGGTAGCCGACGCCGCTGCGGAAAGGGCCAACGATGGCACCGGTGCCTTGAGATTGGATTTGATCGGCAAAAATGGTCGGCATCTCTTCTTTGCGCATCCAGCCCCATTCTCCGCCCTGCAAGGCTTTCGGACCCTTGGAGTAGCTATAGGCTAGGTTGGCAAAGTCAGCGCCGTCTTTAAGCTGGTTGACAAGCTGCTGGGCTTCTTTGGCGACGGCATCGCGTTCTACGGCGCTAGCACCTTCTTCAACACGAAGCTGGATGTGGCTGATGTTGTAGCGCACCCCCTGCTGCTCATGCTGGCTCAGTTGGCTAGCCAAGGTTTCGACTTCCTGCGGCAGGATGTTGATCCGGCGGCGTACCTGGATCGTGCGGGCTTCGCTGGCGGTCATATCGCGGCGCATTTGCTCGCGGAAAATCGAGTAGCTGATGCCATTGGCTGCCAGCATCTGCTGCAGCTGGCCAACCGTCATTTGCTGCTCGGCGGCCATTTGGTTGATGGCCTGATCAAGGCGGTTGTCATCGATGCGGATCCCGAATTGCTCGGCTTGCTGGAGCTGAAGGCTTTCCATCACCAGTTTTTCCATGATCTGGTCGACCAGTACATCATCCGGTGGCAGTGGCTGGTTCTGGCCGGCAGCATTCATGCGCACGGTTTTGAGCATGGCATCGACATCGCTTTGCAGGATCACGCTGTCATTGACGATCGTGACAATACGATCCAGTTCTTGTGGTGCGGCAATGGTACCGGCCGAAAGGCCCAGTAAGGCGATACCGAGCAAGCTAGACTTCCAATTTTTCATAGTTTGTTTCCATCGTGCGCCGGGGCGCGTTAAATCTTGATAGGAAGGGCAGTCCCTTCCTTCTATTAATTATTGAGGTAGAAAGGGCGACCGTAGCTGATCGAGTTGTTGTCACTGGTCGTGCCAATCGGTGCCAACCCAAGTCCAATCAGGCTGAACGAAATACTGAAGTTCCGCTCGTATTCGGCCGGGCTCGACGATACGTTCTGGCGTGTTTTCAGGTATTCGTTATAGCCCAGGCTGATCATCCAGCAGGCCGTGCGGAAGTTAAGGCTGATCTGCCCTTCCAGCATCTGGTTTTCGGTCAGGTCGTGGTAGTAGTCACCGCGCAGCGTCACCCCATTATAGACAGGGAAGCCGGTAGAAAAGCCTAGCTGCGAGATACCGTCCTCGGTATAGCGATTGAGCTGCTCCTCGTCGAGGATGTTATCGAGCAGGTACTCTTTCGAAATATAGCGGTAGTTCAGCTGGCTAAAGGTGCCCCCTTCGCGGTATTCAATCGCACCGTTGGCAAACTGGAGATCTTTTTTGCTGGCGTCATACTGCAAGCCGCCATGGAAGAACAGCCAATCATCGTAGTTAAAGTCCGACTCGAACGCGGTTGCCGAGTAGTTGGGGCTGGTCTCGTTGTCAGTATCTAGGTTTCTGCCGGCATCATTGAGGTAGAAAATTTGCCCCACCGCAATATTGAAGCGCTCCTTGAATTGGTTATCGAAGTAGCGAGACGTGGCACCGACGGTAAACTGATTGGCGGCGGCAATCCGATCGACACTGGAGTAGCGCTTGTCGCGGAACAGGCCGTAGTAGTCCGTTTGCATCAGGGTGGTGTCGTAGGCATCGTAAATCCCTCTTTGATCTACGTCCTTGACATACAGGTACTGGATTTGCGGCTCAAGGCTCTGGGTGTAGCTGTCGCCCCAGATCAGGGTATCCCGCTCGAGGTACAGGCCGCTGTGGAGCCGGATACTCGGCACGGTCCGCGAGACGCTTTCTTCTAGCTCAAGGCCTTTATCCACGATTTCCTGGGCATTGGGGTCAAAGTCCTGGTTGTAGTAGGTGTACATCAGCTTGGCCTCGCTGGTCACCGACCACCAAGGGGTAGCATAAGGCAGCGTCAGGGTCGGCTCGAAATGAACGCGATCCGCGGTTGGCTTGTCTGGGTTGTCATTTTCAAACCGGCTGACATGGCTGTTCAGGGAGAAGTCCAGGCCGTACGGCATGTCTTCGTAGTAATAGTTCGCCTCCACCTGTGGCATCAGGCGGTAGCTTGAAGAGACACCGAGGGTCAGTGGCTGGAAGTCTCGGACACGGAGCGTGGAATCCCAATTGCGGTCACGGTAAGACACTTCTGCCGTTTGCAGCAGGTTGTTGTCTTCTCGCTCACCGATGCTGGAGTCGATATCAGAAAAGTATGTCGGATCGCTGACCTTGCTATAGTCAATTTCGAATAACCAGTGCTGGTTATACATGCCGTTGTGAGACCAGTTGAAGCCCCAGCGTGGATCTTTGTCTGAGTCTTTCTTGTCATTGCCTAGGTACTCGCCGGAGAGGCTGCCCGTACCGAATTCGGTGAGGTAACGGAACTCGGAGTTGAGCTGCAAGCCTCGGTTGCTCATGTACTTCGGTGTGATCGTCATGTCATAGTTGGGCGCGATGTTCCAATAGAACGGGGTTTCGAGCTCGAAGCCATCGCGTGAGCCGTAGCTGACTGATGGGTAGAGGAAACCAGTCAGGCGCTCGTCGCCGACAGGGACCCGAAGGTAGGGCATGTAGAATACCGGGACATCGGCCACTTCGAACCGGGCATTGTAGAGATCGGCAAAGGGCGAGTCATTCTCCCGCTCGATGCTGGTGGCCGAGAACTGCCAGCTTTTGTCGCCCGGCGGACAGGTGGTATAGGTGCCGTTTTTCAGCCGGTAGTAGGAGATCCCGTTTTTGGTCACACGCTCGGCCTCACCGCGACCGGCTTCGCAGGTCATGTTGTAGACCGCATTGTCCATCTGAGAATCTTCGGTATCCAGGTTGCTCTGGATACGGTCTGAATATACCTCGATGGTACCGTCATGGAAGTAGACGTTACCTTCGGCGGTGACAATATTTTCTGGTTGCTGCAGCTTGGCCGTATCGGCGACAACAGTACGGTTACCCTGGCGGACGATAACATCGCCGGTGTAGGTAACGTTCTGGTTATTGAGGGCCTCAGCTTGATCGGCGGTGACTCTGATCGGCTCGTTGTTAGGATCGGCCGGCATCTGCTCTGGGGCAATACAGGTACCACGAATCATTGCCAGTTCGTCAGTTTCATCACTGACCGCAGAGTCGCTACTGGTTGTCTCTGGGGCGGCTTGGTTTGCGTAAGCCACCGTCGGGCCGAAAAGTGCCAGGCTGATCATGGTTGCCAGTAAGCTGCGGGAAGTTGATGACATCTAACTAAACGTTCCTGTAATAAAAGTTTTTAGCGCATTTGTTATTGTTGACTGGGTTTTGACAAGCTTTCCCAGTAAATGCCAGCTATGATAATGCAAATTCTACCCGACGGCATCTTTTGGCTCATTTTTTGACTTTAGCTATCGGGTTTAATGCAAAATAAATATTTCTAAATTTAGCAAATTACCAGAGAGTAGCGAATGCAGGTTTGGGGCAAAATACTTGGGGCATTTTTTGGCTTCCTCCTTGGCGGGCCGTTTGGTTTGTTGTTAGGTCTCTTTTTGGGCCATAAGTTCGATAAAGCGCGTGCAAAAATTTATTACGGTGGCGGGTTTGGCGGTTTTTCCGGTGGCCATAGCTCGGCGGAAAACCAAGCGGCCTTCTTTTATGCGGCCTTTGCCGTCATGGGCCATGTGGCCAAGGCCAAGGGGCGGGTCACCGAAGAAGAAATCCGGGTAGCCAGTGCCTATATGGATCGGATGGGCTTGCAAGGTGAAGCCCGCCGCCAGGCCCAGGAGGCCTTCCGCGAAGGCAAGGAAGAGCATTTTCCATTGGAAGACACCTTGATGCGGGTGCGCCAGGCCAGTGCCGGCCGGGCGGATTTGCTCCAGTTTTTCCTCGAGCTGCAAATCCAGGCAGCGTTTGCCGATGGCTCGTTGCATCCGAGCGAGCGCAAGTTGCTCCATGTCATCGCCCGCATTCTGGGTTTTTCCGCCCAGCAGTTGGAGCAGCGGCTGCACATGCAAGAAGCGGCATTCCGTTTCCAGCAAGGTGGGTTTCACCAGCAGTACCAGCAGCAGGGCACTTACCGCCAGGCTCCGACCCGAGACCAATTGGCCGATGCCTTTGAGTTGATGGGAGTCCCCGAAACAGCCTCTGCGCAGGAGCTCAAGCGGGCCTACCGCAAGCAGATGAACGAGCACCACCCGGATAAGCTGGCAGCCAAGGGCTTGCCGCCGGAGATGATGGAGCTAGCCAAGCAGAAAACCCAGGAGCTACAGGCTGCCTACGATCTGATCCGCAAGGAGAAGGGGTTTAAATAAGGAAGAACGGTGCTTTGGGAACAAAGGCGGTTCTATGAACCTATGGTTTAAGAGCGAAAGTTTGTAACCGTTAGTGACAGATTACCTTGCGTTTTTTGCGCCTGCTTGCAGGACCGCAGGACCACAAAAAAGGCGAGACCGTTGGTCTCGCCTTTTTGCTTTTTAGGGCCGGTGCGTACCCATCAAACCTGATTCTGCGGTATGCCGGCGGCAAACGCATTGAGGTTGTCGACAAGCTGGTTGGCCAGGGCCTGGATGGCACTGTCTGAGCCCCAGGCAACGTGCGGGGTCAGCAGCAGGTTCGGCAAGTGGCTGTTGGCAATCAGCGGGTTATCCTTCCCGGCTGGCTCCTCGGTGAAGACATCGCAGCCGGCCCCGGCGATTTCGCCCGAGGCCAAGGCATCGATCAGGGCCCGCTCGTCCACCAGCCCGCCGCGGCCGGTATTGATCACGATGGCACTGTTTTTCATCTGCTTGAGCTCAGCACGGCCGATGATATTGCGGGTTTCGTGGTTGAGCGGGCAGTGCAGGCTGATCACGTCGGCCTGCTCCAGGACATGGCTGAAAGGCAGGTATCCCTCTCGGCTTTGCGGAGCGCCTTTCCTGTCGGCAAAGATCACTTTCATTCCCAGTGCCCGCCCAAGGGTGGCCATGGCCTGCCCCAATCCTCCGCCACCGATAATGCCCAGGGTCGCGCCGCGAATATCACCGATAGGGTGGGTGAAAAAGCAGAACTGCTTCTTTTCCTGCCAGACGCCTTGCTGGATATCACGATGATAGCCCAATAGGTTGCGGCGCAAGGCGAACATCATGGCAACGGCGTGCTCGGGCACTGAATCGATGGCGTAGCCACGGATATTGCTCACTGTGATGCCCTGCTGGCGGCAGTATGCCAGATCAACGTTGTTGGTGCCGGTGGCGGCAATGGCGATCATCTTGAGCTTTGGCAGTTGGGCTAGGATCGCTGCATCAAGAACCACTTTATTGGTAATGGCGATGGTTGCATCCCTGAGCCGTTCGATGATCTGTTCGGGGTGGGTGGACGAATACTGTGTCCATTGGTGATCAAACTCCGGGGAAGGAAGAGCGATGTGGTCCGGTATCGTGTCGCGGTCGAGAAAGACAATGTGTTCCATGGTTAGCCAAATATAGGATCGAGGATAGTGGGCTTAGTACACACTATCCTCGGCGGCCAACTCAACCCCTAGGATTTGGAATAGTGATCCGGTAGGGTCTTTTGCGGTGCCCCGGTAAAGAACTCACATGGCGCGAACAGGTGCATCGGCGCCCCGCTGCGCGGGTGGAAGAAGCTCAGCTCTGCGGCATGGAGCTGCAGGCGCGGGGCCATCGCTTTGGCCTCCGGGTGGGCGTAGAAGCCATCACCGAGGATCGGATGGCCCAAGGCAAGCAGGTGAACTCGCAGCTGGTGGGAGCGGCCGGTGATCGGACGCAGGCGGACCAGGCTGGCGTTGTTGCCTCGCTCAAGGACTTGATAGTGAGTAACGGAAGGCTTGCCGTCGTCAAAGCAGACCTTTTGCTTCGGCCGGTTTGGCCAATCGCAGATCAGCGGCAGGTCGATAGTCCCGCTGTCTTGCTCGATATGGCCGAATGCACGGGCATAATAGACCTTTTCGGTACGGCGCTCGCGGAACTGGGCCTTGAGATCGCGTTCGGCCTCTTTGTTCAGGGCGAGGACAATCAAGCCTGAGGTGGCCATATCAAGGCGGTGGATGATGTGCGAGTCAGGGAAGTCGGCCAATACCCGAGCATAGATACTGTCATGGAACGCAGGATCACGGCCTGGGTTCGAGAGCATGCCTGACGGCTTGTTGACGGCAATGATATCGTCGTCCTGGTACAGGATATCCAACCAAGGATCTTTGGGGGGGTTGTAATCAATCTCTGGCAGTGTGCTCATGGTCGCAGGGTCCGCTATAAGGGCCGGTAAAAGAGGCCGTGAAATTGGAAGGCGGCGATAATAGCATAATTGCCCGCGGCGTAATGCGCCTGAAACAAAAAAGCCGCCTGTGAAGGCGGCTGGAAATAGCGATGCGACAGGGCGCTTAACCGTGGCTGACTACGATAAGGCGTAGCGAGTCCAGTTGGATCTGCGCCTTGGCGATGTAGCCGGTGAGCTCCTCGATTTGGTTTTCGATCAGCTCAAGCTCGTCGTCACGAATATTCGGGTTGACCGCCTTCAGAGCCTGGAGACGATCCAGCTCTGCGCGTAGCGTTGCTTCCATCTCGGCTTGGGCTGCGTCGCGGATAGCAACCAGCTCACCGGATACCACTTGTTCAGCACTTTCAATCAAGGTGTGAATATCTTTCTGCACCGAGTTCACCAGCTTGCTGCCAAGGTGGCGGTTAACCGGGCTCAGCTGGCGGTTGAAGCCTTCGAACTCGACCTTGGCCGACAGGTTGTTGCCCTTGGCGTCTAGCAAGATGCGGATCGGTGTCTTCGGCAGGAAGCGGCCGATACCGGATTGCTTCGGTGCCTGGGCATCAACCACATACACCAACTCAAGCAGCAAGGTACCCGCAGGCAGCGCCTTGTTCTTCAGCAGCGATACCGCCGTGGTACCGACACCTTCGGACAGCAGCAGATCGATACCGCCCTGGATCATCGGGTGCTCCCAGCTGATGAAGTGCAGATCTTCACGTGATAGCGCGGTGTCACGGTCGAAGGTGATGGTACAACCATCGTAAGGCAGGCCTGGGTAGCTCGCCACCATCATGTGCTCAGACGGGGTTACCACAATGGCGTTCTCGCCTTTGTCGTCCTGGTTCAGGCCGATAGTATCGAACAGACCAAGGGCAAAGGTCACCAGATTGGTGTCGCCGTCTTTGCTGCTGATCTCTTCAACCAGCTTCTGGGCGTCAGCGCCGCCGTTGGAATGGATTTCCAGCAGGCGGTCACGGCCTTGCTCCAGCTTACCCTTGAGCTCATGGTGCATTGATGCACTTTTTTCGATGAGCTCATCGAGTTGGTCGCCGTCAGGCTTGTCGCTGGCCAGCAGCTCCAGCAGATCGCCGCTGAAGGCATCGTACACGGCACGGCCGGTCGGACAGGTTTCTTCAAAGGCATTAAGACCTTCGTTGTACCAGCGGGCCAGTAGGGCTTGCGAGGTGCCCTGTAGGTGCGGCACATGAATTTCGATATCACGCTTCTGGCCAATACGGTCAAGACGGCCGATGCGCTGTTCAAGCAGATCCGGGTTGTTCGGTAGATCGAACATCACCAACTGGTTGGCGAACTGGAAGTTGCGGCCTTCCGAGCCAATCTCAGAACACAGTAGTACCTGGGCACCGTCTTCTTCCTGGGCGAAGTAGGCGGCAGCCTTGTCGCGCTCGATGATCGACATGCCTTCGTGGAACACGGTGGCACGGATCCCCTCGCGCTCACGCAGAGCTTGCTCGAGGATCAGGGCTGTTTGGGCGCGAGAGCAGATCACCAGCACTTTTTCCTGGCGGTTGGCTTTGAGCATATCCAGCAGCCAGTTTACGCGTGGGTCGAAATGCCACCAGGTTGCGGAGTCACCTTCGAACTCCTGGTAGATATCTTCTGGGTACAGCAGCTTGAAGGCCTTTTGCTCCACGCTCATTTTGCCGCCCATCATACCGGCTACGCGCATGGCGGTTTGGTACTGCGATGGCAAGTCCAGCGGATACATGTTGAGGTGGCGCTGCGGGAAGCCCTTGATAGCGGCGCGGGTGTTTCGGAACAGTACGCGACCGGTACCGTGGCGGTCCATCAAGTTGTCGATCAGTTCGTGGCGAACGGTCTGCTGTTGCTCTGGGTCGAGATTATCGGCTTCGATAATGCGCAGCATCGGTTCGATATCTTGCTCCGGCAGCAACTCCACCAGGGTATTCTTGGCGTCGTTGTCGAGCTTCTCGCCAGACAGCAGGCGGGATACCGCATCGGCGACCGGGGCATACTGGCGTTCTTCTTCGACGAAGGCGTCGTAGTCGTAGAAACGGTCCGGGTCGAGCAGGCGCAGGCGGGCAAAGTGGCTCTCGTGGCCCAATTGTTCTGGGGTTGCCGTCAGCAGCAGCACGCCCGGCGCCTTTTCGGCCAGCTCCTCTACCACCTGGTATTGGCGGCTCGGCTTGTCTTCGCTCCACTCAAGGTGGTGGGCTTCATCGACCACCAGCAGATCCCAGTCGGCATCCAGCGCTTGCTCGAAGCGGCGGCGGCTTTTGCGCAGGAAGTCCAGCGAGCACAGCACGTACTGGGCGGTATCGAACGGGTTGGCTGAATCGGCAAAGGCTTCGACGCAGCGCTCTTCGTCGAAAATTGAGAAGTGCAGGTTGAAGCGGCGCATCATTTCGACCAGCCACTGGTGCTGCAGGGTCTCAGGTACCAGGATCAAGATACGCTCGGCCCGGCCCGACAGCACCTGCTGGTGGATGATCATCCCGGCCTCGATAGTTTTACCCAGGCCGACTTCATCGGCCAGCAGTACGCGCGGCGCATAGCGGCGGCCGACTTCATGGGCGATGTAAAGCTGGTGGGGGATCAGGCCGGCACGCATACCGCACAGGCCACGCAACGGGCTCTTGTGTTGCTCGTACTGGTTCTTGAGCGCGCGATAGCGCAACGCAAAGCGATCCATCCGGTCAATCTGGCCGGCGAACAGTTTGTCCTGCGGCTTGTTGAAGCGGATTTGGTTGCTGAGGAAAATCTCACGCAGGGCGACATTCTCTTCGCCGGTATCGGTACGGGTACCGATGTAGGTAAAGACGCCGCCGGTTTCGTCGACCTGCTCGACATTGAGCGACCAGCCGTCATGGCTTTCAACCACATCACCGACATTGAACATTACACGGGTCACGGGGGCATCATTGCGCGCATAAAGTCGGTTCTCTTCACTGGCTGAGAACATCAGAGTCACGGTTCTGGCATCGACAGCCACGACCGTACCTAGACCCAGATCACTTTCAGTATCACTGATCCAACGTTGGCCCAAAGCAAATGGCATAGTGGTTAAAACCTTCTAATTATTTGAAATTAAGGAAAATGCTAAGCCGATGCACCAGCATTTATGAACTACACTCAAAGTAATACCGTACTAGATGGTATCTACCAGCTGCCGCTGGCAGCGAGTATCGGTATATAAGTGTAAGCCAGAATCCGCACCGGTAAAAAGGGGAGTAATGTTACTGCAAGCCGTGAGCAAGGTCACGGTCATTGTGACAAGAAAGTACCAAACTGTAACTGTCACATTTTTTTAATTATCTCCGGTCTTAAATAGTATTACCCCCGTTTGGCGGGCACAGGAAATACCCTGGTGGAGCACCCACCGTTTTGTTACCAAGGAGGTACCTATGGATGAAGCTGGCAGGAAAGTTTTCGTTCTAGACACCAATATTCTGCTTCATGAGCCCCTCGCAGTTTATTCCTTCAAAGAGCATGATGTTGTTATTCCGATGACGGTGCTCGAAGAACTCGATCGCATCAAGGACAGTAAGCGGGATGTCTCCCGTGATGCCCGGGTTGCCATCCGCACCCTGGAAGATATCTTCCATGACGCCACCCCCGAGCAAATCGCCGAGGGTATTCCTCTTAGCCCACAAGGTGGCGAGCTTGGCAAGGTTGCCATTTTTGCCGATTACGAAGTCACCGAAACGGTCCACGCCTTTGCCGACAAGGCAGGGGATAACCGTATCCTCAATGGCGTACTGTTTCTCCAGGCCCACTACGCCCCGCGAGAAGTGGTACTGATCACCAAAGACATCAATATGCGGCTGCGTGCCAAAGGGGCCGGGGTCTGTTTTGTCGACGACTATCGCACCGACCAGCTGATTGATGATGTCAAAATGCTGACCAAGGGGTTCTACCAGTTCAGTGGCAACTTCTGGGAGCGGGTCGGTGAATGCTATTCGGAGAAGAAGGGACGCTCGACCGTGCATACTCTGCCAGCGGAGTTGTTCGAGGCGCCATTTATCAACCAATATCTGATTGACGAGGACAGTGACTTTGCCGGTCGGGTCCAATCGATTGATGCTGGAACCCTGACCTTGAAAGATATCGGCCACGAGCGGATGCTAAGCCGCCAGGCCTGGGGGATCCACCCGAAAAACATCTACCAGGGCATGGCGCTGGATGCTTTGATGGACCCGAAAATTGACCTGGTGATCCTAACGGGTCCTGCCGGGTGTGGTAAAACCATTCTGGCCATGGCAGCGGCGTTGGAGCAAGTGATAGAAAAAGGGATGTATGACAAGATCATCGTGACCCGTAATACCCCGGAAATAGCAGAGTCCATTGGTTACCTACCGGGTACTGAGGAAGAGAAAATGATGCCATGGCTGGCGGCGGTCACCGATACCATGGAGGCTTTGCACAAACACGATGTGTGTACCGATGGCTCGATGAAGTACATTTACGACAAGGCCAATATTCAATTTAAATCGATTAACTTTATGCGCGGACGTTCCATCCAGAATGCATTTGTATTACTGGATGAGTGTCAGAATCTCACCGCCTCCCAGATCAAAACCATCATCACTCGCTGCGGGGAGGGCACCAAGCTGGTTTGTTCCGGTAACCTGGCCCAGATTGACTCCAGTTACCTGTCTCCTGTTACGTCGGGCTTGACCTATATCGTCGAGCGTTTCAAGAATTTTGAGGGCAGTGCCAATATCTATCTCAATGGCGTTGTCCGCAGCCGGTTGGCTGAGTTCGCCGAGGAAAACCTGTAGTACCTGCAGGTCTTATCTGTAACCTATTAGCAAAAGCGAGCCATCTGGCTCGCTTTTCCGTTCATGCCCCTCAGTGGCCGAGGTAATGTACCAGGGCAGGATCGCTGGGGGCGGCCAAAACGTCCCGGCACGGACCAAACACCTTCACCCGCCCCTGGTAGATAAAGGCGCACCTGTCGGCAATTTTCAGGGCATCCTCTGGGCTATGGGTGACCATCAGCACGGTCGTTCCCTGCTCCCGGGCCAGTTTGCTGACCAGCTCCAGCATTTCCTTGCGCAGTGCCGGATCCAGGGCCGAGAACGGCTCATCAAGCAGCAGTAGAGGGCGCTGGCGGATCAGGCAGCGTGCCAAGGCCACCCGCTGGCGCTGGCCGCCGGAGAGTTGCTCCGGCAGGCGGTCAAGGTAGCCCTGGAGCCCAACTTTCGCCGCGGCGACCACCACTTGCTCTTTCTGTTCGTTGCTGAGCTTGAGGGCCGGGTTCAAGCCGAGGCCGATATTTTCATACACACTCAGGTGGGGGAACAGGTTGTGCTCCTGAAACAAGATTGAGAGCGGCCGCTGGGCCGGGTGCTGCTGGACGATAGGCTGGCCGTTGACCGTCAGCGTGCCGCTGTCGGGGGCGAGGAAGCCTGCCACCATGGCAAGCAGGGTACTTTTACCGGCACCGCTCGGGCCGAGCAGGGCGACAATATCTCCGGCCTCTACGCTGAGGTCGAAACATAGCTGGGTAGATTGGCCGGGTTGCTTGGGGTGATGGAAGCAATGTTGTAGGCGCTGCAAAATTAACATCATGGAGTCCGGATGATCAGTTTTTCAACCAAGGAGAAGAGACCGAGGCTAAGGGTGAGCAGGATCAGGGCAGCCACGGCGGCGGCGTCCATCTGGTAGCTGCCGAGTAACTGGAACAAATACAGTGGCAGGGTCTGGAAATCCTGGCTGCCAAACAGCGCGATTGCGCCCAAGTCACCGAGTGACAGGACAAAGCCGATCGCCAGAGACTGGGCAAATGGCTTTTTCAAGGCCCGCCATTCCACCAGCTTGAGCCGCGATAGCCCGGCCATCCCGAGGCTTTGGCACAAGGGATCATATTGCTGGGCAACGTGGAGCATGGGCTGGCTGAGGGTTTTGAGTACATACGGCAGCGCCATCAGGGCATTGACTGCGATGACAACCCAGAAAGCGACGGCAAACGCATCGGTGAACTGGCGCAGCAGCAGGAAGATCCCGGTACTCAGGACCAGCCCCGGCGTGACCAGGATAATGGTGCCGATCAGATCCAGGCCATCAGCCTGCCAGCGCTGGTGGCGAAGCCGCCATTGCCTGCTGGTCAGAAGGATTGCCACCCCGCCAACCACTGCCAAAAGACAAGCCAGACTGGCGATCCGCAGTGAGTTGAATACTGCCTGCCACAGCCCGGGGCTGCGCAGCGAGGTGAGGGTTTGGCTGTTGAACCCGGCAAGGATGACCGCAATCAGCGGGGGGAGTACCAGCAGCAGGGCCAACCCGATCCAGCCCCAGTCCCAGCAGCGGCTGGCCAGACTGTCAAACTGGCTCTGGCGCCGGCTTGTGATGGATTGGCTCGAGGTCGCCAGCGGCTTGGCAAAGCGCTGGCTCAATAGCACCAGGCTGCAACACAGCAGCATCTGCCACAGGGCGAGAATCGCACCGCCGGCCAGGTCGAAGTCGTAGCGCAGGGCCTGGTAGATAGCCAGCTCAATCGTGGTTGCCTTGGGGCCGCCGCCCAGTGCCATGATGACCGCAAAGCTGGTAAAGCACAGCATAAAGATCAGGCTGACGACATGGGGAAGTTGCTGGCGCAGTCGTGGCCAGGCAACGAAGCGGAAGGTCTGCCAGCTCGACATACCGAGATGGGTGGCCAATTGGTGCTGCTCAAAGGGGATCCCCTCGAGGCTTTGGACAAACAGCCGTGCTGCCAGAGGGAGGTTGAGGAAAACATGGGCCAACAAGATCCCCTGCAGGCCGTAGAGTGAAAAGCTGCCCTGCCAGCCCAGCATTGCCAGTACCCCGGTTAGCACACCGTTGTTGCCGTAGATCGCCAGCAGGCCGAATACCGCGACCAGTACCGGCAGCACCAGGGTCATGGCAAAGATCCGCATCAGCAAGGCTTTGCCGGGAAATTGCCGGCGTGACAGGGCATAGGCAACCGGGATCGCCGGCAGCGTGCTCAGTAGGGTTGAAAGCAGGGCCTGGGTAAAGGAGAAACCGGTAATATGGCGTAGGTAGGGATCGTGCCATAGCGAGGCAATGTCGAGAGCACTGGCCTCATTGACCAGGGCACCAAGGGCGCTGATCACCAGGCACAGGATAAGCCCGGCGGTGACAAGGCCGGGCATCAGTTGGGTATTGCGTGTGTTCAAAAGTGAGTGCCTGCTACTTGGTCAGAGCCTGTTGCCACTCGCGTACCCAGTTCCTGCGTTGCTTGGCAACCTCCTCGGCAGAAAACTCCAGGGCCTTGCCCGGTAGGGTGAGAACCTTGAACTCGGCTGGCTGGGCGACATCCGTTACCGGATACATCCAGTTGCCCGTCGGGATCACGGATTGGAACTCCGGGGTCAGGATAAAGGCAAGAAACTCGTCGGCCAGCGTCTGGTTAGGGCTGGTTTTGAGTTTGGCCGCCACTTCCACTTGCATGTAATGGCCCTCGCTGAAGTCGGCTGCCTGGTATTTATCGTCCTGCTCGGCAATCAGGTGATAGGCAGGCGAGGTGGTGTAAGAGAGCACCATATCTGACTCGCCCTTGAGGAACATGCTGTAGGCCTCAGACCAGCCCTTGGTAACCGTGACTGTTTTCTTGGCCAGCTGCTGCCAGGCTTGCGGTGCCTGGTCGCCGTAGACTGACTTCACCCACAGCATCAGGCCCTGGCCCGGCGTCGAGGTGCGCGGATCTTGGTAGATGATAGTCAGATCATCACGGCTGACCAGCTCATCCAAGCTTTTCGGCGGGTTGTCCAGTTTGGTGCGGTCATAGACAAAGGCAAAGTAACCATAGTCGTAAGGCACGAAGGTGGTATCGCTCCAGCCGTTTGGCAGGGTGAGTTTACTGGTGTCCACTTGGTGCTCGGCCAGCAGGCCCGTTTTCTTGGCCTCGGCAATCAGGTTGTTATCGAGCCCAAGCAATACATCGGCTTTGGTGCGCTTGCCTTCGAGGCGGATACGGTTGAGGATCGACACCCCGTCATCCAGGGCGACAAATTCCAGGTTGCATTCGCACTGTGCCTCGAACGCTTGCTCGATGGCTGGTCCCGGCCCCCAGTCAGAGGCGAAAGAGCTGTAGGTGTAAACCGTAAGGGTATTGTCCGCAGCCAGTGCTGGCATGGCGGCTAAAGTAACAAGTGGGAGTATTTTTTTCACTATGCGCTCCTGATGCTCTTGCGTCCGGCAAGAGGAAAAATAATCGTACGAGCGGCACAGGGTTGAGCCGCAGGCTGGCGTCATGCCAACCCGGCGGGATAAGAAGGCTTACCGTATCGAACTCAATTCCTACGCCAGTACTAACTGGATCAGGTTCTGTGGGTCTTGCCGCGGCAATCTCAGCAGCTTGCTCTGATAGCGCAGTGCTACCAGACAAGCGCTCCCCAATGAGAACGCTTGTTATTGTAATGTGCCGGGCTACGGGTTGCCAGCAGGAACGTATGATTATGCTGGCTTAGGCATGGAGAGCGGTTGGGGTGGCCGGTTACCTGAGCTCATTGAGCGACCAATCGTAGTCATAGCTGACATTGCCAAGGCTGATTGGCGTACCTTGACGATACTGGTTGATGTGTTTCTGTAGCTGGGCCTGACTACCGAAATCGCTGCCGTACCAGTCATAAATCGAAGAGAGCTTGGTTTTGCCGCCCTGCGTATTGACGCCCTTGCGGCTGTTGATAAAGCGGGTGGCCGCCTTGTCCAGCAAGCGCTCGCGGTTGCTGGCCGTAAATACCTCCGGTTGGAGATCCGGACACCCCAGGCTGGCGCAGTTGACCGCATAATGGATACGCGGGTCGCGCCAGATCGGGCGCAATATGCGGTGCTCGATATCATTGAGGGATAGGGTTTTGCCGTTGATGGTAAGCACTTGCTGATCCCACGGTCCGAAACTGAAAAAACCGCCCAGTTTGGTGATGGATGACACGGGGTAGCTATCGAGGATCAGTTTGACCGTCTGGGCATTGTAGAGGTTGACCCAATAGGCAAACTGCTCGTGGCGGCTCAGTTGGCGTGGATCAAGCCTCGTCAGGTCGCGCAGGTAGCGATCCAGCTCATACTTGTCGCTGTCGGTCACCTGGTTATAGCGAAACAGGGTTTGGTTGGGCTGGACAACCAAATACTTATCGAGCAGGCGCTGCCAGCGGCTGTGGTCGACCGTTTGCGAGTCGGTAGTGGCGTATTGCTGCCAGTAGGGCCAGAGATCGGCTTTGGGAGCGGCGAAGGCGCAGGCCGATAAGATGAGAAGCAGCAGGCTGACAAAAAAGCGCATAGGATATCCTCGGTTATTTCACCCAAGTTAATACAAATTACCTGGGTATCACTAGCTTAGACGACCTGGTGTGAGGGGAGTTTATTGCAAAAAGAAAAAAATACGCCCCAGCCATAATGAACTGGGGCATTTGTGTTTTCAGTATTTGGCGAAAACAGTAATGGCGTTACGCCAAGAACGCAGGGATCTTACTTTCGTACTCGGCAATCTTGTCTTCGTGCTGCAAGGTCAGGCCGATGTTGTCCAAACCATTCAACAGGCAGTGGCGGCGGAATTCGTCAATCTCGAAGCTGTACTGCTTGCCGTTGGCCGTGACCTGCATAGCCTCCAAGTCTACCGTGATCTCCGCGCCTTCGTTGGCCTCGACGTACTGGAAGATCTCATCGACTTCTTGTTCGGTCAGGCGAACCGGTACCATTTGGTTGTTGATCGAGTTGCCGTAGAAGATATCGGCAAAGCTTGGCGCGATCATCACCTGGATACCGTAATCGGCCAGTGCCCACGGGGCGTGTTCACGCGACGAGCCACAGCCGAAGTTTTCGCGTGCCAGCAAGATGCTGGCACCTTGGTAGCGCGGCGCATTCATCACAAATTCTGGGTTAGGCTGCTCGCCGGCATCGTCGAGGAAGCGCCAGTCATGGAACAGGTGCTTGCCAAAACCAGTGCGCGTCACTTTCTGCAGAAACTGCTTAGGGATGATGGCATCGGTATCGACGTTGGCGGCATCCAAGGGAACGACCAAGCCGGTGTGTTGTTTAAATCCTGTCATTGTCTCGTTCCTTCTCTTAAGCCGTTTCTGCAACGTTTTCTAGTTCGCGGATATCCACAAAGTGGCCGGCACACGCCGCCGCTGCCGCCATGGCGGGACTCACCAGGTGGGTACGACCATCACGGCCCTGGCGGCCCTCGAAGTTACGGTTACTGGTTGAGGCGCAGCGCTCGCCCGGGCCTAGGCGGTCGTTGTTCATGGCTAGGCACATTGAACAACCCGGCAGGCGCCATTCAAAACCGGCTTCGATGAAGATCTTGTCCAGGCCTTCCTTTTCAGCCTGGGCTTTCACCTGCTCCGAGCCAGGAACGACCAATGCCTGTACGTTGGCGGCGACTTTGCGGCCTTTGGCAATTGCCGCGGCGGCACGCATGTCCTCGATACGCGAGTTGGTACAAGAGCCGATGAATACTTTGTCGATAGCAAAGTCAGACAGCTTCTTGCCGGCTTCCAAGCCCATGTAAGCCAATGCTTTCTCTGCAGATGCTTGCTCGACCGGATCGGCAAAGTCAGTTGGTGCAGGGATAGGTTGGTCCACGGCAATTACCTGGCCTGGGTTAGTGCCCCAGGTGACCTGCGGCTTGATGTCTTTGGCCTCTAGGGTAACCACGGTGTCGAACTGGGCATCGTCGTCAGTTTTCAGGGTCTTCCAGTATTCGATAGCTGCTTCTAGATCGTCACCCGCCGGTGAGAACTTGCGATCTTTGATGTAATCGAAAGTGGTTTGGTCTGGGGCGATAAGGCCGGCTTTGGCGCCTAGCTCGATAGCCATGTTGCAGACCGTCATACGGCCTTCCATGGTCAGATCGGTAATGGCTTCGCCGCAGAACTCCACCACGTGGCCGGTACCGCCGGCTGCCGTGGTCTTGCCGATGATTGCCAATACGATGTCTTTGGCGGTAATGCCTTCAGCGACCTTGCCTTTGACTTCGATTTTCATCGTTTTGGCGCGCGCTTGCTTGAGGGTCTGGGTCGCCAGTACATGCTCGACTTCCGAGGTACCGATACCAAAGGCCAGTGAGCCGAACGCACCGTGGGTCGCGGTGTGCGAGTCACCACAGACAATCGTCATGCCCGGCAGGGTGATGCCCAGCTCGGGGCCCATGACATGGACGATGCCTTGGTATTTGTGGTTTAGGTCATAAAGGGTGACGCCGAACTCTTCACAGTTCTTGGCCAGGGTTTCCATCTGGATCCTGGCCATTTCGCCTGATGCCTTGATGTCCTTGGTCTGGGTTGAGACGTTGTGGTCCATGGTGGCGAAGGTTTTGCCCACCTGGCGTACCTTGCGGCCTTTTTCACGCAAGCCGTCGAAGGCTTGCGGTGAAGTTACCTCGTGCACCAAATGGCGGTCGATGTATAGGATCGGGTTCTCGCCTTCGGCGGCAACCGCAACGTGGGCATCGTAGATTTTTTCGTATAGCGTCTGAGGCGCTTTGGTCGTAGACATTGCTCGTTTGCTCCTTGCTGCGATTAGGCTTGGCGGACGTACTGGGCGATCTTGTCGCCCATTTCGCTGGTGCTCAGTGCCGGGCCGTTGCCCGCTAGGTCTGCGGTGAGTTCACCGGCTTCCAGTGCTTGCGATACCGCTTGTTCGATAGCGCGTGCCGCCTGCTCTTCGCCCAGGCTGTAGCGCAGCATCAGGGCGGCAGACAGGATTTGTGCGACTGGATTGGCAATGTTTTTGCCGGCGATATCTGGTGCCGAGCCGCCAGCTGGTTCGTACATGCCGAACTTGTCCTGGTTCAGGCTGGCAGAAGGCAGCATCCCCATCGAACCGGTGATCATCGCGCATTCGTCCGAGATGATGTCGCCGAAGATGTTCGAGCACAGCATTACGTCGAATTGCGAGGGATCCTTGATCAGCTGCATGGTCGCGTTGTCGATGTACATGTGGTTCAGGGCGACTTCCGGGTAGTCTTTGGCCACTTCCTCAACCACTTCACGCCATAGGATAGAGCTCTGCAGGACATTGGCTTTATCGATGGAGTAGACGTTTTTGTTACGCAGCATCGCTGACTCGAACGCGATACGGGCAATACGCTCGATTTCAAAGCGGTGGTAAATTTCGGTGTCGTACGCTTTCTCTTGAGGCCCTTCCCCCTCGCGGCCTTTCGGCTGGCCGAAGTAGATACCGCCGGTTAGCTCGCGGACTACGACGATATCGAAGCCACGCTCGGAGATATCGGCACGTAATGGCGAGAACGCCTCCAGGCCACTGTGGATCTGCGCCGGGCGCAGGTTACAGAACAGCTGGAAGTGCTTGCGCAGCGGAAGCAGGGCACCGCGCTCTGGCTGATCGTTAGGTGCAAGGTGCTCCCACTTCGGGCCGCCTACCGAGCCAAACAGGATCGCATCGGAGTCTTCGCAGCCTTTCAGTGTTGCTTCCGGTAGCGGGCAACCATGGTTGTCGATGGCAATACCGCCGACATCAAATTCGCTGCACGCTAGGGTGAAGCCGAACTTTTCCTGCACAGCGTCCAGCACTTTGTGGGCCTGCTGCATGACTTCTGGGCCAATACCGTCACCCGGTAGAACGGCAATCTTATATGTACCTGCCATGGTTATACTGTCTCCATTTGGGATTTCTGTTTAATTTCTGCAATCTTATCGGCGCGATGAATGCTGTTGATCACGTGAAGTAGTGCTTGCCCTGATGCTTCGACAATGTCGGTCGCCAAGCCGGTACCGTGGTACTTGCGGCCTTTGTAGTTGGCGATGATGTCGGCTTGGCCCAGGCCATCCTCCCCCTCGCCTTTGGCGGTGAGGTCAAATTTATCCAATACGATGTCGTAGCCGGTCAGGCGGTAGATACACTGGTATAGCGCATCAACCGGGCCGTTGCCGACCGCGGCTTCGCATTTTTCCTCGTCGCCGCACTGCAGCTTGATGCTGGTGGTTGCCATCACGCTGCCCGACTGGACGCTCAGGTAATTCAGCTTGAAGAAGTCGTCTTCTTCACGCAGGTTGGCAAAATGCATCAGCGCTTCCAGATCGTAGTCGAAGACTTGGCCCTTGCGGTCGGCCAGCTTCAGGAAGTCGGCGTATAGGGTATCTAGATCGTATTCGTTTTCGGTGTAGCCCAGCGCATCCATGTGGCTCTTCACTGCCGCACGGCCCGAGCGCGATGTCAGGTTCAGGGCTTGGTTCTTAAGACCAATCGACTCCGGGGTCATGATCTCGTACGTATTCTTGTTCTTCAGCATGCCATCTTGGTGGATGCCCGAAGAGTGGCTGAAGGCGTTGGCACCGACGATCGCCTTGTTGGCCTGTACCGGCATGTTGCACAGCTGGCTGACCATCTTGCTGGTACGGTGGATTTCGTCGTGCTTGATATTGGTGTGGACCCCCAGCAACTCGGCGCGGGTCTTGATGATCATGGCGATCTCTTCCAGCGAACAGTTACCGGCGCGTTCGCCGATACCGTTGATGGTCCCTTCGACCTGGCGGGCTCCGGCCTGGACGGCCGCCATCGAATTGGCCACGGACATGCCAAGGTCGTCGTGGCAGTGCACCGAGATAATTGCCTTGTCGATATTGGGCACCCGGTCGAACAGCTGGGAGATGATACCGCCGAACTCGCTTGGCAAGGTATAGCCAACCGTGTCTGGAATATTGATGGTACTGGCACCGGCATTGATTGCGGCTTCTACCATGCGGCATAGGTTGTCGATCGGGGTACGGCCAGCATCCTCGCACGAGAACTCGACATCGTCGGTATAGTTGCGGGCACGCTTGACGGCAGCAACACCCATCTCAATCACGTCATCATAGCTGCGGCGCAGTTTGTCCTGGACGTGGACCGTCGAGGTGGAGATGAACGTGTGGATCCGGAATGCCTCGGCCACTTTCAATGACTCGGCAGCCACATCGATGTCTTTGGCGACAGCGCGGGACAGGGCACAGACCCGACTGTTCTTGATGTGTTTGGCAATGGTCTGGACTGATTCGAAGTCGCCCGGGGAGGACACAGGGAAGCCAGCTTCGATAACATCAACCCCGAGGCGTTCAAGGGCATAAGCGATCTGCAGTTTTTCTTTCACCGTCAGGCTGGCTGATAGCGCCTGTTCACCGTCCCGTAACGTGGTATCGAAAATGATAACCTGATCTTTCATTGCAACTTCCTTTCATTGGCTGCCGGTATCGGCGTGGTCCGCATCCGCTTGCGCTGGCCTGTATAAGAAAAAACCCGCGCAGTGTGCGCGGGTTTTTTGAATTCTTAGTGGTGTTTCCCACCCATAAGCTACCCGCGCGATCTTGTCACGATAAGGAGGAGGCTTAGGAGAAGAGATGAGAAACGTGTTTTCATAATTGAAATATATCCACAAACTTGGTTAACAAATGAATACCAAATAGACAGGTGGACCGTCAACCCCAAATTGCATGTTTATTTTCATTTTATGGTTATTGAGTTGATATTTCGTGGCTATGATGACAAATCAGACCAGTTGTATTCACGGTGGCCGAGACGGAATGGTTTGGACTGGCCGCAGCAACGGACCGACGCGAATGTTATTTCTTTGTTGGTGTCACATCAAAGAGAGAAAATCTCTCTTAATATTAAAATTAATCAATTGATTAAATTGTGGGGAATTAATGCCCTGTTAGTCTGATGGGCAAAGCTTAAAATTAATCAACTGATTAATTGAACGACATGGAAGCAAAATGTGCGCAAGAACAACGGTCTTACGGAGGCATCATGGTGGGTAAAACGGGGCGTCCCGTCGGGGATTCCGATGCCAGGGAGCGGTTGATTGTCGAGGCGAGGAAACTGTTTGTCAGTTTGCCTTACAGCAAGGTGTCGACACGGATGATTGCGAGCCGTGCTGATGTGAACGTGGCGTTGATCCGCTATTACTTTGCCAACAAGGCTGGCTTGTACGAAGCCATGTTGAGAGAAACGATCACCCCTATCCATGCGCAGTTGAAAGTAACCTTGAACAAGGGGGACTTTGCCTCGATCGGTGATTTGATGCGTACCTATTACCGTATCATGGCGCCAAACCCGGATATGCCTAAGTTGATCGCGCGAGCCATGATGATGGAGCCAGCAGATCTCCAGCGCCAGACGATGGAAAAGATCTTCAACGAGGTGGCGCGTCCAGCAATTGAAGTCATGTTTCTGCAACTGCAAAAGCAGGGTGTGTTAAGGGGGGACGTCTGCCCGGACAAGGCGAGAATGAGTTTTATCAGTTTGATGGTATTCCCCTTTCTCATTCCACCTTCTTTGCTGACATTACAAAACATTGAGATGGACGAAACGTACCTGGCCGAACTGGCTGAGCATAATGTCAACCTGCTTGTGCGTGGCCTGACGATGCCGAAGGAAGAGAATAAATCATGCTGAAAAATCGAAAATTGCTCTTGTTTCCTGCTGTACTGATCGGCGTGGTGATATTGGTAATGGCCATCAATCTACGTCCGTCACCAGAGGTGAAACCGACGCTGGAGCGGGCCCGGGTGGTGGACGTGATCAATCTCGAGCAGCAATTGCTTGCCCCCGAGGCGGCCGGTTTTGGCCGGGTGGCGCCCAAGGTTGAATGGCAGGCCATCGCTGAAGTCTCGGGCAAGGTGGTATATCGCCACCCTGACTTGAACAAGGGACGGGTGCTTGATGCCGGAACGGTCTTGCTCAAAATAGACCCGTTGGATTATGAACTGCGCTTGGCGCAGGCCGAAGCGGATGTTAGTGCCAGCCAGGCACAACTGGCCAAGCTGGCCCAGGAAGAGCAGAACCTCAAAACGACCCTCAAGATTGAAAAAAACCGATTGGCAATCAGCAAGAAAGAGCTGGCGCGTAAGCAGGAGCTGCGTACCAAGGGGCTGACCTCACAGTCGACGGTGGATCTCGAGCAGCAGAATACGTTGGCCAGTCAGAAAGTGGTCCAGGAAATTGAAAACCAGCTCATTGTGCTGCCCAACGAGCGCAAGGTGACCCAGGCTCAGCTGGAAGTGAACTTGTCGCGGGTCAGCGAGGCGCAACGAGCACTGGAAAAAACCGTGATCTCCCTGCCGGTTGATGCCCGGATATCTAGTGTGGATATCGAACAGGATCAGGTGGTCAATACCCAGCAGGTGATGGTGGTGGCCCACGGTATCGACACGGTGGAAATTGATGCCCAGATTGCCCTGCATGACATGCAGGTCCTGGCTGCGAGCCTGACCCAGTATACCGCCCATGCCGATGGTAAGCCGCGCGCCGATCAGCTTGATCTCAGTGCCCGCATCCAGCTCTCAAGCGGCAGCTTCATCCAGCAATGGCCAGCCAAAGTGACCCGCATCAGCGACACGGTCAATGCCAACCAGGCTACCGTCGGGGTGATCCTCGAGGTGGATCAGGACTACAGCCAGCTGTCACCGGAAACCGCTCCGCCTTTGGTCAATGGCATGTTTGTCGAAGCGCGACTGTCAGGTCAGCCCAACCCGCACTGGGTGATCCCGGAGCGAGCCCTGCATGGTGACAAAGTCTATTTGGTCGATGGTGGCAGCAATTTGAAAATACAGCCGGTGACCGTGCTGTTTCGCCGCAGTGGCCAAGTGGCGATCAGTGGCGAACTGGCGTCAGGCACCCAATTGGTGGTCAATGATCTGCTGCCTGCTGTGGCTGGCATGGCGCTGAAAGTCGTGACGGTCAATGGCAAGCCGGTAGCAGAGGCTCAGCATCAAGGGCATGGGGAGGAGCCGGCATCATGATCCGTTATTTCTCCCGCCATCCGACGGCTGCCAACTTGATGATGCTGGCACTGATTATCCTCGGTCTGGTGTCGCTGCCGAAAATTAAGCGTGAAACCTTTCCGGAGTTTTCTCCGCCCTACATCATTGCCTCGGTGGTGTACCCCGGTGCTTCGCCACAGGAAGTGGAAGAGAGCATTTGTATGCGGATGGAAGATGCCGTCGACGGGCTGGCCAATATTGTCGAGACCCGATGTGAAGCGGTAGAAGGCTCGGCGTCGTTGATCCTCAAGCTGACCAATAGCGAGGTGGTCTCGCGGATGCTGGTGGATGTCCAGACTCAAATCAATGCGATCAATGATTTTCCGTCCGAAATTGAATCGCCGATTGTCCGCGAACTGGACTGGAATGAGCCGGTGGTCGATGTTGCGATCAAAGCCGATACCAGCCTGCCGCACCTCAAAGCCTATGCCGAGCAGCTCAAGCGGACCCTCAAGCTTGACTACGGCGTCTCGCTGGTCGAAGTCAGTGGCTTTTCCGATCACCAGCTCAGGGTGGAGCTCGATGAGGTGGCGATCCGTCAGCTTGGCTTGAGTGTGAGTGATATCGCCAGCAAGCTGAGCCGTCAGAATATCAAGCTGCCAAGCGGCAATATTGAGTTGGCAGACCGTAACCTGCTGATCCGCTTTGACGAGCAGAAAATCACTCCGGAGACCATTGCCCGCACGGTGGTCGGGGCCGATGCGCAGGGGGCGGTGCTGCGGCTGGGGGATGTCGCGACCATCACCGACCGTTTTGCCCTTGATGAACAGAAGGTGCTGTTTGATGGCGTACCGTCGGCCATGCTGCGAGTCAGCAAGAACAAGGCCGATGATGCGCTGCGGATCAAAGAGCGGGTTGAAGCGTTTGTCGAGGCTGAAAATCTGCGGGCGCCGACGGGGGTCACCTTGACCCTGACCAATGATCTGTCATCGCTGCTGTGGGATCGTCTGACCATGATGGTCAAAAATGGCTGGCAGGGGGTCGTCTTGGTCTTTGCTGTGATGTGGCTGTTCTTCTCGTTCCGTTATTCGTTCTGGATCGCGGCAGGCCTGCCGGTCGCTTTTCTCGGCAGCATGTACCTGATGGCGACCTTTTCCCTGTCGATCAACATCATGTCTCTGGTGGGCTTGCTGATGGCCATCGGGATCATGATGGATGATGCGATCGTGATATCTGAGTCCATCGCCTCCCATCTTGATCGCGGCCAGAAGATCCAGGATGCGGTGTACAACGGGGTCAAGAAAGTGCTGCCGGGGGTGGTGTCGTCGTTTCTCACCACCATCTGTATTTTCGGTAGCCTGATTTTCCTGGAAGGGGAAATGGGGGCGGTATTGCGGGTGGTGCCGCAGGTACTGATCTTGGTGTTGTCGATCAGCTTGGTTGAAGCCTTCTTGATTTTGCCGAGCCACCTCAGCCATTCACTGCATCGCCAGAAGCAGGAGCGGCGGCCGCCGCGCTGGAAGCAGAGTTTCCTGGCCCGCTTTGAGCGGTTTCGTAATGAGTACTTGGTCAAGATGGTAACCCTCGTGGTGCAGTGGCGTTACCTGTTTGTCGGCGGGGTGATTGGCCTGCTGTTTGCCTCCTTTGCCTTGTTGGCGGGCGGCGGTTTGAAGTTCGTCGGTTTCCCTGAGCTCGATGGTGATATTGCCGAAGCGAGGATCATCCTGCCACCGGGCTCGACACTCAGCCAGACCGAGGCGGTGGTTGATGTCATTGTGGCTTCAGCCAAACGTCTCAATGAGCAGTGGAGTGAGCGCAACGAAGGCGGAGTCTCGCTGGTGAGCAACATCACCGAGCAGTTTAACTTCAACGCCGATGCCGACGAGAATGGACCGCATGTGGCAACTGTCCGGCTTGATCTGCTCAGTGCCGAGATCCGCAATAGTTTGATTGATGAGTTCATCGATGCCTGGCGGGAAGATGTTGGCGAACTGGCAGCGCCGGTGGCTTTGGTTTACAAACAGCCAATGATGGGGCCTGGTGGGCGTGCCATTGAGGTACGGATGCAGCACGATGATTTGGCGATGCTCAAGGCTGCTTCTGTCGAAACCCAACAGTTCTTCAATGAGTTTGCTGGTGTATCGGGAGTACTGGATGATATGCGGATGGGTAAGCCGGAAGTGCTGATACGCTTACGCCCAGGGGCAGAGGCTTTCGGTGTCGACGGCCAGATGATTGCTTCCCAGCTCCGGGCTGCCTATTTTGGCCAGACTGCCGATGAAATCCAGATCGGACCTGAGAATATCGAAATCGAAGTGATGTTCAACAAGGAGCGGGCGGCGGATCTGCAAAACTTATCGAGCTTCCCGATCATATTATCCGACGGTAGCCAGATCCCATTGGCCTCGGTGGCGATCCTCGAGCACCAGCGTAACTATGTCCGTATCCAGCGCATTAACGGACTTCGCACCCTCAGTGTCTACGGCGATCTGCAAGAGAGTGTGATCAGCTCCGGTGAGGTGCTGGGTCAGTTCAGGGCCAAACTGATGCCGAAACTGCAGCAAGATTACCCAGGACTCCGGTTTGACTTCGAAGGTGCGGCCAAGGACACCGCGGAAACCGGCCAGTCGATGGCGACAGGGTTTGTGCTGGGGATCTTCGGCGTGTTTGTGATCCTCAGCTTCCAGTTCCGCAGCTATCTCGAGCCGTTTGTGGTGCTACTGGCGATCCCCCTGGCACTGATCGGGGTATTCTGGGGCCACCTGCTGCTGGGTCACCCGTTGAGTATGCCGAGTATGATGGGGTTCGTGTCACTGGCCGGGGTGGTGGTCAATGACTCTATCTTGCTGGTGCAGTACATCCGCCACCATCTCGACGATGGCGACGATATCGAGAAAGCCGTGGTCCAGGCAAGCCGCGAGCGTTTTAGGGCGGTATTCCTCACCTCGCTGACCACGGCGGCCGGCTTGTTGCCGCTGATGCTGGAGACCAGCCTACAGGCCCAGGTGATAAAGCCGCTGGTGATTTCGATTGTGTTTGGTATTTTCACATCGACTTTGTTGGTGCTGTTCATGATACCGGCGGCGTATGTGATCCTCTCTGACTTCAAGCTGGTCCATCGCCACGAAAGTTTGGTATCGGCGTGAATGCCGGACAATCCTTCCGCCGAGCGCCGCTGCTCTGTGCGGAAGGATTGTCATTATCCCTCCTTTAAAGCGTCACTGCGCTGTCATATCCCCCTTCTAACCTGATATTGAATCTAATCCAGAGAAGGATCGGGGAATGACCTTACTGACACCGTTACAGCGAATGGATTATGCCTTTTCGGCGCTTTGTCTTTGCCACCGCTTTAACCTGAAAGTGGCTCGCTTGAGCCGCGCGGTATCCCATACGGGGGATGGTCACTTGTATGTGATGTTTGCGGCTTTGGTGTGGGTCGCGGACCCCCGTCAGGGAGCCGATGTGGTGAAAACTGGCGTGTTGGCGTTTGCCTTGGAGCTGCCCGTTTACTTGATCCTCAAAAACAGTTTGAAGCGGCGTCGCCCGGTGGCATTGCCCACTTTTGTCACGCCGTCGGACAGGTACAGCCTGCCATCGGGCCATACCTCGGCAGCGTTTGTCATGGCCTCGCTTGTCACGGCCTTCTATCCGGACACCTCGTGGTTTATCTGGCCGTGGGCGGTAGCGATCGGCTTTTCCCGGGTCCTGCTCGGGGTGCACTACATTACCGATGTCATAGCCGGGGCGCTGCTGGGTATACTGTGCTTCCAGTTGGTGAGTGTGTAGGGAGTAGCCAACGATGAAGATCCTTTATGGTGTCCAGGGAACGGGCAATGGCCATATTTCCCGAGCTCGAGAAATGGCCAGGGCGTTTGCGGCACTCGGAGCCGAGGTAGACTTTTTGTTTTCAGGCCGTCCGGACAACCGTTATTTCGACATGGACTGTTTTGGCCCGTACCAGGTTCGACGCGGGCTGACTTTCGTGACGGAAAATGGTGAAGTGAACCGCTGGAAAACCTTGGCCCGCAACCACATCGCCACTTTCCTGCGTGATGTCCGCACCCTCGATGTGTCCGGCTATGATGTTGTGATCAATGACTTCGAGCCGGTGTCGGCTTGGGCGGCAAAGAGGCAGAAAGTACACACTATCGGTCTTAGTCATCAAAATGCTTTTCTGTACGATATCCCGACCCTGGGACGGACCTGGCTTGATGGGATGGTGCTCCGTGGTTTTGCGCCGGCATCCCAGTCGCTGGGCGTGCATTGGTTTCACTTCAACCAGATGATCCTGCCGCCGATTGTACCTATGTCTGAGGTCGGGATGGACAATGATCAGTCAGTGCTGGTTTACCTGCCTTTCGAAAATTTGCAAGCTGTACTTGAGTTGTTGACCCGCTTCACTCAGGTCCATTTTTATTGCTACCACCCCGAAGCCGAGGAAGATCGGGATTATGGCAATGTCAGTATTCGCAAACTGTGCCGGGAAGGTTTTCATTACCGGCTGCAACGCTGCTGTGGGGTGATTGCCAATGGCGGTTTCGAATTACCCTCTGAGGCGATGAGTTTGGGCAAGAAGCTGCTACTCAAGCCGTTACATGGCCAGTATGAGCAGATCAGCAATGTGATGACCCTGGAGATGATGGGGCTGGCCAGTTCGATGAGCTATTTGGATCCGGCGGCGGTCAGAAATTGGTTGGACAGTGGTTCAGCCGGACCGGTGATCGTACCGGATGTGGGGATGGGCATTGCACGCTGGGTGTTATCGGGAAACTGGTATAACTGCGGTGAATTATGGCAGCAGCTGTGGGAGAGGGTCGAGTACCCGGAGGTGGTCCAAGAGGCGATGGTCGAATGGAATGGTCAGCACAGCCCCCGCCGTCAGCATTCCGTGATAACGACGTTATAACCTTGCTGTATTGACTCTTGGAGAAAAGGCCGCCTAAGGCCTTTTTTTGTCTCTTCTAACTCTTTAATTTTGCTTATAATTGAAGCTTTATTTTAATTATAGATATTTTAGGTTTTTTTATGGTTGCTATAAACCATTGATATATAAGTATTTGTATTCTGAATTGAGCTTTTTATATATCAATGCATCAATTTGCTGATACCCGCCTATTTATTTCGTCAATCTATTTGAAACATACTGGCATCTCCCCGAGAGAGGGAGTCAGTTTTCAGAGGCATTGGAATGCCCAGTTATTCACCGGTGGCATAACGGATTTTGCCCCATAACGGTAATCTATAGAGGCAAATAATGGCACGCAAAAATTCACCAATTCATCCTGTTGATGGATACAAAATGGAATCCAATTTACGCAGCGTTGATCTCAATTTGTTGACGGTGTTCGATGCGGTGATGCAAGAGCAAAATATCACCCGGGCGGCACATAATCTGGGGATGTCCCAGCCGGCAGTCAGCAATGCCGTGGCCCGCCTGAAGGTGATGTTCAACGATGAATTGTTTATCCGCCATGGTCGCGGAATCCAGCCTACCCAGCGTGCCAAGCAGCTCTTTGGCCCATTGCGCCAAGCGTTGCAGTTGGTGAAGAATGAACTGCCGTCTTCCATTTTTTCACCAGACACCTCGACCCGCACCTTCAAATTGGCGGTTTGCAGCCCGTCGGATATGCGTTTTGCGCCCCGGATCCTAAGCAACGTGGCCGAGCAGGCCCCCTATGTCAGGGTACAGGTGGAAGCCGAGTTAGATGCCGAGCTGCCACAGAAGATGCGCTACCAGGACATTGATTTTGTCATTGACTATGCGCGCTTCGATGAGCCGGGCTTCTGCAGCACCGAGTTGTTCACCGATGAGCTGGTCGTGGTCGCCGCCGGTAATCACCCGCGTATTGGCGAGACGCTCACTGAGGCTGAGTTTGCCCAGGAGCAACATGCGGTCATGAAGTCGATCCCGGGGGTGAAGATGTTTGCCGACCACATTTATCACAGCCATACCAGCTATCAGGAAGCCTACCAGGGCGCGAGCCTGAGCAACATAATGTATGTTGTCAGCCAGTCTGAGCTGATTGCCGTGGTACCACGTTGGCTGGCCAACGTCACCGCCGCCAGCCAGCAGCTGAAGGTTTTGCCGTTGCCGGTGGAATCACACAAGATTGCTGGGTATCTCAGCTGGCATGAATCATCACAAAAGGACAAAGGCCATATCTGGATGCGCGATCAGTTGCTGTCGGTATGTGGTGACAGCTCGATCTAAACCGCTCGTCCTTGCCTTTGCGAAAAGAAGCCAGCACTTGCTGGCTTCTCTGTTTCGCAGCAAGCCCGAGCGTACCGTTATACTGTAAGTAGGCGGATAGTTAGACGTATTTCCTTACACTTTGTAGCCATGCTATTAGGGAAAGGTAGAGCCTTTGTAATATCTGGCTTTTCAATTCTGGTCGTACCAGAGAAATAGGGATTTTGTGAGCTCACGGAGTTGCCTTTTTCCCTGCGTCACGGGTAGACTCCCCAGCGGAATAGGCTTACAGGTGTAAGCCCGAATGGCAGAGTAGTTATGGCTAAACGTGAATTTCATATCGTCAACCGTATTCGTTCTCAAGTTGAGCGTTTAGGTGATCAGGTTGCATTACGCCACCAAGTGGCAGGTCAATGGCAGGATATCCGCTGGAGCGAGTTTGGCGAGCAGATCCAACAGCTGGCGCTGGCCATGGTTGGGCATGGTCTGAATGTCCAAGACAAGGTCGGTATTTTCTCCAACAACATGCCACGATGGACAGTGGCTGACTTTGCAACCCTCTACAACCGAGCCGTAACTGTCCCTATTTACCCTACCAACACGCCGCAGCAGGCCGCATACATCATCAATGATGCCGGGATCCGTATTCTGTTTGTCGGAGAGCAGGCTCAGCTCGATGCCGCAGTTTCCGTAGCGGGCGATTGCCCGGAGCTGGAGCATATCGTGGTGATGGGAGAAGTGGAAAGCCTGACCGAGCACCCGCTGGTGATCCGCTTTGACGATTTTGTGGCGGCTGCCGACTCAGCAGCCAATGAAACCCTGGCCCAACGCCTCGACGAAGCGGCCATGGACGATCTGCTGACGCTGATTTACACCTCGGGCACCACCGGGACGCCAAAAGGTGTCATGCTAGACTACGCCAACATAGCCTCCCAGATCGAGGGCCACGACCAGACGCTGGCTTTGGAAGAAGGCGATGTGTCGCTGTGTTTCCTTCCACTGTCGCATGTTTTTGAGCGTGCGTGGACCTTCTATGTCCTGCATCGCGGAGGGGTGAACTGCTACCTCGCCGATACCAACCTGCTAAAAGAAGCCTTGGCCGAAGTGAAGCCGAATGTCATGGCGGCAGTACCAAGGGTCTACGAGAAGATTTATTCAACCGTCCACGACAAAGTGGCCCGTGCCCCTTTCCAGCGCAAGGTGATCTTCACTTGGGCGGTAAACATGGGCGCCCGTATGGCTCTCGCTCGCCAGGAGTGCCGTGAACCGTCATGGCTGCTGAAGAAGAGCCATGCGCTAGCTGATAAGCTCGTGCTGTCCAAGCTACGTGCCATCCTGGGCGGTAACATCAAGTTTATGCCGTGCGGTGGTGCCAAGCTCGATGAGAGTATCGGCCGCTTCTTCCACGCCATTGGTATCAACGTCAAGCTGGGTTACGGCATGACGGAAACCACGGCGACCGTATCGTGTTGGGATGACAAATGCTTTAACCCGGACTCGATTGGTATGCCGATGCCGGGTGCCGAAGTCAAGATTGGCGAAAACAACGAAATCTTGGTGCGTGGTCCGATGGTCATGCGCGGTTACTACAACATGCCGGAAGAAACCGCTAAGAACTTCACCGACGATGGTTTCTTGAAGACTGGTGATGCCGGCCATATCGATGCCGATGGCAACTTGTTCATCACCGATCGTATCAAGGAGCTGATGAAGACTTCTGGCGGTAAGTACATTGCCCCGCAGGTGATCGAAGGTACGATTGGTAAAGATCATTTCATCGAGCAAATCGCAGTGATAGCCGATACCCGTAAGTTTGTATCGGCCTTGATTGTGCCATGTTTCGAAACCCTGGAAGAGCATGCCCGTGAGCTCAATATCAAGTACCAGGATCGGATGGAGCTGATCAAGCACAACCAGATCATAGAGTTGATCGAAAAGCGCGTGGTAGAGTTGCAGAAAGACTTGGCACGTTTTGAGCAGGTGAAGAAGTTTACCCTGCTGCCGAGCGCGTTCTCGATGGATAAAGGCGAGCTGACACCGACCCAGAAACTGCGTCGCAAGGTTATCCAGGATCGTTACCACCAGCAAATTGAGCGCATGTACGAGGAAAGCCACAAAGCGGCGAGCAAGTAATTGCATCTCATCCCTGTAAAGGAGAGCTCCGGCTCTCCTTTTTTATTGCCTGTTGAAAGGTGGGCGCGAGGAGTGGGATGCCCGAAATCCCGTGCTGTGGCGTAAAGGGGGATATTCTTGCTGGTTTGAGCAGTCAAACATGCTGCCATGGTGAGGGTTGGTGGGGCATTATCTCAATCTGGCTCTATTGGTTAGCTATTATCCTGACGAATATTTACTCATTTTAGAGGAAACGTGTTAACTGGCTTCGAGCAATAGACTTGTTTGCTAAAAAAACGTTACAGTTGTTGCGGATTGCTGCTCGTGTTACGACACAGAGCAGAACACATAGCATGAAAACATCACTTGATTTCATTTTATTAGGCTAAAAATAAGCCCTAACTATGTTATATCAGCCTGTATAGCTAATTGAGGCAGCCGTGCAACTCGAGGCTGCGGTATTTCCGGTAGCAGGCTAGCGCAACCCGTGCTGATGCCCTGTCTGTTTGCTCCTCCAACCGAACAGACGGGATCAGGCCGCTAGCCGAGAGCCTAGGAATGAATTAGCTATGCAGGGTGGTATACGCGACCTGGAGGCAGAAATATGGAAATGTTGTCCGGCGCCGATATGATCGTTCGTTCGATGATCGATCAAGGCGTGAAACATATCTTCGGATACCCTGGTGGTTCAGTACTTGATATCTACGATGCGCTGCATGAGAAAAGCGATATCGAACACGTACTGGTCCGCCACGAGCAAGCGGCAGTGCACATGGCCGATGGCTATGCCCGTGCCACTGGTGAGGTCGGCGTGGTGCTGGTAACGTCTGGCCCGGGGGCGACCAATGCCATTACCGGTATTGCCACCGCTTATATGGACTCCATTCCTATGGTCGTACTCTCCGGCCAGGTCATGAGTAACCTTATCGGTAACGATGCCTTCCAGGAGTGTGACATGGTGGGGATCTCCCGCCCTGTGGTCAAGCACAGCTTCTTGGTGAAAAAGCCGGAAGATATCCCAGCGATCATCAAAAAAGCCTTCTACATTGCCTCTAGCGGCCGTCCTGGCCCTGTGGTTATTGATATTCCCAAAGATATGCTCAATCCGGCTGAGAGCTTTCCGTACAAGTATCCTGAGTCGATTACGATGCGTTCTTACAACCCGACCACTCAGGGCCACAAGGGCCAGATCAAGCGCGGCCTCAAAGCCTTGCTAGCCGCCAAGAAGCCGGTGTTGTATGTCGGTGGTGGGGCCATCATGGCCGACTGCAGCCCGCAGTTGCTCAAGCTGGCCGAAAGCTTGAATATTCCCGTTGTGAATACGCTGATGGGGCTGGGCGCTTTCCCGGGCTCGCACAAGAACAACCTGGGGATGCTGGGCATGCACGGTACCTACGAAGCCAATATGGCAATGCACAACTCGGATCTGATCTTTGGTGTCGGCGTCCGTTTTGACGACCGCACTACTAACAATGTCGAGAAGTACTGCCCCAACGCCACTATCATGCACATCGATGTCGATCCGTCATCCATCTCAAAGACTATCGCGGCCGATATTCCGATTGTCGGCTCGGCGGATACGGTGCTGAACTGCATGCTCAAGATGCTGGATGAGCAAAACAGCCAAAACGATGATGCCGCTATCGATGAATGGTGGAGTGAAATCGAATCTTGGCGTGGTCGCCAGTGCCTGAACTACAGCAAGGATAACGAGCGCATCAAGCCGCAGGAGGTGATTGAGGTGCTTCACCGGCTGACTGATGGCGATGCCTATGTTGCCTCGGATGTGGGTCAGCACCAGATGTTTGCTGCTCTGTATTACCCGTTTGACAAGCCGCGACGCTGGATCAACTCCGGCGGCCTTGGCACCATGGGTTTTGGCTTGCCTGCCGCAATGGGGGTGAAGTTCGCCCTGCCGGATGCCGAAGTGGTCTGTGTGACCGGTGATGGCAGTATCCAGATGAACATCCAGGAGCTCTCTACTGCGTTGCAGTATGATATTCCGGTCAAGATCATCAACCTCAACAACCGTTTCCTGGGCATGGTCAAGCAATGGCAGGATATGATTTATCAGGGCCGCCACTCCCACTCCTACATGGATTCGGTGCCTGACTTCGCCGCTATTGCCGAGGCTTATGGTCATGTCGGGGTACGGATTTCCGATCCCAACAAACTGGAAGAAGAGCTGGAGAAGGCGCTGGCACTGAAAGATCGCCTGGTGTTTATCGATATCAGTGTCGACGAGACCGAGCATGTCTACCCAATGTTGATCCGTGGCGGGTCGATGAGCGAAATGTGGCTGAGTAAAACGGAGAGAACTTAATTATGCGCAGGATTGTATCAGTACTTCTTGAAAATGAACCGGGCGCATTGTCACGGGTTGTCGGATTGTTTTCGCAGCGGGGCTATAACATTGAGTCGCTGACGGTAGCGCCGACGGATGATTCAACGCTATCTCGATTGAACATCACAACCAATGTTGAGGATGATGCCGCGCTGGAGCAAATCGAAAAGCAACTGCATAAGCTGATTGATATTCTCAAGGTCAGCAATGTCACCGAGAGCGAGCATATCGAGCGTGAGCTGATGCTGGTCAAGGTCAAGGCCAGTGGTTTTGCCCGCGCGGAGGTCAAGCGTACCGCTGATATATTCCGCGGGCAGATCGTCGATGTGACCAGCCAGATCTACACTGTTCAGTTGGCCGGGGCGAGCGAGAAGCTGGATGCCTTTATATCGGCTGTCGGTGAGGCAACGGAAATTATTGAAGTCGCGCGCAGTGGTGTGGTCGGTATAGCCCGGGGGGAGCGGGCGCTCAAGGCTTAGCCCTTCCGTAAACTGTATCATGACTAATACACCCGGTGTTTTCACCGGGTGTTGTCTTATGGTCACCCTGAAAGTCTAGCCTTATTAGACTAAAGTCTAATAAGGCTAGGTGCCAACTGGGTTGTATGGCACTAGGGGGAATCGATGAATCATAAGTTTCTGGCAAGGTTGACAGTACTCAGCCTTTTTTTACTCGGCTTCAATGTCAGTGCCTTGTACTTCCTGTTGGCGGTATTGCTGCTCAATACCCACCACAAGGAAATTTTCTGGTAGGTTACTCGAGATCACCTTTAATCATCTCCATGGCCCGTTCTGAATGCGTAGCCATGATTACGAGTGCCTGTTCGGTATTGCGGTCCAATACCGCTTTCATCATCGCCTCATGCTCACCGTTGTCGTGATAGCGCTCCTCATACCGGCGGTGGCGGCTTACCCAAAGGTGGCGGTAGCGCTCGATTTGCTCGTAGACCTGGCGGTATAGGGCCAGCATGGTCGGTGATTGGCTGCCAGCCAGCAGGGCGTGGTGAAAGTCGCTGTGTCTTTGCTCCCACTCGGAAAAGTCTGTTGTTGCTTCGGCTGGGTTTAGCCGGCTTAGTTTGTGGAAGCTGGTGAGGATATTGATCTCCCAGGCCTCATCGCCATGCTGTATCGCGCGTTGTAGCAGGATGTTGGATAGCTCCTGGCTGGTATCGAACAGATCTTCCAGTTCAGCCGCAGAGACACTGGCGACCCAGCATCCTTTTTGCGGGGCAAAGTGCACATACTTACGCCAAGCCAGTTGGACCAAGGCCTCGCGGATCGGTGAGGCTCCTACTTGATATTGCTGCTTCAGATCAGCGACAACCAGTTTTTGGCCGGGGGACAGTTCACCTGACAAGATATCTTGGCGGATCATTTCCATGACTTTATCGGCAAGGGTAGGGCTGGACACGGTCTTCCTCTTGTGTGGTTTCAGCTCAAAATGGACAGTGTTACCCGTGATGTTAGGTCCATGAGGCTATGCTCTGGGGGAATACTGCATGGTGAAGTATATCGAGGAAAAAAATGGAGTGCGATTGCTAAGTTTCATTATTGTGAGAGGTCATCACAGATCATTTGGGCTGCCGGCCCGGAGAGCGGTGGGGGATAAAAAAACGGGAGCCGAAGCTCCCGTTTCTAATAATCAGCGTGGTAGCACTTACAGTACGTGTACAGAAGCTGTGTTTGTTGTACCAGAAGGAACTAGCGCGCCCGATACCATAACAACGATATCGCCTTTCGCACCTAGGCCAGTTTCTAGTGCAAGCTCTTTACCGCGACCGTAGAACGCATCAGTGTTGTCGATTGAGTCAACAACCACTGGAGTAACACCTTTAGTCAGAGCCAGCTGAGCTGCAGTCTTAGTGTTAGTCGTAACAGCTAGGATGTTAGCCGTTGGGAAGTACTTACGTACAGAACGTGCAGACTTACCAGCTTCAGTTGCGACAACGATAAGTGGTGCGTTTAGTTTCTCAGACGTGTCTACCGCACCTTTACATACTGCTTCAGTGATGCGAAGGCGTGGGCTGTCTAGGCGAGAACCTAGCTCTGCTTTTAGGGCAGCGTCAGTGCGCGCACAGATCTGAGCCATGATAGTTACCGCTTCGATTGGGTACTTACCTTTCGCAGACTCACCAGAAAGCATTACAGCATCAGTGCCGTCCATGATTGCGTTCGCAACGTCACCCGCTTCTGCGCGAGTTGGACGTGGGTTCTTGATCATAGAGTCAAGCATCTGAGTTGCAGTAATAACCACTTTACGTGCACGGTTACACTTCTCGATCATCATCTTCTGAGCGAAGATAACTTCTTCAACTGGGATCTCAACACCAAGGTCACCACGAGCAACCATGATACCGTCAGAGGCTTCTAGGATTTCGTCGAAGTTGTCAACGCCTTCCTGGTTCTCGATCTTAGAGATGATCTGGATGTTTTCGCCGCCGTTAGCTACTAGTAGCTCACGGATTTCTTTAACGTCAGACGCTTTACGGATGAAAGAAGCGGCAACGAAGTCAACGCCTTGCTCACAACCGAATACTAGGTCAGCTTTGTCTTTTTCAGACAGTGCAGGAAGCTGTACAGAAACGCCAGGCAGGTTAACACCTTTGTTTTCGCCTAGGTCACCGTTGTTAAGAACTTTACACTTAACTTCAGTGTCAGTGGTTTCTAGAACTTCCATTTCGATCAGGCCGTCGTCAACAAGGATAGTGTTGCCTTTAGCCAGGTCTTTAGCGAAGCCAGGGTAAGTTACCGCCACGCGGTCTTGGTTACCGATTACAGAAGTGTCAGTTGTGAACGTGAACTCCTGACCAGCAACAAGAGAAAAGTCTTGACCGCCTTCAAGCTTGATAGTACGAATTTCTGGACCTTTAGTGTCTAGAAGAATCGCAAGCTGCTTACCCGTTTCAGCCATAACGTCACGTAGGTTCTGGATACGCTGGCCGTGCTCAGCGAAGTCACCGTGTGAGAAGTTTAGGCGCATTACGTTCATGCCAGCATTTGCTAGCTTAGTAAGCATTTCTACAGATTCAGTTTTAGGTCCAATCGTACATACGATCTTGGTCTTTTTCATTGAGAATGGTCTCCGGACGAACTTTTACCCAAGGGAAATTTGATTCACAGAGTTATACCTGAAAACGCAGTGCCATTGATGTTGAAATACGCCTACAAAATGTGGCGGACATCAAAAAAATGTAACTTCCGTCCAGTTATCACCAGTGATAATACAAATTTTTTCAAAAATATTGCCTTACAAAAGCAGTCGGTTTGCTTTTGTAAGGCATCTCTTGTGAGCCAAAGCTGCCGTTAACCGGGAGGGTCATTGGCAAGGTGTCATGATTATACTGTAGTCCCATGACGCTTGTATGTCTGCCTTACATAAATCGGCAGGCCAAACAAGGGTCGTATACTAACATAGTCAATCTCTTTAATCACCTTGTGATAGTGCGCAAATTTTTAACGCTTGCTCAAAGAGAGGGTGAGATTATCTACATATTTCACAGATTTTTTTTGTTTATTATCAATTGATGATTTATTTAGGAGAGAAAAATAAATCATAAACTTGTTAATAGGTTAAGGTTGCAGCAAGGCGGAAGGGAGTAACGGCATGATCCTAACAGCGTGCTGGCTGAATCGGATCCAAATAGCAAAAGGCCTGAGTGGTTACTAACCGCTCAGGCCTTTCTATATTTGGTGGCCCCTCCCAGACTTGAACTGGGGACCAAGCGATTATGAGTCGCCTGCTCTAACCACTGAGCTAAGGGGCCGAATGGGGGAAATTATATGGGAAGGCTGTCAGCTTGTCTAGCGAATAAACTGGTTGTTTTGCTTGCTTTTTAGGCAGTTAACGGCAAGTGCCGAAGGTCGATAGCGCGGGAGTTAAGTGCTTGATGGTTTATGGAAAGAAATAAAAAACGGGCCGTTGGGCCCGTTTATATAAGCAGTGTCAGGTTGGGTGATTATTCATCCAGGAAGCTGCGGAGCACGTCTGAGCGGCTTGGGTGGCGAAGCTTACGTAGCGCCTTCGCTTCGATCTGACGGATACGCTCACGGGTAACGTCGAACTGCTTGCCCACTTCCTCAAGGGTATGGTCAGTGTTCATGTCGATACCGAAACGCATACGCAGTACCTTCGCCTCACGTGGCGTTAGCCCTGCCAGTACTTCGTTGGTTGCCATCCGCAGGTTAGTGGCGGTGGCTGCATCCATCGGTAGCTGAAGCGTGGTATCTTCGATGAAATCACCCAGGTGCGAATCTTCATCATCACCGATAGGGGTTTCCATCGAGATTGGCTCTTTGGCAATCTTCAGTACCTTGCGGATCTTGTCTTCCGGCATTTGCATCCGCTCGGCCAGCTCTTCCGGCAATGGCTCACGGCCCATTTCCTGCAGCATCTGGCGAGAGATACGGTTCAGCTTGTTGATGGTCTCAATCATGTGAACTGGGATACGGATAGTACGTGCCTGGTCAGCGATAGAACGCGTGATCGCCTGGCGGATCCACCATGTCGCATAGGTCGAGAACTTGTAACCACGGCGGTATTCGAACTTGTCTACCGCTTTCATCAGGCCAATGTTACCTTCCTGGATCAGATCCAAGAACTGCAGGCCGCGGTTGGTGTATTTCTTGGCAATCGAAATAACCAGACGCAAGTTGGCTTCAACCATCTCTTTCTTCGCACGGCGCGCTTTTGCTTCACCGATTGACATGCGACGGCTGATGTCCTTGATACGCTCGATAGACAAGCCCGTATCTTGCTCAAGAATACTCAGCTTGGTGGTAGCACGACGAAGATCTTCTTCGTATGTTTTCAGGCGCTCAGCATAAGGCTTGCCCGAGTTCAGTGCCTCGTCAATCCACTCAGAAGAGGCTTCGTTGCCGGCAAACAGGCCGACAAACGTTTTCTTCGGCATCTTGCTGTTGTCGACACACATACGCATGATCAGGCGCTCGTTGGTGCGCACTTTGTCCATCGACTCACGCAGGGAGCTGATCAGCTTGTCGAACTGCTTCGGGATCAGGCGGAATTGCTTGAAGACTTCAGATAGCTCTTCAATCGCCACCTCAGTTTTCGGATCCTGACGGCCATGAGCATCAATGGCTAGGGCCATGTTCTCGTAGGCTACACGCAAGTCATTGAACTTCTCGCGTGCGACCTCTGGGTCGATACCAGAATCTTCCTCGCTCTCGGTATCTTCGTCTTCGTCTTCTTCCAGATCTTTGTCTTCGTCTTCAAGATCTGCTTCGCTAAGCTCAGAGCCGATGTGTGTTGCTGTTGGGGCCGCAGTTTCTTCTTCATTCGGGTCAACAAAACCAGAAATGATATCGGTCAGGCGAAGCTCTTCGGCTTCCACCTTGTCAAACTGTTCTAGAAGATATGCGATGGCGCTAGGGTATTCGGCAACAGAGCACTGAACTTGGTTAATACCGTCTTCAATGCGTTTTGCGATATCAATCTCGCCTTCGCGGGTAAGTAGTTCAACGGTACCCATTTCACGCATGTACATACGTACTGGGTCCGTGGTGCGGCCAATTTCGCTTTCTACACTTGATAGGGCCTGGGCCGCGGCTTCAATCGCGTCTTCGTCCGCATTGTCTTCTGTCATCATCAGATCATCGGCATCAGGGGCAGTTTCAACCACCTTAATACCCATGTCATTGATCATCTGAATGATGTCTTCCACCTGATCAGAATCGACGATGTCCTCTGGTAGGTGGTCATTTACTTCGGCGTAGGTCAGATAGCCTTGTTCCTTGCCTTTAGCAACAAGTAACTTTAGCTGTGACTGCGGATTTTGCTCCATAGACGATATCCAACTTAGGGTCTGATTGAGAATAGTAGTATGCAGAGATGCAAACCAATAATTATAACAAATTTCTTAATTGATGACTACTTACTAGCCGGGACGGTTGAGTATCAGCAACTGCAATTCCCGTTTCTCTTCGACTGATAAGCCGACGGTTCTCGATTTAGCCTGCAACTTTTCGATTTGTTGTTTAACGCACTGGTCGATGACTTTGTCCATTGCGTCAAGAAAAACATCTAGAGTGTTGTCCTCTTCTTTGGCGAGGGGGAGTTCCCAGGCTGCCAGACGTGCCAGCATCCCTTCACTTTTGCTTCCGCGCCAACCCTCTAGGAGTTGTCCAGTTTTAATATTGGGGTTCGCCCGACACTTTTCAACTATTGTTATCAATAAATTTAGTCCAGCGACTTCAATCCCTTCAAATGCGGCCATATCAAATTCTAGGCTATTCACAAATTCTGGGTTCTGGATCAGCAGGGCGATAACCTCCCGCATCGGGGTACGCTTGATTTCCGGCTGGCCGGCTTTCCTATGTGTCTCGGCCCCTTGCTTTGAGATTAGTTGCTGCAGTTGCTCTTCGTTGGGCAATCCTAGTTTTCTGCCAAGCATCTCGCGCAAATAGAGGCGCAGGGTACCGCCGGGTACTTTATCGATAAGCGGCACGGCCAGGGTGCTGAGCTTGGCCTTGCCTTCGTTGCTGCTGGTATCCACCTGCTGCAGCAGGGTGCTGAACATGAAGTCCGACAGGGTCATGGCCTGGTCGACTTGCTGCTCGAACCCGTCCTGGCCGTACTGGCGGATATAGGTGTCGGGATCCTCACCGTCCGGGAGGAACATAAATTTAAGCTGGCGGCCGTCGTTGAGGTACGGTAGGGCCTGCTCCATTGCACGCCATGCCGCATCGCGGCCGGCCCGGTCGCCGTCGTAGCAGCACACCACGGTGCCGGTCTGGCGGAACATCATCTGGATATGATCGCCGGTAGTAGACGTACCCAGCGAGGCTACGGCATAGTCAACCCCGAACTGGGCTAGGGCGACAACATCCATATAGCCTTCGACGACCAGCAGCCTCTCCGGCTCGCGGTGGGCCTGCAGGACTTCGTACAGGCCATAGAGCTCACGCCCCTTGTGGAAAATCGGGGTTTCCGGCGAGTTGAGGTACTTTGGCGTACCGTCACCCAGTACCCGGCCACCGAAGCCGATCACCCTGCCGCGGCGGTCGTGGATCGGGAACATCACCCGGCCACGGAAGCGGTCGTAGCGTCTGCCGTTGTCGTTTTCAATCAGCATACCGGCACTGACCAGTGCCTGCTGGGCCTGCATATCGCGACCAAAGCGGTTGCGGATCAGATCCCACTGATCCGGCACAAAACCGATACCGAATTTCTTGACTACCTCGCCCGACAGCCCCCGTCCTTTGAGGTAGTCGATGGCAACCTGACCTTCCTGGGTACGCAGCTGGCTCTGGTAGAACTGGGAGATCTGGCCCATCATCTCGTACAGGCCGAGCTTTTCTTTGCTGCGCGCACCGGACTGCCCGCCGCCGCTACCTTGTTCGCGCGGGACTTCGAGCCCCAATTGCGAGGCCAGTTCTTCGATGGCTTCGACAAACTCCAGCCGGTCGAATTCCATCACGAAGTCGAGGACGTTGCCGTGGGCACCGCAGCCAAAACAGTGGTAGAACTGTTTTTCCTGGCTGACCGAAAACGATGGGGTTTTTTCGTTGTGGAACGGGCAGCAGGCACCAAAGTTCTTGCCCTGTTTCTTGAGCTTTACCCTGGCATCCACAATATCCACGATGTCATGGCGCGAGATCAGATCATCGATAAATGTACGTGGGATTTTTCCTGCCATAGCGTGGTGTTACCTGCCTGCGTTGGAGTGGGGTTAGCAAATCAAAGTGTTATCGCCAAGTGATGATAGCATTTTGATTTGTTACCGGAGAAATAATATCGACGGATGCTGAATACGAACAAGCCGCGCAGTCCGGAACCGGATAGCACGGCTTGTTGCAGAATAAGGGTAGGGATTAACCTAGCTTGGCTTTCACCAGCTGGCTAACTTTACCCATATCGGCACGACCCTGAACTTGTGGCTTCAGCACACCCATTAGCTTGCCCATGTCTTGCATGCTGGCAGCACCGGTCGCAGCAATTGCCTCATCCAGCAGAGCGGCGACTTCATCGTCGCTCAGCGGCTGTGGCATAAACTCTTCCAGTACTGTGATTTCGGCAAGCTCGACATCAGCAAGATCTTGGCGACCTGCTGCTTCATATTGAGCAACAGAATCACGGCGCTGTTTTACCATTTTGGTCAGTACTGCCAGCACGTCGTCTTCGGAAAGAGTGATCTTTTCATCGACTTCACGCTGTTTGATGGCAGCCATTACCAAGCGAATAGTGCCAAGACGAGGTTTGTCTTTGGCTTTCATCGCTGCTTTTTGTTCGTCTTTAAGACGTTCAATCAGGGTCATAACACGTTCCTTCTGTTAATCAGCAGATTAGTACAGACGAACGCGACGCGCGTTTTCGCGAGCCAATTTCTTCAGGTGACGCTTAACTGCCGCTGCTTTCGCACGCTTACGTACAGTAGTAGGCTTTTCGAAGTGCTCACGACGACGAACTTCAGAAAGGATACCTGCTTTTTCGCAAGAGCGCTTGAAACGACGTAGTGCTACGTCAAACGGTTCGTTTTCACGTACTTTGATTACTGGCATGTAATACTCACCTCAGAGTGATTCGGTTAATGCTGACGTTCAATAAAGTGTCAGCTGATTAAAAATGGTGCGAAATTCTAATCTGATCTGGGGGCATTTGTAAAGCATTCTGCAACCCCGAACTGGTTAATTTCTGTCAAGGGCGGTAGTATGGCCCCCAATTACCATAAGTATAGAGGTTGTTATGCGTATACTGGGCATCGAAACCTCCTGTGACGAAACAGGCGTGGCTATTTTCGATGATGAAAAAGGCCTATTGGCACATGAACTTTACAGCCAGGTAAAACTGCATGCCGACTACGGCGGTGTGGTGCCGGAGCTGGCGTCGCGTGACCATGTGAAGAAGACGATTCCGCTCATCAAGGAAGCGCTTAACAATGCCGGCTTGACGCCCGCAGATTTGGATGGCGTGGCATATACCGCGGGCCCTGGTCTGGTCGGCGCACTGCTGGTTGGTGCAACTATTGGCCGCAGCCTGGCGTATGCCTGGGATCTACCTGCGGTTGCAGTACACCATATGGAAGGCCACCTGCTGGCCCCGATGCTGGAAGACAACCCGCCTCAGTTTCCGTTTGTGGCCTTACTGGTGTCCGGCGGTCACACCATGATGGTGGAAGTGAAAGGCATTGGCGAATACCAGATCCTCGGCGAATCGATTGATGATGCGGCCGGCGAGGCATTCGATAAAACCGCCAAGCTGATGGGCTTGGATTATCCAGGTGGTCCGCTATTGTCACGCTTGGCCGAAAAGGGCACGGCAGGGCGCTTTACGTTCCCGCGCCCGATGACTGATCGCCCTGGGCTGGATTTCAGCTTCTCGGGCCTGAAGACATTTGCTGCTAACACGATCCGCGACAATGATGATAGCGAGCAGACCCGTGCCGATATTGCCTACGCGTTCCAGGAAGCGGTGGTGGATACCTTGGCGATCAAGTGTAAGCGCGCCCTCAAGCAGACGGGCTTCAAGCGCTTGGTGATTGCCGGCGGCGTGAGTGCCAATAAGCACCTGCGTGAGCAGCTGGAAGCGATGATGACGAAGATGGGCGGCGAGGTGTTCTACCCGCGTACTGAATTCTGTACAGATAACGGGGCGATGATAGCCTTCGCTGGCATGCAGCGTCTGAAAAACCAAGAAACGATGGACTTGGGCGTGAAAGCCTATCCGCGTTGGCCCATCGATCAGCTCAAGCCGATCAAAGGCGAATAAAGCCCACTGTCTATAGAGTGGCAGTTTTGGCACAATGAGTAAGCAACCCCGTGACAGGCTGGATATCAGTCTTGTGGCGGGGTTGTTTTGTTTCTGCGCTGGAGTTTATTCCAGATTTTGCTTTCTTGCCCTTCGAGCAAGCGGCGAACGTTGTCGTGGTGGCGGAAGACGATCAGGCATGACAGCATGGCTACCGGCATGGTGTACTCCGGTTTGACCCACCAAGTAAACAATGGTGCGGCCAGAGCGGTAACCATGGATCCGAGAGAGGAGTAGCCGGTGATTAACACAGTGAGTAACCATGTGCTGATCAGCAGGCCGCTAAGGTCCCAGCCAATGGGGGCCAATGCGCCCAACGCGGTCGCGACACCTTTGCCGCCGCGGAAATGGAAAAAGATAGGGTAGATGTGCCCGAGGCAGGCGGCAATACCGATGAAACCCAGCATAAATGGGTTGATGCCGATAAAGTAGCTCAGCCAGACCGGTAGCATGCCCTTGAGGATATCGCACACCAGTACACTGGCCGCCGCCCCGCGTCCGCCCAGGCGAAGGACATTGGTCGCCCCCGGGTTGCCCGAGCCATTCTCGCGCGGATCCGGCAGGCCGTACAGGCGGCAGATCAGGACGGCACTGGAAATTGAACCCAGTAAATAGGCGCCGATAATGATCATGAGTACAAGTGGTGTCATGCAAGGTCCTGTAGCAAGCGGCCAGAGGGCGCTGATTTAATCTATCGCCGGCCATGATGCATGGGCCAGCATATGATATAGTGCTCAACCAACGCCGGATAGGCAACACGATGATCATATAAATCAAGATCATAGTATATAGACGATTACGACCTGATAATACGCGTTTTTGCTCAAATTAGGTATCCGACCTCTAACAATATTAGCGATTGAACATGGATTCAGTATTTATCGAACATCTAGAAGTCATCGCCACCATTGGTGTGTATGACTGGGAACAGGAAATCAAGCAGAAACTGGTGCTTGATTTGGAAATGGCTCACGATAATCGTCCTGCGGCACAAAGCGATGATGTCGCCTATGCCTTGGATTATGCGGCGGTGAGCGATGCCGTGACGCAGCATATTCAAACGGGTCGCTTCTTGCTGGTAGAGCGCGTTGCTGAAGAGATCGCTAACCTGATCATGACGCAGTTCTCGGTACCGTGGATCAAGGTACGGGTGACCAAGCCGGGTGCGGTTGCCAATGCCCGCGGTGTGGGGGTTGTGATTGAGCGGGGAAGCAAGTGACCACGGTCTACATCAGCCTTGGCTCAAACATCGACCGTGAACGCCACCTTGCGGCGGGCCTGGCCGGTTTGAGCTCGCTGGGCTCGGGCATGCAGGTTTCGACCATTTATGAAGCCGAGCCGGTGGGGTTTAGCGGGCCGAACTTTTTTAATTGTGTTGCTGTCATCGAAACGTCTTTGTCATTAGATACACTTTGGCAGGCGCTGAAGCAGCTTGAGCTGCAGCATGGCCGCGCGCCAGATGCCGCAAAAAATCAGAGCCGTACCCTGGACCTGGATATTCTCCTCTACGGGGATACCGTGCAGGAGAGCTATCCGGTGCTACCTCGCAGCGATATTTACAAGTTTGCCTTCGTGTTGCAGCCCTTGATGGAGTTGTGCCCACATCGGGAGATCCCCGGTGATGGCCGTACGGTAACCGAGCTTTGGCAAGCTTCTCGTTTTGAACAGGCACTTTGGCCTGTTGAGCATCATTTTGTTGTTTAGGGATTGTTATGAGTTATTTTGAAGCCTTTATGCTGGCCCTGATCCAGGGGCTGACGGAGTTTCTGCCGATATCGAGCTCTGCTCATTTGATTTTGCCTTCCGCTATTTTGGGCTGGGATGATCAGGGGTTGGCGTTTGATGTTGCCGTCCATGTCGGAACGCTGGCTGCGGTGATCTGGTATTTCCGCAAGGAGGTGGTTGCCCTGCTATCGGCGTGGTTCAGCTCCATTTTCAAGAAAGAGCACAGTGCCGAGTCCAAGCTGGCGTGGATGATCGTGCTGGCGACGATCCCGGCGTGTATTTTTGGCCTGTTCATGAAAGACATCATCGAGATCTACCTGCGCTCGGCATGGGTCATTGCTTGTACCACGATTTTCTTCGGCTTGCTGCTGTGGTGGGTGGATGTGCGTGCCATGCAGAAAGATGATGAGTATCAGGCGGACTGGAAGCGCTCGTTGTTTATTGGCCTCGCCCAGGCGGCGGCAATGATCCCGGGGACCTCGCGTTCCGGTGCCACCATGACCGCGGCGCTGTACTTGGGCTTTACTCGAGAAGCCGCAGCGCGTTTCTCGTTCCTGATGTCGATCCCGATCATTCTGCTGGCTGGTGGTTACCTGGGGATGAAGCTGGTGGCCAGTGGGGCACCGATCCAGATTGAGGCCCTGACCATTGGTATCGCGGTCTCTTTTGTCAGCGCTTATGCCTGTATTCACGCGTTCCTCAAGCTGGTGACGCGTCTGGGGATGCTACCTTTTGTGGTATACCGCCTGTTGCTTGGCGCTGGCCTGATGGCGTTTCTGCTCACCCAGTAGTCCCTTTTCATCGGATTGATACAGAAAGCCCGGCCATAATGCGCCGGGCTTTTTTTGGTGCGCCGAGCATGGCGTTGTTCTAGGAGGTGAAAGTCCTCTACGGGCTCAGTCGAGCGAGAACCGTTAGCCTATGCAAGGGTGCCCACCGTGAGGTGGGATCTGAAGGAAGCAAACGGCAAAACTTGGTTGTGACGAACAGAAATCTGATAGTAGGCCAGTACAACTTGGGTAACCTAGCCATATATAGAATAGCCCAATGCCTCGACGGGAAGTGTGTACGGGTAAATCAGGCACAACCAAGGGAAAGAACAACGTCTTACCTCGGGAGATCTTATTAGCTGTCTCGGACGAGACTAGTGCAGCAGTGATGCTGCGTGACGGTTAATAAGAAGTCAGCAGAAGGCATAGTACCTTGGGGAAGTACAACCCAAGGGAAGGCCGGAACTGAATATATCAAGAAGCAGTCATTAGACACTCAATCATGTGGAGTCATAGCAAGATGAACAATATCTCTACGTACCAATGGGCAACACCGCAAGTGACGCTCATGGCCACGAAGAATGACAAGCATGTTTGGCGTAGACAGGAGGACGAGTCTTGGTGACCTCCACTCAGTTGATGGAGCAGATCTGTTCATCAACGAATCTGAACCAAGCCCTGAGAAGAGTAAAGAAGAACAAGGGATGTGCTGGGGTTGATAAACTCGACATAGCAGCCACTATCTCGGTGCTTCGGCAGTCTTCCAATGGGCAAGCGCTCCGCCAGAGCCTTCTGGACGGTAGCTATCAACCCCAACCCGTCTTGGGTGTAGAAATCCCTAAACCTAGTGGGGGAGTGAGGCAGCTAGGTATCCCAACGGTACTTGATAGGATCGTCCAGCAGGCCATCACATCAGTCCTGACAGATATCTACGAACCTAAGTTCTCCAACAGCAGTTACGGGTTCAGGCCCAACCGTAGTGCCCACCATGCTCTGGCGGCAGCAAGCCACTACATCAGGGAGGGGCGGGGTTATGTAGTCGATGTTGACCTAGCGAAATACTTCGATACTGTGAACCACGATAGGCTGATGCACAGGTTATCGAAAGATATCACAGATAAACGGGTACTGAAGCTGATCAGGTCATACCTACAGGCAGGCATAATGCGAAACGGGTTAGTCGAGCAGAGGCAACGAGGGACACCACAGGGTGGCCCATTATCTCCGCTGCTATCAAATATCGTATTAGATGAGTTGGATAAAGAGCTTGAACGAAGAGGGCATAAGTTCTGCCGATATGCAGACGACTGCCAAATCTACGTGCACAGTGAGGAAGCCGCAAATCGAGTAAAAGCCTCGATAACGGAGTTCTTGGAGCAGAAACTGAAACTCACGGTCAACCGGGAGAAGAGTGCAGCAACAAGAGTGACAGAGCGGACTTACTTAGGCCATCGCTTCCAACGAGATGGAAGTATCCATATCTCGAAGACAGCACAAACTCACATGAAGAAGCGAGTGCGTCAAATAACGAAGCGGAATCGAGGACGAGAGTTGAAGACAGTAATAGTCGAACTAACTCAATATCTAAGAGGTTGGCAACACTACTTCAAGCTCGCCATGCGGAAAAGCGCGATGCAGCGCTTGGATGAATGGATAAGACGGCGCTTACGGTGCTACCGACTCAAGCAGCGAAAACGCAGACACAGCATAGCGATATGGTTACGCCAAGAAGGCGTAAACGAGCGCAATGCTTGGAAGCTAGCGATGTCAGAGAAAGGATGGTGGCATCTGGCTTTATCGCCGCAGCTCAATCAGGCCATGCCAACGAAACGGTTCAAGGAGATGGGCATGTACTCATTGAGAGATGGGTATGAGTCACTGAAAATATATTCGGAACCGCCGTATGCGACCCACGCTTGTACGGTGGTGTGAGAGGACGGAGGCCGTGAGGCCTCCTCCTACTCGATTGGGCAATGAAGCCGGTGCTGCGGCTAGCGAAGGTGGGTGAGGGCGACGGCGACGGCTTCTGCACGTCTTAGGGCCAGTTGCTCTTTGATTTCCTTACCTTTGAATCCGGCCTCGACGATAGGTTTGACGTCGACAGACTGGGCGGCGGCAAAGGTACCTTCGAAGATATCGGCCTGCGGGTAGGGATCATTTTCGAACCCGGTTCGGCCACGGACATCAGCCCGGCAGCAAGTGGCCAGCTGGGCGACGCGCTCCGGTTTTCGCCAGGCATCGATTTGGTCGAAGATATTGATGAAGGTGGCAGGGCGCAGCGCGGCGGCATGGTGGATCTTGGTGTGCTGGGCACAGACCACGAGGGCAATGTCACGGTACTCGTTGGGTACTCTCAGGCGCCGGCACAGATCGCGTATGGCATCGAGCCCGGTGCGGCAGTGCATCTTGTGGCTTGGGAGTTCTTCCTTCGGAGTCAGGGCCTTACCGAGATCATGGACCTGGGCGGCAAAGCGGATCACTGTTGACGTACTGAGCTTCGCCGCCTGCTCGGCTACCAGCAGGGTGTGGATGCCACAGTCAATTTCCGGGTGCCATTTCTCCGGCTGGGGAACACCGAACAGGGCGTTGAGCTCCGGCATGATCACCGCAAGGGCGCCGCACTGGCGCAGTACTTTTAGGAAGATCTCGGGGCTGTCCGACTGCAGTGACTTCTCCCACTCGATCCAGACTCGTTCGGGTGTCAGTGCAGAGAGTTCACCGGCAACCACCATATCCTGCATCAGCGCCATGGTTTCGGGGGCGACGGTAAAACCAAGATGGGCAAAGCGGGCGGCAAAGCGAGCCACGCGCAGGACACGCAATGGATCTTCGACAAAAGCCGGGGAGACATGGCGCAGTTGGCGGAGCTCGAGATCGCGTTGGCCTTGGTAGGGATCAATAAGGCTACCGTCGTCGGCTTGGGCGATAGCATTGATTGTCAGATCTCGGCGCATCAGATCCTGCTCGAGGGTCACATCCGGTGCCGAGTAGCAGGTGAACCCGGTATAGCCCTGGCCTGATTTTCGTTCGGTACGGGCAAGCGCATACTCTTGTTTGGTTTTCGGGTGCAGGAAAACCGGGAAGTCACTGCCGACCTGGCTGTAACCTTGGGTGAGCATTTGCTCGGGGGTCGCCCCGACAACGACCCAGTCTTTATCTTTCACGGGCAACCCAAGCAGGGCATCACGGACAGCTCCGCCTACTAAATACGTTTGCACTTTTTTATCCTTTTGTCGCTCGGCCTGCAGGCTGTTGTCTGTCGATTATACCAAACCTTGCCGGGTCCCACGAATGGCTTGAGCAAGGCCGAGGTTTGATGGTTAGCGGCTTGTCAGGCTTGAGCTGAGGGGCTATACATTCAGTTAAGGGACAGGTAACTTAAGGGCTTTCCCCTTCCAGGCCAACAAAAAGAGAACACATGGCATGTACAAGGACTTTTTTGGCATCACCGAGCCACCGTTTTCCATTGTGCCTAGCGCACGCTTTCTTTATCTGAGTGAGCGTCACCGCGAGGCGCTGACCCATATGTTGTCTAGCCTCAATGGAGGGGGCGGCTTCGGGTTATTGACCGGAGAGGTTGGTACCGGAAAAACGACGGTGCTGCGGGCGTTGGTGTCACGCCTGCCTCAGGAAACCCAGGTCGCGCTGATTATGAACCCGTCGCTGTCCACCCTGGAGCTGCTTGCCAGCCTGTGCGATGAGCTCGGCATTGACTATAGCGAAGGGGCCACGATCAAAATTCTGACCGATGGGATCTACCAGCACCTGCTGGCTAACCACCGGGAAGGCCGCCAGACGCTGTTGCTGATTGACGAAGCCCAGCACCTGTTGCCGGAGGTGCTTGAGCAGCTGCGTCTGCTGACCAACCTCGAAACCGACAGCATTAAGTTGCTCAAGGTGGTGCTGGTTGGCCAGCCTGAGCTGCAGCAGCTGCTGCAGCAAGATCGGTTGCGCCAGCTTGCTCAGCGCATCACCTCCCGTTATCACTTGCTGCCGCTGACGGAAGACGAGGTGCGGGAGTACATCCATTACCGGTTGCAGGCGGTAGACTGCCTGCATGAGGTTTTTCCTCCGGCCCAGACCAAGCAGATTGCCAGGGCAACCGGTGGGATCCCCCGGCTTATCAATTTGGTGTGTGATAAGTCGATGCAATTGGCCCACCAACAATCAACCCACCAGCTGAACAAGGAATTGGTCGAGCGTGCTTGTAATGATGTCTTGAGCTGGCAGCTGCCGCATTACACTGCGCCTGGTGCCTCCGAGGCCTCTCCCGCTTCGCGTAAGCCGTTGGTCGCGGCGCTGGCGGCTGGGGTGCTTACGGCTGCTGGTCTGGGGTACTGGTCAGGGATAGGGGCGTCGTTTGGCCTTCCTTCCTTACCTTCTGAGCCTGCCATTGCTAAGCAAGTTCCGGCCCATAATTCGGCGCCTGTCGCAAGGGCTGAGGAGCCAACCGCTGCCCGCCAGGCTGTTTCTGCGTCTCCAACGGTTACTCAAGCTGCGCCGACAGTGCAGGCTCCCCCGCAACAGCTCTCTCCTCAAGAGCAGTGGCAACAGGTTGTTAAGCAGGCGGGCTCCGAGCGACTGGCGATGCAAACGTTATATAGCCTGTGGGGATATAGCACCCAGCTCAACCAGGCCAATTGTGAGTCCGGTCGACGGGTCCAGCTGAGTTGCTTTAGCGGCAGTGGCACACTAGAGCAACTGGCACTGATCAACCGCCCGGCGATTGTCGCTCTCTCTGAGCCGGGAGGGGAGGCATATTTTGCCACCTTGTATGCGATTGGCCAGGAGCGGGTTGAACTGTTATTGGCCGGCCAGCGTTTTGCCGTGAGCCCGAAATGGTTATCCCAGCGCTGGAGCGGGGAGTATACCTTGCTATGGCGGCCGCCTCTGGGCGATAACAGTGCTATCCGTTATGGCCAGCAGGGGCCAAGGGTACAGTGGCTCGACCGCCAGCTAAGTCAGTTGCTTGGGGTCATGCCTGAGAACCAGGATACTTTCGAGCAGGCTCTGCTCAACAAACTGCGTCGTTTCCAGCGCGCACAGGATTTATCGGTGGATGGGATCGCCGGGCCACGCACCCTGATGGTGATTGATTCAGCCCTGAATTTACCGGGCCCGACCCTGCAACCGGAGAAAAGTTAATGTCGAAGTTATTATCTGCTCTGGCCCAGTCGGATGCCCAGCGCACCCCGGCAACTCCGCCATCGGTAGGGGCTTTCCGCTCGGGGCCGGCAGCTAAACCCGCCACCCCTTGGCTGCTGCCGGGCGTCGGTTTTGCCCTGCCGGTCATTGGGATGCTGGGGTATTTGTTCTTCCAGCAACAGCAAACGGAACCGCACAAGGTGCCTCAGCCACAGGCACCCGAACATCAGGTTGCTGTTGCGTCGGAGGTGACCTGGAGTCGGGTATCCGTTCCGGCTGCGGAAGGGGGACCGGCACCAGTCCTTGAACCGGCCGCCGAGATTGAGGTGCCGAAGTTTCCGCAAGGCATTGAGAAACTCGATTACCCGCAGCTTTATGCCGAGCCTCTCCCTAGCCAACAGGGACAGCCATACCGCGCACGATCCCCCCAAACGGCATCCGTCCCGGTTCGGGCTGGCAGTGTACCAAATGGCTGGGACAGCGAGCCGGCTCCATTGCCTGCATCGGTTGAGCTGCCGGTTAATAGTTCAGCGCGTAAGTCGGGGAGTTCGGTTGATGATAGTTGGGATCTGGAAGCGCTTGACTATTCGGAGCTGTCACCACAACTGGCGAACCAGCTTCGGGCCGCGATAGCTGCAACAGGAGAGGGCGAGACCCTGCCGCAGCTGCTGCAGGAAGAACGTTTGCCGTCAATGCCGGAGCCGCAGGCGCCGCTAAGTGCCGTTTCGATTGGCGACTTGCCGGCCTCGGTCCAAAACAGGATACCGAGCCTGAACTTCCAGACCCATATTTACTCTTCGTCGGCGGATAGCCGGTGGGTGAAGGTTAATGGCAGTGAGGCCTATGAAGGAGATGAGATTGCTCCGGGGGTGGTGCTGCGACGGATCGAGCCGCGAGCGGTGGTCTTCGATTTTGAGTCTTATCTGGTCTCCATGCCGGCGCTGTCGGAGTGGTAGTCCGCCGCGATTGGACCGGAAATAAAAAAGGCAGCCAAGCTGCCTTTTTTTGACCCTGCTAGAGACTACCGGGGGTTATGCCCAGCCGTTGTTGCGCTTGCGACGGCGCGGGATAAGGTGCGGCAGGATCAGGCCAAACAGCAAACCGCCGCCGGCAACCATACCGCCGTAGGTGAACCAGCGCATCAACAAGTCGTCTTTTTGGGTATCCAGGCGGGCACGTAGCTCGCGGATTTCCGCTTGTGACGTCATTAGTTGCTCGTTCAGTTGGCTGTTTTGTGTTTCCAGATCAGAAATCTGGTCGTTGCGAAGCTTGAGTGACGTTTGCAGGCTAGCGGTTTTCTCATCGCTTGATTCCAGCGCTTCTTCAAGCTGGGCCTTTACTTCGGTCAGCTCTTTTTCTAGGGCCGGAAAACGTACCTTCAAACCCACTTGTGTTGAAACAAAATCAGAGTTGACCCAGCCGGTGCGGCCGCGGTTATCGCGAATTTTGCTAAAACCGGTATCACGGTTAGTTTCCAGTAGCTCGACTTTGGTGCCGGCATTCACACTGCCCATGATACGGAACTGTGTGCTTGGACCGTTGTGCATGTAGGTGAATAGGTTGTCGGAGATATACCGAGTTTGAGCCTGTGCAGGCATGGTCACCATGGCACAAGCGAGTAATAGTAAGCTGATTAGCTGCTTCACAATTTGATTCCTTGGGGGAGAGCCTGTTTTTTCTCTAAGAGGCAAAGTCTAAGAATTTTGTGGGCCGGGTGCAAGAAAAGAGGGAGGCATCGCCTCCCTCTTTTGATCTTGAGCCCGCTTTGACGGTGTTTAACCAAACACCGCTTGCATTACGTAGAAGAAAATGACTGCCAGCAGGGCACCTGCAGGTAGGGTTACCACCCAAGAGGCAACAATGTTACGTACCACGCCAAGGTTCAGTGCGGCGATACCGCGGGCAAAACCTACGCCCAATACTGCACCAACCAGTGTTTGGGTGGTTGAGATAGGTAGACCAGTACCAGAAGCCAATACTACGGTAGAGGCCGTTGCCAGCTGAGCGGCAAAGCCACGGCTAGGTGTTAGTTCGGTAATACCGGTACCAACGGTTGCCATTACCTTGTGGCCAAGTGTTGCCAGACCCACAACGATACCAAAGCCACCCAAAGGCAGGATCCACCAAGCAATTGCGCTTTTCGACGTGATCTCACCCATATGCTCAACAGTAGAGACAACGGCAGATAGAGGACCGATAGCATTGGCTACGTCGTTTGAGCCGTGGGCAAAAGCCATCGCACAAGCTGTAACCACCATGAGTAGGCTGAAAATACGCTCTACACCGGCATAACCGTTGCTATCAACAGAAGAGCCGTCATCTGTATACTTGCGGTTAATATAAATGTAACCAAACACCATTACAATCAGTGACACGACAACGGAAGCAATCCACGCCTCGCCGCTGGACAGGTGAAGGCCTACGTGCTTCAAGCCCTTTTTGATAGTCACTAGTGCGATGACTATCGTGGTAATGAACATGTAGACAGGGACAAAACGCTTTGCGTTGACCAGTGGGTTATCCGTATCGAAAATCAGGCGTTGGGCGCTGACGAAAATACCGTAAGCGAACAAACCTGAAATAAACGGCGTGATGATCCAACTGCCGACGATACCTTGTACCGAGCTCCAGTCAACGGCTTCAGTACCGACTGAAACACAGGCAAAACCGATGATGGCACCAATGATGGAGTGGGTTGTTGATACCGGCCAGCCCATGTAGGACGCAACCAGTAGCCAGGTACCCGCAGCCAGCAGGGCTGACATCATGCCGTACACCAAAATTTCCGGGTTGGCAGCATAGTGGGATGTCTCGATCACTCCTTTACGGATAGTGTCGGTTACTTCACCACCGGCTAGGTAAGCACCTGCAAACTCGAAAATCATCGCAATGATGATTGCTTGTTTAACGGTCAGTGCTTTTGAACCAACCGAGGTGCCCATGGCGTTGGCAACATCGTTTGCACCAATACCAATAGCCATCAAAAAACCAAAGAAAGCCGCCACCAAAATAATTATGGTGCCGTAGTTAGCCAGGATTTCCATTGTAAAACCTTGTTTTTGTTACAGTCTTTCGCTTATGAACGCGATAGCATGATTTCAAGACGCGAGCCGACACGCTGTGCCTGATCAGCAATAGCGCCAACCCACTCGAGAATCTTGTAAAGGAACATGATATCCACCGGACTGTGTTGGTCTTCGATGGACATGAGCTGTTGACGAAGTTTGATCTGCATGCTGTCTGTATCGTCTTCGATAACATCAAGCTGGTTGATCATCTCTGCCACGAGCGTCACTTCTCTGCCTTTAAAGCCTGTTTCAAGTAGCTCGTCCAGTTCGTTGATCACACGGTTCGCCTGATTGGCGGCGTCAAGACAACGTTGAACGTAGGCAATAAAGTCAGGATACATTTCGGAAGGGATTTGGAGCTGGCGACCCAAGACGCGGCCTGCAATGTCTTTCGACAGGTTGGCAAGCTTATCTTGCTGGGTCAGCAGGCTTAGCATGTCAGTACGATCGACTGGCATGAAAAGGCCACGAGGTAGCTTCAGACGGATCTCACGCTTGAGCACATCCGCATCTTTTTCAAGCTGGGAGATCTGCTCGCGCAGGACAGCCGCCTGCTCCCAATCACCCGCCTTACAGGCTTCGAAGAAAGGGACAAGTAGTTCGCAACATTCATTTACACGGGTAACGTGACGTTGCAAGGGTTTGATTGGGGACTTAGCAAATAGCCCCATAATAGTATTTACTGGCATAGCCGAATAACCTAGAAAGTGCCTTAAATGGCTAATTCTTGTGCGATGGTCATTAAGGCGCGCATGGTAACGCATAAGTAAGTATAGGGGAACTAATTTCGATCAAGGTTTTGTTTATATTTCGTGCTTGCCCCGGAGTGCAATTGCCAATATCCTTGGTTTGCCACTGTTTATAGGTAGAACTATGGAAACTGAGATAGAACTGAAGTTTTTCGTCTCACCAGAATTTTCGAGCCAGTTACTGAAAAAAATCGCTGAAGCGAAAGTTCTGCAGCAAAGTCGTCGTGAGTTAGGCAACGTCTACTTCGACACCCCAGACCAAATTCTTCGCCAGTACGATATCGGCCTTAGGGTCCGTCGTTTTGATGATGTATTTGTCCAAACATTGAAAACCGCAGGCCGTGTGGTTGCCGGATTGCACCAGCGTCCGGAGTACAATGCCGAAACCAAAAGCACTGATCCCGATCTTTTCCTGCATCCAGCTGATGCCTGGCCGGAAGGCTTTGATGTCGAGCGCACCCAGCAGCAACTGATGCCGCTATTCTCTACGGATTTTGTCCGACAGCAATGGTTGGTCGCCATGCCTGACGGCAGTCAGGTCGAGCTGGCGTTTGATCAGGGCGAAGTCAGCGCCAATGGTGAAACGTCACCGATCTGTGAGGTGGAGCTCGAACTGAAATCCGGTCAGACCGAAGCCTTGTTTACCCTGGCGCGTGAATTGTGTGCCGATGGCGGTATGCGCTTGGGCAACCTAAGCAAGGCCGCTCGGGGCTACCGCCTGGCTGCGGGCTATCAGGGCGATCAGGTAACGATGCTGGCACCGGTTGAGCTCGACGGCCATGAGTCGGTAGAAACCGTGTTCGTCAAAACTCTCGAGCATGCCCTGGAGCACTGGCATTACCACGAGCAAATTTTTGCTGAGCGGCAAGAGCCGGCGGCATTGGGGCAAATCCAGCAGGCGCTGGGCTTGATCCGCCAGACTCTGGTGACGTTCGGCGGTATGATCCCGCGCCGGGCCAGTGCCCTGCTGCGCCAGGAGCTACAGTGGCTGGAAGGCGAATTGGACTGGTTGGGCGATGCTGCGGGTTTAGATTACTTGTTGGCAGAAAAGGGCCACGCCCTGAAAAAGCTCAATGCACGCAAGCAGCTGGTCAAGCAGCTTGAAGCCATTGAGGCCGATCTGCCTGATGACAACGAAATGCTGCTGCTGATCAGCTCAGCCCGCTATTGTGGCTTGCTGCTTGATTTGAGTCGCTGGCTGTTAAGCCGGGGGTGGCAGCCATTCCTCGATGATAAGTCACGGGCGCGCCTGGCCGAGCCGGTTAAAGGATTTGCCGATAATATGCTGGCACGATCCTGGCAGGAGCTGCTGGATGTCTTTCCGGCCGAGCGCCAGCTCAATCGGGTCGACTACCTGGATCAGCAGCCGCGTTTGATCCGCAATCTGATGAGCGGTCTGAGTTTTGCTTCTCTGTATGAAGAAGAGAAACGGCTGGCCTTCCGGATGCCTTGGCTTGATTTGTTGCAGGGGATTGAGGACCTGCGCCATCTCGAACCTATCCGTCAGCTGCTGGATCAACAGGAGGATGAGGAGGACCGAAGCCAGATAGAGAAATGGCTGCAGCGCAAGGAAGAGTCCCTGATCCATGCCATGGATCAGACCCGGCAAATGGGGATTGAATTAATCCCGTACTGGCCGTAAGCCCCATCCCCAAAAATACCCGGCGATACGCCGGGTGTTTTTTTAGCCGTTACTTCTGCTCCAGCTTCTTTTCGATGGCCTCAAGGCGCTCGATCAAGCGCTGCTGGTTGGCCAGCATCGCTTGCCATTCCTGTTCATGGCGGACATCGTCCAGCTCTTTGGTGTGCTCGGGATCGGAAATGATCGCACTGACCAGACCGGCCACCATACCAAACAAGCCGACGCCACAGATAATAATGACCGCTGCCAGTACCTTGCCCAGCAGCGTGACCGGATAATGGTCACCATAGCCGACGGTTGAAATCGTGACGAAAACCCACCACAGGGCATCGCTGGCATCTTTGATGTTGGACTCGGGGACATTGCCTTCGAGGATCAGCATCAGGGCAGAGCCAACAGAAACCAGCACGGTTAACAGCAGGAAAATACTGGCGACGGTCGCCTCACGGCGGTTGCTGCGGATTTGGCTCAATATCTGATGGCTGGAGCGGATCAGGCGGATCACCCTGAAGATTTGCAGCAGCCGGGCGAAACGGATTTGCTCAATGATCGGAATGCTGGCGATAAAATCGAGCCAGTGGGTTTTGAGGTACTGCACTTTCTCCCTGCTGCGGAAGAAGTCTGCCAGCAACTGGCACCAGAACACCAGACAGATAAAGGTATCAATGCCTAGCAGCAGGCGGTAGCCGTTACTTTGCTTGGGCAGGAAGATCATGGTGGTCACAATTGTCAGTGATACAAACGACAATACCAGTGACATCAAGCTCATCGGATTGAGTTCATATTTGACGGGGTCGATCTTTTTCATCATTAAATTTTTTAACTGCGCAGCCGATAGATAGAATGGAATTTATTGTTTCGGTGCGAAAAATAAATAGATTTCTAGGCACCGATTCCCTACTTCCCCAAGCGTCGATGTCGGTCGTATGACGGCCAAAGTGTGCTCTGGGGCGTAATAAGAATATATGGAGATACCACATGACCAAAATGGTTTTCAAGCCATGGGAAAAAGGGCTGACAAATATTCGGTTGATACCCAAGCTGTTATTGCTGATGGTGTTCAGTACGATTCTATTGGTTGGCAAGCAGCTTTGGGATGCCAGCACCTTCTATCAATCGGTAGTGGAAATCCAGCAGGACAGGGCAAAAGAGCAGGCCCGGGCAACGGCGGCGGTGATACAGGCATTACCGGTAGCCAGCCAGCAGGATACGGCACTGGTCGAGCAACTTGTCAGCGCTCAGGCGACAGTCATGAACCGCGGCGCCTATGTCTACTTGGTGGAGCGGGGAAGCAATACCGTCATCGGCCACCCAAGTGCCAGTGCGCTGGCTGATCTGCAGAGCGATATAGACAGCCAAGGCAGCCTTAACCGCACCTTGCAGCAACTGACTGGCCATGCGAGCTTGAATTTTGCCGATCAGTCCCGTTTTGAATATGCGGTTGAACTGCCCCGTCTCAATTGGGTGGTCGTGGCTTCGCAGCCGGCCTCGGAAGCCGAAGCATACTATCAGCAGTTCTTGGTACAGGTGGCTTGGCAAACGGCCCTGATGGTCATTGCCTTTGTGGTGATTTTGCTCGGTGGCTCCCATGTCATGTTGCGCCAGACCCGCTACCTGGCCGATAACATCAAGCATTTGGCTGCCCGCGATCTGACCCGGCCAATTGTGATGGAGTGCCGTGATGAATACGGTGATTTGGCCCGTGAGTTGGAGAAAACCCGGCTTCAGCTGCGTGACGTGATTGGGAGCCAACGCGATGCGGCCGGCGAGCTGTCAGGTCTTGCGGAAGTGATGTCGATCAGCATGGTGGAAACCAAGGAGTCGGCGCAGGAAGAGTTCAATGAGATTGACCAGCTGGCATCGGCCATGAGTGAGATGACCTCAACGGTCCAGACGGTGGCCGAGCATGCCCGTGAAGCTTCCAGTGCTACCGAGGGGACGTCAGGCCAAGCGGTGCAGGGGCAACAGTTCGTGGCTCAGACCATAGGGACTATCAACCAGCTGTCGCAGGATATCAGCCAGTCAGCCAACGCCGTTAACCAAGTGGAGGAGCGGGTTGAGAAGATCGGCAGTGTGATTGTCACCATCCAGAGCATTTCCGAGCAGACCAACTTGCTGGCGTTGAATGCGGCGATTGAAGCTGCCCGGGCCGGGGATGCAGGACGTGGCTTTGCGGTGGTTGCCGATGAGGTTCGTAACCTCGCCCAGCGCACCCAGACCGCGACAGTGGAAATTCAGGAGATGATCTCCCAGCTGCAAACCAGTGCTCAGCAAGCCGTGGGGTTGATGGAGCAGAGCGTGGTGGAAGCGGCTGAGGGCGTAGAGCTCGTCACCAGTGCCGGCGGGGAACTGGATAAAATTGTTGAGCAGGTCAGCCTGATCAATGACATGAACTTCCATATTGCCTCGGCAGCCGAGCAGCAGAGTACTGTTGCCGATGAGATGAACCAGAACCTGACTAATGTTCGCGAGCTGGTGGAGGCCTCGGTGGTGGTGGTCTCGGAGCTGTCGGAGACATCCGATGCCATGCAGAGCCATGCCACTGAATTGGAGAAGAAAATACAAGCCTTCCAAGTATAGTTAAGTACACGGGACAGAGCTGATTTTCGGCCAAATCAACGCCCGCCTTTGGCGGGCGTTGTGCTATCGTAAGGACAATTAAAACGCCGTCAGGCAATACCGCTTATTGCGCGGCAGGCCGCTGGCTGGCAACAACAAGGCATTTGAAAAGGAACCCCTATGACTGTGCAGGATCATTTCCAAACCGCAATGGACAAGGCTTGGGACAAGGTGAGTTGCGCCCAGCCAGAAGCAGTAGCCAGCTGGCCGGCGGAAAAGCTGGCCGAGCTCAAGCAGGCACTGGCCTACAGTGACTTCATTACTGCCGCGGTAGCCCGCGATGCCGCTTTGTTGCCTTGGCTGGCCCAGCACCTTGGGGAGTCGGCGCGGGCTGAAAACTACCGCAGCGAGCTGGCCGGAGAGCTGGCAACGGTCAACGATGAGGTGGGTATGATGCGGGTGCTGCGCCAGTTCCGCCGGCGGGAAATGGTCTGGATCGCATGGCGTGACTTCATTGGCCACAACAGTTTGGATTTGAGCCTGGGCCATCTGTCCATGCTGGCGGAGGCGATGATCATGGAAGCCTACGGGTGGCTTTATGCCCAGTGCTGCCGGGAGTGGGGAACGCCGATGAACAGCTGCGGCGAGGCCCAGCCGATGCTGATCCTCGGGATGGGCAAGCTGGGGGGCGGTGAACTCAACTTTTCTTCCGATATCGATTTGATCTTTACCTACCCGGAGAACGGGGAAACCCAGGGCGGCCGCCGCAGCCTCGCCAATGCCCAGTTTTTTACCCGCCTGGGTCAGCGTTTGATCAAAGCACTCGATCAGCAGACCTTTGATGGCTTCTGCTATCGGGTCGACATGCGCTTGCGCCCGTTCGGTGATAGCGGCCCGTTGGTCATGAGCTATGCGGCGCTGGAAGACTACTACCAAGAGCAGGGGCGCGACTGGGAGCGCTACGCCATGATCAAAGCCCGGGTCATGGGGAGGGAGAGCTTTTCCCAGTACCAAGAGCTGCGCCAGATGCTGAGGCCTTTCGTTTTCCGCCGCTATATCGACTTCAGTGCGATTCAGTCACTGCGGCGGATGAAGGCGATGATCAGCAGTGAGGTGCGCCGCCGTGGCCTGACCAATAACATCAAGCTTGGCCCTGGTGGGATCCGCGAAGTGGAGTTTATCGCCCAGTCGTTCCAGCTGATCCGCGGCGGCCGTACGCCGGAGTTGCGGGGGCGTGGTTTGCGCGAAACCCTGCGGGCCATTCGGACTCAAGGTTTGTTGCCGCCTCAGCAGGTCGATGATCTCGAGCAGGGCTATGCGTTCTTGCGCAGGCTGGAAAACTTGCTGCAGGCTATCGATGATAAGCAAACCCAGACGTTGCCGGACAAACCTTTGGATCAGTACCGCTTGGCCTTGGCGATGGGCTATGGGGATTGGGCTGGGCTCGAGCAGGCCGTTGGCCAGAATATGGCGGCGATCCACGCGGTATTCGATGACATCATCGGGGCCGATGAGGAAGAGCCGCACAGCGAGGCAACGGCCCAGTTCCATGAAATGTGGGCCATGATCAAAGATCCCGAGGTGGTGACGGCTATCCTCGCAGAGCTCAATGCCCCTGAGGCTGCCAGCCAGCTTTCTGTTTTGACCAATATGAAAGCCGAGCTGTCAAAGCGCACGCTCGGCCCCCGTGGCCGCGAAGTGTTGGCCAAACTGATGCCGGCAGTACTGATGCTGATTGTCACCCGTGATGATGCCCCCGCCGTGCTGGAGCGGGTATGCAAATTGATTGTGCGCATCGCGACTCGGACCACCTATCTCGAACTGCTCAGTGAGCATCCGGCAGCACTTGAACAATTAGTGCGTCTGTGTGCGGCGAGCCCGATGGTCGCTACCCAGCTGGCCCAGTACCCGATCTTGCTTGATGAACTGCTCGATCCCCAGCATTTGTACAACCCTACGCCACTGGAGCATTACGGCGATGAATTGCGGGAGTTCCTGGCCCGGATCCCGGAAGAGGACATGGAACAGCAGATGGAGGCGATCCGTCAGTTCAAGCAGGCCCAGCTGCTGCGTATTGCGGCGGCCGATATTGCCGGGGCCCTGCCATTGATGAAGGTCAGCGATCACCTGACCTATCTAGCCGAAGCCATTGTTGCGGCCGTGGTCAATCAGGCCTGGTTGCAAATGGTCGACAAATACGGCGAGCCGACCCATTTGCTCGAGCGAAGCGGGCGCGGGTTCGCGGTCTTGGGCTACGGCAAGGTGGGGGGCTGGGAGCTGGGGTATGGCTCGGACTTGGATCTGGTGTTCCTCCATGACTGCCCGGACAACGTGTACACCAATGGCCGCAAAGAGATAGACGGCAGGCAGTTCTACCTGCGCCTGGCCCAGCGGATAGTCCATCTGTTTTCGACTCGGACCGCCTCGGGGGTACTGTACGAGGTCGATATCCGCTTGCGGCCGTCTGGCGCGTCGGGCTTGCTGGTCAGTACCATGGATGCGTTTGCCGACTACCAGCAGCAAGAGGCGTGGACCTGGGAGCACCAGGCCTTGGTGAGGGCGAGAATGATATATGGTGATGCCCCGCTCCAGCAGGCGTTCGCGGAGGTCAGGCAGTCGGTCTTGATGGCTCGCCGAGAGACCGTGGCTTTGCGTCGGGAGGTGGTGGAGATGCGCCAAAAGATGCGCGAACATCTCGGCAGCAAGAAGGCGGGCATGTTCGGCCTCAAGCAGGATGAAGGCGGGATCACCGATATCGAGTTCCTGGCCCAGTATTTGGTGCTGCAACACGCGGCGAAAGAAAAGGCCCTGACCCGCTGGTCCGACAATGTCCGCCTGTTCGATACCATGGCGGATCACGACATCTTGGCACCGGAGCAGGCCGTGCAGCTCAAACAGGCCTACTGCGTGATGCGGGATGAGATCCACCGTCTAAGCTTGCTCGGTCTCCCCGCCTATGTGGAAGAAGGTCGGTTTGCCGCTGAGCGGCAGGTCGTCCAGGCTGTTTGGCACGCATTGCTCGAGGCCGATGCCTAGCTACAGGTTGATCTGCATGCGAAGGTGCGGGGGAGGCCTCGCTCTTTGTGATTGAATAACCGTTGAAATCCCCTGAGCAGATGCATGCTAATTTGGCTTTGTGTTAATATTTGGGGGTTATCACAATCCCGGAGAAAAAAATGAAACTGACTCTTCCTGATTATGATCAAGCAGGCGTGCTGGTCGTGGGTGATGTCATGCTGGATCGCTACTGGTATGGGCCGACCGGCCGTATTTCCCCTGAAGCCCCCGTTCCTGTGGTGAAAGTAGATCAGGTCGAGGAGCGTCCGGGGGGGGCGGCGAACGTGGCAATGAATATTGCTGCTTTGGGGGGCCATGCCCGCCTGGTTGGTCTAACTGGTATCGATGAGCCGGCCCGTGCGCTGTCTGAAAAGCTCTCGTCGCTTGATGTGCGCTGTGACTTCGTGACGTTGCCGGATTACCCGACCATCACCAAGTTGCGCGTGATGAGCCGCGGCCAGCAGATGATCCGTTTGGACTTCGAAGAAGGTTTCCATAACGTGCCGGCGGATGTGATTTTGCCGCGTATGGAGCAGGCCTTGCCTTCCAGTAAGGTGGTGGTGCTGTCAGATTATGCCAAGGGTGCGCTGGAGCACGTGCAGGCGATGATCCAGCTGGCGCGCAAGGCTGGGATCGCGGTCATGGTCGATCCTAAAGGGGCGGACTTTGAACGCTACCGCGGTGCGACTCTGCTGACGCCGAACTTGTCTGAGTTCGAAGCCGTAGCGGGTAAAACCGAGTCGGAAGAAGATTTGGTCGAAAAAGGCCTCGCGCTAATCGAGCGCTTTGAGCTGGAAGCGCTGCTGGTGACGCGCAGCGAGCACGGTATGACCCTGCTGCAAAAAGGCCTGGAGCCGCTGCATATGCCGACCCAGGCTAAAGAGGTGTATGACGTGACCGGTGCCGGTGATACCGTGATTTCGGTGTTGGCGGCCTCGCTGGCAGCGGGCAAGTCGCTATCGGACTCTTGCAAGCTGGCCAATGCTGCCGCGGGTGTGGTGGTTGGCAAGTTGGGCACCTCGACCCTGTCGACGATTGAATTGACCGAAGCGATCCATGGTAGCCAGGACAGTGGGTTTGGTGTGATCAGTGAAGCCCAGCTCAAGCAGGCCGTGAAAGCCGCCCGTGCTCGCGGCGAGAAAGTCGTGATGACCAATGGGTGTTTCGATATCCTGCATGCCGGCCACGTGGCCTACCTCAACGAGGCAGCGAAGCTGGGTGATCGTCTGATCGTTGCTGTCAATTCCGATAGCTCGGTACAGGCGCTGAAGGGGCCGGGGCGTCCGGTCAATCCTGAAGATCGCCGTATGGCGGTATTGGCCGGATTGGGGGCCGTTGACTGGGTGGTGCCGTTTAGCGAAGAGACGCCACAGCGTTTGATCAGTGAAATTTTGCCGACCCTGTTGGTAAAAGGTGGCGACTATAAGCCGGAAGAGATTGCTGGTGGCCAGGAAGTGATTGCTGCCGGTGGCGAAGTCCGGGTCCTGAACTTTGAAGACGGCTGCTCGACAAGCGAAATCATTGCGGCCATCAAAGGGGGCCGTGGCTAACTCGCCTCTGCCGTCGTAACGTGCCTCGGGCTTGCTGAGGTCTCACCAGGACAACAAAAAGCGCCATCAGCTGATGGCGCTTTTTTTATGCTTGGTGTCGAACGTTAGGCGATTACTTCGCCTTGATCAGTCCTGCATTAACATCCAAGACATCTTGTTCGTTCAGTGAACCTACGGCTTGTTTCAGCTGAAGCTGGCTGATGATGTAATCGTAGCGGGCATTGGCCAGCTGGCGGTTGGCATCATACAGGCGGCGGGTCGCATCCAGGACGTCAACAATGGTACGGGTACCGACATCGAAACCGGCTTCGGTCGCTTCAAGTGCCGACTGGGCCGAAACCACGGACTGCTGGTAAGCGCGAAGGGCACCGATAGAGGCGTTGATGTTGTTGTAGAAAGCACGTACGTCACGGACCACGCTGCGGTAAGAGCCTTCCAGATCTTCACTTGCCGCCACATAACCGAACTGGGCCTGCTTCACTTCGGAGGTCACACGGCCGCCGGTGTAGACAGGTAGTGCCAGGTTGATACCGGCGGTCAGTGTGCCGTCATCAGTGCTTGCTAGCTTGTCATCGTAGTTGTAGCCGGCATTGAAAGACAGGGTCGGCAAGTGGCCAGACTCTGCCAGGGCAATTTGATCGCGGGCGATATCTTGCGAGATACGGGCCGTCAACAGGTTAAGGTTTTCCGTCTCGGCATCCTTGATCAAATCTAGCACGCGTGCTTTGGGTGCGCTGGCGCTGAAGCGGCGGGTATCCAAGGTGCTGAGATCGGTGTGCTCTTGGCCGGTGATTTCACGGAGGCCTTCGTAGCTGTTGGTCAGGGCATTTTCAGCCAAGATCTCATCTGCCAGCACGCTGTCGTACTGCGCCTGGGCATCGTGCACATCGGTGATTGCTGATAGGCCGACTTCGAAACGCTGCTTGGTTTGCTCTAGCTGGCGGCCAACGGCTGCTTTCTCGGCACGGACGAAGTCTAGGTCATCCATTGCGCGCAGCACGGCGAAGTAGGCATCAGAGACACGCAGGATCAGGTTTTGCTGAGAGGTCGCATAGAATGCATCGCTCTGGCGGGCCACCTTCTCGCTGATATCCAGGTTTACCCAGCTGGCACGGTTGTAGATCGATTGGTCCAGGGTCAAACCACCGTTGAAACCATCGGCATCGCCATCCATGCGGGCGATGTTATAGCCAGCGGTTAGGTTGATTTGTGGTAGCAGTGCGCTTCGGGTTGAGTTAATCGCTTCGAACGCAGTATCTTTATCGGCAGCCGCACGGAGCAGCTGAGGGTCATTCTGTTTGGCTTGTTGGTAGATTTCGGCGAGATCATCAGCCAGTGCAGTGTGGCTGAGACCGCCAAGCGCAAAGCTAACAAAAAGCGGAAGCAATTTTTTCATGTATGCCTTTCCTGGTCCTGACAAAAATAAGAGCAAGGCTCCAGTTTAACCTATGTTTCCTTGCCTGAAACTGATCATTGAACAATTTACTTTATTTTACGATATTTTACTGGATTAATTGTGATTCTAATCTTTTCGTTGGGAAAAATGACTTAAAAAAAATCATAATTATTGTCATAAATGTTGAATTAAATCATTGCCGTTCCTTACCGGGGATGGAATGATATACGCCTTCGTCGGCCGGAGGCCGTGCCAGAAAGGGTTATAAGGAAGAAAAACATGGCAAAAACAGGTAGTAAGCAAGCCGGGCCGGGACAGTTTTCTGCTGATGATGTGGAAATTCTCGCCCAGGAGCCGTTGTATCAGGGCTTTTTCAGTATGGTGAAATACCGTTTTCGTCATCGCCTGTTTGCGGGGGGCTGGAGTGAGCCACTGGACCGCGAGATGTTCGAACGTGGCCATGCTGCTGCTATGTTGCCTTATGATCCGGCCACCGACCGGGTGGTGCTGGTCGAGCAGTTCCGGGTTGGAGCGATGGCGGCGGATTGCTCGCCATGGCAGTTGGAGATCGTGGCCGGCATTATCGAGCCGGGCGAGCAAGCCCAAGACGTGGTGCGCCGTGAGTCGGTGGAAGAGGCTGGCGTTGACGTTGGCCAGTTACATAAGATTACCCGCTATCTGTCGAGTTCCGGCGGTTGTTCGGAAACCTTGGATATTTTTGTCGGCGAGGTAGACAGCACGGCGGCACAAGGCATCCATGGCCTGGCAGAGGAAGGCGAAGACATAAAAGTGCATGTGGTTTCTCGGGAAGAGGCTTACCGGTGGGTGGAATCTGGTAAAATTGAGAATGCAGCCTCAATCATTGCCCTGCAATGGTTGCAATTGAACTACACTCGGTTGCAGGCGGCCTCTTAGACGGACACAGCACAGAGGATACCGATTGAATAGAAGATACGCTGTTGATTTTGCTGGTATCATGCGTTTGTACGAAACCAACTATGCGAAGTTGCTCCCATTGCTACCAAAAAGCGATCAGGTAGGGGACCATTGCATTTATTGTGTTTCGGAACAGGAATATCATCTGACCATTATTGAGTCGACCCGTTATACCACGGTGGTTGAATTACATCTCAAGGCAGAGGAATCACTGCCTGACTACCTGATCCCAAAAATGACGATCAGGTTGTACCACGATGCTAGGGTCGCAGAAGTGTGTTCAGCTCAGCAGACTTCTCGTCTAAAGCCAAGGTATGATTACCCCAATATGCGAATGCATCAGAAAGATGAGAAGCATCAAGTTAACCGTTTTCTGGGAGACTGGTTGGCATACTGCCTAAAAAACGGGATCAGCAGACAGTCGGTTTGTTAATAGAATCAGATAGACAAGGTTTTTGACGTTTTGCAGAACTTTACTCTGCCACAGACGAACCGCGATAGTGTGGTTCTTCTGCAAATTACCGATACCCACCTTTTTGCCGATGATGGCGGCAGTTTGTTGGGCGTCACGACAAAAGATAGCTTTCATGCCGTGCTGGATGCGGTAGATGCAGCTGCGCGCCCTTTTGATGCCATTGTGGCAACGGGCGACATTTCCCAAGACCATACTGAATACTCCTACCAGCGCTTTTGCGAGGGGATCGCGCGCTGGTCGCAGCCATGCTTCTGGCTGCCTGGCAACCACGACTACCAGCCTAGCATGCAGGCGGTGTTGCCTTCGCCACAAATCAAGCCATGCCACCAAGTGCTGGCTGGCGAGCATTGGCAGGTGATCCTGCTCGATAGCCAGGTAAAGGGGGTTCCCCACGGCGAATTGAGCGGGGAGCAGTTGGATTTGCTCGATCAGGCCCTGTCGGCCCATCCGGACCGCCATGCGCTGGTTCTGTTGCACCATCATCCGTTGCCGGCGGGTAGTGCCTGGCTCGATCAGCACCAGCTCCACAACAGTGAGCCGTTTTGGCAGGTGGTTGGCCGTTATCCGCAGGTGAAGGCGATTTTGTGCGGCCATATCCACCAAGAGTTGGACCGCATCCACCGGGGCGTGAGGGTCTTGGCAACCCCGTCGACCTGTATCCAGTTCCAGCCGGATTCGCAAGATTTTGCGCTGGATCAGAAAAGTCCTGGCTGGCGCTACCTTGCGCTGCACCGCGATGGGCAGCTCGATACCCAGGTCCACCGTCTTGAAGGCCATGGTTTTACCCCGAACTTTGACTCCGCAGGTTACTAGATGAAGCCGCTACTCTTGTATATCCACGGCTTTAACAGCTCACCGAAGTCGCTCAAGGCGACCCTGATGGCTGAGTATTGCCAGCGTGAACGGCCGGATATCAGGGTCGAGATCCCGCAGATGCCGAGCTACCCGACCGACGCCGCCGAGTTTATTGATGGGCTGGTTCGGTCGTTTATAGGTAATCATCAGGTCGGTTTGGTCGGTAGTTCGCTGGGGGGCTACGTATCCACCTGGCTTAATGACCGCTATCAACTGCCCGCCGTACTGGTCAATCCTGCCGTCAAGCCGTATGAGCTGTTGCAGGACTTCTTGGGCGAGCAGGAAAATCCCTACACCGGGGAGCGCTACCTCCTCGAAACCAAACATATGGATGAGCTGCGCCAAATGGATGTGGCCAAACTCCGCCACCCCGAGCAGTTGTGGCTGCTCCAGCAAGAAGGTGACGAAGTGCTGGATTACCGCCAGGCTGTCGAGAAATACTCGGCCTGCCGGCAAACGGTTGAGCCCGAAGGGGATCATAGTTTTGTCGGATTTGATCGTTATCCCGAACAAATCATTCAATTTCTGGGTCTGTAATACTTACCGAGCACTTGTTGCTTGAGAGGATTTGTCCCGACTTGGATCAAATTCGACTCACAATTGTGGGCCACATTTTCGGCCCTAGCTTGACATCCGAGCTGGGGTTACTGACTATTGTGGCAAAAAATTTTTCCGTAACTTTCCGTAATTATGACAGATCAAAGCTATAACGCTGGAGCCATTGAGGTTCTAAATGGCCTTGAGCCAGTACGCCGCCGTCCGGGGATGTATACCGACACGGTACGGCCTAACCACCTAGGCCAGGAAGTCATCGATAACAGTGTCGACGAAGCCTTGGCTGGCCACGCCCGCAAGGTAGAGGTCATTCTTCATGCGGATCAGTCACTGGAAGTGATTGATGATGGCCGGGGGATGCCGGTCGATATTCACCCGGAAGAAGGGGTCTCGGGGGTTGAGCTTATCCTGTGTAAGCTGCACGCCGGTGGTAAATTCTCAGGCAAAAACTACCAGTTTTCTGGTGGTTTGCACGGGGTGGGGATCTCGGTGGTTAACGCCCTGTCGACCCGCGTCGAAGTCACGGTCAAGCGTGATGGCCAGATTTACCAGATCGCCTTTGAAAACGGTGACAAGGCCAGCGAGCTGGAGGTGATTGGTACCTGTGGCCGCCGCGCCAAGGGAACCCGGGTGCATTTCTGGCCGGATGCCAAATACTTCGATAGCCCGAAATTCTCTGTCTCCCGCCTGAAAAACATCCTCAAGGCCAAAGCGGTGCTTTGTCCGGGATTGGAAATTGTCTTTACCGACAAAAACAGCGATGAGACCCTGCGCTGGTGCTATGACGATGGCTTGAAAGACTACTTGGCCGAAGGCGTCAAGGGGTACACCCTGTTGCCTGAAGAGCCGTTCACCGGCGCATTCAGTGGCCAGAGCGAAGCGGCGGATTGGGCCTTGCTGTGGTTGCCGGAAGGCGGTGAGCTGATCACTGAAAGTTACGTCAACCTGATCCCGACCGCCCAGGGCGGTACCCATGTCAATGGCCTGCGCCAGGGCCTGCTGGATGCGATGCGCGAGTTCTGTGAATTCCGCAACCTGCTGCCGCGCGGTGTGAAGCTGACCGCTGATGATATCTGGGACCGCTGCTCGTACGTGTTGTCGGTCAAGATGCAGGATCCGCAGTTCGCCGGCCAGACCAAAGAGCGCCTGTCATCGCGCCAGTGTGCCGCCTTTGTCTCCGGTGTGGTCAAAGATGCCTTCAGCCTGTGGCTGAATGAGCGTCCGCAAATTGCCGAGCAGCTGGCCGAAGTGTGTATTGCCAACGCCCATCGCCGCATGCGTGCCAGCAAAAAGGTGGTGCGCAAGAAGGTGGCTTCGGGCCCGGCGCTGCCGGGTAAGCTGGCTGACTGTTCGCAGCAGGATTTGTCACGTACTGAACTGTTCCTGGTCGAGGGTGACTCGGCAGGGGGCTCGGCCAAGCAGGCCCGCGATCGTGAATTCCAGGCGATTATGCCGCTGCGCGGTAAAATCCTGAACACCTGGGAAGTGTCTGCCGATCAGGTGCTGGCCTCGCAGGAGGTCCATGATATTTCGGTCGCGCTGGGCATTGATCCGGACAGCGATGATTTGAGCGGCTTGCGTTACGGCAAGATCTGCGTGCTGGCCGATGCTGACTCGGATGGTTTGCACATTGCCACCTTGTTGTGCGCCTTGTTTGTCCGTCACTTCGAGGCCTTGGTCCGTGCCGGCCATGTGTATATTGCGATGCCGCCGCTGTACCGTATCGACCTGGGCAAGGAAGTCTACTATGCCCTGGACGATGCCGAGAAAGACGGGATCCTCGATCGCCTCAGCAATAAGCGCGGCAAGGTTAATGTCCAGCGCTTCAAAGGTCTGGGTGAGATGAACCCGCTCCAGCTGCGCGAAACCACCATGGATCCGAACACCCGCCGCCTGGTTCAGCTGACGATCGATGATGACGAGCAGACCAACGAGATGATGGATATGCTGCTGGGCAAGAAGCGGGCGGAAGACCGCCGCCACTGGCTGCAGAGCAAAGGCGATATGGCCGAAGTGTGATTGATTGGGCCGGCCACAATATTGGCCGGCCCTGCCTGATGATTTGATAGCCTCTGCGATATGTTGGCACGGGCTGGAAACATAAACGGAATACCCAACGATGACTGATGTCTCAATGGATGGCGTTGAACAGCTTCCGCTACGGAAGTTTACTGAAGACGCCTACCTCAATTACTCCATGTACGTGATCATGGACCGTGCCTTGCCGTTCATCGGTGATGGCCTCAAGCCGGTACAGCGCCGTATTATCTATGCGATGTCTGAGCTTGGCCTGTCGGCAACCGCGAAATACAAGAAGTCGGCCCGTACCGTCGGTGACGTACTGGGTAAGTACCATCCGCACGGCGACTCCGCGTGTTACGAAGCCATGGTATTGATGGCGCAGCCGTTCTCCTACCGCTACCCGCTGGTTGACGGCCAGGGTAACTGGGGGGCACCGGATGATCCGAAATCTTTCGCGGCGATGCGTTATACCGAATCGCGCCTGTCGCGCTTCTCTGAGGTGCTGCTCAACGAGTTGGGCCAGGGCACGGTTGACTGGGGGCCGAACTTTGACGGCACCATGAAAGAGCCGAAGATGCTGCCAGCCCGCTTGCCGCATATCCTGCTCAACGGCGTCACCGGTATTGCCGTGGGGATGGCAACGGACATCCCGCCGCACAACGCCCGCGAAGTAGCCAATGCGGTTGTTCATCTGATCGAGAACCCGAAGGCCGAGCTTGATGAGGTGATGGAATTCGTTCAGGGGCCGGATTACCCGACCGAAGCGGAGATCATCACGTCGAAGAGTGATCTGAAAAAGGTCTACCGTACTGGCCGCGGCAGTATCAAGATGCGTGCGGTGTGGCACAAGGAAAACGGTGATATTGTGATCACCGCGTTGCCACACCAGGTCTCTGGCTCGAAGCTGCTTGAGCAGATTGCCAGCCAGATGCGCGCCAAGAAGCTGCCGATGGTGGAAGACTTGCGTGACGAGTCGGATCACGAGAATCCGACCCGTATCGTGATTGTGCCGCGCTCTAACCGTGTTGACAGCGAGCAGCTGATGAATCACCTGTTTGCCTCGACGGATCTGGAGAAGAGCTTCCGCGTTAACCTCAACATGCTGGGCCTTGATGCCCGTCCGCAGGTTAAAGGCCTGGTGCAGATCCTCAACGAGTGGCTGCAATTCCGTCGTACCACGGTACGCCGCCGTTTGCAGCACCGTCTGGACAAGGTCAATGCCCGTTTGCATATCCTTGAAGGTTTATTGGCGGCCTACCTCAATATCGATGAGGTGATTGAGATCATTCGTACCGAGGATGATCCGAAAGCCGAGTTGATGTCGCGCTTCGATCTGACCGTGATTCAGGCCGATGCCATTCTTGAAATCAAGCTGCGCCAGTTGGCTAAGCTGGAAGAGATCAAGATCCGCGGTGAGCAGGATGAGCTGTCGAAAGAGCGCGATCACCTTGAGAAGCTGCTGGGCTCTGAGCGCCGTCTGAACACCCTGATCAAGAAAGAGATCTTGGCTGATGCCGAGAAATACGGCGATGACCGCCGCTCGCCATTGGTTGAGCGTGAAGAGGCCAAGGCGCTGACCGAGCGTGAGCTGATCCCATCTGAAGCGATCACTGTGGTACTTTCCGAGAAAGGCTGGATCCGCCATGCCAAGGGCCATGAGGTTGATCCGACGTCATTGAGCTACAAGTCGGGTGATGGCTATCAGGCCCATGCCCGTGGTAAGAGTAATCAGCCGGCTATTTTCCTCGGTTCGGACGGACGCAGTTATGCGCTCGAATCCCATACATTGCCATCAGCGCGAAGCCAGGGTGAGCCAATTACCGGCCGCTTGAATCTGACGCCGGGCAGCCAGGTTCGCCAGGTGATGATGGCCGATGATGACCAGTTATGGCTGATGGGTTCGGATGCTGGCTACGGTTTCATCTGCAAGGGGAGCGATATGGTATCGAAGAACAAGAACGGTAAGGCCTTGTTGACGGTACCGGAAAAGGCCGAAGTGATGCCGCCGCAGAGCATCGCTGATTTGGAGAACGATGAGATCCTGGCCATTACCAATGAAGGTCGGATGTTGTTGTTCCCAATCAAGGAACTGCCACAGCTGGGTAAAGGCAAGGGTAATAAGATCATCAACATCCCGGCTGCCCGTTCGAAAGCTCGGGAAGAGTTCTTGTCCCAGCTGGTGGTCCTACCGCATGGCAGCCACCTGACGCTGTACGCGGGCAAGCGTAAGCTGGGCCTGAAGCCGAGCGACTTGGATAACTTCCGTGGTGAGCGTGGCCGTCGTGGCAGTATGCTGCCGCGCGGTTTGCAGCGGGTGACTCGTTTTGAAATCAAATCGCCGCAAGAGTCTGACGCAGAATAAGTTCCTGCTGTGTGCCGGAATGTGAAGCCCTCCTGTTGGAGGGCTTTTTGTTGGTTCATGACTGCCGAAAGGGGCTGAAACAGGCCGCCAGTGGTCTAATTTCTGCACATAAAAGGTGTTTTTTCCCGCAGCCCAAGTATACTAGCGAACGCTTGTACGCTGAGGAGAGTCTGATGTTATTTGTATTGCGCATGATTGCTGTAGCAGTGTTTGCTGTTGTCATGTTTGTTTTCGGCTGTGGCTACTGTCTACTGAGCCCCCGCAACCCCAAGAATGTTTATATTGTCGGCCGCCATTTCTGCAAGATGGCGCGTATCTTCGGTATTAATCTGGAATTTCGCTACCCTGAGGGGGAACAGCCTATGCCCAGCGTATACATAGCGAACCACCAGAATAACTACGATATGTTCACGGTATCGGGAGCGATCCAGCCTCGTACGGTAACGGTCGGCAAGAAAAGCATTGCCTGGATGCCGTTGTTTGGCCAACTTTACTGGTTAACCGGTAATATCTTGATTGACCGTGCCAACCGCAGCAAGGCCGTGGGCACCATTGGCCAGGTGGTTGAAAAAATCAAAGAACGCAATGTGTCAATTTGGATGTTCCCGGAGGGCACCCGCTCACGAGGCCGCGGTTTGCTGCCGTTTAAAACGGGCGCGTTTCATGCCGCGATTGCTGCGGGTGCGCCGGTCGTTCCCATTGTGTGCAGTAGCACGGAAAATGTTAAACTCAATAAGTGGGATAACGGCGTGGTGATTGTCGAAGTACTGCCAGCCGTACCGGTAGACGGGCTGACCAAAGAAGATGTTCGCCAGTTGTCCAATCAGTGTCGTGATCTGATGGCGGCAAAACTGGATGAGCTCAATGCTGAGGCGACGCGCCGCTCGGCAAGCTAACAGATCGGGCGCAACTGCCTACTGTGACTTATTAAGGACATGCCAATGCGTGTCCTTTTTGTTTTTAAGTTGAATAAAGCATGATTGAAGAACAGGTTATATTAGTCGATCCGCAGGGCAGGGAGCTAGGCGTAGAAGAAAAAATGCAGGCCCACCGGGACGGTGTCCTTCATTTGGCTTTTTCGGTATTGCTGTACCGGGATAGTGGCAAAGAACGGGAGTTCTTGATGCAGCAGCGCGCATTGGGGAAATACCACAGCGGTGGGTTATGGACCAATACCTGCTGCTCTCATCCGCGGCAGGGAGAGTCGATGGAACAGGCGGGGATCCGCCGGCTGGCGGAAGAGATGGGGATTGTTGATATCCAGGCACTATCTGATGTGGCCAATTTCGTCTACCGCGCCAAGCTTGACAACGGGCTGGTGGAACACGAACTGGATCATGTCTTGGTGGCTTCAGCTCCAGAGGTCATGGTGGTGCCGAACCCGGAGGAAGTATTGACCTATCGCTGGTGGCCTCAGAGTGAGTTGCAGACAGCGCTAGCACAAGAGCCCGAATGCTTTACCGCTTGGTTTCCGCAGGTACTGGAACTCGCTCTAGCCAACGCCTAGTGAAGTGCCTTGTCGCTCGGTCACTGAATCGAAAAAAGCTGCCATCAGGCAGCTTTTTTTCGTGTTGGCGCTAATCGAACAGGCGATTATTTACGAACGGCAATCGCTTCAATTTCGATTTTTACGTCTTTTGGCAGGCGAGCGACTTCAACGCAAGAGCGCGCTGGGTATGGTGCATTGTGCTCGTCGAAGAATTTGCCGTACACTTCGTTAACAGTGCCAAAGTCATTGAGATCTTTAACGAATACCGTCATTTTGACGATGTCAGCGACCTTAAGGCCAGACGACTCAACTACAGCCTTAACATTTTCTAGTGACTGGCGAGCCTGCTCAGCGATATCGTCAGACACTTCACCGGTTTGAGGATTTACAGGGATCTGGCCTGAAGTGAGTACCATGTTGCCTAGATCTACACCTTGTACATAAGGGCCGATTGCAGCTGGTGCCTGCTCTGTGTGAAGTACTTGAGTCATTACTTGTCCTTACTTAAATTATGTTAGGTCATCGTTAGAGGTCTAGTTTGCAACCCATTGGCGAAGAGGTCAAAGGGTTTCAGGTAGGCTGGATAAAAAGGCAGCATTATTGGGCTGCCTTGTTTCGCGCGAGAGGGCGTCGACGCTTCAGGCTGGGATCCCGAGCCTTGCCTTGACCACTTTTTCACACTCATCAATACGGGTGATATCTTTCGGCGCGACCATGACCGTGTCGTTGCCGCCTACGGTACCGAGGATCTCGGCATGTGGTTGTATGTCGATGAGCCTAGCCACAAGCTGGGCGCCGCCGGGGTGGGTTTTTACAACCACGACCAGTTGGTTATGGGTAATAAACTCTATTTGGGAGGCAATCGATGAGCCAACTTGTACCGGCTCGCTTTCTACGGTTAGGCAATAGACTTTTTTGCCATAGGCATTGGGTACCTTTGCCACGCCCAGCCTTGATAACAGGCGGGAGACGGTGGACTGGCTAACATCTTCAAAGCCCATGGCGATAAGCTGTTTTCGGATATCGTCCTGGGTTGAAAAGCTTTGTTGCTGCAATAACCGCTTGCAGGCGGAAGTCATGCTTTCCTCTTGGCAGAAAGCGTCTATCGCTCCGTGCATACTGTATCCACTCACGGGCAACTCCTTGTTATTCTATTGGTCTTTTGATCGTATCTCGTTCGTAAGCCCTCGCAACGGTGGGGTGTTGTGTGAAGTCTCCGCTTCTTCTCGGTGCGAGTTATCGGCTGCATAGTGGCAAGATATAATGTCTCGGTTGCATAATCTTGCAATGGCATCATATCAACAATGTCAAAGTAATTTATTGACCCCTATCACCAAAACAAAACGCCATCCATTTGCTCAGAATGAGGGATTATATCCTGACTGGTTGAGTAGGGTTCGAGGATCTAACTTGACCGCTGGTTGGGGTTGGTTGGCGGCCACTCCTTCTTCCTCGTCAGGGAGGTTGAGCCCCGACAGGTTGCCCGGGGGATAGTCTTTGTACTGGGTTGCCGGTAACAGGGCACGGCGTTGCTGGCGGTCAGGTGATGCGATGGGGCTGCTATTGCTGACAACCTGAATCGCTTCTTTGCTCGGGCGGTTGAGTTCGCTGACGTAGTCTGACACTTTGACTCCGGCCAGCTCGACACTGGCCGACTTCACTTCGATACCTAGGGCATCCAGCCAGTCGAAAATCAGCGGGGAGGGAACAAACTGGCTGTAGCGCGCGGCCGGCCGCAGGTTGTCCAAATCTTGCGGGTTGTTGACGATGGCCACTGTGATCCCGGCAATTTCCCCGTCTTCATTGAAGACCGGCCCACCGCTCATGCCCGACATGACAGGTGCATCACTGAGTGAATAGAGGCAATCGGTGTTGGTATCAACTACATCCTGGAGGTATTTGCCTTTGCCACTCACCGTGGTCCCTACCAGAGAGTGGCCATGGTGGGTGACGGACTGGTCGGGGTAGATCAAGCCCCAAATCGGTTGGGTATTGGAGGGGCGTCGGATCAGGGCTAAGTCGCATGCCGGGTGGTAGATGACATCGAGATCCCAGGACAACTGGGCGACATGCTTGGCGGTGATCATATAATCATTGCTGATCGGTACGGCCGAGCCGAAGCCGCCCAGCAGCATTGGCACCCCGATCACTACCATCTCGTTGGCAGAATGCTGGTAGGTCTGCTGGACGGGACCGTTGCTGGTAACACAGCCAGATAATGTGGCTGAAACAAGAAATATATGACAGGGACGGACAGGCAAGCACCAGACTGCTTTGACAAGGCGCGCATGATTTTTCATTTCACTAACCTATGATTGTTTTTGATTTTATTGTTTGCCAGCACGCAGGGCCGGAATATTAAAGGTAGTGAGCCAAACTAAGTGACGGGTGGTCGGAAATGAGAATAAAAAAGCCTGCTCAAAGTTGAGCAGGCTTTCTTTTTCCTAGGGCATAAGATGTCGTAATTGAGACGGTTTTTTCAACCAGTTAGCCGCTTTTGAGCTGGTGGCTTAGTTGCTTTCTGTGACGATTTCCCGTGAGAAGACTTTTTCGCAGTACTTACACTTGAGTTGGATGTCTTCTTTCTTGGTGATCACCTTGAAGCTGCTATCGACTGGTTCGCCGTGTGAAATACAGTTACTGTTCGGGCACTTGAACACCGCATTGATTTGCTCCGGCAGCGTCAGGTTCAGCTTTTTCACCACTTCGTAGTTTTCGATTTGGTTGACGGTCGCCTGTGGCGCGTAAAGGGCCAGCTGGCTTGCTTGCTCTTCACTGATGAAGATGTTTTCGATCTTGATCAGATCCTTGGCTCCCAGTGCCGAGGAAGGCAGGTTGAGGCCAACGGTGACGCGCTGGTTGGTTTTGTGCATTTTGAACAGCTTCAGGACCTTGAAGCCGACATTTGCAGGAATATGGTCGATAACAGTACCGTTCTTGATCGCTTCGACCTGTAGTTGAGTTTCCTTCGCCATTGTTTTCTCTCCTGCTTAGATTGCTTCGTTTAGGACCAGTGCCAGTAGGGCTTCACGTGCGTACACACCGTTTTCTGCTTGCTGGAAGAAGTAAGCATGCTTGGTCTTGTCGACATCAGTGGTAATTTCGTCAATGCGTGGTAGCGGGTGCAGTACTTTCAGGTTGTCACGGGCTTCGGCCAGCATTGGGGCCGTAAGGATGTAAGCCGCTTTCATGTGGGCATACTCAGACTCGTCGAAACGCTCTTTTTGCACGCGGGTCATGTACAGGATATCTAGCTCAGGGATCACTTCTTCCATCGCGTGGTGGATGCTGTAGCTGATGCCGGCTTCGTCCAGCTCTTCGCAGATATAATCTGGCATTGCCAGCACTTCCGGCGCAATGAAGAAGAACTTCACATTGTTGAATTTCGCCAGTGCTTGGGTCAGGGAGTGAACTGTGCGACCGTACTTCAGGTCACCGACGAACGCCACATTGAGGTTATCCAGCGTGCCCTGAGTTTCGTAGATAGTAAACAGGTCCAGCAGGGTTTGGGTTGGGTGTTGGTTGGCACCGTCACCACCGTTAATCACAGGGACGTTGTTTGAGAACTCGGAGGCAAGACGGGCTGCCCCTTCCTGTGGGTGGCGCATCACAAAGGCATCCACATACGAGGAGATGACCTGGACGGAGTCGGCAAGGGTCTCACCTTTTTTCGCCAGTGAGGTGTTACCACCGTTGTCAAAGCCAATCACGGTGCCGCCCAAGCGCTGAACCGCAGTTTCAAAAGAAAGGCGGGTACGGGTGGATGGCTCGAAGAAACAGCTTGCAACTACCTTGTTCTTCAGAAGTTCAGGGTTCGGTTCGGCTTTCAGTTTGCCTGCAGTCTCGACAACCAGCTCAAGCTCACTACGGCTCAGTTCCGGGATGGAAATGATGTGCTTTTGAAACAGCGAATTCGCCATGGCTTCTCTTCCCTTTTAATTACGATGATGAACGACAGGTGCCTGCGGGTGTTTGTTGCAGGCAAAAAAAAGCCCCCTTAATAAAGGAGGCTCTTTTTACAAAAACAGGAAAAACAAAAAACGGCGCCAGCGCCGAGAATCGGCGTAGGGTCATCAGGTTTAGCTGAAAAGACGGGCGCATTTTTTATCTCTCTCTGGACAAATTGCGAAGGATTATACCCCCATTTTTTGCGAACGCAAGCGTTTGCCTAAAGTATTCATTTGCTGGAACTTTATGCACTATGTATGGGTATTTTTCGGGCTAGGCAAGGCTGCCTAACATGCTGATCTCGCGGAGGTTGTTTTGCTATAGGACGCCGGTAGGTGGTGGGTATATCGGCATAAAAAAATACCGGCCCGAAGGCCGGTATGGGTTTGAGAGTAGTTACACTCAAGAGAGTCGATTATTGACCCAGTGTCGCTACCATCACAGCTTTGATGGTGTGCATACGGTTTTCAGCTTCGTCGAATACGATAGAGTAGTCAGATTCAACCACTTCATCAGTTACTTCACAGCCTTGTGCCAGTACTGGGTATTCTGCTGCTAGCTGCTTACCAACAGTGGTGTCTTCACCGTGGAACGCTGGTAGGCAGTGCATGAATTTCACGTGTGGGTTGCCAGTGGCTTTGATCATGTCCATGTTGACCTGGTAAGGCAGCATTAGGTTGATACGCTCAGCCCATGCTTCTTTCGCTTCGCCCATAGAGACCCAAACGTCAGTGTATAGGAAGTCTACGCCTGCAACGCCTTCTTGTACGTCTTCAGTCATAGTGATTTTCGCGCCAGTGGTTTCAGCAATTTCACGGCACTGAGCAACAAGTGCTTCTTCAGGCCAGAACTGCTTAGGAGCCACTAGGCGGATGTCCATACCCATTTTCGCTGCACCAACCATTAGGGAGTTACCCATGTTGTTGCGTGCATCGCCAAGGTAGGCAAATTTCATTTCGTGTAGCTGCTTGCCACGGCCGTGCTCTTGCATGGTCAGGAAGTCAGCTAGGATTTGGGTTGGGTGGAATTCGTCTGTTAGGCCGTTCCATACTGGTACACCAGCGTATTGGCCTAGCTCTTCAACGATTTCCTGACCGAAACCGCGGTACTCGATGCCGTCATACATGCGGCCAAGAACGCGAGCGGTATCTTTCATTGATTCTTTGTGGCCGATTTGAGAGCCTGATGGGCCAAGGTAAGAAACTTGTGCGCCTTGGTCGAAAGCCGCTACTTCAAAAGCACAGCGAGTACGAGTCGATGTTTTTTCGAAGATTAGGGCAATGTTCTTGCCGGTTAGGCGAGGCTGCTCGTAACCGTTGTACTTCGCTTTTTTCAGCTCAGCAGATAGCTCTAGTAGGTGCTGGATTTCACGTGGAGTGAAGTCTAGTAGTTTTAGGAAGTTACGGTTGCGAAGGTTAAAAGCCATGATGTTATCCTCTCTGAATCTGTATCTCTCTGTCCGGGGAGAGGCTGAATGATTTGGGTAGCCCCGCCGCCGGAAGGTTTTATGTATTGTTTAACGTATTATTTATGATTTGTGAATAACTATTCTGTTATTCTGCAATAATATTTGTGCCAGCTTCACCTTTTAGGATGGCGAGGCCATCTTCAAGGGCACCGATCCCAACCAGCTTGCCGCCTTTCTTAATGAAATCGCATGAGGCATCGATTTTCGGTCCCATTGAACCGGCATCGAAGGCATACTGAGCCAGCTCACGTGGAGTGGTGCTGCGTAGTGCTTTCTGGGTTGGTTTACCCCAGTCCAGGTAAACCGCATCGGCATCGGTCAGGATCAGTAGGGCATCGGCATTAAGCTGCTGGGCAAGGTATGCTGCAGACATGTCTTTGTCGATTACCGCTTCTACGCCAACCAATTTGCCATTTTCTTTCTTGACCGGGATACCGCCGCCGCCGGTACAGATCACCAGATGCTCTTGCTTGATCAGGGTGGTGATTGCATCGCTCTCGACAATACCGGTTGGAAGTGGGCTTGGTACCACGCGGCGGAAGTACTGGCCGTCAGGCTTGACTGTCCAGTGGTATTTCTCTGCCATTTCGCGGGCTTCAGCTTCTTCGTAGACTGGACCAATAGGTTTGGTTGGATCGGCAAAGGCCGGATCGTTCGGGTCTACGGTCATTTGGGTCAGCATGCAGGAGACGTCTTGCTCCGGCAGTAGGTTCTTCAGTTCTTGCATCAGCATGTAGCCAATCATGCCCTGGGTCTCTGAACCCAGTACATCCAATGGGTATGGGCTGACCTTTTTGTATTCAAGTCCTTGCAGTGCCAGTAGGCCAACCTGCGGACCATTGCCGTGTACAAGAACAACGTTGTACTCTTTGCCGATCTCCGCGATGGTCTGCGCCGCTTTGGCAATATTCTGGCGCTGGATATCAGCTTCGAGTGGCTCGCCGCGGCGAAGCAGGGCATTACCGCCCAGTGCCACAACAACAGTTTGCTTGGTCATGTGATCGTCTCTCTTGGTTTTTACTCTCAGTTATTGTTTTGTTTGGCTTTTTGCCTGGATTCTGAGAGGTCTTGCTGTTGTGTGGCCGGTGCCGGGCACCGGCCGTTAGGTTAGGCTAGTTGCCTCGGTATTAGATACCGTCACGCTCGATTGGGCAGCTCATGCAGCGAGCACCACCACGGCCGCGGCCTAGTTCATCACCTGGGATAGGTAGGACTGTGATGCCTGCCTTGTCGTATTTCTCGTTGGTGTAGACGTTGCGCTCGTAACCGATAACAACACCTGGCTTAACAGTCAGTACGTTGTTCGCATCGTTCCACTGCTCACGCTCAGCTTCGAAGCTGTCACCACCGGTGGTGATAAGGTTCAGCTGACCGACACCCAGTGCTTTCTCGATAGCAGTTACGAAGTAGCCTTCTTCTTTCGCTTTCACTGCGCCAGACTCGTCGCCAGTTAGGCTCCAGCATTTCACATCTTTGCGGACCACTTCTGGGTAAACCGAGAAGGTATCTTCACGCATGTGCGTCATTACGGTGTCTAGGTGCATGCAAGAGCGGTGCTTAGGTAGCTCCATCGCAATAACCTGCTTGGCCTGACCGTGCTTGAATAGGCTTGACGCCAACTGCTCAACACCTTGTGCTGTTGTACGCTCGGACATACCGATAAGCACTGAGCCTTTACCGATAACCAGCACGTCGCCGCCTTCGATAGTCGAGTTGTCGTATAGCTTCTCTTCGTCACCGAAGTACTTGATGAAGTCTTCACCGGCGAAGGTTGGGTGCCAGCGGTAGATAGCACGTAGGTGGTTGGTTTCACGCTGGCGAGCAGGTTTAGCCATTGGGTTGATAGAAACACCGCCATATACCCAGCATGAAGTATCACGGGTGAACAGGTGGTTTGGAAGCGGCTCGATGATGAAGTCGCTTGGCTCATGCATGCCCTGCAGCATAGAAGATGACTGGATTGGTAGCTCAGAGTATGCCAAGCCGCCCAGTAGGATTGATGCTAGTTCGCGATGAGGTAGATCTGCTAGGAAGCAGCGTACATCATTGGCGAAAGTTGGGCCGAAACGGTAGTCAGAGATCTGGGTGCCTAGCAGCCAGTCTTTGGCTTCAGGAACCGCTAGGGTTTCAGCCAGCATGTCGTGTAGTAGGAAGACCTCAACACCTTGCTCACGCAGTGTGTTGGCAAATACGTCATGCTCTTCGCCAGCGCGTTCAACAGCCAGTACATCATCAAATAGTAGATCGTGGCAGTTAGAAGGCGTCAGGTGAGTGAGAGCTCGCTCAGGGCGATGAAGAAGAACGCGACGCAGTTGGCCTATTTCAGAACCTACATAGAACTTACTCATGATCGTATCTCTCTTTATTTATTGCCAATGGTTTGGCTGTATTTGTTTTATTGCAAAGTAAGAAGTTATTTATTTCTTTGCTTTCGTATCTGGGGTTTATTTTACCCTTAAGGCGTTCACAGTCTTAGAGGTTTATCACAGTTTTGTTATTAATGCGGTAACGCTATATATTTGTTTTATTAACATTTTTAATGCATGTGTCACTCGATTACGCGCATGGGTATTTATGTGTTTTGACTAGGTTTTAAGTAGTTTTATGTTGGTTAAGTTGTTGTTTTTACTGTGTCTAAAAGGGGTGTTGGGAATCTTATTCAGATTTTTTCACGTTGCTTGAATGTAAAAAGCATAATCTTATGCACTAAAACTGTTTGTCTATATAAAAATAAGCAAAATGTTACTGCGCTGGTAACAAATATTTTTCCTTTTATATTTTGTTTTGGGGTTTTTGTAATTTTAGTACATTGGTTTTTCAGTGCTTTATTTGTCGTTGTATAGGAGGTTAAATTCAGATTTGAATTATTTATACAATGTTTTTGTGGTGCCAAATTAATATTTGATTCAATAAGGTTGTGATGAATGGTCGGGATTTATTCTTCGAGGTACCGGCGTATTGAGACTGTACTGGGTGAGTGCAAAATCGTTGTGTGGTGCTGGGCACACAATTGTCGGGGGCGTGCTCACTAGGGGAGCTTCACGTCGCTAGATATTTATGGGTCGATTTGCCCTGGAAGGCTAGAGGTTAATTTGTTGCCGGTGGGGAAAGAAAAAAGCCGCCCCATAGGGGCGGCGAAACAAGCAAGATCGAAAGGGGGGATTAAAGCATGGCGCCTACACTCAGCATTGCCATGATCAGTACTGTTAGGATACCTAGCAGTGGAGCGACCCACTTAACCCAGCGTACGTAAGGGACGCGTGCGATAGCCAAGCCACCCATTACCACCGCAGAGGTTGGTGTCATAAGGTTTACAATACCTGAGGCAGACTGGTATGCCGTTACCACTAGATCGCGGCCCACACCGGCGAAGTCTGCTAGCGGAGCCATGATAGGCATGGTCAGTACCGCTAGGCCCGAAGACGAAGGCACCAAGAACGACAGCAGGATTTCCAGCCAGTACATCACGTTGATGAATACGATTGAAGACAGGCCGGTTACTGCGTGCTCGGCAGAGTTCAGGATGGTATCAGTGATCATACCGCGGTCCATAATTACCACGATACCGCGGGCGATACCGATAATAAGGGCAACACCGAGCAAATCGCGGGCACCGTCGATGAAGCTAGATGTGAACTCTTCTTCGCTCATGCGGGCAATCAAACCGATGATGATTGTTGAGGCCAGGAACATAGCGGAAATTTCTGCCATCCACCAACCCACAACGGCCACACCGTAAATCATAATACCGAAAGAAGCAGCAAAGATAGCCAGGATAACTTTACGGGTTGTAGTGAACTCCAGCATTTCGCCAGACTGGTTGCCCAGGAAGTGTGCTTTGTTTTCTTCGTACTTGTCATAGACAATCGATTTGGTCTTGTCGGCACGTACCATCTTGGCATAGCGCATGACATAAGCGACACAGATCAGCCAGCCAACAACCAGCATGGCAACGCGTAGCATGATGCCATCGGTGAACGGGATACCGGCCGCGTTGGCAGCGATAACTGTAGCAAATGGGTTGATGGTTGAACCCAGGGTACCGATACCGGCACCAAGCAGTACGGTTGCAGCGGCAACTACTGGGTCGAAGCGGGCGGCCATCATCACAGGCACCAGCAGGGTATAGAACGGCAGGGACTCTTCAGCCATACCATAGATAGTACCGCCGGCGGCAAAGAGTGCCATCAGGATCGGGATCATCAATTCTTCCCGGCCCTGCAGTCGGGCGGTAACCCGTTCGATACCTGCGTCAATCGCACCGGTTTTGGTCACTAGGCCAAGGAAGCCACCGATGACCAGAATGAACAGTGAGACATCGATAGCCGCTGCTTCATAGGTGTTGTGATCGTAGAAGCCATCGATAGGAGCCAGTAGGACATCTACGACACCTTGCGGGTTGCTCTCTACTGCGTGGTAAGTTCCGGTAACTGGTACTTCTTTGCCCAGGTCTTCATTCATGACACGGTCATACTGGCCAGCCGGTACGATCCAGGTCATCAATGCGACGAGGGCAATAAGGGCAAATAAAATGGTATAGGCAGAAGGGAATTTAAAGTTGGCGAAGAAGCCGCCTTTTTCTTCCGGTTTCATTGTTTCGGTTGTCATTGTTTTCTCCTTGCCCTTGTACATCCAAATACAAGGGTGATTCATCTACCAGGCCTGCCGTTAGGCATGACAGGGCTCGCCGACATGACGCCGGAGCAGGCAGAACCAGGCATTAGCAATAGCTAACGGAAATGGTTTATAGGTTGTTTATCCTTGCTGGCGAGGCAGCTTGGATAGGGGGTGTCAATGTTGGGTGAGATGTCGGAGCCGTACACTCGCACTCTGGCACCGCAAAGGACTCCGTCGGCGCAATGCCGTCCAATGCTGTTGTCAGGTGGGTGAGTGTCCTACGGGGACGACGCAGCTGGCTGCGGCGCCGTCTCCCTGGCTCAGGGCCGTGGTAGAAGTTACTCATGATCGTATCTCTCGTATGCTTATATAATGGCCATCAGTCTTTGCCGTGGCTCTATTTGTTTGTTGCCAGTGAATTTTATGCCGCCGAGCGCAGTATATCTTTGGGATTGTTCACATTTTTTTGGCGCTTTCATACCGCCCACCTATCGGTAAACAGAGTGCTCAGGGTATTTCTCTGGGTTTTATGGGTGAATATGCTATTGAGGGTTTTGTGTTTATTCGCTTAAAGCGCATATCGGGGAATATTATGCATTTTCTCGCTTCATCACCGCTCGAAATATATTTATCGTTAGTTTGATAAATATCAAGTTTCAGGGAGAGGGATATTTCATTTGGTATTTTATTGCGATCCGTGCGATATTTGCGTTCGAATTTATTCCATAGGTGGAGTTTCCCCATGTCTTATGCAGAACTAATCGAAGAGCAGAAGGAAGAAACGCGCGAAATCATCGCGGCGTTGCTAGAAGATGGCAGTGATCCTGATGCACTTTACAGCATTGAGCACCATTTCTCGGCGGATACGTTCGAAGAGCTTGAAGGTGCAGCCGTAGAAGCTTTCAAAATGGGCTTCGAGGTACTAGAAGCCGAAGAGCTTGAACTGGCTCCTGAAGACGGTGGCGGTAAAGTGGTATGTTTCGATGCTGTTATGGAATCGGCACTGAATGCAGAAGTCATTGATGAGCAGGCTGAGAAGCTGATCCAGCTAGCCGAAAAGCATAACATTGACTACGACGGCTGGGGAACTTACTTCGAGTCGGGTGAAGATGACGAAGAAGAGTACGAAGACGAAGAGTGATCTTCGATACCCGTAACGTCGAGATAAAAGCTGGCATTAAGCCAGCTTTTTTGTGTCCGCCATTTTCTAATTAGGCTTTTATTACTCGTTTTCAGAGCCCAGAATCAGAGCGTTTTGAGCATCCTGACTTCGCAGGCATCGTGGCCGGTTTGCCCCATGGCCTGTGAAATTTGGATAAACCCCAGCCCCTGGTATAGCTTGATGGCGGCCTGCAGCGAGGCTGTGGTTTCAAGGTAGCATGCCTTGAAGCGGTTCTCCCGGGCGAATTTCAGAGCCGTGGCGGCGATCCGTCGGGCGAAGCCTCTGCCACGTAGCTCTGGCAGGAAGTACATTTTCTGCAGCTCGCAAACGCCTTCTTCCCCTGTAAGGGGAGCTATTCCCCCGCCGCCCAGGATGCGGTTGTCTTTTTCTATTACCCAGTATGCGCTGTCAGGCTCGCTGTATACCTCGCTCAGGGCGTCCAGCGTCGGATCGGCAACACCGTAGCCTTTGTCCGCAGTTAGCCCGTGCTCGGCGGATACACGGCGTACTACGGCGGCCATAGCGGCATTGTCGAGTGGAGTGAGCAGCCTCAGCTGGTAGCCCTGCTGTTGTTTGTTGGCCTGAATCGCCTTGGTATAGCGTTGCAGGCTTTGGGCGAGGCAGGTGATTTCATCTTGGTCGAGTTGCTCCATAAACTGGGCAACTTGCAGGTTGAGAGCCTGGTTGAGGCTATCGAGCAAGGTTTGGCCCTGCAAAGACAAGCTCGATAGCTGCCGGCGGCCGTCATGGGGATCGGCGTGGGTGATCAGAAGGCCGGCATTGAGTAGGCTAGCGCTGGTGCGGCTGGCGTTGGATTTATCCACTTTTAGCCGGGCGGCAAGCTGGTTGACGGAAAGCGGTTGGTTTTCCAGTTCAATCAGGGCGTGGGCTTGGACCGGGGTAATGTCGAGATTACCGCACTGGCGGTCAAGCATGCCCAATTCCCGCACAAGTAAGCGGGACTGGGCTCTGAGGGTCGCTGCGTCCATGTATCAGGTCTCTTTTGGTTGCTTATTGCAACCAAAATTAGTTGCTTGTCGCAACATTGTCAACAGTGATATCGCTGACATCGGCACACTCCCGCAGTTTGCCATGGTGGCAAGCAAGGTGGCCCAGTGCTTCCTTGGCAGCTTGCTGTGCGGATTTCTTCTGCCAGATGCGCTCGTGGAAATAGTAGGCTACCGTGTTGATAGCCGGCTCAATCATGGCCATCACACTCCCAACCAGCACATCACTGGTTAGCAGGTAGGCGACACCGAATGCGACGCTGAAATGGACAACGGCAAAACTGGCCGTTTTGCGGCCTGGGTTGGCAAAGCCACTGCGAATAAGTGCCTTGTGTTGCCAAGCTTTTTCATGGAAATAGAAGGCCACTGTATTGACCATTGGCTCGATCATGGCGATCAGGCTGCTGATCAGGATCTCGCCTGTCAGTAGATAGGCGATACTGAATGCGACAAAAAAGTGGATAACGGCAAAACTAACGGTCTTCTTCATGGTGGTTTCTCCCTCAGTGGATAATTTCATGCTAGTGATAATTGTTATCATTTGCAATCTGTTATCATCTATAGCTTTGATAGGTGTGACCGATGATCGATTGCGGTTATCACTAAGGGTGAAACAAGGCTAGGGAGCAGAGTGGATATGGCGGGCAATAAAAAAGCCGGCGCAAGGCCGGCTTTGAGTCATGGTATTGTTGGCGGTTACAGTGCCGCGATGGTTGCTTGCTGCTCGGCCAGCTTCACTAGGGTGTCCTTGTAGCCTTCAAGCTTCTCGCGCTCTTTGGCAACAACCGCTTCAGGTGCTTTGGCTACGAAACCTTCGTTGCCCAGCTTGCCTTCGATGCGCTTGATTTCACCTTCGGTCTTCTTGATTTCTTTCGCTAGGCGATCAAGCTCAGCGTCTTTGTCAATCAGGCCTGCCATTGGGATCATCAGCTCAGACTTGCCAACCAGTGATGTTGCACAGGCTGGTGTCTCTTCACCGGCAGCCAGTACGCGGATGTTCTCTAGCTTGGCTAGAGAAACCAGTACTTGTTTGTTGGCTTCAAGGCGCGCAGCATCTTTTTCGTCTGCGGCTTTTAGCATTACATCAAGCGCTTTGCTTGGGGCAATGTCGTACTCGGCACGCAGGTTACGGATGCTGGTGATAAAGCTCTTCACCCACTCGATGTCAGCCAGTGCTTCTGCATTGAAGTTCGCTTCATCGTACTGAGGCAGTGCCTGCAGCATGATGGTATCGCCGTCAACACCGTCAACCAGCGGCTTGACGCTCTGCCAGATAGTTTCGGTGATGTATGGGATCACTGGGTGAGCCAGACGCAGGGTCTTCTCGAGTACGGTGATCAGAGTACGGCGGGTTGCACGCTGCTGCGCTTCGGTGCCTTTCCACAGAACCGGCTTGGTTAGCTCTAGGTACCAGTCACAGAACTGGTTCCAGATGAACTCGTAGATCGTGTTCGCCGCCATGTCCAGACGGAAGTTGTCGATATGACCGTTGAACTCTTTCGCTGCAAGCTCGAACTGAGATTCGATCCACTTGTCAGCCAGCGAGTACTCTAGCTCGGCATCTGCGGCGAAACCACAATCTTGCTCTTCTGTGTTCATCAGTACGTAACGGCTGGCGTTCCATAGCTTGTTACAGAAGTTGCGGTAACCCTCAAGGCGTTTCATGTCCCAGTTGATGTCACGGCCGGTAGAAGCCATGGCTGCAAGGGTAAAGCGCAGGGCATCGGTACCGTAAGGTTCGATACCGTTTTCGAATGTCTTGCGGGTGTTCTTCTCGATCTTCGCGGCCAGCTGCGGCTGCATCATGTTACCGGTACGCTTGGTAACCAGTGACTCTAGATCGATACCGTCGATCATGTCGATTGGGTCAAGCACGTTACCTTTTGACTTCGACATCTTGTCGCCGTTTTCGTCACGGATCAGACCCGTTACGTATACGGTCTTGAACGGAACCTGTGCCTTGCCGTCTTCGTCTTTACAGAAGTGCATGGTCATCATGATCATGCGGGCAACCCAGAAGAAGATGATGTCAAAACCCGTCACCAGTACATCTGATGGGTGGAAGACTTTCAGATCTTCTGTCTGCTCAGGCCAGCCTTGAGTACCGAACGTCCATAGTGCAGACGAGAACCAGGTATCTAGTACGTCATCGTCCTGGCGAAGAACCACAACCGGTGCCAGGTTGTTCTGCTCGCGAACTTCTTCTTCGCTGCGGCCAACATAAACGTTACCGTCGTTGTCGTACCAAGCAGGGATACGGTGACCCCACCAAAGCTGGCGAGAGATACACCAATCCTGGATATCACGCATCCAAGAGAAGTACATGTTTTCGTACTGCTTAGGTACGAATTGGATGTCACCGTTTTCTACCGCAGCAACCGCAGGCTCTGCCAGAGGAGCAGCACGTACGTACCACTGGTCAGTTAGCATTGGCTCGATAACCACACCACCACGGTCACCGTAAGGTACCGTCAGATCGTGATCTTTGATTTCGTCCAGCAGGCCTAGCTCGTCGAACTCGGCAACAATAGCTTTACGCGCGGCAAAGCGCTCCATGCCGTGGTATTTCTCTGGCAGTTCAGTGCTGTAGGCATCGCTTGGCTCACCATTGGTAGTGAACACTTCAGCCGCGTTGCGAATATCAGCGTTGAACGTCAGGATGTTGATCATCGGCAGGCTGTGGCGCTTGCCCACTTCGTAGTCGTTGAAGTCGTGCGCAGGGGTGATCTTCACACAACCAGTGCCTTTTTCCATATCGGCGTGCTCGTCGCCTACGATTGGAATACGGCGGTCAACGATTGGCAGTAGGATTTCCTTGCCAATCAGATCTTTGTAACGAGGATCTTCCGGGTTTACGGCCACACCGGTATCACCCAGCATAGTTTCCGGACGGGTAGTCGCTACCACGATGTAGTCTTTGCCTTCAGCCGTTTTCACGCCGTCAGCCAGCGGGTAGCGGAAGTGCCACATGTGGCCTTTCTTGTCTTTGTTTTCAACTTCAAGATCAGAAATCGCAGTGTGCAGTTTCGGATCCCAGTTAACCAGACGCTTGCCGCGGTAGATCAGATCTTCTTCGAATAGGCGGACGAAAACTTCCTGAACCGCGTTAGACAGGCCGTCGTCCATCGTGAAGCGCTCACGGTCCCAGTCTACAGAAGCGCCTAGGCGACGAAGCTGCTTGGTGATAGTGCCACCAGACTCGCCTTTCCACTCCCAGATTTTATCGATGAAAGCGTCACGGCCGTAGTCGTGCTTGGTCTTGCCTTCTTCGGCAGCAATTTTACGCTCCACAACCATCTGGGTCGCGATACCTGCGTGGTCGGTACCGACTTGCCATAGGGTGTTCTTGCCCTTCATGCGCTCACAGCGGATCAGGGTATCCATGATGGTATCCTGGAACGCGTGGCCCATGTGCAGGCTACCTGTGACGTTCGGCGGTGGGATCATGATGCTGTAGGCATCTTTTGATGTGTCACCGTGAGGCTTGAAGTAACCAGCCTCTTCCCAGCGCTGATACAGCGCTTTTTCAATTGATTGTGGGTTGTATGTCTTTTCCATAGCGCTCTTAGAAGGATCTATGTGGAATTAGGGCGTCTTAGCAGCATTGGCGGTGTTGAGCTGAATACCAGCCTGGCGATATTGCTTGTAGCGTTCGCGTGCCAATTGCTTCTGTTTTTCATCGCAAGGGACGAAGTCTACCACTTGTGAGAAGGTAACGGCAAAATTTGGTGCGTCTTGTCCCAAATTAATCAGGATCCCGCGCCGTCCGCTGTGGCGCAGTCCGGGCCAGCCAATCTCGACCGGTGAACCGCCTCGGGGGCCTTCACCAATCAGGTTATGGGGCACGAAGTTATCGGGATCCAGTTGCCATAAGTACTCATCTATTTGTTCTGCTTGCGCTTTGTCTGCAGCAAGCAAGTAGACTTTGTGGCCCTGGCGGTAACTCATTGCTGCTTGATGACAGGCAAAATGCAGCTGGAAGTCGTTATCCTCTGCATGTTGCTGTTCACTGATTATATAAAAAGTAGCATGAGTCATGGCGTTTACTCTATAAACGAAGGGGGCCGTTTGGCCCCCTCTAGCGTCAATGTTACTCGACGTTCTCTAGGCCGGCTCGGTTGAGCAGGAACTGGACCAGCAGTGGGACCGGACGACCGGTTGCACCTTTTGCCTTGCCACCGACCCAAGCGGTACCTGCGATATCCAGGTGCGCCCAGTTGTATTTCTTGGCAAAGCGAGACAGGAAGCAACCTGCGGTAATGGTCCCAGCCCCCGGAGTGCCAAGGTTGGCCATATCGGCAAACGGGCTGTTCAGTTGCTCTTGGTACTCGTCATTCATTGGCAGGCGCCATGCGCGGTCACCGGCTTGCTCCGAGGCGTTGATCAGCTCGTGGGCCAGCGGGTTGTGGTTCGAAAGCAGACCACTGATATGGTTACCCAATGCCACTACACAGGCGCCAGTCAGTGTCGCGACATCGACAACGCACTCTGGTTCGAAACGCTCAACGTAAGTCAGGGCGTCACAAAGTACCAGGCGGCCTTCGGCATCGGTATTTAGCACTTCTACTGTCTGGCCAGACATAGTGGTCAGGATGTCACCTGGACGGTAGGCACCGCCACCCGGCATGTTTTCACAGCCTGCCAAGATACCCACCACATTGATCGGCAAGTTCAGTTTGGCCAGGGCCTTCATGGCGCCAAAGACAGTCGCCGCACCGCACATGTCGTATTTCATTTCATCCATCTGGGCTGATGGCTTGATAGAAATACCGCCGGAGTCGAAGGTCAGCCCCTTACCGATCAGGACAATTGGCTTGGCATCTGAATCCGGGTTGCCCTTGTATTCGATGACCGACATCATGGCTTCGTTCTTCGACCCCTGGCCGACGGCTAGGTATGAGGTCATGCCTAGTTCTTTCATTTCCTGCTCGCCAATGATCTTGGTACTAACGGTATCGAAATCATCAGCCAGGCGACGAGCCTGTGAAGCCAGGTAAGCTGGGTTGGCCACGTTTGGCGGCATGTTGCCGAGATCTTTACCAGCTTTGACGCCAGAGGCTACAGCCAGGCCGTGCGAAATGGCACGTTCGCCCAAGGAAAGCTCGCGGCGGGTCGGTACATTGAAGACCAGCTTGCGCAACGGGCGGCGGGTTTCCGGCTTGTTGCTCTTGAACTGGTTGAAGGTGTACAGGCTGTCCTTGGTCGTTTCTACGGCTTGGCGGACTTTCCAGTAGGTATCGCGTCCCTTGACGTGCAGCTCGGTCAGGAAGCAGACCGCTTCCATCGAGCCGGTTTCGTTCAGGGTGCTAATGGTTTTTTTGATGATCTGCTTGTACTGGCGTTCATCAAGTTCGCGCTCTTTACCACAACCAACCAGTAATACACGCTCTGATAATACGTTTGGTACATGGTGAAGCAGCAGCATTTGGCCAGGCTTGCCTTCTAGATCACCACGGCGAAGCAGTGAGCTGATATAGCCATCGCTAATTTTGTCGAGCTGTTCGGCAATGGGAGAAAGGCGACGTGGTTCGAATACGCCAACGACGATACAGGCACTGCGCTGTTTCTCGGGGCTACCACTCTTTACACTGAACTCCATGCGTACTCCTACATCCTAATAAAGACAATTAAAGCTAAATGTTAGATAATGCCGCACTTATGTTGCTGGACCATAAATTCGGTATAGGATTAAAGTGCAGGTTAACAATTAGCCGAAAGATTAAAAAAATAACTGATTAACCGAAAAATTATAGTGATTCCAGTAAAAAAACAAGTTTTCTATGGGTAATTAAAGCGTGATTATTGTTCGGTATTTGACGCGTGAGACATTAAAAAGCCAATTTGCGGTGCTTTTTGTCCTTTTTCTTGTCTTTATCAGTCAGAAATTTATTCGCATTCTAGCTGATGCAACAGAGGGTTCCATCCCGAGTGATTTGATCGCCACCTTGCTCGGTTTATACATGCCTTCCATGGCCCTGCTGATGCTGCCGCTCAGTTTGTACATCGGTATTTTGCTGACTTTCGGCCGCTTGTATGCCGAAAGTGAAATTACCGTGATGAATGCCACTGGTATTGGCAATAAATTCTTGATCCAGGCTGCGTTGTGGCTGGCGATTATCACCGGCTCGGTAGCGGCTTTTAATGCGCTGTGGTTGGCCCCGTGGTCGGTGGAAAAAACCGAGCAATTAATGGAGCAGGTTAAAGCGGATTCCGGCCTGGATTTGTTGGTGAAAGGACAGTTTCAGTCTGCGCCGGATGGCCAAGGGGTGGTATTTGTTAACGATATCACCAACAGCGGCAGCCGTTTGGACAAAGTGTTTATTGCCCAACTGTCCGCCCGCGATGCGTTGCGTCCGAGCGTGATGGTAGCAGACCGTGGTTATGTCAGCGAGCTGCCAGATGGCCGGCAGGTATTGGACCTGAAAGAAGGGACTCGCTATGAGGGGATCCCGACCCGGTTGGATTATTCTATTACTCAGTTTGATGACTATCAGGCGTTGATTGGCCAGAGGGCAGTACGGGAAAAGAGCCGGGACTGGGATGCCTTGTCGACATTGGAATTGATGCAGCGCCCGGAGTTGGCAGCCAAGGCCGAGTTTCAGTGGCGGATGTCACTGGTGTTATGTATTCCCTTGCTGACCATGGTGGTTGTTCCTCTGTCGGCAGTTAACCCGCGTCAGGGGCGTTTTGCCAAGCTGGTACCGGCCGTGCTGATTTACCTGGCTTACTTTCTGGCCATCAGTGCGGCCAAGTCTGCCGTCGAAGACGGGGGGCTGCCGTCATATATTGGTCTGTGGTCAATCAATGGGGTTATTTTTGTCGTGGCGATAGCCCTTAATAGCTGGGATACCTTACCGGTACGTAAGTTGAGAGAGAAGTTTCGGAGACGTGGCTGATGTTTAAGATTCTGGATTTATACATTGGCCGAACGCTGATTTCGACCTCGGCCCTGACTTTGTCAACTTTGGTGGGGCTATCGGCCATCATCAAGTATGTTGAGCAGTTGCGTAAAGTAGGCGACGGCACCTACGATCTGTGGAAAGCGTTGGCTTATGTTTTGCTCAGTATTCCGCGTGATATTGAAATGTTCTTCCCGATGGCAGTATTGCTGGGCGCGCTGATTGGCTTGGGAATGCTGGCGTCGAGTTCGGAGCTGGTGGTCATGCAGGCTGCGGGCTTTTCCAAGCTAGATATTGGCTTGTCAGTTTTGAAGACAGCGGTGCCGTTGATGTTGATGGTTACCCTGCTTGGTCAGTGGGGGGCGCCTGAAGCCCAGAAAGCCGCGCGAGAGCTTCGTGCCCTGTGGACCTCTGGCGGTAATATCCTCTCGGTCCAGCGTGGAGTTTGGACCAAGGATGACAATGATTTTATCTATATCGGTCGGGTCCATGAGCAGCAAGAGCTTTACGGGATCAACATCTGGCAGTTTAACGAAAAAGACGAGCTGACCCATTCAACTTTTGCCGAGTCGGCGACATTTGAAAATGGGAAAGGCTGGTTACTCAAGGATGTAACGCTAACATCTTTGGGCCGGGAGCAGCAGGTCAATGAGCGCCTGCCGCAGATGCACTGGCAGACGACCCTGACCCCGGATAAGTTGGCGGTTGTGACTCTCAAGCCGGAGGAGCTGTCGCTCTCTGGCGTTTATGATTACAAGAACTATCTTGAGGATTCCAAGCAGGACGCGTCGCGTTATGCCTTGGCGTTCTGGCGCAAGGCGCTGCAGCCCTTCTCGATTGCGGTGATGATGCTGCTGGCGTTGTCGTTCGTCTTTGGCCCGCTGCGTTCGGTGACTATGGGCGCGCGGGTGCTGTCTGGGGTGATCTTCGGTTTCGGTTTCTATATTTCGAATGAAGTATTCGGGCCGATGAGTATTGTCTATCGGCTCCACCCGATCATCGGAGCAATAGGCCCAAGTCTGGTGTTCCTGTTTATCACCATCTATCTGCTGCGAAGAAAGCTATAATCTCGACTAAAAAAGGCGCCACTGGCGCCTTTTTTGTGTCTGTTGTTTATTACCAGCCTAGATCAGTTGGCCTTCGGCAGGACAACCATCTCACAGTCGGCCATGGCATCCTGGAAAGACTGCTTGGTTTTGCTGAAAGGCGCCAGCAAGTTGCCTAGCCCAAATGCTGACGTCGCCATGCGGATCATTGCCTGTGTTGGGCGGATATTGGAACCATCCTTATTTTGGATGCGCAGTTTCCATGCTCGCATCCCCAGGGTTTGTCCTGCTTGGCACCAGAAATAGGTAAAGAAGCCAACGATGACCATCGCGAGGTAGCCGGTATAGAGCATGCCAACCACAGGGTGCATGGTCATGTAGGCACTGACATCCTCGTAGCCGCTGATATCGACCAGGCCGATGGAGACCAGCAGTGCCATCAGGCCGATAGCAATGCCGCCTGCGAGCATCAGTACGGCGGCGATGACCAGGCTGTCATAGAGCCAGGCGGCCAGGCGGCGGAAAAGGCTAGGGTATTGTTTGGTGGTGTCAACGTCCGGTTGTTTCTTCTTTTTCACAGGGATATCCAAATTAGCTAAGCTTCAAGATCTTGCGTGCAGTGTAGCAATATAACTGGCGAGGGTGAATGATGCGGATCTTGGAAATGAGAGTCATCCCAACAGCAGTTTTGGACAAGGGCACTATATTTATTGAAGTCTGTGGCCCCAAATTGCCTCGGAGCGAGGAAGGAGAGGCCGATTTCCAAATGAAAGCCTTCTTGGGCTTATTGTGATTGAGGAGCAACACCATGGCAGATACCAATGACAATACAACCAACTGGCCGGAACTGGCTGGTGCCCTTTATGACAAACTGACGGAGCGACATGCTGAATTAACCTATGATTTTGATCACGTTGAAATCAGTGTACCCAGCGGTGCCGGCGAAAAGTCGGACCATTCTATCTGGAAGGTCAACGGCAGTATTAGTATACGCGGCCGCAACCTCGATTGATGCTGGAGTACAATGGTGGCGTTGAGGTCGAGCTTGATGGGGAAGTCGCTCACCTCAGCGCTCAGGGGACTCAACTGACCCTTACGGTTCCGAGCGCTGGGATGCTGTCGGCTTTGGTTGGTTTGTATTGTCGTGTTGCTGTATCTAAGACGTTATCGCACGCCCCTTTTATCTTTGCCGGACATCAGTTAGTTGTGCTTGTCCCTAATGGTGGATCTCTGAGAATTACCCGGCGTCAGAGCTGGCTGCGTGCCTGGCTGCCCTATAAAGTCTCGATGACAGGGCTGGGCTGGTGGCTACAACATGGACCTAAGTGTTTATATCAATTCTGGCGGGTTTAGCGCTGGGTTATGGGCTTGATTTTCAAAAATGCTCAAAATCTCAGCAAACAAACTTGAGAGCGCGATTTTCTTCCTTTTTCCTATTGCGTTGGCAAACTAGATACGTAGAATGATTCGCATGCCCGGGTGGCGAAATTGGTAGACGCAGCGGATTCAAAATCCGCCGGTGAATAACTGTGCCGGTTCAAGTCCGGCCCCGGGCACCATTTTCAAATGACAAAGCCTCGACGAAAGTCGGGGCTTTGTTGTATCTGGCACTCGCCAATATCAAATCATCTACAGTTTGCTAAATAGGGTTGGCTCGTTATCGGGTGTCCAGTTCGGCTGCGAAATATGGGCTGCGTTGACTACATAGCGTGCACCTTTGTAGGTCACGACATCGCCCTCATCGTAGCTGACATTGACCGTCCATACTGTGAGGGGCATGCTATTCACCCAAAGACTCGATGTCGATGATGGTGCCCAATCAGCTTGCGCCGTGTGATCAACCGTTGCGGTATACAGGGTATTGTCGAGGGTGACATAGTCGCCTTTGGCGTACGAGGTACCTACTGTCCACTCCGGGGTATAGTTGTCCAAAGTGTCGAAGGTATACCCTGCCTCCTTGGCGATCTTGAGGAACTTGCGTAGTTTAGGCAGATTCTTGGTTGCCCCCATACCACGCTTGCCATCTTCGTAGAGGAAGGCATGGGTCAGTACGATCACCTTGTCGGCATGGAGCGGTGTACCGCATGGGAAGTTCTGGGTCTTTGAATTGACCGGCTCAATGGTTGTGGGGGCGCAAGTATTGAAAGCGGCTTCGACATATCCCAGAAAAGCTTCGGCTTCAGTTAAGCTGTTGGCTGGCATGTCAATGCCCCAGTTTTCCGGTGCCCAGTCGACATCCCAGCCGTGGAACTGGTAATTTTTATTGGTGAGGATTTCCGCAACGCCAATGGATGAGCGGACGCTGTTGGAGGGATCGGCTGGGTCGCAGATATAGCCAGGCTCCCAGGGCTTGTAGTCATCGGAGGTTGCACATAGTCCATCCCCCTTGAAATCTTTGGCGACCCGCCAGCTGTTGGTGTAGGGCAGGCGGGCGAGGTTTTTACCTTTGTAATTCGGGTAGCTGTTGATAGCTGGAATATATGACTCAAGTACCGTCACATTCATATCGAACATAGAGGCATCGAATGCAGGATCTTGGTAAGAATTAATCTGATGGTTACCGGTCGCGTTGCACTCTGCGGCACTATTGGGGCCGAACTTCTCGACACAGTTGTGCACCATATGGTTGTAGCTGTGGTTGGCGACGGTATGTCCAGTGTCGAGGAGCAGCTGCAGTGCCTCAAGTGCTCTATCCTCATTCTCGTCACCGATCCCATCGAGGTGCCAGCCATTGACATAGAAGGTCCCCTTTACACCAGCCTCGTTCATGATTTCCACAATGGGGATGGTTGCATCGATTGGTCCATCGTCAAATGTCATGTAAATCGTGCCTTTAGAGGCTGCCTGGGCTGTTATTGAGGTCGCAAGTATTGCGCTGTAGCAGAATACTGCTAGCGTTGTTTTATTCAGGTTCATAGTTACTCACATATAGAGGTTGGTCAAAGTATCAAATATTTATTGATATAACTGTAATAAATGCTTTGGAAATCAAATAACTCGTGATTGGTTATTTAATAGCGCTCCTTTTATTTGAAATATTCTACAAAGGTACTTTGATTATGCGGGCCATTTCTCATTATGTTTAATTTGTTTTATTTTATTTCATGGAAACTTTGATTTAAATGATGCTATAAATGACTATCGACAAATTACTCATTTATAATGAGGTTAAATAATATTTTTGTGTTTTTATTTGGTTGGAGTGTTTTAATTCATTTTCCATTATAAATTGAGAGTGTGTTCACAATTAATGCAACCGGTTGCGCTTTAGGTTTTTATCTTATTTGTTTAGACTTTTTATAACGTTTGGAAAGCGTAAAAAAACTGGAGAGTGGGATGAAGAAGATTTTGTTATGTTGTAGCGCTGGCATGTCAACCAGCATGTTAGTTCAGAGAATGGTAAAAGCAGCGGATGAGCGTGGTATTGATTGCCAAATTGAAGCGCAAGCAGTGACGGCGTTTGAAGATGCGATACAAGTGTTTGATGTCTGCCTGCTAGGCCCGCAAGTTCGCTTTCAGCTAGAGGAACTGAGGAAGACGGCTAGTCGCTATGGTAAACCGGTTGAAGCGATTTCACCGATGGCTTACGGCATGATGAAAGGCGAGGAAGTTCTCGATCAGGCCTTGTCATTAATATCAGATTAGAGCCAAGCAAAATCAATAGAAATATACTCGGCTGTTTTAACTTGATTTTAAATAAGGAATTCTTTGTTCTCTATGTTTGTTTTTGAGAGAAGCTTAGATGAAAGAAAAGGACTGGTTATATGAAGTTTTATGATAAGGTCATGAACGTCGTCGAACAGCATATCGCTCCGTTGGCGTCGAAAGTGGGTACACAAAAACATGTACGGGCAATGCGTGATGGCTTTATTACCGCAATGCCCTTTATTATCGTGGGTAGCTTTATTTTAATATTGGCTTTCCCCCCGTTTTCCGAAGACTCTCAAAATGCCTTTGCCCGTGCTTGGCTGGATTTCGCAAGCAATAACTTCGACCAAATAATGATGCCATTCAACATGTCGATGGGCATTATGACAATATTTGTGTCGCTGGGCGTCGCCTATAGTCTCGCTCGCGCTTACAAGCTCGATGGCATCACCAGTGCATGCCTGTCGCTGATGAGCTTCTTGTTGGTTGCCTCCCCCGCCCGAGATGGCGGATTGCCGACCGCGCACATGGGCGGCACGGGGATCTTCACTGCCGTTTTGTGTGCGTTCTTCTCGGTTGAGCTATACCGCTTACTGAAAAAGCACAATGTGACCATTCGGATGCCCGAGCAGGTTCCGCCGGCGATTGCTCGCTCGTTTGAAATGCTGATCCCGGTATTGGTTGTGTTCATGACGTTGTATCCACTGAGCCTGTTTGTCCAGACCCAGTTTGACATGCTGATCCCGGATGCGGTGATGCAGATGTTCAAGCCGCTCGTCAGCGCTTCGAACTCCTTGCCTGCCATCATTGGTGCGCTGTTACTGTCTCAGCTGCTGTGGTTTGCCGGTATCCACGGTGCAGCCATCGTTGTTGGTTTGCTATCGCCAATCTTCCTGACTAACATTGGCGCCAATATCGAGGCGTTTGTGGCTGGCGAGCCTATCCCTAATATCTTTACGCAACCTTTCTGGGACTTCTACATCTTCATCGGCGGCTCGGGGGCAACCTTGGCGCTGGCTATCCTGATGGCGTTCAGCCGCTCGGCTCACCTGCGCAGCCTAGGACGAATGAGTGCGGTTCCGGGCTTCTTCCAAATCAACGAACCGATTATTTTCGGTGCACCGCTGGTACTTAATCCAACTTTGTTTGTCCCGTTTGTTTTCGCCCCTATTTTCAATGCAGTGATTGCCTATACCGCCGTGCATATGGGCTTTGTCGGCATGGGGGTCGCCACAACCCCGTGGACAACCCCGGCAATTATCGGTGCATCGTGGGGGAGTGGCTGGACGCTGGCCCCAGTGTTGCTGGTTGTTGCGCTGATTGTTGTCGATCTGTTCATCTACCTGCCGTTCTTCAAGATTTTTGAAAAGCAATTGCTCGAGCAAGAAGGTGAAACCGCAGCAGCCCAAGAGAAGGCCCCAGAGGGGGAGGGTGTCACCGCTTAATATTTACCGGGAGGCGGGAGAGCCGCCGCCTGGCTTTTCACTAAGGAGAGTTATATATGGATCAAGAAGCGGTAGTGATGAACATCATCGTTAATGCGGGCGAGGCACGCAGTTTGTGCTTTGAGGCACTGTCATTGGCAAAAAAACAAGAGCTGGACCAGGCTCGCGAACGGCTTAAACAGGCCAAGGTGTGCCTGAACCAAGCCCATCTGACCCAAACCCAGCTCATTGAAGCGGATGAAGGGGAAGGCAAAGTGAAGATGACCCTCGTGATGGTCCACGCCCAGGATCACTTGATGACAACCATTCTTGCCCACGAGATGGCGACGGAGATGGTGTCCTTACATGAAAGGTTGTCAGGTAAATAAGGAACGATTATGACGAAACCATCACTCAAGCTTGCGATTATCGGTGGGGGAAGCAGCTACACGCCAGAGCTGGTCGAAGGAGTGCTCAAGCGGCTAGACAGCCTGCCAGTCACGGAGATGCACTTTGTCGATATTGAAGCCGGCCGAGAAAAGCTGGAGATCATCGAGGCGCTCACGCGGCGAATGGTCGAAAAGTCTGGGGCGAAAATGACGGTTCGGGCATCGCTGGATCGCCGGGCAGCCATTGACGGTGCGGATTTTGTTATGACCCAGTTCCGGGTGGGTGGTTTGCAGGCGCGTGCGAACGATGAGCGAATTCCCCTTAAGTACGATGTGATCGGGCAGGAGACAACGGGCCCGGGCGGGTTTGCGAAGGCACTCAGAACGATCCCGGTTATTTTGGATATCTGCCGGGATATTGAAGAACTGGCCCCTAATGCGTGGATGCTCAATTTCACCAATCCGGCAGGACTGGTGACCGAGGCGATCTTGAAACACACCAAGGTGAAATCCATTGGCCTTTGCAATGTCCCGGTATCGATGAAAATGATGATTGCGGAGATCATGAAATGCTCGCCAGAGAGCCTATCGCTGGAATGTGCCGGGCTGAACCATTTGGTATGGGCACACCGTGCCTGGCTTGATGGCACAGATATCACTGCTGAGGTGTTGGAAAAAATCGGTGACGGTGCGAACTTCAGCATGAACAATATCTTCGAAGAGCCGTGGGATCCTGACTTTTTAAAAGCGCTGGGGGCGATCCCTTGTCCGTACCATCGTTATTTTTATCAGACTGATGCCATGCTGGCCGAAGAAAAAGAGGCCGCGCTCAACGGCGGGACTCGGGCCGAGCAGGTCAGGGAAACCGAGGCCGAGCTGTTCGAGCTATATAAAGATACCACGCTGGATCATAAACCCGAGCTGCTTGAGAAGCGCGGCGGCGCTTACTACTCCGATGCGTCATTGAACTTGGTCGATGCCATTTACAACAACCTCAACACGATCCATGTCATTAATGTTCGCAATAACGGGGCCATCACAACCCTACCGGATGATGCGGTGATCGAATGCAGTGCGGTGGTAGGGAGCTGGGGAGCTCGTCCGCTGGCGATCGGGACGCTGAGTCCGGCAATGAGTGGCTTGATCCATCAGGTCAAAGCTTATGAGCAATTGACGATCGAGGCCGCGGTCAGTGGTGACTATGACAAAGCGTTGATGGCATTGGCAAGCAACCCTCTGGTTCCGGATATCACTCGGGCCAAAGGGATACTTGATGATACGCTGCGGGTAAATCACGACTATTTGCCGAATTTTTCTGCACGCTAACTTACCTGCGACCAGTGCGGTGGCATGCCGCGCTGTTTCGCATGAGGAGGTAAATTATGCATGTCATATTTAACGCCGATGATTTTGGTTTGACGCGAGGCGTCAATCTTGGGATCGCTGATGCGTGCTATAACGGGGTAGTGCGCTCGACAACCATGATGGTTGGGGAGCTGGCGGAGAATCATGCAGTTCAACTAGCTGCCGAGAATCCTTCGTTGGCTGTCGGGCTACACCTACGGTTAACTGCCGGAGCTCCTTTAACCGTTCCCTCCTGCCTCGTGGGAAATGATGGCTACTTTTTGAATAAAGATGAGTTCTGGTTAAGGCGGGATTTTAATGAGCAACAGGTGGCCGATGAGGTAACAGCACAGATTGAGTGTTTTTTGGCTACGGGGTTACCGCTTAGCCATGTCGACAGTCACCACCATACGCATATGCACCCCAAGCTATTGCCTGTTATCGAGGATGTTGTTGGCTGCTATCAGGTACCGCTCCGGGCTTCGAGTTCGTTTAGCGGACGTAGTTATGCCTTCAATAAGGACTTCTATAGCGATGCCCCGAAGCTTGATGATCTGTTGGCGATTATTGATCAGCACCGTGGGCAGTGCGAGGTGCTAGAGATTATGTGCCATCCGGCCTATGTCGATCAGCCTTTACTCGAATCTAGTAGCTATGTGCTGCCAAGGGCGAAGGAATTAGAGATCTTGACGGACGATAGGCTGGGTGAAGCACTGGAACGGTGGGAGGTGACCGTCAGTAATTTCAATGTTCTTAAGTAACTTGCAGTTAGAGCGGTGAGGGAGCAATAAAAATAATAGCCGCTGCCAGTAGTGCATTATTCCCCCTCTGTATATGAACCGATGCATTCTACTGGCAGCTTGCTATATGTTGAGATCTGAATATTAAAACGCTCGTTAATCACTTCATGTACCAATTAAATCACTTTATAGTCGCTAGCGAGATATGATGAACCAATAATATGGTTGGAAAATAATGGTGAAGGAGGAGAGGCAACTGCCATGGCAAGTATAAAAGATGTTGCAGCATTGGCTGGTGTCCACCGCTCGACAGTATCGCGGATCATAAATGGAGAAGGTGCCTTTCGTTCCGATACCAAAAGGAAAGTCGAGCAGGCAATGGCAGAGCTAAACTATCGGCCAAGTGCGATCGCCCGTTCGTTGGCGACAGCTTCATCCAATATGACTGGTTTGCTTGTCACCTATTACACAGGTGGATTCTTTGGCCAAATGATGGAGCAGGTACAGGCAGAACTGGATTTGCACAAAAAGTTTCTGATCACCGCTCAAGGACACCACAGCGCAGAAGGTGAGCGGGAAGCGATTCGCCGGTTCCATGCCCTCCGGTGTGAAGGATATGTCCTGAATAGTCGCCATTTGAGTGACGATGAATTGAGGGAGCTTGCTCAGGAATCTACTCCGTTTGTGATTCTGGACCGGGTGGTTGAAGGCTTGGAGTCTCGCTGCATTACTTTTGATCATACTCTAGCAGCAAAAATGGCGGTGGAGCATTTGATAGAGCAGGGGCATCGCCACATTGGTTGTATCACCGGTCCTATAAGTCGTCCAAGCAGCCACCTCCGCCTACAAGGTTATAAAGAAGCTTTGCACCAATCGGCGATTAGTTTTGAACCTGCGTTTTGTGCAGAGGGAGACTACGGCAGAAAAAGTGGTTATTTAGCGGCGGAGCAACTCCATCGCTCTGCACCATCAATGACGGCATTGTTTTCATGTAGTGAGGAAATGACCCAGGGGGCATTGCAATATTTCCATGAGCATAATGTAAAACTGCCGCAACAACTATCCTTGATAAGTTTCGACAGTATTGAGCTTTGTGCTGCGCTTTATCCGCAGGTGTCGTCGGTTCACTTTCCTATTAGTCAAATGGCTCAAACCGCCGTTGAACTACTGATGTGTCAACTCAACCAAACGGAATGCTCTATCACGAAGCACTTTGTACCGGAGTTACGCCTACGACAGAGTATAAATAAACAGGCTATCCCTGAAGTATGATTTCTGATGCTCTCAAGTAATTGATGAGGATCTACTCAACAAAGAAATGATGCCATAAGCTGGTGGTGCTGTTTTGAACGTATTGGTTGCGTACTATGCACCTGCAGGGTGGTTTTGATAAGATAGAAAAAAATGATTGTCTATCAGGCTGATATACGTATAATGAGCCGCATCTGCCCGGGTGGCGAAATTGGTAGACGCAGCGGATTCAAAATCCGCCGGTGAATAACTGTGCCGGTTCAAGTCCGGCCCCGGGCACCAATTTCAAACAACAAAGCCTCGACGAAAGTCGGGGCTTTGTTGTATCTGCACCTAAGCAAAGTGAACGTGCCTCTCATATATTACCATCCAAGCTGCCTCTGTATAAAAGATTGCCTATAGTGGCACCCTCACTGCAACGATCTGGAATATAGGCGATGCCATCAGGGAGAGAGCCAAGCCCGGCTATCATTGTTATTGAGCTGATTAAGCAGCAGATTAACCAGCAAGTCTGGCTGCCGGGCGAGCGGATCCCGTCGATTCGCAAGATGAGCCAGTTGCAGTCCATCAGTCCAATGACGGTAATGAAAGCCTATGAGCAACTAGAGCTCGACGGTTGGATCTATGCCAAGCCCAAAAGTGGTTACTTTGTCTCACCGCATTTTAACCAGCTTCTCCCCACTCCACCGCAGCAACCACAAGTCGTCAACCAGTCGATCAACATTAACCGTCATGTTTTTGAAGTGATGAGGGCCATCAAGCAACCGGATGTGATCCCGTTTGGCTCTGCGTTTCCTGATCCTTCTTTGTTTCCGATGCCGACATTAGGCAGGTTGTTAAGTCGCACGGTGAAAACGATGCCATACGACAGTGGCATTACTGATTTAGCGCCAGGGTGCGAGTCTTTGCGCCGGGCTATCAGCCAGCGATACGCCAAAGCTGGTATTAATGTTAGTGCAGAGCAAGTTGTGATCACCTCTGGTGCGACAGAAGCGCTCGGTTTGGGCTTGGCGGCAGTGACACAACCTGGTGATATGGTCGTTATTGAGTCACCTGCTTTTTATGGTGCTTTGCAAACTATTGAAAGGCTTCATCTCAAGGCCGTAGAGATCCCTGTTTGCCCCACGAAAGGTTTAGACACGAAAGCCCTGGACAGCTGTCTTGAGCGCTATCCGATAAAAGCTTGCTGGTTGATGAGTAATTTCCAGAACCCAACAGGAGTGAGTCTTGCTCCTAAGCAGCAACGTGCTGTGTATGATCTGCTTGCTGCGAGAAACGTTGCCATCATAGAAGACGATGTGTATGGCGAACTCTATTACGGTACGCATAAGCCACCTTGTTTCAAGGCTATAGATAGTGAAGGACTGGTGATCCACTGCTCCTCGTTTTCTAAATCCCTTGCCCCTGGTTTTCGTGTCGGTTGGGCGTTGGCTGGACGGTTTACCCAGCAAGTTACCGAACTACAGTTTATGTCGACGCTTTCAGCGCCAGTACCAAATCAACATGCTATTGCCAGTTATATTAAAGAAGGGGTGTATGACAGTCACCTGAGGCAATTACGTAGAACTCTGGTAAAGAGACAGCAGCAGATGATAAAAGCAATACACCAATTGTTTCCCGCCGGAACGACAGTAACTAAATCGGATGGTGGTTATTTTGTTTGGGTGGCGCTCCCGTTTGATCTAGATAGCTCCGAGTTACTCACTCTATTACTTGAGCGTTATCGCATCAGTATTGCACCGGGCACACTGTTTTCCTCAGGCAAGCAATACCGGCATTGCATACGTATCAACAGTAGTTATGAACTGAGCGCTCAGAACTACGAAGCGCTTAAAGCCTTAGCACAATTGCTCAGTAGTCATAAGCAATAAACTGTTTAGCCGTTTTTAAGGCTAACTGTGCTACCTACTTTCTTATTTACTCCTGTTCAATATTGATTTATTGCGTAGATAAAGGAGAACAGTATGGAGAGGAAAGCCAATCGGGTTGAGCTGAAATTGATAGGGGTCGCAATAGCGTGTGCATTGTTGTTGGTCTTTGGTCATCTCATCTTGGCCAAACAGCTAATTGAATATGCTTGGGTTGAATATACAGCCGCGGGGATTCCCTTTCTATTGTTCGCTATTGCTGCTTGGGCAATACGCTATACCTTACGATTGGAGCAGAAAAGCTAGGTTTTCTTATGGAAAGCCTTAGCTCAAACAGAGTGGCTTGTAGGGATTTTATGCGCAAAACAGAGCTGTTGCTTGTTTATTGAGCGCTTGGTTAATTTAAATGAAATAATTGCATTTTGGCTATTGCCAATGTGATCGAAGTCTCTATAATGCCACCTCACTGACACGGAGCACGGCAACTTAAGCCGCTAACCAATCAGTATTGTTCTTTAACAATTTGACCATGCAATCTGTGTGGGCACTCGTGAAATGATAGTCAAAAAGAATTATCAATGAAACTGAGTGACCAAATCGAATCGCAAGATTCGGCACAGTCAATTCATTCATTACTTCGGTAATGGATTAACAGTATTCATTGAGCCAAAACTTTAATTGAAGAGTTTGATCATGGCTCAGATTGAACGCTGGCGGCAGGCCTAACACATGCAAGTCGAGCGGCAGCGACATGACTGAACCTTCGGGGGACGTTATGGGCGGCGAGCGGCGGACGGGTGAGTAATGCCTGGGAATATGCCCTGATGTGGGGGATAACCATTGGAAACGATGGCTAATACCGCATAATCTCTTCGGAGCAAAGAGGGGGACCTTCGGGCCTCTCGCGTCAGGATTAGCCCAGGTGAGATTAGCTAGTTGGTGAGGTAAGAGCTCACCAAGGCGACGATCTCTAGCTGGTCTGAGAGGATGATCAGCCACACTGGAACTGAGACACGGTCCAGACTCCTACGGGAGGCAGCAGTGGGGAATATTGCACAATGGGGGAAACCCTGATGCAGCCATGCCGCGTGTGTGAAGAAGGCCTTCGGGTTGTAAAGCACTTTCAGTTGTGAGGAAGGCGTTGTCGTTAATAGCGGCAGTGTTTGACGTTAGCAACAGAAGAAGCACCGGCTAACTCCGTGCCAGCAGCCGCGGTAATACGGAGGGTGCGAGCGTTAATCGGAATTACTGGGCGTAAAGCGCATGCAGGCGGCTTGTTAAGCCAGATGTGAAAGCCCGGGGCTCAACCTCGGAATAGCATTTGGAACTGTCAGGCTAGAGTCTTGTAGAGGGGGGTAGAATTTCAGGTGTAGCGGTGAAATGCGTAGAGATCTGAAGGAATACCGGTGGCGAAGGCGGCCCCCTGGACAAAGACTGACGCTCAGATGCGAAAGCGTGGGGAGCAAACAGGATTAGATACCCTGGTAGTCCACGCCGTAAACGATGTCTACTTGGAGGTTGGTGTCTTGAGCACTGGCTTTCGGAGCTAACGCGTTAAGTAGACCGCCTGGGGAGTACGGTCGCAAGATTAAAACTCAAATGAATTGACGGGGGCCCGCACAAGCGGTGGAGCATGTGGTTTAATTCGATGCAACGCGAAGAACCTTACCTACTCTTGACATCCAGAGAACTTTCCAGAGATGGATTGGTGCCTTCGGGAACTCTGAGACAGGTGCTGCATGGCTGTCGTCAGCTCGTGTTGTGAAATGTTGGGTTAAGTCCCGCAACGAGCGCAACCCTTATCCTTGTTTGCCAGCACTTCGGGTGGGAACTCCAGGGAGACTGCCGGTGATAAACCGGAGGAAGGTGGGGACGACGTCAAGTCATCATGGCCCTTACGAGTAGGGCTACACACGTGCTACAATGGCGTATACAGAGGGCTGCCAACTTGCGAGAGTGAGCGAATCCCAGAAAGTACGTCGTAGTCCGGATTGGAGTCTGCAACTCGACTCCATGAAGTCGGAATCGCTAGTAATCGTGGATCAGAATGCCACGGTGAATACGTTCCCGGGCCTTGTACACACCGCCCGTCACACCATGGGAGTGGGCTGCACCAGAAGTAGATAGCTTAACCTTCGGGAGGGCGTTTACCACGGTGTGGTTCATGACTGGGGTGAAGTCGTAACAAGGTAGCCCTAGGGGAACCTGGGGCTGGATCACCTCCTTAACGATAGACTGCGTTTGCGCAGTGTCCACACAGATTGCTTGGTGAAATGGTTTTAGAATGAGCAAAAGTGCTAATGAATAACGTCAGTTATTGATTAACGCTTTTGCGTTATGCTCTTTAACAATCTGGAAAGCTGACTAGTAAATTCAATCGATAGATTGATTTATTTTGTTCTTCTTTATGAAGAACGAGTTCTCAAGCAACACACATTCAAGTGTCTTGTTATGTTTGATTTCACTTTTTTAAAGTGAAGACAAATAGTGAGTCCGGCGAAACACAGTTCATCATACTCAGATGAACAACCTTGGTTGTTGAGCCATACGAACAGACCCCTTGGGGTTGTATGGTTAAGTGACTAAGCGTACACGGTGGATGCCTGGGCAGTCAGAGGCGATGAAGGACGTGCTAACCTGCGATAAGCCAAGAGAAGATGGTAAGAATCACTATACTCTTGGATTTCCGAATGGGGAAACCCAGCTGCATAAGCAGTTATCGTAACGTGAATACATAGCGTTGCGAGGCGAACCGGGGGAACTGAAACATCTAAGTACCCCGAGGAAGAGAAATCAACCGAGATTCCGGCAGTAGCGGCGAGCGAACCCGGATTAGCCCTTAAGCTAGTTTTGCGTCAGGTGAATGTGCTGGAAAGCACAGCGATACAGGGTGATAGCCCCGTAACCGGTAGCGCATTATCAGTGAAAACGAGTAGGACGGGACACGTGTTATCTTGTCTGAAGATGGGGGGACCATCCTCCAAGGCTAAATACTCCTGACTGACCGATAGTGAACCAGTACCGTGAGGGAAAGGCGAAAAGAACCCCTGTGAGGGGAGTGAAATAGAACCTGAAACCGTGTACGTACAAGCAGTAGGAGCCCTTCGGGGTGACTGCGTACCTTTTGTATAATGGGTCAGCGACTTAATTTTAGTAGCAAGGTTAACCGATTAGGGGAGCCGTAGGGAAACCGAGTCTTAACTGGGCGTACAGTTGCTAGGATTAGACCCGAAACCAGGTGATCTAGCCATGGGCAGGTTGAAGGTGAGGTAACACTTACTGGAGGACCGAACCGACTAATGTTGAAAAATTAGCGGATGACTTGTGGCTAGGGGTGAAAGGCCAATCAAACCTGGAGATAGCTGGTTCTCCCCGAAAGCTATTTAGGTAGCGCCTCGGACGAATACTACTGGGGGTAGAGCACTGTTAAGGCTAGGGGGTCATCCCGACTTACCAACCCTTTGCAAACTCCGAATACCAGTAAGTACTATCCGGGAGACACACGGCGGGTGCTAACGTCCGTCGTGGAGAGGGAAACAACCCAGACCGCCAGCTAAGGTCCCAAAGTTATAGCTAAGTGGGAAACGATGTGGGAAGGCTCAGACAGCCAGGATGTTGGCTTAGAAGCAGCCATCATTTAAAGAAAGCGTAATAGCTCACTGGTCGAGTCGGCCTGCGCGGAAGATTTAACGGGGCTAAGCTATACACCGAAGCTGCGGCAATGCATTTTATGTATTGGGTAGGGGAGCGTTCTGTAAGCGGTTGAAGGTGCATCGTAAGGTGTGCTGGACGTATCAGAAGTGCGAATGCTGACATGAGTAACGATAAAGGGAGTGAAAAACTCCCTCGCCGGAAGACCAAGGGTTCCTGTCCAACGTTAATCGGGGCAGGGTGAGTCGACCCCTAAGGCGAGGCCGAAAGGCGTAGTCGATGGGAAACGGGTTAATATTCCCGTACTTCTTACTATTGCGATGGGGGGACGGAGAAGGCTAGGTGGGCCTGGCGACGGTTGTCCAGGTTCAAGGGTGTAGGCTGTAATCTTAGGCAAATCCGGGATTACTTAAGGCTGAGACCCGATGTCGAGGCACTACGGTGCTGAAGTCATTGATGCCATGCTTCCGGGAAAAGCCTCTAAGCTTCAGATAGTAAGGAATCGTACCCCAAACCGACACAGGTGGTCGGGTAGAGAATACCAAGGCGCTTGAGAGAACTCGGGTGAAGGAACTAGGCAAAATGGTACCGTAACTTCGGGAGAAGGTACGCTGCCGGCGGTGAAGAGACTTGCTCTTGGAGCTGCTGGCAGTCGCAGATACCAGGTGGCTGCAACTGTTTATTAAAAACACAGCACTGTGCAAAATCGAAAGATGACGTATACGGTGTGACGCCTGCCCGGTGCCGGAAGGTTAATTGATGGGGTTAGACTTCGGTCGAAGCTCTTGATCGAAGCCCCGGTAAACGGCGGCCGTAACTATAACGGTCCTAAGGTAGCGAAATTCCTTGTCGGGTAAGTTCCGACCTGCACGAATGGCGTAATGATGGCCACGCTGTCTCCACCCGAGACTCAGTGAAATTGAAATCGCAGTGAAGATGCTGCGTACCCGCGGCTAGACGGAAAGACCCCGTGAACCTTTACTACAGCTTGGCACTGAACATTGACCCTACATGTGTAGGATAGGTGGGAGGCTTTGAAACCAGCACGCCAGTGTTGGTGGAGCCGTCCTTGAAATACCACCCTTGTAGTGTTGATGTTCTAACGTCGCCCCGTTATCCGGGGTGCGGACAGTGCCTGGTGGGTAGTTTGACTGGGGCGGTCTCCTCCCAAAGCGTAACGGAGGAGCACGAAGGTGGGCTAATCACGGTCGGACATCGTGAGGTTAGTGCAATGGCATAAGCCCGCTTGACTGCGAGAATGACGGTTCGAGCAGGTGCGAAAGCAGGTCATAGTGATCCGGTGGTTCTGTATGGAAGGGCCATCGCTCAACGGATAAAAGGTACTCCGGGGATAACAGGCTGATACCGCCCAAGAGTTCATATCGACGGCGGTGTTTGGCACCTCGATGTCGGCTCATCACATCCTGGGGCTGAAGTCGGTCCCAAGGGTATGGCTGTTCGCCATTTAAAGTGGTACGCGAGCTGGGTTTAGAACGTCGTGAGACAGTTCGGTCCCTATCTGCCGTGGGCGTTGGATGATTGAGAGGGGCTGCTCCTAGTACGAGAGGACCGGAGTGGACGAACCTCTGGTGTTCGGGTTGTGTCGCCAGACGCATTGCCCGGTAGCTAAGTTCGGAATCGATAACCGCTGAAAGCATCTAAGCGGGAAGCGAGCCTCAAGATGAGTCATCCCTGAACCTATAAGGTTCCTGAAGGGTTGTTGGAGACTACGACGTAGATAGGCAGGGTGTGTAAGCGTTGTGAGGCGTTGAGCTAACCTGTACTAATTGCCCGTGAGGCTTAACCATACAACACCCAAGGGGTTTTAACGGACTCCATGAGCACTTGAATGTAGTGCGAGAACATCAGCTTTCGAGATTGTAAGAATTTTGCTTGGCGACCATAGCATTATGGACCCACCTGATCCCATGCCGAACTCAGCAGTGAAACGTAATAGCGCCGATGGTAGTGTGGGGCCTCCCCATGTGAGAGTAGGACATCGCCAGGCTTCCAATTTATTTTCACTTTTAAAAAGTGAAGACAAATAGGGCACTTGCTTACAACGTAAGCAAGTCACCATAGAGCTTTAAGTTTTCTTAGAGTTTTATGTTGACTTTCAAAGTGAGTAGCGTATTATACGCGTCCTGCTTAAGTGCTAAGGCACTGAAAGGCAATATGTTCTTTAACAATTTGACCATGCAATCTGTGTGGGCACTCGTGAAATGATAGTCAAAAAGAATTATCAATGAAACTGAGTGACCAAATCGAATCGCAAGATTCGGCACAGTCAATTCATTCATTACTTCGGTAATGGATTAACAGTATTCATTGAGCCAAAACTTTAATTGAAGAGTTTGATCATGGCTCAGATTGAACGCTGGCGGCAGGCCTAACACATGCAAGTCGAGCGGCAGCGACATGACTGAACCTTCGGGGGACGTTATGGGCGGCGAGCGGCGGACGGGTGAGTAATGCCTGGGAATATGCCCTGATGTGGGGGATAACCATTGGAAACGATGGCTAATACCGCATAATCTCTTCGGAGCAAAGAGGGGGACCTTCGGGCCTCTCGCGTCAGGATTAGCCCAGGTGAGATTAGCTAGTTGGTGAGGTAAGAGCTCACCAAGGCGACGATCTCTAGCTGGTCTGAGAGGATGATCAGCCACACTGGAACTGAGACACGGTCCAGACTCCTACGGGAGGCAGCAGTGGGGAATATTGCACAATGGGGGAAACCCTGATGCAGCCATGCCGCGTGTGTGAAGAAGGCCTTCGGGTTGTAAAGCACTTTCAGTTGTGAGGAAGGCATTGTCGTTAATAGCGGCAGTGTTTGACGTTAGCAACAGAAGAAGCACCGGCTAACTCCGTGCCAGCAGCCGCGGTAATACGGAGGGTGCGAGCGTTAATCGGAATTACTGGGCGTAAAGCGCATGCAGGCGGCTTGTTAAGCCAGATGTGAAAGCCCGGGGCTCAACCTCGGAATAGCATTTGGAACTGTCAGGCTAGAGTCTTGTAGAGGGGGGTAGAATTTCAGGTGTAGCGGTGAAATGCGTAGAGATCTGAAGGAATACCGGTGGCGAAGGCGGCCCCCTGGACAAAGACTGACGCTCAGATGCGAAAGCGTGGGGAGCAAACAGGATTAGATACCCTGGTAGTCCACGCCGTAAACGATGTCTACTTGGAGGTTGGTGTCTTGAACACTGGCTTTCGGAGCTAACGCGTTAAGTAGACCGCCTGGGGAGTACGGTCGCAAGATTAAAACTCAAATGAATTGACGGGGGCCCGCACAAGCGGTGGAGCATGTGGTTTAATTCGATGCAACGCGAAGAACCTTACCTACTCTTGACATCCAGAGAACTTTCCAGAGATGGATTGGTGCCTTCGGGAACTCTGAGACAGGTGCTGCATGGCTGTCGTCAGCTCGTGTTGTGAAATGTTGGGTTAAGTCCCGCAACGAGCGCAACCCTTATCCTTGTTTGCCAGCACTTCGGGTGGGAACTCCAGGGAGACTGCCGGTGATAAACCGGAGGAAGGTGGGGACGACGTCAAGTCATCATGGCCCTTACGAGTAGGGCTACACACGTGCTACAATGGCGTATACAGAGGGCTGCCAACTTGCGAGAGTGAGCGAATCCCAGAAAGTACGTCGTAGTCCGGATTGGAGTCTGCAACTCGACTCCATGAAGTCGGAATCGCTAGTAATCGTGGATCAGAATGCCACGGTGAATACGTTCCCGGGCCTTGTACACACCGCCCGTCACACCATGGGAGTGGGCTGCACCAGAAGTAGATAGCTTAACCTTCGGGAGGGCGTTTACCACGGTGTGGTTCATGACTGGGGTGAAGTCGTAACAAGGTAGCCCTAGGGGAACCTGGGGCTGGATCACCTCCTTAACGATATGACTGCGTTTTACGCAGTGTCCACACAGATTGCTTGGTCGAAAAGTAGAGAACATGTTCAGGTACCCAAACCTGAAAAAAACTTGTGTTCCGGTATGATGTCGCTTCTCGCAAGCTCGTCACTCCGCTTACACAAAGTTAGCGAAATGTATTTCGCTGACAAACTTTGTGTCCCATTCGTCTAGAGGCCTAGGACACCGCCCTTTCACGGCGGTAACAGGGGTTCGACTCCCCTATGGGACGCCACGGGTCGTTAGCTCAGTTGGTAGAGCAGTTGACTTTTAATCAATTGGTCGCAGGTTCGAATCCTGCACGACCCACCATCTTCTCCTTTGAAGATGTAAAACATCGGAGGGCGATTAGCTCAGTTGGGAGAGCACCTCCCTTACAAGGAGGGGGTCACTGGTTCGAGCCCGGTATCGCCCACCACTCTCTAATCATTTTCTGCACGGATACGCAGATTCAATGAAGGTTAACTTTGTTGGGTCCGCTTTTTTGCCGCCGAAAATCATTAGAAAGTGGTTATCTAACGATAAACACATGCTCTTTAACAATCTGGAAAGCTGACTAGTAAATTGAATTTTTAAAATTCAATACTAATAGTTCTATCGAAAGATAGAACGAGTTCTCAAGCAACACACATTCAAGTGTCTTGTGTAAGAGTCCGGCGAAACACAGTTCATCACAACTCAGATGAACAACCTTGGTTGTTGAGCCATACGAAAGACCTCTTGGGGTTGTATGGTTAAGTGACTAAGCGTACACGGTGGATGCCTGGGCAGTCAGAGGCGATGAAGGACGTGCTAACCTGCGATAAGCCAAGAGAAGATGGTAAGAATCACTATACTCTTGGATTTCCGAATGGGGAAACCCAGCTGCATAAGCAGTTATCGTAACGTGAATACATAGCGTTGCGAGGCGAACCGGGGGAACTGAAACATCTAAGTACCCCGAGGAAGAGAAATCAACCGAGATTCCGGCAGTAGCGGCGAGCGAACCCGGATTAGCCCTTAAGCTAGTTTTGCGTCAGGTGAATGTGCTGGAAAGCACAGCGATACAGGGTGATAGCCCCGTAACCGGTAGCGCATTATCAGTGAAAACGAGTAGGACGGGACACGTGTTATCTTGTCTGAAGATGGGGGGACCATCCTCCAAGGCTAAATACTCCTGACTGACCGATAGTGAACCAGTACCGTGAGGGAAAGGCGAAAAGAACCCCTGTGAGGGGAGTGAAATAGAACCTGAAACCGTGTACGTACAAGCAGTAGGAGCCCTTCGGGGTGACTGCGTACCTTTTGTATAATGGGTCAGCGACTTAATTTTAGTAGCAAGGTTAACCGATTAGGGGAGCCGTAGGGAAACCGAGTCTTAACTGGGCGTACAGTTGCTAGGATTAGACCCGAAACCAGGTGATCTAGCCATGGGCAGGTTGAAGGTGAGGTAACACTTACTGGAGGACCGAACCGACTAATGTTGAAAAATTAGCGGATGACTTGTGGCTAGGGGTGAAAGGCCAATCAAACCTGGAGATAGCTGGTTCTCCCCGAAAGCTATTTAGGTAGCGCCTCGGACGAATACTACTGGGGGTAGAGCACTGTTAAGGCTAGGGGGTCATCCCGACTTACCAACCCTTTGCAAACTCCGAATACCAGTAAGTACTATCCGGGAGACACACGGCGGGTGCTAACGTCCGTCGTGGAGAGGGAAACAACCCAGACCGCCAGCTAAGGTCCCAAAGTTATAGCTAAGTGGGAAACGATGTGGGAAGGCTCAGACAGCCAGGATGTTGGCTTAGAAGCAGCCATCATTTAAAGAAAGCGTAATAGCTCACTGGTCGAGTCGGCCTGCGCGGAAGATTTAACGGGGCTAAGCTATACACCGAAGCTGCGGCAATGCATTTTATGTATTGGGTAGGGGAGCGTTCTGTAAGCGGTTGAAGGTGCATCGTAAGGTGTGCTGGACGTATCAGAAGTGCGAATGCTGACATGAGTAACGATAAAGGGAGTGAAAAACTCCCTCGCCGGAAGACCAAGGGTTCCTGTCCAACGTTAATCGGGGCAGGGTGAGTCGACCCCTAAGGCGAGGCCGAAAGGCGTAGTCGATGGGAAACGGGTTAATATTCCCGTACTTCTTACTATTGCGATGGGGGGACGGAGAAGGCTAGGTGGGCCTGGCGACGGTTGTCCAGGTTCAAGGGTGTAGGCTGTAATCTTAGGCAAATCCGGGATTACTTAAGGCTGAGACCCGATGTCGAGCCGCTACGGCGGTGAAGTCATTGATGCCATGCTTCCGGGAAAAGCCTCTAAGCTTCAGATAGTAAGGAATCGTACCCCAAACCGACACAGGTGGTCGGGTAGAGAATACCAAGGCGCTTGAGAGAACTCGGGTGAAGGAACTAGGCAAAATGGTACCGTAACTTCGGGAGAAGGTACGCTGCCGGCGGTGAAGAGACTTGCTCTTGGAGCTGCTGGCAGTCGCAGATACCAGGTGGCTGCAACTGTTTATTAAAAACACAGCACTGTGCAAAATCGAAAGATGACGTATACGGTGTGACGCCTGCCCGGTGCCGGAAGGTTAATTGATGGGGTTAGACTTCGGTCGAAGCTCTTGATCGAAGCCCCGGTAAACGGCGGCCGTAACTATAACGGTCCTAAGGTAGCGAAATTCCTTGTCGGGTAAGTTCCGACCTGCACGAATGGCGTAATGATGGCCACGCTGTCTCCACCCGAGACTCAGTGAAATTGAAATCGCAGTGAAGATGCTGCGTACCCGCGGCTAGACGGAAAGACCCCGTGAACCTTTACTACAGCTTGGCACTGAACATTGACCCTACATGTGTAGGATAGGTGGGAGGCTTTGAAACCAGCACGCCAGTGTTGGTGGAGCCGTCCTTGAAATACCACCCTTGTAGTGTTGATGTTCTAACGTCGCCCCGTTATCCGGGGTGCGGACAGTGCCTGGTGGGTAGTTTGACTGGGGCGGTCTCCTCCCAAAGCGTAACGGAGGAGCACGAAGGTGGGCTAATCACGGTCGGACATCGTGAGGTTAGTGCAATGGCATAAGCCCGCTTGACTGCGAGAATGACGGTTCGAGCAGGTGCGAAAGCAGGTCATAGTGATCCGGTGGTTCTGTATGGAAGGGCCATCGCTCAACGGATAAAAGGTACTCCGGGGATAACAGGCTGATACCGCCCAAGAGTTCATATCGACGGCGGTGTTTGGCACCTCGATGTCGGCTCATCACATCCTGGGGCTGAAGTCGGTCCCAAGGGTATGGCTGTTCGCCATTTAAAGTGGTACGCGAGCTGGGTTTAGAACGTCGTGAGACAGTTCGGTCCCTATCTGCCGTGGGCGTTGGATGATTGAGAGGGGCTGCTCCTAGTACGAGAGGACCGGAGTGGACGAACCTCTGGTGTTCGGGTTGTGTCGCCAGACGCATTGCCCGGTAGCTAAGTTCGGAATCGATAACCGCTGAAAGCATCTAAGCGGGAAGCGAGCCTCAAGATGAGTCATCCCTGAACCTATAAGGTTCCTGAAGGGTTGTTGGAGACTACGACGTAGATAGGCAGGGTGTGTAAGCGTTGTGAGGCGTTGAGCTAACCTGTACTAATTGCCCGTGAGGCTTAACCATACAACACCCAAGGGGTTTTAACGGACTCCATGAGCACTTGAATGTAGTGCGAGAACATCAGCTTTCGAGATTGTAAGAATTTTGCTTGGCGACCATAGCATTATGGACCCACCTGATCCCATGCCGAACTCAGCAGTGAAACGTAATAGCGCCGATGGTAGTGTGGGGCCTCCCCATGTGAGAGTAGGACATCGCCAGGCTTCCAATTTAGATTATCGTGCTGAACACACGGTGATTTGAGTGGAGCGGTAGTTCAGTTGGTTAGAATACCGGCCTGTCACGCCGGGGGTCGCGGGTTCGAGTCCCGTCCGCTCCGCCACTTATTAAGAAGCCTCGTCGAAAGACGGGGCTTTTTTACGTCTGTCGGATAAGTTCGCCTTGCAGGCGAATGAGTCCCGCTGGAGCGCCAGCCCGGCCCTCCGCCACTTATTAAGAAGCCTCGTCGAAAGACGGGGCTTTTTTACGTCTGTCGGATATGTTCGCCTTGCAGGCGAATGAGTCCCGCTTGTGCGCAAGCCCGGCCCTCCGCCACTTATTAAGAAACCTCAAACTAGGCGTCCCCGACGAAAGGCTGGGGTTTTTTACATCTGTCGGTTATGTTCGCCTTGCAGGCGAATGAGTCCCGCTGGAGCGCCAGCCCGGCTGTTCCGCCACTTATTAAGAAGCCTCAACGAGGCGTTCCCGAAGAAATACTTGGGATTTTTTACGTTTCCGACCAATGCTATCGGCTTGAGGCTACAGGCAATAAAGCAATATCTTCGGAATAGAGAAGCCTGAGCTCGTGGAATAGCTGAGTATCTCCTTGTGCGAAATACCAACTTTTCGCAGCATTATTTAATGACACCTTCTGTTTGAAAGAGATATTTGTTGGATCGCCAATTGTCCGAGGTTTAGATAAAGAAAAAGGGTAGCTAAGCTACCCTTGCCGCCAAGGCTAAAGCCTGCGAAATGTAACAGCTATGCGCGTGTTACGATAGGACTCAACGTGTATCCCCAACACCAGCCAAGGCAGTGGTATGGCTAGTGTTGAGAAAGGGGGAAGCGTTAAAGGTTGAGGAAAGTCTTCAATTGACTCACAACCTTTTCTGCCTGTTCTTGGTTCTCCATCTCAGCGAACAGTCGTAAAAGTGGTTCCGTGCCCGAGAAACGGGCCAATGCCCAGCCCCCGTTCTTGAAGTAGACCTTGGCACCGTCGGCATAGCTGACTCGCTCGACCTCCCATTCAAACTCAGGCAACTCTTTGTTGATGTAAATTCGGTCGTAGAGATGCTGGCGCTCGGCTGGGCGGAAGGTACAGTCACCTTCGGCGGTATAGGCATAGCCATATTTGCTGTAGATTTCATCGAGCATTTCCGACAGTTTCTTGCCGGTGACGCTGATCATTTCGACCAGCAAGCTGGAAGCGAATACTCCATCTTTACCTTTGATATGGCCACGTATGGTCAGGCCGCCCGAGCTTTCACCACCAATGAGGGAGTCATCGGCCTCCATTTGTGAGCTGATGTGCTTGAAGCCGACAGGGACTTCGAAGCTCTTTTCGCTATGGTCTGCCGCAATTTTATCCAGTAGGTGCGTTGTGGCAATATTGCGCACAACCGAGCCTTTCCAGCCCTTATACTCAAGCAGGTAGTAATAGAGCAACATCAAGACTTCATTGGGGTGAATGAAGTGGCCTTTCTCATCGATGATCCCGAGACGATCGGCATCACCATCGGTGCCGATACCGATGTCGTAGCCCTCGTGGGCGACAAGGTGTTTCAGGCGGTACAGTGTTGCCGCACTCGGTGAAGGCATCAAGCCGCCAAATGCAGGATTTTGGCCATCGTTGATCACATCAACATCACATCGTCCCGTGATCAGCACGGTTTGCAGGGCGTTTTTGGCGACCCCGAACATAGGATCAATCAGTACTCGCAAGTTGGCTTTTTTGATCGCTTCAATATCGATGAAGTTAATGATGGAGTCGACAAAGTCATTCATCGGGTTGATCAAGGTAATCAGCTTGTCCTCAAGCGCTTGCTCGAAGTCGACTGACTTGACGTCTTTGGCTGTGAGTGTCGCGACCTGCTGTTCAATTTTAGCCGTAATCACTTCATCAGCATCTCGGCCCCCTTCGATGAAGACTTTGATACCGTTGTAGTCGGCAGGGTTATGCGAGGCGGTGATACAGGCCGAGTATGTAGCCCCGGTTTCCTTGGCCTGGAACATAACAATCGGAGTGGGAACAAACTTATTGATAAAGCTGACTTTGATCCCGTTTGCGGCCAGTACTTCGGCAAACCAGGCCGCTGCTTTGTCTGACAGAAAACGGCGGTCATACCCGATAACAAACCCGTTATCAGTAACCTGCTCGGCGATCATGATATTTGCTAACCCCTGGGCAGCCAAGCGCACATTGTCTTTGGTGAACTCTTCACCGATAAGTGCTCGCCAGCCTCCGGTTCCAAATTGGATCATAGTGGAACTCCTATTCTCTCGTAGATAGACGGGGCGCAACTGGCGCCCCAAGATGTGTTAGCCCATAACAACGGTCACGGTATTGGTGCTGCCAGCTGGCTGCACCGGAATGGCCCCTTCAATCAATTCGCCATTGAGGTTAATTGAACGAATGCCTTTGCTGACGCCGTTCGGGTTTTCCACTGTTATCTGATATGTTGCACCGCGCCACTGACGAGTGACCTCAAAGCCCGGCCAATGGGTCGGAATACAAGGGTTTACCGTCAGACCCGCAAAACCAGTCTGTACGCCCAAAATGAAGTTGGTGACAGCAAAATAGGCCCAGCCAGAGGTACCTGTCAGCCATGGGTGGTTAGCTCGGCCATGGTCTTGATGGTCGCGTCCCATGATGAACTGAACGTACGAATAAGGTTCGGCAATGCGTTTTTCGATGATGTCATTTTGGTTGTAAGGGTTCAGGGCATCGTAGAACTTCATTGCCTGATCGCCTCGGCCGAGCTTGGCTTCCGCTACCCAGGCCCAAGGATTGGGGTGGGAGAAGATGGCGCCATTCTCTTTTACTCCCTGGTAAACGCGGGTAACAAAGCCGATGTCATCATTTGGTGTGGCAAACGATGGGGCATTCAGGTGCAAGCCGTATTCCGAGAATAGGTTTTCGTCGACGGCATCCATGGCTTGCTCGCCGCGCTCTTGGGATGCCAGGCCTGACAGAACCGCAAGGGTGTTGGATTCAAGGTGGATGCGCCCCTCTGTTTGCTGGGCGGTACCGATCTTGTCACCGTTTTTGGTGAGGCCTCGGATATACCAGCCGCCTTCCTCGTCCCACAGGTGTTTTTCACAGGCTTCTCGGACATTGGCTGCCATTTCTGTATATTTGGCCACATCCTCGCTATTGCCAAGATACTTGGCCAGTTCGATGAATTCCTGTAGTGCCCAGAAGTGAAGGAAGGACACCATGGCTGACTCGCCCCCGCCAAGGTTCAAGCAGTCATTCCAGTCGGCACGCAAGCCCTTACAGATCCCCGTTTGCCCCACATATTCAGCAGAGAAGTTCAGCGCTGCTTTCATGTGCTCGTAAACGGTCGCATCGCCGCCGTCGGCATAGGTGATCACTTCATCAAAGAAGTGCTCTTCGCCGGTTTCCATCACGTACTTACAGATAGTCGGGATCAGCCAGAGGTGATCGTCCGAGCAGGTATCTTCGATACCGTGGATCTTATCTTCGTCGCTCGGGGTTGGGACAACCGTTGGCGACTTGGAGGGTTTGACATCGGCTTTCTCCGGATCAAACCAGTCGGGATCGAACAGGTGAAGGCCATAGCCAGCTTTAACCTGGCCGCGCAATAGATCGACTAGGCGCTTGCGGGTCATGGTGGCGTTGGAGTGCGGCACGGAAATGGCATCTTGGGCGGTATCGCGATAGCCCAGCCCGGTGCGTCCGCCGACTTCGATGAAGGAGGCAAAACGGGACCAGACCACACAGGTTTCGGCCTGATACAGGGTCCAGGCATTGATCATGGTGTCGAGCCCTTCATTGGGTGACTTGACTTGGAATTTGGCGCAACGCTCATCCCAGTGGGCTTTGATCCCTGCGAAGGCCGCATCGATTTCCTCAGGGTTCTGGTATTTGGCCCTCAAGCGTTCGCCATTGCCCTTGCCGATACCGAGGATGTAAGCAAAGCGGACTTCTTCACCCGGTTGAATGGTGAACTGCTTGTGCAGAGAGCCACAATGGTTGTAACAGGTCTGGGCTGAGTTTGAACACTGGCCTTTTTCAACGGCAATCGGGTTGGCTTCGTCACGGTACAGGCCGAGGAAGCTGTCACGCTGGCCATCGTAACTGTCAGGCGAGAACGTTGAGGCCAGGAAGTAGAAGCCTTCAAAGTCATTAGTGTTGTAGTAGAGATCGTATTCGATCACGCCATCGTTGTACTCCGTACCGGCAGAGTACAGTGACATCTGGTGGTTTTGGTTATCAGACTGAATATGACTGAACGAGAACTCAACAAATGAGAAGGCACTGATGGTACGTGGCTTATCGGTGGTGTTTTTGATAACCACATCCCACACTTCGGCATCTTCACCTTTGGGAACAAAAAGGGTTTTGGTCGCGGTGATACCACTGTATTCACACTTGAACTTGGAGTATGACAAGCCATGGCGGATTTCGTAGTTGGCTTCATCTAGGCTTTTGGCCACAGGCTGCCATGAAATAGACCAGTAGTCGCCTGTTTCGTCGTCGCGCAGGTAGACATAGTGGCCAGGGCGGTCGAAGGTCGCGTTCGGGCGGAATTTGGTCACCCGGTTGTACTCTGGTGAGTTATAGAAAGAGTACCCTCCCGCGTTGTGCGAGATAACGGTACAGAATTTTTCTGTTCCCAAGTAGTTGGTCCAAGGCGCGGGGACGTCAGGACGAGTGATCACATACTCTCTATTGTCGTTATCAAAAAAACCGTATTTCATGGTGTTTCAATCCTTTTATTGTAATCGTTGTCCTGCGCCTTACTCGCAGCGACGGTAATTGATGCCTACTTTGTCTAAATAAGCAAACTGGCCGGCTAGGCGGGCGGTGAAATCTGGCCAGCTGCGTTTTTCCGGGGCTGTCCAGCCGATCTCGGCGATGGCCAGCAAGCGTGGGTAGATCATGTACTCGAATCGGCTCTGGCTATTGATCAGCTCGCACCAGAGGGCGCACTGGATGCCTCTGATACGTTGGTGGGCGGGATCTGAGGTCGGCAAATCGGCAAGGGGCTGGTATTGGTATACCTGCTCCAGGACAAGCTTGCCTGCCCAGTCGACCCCCGCCTCGTCGGCAGAGTCGCCTTGGGCCATATCGAGGTAAGTACTTTGGCCGGGTTGCATCACAACTTCATACCCCGCTTGGGCTGCGGAGAGTCCGGCTTGCTCGTTCAACCAGGAGAAAATAATGGTGTCCTTGCTGACCTTGTCGCCGTGGGTCGCTTCTTCCCAGCCCATCATGCGCTTGCCTTTGCTGTTGAGATGATGCTCGGCAAAGCGCAAGAGGTGGCCCTGAAGCTCCATGGGTTCGGCGTAGCCATGTTCGTCCATCAAAGCCTGGCAGGCAGGGCTATCGGTCCAAACTCCTGTCGGGACTTCATCGGCTCCGATATGGACATAAGGCGCGGGGAAAAGCTCGCAGATTTCATCGAGTACCTTGGTGAGGAAGGTATAAGTCCCCTGCAATGCAGGCGACAAGATGTTGTCGTTGTACCCCTGAATACTTCGGTAAACAGAGCGGTCCTGAGGATCCACAAGTAATTCGGGTAGTGATTTTATTGCCGCACGACAATGTCCCGGGATATCAATCTCCGGGATCACCATGATCCCGCGATCCGCGGCATAGTCGATGATGTCACGGATATCCTGCTTGGTGTAATAGCCGCCGTAGCGGTGGCTTATGGTGGTAAATTGCGGTTGGATTGGCTCGTTGGGGCCACGCCAGGCACCAATGCGAGTCAGTTCCGGGTAGGCATCTATCTCTACGCGCCAGCCTTCGTCATCGGTGAGGTGCCAGTGGAAAACGTTGAACTTGTATCGTGCCAGCTGGTCGAGCAAGAACTTGATCCGCGCCACCGGATGGAAGTGGCGGGCACAGTCCAGCATCATGCCGCGGTGGCCAAAGTGCGGTGCATCGCTGATCTCCACCATGGGTAGGCGACGGGCCGCTTCTGCCCGGTGATTGGGTTGCGGGGGAAACAGCTGCAGCAAGGATGAGGTGGCATAACAGAAGCCGGCTTCAGAGCTGGCCAGCAACCAGATATCATCTTGTTCCACCAGCAGCTGATATGCGCCCTCAGCCAACTGCCCCCGGTATTGGTAGTGAATATTGCCTTGCGGCTGGACGTCGATCGGCTCGTTAAGTTGGCGCTCGAGCTCGGCCTGCAACCAGCGGCAGCAACCTTCAGCCAGAGGGGTACCCAGTGAGATGGCCGAGTGGGGAGTGAATGTAAACTTTCCGACCAGGGCTTTTAGCTGTTGCGGTGCAGGGACGAGACTGATTGCCGCGGCCGGTTCAAGCGGCGTACTGTGACGGTTGCGGTTCGGCTGCTGCAAGCCAAAGGCGGTGATTTCTACCGGCTGAGGGGTGATTAATGGCGTTTGGCCCTCACTGCAGATGAAAGCGTCAATGATTCCATCATCCAGTAGCGTAAACGGCTTGGTCCCTATGGTGAACTCGGTGTAGAAGTGGTCATTGGGCTTTAGCACTTCATCACGGCCAGGGGTTAAGGTGCAGTAGCTTCCTACCTGTTCAAGCTGGCCATGGGTCAAGCTGGTATGGTTGATCCAACGCCCCAGTGTGAAATGCAGTGACCACAGACACAGCGGCCGGTCTGACAAGTTGTGAAGCGTCAGCGCGAGCCGGGATTGATCCGGCTGCTGGTCGATGACGACAAAATCGAGACGAAAGCTCATAGCTACCTCACAATGGGTATAGGTTGTGGTTACCGCGGGCCATGGCCAGCGCACCATCCATCGCGTCACCCAATGGCGGGGTGATGCGCTGTTGCAAAGGCGGGATCAGCCAGGGCCTGATCCGCTCGGCAATACTGCCCATCAGGCAGATTTGATTGGCCCCGCGATGGATCAGGGCTTTCATCCACATTTCTACGTCCGCTGCCGTCTGGTTGAGCAGTTCGATCCCCAGTGCATCACCCCGGTAGGCCTCTGCAAAAATAGCAGGAGAGAATTGGCCGTAATCACAGGGGCGGGCAGTTTTAGACCAGCTGACGATGGCATCGATATCATGGTTGAAGTGGTCAAGCACATGCTCTGCCAGTGCCGTCATGGGACGGATCCCGTCATGGGCCAGCAGGGTTTGCTGGATAAGGCGAAGCCCCATGACGGCGCCGCCGCCCTGATCGGAGATCGGAAACTCGCGTCCGCCAACCACGTGCTGTTTGGTGTCTTTGAGCAAGATCCCGCACGAGCCTGTGCCTGCGATCAAAATTGCCCCGTCGTTACCGCCCCAGGCACCAAGGCAAGCCCCGTAGGCATCGGTGTTTAGGGTGACAGCCCCAAACGGGTGTGGCTGGGCCATAAACTCATACCATGCCGAGCGCTGCTCGGCGCCCGCCAAGGCCAGGCCAACAGACATTGCCGGGTAGCAGTCCTCGGTAAGGCCCGCGGCGGCGGCTGCGGTCGCAATGGCATCGATGATCGATGCCATGGCAACATCAGCGCCCAGCAAGATATTGGCGCTGCCGGTTTTGGCTTCCCCCAGGCAGTGCCCGTTATGGTCGGTGATCCGGGCGCGGCAGGATGTGCCGCCCCCGTCGACCCCGACGTAATAGCGAATAGGATCAGTCATCGTGTCGCTCCTTGAATTGCAGCGTTACAGCCAATAAATACCATGCGGCATGGGGGATCCATTGCTCCCCCCAGCGCCAGTTCTGCAACATATCCTGATGGTAAGGGGCCGGGTTAAAGGCAATGTCATGCTCGTTGTCGACCCCAGAGGTGATACCGTTGCAGATGCCGCCTCTCGCATTGAAAAAGCCGAGCTCTGGCAGGTAGTCCGGATTATTGCGGCCGTGGCCATCAAGCATCGAGATATCAAATGGGTTCAGTCCCAGCAGCCAATCAAGCAAGCGTTGGCCATAGGCTTTGAGCTGGGGGCGCAGTGGCTGGCAGCTTGGTATGCCCGCGGCAAGGAATGCCATACTGGCAAGCGAGGCCAAACGGGCATTTTCTCCCTGCCACCAGTAGCCGGTTTCGTTCTGGTGGGGAATGAAAAATGTGGCTGCTTTCTGGCCGTTAAGAGGTTTGGTGTACTGGCGCGGGTAGCCAAACGGGTTGGCCACGCCATGGGTAATATTGAGTTCGAACGCGACGGCATTGGCGATAACCTTTCCCAGTCGTTGCCGGCGCTCTGAGTCGGGTTCGATGGCCAGATACTGGAGCAGGCTGATCACCGGCAAGCCGGCTTCGGCTGCATGAAAGTAAGGCCGGCTGCCATCGTGGTTAGCAGACCAAAAATGTTGTTGCTGCTCGTCACTACATTGCCGCTTGGCCAGCCTGTCGGCCCAGTGACGGGCCTGAATTAAGAAGTCCTCATCGCCGATGGCACGGAATAATTCTACGCTAGCCAGCAGCGCACAGTATTCATCGATAATATTCTCGGTACCGTCATTGAGGTATTGGGTGTTGTACTCGATCAGGTGCCAGTAGCCTTGTACGGCAGCCTTCAGATAGGCATCGCGGTTTATTGCCGGGTAGCCTATGTGTTGTGCCGAAGAACTACGCAAGATCCGGCTAGCCGCAGCCAAGGCAGCAATAGCTACGCCCCCGCCCTGACGGAAGCCCGCTTGGAAATCGTCAGACTTGTCGCCACTCTGATGGGCGTAGCTGCAGATCTCACGCTGATCGGTTTGCTTGCTCCATTTATCGAACACGGTGGTGTAGAAGAAGCCCTGCGGTGATTGCATTTTCAGCAGGAAGTCAGCTCCATGAAGGGCTTCTTCCAGCAGCCGGACCCGGCTGAAAGCCGCGAAAGACTGTTCGTCGGCCAGCTTTTCGAATGCTGTCAGCATATTCCATACCACCATCGGAGTCTGCTGGGGATTGAAATAGTTGCTGAAAGAAAGGTGACTCAGGTATTTGCTGACGTCGCCGGATGCGTCGTACCAGCCACCGCGGACATCAACTCGGGTATCGGTGCCAAGTAGCGGTATAGCTTGATCCGCAAGGTCAAACTTACCGCCGCAGCGCTGGGATTTAAAATAGTGCAGGACATCGCTGAAAGTGCGCGTCATCAATAGCCCCTCGGCGATGGCAAATGGCTCCGACAGGATTTCACCAACACGCATCAGGTAGTCCCCGCACTTGTTGAGTGCGGAAAAGTCGACCGTGTAGGTGAGTCCTGTATGCCATTGATCGACCGGACCACAGGCCACAAGAGGCAGCTGCATAATTGGCTGGTGGCTGTTGGCACACAGTAGCTCGGCATATTGGGTGTCAATGGCCGAGGACGCTTGGACGACTGCTTGCTTATGGCCAAATTGCTCATAGCCTAAGTGATTGATTAACAGCTGCATGATCCCTCCGTTAATTCTCGTACAGGTAACAACGCACGAAATGGTTGTCGGAGAGCTGGGTAACTCCCGGCAGTTGCTGGCGGCACTTGTCGGTGGCGTGGGTACAGCGACCGGCAAATGGGCAGCCTAGGCTCTCCGGTGTCCAGAGCGGGATCTCCCCCTTGTTCCCCTTGAGCTTCTCGTGGATCGACTTCTTCGGATCCGGCACTGCCGATACCAGCAGCTGGGTATATGGGTGCTGGGGATCGTGGATGATCTCCTCGGTGTCCCCCCATTCGACCATGTGGCCGACGTACATCACCGCCAGATCTTCAGCAATGTAGCGCGCGGTTGCGATATCGTGGGTGATGTAAAGCAGCGCCATCTCGCGCTCGAACTTCATCTCTTCCATCAGGTTGAGGACCCCGGCCCGGATCGACACATCGAGCATCGACGTGGGCTCGTCGGCCAGGACCACCTCAGCACCGACGGCAATGTTTCTGGCCAGGTTCACGCGCTGGCGCTGGCCGCCAGAAAGCTGGTGCGGGTACTTGGCTGCTGTTTCTTTCGGCGGGATTAGACCAACCTGTTCGAGCAAATCGTAGACCTTCTCTTCCAGCTCCTTCTTGTTGCCCTTGCTCACCTTGTTGTGGATCAGCAGCGGGCGGGCAACATGGTGGAAAATGGTATGGGTCGGGTTCAACGAGCCGAACGGGTCTTGCCATACCATCTGGATTCCCTGGCGGTATTGCATCAGATCGGCTTTTTTCTCAATGGTGGCAATATCGCGCCCGTAGTATTCAATCTTGCCGGCTGTCGGGGCATACATTTTGGCTATCATCTTGGCCGTGGTCGATTTGCCCGAGCCGGATTCGCCGACGACGGAGAGGCCGCGGCTTTTGTACATCTTGAATGACACGTCGTTGATAGCGCGCATCATGGATTTCTTCAGCGAGTTGCTGTTGACCGGGAAGTCCTTAACCAGGTTCTTCCCTTCAATAATTGGTTGTCCGGTTGGCTTGCTCATAATGCTTCCTATTACTTAATCCTTAACTGCTCTTGTGGAATAGGTGGCAGTTACTAAAACGGCCGTGTTCCAACTGGCGAAGCTGGGTTGCTTGGCTAAAGCAGGCGTCATGGGCTTTGCCGCAGCGGGCCTGGAACCGGCACCCGGTCGGTACTTCCAGCAAGTTGAGCGGGTTGCCCGGGATCCCTGTCAGGCGGGTTTTCGGTCCGGTCAGCGGTGGGAATGAACTGCCCAGCCCTTCGGTATAAGGATGGAACGGGGTTTCCAGAATTTGCTTCGACGGTGCGACTTCAACCAGCTCGCCGGAATACATGATGCCGATACGATCGGAGAACTCGACCATCAAAGACAGATCATGGGTAATGAACAGGATAGAGAAACCGAATTCTTCCTTCAGGGCGTAGATCTTTTGCAGGATCTCGCGCTGTACCACCACATCCAGGGCGGTTGTCGGCTCATCCATGATGATCATCTTTGGATTGAGAGCCAGGGCAATGGCGATCACCAGACGCTGGCGCATACCGCCAGAGAACTGGTGCGGGTAGTCACGCAGCCGGCTAGGGTGGATATCAACGATTTCCAGCAGGCCTTCTGCTCGGCGCACTGCCTGCTGGCGGGTCATGGCGGTATGGCGCATGATCACATCGCAGAACTGCTCCTCCAGTGTCAGCACCGGGTTGAGGGCGTTCATCGCACTTTGGAAGACCATCGAGATCTCGCTCCAGCGAAAGGCAGACATCTGCATGTCATTGAACTTCAGGATGTCACCGTGGCCGTCGAAGATAACCTCACCGCCGGTGATAAATGCAGGCGGCTTGTGCAGGCGCATCAGGGAAAAGGCCACGGTGGATTTACCACAGCCGGACTCACCAGCCAGCCCAAAGATTTCGCCTTTGCCGATATCGAAGCTGACGTTGTTTACCGCACGCACATCACCGGCATCGGTAATGTAGTCAACGCACAGGTTGCGGATAGAAATTTGTGGATTGGTCATTATTTCTCTCCCCCTTCAAGGGCTGGCTGAGGCTTGATAGTGGCCTGAGCGTGTTTCTGGTTTTCTTTAGCCATGTTCTTCCAGCGGCGCATGCCTTTGTGCGAGCGCAGCTGCGGGTTGGCGATTTCATCGACTGCAAAGTTAAGCATCGCCAGACCAACGGCAATGAATGTCAGGGCCAGACATGGAGCCAACAGTTCCCACCAGGCACCGACCAGCATCGAGGAGGAGGTCTGTACGTTGTAGAGCATGATGCCCCAGCTAATCGAGTTCGGGTTACCCAAGCCCAGGAAAGACAGGGTTGCTTCGGTCATAATGGCGAGCATGACCGAGCCGATGAAGCTGGCGCCGACAATGGAAATCAGGTTAGGCAAGATCTCGACAAAGATGATGCGCACAGGTGATTCGCCCAAGACCTCTGCCGCCTTGACGAATTCTTTCTCACGCAGGGACAGAGTCTGGGCCCTGACTACACGGGCACCCCATGCCCAGGAAGTCATCCCGATGACGATAGCGATAGTGAGAGGGCCCGCCTGACCAATGAAGGCGGCAATCACGAACAACAGCGGCAGCTGGGGGATCACCAGCATGATGTTCATAGCGGCTGACAGGATGTCGTCGACACGGCCACCAAAGTAACCGGCGGAGACACCGATAACCGTTGCCAAGAAGCACACCATGATCCCGGCACCGAAACCGACAGCCAGTGACGTACGGGCACCGTAAACCACTTGAGACCAGACATCCCGGCCCATGCGGGTGGTGCCTAGAACGTGGTCAGCATCCTTGGACATCCGTAAGGTACGCTTACTATCGGCCAGGCTGGTTGCCACCCAACCGTCAGGGTTATTCTGCGCAGCCTTCACGACAAAGGCCGGGTATTCATGCGGGTTACCGGTACGCTTATCAGGTGCGTGCTTGGTGATCATTGGGGCAAACAGCGCACCACAAACGAAGGTCGCGATGATGATAAGGCCCAGCATAGCTTTGGCATTGCCAGAGAGTAGTTTAATTAGTCCTTTCATGATTATTTGCCTCCCTTACGTAGGCGAGGATCCAGAGCAACGATAAGAATGTCGGCCAAGAAGTTGAAGAACAGCATGAACATCGTCATGATCAGTAGCTGGCCCTGCAGCACTTGGTAGTCACGGGTGTTAATGGCATTGAGCAGTACAGTGCCAAGCCCCGGGTAGTTGAAAATCATCTCGATGATCAGTTGGCCACCGATGGCCATACCGATAGCCATGGACAGGGCGGTGACACTCGGCAGCATGGCATTTCGGGCGGCGTACTTGAAGACCACGCGGTTTTCGCTCAGGCCCTTGCCTTTTGCCATCGTGATGTAGTCTTCGTTGAGCAGGTTGATCATGTTGTTACGCATGTTGATCAGGAAGCCACCGATCTGGATGATCGTGGCGCAGAACAGCGGCAACACGGCGTGGTAGCCCACATCCAGGTAGAAATCCAAGCTGGTCCAGTCAGGCGTTGTCCCCGGGGTGTAGGCATAGGTCGACGGGAACCACTTGGTGCCAATCGCGAAGGTGTAGAGTACCAGCATGGCCACGACCACAGGTGGTACGGCTTGCACCACCATCATGCCCGGAGAAATGAAAGCGTCGTACTTGCTGCCGCGCTTCCATGCCGCAAAGATGCCGAGGGTCGAACCGAGGCAGAATGCCAAGATAACCGCGGTCCCTGCCAGGAACAGTGACCAGCCAACGGCATTGCCCAAAACGTCGTTAACGGTTTGCGGGTAGGTCTGGATGGAAATCCCCAAATCCCACGACAGGATTCCTTTTAGGTAGATCAGGTATTGCTGGTAGATAGGGCCGTCGACAAAGCCCAGCAGCTCTTTCATCGCGGCAATACGTTCTGGGGTCACCTGCACGGCGGCATTGGCAAACATCATGGTGACCGGATCACCGGGCATGGCCCGGGGAATAATAAAATTGAGGGTTATTGCGAACAGGAGCGCAATAAAATAAAAGCTAAGTCTGCGTATAAAAAATCCCATAACTCACACCTTAAAATATCCAGCTTCTCTAACCAGATTTCAGACACACTCTTCCCTGACCACTGGCCATAGTTATTTCTAAGGGGGAAGGTTGAAGGGGCGGTGCGCAAGGTGCGCACCGCAAATTGCGAAAATTACGATTTAGGTTTTAGGTCAAGTACTTGCAGTAGACGCTCTTGGGTGTTGGTGATTGGCATTGGACGCCCTTTCGGGTTGTTCTCGTTCCACCAACCGGTAAAGCGTGAAGTGTTGTACTGCGAGGTGTAGGCACCAGACATGACTGGGATGGTTACCTGGTTCTCTGCAATGATCTTCTGGATAGCGTGAGCCATTTTCACCTGCTCATCGCGATCTGCCGTCTTGTAGAAACCAGCCAGTAAGCTATCTAGCTCCTTGCTCTGCCAGTAGTGCAGCGCGAAGCGAGGCATGCCTTCGTTGGCCTGGAAGCGAGAGTGGTAAGCACTATCCCAGTAGGTGTAAGGATCCGCACCGTGGAAGTAGTTGGTGTACGCCACATCATACGTCGCATCTAGCATCGCCTGGTTGTATACCGAGAAGTCCGGGGTGCTGGCCTTGGCCTTGATGCCCACTTCCTGAAGCATTTCAACGCTGAGCTGTACGGTATTGTTGAAGTCGGTCCAACCGTTAGGCGACTGGATAGTCAGCTCAATGCTCTTGCCGGTCGGGGTTTCAACATAGCCATCACCATTGGTGTCTTTGAAGCCTGCTTTCTTCAAAAGGGCCTTGGCGTTAGCAACGTTGTAGGTCATGTATGGCTTGTACTTCTCGTAGACCGCATTGTCGGACCATGAAGCAAATGCCTGGCCCAGGCCTGATGCGTAGTCATTCACCACACCGCCGCCGTAGAAGGCGATATCAATGATCGTTTCGCGGTCGATTGCCATTGAGAAGGCACGGCGGAAGTCAATGTTGTTGATGGCTTCGTGGTTGCCCTTGTTCGGCGTATTGTAGTTCAGCATGAATGCCTGAGTACCACCGGCAGGGTACCAGTACTTGTTGTTCGGGCTAGCGGCGGCGTAGGTGCTGTCCACATCCGGAATGAACGCGTATGTCCAGTCAAACTGGCCGCTCAGTACCTGGCCAAGGAATTGGTCGTTGCCACCCACCTGCGGCAGGCGCAGACAGTCCACGTCTAGGTTGGCGTTGTCCCAGTAGTTCGGGTTACGGCACTGGGTGTATAGCTGAGGGGTAAAGGTATCGATTTCGGTAAACGGACCGGTACCGACAGGGTTTTCATTGGTAAAGCGTGTAGGATCGTCCACCTTGCTCCAGATGTGCTCTGGAACCACTGCAACTTTGGAGATCAGGTAAGGAACATTCGAGTTCGCTTCATTTAAGCTGAAGGTCACTTTGTCGCCTTTCGCTTGGACACCTTTCAGGCGGGCATTGATACCAGTGCGGTCAAGCTCTGGGTGTTTTTTCAGTAGTTCGAAGGTGAAGGCAACATCTTTGGCGGTAAAGGTTTTGCCGTCAGACCATTTTACGCCATCACGGATTTCGAAGGTTACTTGCATCAGGTCATCAGACATGTAGTAGTCTTTTGCCAAACGCATGACCGGCTCGTTGCCCTTCAGCTCATTGAACACAACCAATGGTTCGAAGATGAAGTCATAGGTGGTATCCAGCTGAGTCTGTAGGTAAGGGTTAAAGTTACGTACAAAGGTTGGGTAGAACTTAGGCACCATGGTTAGCTCGCTGCGCTCTGCAGCTGACGCCACTGGGGCGGTTAACATAGTTGAAGCGGCTGCGACAACGGCTAGCGCTAACTGGGTTTTCTTTATATTGGCAAGCATAGCTGTTCCTTACTCTTTGCTCTTAGTTTCACTTATGGAAAAAGCCCCGTATGCACGGGGAGGAAGAACCTACTTTGTTCAAGTTGAGTAACGCACCTGAACAAATGGCCTTGTAGGCTCTGTGTGCCTTAAGGAAACTCCGGATTAACAAAACGGTCAATCAGGCTGCCCGTCAAAAACGTTAAATTCACGCTTCCCTCCGTAAAAAACGTTAATAACGGACTGTGATCCAGCGCCCGCCCTCGACGGAGGTGTGCGGGAGGTCGCGTTTTTTATTTTTCTGTTTCATTAGTCAATAATCACCACGCCTAGTTAAGTTAATTTAAAACAATAACTTACGCGTAGGTGATTTCGGTGGGAATGTAACAGCGGAAAAAAACAGCTTAATTCCTTGCGGAAAATTTATGCGGAGACTTTGTTGTGATTACCTTCTCATAAACTGAAAGTTTTCATCGGAACAGCTGGGTTTGACGCATCATATGGCTAGAGTTGCGGAGTTTTTGGCCACTGTTTCGGTTTGTCATCTCGCGGCTTTTGCATTTTTCTAAGGATAATTTGAGGCAAAAAAAAGCCTGCACCAGGCAGGCTTTCCGAGGGGGCGCGCGCTATTGATTGATAATGTGCTGCAGCTGCTCCTTCATTGCCAGCAGCTCGGAATGGGCCGCGGTATTGCAAGGGCTGCGCTCAAGGACAAAATCAATGGTACTGAGTACGGTACGCCAGCGGGGCGTTTTCGGCAGGGTTTCCAAATGCAGGTATTTATCCAGCGTGCGGGTTTGCAGGGTGCTACGGTCGAGATAGACCCGCCACAGGCCACTTTCCTCTGCCAGTTCAAACTTGGTTTTTTGGGTCGACTCTTCCCAGTGATTGAGGGTGGTTTTCATGATGTCGACCAGCAGCTCCCGCAGGGTGTCATTCTTGCTTTTGCTGTTGCCCTCGAGCTTGTCTGCCAGGGAGCAGAACTCGTCACCCAGATGGCGCAGCTTCTGCAGACTGTCCTTGTTGCGGTTGAAGGCGAACCCCGACAGTACTTCGACGGCATTTTCGAGCACTTCTATACGGTGGCTGCTGGTTTGGCCTTGGTTATCGAAGATAAACATCCTTTGTAGTCCCGACTCTTCGGGGAGATTGATGACATCGGTATCAAGGGACTGGAGGCTATCGCCGATCCGGAACATCAAGCTGCCGTGGAAGTGGTGACTTTGGCTGATATCCTGAGGCAGGTGAGTGGCCAGGATATCTTCGATATGGTGGCGCTCAACCTGCTCCGGCGAGCGGTTGAAGAGCTTGCCTGCCGCGGCATTGGCATAGCGTATCCGCCCCCCGCTTTGGACGCAGAGAATTGCCTCGTTGGAGGACTCCAGCAAGCCAAGCAAGCGGTTTTGGGTTTCCAGCAGGCTGTTTTCCACCTGCTCCCGGCGTTCGATTTCTTCGGCAAGGCGCTGGTTCTCCTTGAGCTGACGCTCGGTTTGCCCGGCTTTGAGGTGGGCGCCGATCCGTGCCGTCAGCTCCTCTTTGTTGAACGGCTTGGTGAGGTAATCATTGGCCCCTGATTCGAAGCCTCGGATCCTATCCTGTACCTGCCCGAGTGCCGACAGCATGATGATCGGGAGATCCAGCATATTGTAGCGCTGGCGTAATTGTTCACACACTTCATAGCCTGACATTTCCGGCATCATGATATCCAGCAGCATCAGTGCTGGCTGGTGGCTCTCGACCAGTTTCAGCGCTTGCGGGCCACTTTCTGCGGTGATCACCCGGTAACCCTCGAGGCGGAGGAAGTTGTGAAGCACCTGCAGGTTCACCGGCTCATCGTCAACAATGAGCAGCAACTCGCCATCGGGGTTTTCCTCGATGTGCTCCAGTTCGTAGGCCTGGGCTTCCACGGAGGGAATCTGGAAGTGGCGGCTGCGGTCGGACAGCTCGCTGTTGGCAATATCGGCTTCGGAAGCGAGGTTGAGGGTGAAACTGAAGGTGGTACCGATCATTGGCTGGCTGCTGACATACAGCCGTCCCCCCATCAGCTCGATGAGCTGGCGGCTGATTGACAGGCCGAGGCCGGAGCCTTGGCGGTAGTTGGCCGACTGGGTATTGGCCTGGATCAGTGGCTCGAAGATGTGTTCCAGCTGTTCGGCCGGGATCCCCTGGCCGGTATCGACCACCTGAATGCGCAGCTGGGATTCTAGGATGGTGGCGGAAAGAATGATTTTTCCTTCCGAGGTGTACTTAATGGCGTTGCCGACCAAGTTGTAGAGAACTTGCTCCAGCCGCTGTTCATCACCCTGTACCAGAGGCAAGTCATTGGGGATCTGGTTGATGATACGTACCGGTTTGCTGCCGAGCAGATGGCCGGAGAGCTCCAGTACCAACCTGGCAGCGGAGGCAACATCCACCGCTTGTTTATGGATATCGAGATCGCCGTAGCGCATCTTGTGGTAGTCGAGCAGATCATCAACCAGGTTGGTCAGTCGCTGGCCGCTGTTGATCATCACTTCAAGCTGGCGCCGTTGCGAATGCTGGACCGGGCCGTTGGCACCGGCCAGCAGCGACTCGGCAATCCCGACCATGCCATGGAGCGGGGTACGCAGTTCATGGGATGTGGTGGCCAGGAATTCATCCTTGAGTTTATCGGCGGTCTGCAGCTCTTTGTTTTTCTGCTGGATGATCTGGATACTCTGCTCCAGCTCGTTGTTTTGCTCGCGGATCAGGGTCATTTTTTCCCTCACCGAGGACTGCATCCGGGCAAAGCTGATCGCCAGACGACCGATTTCGTCACAGCGCTCGGTTCCCTCGATCTTTTGGTCCATGTCACCGGCCGAGACTTGTTCCGCAGCCCAGGTGAGACGCAGCAGGGGGGCGGTGATGGAGTTCGACAGCCAGTGCGAGGCGATAATGACCAGCACAATGGCCGTCAGCATGGCAACAAAGAAGATCACCTCTAGCTGGCGGATACGGGCGAAGGCTTCTTCTTCTGGCAGCTCGACCACCAGCGCCCAGGGGCTATCCATAATGGTGAGCGGGGCAAAGGCACTGAGCACGGGAACACCGTTGAAGTTGGCGAAGCTGCCGACGCCGCTGTCTCCCTCAAGGGCACGGTTGATGCTGCTACTGGAAAAAGAGGCAGGATCATTGCTGGAGGTCGGCAGTCTGGAGCGGTGGTCTTGGCCTACCAGCAGGGTTTGGACCGAATAGGAGTTATTGCCGGTATCACTAAGGAAGTCGCGGATTGATTGGTTGCTCAGCTTGAAGAGCACGTAGCTGTGCAAATAGCCTTGCTGGATGATTGGGGCGGCAAACCACGCGGCAAGATCCGCTTCGCCTTGTGATTGGCTAAAGTCGGTAAAGGTAACCGGTACTTGATCGGTTTCTCCTTCTGAACGTTCGGTTTTTTTCTGGATTGCCGAGAACGTTTGGCTTAGTGCCGGGTATGTCTGGGCTGATTGCGGAAGGTTAATGCCGAAGATGTCAGGGCTATTGGCGGCATAGACAATATTCCCGCTGATATCAACCAGTAGAATGTCACTGAAGCTTGAGCGCTTGAGGTACTCTTCGTAGGCCCAGTTGTAGCGTTTGTACATCAGCCGGTAGCGCTCGTGACCTATATAGTTGCCGGTATCCTGTTCGCCGGCTGACTTGTTGATCAAGGTTTCGGTGTAGTAGCGGCTCCTACCGGTATTGCGTAGCACCTCGGAGATATCGCCGAGCTGGTGGTAAGCACCGACCAGGCCATAAAAACGCCCTCCGCTGGCATTGGCCAGTTCGGAGCGGGCAAAACTTTGTACCTCTGATTCCCGGCTGGCAAAGAAGTTGTTGAGTTGTTTCTTCTTGTTGTCGAGCAGGGAGGCAAGGTGATTCGTGCTCTGCTCAGACAGATCCTTGGTATGTGAGTTCAGGAAGAAGAGGGCCGACAGTATTAACGGGGTAATACTCAAAACTAAAAAAGCCAGCATTAAGGTGTGCTGGAGACGCTTTAAACGGGTAGTCTGCTGCATGCCAGTGCCTGAAATTACCTGTGAGACAAGCTGTGAACAAGGCTCATCTATAGCCTTGATTTATAATGAAATGATTGCTGGTGGTGACCGGTAAATTGACGGAGTCAACGGTTACTGGTACGGAATATTCACCATAACGTTCAGTTATACTGTGTTTTTTCGCTGAAGCAAGAAAGTGGATGCGGAAGCGTGTGCCGACACACAGATTTGGTGCTGGTGAGGTTGTGAATGACAAGGTTATTGCCCATATTTCGCCATTTTGTCTTGGAATGTGGGCAAAGGCCGGGGAGGCCGGCCTTGTGGTTGTTTGGTTAGCCGTTATTTTTTCGCGGCGTAAATGCTGAACTTGTTGTTCTTGGCAATTGTTTCGCAGCTGCCGAGGCTATCCTCAATCAGTGGCGGATAGCGCAGAAAACTATTGGCCACGATGATCAACTGTCCTTCGCTGCGCAGGTATTGCGGTGCTTGAGCGATAAAATCTTCGGTCGCCGCATAGAAGGTTTTCAGCCCGGCATGGAACGGAGGGTTGCTGATCAGGTAATCGTACGGGCCTTGCAGCGAGGCATAGACGTCGGTTGCCGTAAAGGTCCCCTCAAGTTGGTTGACCCGGAATGTCTCTTCGGCTGAGGCAATCGCCAAGGCACTGATATCACAAAGCTCCAGCTCGATAGACGGGTTGTTGGTCTTCATCACGGCACCAATCACACCGGCACCGCAACCGAAGTCCAGTACGCGGCCTGTCAGGGCGGGCAGGGTATCAAGCAACAGCTTGGAGCCTTGGTCGAATTCACCGTGACTAAATACGCCCGGCAGTGAGCGGATAGTCAGCTCGGCACCCGCGATATTCAGCGGGTAGCTGCGGAACCAGTCGTTGATGTCGAAGGCCGGTGCCGGCTTGTCACAGCGTCCCCAGAAGAAGCTGCAGCGTCGGGCCGAGTCGTACTTGGTCAGCTTGCCGTAAGGGGCAAACATTTTTTCTGCGCTGCGGACACCGCTGCGGTTTTCGCCGACCACGCAGATTTCGGTTTCCGGGCCAAACTTAGCCAGTAACATGGCCAGCAGGTATTCCGCCTCGGCTTTGGCTTTCGGCCAATACAGCAAGATCATATCGATATCGGCTTCTTCGCTGAACTCGGCACCAAACACGGTGTGAACGCTGTTGTGGGAAGACATGCGGCGGGCATAGCCAAAGTTGGTGGTAAAGATCGTTACCGACGAGGCGGTCTGCGAGAGCTCAGTTGGAAAGGTGTCATCAAGTTCGCCGGCCACTAGGACCTTGCGGTTTTCAAAAAATTCCAGCTGGCGGGCGGCAACCTGGCTAGCAGCACTGTATGACATAACGACCTCAAGAATGGATGAAAGCTGTATTGGGGCGCGAATTGTTCCACAAATTCGTCGATAAGAAAAGACGGGCCGGGGAAGGGCCCCCGGCCAATCTCATCAGTGATGGTCCTGGTGTTGCAGGAAGTCCTGGAATTCGGTTTCGTAGAGCTTGAACAGTACCAGGGTGACGGCGAAGATGATGGGGCCGTAGATCAGGCCAATCAGGCCAAAGACATGCAGACCACCGATAATGGAGAAGAAGATCAGTAGCGTACTCATGCCAGAGCTGCCCTGCATCAGCAGCGGTCGCAGGAAGTTGTCTATCGAGCCGACGACAATGGCGCCCCAGCCAACCAGGAACAGGGCCCATTCCCATTTACCAATCAGCAGTAGGTAGATACTGGCCGGTAGCCAGATCAGCGCGGTGCCGACCACGGGGATCAGCGAGGCAAAGGCCATCATCGAGCCCCAGAACAGCCCCTGAAAGCCAGCCAGCCACATGGCAAAACCACCGGCAAAGCCTTGGGCGAGAGCGGTAAGGAATGAGCCTAAGACAGCAGACTTGGCGACCTGCTCGACTTCATTGAGTACCGCATCTTCCTGGCTGCGGGAGAGCGGCAGTACATGCCTGATGGTTTGGACGATCTTGTCGTGGTCGCGGAGCAGGAAGAACAACACGAACAGCATTAGCATGAAATTGATCAGGAAGTTGGTGGCATCACCCAATAACCGGGCACTGACGTTGAGCAGCTGGGCGCCGAACTTTGACGATGCCGTCGCCACTTTCTGGATCACCGCTTGGGTATCGAGTGGCTCGAACGGGGAGTATTTCTCGATAAGGGCCAGAAGCTTGACTACGGATGGGTGGGCCAATACTTCCTGAACACCGCCGGAGGTTAGCCAGGTATAGCTCTCTTTGGAAAAGGTCGTCCCCTGGTGGATGATCGAGCTGAAGACCACCAGCATCGGGATCACGATGATGAAGGTCAGTAAGGTACAAGACAGTACCGATGACAGGTTGGGCGAGCGAGGCATCAACTTGTCCAGCTTGACATGCAGCGGGTAGTAGAGCAGCGATATGATGAAGGCCATCACGATAGGGCCGATGTAGGGCTCAATCAAGGTGTAGCTGGCGTAGGCCGCCAGCGCCAAAGCGGCAATAAGCATCCAGTGGCGTGATTCAACTTTGAATGGTTTGGGCACGATGCATCCCTTCTCGATAGTATTGATGAGGCGATAGTTGCAGTTTGGTATTATGATTGCACCACATTGCTTGCGAGGCAATCGATAATATCTGCCTGATTTTCCAAGAGAGGAGGTACGAAGATGGGGTGCTGTGATTGTGGTTGCGAGACCAAAAAAAAGCGGCGGGTCCCGATGGCGGCCTGGGTGCTGCTGTCACTGGTGCTGTTGGCGGTTTGGTTCTGGCAGTAACCTAGACGGATAGGCAAGAAAGCAACAAGCCGCTCTCAGAGCGGCTTGTGTCTTTATGGTGGCCCGTTTGACTCGAACGCGGATTACGCAGTCGCTTCTTCGGCCAGGGTCTTGAAGGCGTACTCTGCCGCTGCCAGTGTTGCTTCAATTTCCTTGTCGCCATGGGCAAGGGAGGTAAAGCAGGCTTCAAAGGCTGAAGGGGCCAGGTAGACACCTTTTTCCAGCATCAGGTTGAAGAAACGCTTGAAGCGTTCAATGTCGCACTTGGCCACGTCGTCGTAGCAGGTAACTGTGTCCTGATCGGTAAAGAAGAAACCGAACATGGCGCCAACCTGGTTGGTTTTCAGTGGGATACCGTACTTGTCAGCCAAAGCCTGGAAGCCATCAGCAAGACGCTGGGTTGTGTTGGCAAGTTGTTGCTCGTGACCTTCTTTGGTCAGTACGCTCAGGCAAGCGTGGCCAGCGGCCATGGCAACAGGGTTGCCCGACAACGTACCGGCCTGGTAGACCGGGCCGGTTGGGGCAATATACTCCATCACTTCACGGCGGCCGCCGAAAGCACCGACAGGCATACCGCCGCCAATAACCTTGCCCAGCGTGGTCAGATCCGGTTTGATGTTGTAGTAACCCTGTGCACCACCGTGAGATACACGGAAGCCGGTCATGACTTCATCGAGGATAAGCAACGCGCCGAATTCATCACAGATCTCACGCAGGCCTTCCAAGAAACCCGGTACCGGTGGAATACAGTTCATGTTGCCTGCTACCGGCTCGACGATAATACAAGCGATCTGCTCAGGGTGTTCAGCAAATGCTTCGCGCACAGACTCTAGGTTGTTGAAAGTACAAGTTAGGGTGTGCTTGGCAAAATCAGCCGGTACACCCGGTGAGCTTGGCTGACCCAGGGTCAGGGCACCAGAGCCGGCTTTGACCAACAGGCAATCGGCGTGGCCGTGGTAGCAGCCTTCGAACTTGATGATCTTATCACGGTTAGTGAAACCGCGGGCCAGGCGGATCGCACTCATGGTTGCTTCGGTACCCGAGCTTACCATACGGACCATTTCCATTGACGGTACCAGTTGGGACACCATTTCAGCCATGGTGATTTCCATCTCGGTTGGCGCACCGAAACTCAGGCCCTGCTGGGCCGCGTTGATCACCGCATCGCGAATCGCGACATGGTTGTGACCAAGGATCATCGGACCCCACGAGCCAACATAGTCAATATAGGCTTTGCCATCGGCATCAAAGATATAGGCGCCATCTGCGCGCTCGATAAATAGCGGGCTGCCGCCTACGCCGGCAAAGGCACGGACTGGTGAGTTAACGCCACCAGGGATCGTCTGTTGCGCTTTGGCAAATAAATCAGCTGACTTGCTCATTGTGATGTCCTGTTATTGAAGATTGTCCGATTTGAACTGCCGGCATTGTACCTAGGCTATGTAGGGCTTTCAATTGGTGGTGAAGGAACTCTGCGCTAGCGCAAAACGAGAAGGCACTAAAGTGCTGTGCATCACTGAAAAGCTAGTTTTCAACATTGAATATGTAAAAAAAACAGTCGCTCAGCTATGCTTTCTCAAGGTGTCAGCCCCCATTCGTTGGGATAGCGCCCCTTTCTTTTATTTCCCGGCTCCGGGATGACTTCACGATTACGGCAACTTTGATGACAGATAATAACCAAGGCACCCCTGCGCCTGAGAGACTGCAGCCGAGCGGGCTGGTCCGGCGCTTCCTATCGCGCGATAAAACCCCTGTTTCCGTCCTTTTCCTTTCTGCGCTGGTGGGGTTGGGGGCCGGCTTGTTATCGACCTTGTTTGAAATTGCGGTACATTGGGTGTCGGAGCAACGCACGGAGTGGCTGCGCCATGAAATCAGCAATGTGTTGCCATTGTGGTTGTCGGCCTTTTTGATCAGTGCACTGTTGGCCCTGGTTGGCTATTACCTGGTCCACCGTTTTGCCCCTGAAGCCGCGGGCTCTGGGATCCCGGAAATTGAAGGGGCGATGGATGATATCCGCCCGGTTCGCTGGTGGCGGGTGCTGCCGGTAAAATTCATCGGTGGTCTGGGGGCGCTAGGTTCGGGAATGGTGCTGGGCCGAGAGGGGCCGTCGGTACAGATGGGCGGCAATATCGGCCGGATGGTGTCGGATCTCTTCCGGCTCAAGGACAAAGAAGGTCGCCATGCTCTGCTTGCTTCTGGTGCGGCGGGAGGGCTGGCTGCAGCTTTCAATGCCCCGCTGGCGGCTATTATGTTTGTGGTCGAGGAAATGCGGCCGCAGTTTCGTTACAGCCTTATCTCGATTAAGTGCGTAATGATCTCGGCCATTGTCGCCAATATTGTTTTTCGCAGCATTTCCGGCCAGCAGGCGGTGATCACCATGCCGCAATACGATGCGCCGTTACTGCGTTCGCTGTGGCTGTTCCTGTTGCTCGGGATGGCCTTCGGAATCTTCGGGGTGATCTTCAATCAGCTGATCACTCGCAGCCAAGACATGTTTGCCCGTATCCACCGCAACAACCGCCGGCGCTACTTGCTGACGGGCACCCTGCTGGGGGGGAGCTTCGGTCTTATCCTGCTGTATCTGCCAGAGTTGACCGGCGGGGGGATCAGCCTGATCCCGAGTGCGACCAACGGCGAGTATGGCATCAGTGTGCTGTTGATCCTGTTCTTGGCCCGAGTGGCGACGACCCTGCTGTGCTTCGGATCGGGGGCGCCGGGGGGGATTTTTGCCCCGATGCTGGCGCTGGGTACCCTATTCGGTACCTTCTTCGGCACCCTGGCCCAGCAGCTGTTTCCTGAGCTGGGTCTGGAGCCGGGGATGTTTGCCATTGCCGGTATGGGGGCGCTGTTTGCGGCCACGGTGCGAGCCCCAATCACCGGTATCCTGTTGGTGATTGAGATGACCAACAACTACGATTTGATCTTGCCGCTGATCATTACTACGTTGGGGGCAACCATGCTGGCCCAGGTACTGGGCGGCAAGCCAATTTACTCCCAGCTCTTGCATCGCACCATAGAAAAGGAAAAAATGGCTCAAAGGGAGCAGTCTTCGGTGGTCAATACTTGAACGAGATAGTCAGGTATTAGATAATCACTGTCATGACCGATAGTATTTGAGAGGTTTTTAATGAGCGATGCCAATCTGCCGCTGAATTTTTCCGATGTTGCAGCGAATAAAGTGAAAGCGCTTATTGCCGAGGAAGAGAACCCGGAGCTGAAGCTGCGTGTTTACATCACCGGCGGTGGTTGCAGTGGTTTCCAGTACGGCTTTACCTTTGACGAGAAAGTCAACGAAGGCGATACCACGATTGAAAAGAGCGGAGTCACACTGGTTGTTGACCCGATGAGTCTGCAGTACCTGATCGGTGGTACAGTTGACTATACCGAAGGGCTGGAAGGTTCCCGCTTCTTCGTTGACAACCCGAACGCGACGACCACTTGTGGTTGCGGTGCATCGTTCAGCGTCTAATTGAGCCATCGGCAGCCCGACTTGGTTGCCGTTGTGCAGGAAAATAAAAAGCCGCTCCCTTAGGGGGGCGGCTTTTTTTGTGCTGTCTGGCTGTTAGGTCCGGTCGCCAAGCAGCGGGCTGTTGTCGGCGATAAACTGGCTGAAGTGGTTCAGCTGGGCCATCCGCTCTTTCGCATATTGCTGGAACTGGGTCTTCTCTTTGCCGCTCAGCGAGCGGGCCTGAGGCAGTTTGACCGTTCTCGGGTTCTTGTGGACGCCGTTGACCAAGAACTCATAGTGCAGGTGAGGGCCGGTTACACGCCCGGTACCGCCCAGAGTACCAATGGTTTGCCCCTGCTTGACCCGCTGGCCGGTTTTGACGCTGCGCTTGGTCAGGTGGAGGTACTTGGTTATGTAAGTCGAACTATGGCGAATGAACACATAGTTACCGTTGAACTTGTTGTAGCTCGACTGCATGACCACACCGTCACCGGCAGCCCAAATCGGTGTGCCTACCGGAGCGACATAGTCGGTCCCGCGGTGGGGGCGGACTTGGCCGGTCACCGGGTGCAAGCGACGCGGGTTGAAGTTCGAGCTGACGTAACGGAAGTTGATGGGCGAGCGCAGGAAGGCTTTGCGCATCGCCTGGCCTTTTTCGTCATAGTACTTACCGTCCTCGCTGCGGATCGCGGTGAAGGTCTGGCCCAAATTGCTGAAGGTTGCGGCGAGAATATTGCCCCGGCCGATAGGTTCGCCTTCGACCAGGCGCTCTTCGAACAGGACAGAGAAACTGTCACCGGCGCGGATATCCAAAGCAAAATCGATATCCCAACCAAAGATCCCCGCAATTTCCATGATCTGGTTGGCGGTGAGCCCAGCTTTGTCGGCGGCATTCCAGAAGCTCGAGGTGATCACGGCCTGGGCAAAATTGAGCTGGAGATCGACGTCCTTGCTTTCTTTGTCCGAATAAAAAGTATCGGCGGTGCGGGTGATCACCAGGCTGTCGGTCGCACTCTGAGGCTGTATCAGCTGGACTAGTTGGTTGTCCTCGTCAAAGCCGAAGCGCAACTTGTCGCCAGGGCGCAAGTTGGTGAGAGACTTTGTCCCTTCATCGGCATTGACCAAACGGTAGAGTGTTGCCGGCGACAGACCGACCTTGTCGAATACTACTGCGAGGCTCTCGCCGGATTGTACTTCGTGCTCTTTCCATTTCAGGGCCGGGATTGCCGGCTTATCGTCTGTCGCCATTGGGCGTAATTGCGCACTATCGAGGGAGATTTCCAGTGGGTAGAGCTTACCGATTTCAAATTTTCGTTCAGGATGCCCGCTGTTTTCCGTACTCGGCCATAATATTAACACCACGAGCAGCGTGCTGATCACGGTGATGAGGGTTTGGTGCATCCTTGGCAACCGGCGGAGTATCGGTACTTGCATGTGGTAATTTTTTGCGATTTCATAAAAAATAAGACAACCCTTAGTCTAACTGGTTTCAAAAAACATCGCTATTCAAGTAAGATTGAGGATTATTACTTTTTTGCCAATTCTGTGGGAGCGAACAAGAATGGCCAGCATTGAACAAGCTTTAGCTGAAATTAAGCGTGGTGTGGATGAGCTGATTCCGGAAGAGGAGCTGATTGCCAAGCTGAAAGAGAACCGTCCTCTGCGAATCAAACTGGGTGCCGATCCAACTGCACCGGATATTCACCTGGGTCACACCGTGATCCTGAACAAACTGCGTACGTTCCAGGAGCTAGGCCATGATGTCACGTTCCTGATCGGTGACTTCACCGGTATGGTGGGTGACCCAACAGGCAAAAACACGACTCGTCCACCGCTGACACGCGAAGACGTGCTGCGTAACGCTGAAACCTACAAAGAGCAGGTTTTCAAGATCCTAGACCCAGCCAAGACCAAGATTGAGTTCAACTCAAGCTGGCTATCAGAGCTGGGCGCAGAAGGTATGATCCGCTTAGCAGCAAACCAGACTGTTGCCCGTATGCTTGAGCGTGACGACTTCAAAAAGCGTTACAATGAAGGTCGCCCAATTGCGATTCATGAATTCATGTACCCGCTGCTGCAGGGCTATGACTCTGTTGCAATGGAGACAGATGTTGAGCTCGGTGGTACCGATCAGAAATTCAACCTGCTGATGGGCCGTGAGCTGCAGAAAGCCAATGGCCAGAAGCCACAGGTTGTCCTGACTATGCCACTGCTTGTTGGCCTGGACGGCGTGAAGAAAATGTCGAAGTCTGCCAACAACTACATTGGTGTGACTGACGTACCAAGCGAGATGTTCGGTAAAATCATGTCTATCTCTGATGATCTGATGTGGAACTACTTCGAATGTCTGTCTTTCCGCCCGCTGGAAGAGATTGACCAGTTCAAGGATGATATTGCTGGTGGTCGTAACCCGCGTGATGTGAAAATCTTGCTGGCGAAAGAAATCATTGCCCGCTTCCACAGCGAAGCTGATGCCGATGCAGCCGAGCAGGAATTCATCAACCGTTTCCAGAAAGGTGCGATGCCAGATGAAATGCCTGAATTCGAGTTCGAAGCTGGTATTGCGATTGGTAACCTACTGAAAGAGGCTGGTCTGGTAAACTCTACCTCTGACGCGATGCGTATGATCCGCCAGGGCGCAGCGAAAATCGATGGCAACAAGATCGAAGATACCAAGCTGATCCCTGCTGACGGTACAGCGGTTTACCAGGTTGGTAAGCGCAAGTTTGCCCGCGTGACCCTGAAGTAATCCTACTTCTGTTTTCATTGATTAAAAGGCGCCCCTGGCGCCTTTTTTGATCCTACTGCCAATAGCCAACAGGCTATACGCTATAGTCATTGCGCTGGCCGTTATTCTGGCTCAGGTATTCGATAAATTCCCACTCGATGCCGTTGGGATCCCAGAAATAAATCCGCTTACGCCAGGGATGCGATGTCTCCATCTCGTTTTCCTGATAGCCCGCTGCCAGCAAGCGGGCGCGGATCTCTTCTACATCGTCGCTCACTAAACCGATATGGTTGATACCGCTGTCCACGTATGGGGTGCGGTCGACCGATGCCCGCTCGACGACCTCCTGTAGGGCAAGATAGCTGTGTTCCGTTCCGATATGGCACCAGCGGTAGCTATCTCCCTGGCCGCAATGGCGGACGGCAAAGGCGGGCAGGGCGGTTTGGATGAACTCGATAGTATGGTCGATATTGGCGACGGTGATGTTGGCATGTTCTACGTAGGGCATCATAGGCACTTCACTCCTTATATAAATTTTTTTGTTTATTTAAATGTAGAGCAGTGGTTAATTAAGTAAAGTTTTTATTTTACTTAATTGGTGTGAGACAGAAAAAACCGCCAGCATGGCGGTTTTTGTGAAGGGGCGTAAGTGATTGCACTAAAAGCTTGGGACCGATTAGTGTCTCAGGGCGAAGGTGGGCAGGGAAAGGTGCCAGCGTATCGCCGCGAGGCGAATGGTCAGGGTCGTGATGATCCCTGCCAGGGTTGCGACTGCTGAATCGACACTTGCCGATAGGGCCATGGTGTGGACAATGCCGCCGAGGATACAAGCGGTGGCGTACACTTCGGTGCGCAGTACCATTGGAATTTCTCGTGCCAACACATCACGGATCACCCCGCCACCACAACCGGTTATCACGCCCATAATCACGGCTACCATCGGCGTGGCACCGAAACGCAGGGCCTTCTCGACCCCAATGGCGACAAAGACAGCAAGACCGATGGCATCGGCCACGGGTAATATCCACCAGGCCATCTGGCGTGGGCGGCGGATGGCCAGCATGCTCACCAGGCAGGTAATGAAGATCACCCACAGGTAGTTGGTATCGGTGATCCAGAAAACAGGCGTGGCACCAAGGGCCATATCGCGAATGGTTCCCCCGCCGATTGCGGTGACGCTGGCCAGCACCACTACCCCGAACGGATCCATCCGGAGCCTGCCTGCCAGTAATACGCCCGAGGCGGCAAACACGGCCGTCCCAAACATATCGAGAATATAAATGAGCATCATGAAACCTGCTGAGTCAGAGAATATAGGGAGATCGCGCAGATTGTACGACGAATCAGACGGCTGACAACTCGCTGCAATCGCTTTGTGAGATGACTCACAGTGATTGTTGATGGCGTGTTACAACGCAGACTGACGTACCTGATCAAGGTACTGGCAGATTTCCTCGGCAGCCAGAATAGTGCGTGGTGTCGGCCGGTTTAACCAGTCTGAGGTCACGGTAAAAATGTGCTCTCTTTCCACTGCGGGTAACTGCTGACGCCAATTATCCCACACCGAAGGGTCGGCTGCGGCATGCGAGGTACCGAAAATTACCTCTGGCTGGCGGACAATCACTTGCTCTTGCGAGATTTGCGGGTAGGCCGCGCGGCTGTCGGCAAAGATGTTTTCCCCGCCGCACACGGCGAAGACTTGGCTGGGCCAATTGTTGCCAGCCACCGTGATCATCGGGCTGCTGCTGAGCTGATAGAAGTAGCTGACTGGCTGCTTGTCCTGATGGGCTCGACGCAGTGCATCCAGCCGCTGGCGAAAATCGCTAGCGCTACGCTGGGCCTGGGTTGGTGAGTCGGCAAACTGGCCCAGTTGTTCCAGGGTGCTGGCGATATCTTCCAGTGAGCCGGGATTGGAGTAGAACACCTTGAAGCCGAGCTGCTCCAACCGGGTCATTTCGCGGCTGGGGTTGCCTCCTTTCCAGGCCAAGATCAGATCCGGCTGCAGGGCGACGATACGCTCCATTTTTATGCCGCGGTAGTTGGCGACCCGCTCGAGGGACTTGGCCGCTTCCGGATAGTCGCTGTAGTCACTGGCGGCGATCAGCTTGTCACCCAGTCCTGCGGCATAGGCCATTTCGGTCGTATGTGGCGAGAGGCTGATGATCTTTTTTACGGGTTCGGCAGCGACAGAGAAAACGGGGAGTAGCAGTAGGCATAAAGCGGCGAAACGCACTTAAACGGCTCCTTGTAGCATTAACAGTAACAGGCTTTGGGCTGCGACCCAGCCCCAAAGGCGCTGGTTGGCCAGGCGATCTATCTGGCTCAGGTGAAAGGCTGCCGGGGCGATTCTGCCGCCGAGCTTTGGCCGCTCCATCTTGGTTTTATCGTAGATAGCAGGTCCGCCCAGCGATAGTGATAGTTTGTGTCCGGCAGCGGCTAGCAGCCATCCTGGTCCCGGAAGGAGCCAGTTTTCTCCCTGTTGCTTGAGGCCCCGCAGTGCCATTTTCCCGTTGTTGCCAAGTGTCAGCAGCAGGGCAAACAGGCGCAGTGGAACAATATCCAGTACGGCTAGTATCGTGGTAGCGGGCTGGCCGAAATGACGGAATTGCTGCCTGCTCGGTGACCAGCAGCGGCTAAGCTCGACGGCCAGGCGATACAAAATTGCGCCGATCCCTCCGGCAAGGGCGTACCAGAACAAGACGCCGGCAGCCAACCGGCCGTAGCCGATCAGCAGGGTTTCAGCGCCGGCCTTGCCCAGGCCCAGCAAAGAAAGGCTGTCGGTATGGCGGTTGAGCCTGCTGCCAAGCAAAACCCGGCACTGCAGTTTGTCTTCCCGGCTGTAGGCGCGGATAAATTGCTGGCTGAACTTGTGCATGTTGCGCCAGTCAAGGGCGATCCACAGCAGCAGGAGGTGGAAAGCGGTATCGATCCACACTAGCTGGTACAGGCAGATCAGAACAACCAATACGGTTAGCCATAGCAGTGACCAAGAAAGCAAGCCTGATAGGCGTCTTTGCTGCGGGGCGTCGCTGGGTTTGTTGACCCGAGCGGCGAGAGCCAGGGCAAGCTGGCGCCAGATTTGCAGAGGATGTAACTGGGTGGGGATAGGCAACAGCCATTGCACTGCCAGAGCACCCCACAAGGCAAGCAGGGTGCTGTTTTCGGCGATGAGTGCAATGGCGTCGGTCATCGTTACTGGTTCAGCAGCTCAACCATTTTGGCGACCATTACCGAAGAGCTCTGGGCCGCAACCGGCAGGAATTCTTCAAAGCTCATTGGCGACTCTTTGTCTGCCACATCAGAGATCGCACGCACGACCACGAAAGGTACCTTGAACTGGTGACAGGCCTGGGCAATGGCTGCAGCTTCCATTTCAACGGCAATGACAGACGGGAAGTTGTCACGGATAAAGGCTTGTCTTTCAGCCGAGCACACGAAGGCGTCGCCAGTACAGATCAGGCCGCGTACCGCGTGAGTGTCAGCCATGGTGGCCAGTGCCTGCTCGGCAACATCCATCAGCTTGGCATCAGAAGCAAATGCCGCTGGTTGCTGGGCCATCTGGCCGATTTCGTAACCGAAGGCTGTAACATCGGCATCGTGGTAACGGACCTCGGTCGAGATCACCACATCACCGACATTCAGGCTACTATCGAAGCCGCCGGCTGAACCGGTGTTGAGTACGACATCAGGCTGGAAGATTTCAAGCAGAACCGCAGTGCCTACAGCAGCTGCCACTTTGCCGATACCAGACTGAAGCAATACCACGTCAGCGCCGTTCAGCGTACCTGTGTAGAACGTACAGCCCGCCTTGCTGTGCGTTTCGCGGTTCGCCAGTTGATCTTTAAGGATGGCAACTTCTTGCTCCATCGCGCCGATAATGCCGATTTTCATCAATACAGTCTCTTGTTAGGTAACAAGCCCCCGTAGAGGGGGCGTTGGGAATGGCGTGATTGTAACATGCTGAAGCCGGACAATGCCAAGTTGCCGACCGGTTAGTTACACATTGAGGTAGTCGAGGATCCCCTCGGCGGCACGGCGTCCTTCATCGATAGCAGTGACGACCAGATCCGAGCCGCGGACTGCATCGCCGCCGGCGAATATCTTCGGGTTGGTGGTCTGGAAGGCAAAATCACCGCGCTCCGGAGCCTGGATCCGCCCCCATTGGTCCAGCTCGACCCCGAATTCGGCCAGCCATGGCATGGCATGGGGTTGGAAGCCGAAGGCCATGATCACCGCGTCGGCAGGCAAAACATGATCGCTGCCCGGCACGGGTTCAGGGCGACGGCGACCGGCCTCATCAGGCTTGCCGAGTGCGGTCCTGACCATCCTGACGCCGCAGATCTGGCCGTTGCCATCGACTTCCAAGCCGGTAGGCTGCAGGTTGAACTGAAACATCACACCTTCCTCGCGGGCATTTTTCACTTCGCGTTTCGAGCCGGGCATATTGGCCTCATCTCGGCGGTAGGCACAGATCACGTTGTTGGCCCCCTGGCGCATCGAGGTTCGGACACAATCCATTGCGGTATCACCGCCGCCGAGCACCACCACATTCTTACCGGCCATATCGATAAATGGTTGCTCGTCTTTGAGCCCCATAACCCGGTAGGTGTTGGAAACGAGGAAAGGCAGGGCATCGAATACCCCGGGGGCGTCTTCGTTCGCCAAGCCGGCCCGCATGTTCTTGTAGGTTCCGACACCGAGGAAGACGGCATCAAACTCAGCTACCAGCTCGGCCAGTTGGACATCCTTACCTACTTCGGTATTGAGGCGGAACTCGACACCCATATCGTTGAAGATCCGGCGGCGGTTGATCATTACCTCCTTTTCCAGCTTGAACGACGGGATACCGAACGTCAGCAGGCCGCCGATCTCCGGGTAGCGGTCGAACACCACAGGTTTGACCCCGTTGCGTACCAAGATATCGGCACAGGATAGGCCGGCCGGTCCGGCGCCGATGATCGCCACCTTCTTGTCAGTCCATTCGACATGGGACATGTCCGGTTTCCAGCCCATCTTAAATGCTTTGTCGGTAATGTATTTCTCGACATTGCCGATGGTGACTGCGCCGAAGTCATCGTTGAGGGTACAGGCCCCTTCGCACAGGCGGTCCTGTGGGCAGACCCGGCCGCAGACTTCGGGCAGGGTGTTGGTTTGGTGCGAGAGCTCAACCGCTTCGATGATCCGTCCCTCGTTGGCGAGTTTGAGCCATTGGGGGATATAGTTGTGGACTGGGCACTTCCACTCGCAATACGGGTTGCCGCAATCGAGACAGCGGTCGGCCTGGGCGCTGGCCTGTTGTTGGGTGAACGGTTCGTAGATTTCGACAAACTCAATCTTGCGCACTTTCAGTGGCTTCTTGGGCGGGTCGATACGCGCCACATCGATAAACTGGTAAATGTTCTGGCTCATCGGGCTCCCTCCCTATTGGGCTTGTACGCGCAGCTCGGCGGCTGAGCGGCTCTGGTGGCCGAGTAAGGTATTGACATCGGCAGTCTTTGGCTTGGCTAGGTAAAAGCGTGGGATCCACTGGTCGAATTCGGCCAGGATCTCTTGCGCTCTATCCGAGCCGGTCAACTCAAGGTGCTGGTCAATCAGGCCTCGCAGGTGTTCTTGGTGGATTTTCAACTCAGCCAGAGGCAAGGCTTCGACCAGCTCGGGATTGACCCGTCCGGCAAAGTCGCCGTCCTCGTCGAGGATATAGGCAAAGCCCCCGGTCATCCCGGCGCCGAAGTTAACCCCGGTCTTGCCGAGAATGGCGACGATGCCCCCGGTCATGTATTCGCAGGCATTGTCGCCGGCTCCCTCGATAACCGCGATGGTGCCCGAATTCCGCACCGCAAATCGCTCCCCGGCTTTACCGGCGGCAAACAGTTTGCCGCCCGTTGCGCCATACAGGCAGGTATTGCCGATAATGGTCGACTGGTTGGATTTGAATGCCGACCCAAGCGGTGGGCGAATGACTATTTGCCCGCCGGTCATGCCCTTGCCGACATAGTCATTGGCATCGCCGGTGAGGAAGAGGTTGAGGCCCCCGGCATTCCATACCCCGAACGACTGGCCGGCGGTACCCGTCAGGTGGAGGTTGACCGGTGTCGACGCCATGCCCTGATTACCCCAGCGTTTGGCGATTTCTCCTGATAGCCGCGCCCCCACCGAGCGGTCGGTGTTGCGGATATCCTGGAAGATGTCCGCGCCGCTGCGCGCCTCGATAGCTGGCAGGGCCTGCGCGAGCAAGGCGCCGTTGAGCGGTGCATTGTCAAACGGGGTATTGGTTTCACTACAGTACAGGGTCTTGCCCTCCAACGGCTCGCTGGTCGCGAGCACCGGAGAGAGATCGAGTTTGCTTTGCTTGGCGGTGTAGCCCCCGATGACTTCGAGTAACTCGGTCCGGCCAATCAGGTCGGTGAGCTTTTCGATGCCCAGCTCGGCGAGGATTTCCCGCACCTCCTGACCTAAGCCGATGAAGTAGTTCATGACTTGTTCGGGCAAGCCTTTGAAGAAGTCGCGCCGCAGGGTTTCATCCTGGGTTGCCACTCCGGTGGCGCAGTTGTTGAGGTGGCAGATGCGCAAGTATTTACAGCCCAATGCTACCATTGGTGCGGTGCCGAAGCCGAAACTCTCGGCACCGAGGATTGCGGCCTTGACCACATCGAGGCCGGTTTTCAGGCCACCGTCGACCTGGAGCCGGATCTTGTGGCGCAAGCCGTTGGCGACCAGTGCCTGCTGGGTTTCGGCCAGGCCCAACTCCCACGGGCTACCGGCATATTTCACCGAGGTGAGAGGGCTGGCCCCGGTACCGCCGTCGTAGCCGGAAATGGTAATGAGATCGGCGTAGGCCTTGGCGACCCCGGTGGCAATGGTCCCGACCCCTGGCTCGGACACCAACTTGACCGACACCAAGGCCGTCGGGTTGACCTGCTTGAGGTCGAAGATCAGCTGGGCCAGATCTTCTATCGAGTAGATGTCATGGTGAGGCGGTGGCGAGATCAGGGTGACACCCGGCACCGCATAACGCAGCTTGGCTATTTCGGTAGTGACCTTGTGGCCGGGCAGTTGGCCACCTTCACCCGGCTTGGCACCTTGTGCCACCTTGATTTGGATGACATCGGCATTGACCAGGTAGTGCGGGGTGACACCAAAGCGGCCGGAGGCCACCTGCTTGATGCGCGAGTTGCGCTCGCTATTGAAGCGGCGCGGATCTTCACCGCCTTCGCCCGAGTTGGAAAAGCCGCCCAACCGGTTCATGGCGATCGCCAGTGCTTCGTGGGCCTCGGGGCTCAGGGCTCCGATGGACATCGCGGCAGAGTCAAAGCGCTGGTAGAGCGCTGCGGCTTCTTCGACCTTGTCGATGGCGATAGGGGCATTGTTGGCTGTTAGCTTGAGCAAATCGCGGATAGCCGCGACGGGCCGCTCGTTGACTTGCTTGGCGAAGGCCTGGTAGTCGGCGTAGTCACCGGATTTGACCGCCCGCTGCAAGGTAGCGACAACATCGGGGTTGTAGGCATGGAACTCGCCGCCGTGGACGTATTTGAGCAACCCGCCATGTTCGATCGGTTTGCGCTTGAGCCAGGCCCGGCGGGAAAGGTTGAACAAGTCTTGCTGGAAGTCGGCAAACCCCGCTCCCTGGATCCGGCTCGAGACACCGCGGAAGCACAGTTCGACCACCTCATCATCAAGGCCGACAGCCTCAAACAGCATGGCACAGCGGTAGGAGGCAATGGTGGAGATCCCCATCTTGGACATGATTTTGTACAGGCCCTTGTTGATCCCGTTGCGGAAGTTGAGCATCACGTCGCGGTAGGGCTTGGCGATGGCACCGCTATCGACCAGTTGGCCGAGGGTCTCATAGGCCAGGTACGGATACACCGCGGTGGCCCCGAAGCCGAGCAGCACCGCAAACTGGTGCGGATCGCGGGCGGTGGCGGTTTCGATGATGATATTGGCATCACAGCGCAGCTGCTTGCTGACCAGCCGGTTCTGTACCGCCCCCACCGCCATTGCGGCCGGGATTGGGAGCTTGCCGGCATTGATACCGCGGTCTGACAGGACAATGAGGACGGTACCGCTGCGCACCAGGCGCTCTGCCTGATCGCAAATATCGATAATGGCCTGCCTGAGATCTTTCTCGTTCGGGTCAAAGTTGATATCGATAATGCTGTTGCGGTAGTACTGGTTGTCGAGTTCGAGCAGCTGTACCAAATCGGAATAGAGCAGCACCGGCGAGGCAAAGGCGACCCGGTGGGCATGGCTGTCGGTTTCGCAGAAGACGTTGATTTCACGGCCGATACAGGTGGCCAGCGACATCACATGCTTTTCCCGCAGCGGGTCAATCGGCGGGTTGGTAACCTGGGCGAACATCTGTCGGAAGTAGTCGGTGACGGCGCGCTCGCGCGAGGACAGTACGGCCATCGGCGCATCGTCGCCCATTGAGCCGGTGGCCTCCTGGCCGTTTTCGCCGATCACCCGCAGTACCTGATCGATCTCTTCGCGGTTCATGGCGAACTGCTTCTGGCAGGTGCCGAGCTCGGTATCATCGAACGAGCGGAATCCTACCTGCTCGTCCCCGAGTTCTTCAAACGGCACCAGGCGCTTGACGTGGCTGGCCATCCACTCCTTGTAGGGGTGGCGTCCCATCAGGTCGTTATCGATATCGGCTGAATGCCAAATCTTGCCGAACTTGGTGTCGATCACCAGTAATTCGCCCGGCCCGACTCGGCCTTTTTCGGCCACCTCATCGGGTGCGTAGTCCCAGATCCCGACTTCGGAAGCCAGGGTGATCAGCTTGTCCTTGGTGATGATATACCTTGCCGGGCGCAGGCCGTTGCGGTCGAGGTTACAGGCGGCGTAGCGGCCATCGGACATGACGATACCGGCCGGGCCATCCCACGGCTCCATGTGCATGGAGTTGAAATCATAAAAAGCCCGCAGCTCGGGATCCATGTCGGGGTGGTTCTGCCAGGCGGGCGGGACCAGCAGCCGCATGGCGCGGAACAGATCCATGCCGCCGGACAGGAACAGCTCGAGCATGTTATCGAGGCTGGAAGAGTCAGAGCCGGTTTCGTTGACAAAAGGGGCCGCCGTCTGCAGATCCGGCAACAGCGGCGAAGCAAACTTGTAGGCCCGGGCCCTTGCCCACTGGCGGTTGCCGGCAATGGTGTTGATCTCACCGTTGTGGGCGAGGTAGCGGAACGGCTGGGCCAGCGGCCAGCGGGGTTGGGTATTGGTCGAGAAGCGCTGGTGGAACAGGCAAATGGAAGACTCCAGCCGGATGTCACCCAGATCCCGGTAGAAGCGGGGCAGATCGGCCGGCATGCACAGCCCTTTGTAGACGGTCACCTGAGTCGAGAGGCTACAGATATAAAAGTCGGGGTCGTCCGTAATGCGCTTTTCGATCCGCCGCCTGGCCACATACAGTCGGCGGTCGATATCGCGGGGTTTCCAGCCGGCCGGAGCGTTGATAAAGACCTGCTCGATATTGGGGAGAGTTTCGGTGGCTATCGGGCCCAGTACCTGTGGGTTGATAGGTACGGGGCGCCAGCCGACCAGCGACAGGGTTTCCTTGGCCAGCTCTTCGCTGATGATGGTACGGGCCTGCTCGGCAAGCACCGGATCTTGGCTGAGGAACAGCATACCGAGGGCAAACTCCCGCGACAGTTTCCAGCCGCTGTCCTCGGCAACGATGCGGTAGAAGCTGTCGGGCTTTTTCATCAACAGCCCGCAGCCATCGCCGGTTTTGCCATCGGCGGCGATACCACCGCGGTGGGTCATGCGGTCGAGGGCGGAAATGGCGGTCCGGACAAGCTTATGGCTGGTTTCTCCTTCGATGTGGGCGATTAACCCGAAGCCACAGTTGTCTTTATCCAGCATGGGGTTATACAGTGTCATTGCAACTCTCCCTAGCTTCTGCCTGAATAAGCAGAAATACTGCATTTTTTGACGGTCTTCCTGACCATCGATGACAGCCTTTGCGCCTCCCAGGTTGTTGCTTTTTGATTGTCGGGTGGTCGCTAAAGGTACCTATTTGCTTCCAGCGACCTTTCAAGTTAACGGCTATTTACAGAAAGGTCAAACTATAAACAATAAATTAACATCAGGAGTGGGCACGGATAATGCAGCGAAATAGGGCTGGGTAGCAGTGAATAATTATGGCGGTCAGGGCTTGGAGGAAAGAAAAAACCGGCCGTTACGGCCGGTTTGGATTCAGTCTACCGAGATGAACGGGGGAGTGGCCACTTAGCCATTTGATAGCATCAGCGAATCAGCCTTGGCTTCAAGGTTGCTGTTCCCCATCAGGTAGGCATCGATTTCCCGGGCACACTCGCGGCCTTCGTTGATACAGCGAACCACCAGTGATTGGCCAGTACGCATATCGCCGGCAGCAAAGACGCCTTGCTGGTTGGTGGCAAACCCTTGTGTTGCGACGTTGCCACGGTCATCAAGCTTGATATCCAGCTGGGCCAGCACGCCTGTTGGCTCTGGATGCAGGAAGCCCATCGCCAGAAACGCCATATCACACGGAATGATACGCTCCGAGCCTGCCACTTCGGTAAAGCCTGGGCGCTCACCCGCTTTTGCCTCTTCCCACTGGATGTCAGCAATACGCAGTGCTTTGACATTACCCGCTTCATCGCCAATGAACTCCTTGGTTAGGATATTCCAGTGACGTTCACAGCCTTCCTCGTGGGAGGTCGAGGTTTTCATGATCATCGGGTAAGAAGGCCATGGCTGGTTGGCTGGGCGCTTCTCAGGCGGGATCGGCATGATCTCAACCTGGGTAATGCTCTCTGCACCGTGGCGGTTGGATGTACCCACACAGTCAGAGCCGGTATCACCACCACCGATCACCACTACATGCTTGCCTTTGGCGTGGATCGCTTCGGTCTTTAGATCCATGTCGTTGGCACGACGGTTGTTCTGGGCAAGGAACTCCATGGCGAAATGCACGCCTTTGAGTTCACGGCCTGGGATTGGCAGATCGCGCGGGACCGTCGAACCACCGGTCAGCAAGACGACATCAAAGTCCTGGCGTAGCTGTTGGGCGTTGACGTCGACACCAACATGGGCGTTCACTTCGAACTTGATCCCGGCATCGGCCATCAGGTTGATCTTGCGATCGATAATGTCCATGCCCAGCTTGAAATCCGGGATCCCGAAACGCAGCAAACCACCGACTTTCTCATCGCGCTCGAACACTGTCACACAGTGACCGGCACTGTTGAGTTGCTCGGCTGCAGCCAGGCCCGCCGGGCCCGAGCCGATGATGGCGACCGTTTTACCGGTACGCGAACGTGGTGTCTTCGGTTTGGCGTATCCTTCGCGGTACGCCGTCTCGACAATGGTCTTCTCGATATTACAAATCGTGATTGGGTCTTGATTGATCCCCAGTACACAGCCACTCTCACAAGGGGCCGGGCACACACGGCCGGTGAATTCCGGGAAGTTGTTGGTCGAGCTCAGGATGTGCCACGCCTCTTCCCAGCTGTCACGGTACACCGCGTCATTGAACTCCGGGATGATGTTACCGATCGGGCAGGAGTTGTGGCAGAAAGGAACACCGCAGTCCATACAGCGCGAGGCCTGCGTGTTGATCTTGTCACCGAACTCCTCGTTGAGAACAAACTCCTTGTTGTCCTGGATACGGACACTCGGATCCAGCTTCTTTGGCAGCTCGCGGCCAAACTCTAAAAATCCAGTAGGCTTACCCATTGACGGCCTCCAACTCTTCCTTGTTTTGTGCTTCTGCCTTGCGCTTCTGAAGTACTGCCTTGTAATCCCTTGGCATTACTTTCACCATCTTCTCGAGGTTGGCCTCGAAGTTAGACAGGAAGGTTTCCGCGACCGTACTGCCAGTAAGCTCGACGTGCTTGGTCAGCATATCGTGCAGCAGATCTTTGTCTTCCTGCTCGATTGGGTCGAGGTCGACCAGCTCAGGGTTGAGCTTGGTGTCGAAGTCTTCGAACTGATCCCAAACATAAGCCACGCCGCCACTCATTCCGGCTGCGAAGTTACGGCCCGTTTGACCCAGAATAACGGCCACCCCGCCTGTCATGTATTCACAACCGTGGTCTCCGACGCCTTCAACCACTACCTTGGCGCCCGAGTTACGGACACAGAAGCGCTCGCCCGCCATACCGCGGATGTAGGACTCCCCCGATGTTGCACCGTAGAAACAGACGTTACCGACCACGATGTTGTCTTCCGGGATGATGTCAGATTTGGCATCTGGGTAGAGTACCAGCGTACCGCCCGACAGGCCCTTGCCCCAGTAGTCGTTGGCATCGCCTTCGACTTCGAACTTGACGTTCTTGGCCAGGAAGGCACCGAAGCTCTGGCCGGCAGAACCCGTGAACTTAACGTTCATTGGCTGCGGCAAGCCCTTGTCTTTGTAAATCTTGGAGATTTCGTTCGACAACATGGTACCGGCACTGCGGTCGGTGTTGATGATGTCAAACTCGGTATCCACCTGCTTGCCCTCGTACAGGGCCGGGGCCGCCGCTTCAATCAGTTTGCGATCCAGTACCTCTTCGAGGTTGTGGTTCTGCTCTCGCTGGTTATACACACCGTCTTCGTCACGGGCAGGCTCGATGTACAGTACCGGGCTCAGATCCAGGTTCTTGTACTTCCAGTGGCCGATGTTGTCACGGATTTTCAGTTTGTGTGATTGGCCAACCATTTCGTCGACGCTGCGGAAGCCCAGCTCTGCCATGATTTCACGTAGGCCTTCAGCCATGTATTGGAAGAAGGTCACAACATCTTCTACGCGGCCGTCGAAACGCTCACGCAGGGTCTTGTTCTGGGTCGCGATACCTACTGGGCAAGTGTTCTTGTGACACTTACGCATCATGATACAACCTTCAACCACCAAGGCTGCGGTTGCGACGCCCCACTCTTCAGCACCTAGCAAGGTGGCGACGGCAAGGTCACGCGGGGTCTTCATCTGACCGTCAGTCTGGACCACGATACGGTTACGCAGGCCGTTCTTCAGCAGGGTCTGGTGGGTTTCAGCCAAGCCAAGCTCCCACGGTAGACCGGTGTGGCGGATAGACGACATTGGTGATGCACCAGTACCACCGTCGAAACCTGCGATAAGCACAACATCCGCTTTCGCTTTGGCAACACCGGAGGCAATCGTACCGACACCGGCTTCCGATACCAGTTTGACGTTGACGCGGCCGGCGCGGTTGGCGTTCTTCAGATCGTAGATCAGCTGTGCCAAATCCTCGATAGAGTAAATATCGTGGTGTGGCGGTGGCGAGATCAAACCGACGCCCGGGGTGGAGTGACGGGTTGCCCCGATCCAGTCATCGACCTTATCGCCCGGTAGCTGACCACCTTCACCCGGCTTGGCACCCTGTGCCATCTTGATCTGAATTTCATCAGAGTTGGTCAGATAGTAGGAGGTTACACCGAAGCGGCCAGATGCGACCTGCTTGATCGCAGAGCGTTCCCAGTCACCGTTATCTTTCTTCTCAAAACGGGCCGGGTCTTCACCACCCTCACCTGAGTTGGATTTAGCGCCGATACGGTTCATCGCTACAGCAAGCGTCGAGTGGGCTTCGTAAGAGATGGAGCCGAAGCTCATTGCACCGGTCGCAAAACGCTTGAGGATGCTCTCGATTGGCTCAACCTCTGCCAGCGGGATAGAGCCTGCAGGGTTCTTGATGAACTCAAGCTGGCTACGCAGGGTCGCTGCGTTATCGCCCTGGGCATCAACGGCGTTGGCGTACGCTTTGAACTGGGCAAAGTCCTTGTTACGGGTAGATTGCTGCAGCAGCGAGATAGTTTCTGGGTTAAACAGGTGTTTTTCACCACGCTGTTTCCACTGGTAAACGCCACCGACATCCAGCATCTGAATTGGTACTTCGCGCGTAGGGTAGCCCAGGCGGTGACGGATCAATACTTCCTTGGCAATGTCATCGATGGTCAGGCCCTGGATACGGGAAACCGTACCGGTGAAGTACTTATCGACCACTGACTTGCTGATCCCTAGCGCTTCGAAGATTTGGGCGCCGTGGTAAGACTGCAGGGTTGAGATCCCCATCTTGGAGAAGATCTTCAGCAGGCCGCCGTTCACACCCTTGCGGTAGTTGTTGAACAACTCTTCGGTCGGAACTTCTGGATCCAGCTTGCGCTTGCGCTGCAGGTCAACAATGGTCTCGGTGACCAGGTATGGGTTAACCGCATTGGCACCATAGCCTACAAGAGTTGCAAAGTGGTGGGTTTCGCGGGCATCACCGGTTTCAACCACGATGTCACACTTGGCACGCAGGCCTTTGCGGATCAGGTGGTGGTGAACCGCACCGACGGACAGCATTGCTGGGATAGCGGCATGGTTGGAGTTTACCGCACGGTCGGTAAGGATAATGATCGAGTAGCCGTCGATAACCGCATCTTCCGAGTACTGGCAGATACGCTTCAGCGCTCGTTCTAGCTTGCCGTCTTCGCCGCTGGCGCGGAACACGATATCCAGCGTCTTGGCCTGCAGGTGCTCGTTATCGATGGCCCGCAGTTTTTCCAGCTCGGCGTTGCTCAGCACCGGAGATTCGATTTCAACCTTCCGGCAGTGCTCAGGGGTTTCGGTCAGCAGGTTGTGGTCTTTACCCAGGTAGGTATTGAGTGACATCACCATACGCTCGCGGATCGGGTCGATCGGCGGGTTGGTGACCTGGGCAAACAGCTGCTTGAAGTAGTTCGACAGGTGTTGTGACTGGTGCGACAGCACAGCCAGCGGCCAGTCGGCACCCATGGCGCTGAGCGGCTCGTAACCTGTTTTCGCCAGCGGCACAATGATGTCGTTGACTTCTTCCGAGCTCATGCCGAAGGCTTGCTGATGGTGCAGCAGACGCTCAGGCGTTGGCTGGTGGTGCATGTTGTCCGCTTCAGGCAGGCTCTTCAATGTCAGCAGGTTGTCCTTGACCCACTGCTCATAAGGCTGGGCTGAGGCAATCGTGTCTTTGACTTCTTCGTCAGAGATAATGCGGCCTTGTTCAAGGTCGGCAACAAAGATACGGCCAGGCTGCAGGCGGCCACGGAACTGGACGTTCTCCGGTTCGATTTCAACCACACCGGATTCCGAAGCCATGACCAGGAAGTCATCCTTGGTCACGGTGTAGCGCGATGGGCGCAGGCCGTTACGGTCAAGGGTGGCACCCACCTGGACACCGTCGGTGAAACAGACTGAGGCCGGGCCGTCCCAAGGTTCCATGACGTTGGCATGGTACTGGTAGAAAGCACGGCGCTTCGGATCCATGTTTTTGTTTTCTTGCCAAGCTTCAGGGATCAGCATCATCAGTGCATGCGGCAGGCTTCGGCCCGACAGCACCAGCAGCTCCAATGCCATATCGAAGTTGGATGAATCTGAACTGCCTTCCTGACAGATAGGCAGCAGCATATCGATTTCCTGCTGGCTGAACAGTTCCGACTCAAGGATGGCTTCACGGGCCTTCATCCAGTTCAGGTTACCGCGCACGGTGTTGATCTCACCGTTGTGGGCGATGTAACGGAAAGGCTGGGCCAAGCGCCATTTGGGGAAGGTGTTGGTCGAGAAGCGGGAGTGGACCAACGCCAGTGCCGTTACCATCGACGGGTTCTGTAGATCAAGGAAGTACTGGGGGACCTGTTCAGTCGTTAGCTGGCCCTTGTACACCAATGTCTTGTATGACAGGGAGTTAATATAGAAGTCATCACCGATGTTGGAGATGCTTTCCAGGCAGACGCGAACGGTGTAGTTACGCAGTACGTATAGCTTACGTTCGAGCTCGGCCGGATCCATGCTGGCGCCGCCGGTAATAAAGACGTGCTCAAACTGGGGCTCGGTACTGAGCGGATCGACACCAATCATTGAGTTGTCTACCGGCAGCACCCGGTAGCCAATGACTTCAAGGTCTAGTCGTTTGGCATTGCGCTCGAGGATGTCACGGCATTGCTGACGTTTGTGTTCGTCTTTGGGGAACAGCACCACACCTACGCCGTATTGGTCGAACGACGGCAGGCGGATCCCTAGCTTGACGGTTTCTTCCAACAGGAATTCGTGGGGTTTTTGCAGCAATATACCGGCACCATCACCACTGCTCGGGTCACAACCCTGGCCGCCACGGTGTTCCATCCGAGCTAGCATATCAAGGGCTTGGGTGACAATTTCGTGGGATTTACGGTTCTTCAGGTGGGCCACAAAGCCGATACCGCAGGCATCGTGCTCCATTTCAGGCACATAAAGTCCCTGAGCATTCAGCTCTTGATCTGTCATAGATACTTCCTTCCAGTTTCAACAGGTACCAATCCAGGCACCTGAGTTATCCCTAATTTTGTTTATACATCCTGCTGGGCCTTGGAGGGACTCCTGTCCGGCCGTTTCGGATGGGTTTGCTGTGGGATGATGTAGTCAATCAATAGCAAACTTCATTCTGTAGCACCTGTGCTCTGGTATGCAAAAGCGCTGCAGTTTTGAGGGGAAGCAACATAAACCACCAAATATTTGCCAAGTTTAGTTACTTTTATTGTTCATAAATTGCACACAGCTGTAACTATCCTACAATTTTGATTGATTAATTACCAATAAAAAATATCCCATCTCCATAACATCCCGGCATGGCAATGAATTAATTGCTAATTCAGGTGCGTATCTATTCGAAAATGAAGGTCTGGGTGCATAGTGGTGTACTTATCTCTTGCTTTTTGTATGGTAATTGGGAGGGGGTTAGACCAAAGTATTACAAAATGATGTTGTTGCTAATTTTCATTCCTTTTATCGGCCCATAAATGGTGAAAAAAACGCCTTTTTTGTTTTTGCACAACTTTTGACGGTGCCGTTGGTGCTAATCTGTGCCGCTTTTTCGACCCCTTGAATGACTAGGTGACAAGATGCAGCTGCATGAGCTCGTGAATACATTTGGCCAGGACCTACAGCGCCGCTACGGAGAGAAAGTGCACAAACTGACGTTGCATGGTGGCTTTAGCTGCCCGAACCGTGATGGCACCATTGGCCGTGGCGGCTGCACGTTTTGCAATGTTGCCTCTTTTGCCGATGAGCAGGCGCAGCACAAACCCATCACCGAGCAGTTGGCGCAGCGTGCCGGGGAGGTCAACCGTGCCAAGCGCTACCTTGCCTACTTTCAGGCCTATACCAGTACCTATGCCGAAGTGCAGACCCTCAAAGTGATGTATGAGGAGGCATTGGAAGCGGCGGATATCGTTGGCCTTTGTGTCGGCACCCGGCCTGACTGTGTACCGGATGAGGTATTAGAGCTGCTGGCGGGCTACCGTGAGCAAGGCTATGAAATTTGGTTGGAGCTCGGCCTGCAGACCGCCAATGACAAAACCCTCAAGCGCATTAATCGCGGCCATGATTTTGCCTGTTACGAGGCCATTGCCAAGCGGGCGAGGGCACTTGGCCTGAAAGTGTGCGCCCACTTGATAGTCGGGCTGCCGGGCGATACCCGTGAGGACAATCTCGAGACAGTGCGCAAGGTGGTGGCGGCCGGCGTCGATGGCATCAAGCTGCATCCGCTACATATTGTCGAGGGGAGTATCATGGGCCTATCGTGGAAAGCGGGCCGCCTGGCTGAGCTGAGCCTCGAAGACTATACCGGTATTGCGGCGGAGATGATCCGCCTGACCCCGCCGGAGGTCGTCTACCACAGGGTATCGGCCAGTGCGCGCAAACCTACTCTGCTAGCCCCTGAGTGGTGCGAAAACCGCTGGTTGGCGATGACCGAAATTGGCCGAAATTTGGACCAGCTTGGCGGCCAGGGGACAGTGCTGGGCAGGCCGTTTGAGTACACGCCACCCACCCCTCGTGCGATGGCAAAACCTGCCGGCTGACGCAGGGGCCTTGCATTAGCGATTAGGACGGTAAGTGTGTTAGATTACGAGTAAAATGACGTCAATTACTAATATCAATGCATACTTCCTGTCAGGAACGATCTTGTAGTCCTCTACTGCTTACATTGCTCACCTTACTGGCCCGTTACGGGGGGCTCCTGCTGCGGGTAGGGGCTCGTTATCTGGTATTGTTGGGGGCGATGCTCTTCGCCCCGGCCACATTGGCCTCGACTGTCTCCCAGTGGTTCCATGTTGGAACTCCGGCTTTGCTGCTTTCGCTCCTGATCCTCTTGCTGGCCATTGGCGGGGGACTGCTGAGCGTACTGCTTCACCACCTCGACGTTGGCTCTTTTCGCCGCCTCCATCTTCAGCTCAGCGTTATGCCTATCGCCGTTGCGATTGTCCGCAAGAAGGATGGCCACCTGGTATATGGCAACAAAGCCTGTCGCCAGCTGCTGGGCGTGCGTAAGCTCAATGACAGGTACCTCTATCCCGACGGGCTCAGCAGCAAGATGCTGTGTGATTTCTTGCGGCCATTTGCAGGCCTGAAAACCTTCAAAGATGTCGATGAGGCCCTGCCCCAAAACAACGGCAAGGTGATCCCGCTGGTGGTGTCGGGGTTATCGATACGCTGTCAGTGGCAATCGTGCTGGCTGCTGTTTATGGACCCGCCGCGTGCCTGTCATGGCGAGCAGGTGAAGTTGGAGAACGAGCAGCGGATTTTCCAGCAGGTACTCAATTCCCTGTCCGAGCTGGTGTATTTCAAGGACAAGTCAGGCCAGTTAATCGGGACCAACAAGGCGTTTGACCGTTTCTGGCGTGGGCGGGTTGAAGAAGGTATTACCGGAGAGCAGGATATTGGTTCGCTGGGTAATAGCGCGGCCCATACCTGGACCACGGCGCCGGACGGTTCCAGTCGTTTGCTGGAAACCAACTGCAACTTATTAATCGGCGATACCGGTGAGGCGATCGGTACGCTCAGCATCAGCCATGATGTAACCGACTGGCACGAAATGCAGGAAGTGCTCAAAAGCGAGATAGAAAAGCGGGAAGTGACCGAGCAGGAGCTGGCTCAGCGTAATACGCTGCTCGATACCATTCTCAGTGCCAGCCGGGATCCGATTGCCCTATATAATGAACACGGGGTTTATGTGGGGTGTAACGAGCCGTTTGCCCGCTCGCTCGGCTATACCCAGCACGCCTTGTTGGGGAAATCTTCCGCCGATGTACTCGAGCCGGATAAGTTGGAGATATTTAGGCAGACGGACCAGCAGGTTATCCAGCAAGGGATCAGCGTAAAGCTCGATGACTACGTCATTTTAGAGGACGGCACGCCGATTTGGTACGAGGTGCTCAAATCCCCCTACCGGGATCCGACGGATGGTACCACCGGGGTGTTGATGATGGCCCGGGACGTGACCGAGCGCAAGATGGCCGAGCAGCAACTGGCCGACGCCATCATGGAGCTGCAGGAACTCAGTTTCGTCGATAGCCTGACTAAGGTTGCCAACCGCCGCAGCTTCGACGAGCAATTGCGGAAAATGTGGTATAGCCATATCCGCGAGCAGCACCCGCTGACTCTTATTTTGTGTGATATCGACTACTTCAAGGCATTCAACGACAACTACGGCCACCAACAGGGTGACTTTGCCTTGCGCGAAGTGGCCAAGGTGCTACGCAGTGTGGTCAAGCGTGAAACTGACGAGGTAGCCCGCTATGGCGGGGAGGAGTTCGCCTTCCTGCTGCCTAATACCAGCCTCGAGGGCGGGCAGGTGGTTGCAACAGAAATTCACCGGGCATTGGCCGAGAAAGGGCTGTCTCACCGCTACTCAGATATTGCCTCCACACTGACCGTGAGTCTGGGGGTCGCGACACTGACTCCCAAACCTAGCCAGGACTACGGTAAGCTGGTGGAACTGGCCGATGTGGCACTCTACCGGGCCAAGGCTGCAGGCCGAAACTGTACCATGACGATGTCGGAAAAAGAGGCCGGGTAGCTCGGCATCGGGTGGCGAGAAGACCGGATAAACAAAGTGTGAAGGACGGCAGGCGAATGGGAAAAGCCTGCTTGGGTTCTCGGCGGCTCGCCTTTATGATGGGGGGAGCGGTAGTGAATAGGAAGCAATAATGAAACAAATCAAAGTACTGGCACAGTATTACGTCGATCTGCTGGTCAAGCTCGGACTGGTTAAGTTTAGCTTGTTACTGGCAATGGCATTGGTTGCCCTTGCGGTGGTGGTGCAAATAGGCGTCACCTTGGTTTTGCAGGGGGAAGTGCTAGATATTGATATTGTCCGCTCGGTCTTCTTTGGCCTGTTGATCACGCCATGGGCCGTTTACTTTCTCTCGGTGGTGGTGGATCAGCTCGAGGAATCCCGCCAGCGCTTGTCCAAGCTGGTGACCAAGCTTGAAGAGATGCGTTCGCGCGACATGCTGCTCAATAAACAGCTGCATGAAAACATCAATCAGCTGAACCAGGAGATCGAAGAGCGGGAAAAGGCCGAAGAAGCCCGCCGGGAAGCGATGCAGGACTTGGAAAACGAAGTCTACCAGCGTGAAAATGCCCAGCTAGAGCTGGCAGAGCAGAGTGCCTTGCTCAAATCCTTCCTCGATGCCTCCCCGGATCTGATTTACTACCGCAACGAAAAAGGCCAGTTTTCCGGCTGCAACCGGGCAATGGAAGAGCTCACCAATCATACCGAGAAGGAGTTGGTTGGGTTGACGCCGTGGGATGTCTACAGCGAGGAGGTGGCGAGCAAAATTGCCGAGACGGATCAGCAGGTGTTCCAGAAAAATGTCTCGCTGACCTATGAGCAGTGGTTGGAGTACCCGGATGGGCGTAAGGCGATCTTCGAGCTGCGCAAGGTGCCTTTCTACAGCCGTGACGGTCGCCGCTTGGGCTTAATGGGCTTTGGCCGTGATATTACCGAGCGCAAGCAATACCAGGATGCCCAGGAAAAGGCGAGCCGCGACAAGACGGCCTTCATCTCGACCATCAGCCATGAATTGCGTACGCCACTTAACGGTATCGTCGGCCTCAGCCGGATGCTGCTCGAAACCAAGCTTGATCAAGAGCAGCGCGATTACATGCGTACTATTTATGTCAGCGCTATCACTCTGGGTAACATTTTCAACGATATCATAGATATGGATAAATCTGACCGACGTCGTCTGGAATTGATGCCCAAGCCGCTCGACTTCCATGATTTTGTTGCCGAGATGGAAAATATCTCGGCCCTGATGGCCGGTCAAAAAGGGCTACGCTTTGATCTCGAGAGGCTGACGGAGCTGCCGGAGTGCATCGAGGTTGATGGTACCCGCCTGCGCCAGGTGCTGTGGAACTTGATCAGTAACGCGACCAAGTTCACCAAGGAAGGGGGGGTGGTGATGTCGGTCAGTAGCGAAGTGGAGGAGCAGCAGGCCCACATTACCTTCGAGGTGGAGGATAGCGGGATTGGGATCCCGGCGGCTGAGCTCGACAAGATTTTTGCCATGTACTACCAGGTCAAGGATGAGGATGACAACCTGCATGCGGTCGGTACCGGGATTGGCCTATCGGTGTCCCGCCAGCTGGTCCAGATGATGGGCGGCGATATTACCGTCAGCTCGGAAGTGGGCGAGGGCAGTACGTTTACCGTGACCATTACGGCACCGTTGGTGGAGCGGGTAGAGGAGGAAGAAGCCCTCCCGGCCTTGCCGCAGATCAGCCTCAATATCTTTATGGTCGAAGATATCGAGCTTAACATTACCGTGGCCAAGGCGCTGCTGGAGAGTCTGGGTCATGAGGTCACCGTGGCCATGCGCGGCGAAGAGGCCTTGGCGATGTTTGATCCCGAAGCCTATGATTTGGTCCTGTTGGATATCCAACTGCCGGATATGACCGGTTTCGATGTAGCGGCTAAACTTCGAGAGCGGTTTGACTACTTGCCGGCCTTGGTGGCACTGACGGCCAATGTGATCAAGGATAAGAGTGAGTATCTGGCCAAGGGGATGGACGACGCTATCAGCAAGCCGCTGAGCGTCAAGGCCATCACTGAAGTGATCCAGCGTCTGGTGCTGACCTGCCCGCTGGATGATGATGAGGGAGAAGAACTGGTGGTTGAGAGTGATAGCCCGAATGGGGTCAGTGATGAGATGATCAACACGTTGTTGGATCTGGAAATGCTGTCTTCCTATGTGGAGATAGTGGGTACCAAACCGGTATATGACAGCATTGCAATGTTCGAGGCCAAGATGCCCGAGTACATCGCGATCCTCGATTCCAACATGACCGCCAAGGATCAGGACGGCATCAAGTTTGAAGCGCATAAAATCAAGGGGGCGGCAGGCTCGATCGGCCTCAAGCATATCCAGCAGGTTGCCCAGAAGGCACAATCACCGGAACTGCCGGCCTGGTGGGAGAATATCAATGATTGGGTCGATGAAATCAAAGATGGCTACCACAATGATCTACAGGTGCTCAAAGACTGGCTAGCCCAGCAGGAGAAAGCATGATGGGGACAAAAGCAAAAAGACTGTTGCTAGCGGCAGGGATCCTCGCGCTGGTGGGGTGCGGCGAAAAGGCTAAAGACCAAGACACGCAACCCCAGGCGCCGGCAGTGGCCGAGGAGTCGGCCGTAGAGGAGGCGCCTGCCGTTGCAGAGCTACCGGTGACTCTGCCAGCCGAAGTCGACATCTGGCAGTCACCGCAGGAGCTGGTACTGTCCGATGTGGCCGTTTATCTCGGCAGCGAGCTATGGCTCAACAGCATGCCGGTGATCGGCGATGACGGCAGCAAGCCGGCCGACAAACTGCATGCCTCTATTCGTTTGCTGACAAGAGATATGAAGCCACTGCCGCAAGGGGTCGAAATCTTGCAGGTGATGGTGGCACAGGATGATCAGCAATGGTTGGGGCAGGAGAATCTTGACGTGCGCTCAGAGGGTGAGATGAGCCTAGAAGTGAGCTTGCGCGGTGGGCCGGAGTGGCTGCCGGGCAGCAAGGCAGATATTGCGGTAACGATACTCTATCAAGGCCAGGAGCAGATAGTGGTACAGCGCGACGTGCTGATCAGCCAGGTGTTCTGACCGGTTGTTTCTATCGCCACGTGCGTTGCACTAAAAACAAAAAAGGCTCCGCGAGGAGCCTTTTGCTTTGGGGATATCCAGAAGGATTATTCTTCTTCCAGATCGCCGCAGAAACGGTAACCTTCACCGTGAATAGTCGCGATGATTTCCGGCGTATCGGCAACTGATTCGAAGTGCTTGCGAATACGGCGGATGGTTACGTCCACAGTACGGTCGTGTGGTTTCAGCTCGCGGCCTGTCATCTTCTTCAGTAGCTCGGCACGAGTTTGGATTTTGCCTGGGTTTTCACAGAAGTGAAGCAGGGCACGGAACTCAGAACGCGGCAGCTTAAACTGATCGCCATTCGGGCTCACTAGCGAGCGGCTGTTGATTTCCAGCGACCAGCCGTTGAACTCGTAACGCTCCACCATGCGCTTGTCTTCGGTTGGCAAGCCTTGGTTCATTGCACGCGTTAGCAGGTTGCGGGCACGGATAGTCAGCTCGCGAGGGTTGAAAGGCTTAGTGATGTAGTCATCCGCACCGATTTCCAAGCCCAGGATCTTATCGACTTCGTTGTCGCGGCCAGTCAGGAACATCAGCGCCATGTCACCCTGCTCGCGAAGTTCGCGCGCAAGAAGCAGGCCATTTTTACCTGGCAAGTTGATATCCATGATCACCAGGTGAACGGGATGCTCAGAAAGCATCTGGTGCATTTCAGCGCCGTCATTGGCTTCAAAAACCGTGTAACCCTCTGCCTCAAAGATGCTTTTCAGGGTGTTACGTGTTACGTGCTCGTCTTCTACAATTAGAATGTGAGGGGTTTGCATTGGCAGTACCTAATTTCTAAAAACGGAATCTGGTCAAAAACAGAATAGTAAAATTCTATATAAAAAATTCACATACAGGCAAAAACTTGGGAGAAATACGTGCTTGGTTGTATTTGCTCGTTTTCCTGTTGGTACGCCATCCATTTATTCAGCTCATCAAGGCATGATAATTTTCGCTGAAAAAGCCCAAAGTTAGGGGCATTGGCTACAATTTCCGTGGGATGGCGACGATTGTATTCACTTAACAGCTCGCTAACAATATAAGTGCTTTGTTTCCGGGCTGCTTTCGGGCACTTTATTGATTTACATCAAACAGTATGAAGTGTATTACGACTCTCCACTTTGTTTAACATTCGCTACAAAAAAATGCATCGTCCCAAGGGTGTCCTTTTCTATGTGTGAAAAAAAATCGCTATGGTGTAGCTACCAATCGATCATTTTTAATCTTAAGCAACACCCTGTTTACCCTTGCTTTGCAATTCTAACAGCATTTAATCCGAGAAGCATCGTTCTTAGCAATAAAGAGAACTTATCGCGTCACCATCAGCTGGAGTTGGTGCTCAAGTCACAATATCAAGGTGTGTTACCGATAAGCTGCAGTGCGGTGGACGGGCAATGGCAAGAGTTGGGGTTTGTGGTACCCATGCCTTTGGCCCAGGCATGCCGGGAGGCGGCCCGTTGGGGGCAGAATGCGATTTACTGGGTTGAGGGTAACGATCTGTTTTTAGTGCCTGTTTTAATCAAGGGGGTTGAAGCACAAAGATTGGGTGATTGGCCGAGCTTTCTCTACACTTAACTTAACCCCACGGAATTGGGGGAAATGGCCCCGGACAGGAAAGGCCACAACGATAATAAAGGAGCCTGCGATGAAAGATTTGACCCCAGATTTATGCGATAACTTTGAACAGGATGTGCGTTGGTTACCGTTGAGCATGCAAGACTATGGAGGCCGGAGCGTATTTTATGGCGAGGTAGTCACCTTGCGATGCTTTGAAGATAACAGCCTGGTTCGTGATATTCTCGCCCGCGACGGTAAAGGCAAGGTGCTGTTCATCGACGGCCATGCGTCTTGCAGCAAAGCCTTGCTGGGGGATCAACTGGCCCTGTTGGCCGTCCAGAATGGCTGGGAAGGGATCATTATCAACGGTGCGGCGCGTGATGTCGGTACCATCGCCACGCTGGATATTGGTGTCAAGGCGTTGGCGACCTGCCCGGTGAAAACGGTCAAGCGGCAGACCGGGGAAGAAAATGTTACGCTCACTGTTGCCCACACCCTGGTCTATCCCGGCGATATGCTGTATGCCGATCTCAATGGCATCGTGTTCAGCAAGCAGCCTCTTGATTTGTCTGTGGTCAGCGCCTAGTTCCGCCCCCAGGGCGAGACAGTAAAACGCCTGGCATTGCCAGGCGTTGTTTTGGTGTCTACTGCCGATGCTGGCCATCGCCGCTAGAAGCGAAAGCCGATCCCGACCTGGTAGATTTGCTCCAATGCCTCGTAGTCGAGGGTAGCGTGCAAATTTAGCCTTTCCGTGACTTCATATTGGCTCGAGACCTCGACACCCATCACGGTATCTTGGTTCTGGGTTTCTGACGTCACCGCGCTCTGCAAGCTCAGCTTCGACGTGAAGTTGTATTTTACCCCTGATAACAGCCCGCGACTGGCGGATTGTTTATCGTTGCCGGTTTTCAAGCGAGTACTGAGATAGAGCTCGGTGTTGTCTGAGATAGAGTACGCATAGCCGCTGTCGATTTGCCAGAGATCGAACTGCTCGGCCCCCTTGGACTGGGATGACATAAACCACCCAGAGGACGTGTTATCGTCCAGTATACTAAATAGTCTGCTTTCTGCTGCAGTTGTTGGTAACGCCACTACCAGCAGGGCAATTGTGATTAGCCATGTACGCATTCATCACCTTCCCTGTTTTCTTGTTGTATTTTGTTGTTTATATCCTTAACAAAATAATACTAGGTCAATTAGTACAAAAATGACACAAAGGTTTTGCATTGTTGAGACATTTTGTCCGTTCTATCCCATAGGCTGGCCGACAGTGAGCCGTTGCTGGGTGCTGTATGGGAAGACATCCTCGAACTTTCCTTCTTCGATATTCCGCTGTAATTGCTGCCAGTAGCGGGGGTCGAACAAGTCACTGTGCAGCTCATTGAACAGCTGCCGTACCTTCGGGTTGATGAGCAGGAAGGTTCTGAACTCTTCGGGAAAGACATCGTTGATCCCGACGCTGTACCAAGGCTCTGCCGCCATTTCGTCTTCCGGGTAGCGGGGAGGCGGGATCTGGCGGAAGTTCATTTCCGTCATGTAGCTGATTTCATCGTAGTCATAGAACACGACCCGCTTGTGGCGGGTCACCCCAAAGTTCTTGAACAGCATGTCCCCGGGGAAGATATTGGCTGCCGCCAGTTGTTTGATGGCCTTGCCGTATTCGTCGACCGCGTGGCGTAGATCTGCATCGTTAGCCTGTTCGATATACAGGTTGAACGGGATCATCCGCCGTTCGATATACAGGTGCTTGATCAAGATTTGCTTCTCGGTGACCTTGACGATGGACGGCGCGACCTTGAGCAACTCGTCTAGCAACTCATCACTGAAGCGGTGGCGGTCGAAACTGAAGTTGCGGTATTCCTGGGTATCGGCCATACGACCGACCCGGTCATGTTCTTTTACTAGCCGGTACTTTTCCTTGACCACGGCATGGCTTATCTCTTTTTGTGGCGCAAATTTGTCCTTGATGATCTTAAACACAAAGCCGTAGGACGGGAGGGTGAAGACCGACATCACCATGCCCTTGATCCCCGGCGCTAACACGAACTGGTCGTCAGAATGCTCGATATGGTGCAGGAACTCGCGGTACAGCTCGGTTTTGCCATGTTTCTGGCAGCCGATCGCCGTGTAGAGCTCGGCTTTGGTTTTGTTCGGCATCAGCTCACTGAGAAAATGGACCAGCGCCGCTGGGGCGGGGGCGTATACCATGAAGTAGGAGCGGGCGAAGCCGAACAGGATACTGACCGCATCGACATCGACCAGGCAGGCATCGACGTACAGCTTGTTGTCCTCGGTGGTTAATATCGGCAGGACAATGGGAAGGTGATGATGGTCATCGAAGCGGATCCGCCCGACCAGATAGGCAGCCTTGTTGCGGAAAAAGGGCTCGCGGACCATTTCTATGACAGGAGGAGGATTGCCGATAGCGGCCAAGTGTTGGTGGATGCGTTCGCCAAGCAGCTGGATATCGCGCTGTTTATCCTGCCATTCCAGGCTAAAAGGCGTGTCGTCGAGGATTCGGCCCAGCAGGGTTTCAAGGCTTGCCCCGGTGTTGTACAGGCGGCTGAGGTTAGTCGGGTAGATGGGGATCCGGCCTTCTTGGGAGCTATGGACGAATAATTTGTCGCGTTTGATGTTGCGGTGTTCGAAAATCCGGCAGTAGACGGAATTGAAAAAGCTCTCGGCAATATCATAGCGAGGGTAATCGAGCAGCAGATCCTTGTAGGCGTTTTTTACCGCCATCAGGAAGGTGTGGTTGGCATAGCGTTTGCCCAGCATGATGGTAATTTGGCTGGTGACCAGGCCGACATGGTGATCGTAGAACTTGATACGGGTCTTGAGTGCTTGCTGGACCGCTGGCCAGTTCTGGCTTTCAAAGCGCTCCTGCGCACCGGCGGTGACATCCAAAAATCGGCCATACATGGCATCGAAACCTTGCAGAATCGTATGGGCGACAAGTTGTTCCATTGCTGCTGTCATTACAACTCCCTCTTAAATTTTCGTTTGTCTACACGTCACGGTGCTTAGCAACCCCGTTCAGGCGTACCACCCTGCATTGCTTAATTATTCATCACTTTTACTATGCATGGTGTTTAAGATAACTGCAATAAAATGATGCCAGTCATGCTTCAATGGTATAGCTATATCGCTAGTTTTACCCGCATTTTGCTAGCCAAATAGACAGCTCGGGTAAAAAATAAGGTTGACTCGGGAAAATGATTACGGTAAACGTAAATGCATACATATATCGGTTATCTCTTTAGGACACGTATGTTTAACGCATTCAGCATGAATACCACCACCATTATTATTACCGGCACCATGGTTGCTGGGGTGGGCTGATGCGCGAAAGAATTGCAAAGAAGAGCCCACATCCCAAAAAGATGTGGGCTTTTTTTTAACCTGATATTTCATCCTGGAGTGGCAAAGAGTCCCCAGGGGCACGTTTTAGGAAGTTGTGGGAGTAGGGAATGCGAGTATTAAAGTTTGGTGGTTCATCGCTGGCCGATGCAGATAGGTTTTCGCGGGCTGCGGATATTATTGCCAATAATGCCCAGCAAGGGCCGGTGTCGGTAGTGCTGTCGGCACCGGGCAAGGTGACGAACAAATTGGTCTCGGTGATCGAAAATAGCATCCAGTTTGGCGAGGCGGACTTACAGCTGGCTGATCTGGAAGCGGTGTTCTCGGAGCTGCTGGCTGGGTTAAAAGCGGTGGAGCCGGGGTTCGACAAGGAGGCCTTGGATGCCAAGCTAGCGAGCTCGCTGGGCCAGCTGAAGCAATACGTTCACGGTATCAAATTGTTAGGCTTATGCCCTGACAATGTCTACGCCAAGATCATCAGCAAGGGCGAAAGGCTTTCCATTGCCACTATGCAGTCGCTGCTGCAGGCCAAGGGCCATCAGGCTAGCCTGATCGACCCGGTGGCTTACTTGCTGGCACATGGTGATTACCTCGAAGCCCATGTGGATATTGAGGCCTCTACCCAGAATTTCCGCCAGAACCCGTTGCCACAGGATCATGTCAATATCATGCCGGGGTTCACTGCCGGTAACGAAAAGGGCGAGCTGGTAACTCTGGGCCGTAATGGTTCCGACTACTCGGCGGCGGTGCTGGCTGCCTGTTTACGTGCCGAATGTTGTGAAATCTGGACCGATGTCGATGGTGTGTACAGTTGTGATCCGCGCCTGGTACCCGACGCCCGTCTGCTGAAATCATTGAGCTACCAGGAAGCGATGGAGCTGTCTTATTTCGGTGCCTCGGTACTGCACCCGAAAACTATTGCCCCTATCGCCCAGTTCCACATTCCTTGCTTGATCAAAAACAGCTTCAACCCTCAGGGCGCCGGCTCCTTGATCGGCCTGGATACCGGCGAAGACAAGCTTGATATCAAGGGGATCACCACGCTGAAAGATCTGACCATGGTCAATGTGTCCGGTCCGGGCATGAAAGGTATGGTCGGTATGGCCGCCCGCGTCTTCGGAGCGATGTCATCGGCGGGGGTATCGATTGTGCTGATCACCCAGTCTTCGTCGGAATACAGTATCAGTTTCTGTATCGAGAGCGGCGATAAGCTAGCGGCCCAGCGCGCACTCAGGGAACATTTTGAGCTGGAGTTGAAAGAAGGCCTGCTCGAGCCAGTTGAATTTATGGATAACGTAGCCATCGTGACATTGGTTGGCGATGGTATGCGCACTTCCCGCGGGGTTGCTTCGCGCTTCTTTACCTCGCTGGCGGAGGTGGATGTCAATATCGTGGCGATAGCCCAGGGCTCTTCCGAGCGGGCGATTTCTGCCGTGATCCCGGATGACAAGGTTTCGGAATCGGTCAAGGCATGTCATGAGAACCTGTTCAACAGTCAGCACTTCCTCGATGTATTCGTTATCGGGGTCGGTGGTGTTGGCGGTGAGCTGGTGGATCAGATCCAGCGCCAGCAGGCGAAACTGGCCGAAAACGGCATCGTGATCCGGGTATGCGGCTTGGCCAACAGCAAGGGCCTGTTGCTTGACAGCAATGGCCTGCCGCTGGAGAACTGGCGCGACGCGATGGGCCAGGTCACTGAGCCATTGAGCCTCGCCCGTATGATCCAGTTGGTTAAGCGCAACCACGTGATCAACCCGATAGTGATTGATTGTACGTCTGATCAAGGCATTGCCGAGCAGTATGTCGACTTCCTCTCGGCGGGCTTCCACGTGATCACGCCGAACAAAAAGGCCAATACCGCCAGCATGGCGTACTACCAGCAGCTGCGCCAAGCAGCGCGCTCGATGCGCCGTAAGTTCATGTACGACACCACGGTAGGGGCGGGCTTGCCAGTTATCGAAAACCTGCAGAACCTGATGGCGGCCGGTGATGAACTGGAGCGCTTCTCGGGCATCCTGTCGGGCTCGCTGTCCTTTATCTTCGGCAAGCTAGATGAAGGGATGAGCTTCAGCGAGGCTACGACCGTTGCCCGTAACAATGGCTTTACTGAGCCGGATCCGCGTGATGACCTGTCGGGTATGGATGTGGCGCGCAAGCTGCTGATCCTCGCCAGGGAAGCGGGTATGGCACTGGAGCTGGAAGACGTAGTGGTCGAGCAGGCCCTGCCGCCGGGCTTTGATGCCGAGGGGGCGGTGGATGACTTCATGGCTCGCCTGCCTGAGGCGGATGCCTACTTCGCCAAGTTGGTTGAAGAAGCCGCCAACGAGGGCAAGGTCTTGCGCTATGTCGGTGAAATCAAAGACGGACAATGTGCCGTGAAGATTGCAGCGGTCAACCCGGATGACCCTATGTTCAAGATCAAGGATGGTGAGAATGCATTGGCTTTCTATAGCCGCTATTACCAGCCAATCCCATTGGTGCTGCGAGGATACGGTGCAGGTACCGAAGTAACAGCCGCTGGGGTCTTTGCTGATCTGATGCGTACGCTGGGCTGGAAACTAGGAGTTTAAGATGAGTGTTGTGGTATATGCGCCGGCGTCGATTGGCAATGTCAGTGTCGGTTTTGATGTGCTGGGGGCGGCCGTGTCGCCTCTTGATGGCACCCTGCTGGGCGACCGGGTGCTGGCTGAGCAGGGGGCTGAGCCGTTTTCGCTGAGCTGTGTCGGGGCGTTTGTCGACAAGCTGCCCAAGCAAGCTGAAGAGAATATTGTTTACCGCTGCTGGCAGGTGTTTGCCCGCGAGCTGGATAAAAAAGGCGCGGAGCTAAAGCCGGTCGCCCTGACATTGGAAAAAAACATGCCGATCGGTTCAGGACTGGGCTCCAGTGCCTGTTCGATTGTGGCGGCGCTCGATGCGCTGAACCGTTTCCATGAACAACCGCTCGACGAGAATGAGCTGCTGGCCCTGATGGGGGAGATGGAAGCGGAGATTTCCGGTAGCTTGCATTACGACAATGTTGCTCCGTGCTATTTGGGCGGGTTGCAATTTATGGTCGAGGAGCTGGGCATCATCAGCCAGCCGGTACCCTGCTTTGATAACTGGTATTGGGTCATGGCCTATCCCGGTATTAAAGTCCCGACCGCAGAAGCCCGCGCTATTCTGCCATCCCAGTACCGCCGTCAGGATGTGATTGCCCATGGTCGTTATCTGGGCGGGTTCATTCATGCCTGCCATTCTGGTCAACCGGCGCTGGCGGCAAAAATGATCAAAGATGTGGTCGCTGAACCTTACCGCGAGCGTTTGCTGCCTGGCTTTGCCAAAGCACGGCAGTATGCGCTGGAAGCCGGGGCGTTGGCTAGCGGGATCTCCGGCTCGGGGCCGACGATGTTTACCGTGTGTGACGACCTTGAAGTCGCAAAACGTATTGCACGATGGTTGCAAGATCATTATGTTCAGAATGAAGAAGGATTCGTCCATGTCTGTCGTTTGGACGGGCAGGGCTCAAGAGTAACAGGAAGTGAGCTGTAACCATGAAGCTATATAACCTAAAAGATCACCAAGAGCAGGTTTCGTTTGGCCAGGCAGTCCGCCAGGGGCTGGGAAGCAACCAGGGCTTGTTTTTCCCCGCCGACCTCCCGGCTTTCGACAATGTCGATGCGCTGCTGGAACAAGACTTTGTCAGTCGCAGTACCGCCATTCTGTCGGCGTTTATCGGCGAGGAGCTAGCCGCAGAGACCGTCTCTCAAATGGTCGGCAACGCTTTCCAGTTCAATGCGCCGATCAAGCCGGTGAAAGAGGGGGTCTATGCCCTTGAGCTGTTCCATGGCCCGACGCTGGCCTTCAAGGACTTTGGCGGCCGTTTCATGGCCCAGTCACTGGCTGCGGTGTCTGACAGTGACGGCAACATCACTATTCTGACCGCGACCTCGGGTGATACCGGCGCTGCTGTTGCCCATGCGTTCTACGGTATGGATAACATTAAGGTGGTGATCCTCTACCCGAAGGGCAAGATCAGTCCGCTGCAAGAAAAGCTGTTCTGCACCCTAGGCGGCAATATTTCTACGGTTGCCGTAGACGGCACCTTTGATGATTGCCAGGCACTGGTCAAGCAGGCCTTTGACGATGCCGAGCTGCGCCAGGAGGTGGGGCTGAACTCGGCCAACTCGATCAACATCAGCCGCTTGCTAGCCCAGATTTGCTACTACTTCGAAGCGGTTGCCCAGTTGCCGAAAGCGCAGCGCGAGGAGCTGGTCATCGCGGTCCCTAGCGGTAACTTCGGTAACTTGACCGCCGGTTTGTTGGCCAAAGCCATCGGCCTGCCGGTGAAGCGCTTTATCGCCGCAACCAATGTCAATGATACCGTGCCTCGTTACCTGCAAACTGGCGAGTGGGCTCCGGAGCCAACGGTACCGACTATTTCCAACGCGATGGATGTCAGCCAGCCAAACAACTGGCCGCGGATCGAGGAGCTTTGCCGCCTCAAAGGCTGGGGCCTGGGTGAGCTGGGCTACGGCGCGGTCAATGACGAGCAGACGGCTGAGACCTTGCGCGAGATGGATCAGGAAGGTTATTTGTGCGAGCCGCACGGGGCCATTGCCTACCGCGTATTGAACGAGCAGCTGGCCGCCGGTGAAACCGGGTTGTTCCTGTGTACCGCTCACCCGGCCAAGTTCAAAGAGGTCGTGGATGAGATCTTGGGCAAGGACATCGAGCTGCCGGCGCCTCTGGCCAAGCACAATGCAATGGAGCTACTGTCGCTCGAGCGTGACAACGATTTTGAGCAGCTTAAAGCGGTACTGCGTAGCGTTCAGTAAGGTTTTTTCGTTGTAAGCAAATGCAAAAGGGAGCCAGCGGCTCCCTTTTATTTTTTTGTTTTACCGCTTATGACTAGGCGGTTTGTTCGCTGCTGGCAGTGGCAGTTTCTGTTTCGGTCGAAACAGCGTCATCCGCAAACTTGTCAACCCACAGTGCCAGTGCACCGTCACCAGTGATATTACAAGCGGTACCGAAGCCATCTTGGGCTAGGTGCAAGGCAATTTGCAGGCCAATCATCGCTTCGGTAAAGCCCATCATTGATCCCAGCAGGCCTACGGCCGCCATGACCGCACCGCCTGGCGCGCCCGGTGCGGCAACCATGGTGATACCCAGCATGCCGATAAATGGTAAGGCTTCAAGGAAACTCGGGACGTTAGCATTGCCCGTTACCAAGAGCACGGCAACGCAAACAGAGGTGATACTGATTGCCGAGCCGGACATATGGATATTGGCACAGAGCGGCACCACGAAGTTGGCGATCGGCTTTTTCACGCCGTTTTCCTGCGTTTGGCGCAGGGTGACAGGCAGGCTGGCCGCCGAGGACATGGTACCCAGCGCGGTGACATAGGCCGGCAGCATAGTTTTCAGCAGTTTGAGCGGGGAGCGGCCAAGCAGTGCGCCGGTACTGATAAACTGGAAGGTCAGCCATAACCAGTGCAGCACAACAATCAGCACCAGTACCAGGGTGAAGGTCTTGAGCGTCGAGAAGACAGTGCCTTTGACGGTCATATCGGCAAACACGCCGGCAATATAGAACGGTAGCGACGGCACCATGACTTTAGCCAGGAACAGCTCGATGATATTGCGGCCTTCATCGCTCAACTTGCGTAGGTGCTCGCTGTTGGTTGCCGTGATCCCCAAGCCAAAGATGAAGGCTACGGCTAGTGCGGTCATCACCCCCATTATCGGCGGTATCTTCAGGTCGATCAACGGGGCAAGAGTGCGCGCTGCTTCACTGACTTCTGCTGAGCTGTGCAGCATGGAAGGCAGGACCTGCCCAGCCACGAGATAAGCCATTGCTCCCGCGCCCATGGTCGACAGGTAGCTGAGGCCGACGGTTTTCCCCAGCAGTTTGCCGGAGTTTTTCGGGAGGTTTGCGATCCCGCTGGTCACAAAGAAGAGAATAAGCAGGGGAATGGTGAAGCCAATCAGCTGGCTGATCAAAGCCTTCATGGTGATAAGGATTTGAACCAGCACATCGGGGGCAAACAGGCCGAAAAGAATACCGGCCAGAATGCCAGCAATGAGTTTTAAAATCAGTTTCATCGCCAATAGTCCTATTGAGGAAAATGGATAGTAGTCCGTAACAAAGCGGCGACGTTTTACCATTACTTGGCAGAGGATGCCAAAAAAGAGGTGTTTTATGTGTTACATGGGGTGTAATCGTTAATTGTCTGGGTGCAATCCAAGCATATCGGTTGTTTTGTTGACATAAATTAAGGCGCAGCTGATTACTTGGCTGGGCCAAAAAACATCATACGCTATAGGTGTCATAAAAAAGGCAGGCCCAGGCCTGCCTTGCGTGAGAAGGTTGTCTTGTTATGATTCTGTTTGCTCGATAGCCTGAGATTGTGGCTGTTTGGCAAACTTGTTGACCCACAATGAGATAGCCCCATCTCCGGTAATATTACAGGCCGTACCGAAGCTGTCTTGGGCCATGTACAGTGCAATCATCAACGCCAGCTCTGCCTCTCCGAACCCAAGCATAGAGGCCATCAGGCCAAGTGCTGCCATTACCGCGCCACCTGGAGCGCCCGGTGCGGCAATCATGGTGACACCTAGCATCATGATAAATGGCAGCATTTCAAACAGGGAGGGGATGGCGATGTGCTGGCTGAGTGCCATGACCGCGGTGGAGCAGGTGACAAGGGTGATGGTCGAGCCAGACAAGTGAATCGTGGCACACAGCGGGATGGTGAAGTTAGCAATCGCTTCGTCAACATTGTTCTGCTTGGTTTGGCGTAGGGTCACCGGAATGGTGGCCGCCGAGGACATGGTGCCGATTGCCGTGAAGTATGCAGGCATCATGTTTTTGATCAGCTTCAGCGGTGAGTGTCCCAATGCCAGCCCGGTCACGGTGTACTGGATGGTGATCCATACCCAGTGCATGAAGATAGCCAGTGCCAACACCAATCCGAATGTTTTCAGGGTCGTGAATACCGTGCCCTCTGCAGCCATTTCGGCAAAGACGCCTGCAATATAGAACGGCAGGAGCGGGATAATAATGTTGGAAAGCAATAGGTCGATGATCCTGCGGCCGTCTTCGGCGATGGTTTTCAATGGCTTGCTATCGGTAATGCTGATCCCTAGTCCAAACAGGAAAGCGGTAGCAAGGGCGGTCATCACCCCAAATAGTGGTGGCACTTCAATGGTAATGAAGCTGGTTAGCTTCTCGGCGCTGTCTGCTGCTGCGCCAGCAGGCTCGGCCATGGTGCCAATAACGGTACTGGCCACAATGAAGGCCAGGCTGCCGGCAATAATAGTTGAACCGTAGGATAGGGCCACGGTTTTACCCAGTAGCGAGCCGGAATTTTTCGGCAGGCTGGCAATACCGCTGGTGATATAGAACAGGATGATGAGAGGGATAGTGAAACCGATGAGCTGGCCACCGAGGAGTTTGATGGTCAGCAGGACGCGAATGATGGCGTCGGGGGCAAAAAAACCAAGGAGGATACCGATCAAAATACCCGCGATAAGCTTGAGGATTAACTTCATGAACTGGCTCCGATTATAGTGTTATATGTATTGCTCCATTTTTTTGACATTGCCCGTGGAAAAGCTCAGGTGGTAGGCAACGCTATGAATGTACACTTTTATTAACATTAATACCTAAATTGTTGTCACATTTTAGATGATAATATAACCAGTATCTGCGGTCGGATAACTGTGGTGGTCGAACCGGGGCAAAAAAAACGGCACCCAAAGGTGCCGTTTTTTGCTAACAGAGGCTGTGATTACAGGCTGTTAGTGAAAGTACGTGCGATAACGTCACGCTGCTGCTCTGTAGTCAGAGAGTTGAAGCGTACTGCGTAGCCAGATACACGGATAGTTAGCTGTGGGTATTTTTCTGGGTGCTTAGCCGCATCTTCCAGCGTCTCACGCTTCAGTACGTTAACGTTTAGGTGCTGGCCACCTTCGATTTTTGCAGGCGTTTCGATAGCAACTTCACGAGACTCGTACTCACCTAGGTCAGCAGCAGGGATTACCTGATCAGCTTCGAAACCGGCAGAAGCAGCCACACAGCGAGCTTCGTTAGTTTCAGTATCTAGTAGCCAGATTGAGTTCAGTAGGTCATCGTTAGCTGATTTAGTGATTTGAATACCTTGGATCATGACTTTCTTCTCCGTTTTGAGACTTATCTTTTATGACCTAACCCCTAAGGTTTAAGCCTGATTTTGCAAAATTATGACTATTGAAAAATACGACCGAATTTCGGTTTTTATGAATTAGTGAAGCTATGTGAGCAACAAGCTTCAACCGCAACAAGCCATATTTTTTAGTAGTTATAATTTGCAATCTCCGCCTTGGGGATGTCGTTAGTTTTTTCGATTTTCTCGTTGAGTTGCGTATTATATATCTCGTCGGTGCTAATTGTGTATTGATTTAGATCAAATTACAACAAAAAACCATAAATTAAATCGGGCTATTTTATTGAGCTAGGTCAACTAAGCCGCATATTTATTGATGTTTAACTAATATTTTATCATTTAAAAAATATTTGAATTGATCATTTGTAGTAAAATTACATCAAAATAACGAGTGGGGTTTACCTAACCTCTCGGAAAGTGTGTACTGCCCCGGATCAACCTGTAAGCGCTGACGTTGATAAATAACGTACAATCCGTGCTGTAAAAATTGAATATCGAAGTAGGAACAAAATGAAATTAATCGGTGCGCACGTATCCGCTGCTGGCGGTGTGCACAACTCGCCAGAGAATGCCAACAAGATCGGTGCTAACGCATTTGCCTTGTTTACCAAGAACCAGCGTCAGTGGGCTGCCAAACCACTTGAGCAAGATGTGATCATGGCATTCAAGGCCCGCTGCCAACAATACGGCTTTACCCCTGATGCGATCCTTCCCCATGATTCATACCTGATAAACCTTGGGGCGCCAGAACGCGAAAAGCTGGAAAAGTCGCGTACTGCCTTTGTTGATGAAATGGCTCGCTGTGAGCAGTTGGGACTGCATCTGCTTAATTTCCACCCGGGCAGTCATTTGAAGAAAATCTCCGAAGCCGAATGCCTGGCTTTGATTGCCGAGTCGATCAATTTAGCCCATACCGCCGTGCCGAATGTGGTGGCGGTGATCGAGAATACGGCCGGGCAAGGGAGTAACCTCGGTTGGCGCTTCGAGCAGCTCGCCAGCATTCTCGAACAGGTCGAAGACAAATCGCGGGTGGGTATCTGTATCGATACCTGCCATGCGTTCGCCGCAGGCTATGACTTGCGTAGCGAGACGGCTACGGACAAGACCTTTGCTGAATTTGACCAGGTTGTCGGGATGCAGTATCTGCGCGGTATGCATCTCAATGACTCTAAAGGTGGATTGGGCAGCCATCTTGACCGCCACCACAGTTTAGGTGAAGGGGAAATCGGCTGGGAGTGCTTCCGCTATCTGATGCAAGATAAGCGTTTCGACAATATTCCGCTGGTACTGGAAACGATTAATCCCGATATCTGGCAGCAAGAGATTGCGACATTGCGTTCGTTTATCCCCGGGGCAGCCTAGGCGAGGCGGCACAGTAGCCCCGGCGGGTATTGTGTGTCCTAGATTGGGGCAGGTTTCACCAAGGTTGGGCGGTGAGAACTAAAGGGGGAGCTAGTTTCTTTTATAAGGATCTGAAATTTAAATCTTTTTGTTTGTTCTCAATATTGGCATTAAGTTTTCATGTCTATATCCAGTGGTTTAGCAACTGGGTAGGGAAAACTATGAATGCTGAAATGATGATGTTGAGTTACGGGATCTCTCGTTTGCCGCAGGCTCACCGCCATAATCAGGGCCGGGGTCACTGGCGCACGCCGGTGCATCCTAAGGCGCGCTATCAGGTGGACTAGTACTGCGCACTTTTCTCCTTTGATGAGCCCCCCTATCCGCATGGCCGGATAGGGGGCTTTGTTTTCTCGGCCAAACCCATACAATGGGCAGCCAAAGAGGAGGAGCAAAGAATGAGCCCTGTATTGAGTTGGCAAGATGTTATTGATAGTGAGCGCCAGAAACCGTATTTCCAGCAAGTGGAGCAGTATGTGGCAGCCGAGCGCTCGGCTGGCAAAGTGATTTACCCACCTCAGGAAGATGTGTTTAATGCGTTGCTGGCCACACCGCTTTCGCAGGTCAAGGTGGTGATCTTGGGGCAGGACCCTTACCATGGCCCCGATCAGGCACATGGCCTGAGCTTTTCGGTCCGTCACGGAGTGAAGATCCCGCCGTCTTTGGCCAATATGTACAAGGAGCTGGCGACCGATATCGACGGCTTTTCCCCGCCAGCCCATGGCAACCTGCAAAGTTGGGCCGAGCAAGGGGTACTGCTGCTCAATACGGTATTAACGGTAGAGCAGGGCAACGCCCATTCCCATGCCAAAATCGGCTGGGAGACATTTACCGACCGCTTGATTGAGGTTATTGACCAGCAATGCGAGGGGGTCGTCTTTTTATTGTGGGGCGCGCACGCTCAGAAGAAAGGAAAGAAAATCAATACTGAGCGTCACCATGTGTTGCGTGCTGCCCACCCATCTCCGTTGTCAGCGTATAGAGGCTTCTTCGGTTGCAAGCATTTTTCCCAGACGAACCAGCTCCTATTGCAGATGAATAAGCCGGGAATTAACTGGTTGCTGGATGATTAAGCTTTTTTTGTTAAAATGTATAGTTAATGTAAATTATCTGCGCGTAAAATAATCAGGATCAAGGTGTTTTTTTCTATCCTTGCATACACTTACAGTAATGGAGACGACTGGGAGACTTATGCAATGATGCTTGATGATATTCACACTGAACATGGTTATATCTGCCGGCTGTTGAAAATTCTTCAACAGAAGCTTACTGCAATACGTAGCGGGCAAGAGGTTAACTATGGCTTGATCAAAGATATTGTTGATTACTTGCAGAATTACGCTGAGTGCTGTCACCATCCGAAAGAGGATGTGCTCTACCATTATTACCAGGCACATTATGCCGACCATGTCGGTGAGGTAGAAAGCCTGGCGAAAGAGCATGAGGAACTGGCGAAGCTGACCCAGGAGTTTGCCGATACGGTCGATATGATCCTGATGGACTCGGTGATCCCGTTGGATGTGTTTGCTGAAAAACTTAATGCATTTGTCGTTCGTCAGTATGCCCATTTGGAGTTTGAGGAAAAGCACATCCTCCCCTTGATACGCGACCATTTCACTCAGGAAGATTGGTTGGCGGTGTCACAACAATATGAAGAATGCGACTGTGACCCATTGTTTGGAGCCCAGGTTAATGATCGGTATCGTAATTTAGCTGAGCGCTTGCAGTTATAGCTTCAGTAGGACAAGCCCAGAGAACCAAAGAGCCGGCGGAAGCCGGCTCTTTGGTTAAGCATGGCTGTTGAATTAGAAATCAAGATCGTCGTCTGATAACTCCTTGAAAATATCAATATCAGCAAGTTCACGACGTAGTCGTTGCCTATCTTTAAGCGCTTCAATTTCACGCCACTTGCGTTTTACGGGCTTGCTACGGGAACCACGTCTTGGTGTTTCTGTTGCAAGAATGTCATCGAATGCATAGCTGTCCATAGAGCACCTCTTCCTTACAATCGGTCTTACTTAAATATCATAGCAAGCCACAAAATAAAATTGATGTGTTTCGCAAATGTTACTTAATCATGAACTTTTGATGTGCGTACGATCCCATTATTAATTTGGTTGTATAAAAAAACACCAGGCAAGAGAGGGGGTTAGAGGTTGAACCGGCAGGTAGAACTTAGAATATCGCCCTTAATTTCGCCAGTATAAGGCCAGATAAGCAATATTCATCAGTAGAATATTGATTTTTGCTGGTTATCTTTGCATGATCATCAGCCATCTGCAGTTATACCATATAAGGTCCAGTTAGCAGGTGGCTTTCTTTCTACGCCTTCCGTTAACACCATACCAACATAATAGCTGCGCCAGATAGCGGCCTGTACGAGCAGGAAGGTCCTTTGCTGTCTTTTGCCACATAATAAAACTAAGGTTGTAGTATCTGTTTGGCCAAAACGACAGGCTTTCGTCAGTGTGGTCGATGGGCTATAGCGATATTTTCTGTAGGCGGTCTGGTTGGCCGGCTTCAGCTCATTTTGATTTCTAGAGGGGTAGACGTGTCAAGTCAGATTAATTTTTTGAACGATCTGTTATGGGGCTCAGTGCTCATTTATTTGCTGATTGGCGTTGGCGTGTTCTTTACCTATCGGTTGGGCTTTATTCAGTTCCGCCATTTTGGCCACATGTTCAGCGTGATGAAAAACAGCCGTAAATCCGATAAAGCCGGCATTTCGTCATTCCAGGCGCTATGTACCAGCCTGGCTGCCCGGGTGGGCACCGGCAATATGGCTGGTGTTGCTGTTGCCTTGACCCTGGGTGGTCCGGGGGCGATTTTCTGGATGTGGTTGATCGCCATGCTGGGGATGGCGACGGCATTTGCTGAAAGTGCCTTGGCTCAGCTCTACAAGACCCGTGATGATGATGGAAACTACCGTGGTGGCCCTGCGTACTATATGGAAAAGGGACTGGGCATGCGCTGGATGGGCGTGGTGTTCTCTATTTTCCTTATCATCGCATTTGGCCTGGTGTTTAACTCGGTTCAGGCCAATTCTATTACTCAGGCGATGAATGTCGCTTTCGGCTGGAACCCGACTTATGTCGGTATTGTGCTGGTGGTGATGGCCGGAACCATTATTTTCGGTGGCCTGCGTGCTATAGCCCGTACCGCAGAGATCTTGGTGCCTGCGATGGCCCTGTGCTATTTGCTGCTGGCCCTGTTCATCATGTTCACCAATATTGATAAGCTGCCTGAGGTGCTGGGGTTGATTTTCCGCAGTGCGTTCGGCCTGGAAGAAGCCGCATCAGGCGCCTTGGGCTATACCATTGCCCAGGGCATGATCAACGGCCTCAAGCGCGGTTTGTTCTCTAATGAGGCCGGTATGGGATCGGCTCCTAATGCCGCTGCGTCGGCGACGCCGTATCCGCCGCACCCGGCTTCTCAGGGCTATGTGCAGATGCTGGGGGTGTTCATGGACACCATAGTGATCTGTTCAGCGACTGTCGCGATTATTCTGATGTCGGGCGAGTATGTCCCGCATAGCGAAATTACCGGTATCGAGTTGACCCAGCGCGCACTGAGCTCCCAGGTCGGTGGCTGGGGGGCGATTTTCATTGCCGTGGCGATCTTCTTCTTTGCCTTTACGTCTCTGGTGGCCAACTATTCTTATGCTGAAACCAATCTGATTTTCCTTGAGCATAACCACAAGGCCGGCCTGGCCGTGTTCCGTATCGTGGTACTGGGGATGGTGATGTTCGGCGCGGTCGCCGATTTGCCGACAGTCTGGGCGATGGCGGATGTGTCGATGGGAATGATGGCAATCATTAACCTGATTGCCATCGTGCTGCTGTCCGGTACGGTGGTGAAACTGGCCAAGGACTACAACCGGCAGCTGGATCAGGGCAAAGTTCCGACTTTTGACAGCAAGGACTACCCGGAATTGCATGCCCAGTTAGAGGAAGGGATTTGGGACCAACCGAACAAGAACTGAGTTGCCGACTGATTGATGTTGACCATCGATTTTGGCGATAGGTGCAATAGAAAAGACCATGCGTACTGCGCGTGGTTTTTTTTTGTCAGGCTGTTAACATTCCTATATCAACGATTATAAGGAAGCATCCCATGTTAATTGTGGTTTCACCGGCTAAAACCCTCGACTATGACTCGCCGCTGGCAACAGAGACGTTCACCCAGCCTGAGTTGACTGATCATTCCGCCGAGCTGATTGAGGTGTGCCGCGAGCTGACACCGGCACAGATTGCCAGCCTGATGAAGGTGAGCGACAAGATTGCCGGCCTGAATGCAGCCCGCTTTGCCGAGTGGCAGCCTGAGTTCACCACCGAAAACGCCCGCCAGGCGATCTTGGCCTTCAAAGGGGATGTCTATACCGGATTGGCTGCGGAAACCATGGATGACCGGCAATTTGCCTATGCCCAGCAGCACCTGAGAATGCTGTCTGGCCTTTACGGCTTGCTGCGCCCGCTGGATCTGATGCAGCCGTACCGACTGGAGATGGGGACCAAACTAGCTAACCCGCGCGGTACCAATTTGTATCAGTTTTGGGGGAATATTATTACCGACAAGATCAACCAGGCGCTGGCAGAGCAGGGCGATGAGATCCTGATCAACCTGGCTTCGAACGAGTACTTCAAGGCGGTAAAGCCCAAGTTAGTGGCCGGTAAGATCATTACCCCGGTATTCAAAGACTGCAAGAATGGCACCTACAAGGTCATCAGCTTTTATGCCAAGAAGGCGCGTGGCATGATGGCGCGCTACATCATTGACAACCAAGTGGGTTCAGTGGAACAGCTCAAGCAGTTCGATACCGCGGGCTATTACTTTGTCCCGGCGGAATCGACAGCCACTGAGTTGGTGTTCAAGCGTGAAGAGCAGTAAACGTTTGTCTATTGTCTCGTCCTAGGAATAAAAAACGGGCTGGTATCTACCAGCCCGTTTTTTTATTTGTTCCCTGCGGCAAAAAGCCTTACTTCTTGGCTTTTTTCTTTTTCGCCGCTACCTTCTTTTTCGGATCTTTTTTCTTCTTCTTTTTCACCGTAGCAGGCTTTTTGTGTTGCGGGCGCATGCCTTCAATAAAGCGCTCAGCGACTTCTTCCTTCATGTAACGGCCGACACGCTCGATCATGGCCTGATCGTGGGCTTCAATCAAAGAAACCGCGGTGCCTTTCTTACCGGCACGGGCAGTACGGCCGATACGGTGGAGGTAGACATCGGCGGTGCGCGGCATATCGAAGTTGATCACGTGGCTGATATCAGGCAGGTCGATACCACGGGCCGCAACGTCGGTGGCCAGCATGATGTTCACTTCCCCCTCGCGGAAACGGCGGATAGTGTTGTTACGCGAAGCCTGGGCCATCTCGCCCTGGATCCAGCAGCATGGGATCTGCATGGCAGCCAGCTGATCGCGCAGGGTGGCAAGACGCTCGCGGGTCTTGACGAAAATAATAGTGCGCTCGGCTTCTCCCTTGAGGATGTTTTCCAGCAATGCCAGCTTGTGGGCCATGTCATCACAGCGGTGGTAGTACTGGTGGATCTTCTTACGTTCGCGGCGTGGCGGCTCGGCATTGACTTCAACCGGCTCGTTGAGGATGGTGCGCGAGAAGTCGCGGACACCCTTGCCTTCCAGCGTGGCTGAGAACAGCAAGCTCTGGCGACGCCAGCGGCATTCGTTGTGAATACGCTCAACGGCTTTGCCAAAGCCCATATCCAGCATGCGGTCGGCTTCGTCGAGGATCAGGCACTCGATGGCACGGCAGTCGAAGCGCTCGCTTTCGATGTACTCCATCAAACGGCCCGGTGTGGCCACCACGATATCCTGGGTTTTGCCCAGGAGCTCGGCATGCTCGTCGTAGGAGATCCCGCCGGTAATGGTAAACACCTTTAGCTGGGTGTGTTTGGCCAGCGCGCGCGCCTGATCGGCAACCTGGATAGCCAGTTCACGGGTCGGGGTCAAAACCAACACGCGGGCAGGCCCCGGTTTTTTACGCGGGAAATCCTGCAGGTGCTGGATCATCGGCAGAAGAAATGCTGCGGTCTTTCCGGTACCGGTAGGAGCGGACGCCAGTACATCCCGGCCATCCAGCGCGTGCGGGATCGCCTCAGCCTGGATCACGGTTGGGCGATCGTAGCCGATATCTTCAATGGCCTGCAGCAGCTCGCTATCTAATTCTAATTCGGAAAAGTCTCTCACCAGTCATTTCTCCTTGGGAACTCAGGGGATCTTCCCATTTTCTCGGGGAAGCCTATAGATCGCCGGTTACGTGCAAATTATATAAGGGGCGGCATTATAGAGATTATTGCCGCAACGATCACCGATAAAAGTATAAAAACTTCCGCAATTTGCCAAACCGCATCAGCCTTGCCGCTTACATCTTCAGGTAAAACGCCTTGGTCAGGGCAACAAAAGCCTCGCTGTATTCGCCGCCTTGGTGGATCACCAACTGCTCGGTTTGGCAAGTTGACGGGCTGGCTGACAAGGCAATAAGAAGCCGGCTAGCGACCTTGCGCTCTGTGGTTTTTACTTCGCAAACCCGTTGGCAGTATAGCTGGTGGGAAGGGGCGGCTGCTATCAGTTGCTTGCCTTCGTAGACCGGCAGGATCAAGCTGGCGCTCCCTGTTGGGCTCAGCAGGTGGTTGATAGCCGCCAGCAATTCATGATGCGGCAGGGTATCGGTATGGCGTGCCGTGGCCCGCGCCTGGCAGTCGGCCTGCTCGCCGTGATTGAAGTAGGGAGGGTTGCACACAATCGCTGCCACGCTGCCGGCAGGCTGCTGGCTGGCCCAGCCCTGGATAGTTTGATGGGCCAGCCCGATGCGCGGTGCCCATAGGGAGTCCGCAAAATTACGCCGGGCAGCCTGCGCGGCCCCATCATCGACTTCTATGGCGGTGATGGCATTGCCGTGCTCAGCCGTGCGCTGCGCGACCATGAGCGCGAGCAGGCCACTGCCGGTGCCGATATCGAGGATCTGGCCCGATACGGGTAGCGCTGCCCAGGCGCCGAGCATGACGCCATCGGTACTGACAGGCATGCCGCAGCCGTGGTCGTTGACGTGGAATTGCTTGAAGGTGAACCCTTTTGCCATGGTGTTGCTGGACCTTGTTATGTTTTTGACCATGGCATTATAGCCCGCCAGTGGCGAATTGCAGAATGGCAACCTTCTGTTGAATAGATGTTGCATAGTTATTAATTCTGTTTTTTATCTTTCTTATAAGTGGCTTTTATTGGTTTTATCTGTTGTTTGGGTGGGGCGGCTTGGTTGTTCATGCTGGTTTTTGAGTTGCACAGCCAAAGATTATGGTGTTTTTCACTATGATGTTGCTTGTTGGCTGCTTTTTCGTCATTATGCTGCGAGCAAGGTCACATTCAGGTAATCCTTTTTTGTGGCCAAAAAAATAACAAAAGTTACGAAAACAGCAAACATAACATCAGAGTGGAAGGTGCAGTTTGAAAAAGTCACTCAGTTTAACCGATATCATGGCGTTGGGTTTTATGACCTTCGCTTTTTTCCTGGGCGCAGGTAATATCATATTCCCGCCACAGGCTGGCCAGCAGGCCGGTGATCACCTCGTTCCGGCAATGCTCGGGTTCCTTTCAACCGGTGTAACCTTGCCGCTTGTCGCCATCATTGCCGTTGCTGTCGCAGGCGGCTGGAAAGGGATGACCCAAGATCTGCCGTCAAAAGTTGCCACCTTGCTGGCAGTGCTGATTTTTATCGTCATCGGTCCGGCGTTCGCCGCTCCGCGTGCCGGTTTGGTGGCCTATGAAATGGGTGTGAAGCCATTTATTGCCGATGCAGGACAGCTTAGCCTTACTCTTTTCTCAATTGTCTTTTTTGGCATTGCGATGGTCCTGTCTCGCTCTCGCGGTAATCTGGTTGATATGGTCGGTAAGTTCCTGACTCCAATCTTGTTCATTGCTCTGGTGGCACTGGCTGTCAGCGTTGTCGCCAACCCGCAGGATGCAATTGAGGCCGCGCGTGGCGATTATATCGAAATGCCTTTCCTTAAAGGTTTTGTCGAAGGGTACAACACCCTGGATGCGGTAGCGGCGTTGCTGTTTGGTATGGTGATAGTTGATGCCGTTCGCAGCAAGGGCGTGAGCGACGAGCAGGCAACTCGCAAATACTTGGTCATGGCTGGCCTTATCGCCGCTGCGGGTCTGGCATTTGTTTACATCTCCCTGTTCTACTTGGGTGCGACCAGTGTGAATATCGCAGCCAATGCGTCAAACGGTGGTGATATCCTGGCTATTTACGTTGCAGCTTTGTTTGGCCCTGCTGGCCAGATGATGCTGTCGCTGATTGTATTGCTGGCCTGTTTGACCACGGTAGTTGGCTTGATCAGTGCATGTTCTGAGTATTTTTCTTCTTTGACAAGCTGGTCTTACGAAAAATGGGCTGTGGTATTGTCAGTGACCTGCTGTGTGGTGGCCAATGTTGGCCTGAACCAGCTGATTGTCCTGTCTCTGCCAGCCTTGTTTGCCTTGTACCCAATCGCTATGGCACTGGTTATCCTGACGTTTATCCGTCGTTGGTTGCCAAATCCTGCGCTGTCTTACCGTGTGGTGATGCTGGTGGCATTGTCGTTCAGTATGATTGATGCGGCGAAGGTGTCGGGCTTTGATGTGTCGGCGTTCCGTGTGATCCCACTGTTCGACTACGGTATGGCGTGGTTGATGCCGACCTTTGCGGCACTGGTGGTGACGTGTTTTGTCGGTGCGCAGAAAGCCGCCCAGCAAGAAGGCCAAACAGCCTAACTGTGGACGTGTTTTACAGTACGTAGCAAAAAGGGATGCCTCGGCATCCCTTTTTCGTTTCGGTGTTCGCCTGGAGTTTGGCGATAGCGGCTGGCGTTATAGCGTTTCACTGTACTCGGTGAGGATTTGCTCGCACCAGGCGGTGATTCGTTCGTCGCTCAGCTCGTACTGGCTGTCTTCGTCCAGTGCCAGCCCGACGAACAGCTTGCCGTCTTCGGTCAGGGCTTTCGAGGCCTCGAACTCATACCCTTCGTTGGGCCAGTAGCCGACAAACTGGGCTCCGGTCGGTAGCAGCTTGTCGTGCAGCATGCCCATCGCATCGAGGAACCACTCGGCATAGCCTTCCTGATCGCCCAAGCCAAACAGGGCCACGGTTTTGCCTTCCAAGCTCAGTCCGTCAAGCTGCTCCCACACGGCTTCCCAGTCTTCTTGCAGCTCTCCGAAGTCCCAGGTCGAGATCCCCAGGATCAGCATGTCGTACTGGTTCATCTCGGTGAGATCTGCTTGTTTGATGTTGTGTAAATCAACCAGTTCGGCACCGATACAGTCGCGGATTTTTTCCGAGGCCATTTCGGTATAGCAGGTGGTTGAGCCGTAGAATAAGCCAATCTTCATGCTGCTTGTCCAATGTGTAACGAATTAATGATGAGGGGATTCTACCTAGCTTGGGCGGTCTTGACTATTTCTGAGTGATTGAGTCAGAAATTCCGGTTCTCTCCGGGGTGGGTCGTTACATTTAGTGGGAAATCGTCTACCATTGACTACTGTGTATTTATCCATGTGTTTTGCCGGGCAATAATCCATGCCCCAAAACGGACACCGAGGTTGTAGTGGAAAACGATGAAGTGATCATCGAGCGGTTTCTCGATGCGATGTGGATGGAGCGGGGCCTGTCTGAAAATACCCTGATGTCCTACCGTAATGATCTGAAAAAGCTGGATAACTGGCTAAAAGACCAAAGTCTGACCCTGGAGAAGGTGTCGACCGATGATCTTCAGCGCTACCAGCAGTGGCTGTTTGACGCCGAGTATAAACAGACTTCCCGGGCCCGCATGGCATCGGCGATCCGCCGGCTGTTCCAGTATTTGAACCGGGAGAAAATGCGCGATGATGATCCCAGTGCCATGCTGGTCAGCCCCAAGCTGCCCAAGCGCCTGCCCAAGGATATTACCGAAGAGCAGGTGGATGCTTTGCTGTCGGCCCCCGATCCCAATGACCCTATCGAGCTGCGGGACAAGGCCATGCTTGAGTTGCTCTATGCCACAGGCTTGCGTGTTACCGAGCTGGTCAGCCTGACGATGGAAAATGTCAGCCTGCGCCAAGGTGTGGTCCGCGTTATAGGCAAGGGTAATAAGGAACGCCTGGTTCCAATGGGGGAAGATGCCATTGATTGGATCGAGCAATTCTTGCAAAGCGGCCGCCCACAGCTGCTGGGCGAGAAAAGCTCAGATGTGGTGTTCCCGAGCAAAAGGGCCAAGCAGATGACCCGCCAGACGTTCTGGCACCGGATCAAGCACTATGCCGTCAAGGCGGGCATTGACGGCGATACCTTGTCGCCGCACGTTATGCGCCATGCGTTTGCCACTCACCTGCTCAATTACGGGGCGGATTTGCGGGTGGTGCAGATGTTGCTTGGTCACAGTGATTTGTCGACCACCCAGATCTACACCCATGTCGCAACCGAGCGTCTCAAGCAGCTTCATCAAGCGCACCATCCGCGAGCTTGAATGGGGCAAAGCCCACCTTAGCGCAAAAGCGGGCCTGCCTTGGCGTGCTGCTTGGGTGTATACTAGAAGAGGTTGAGATATTTTGCGGAATATGAAATTTTTTTGCACTATCGGGGTCATATAGCCGAGTAACCTAGGTATAAAGTCTACCAGTAGTGATGGGGGCTGGCGGAGAGCGCTACAGCCCGGCACGCATTTATTATTTGAAAGGAAAGAGTCACATGCACTTTTTGGGTCGTACGTTACTTGCAACCGCAGTCGCAATGACAGCCTTTACGGCATCAGCTAAGCCCGATGAGGCGGCAATTACCAGTAAGTTGAGCAAACTGGGGTTGGTGCCGGTTACCATCAGTGCTTCTCCGCTGCCAGGGCTTAACGAGGTCGTGACTGACCGCGGTATTTTTTATGTCTCCGATGATGGCGGCCATTTCATTCTTGGCAGCTTGTATCAGGCAACGGATGCCGAGCCGGTTAACCTGACTGAGCAGAAGATGGCCAAAATGAACAAGGCCAAGCTGCAGGGCATGGAGGACGAAATGATCGTCTATCCGGCCAAAGATGAAAAATACGTGGTGACTGTGTTTACTGATACCAGCTGTGGTTACTGTCGTAAGCTCCATAACGAGATGCAGGCTTACAACGATGCTGGCATTACGATTCGTTACCTGGCTTTCCCGCGTGGCGGTGAGCGCTCGCGCAACTTCAGCGAAATGAGTGCTATCTGGGGAGCCAAAGATCCGGCCAAGGCGATGGATCAGGCCAAAGAAGGCAGTTTCAACCCGGAAGGTGTCGAGCAGCAAACCGAATTGGTGAAGAAACATTACCAACTGGGTGTCGCGATGGGCGTTTCCGGTACCCCGGCGATGATTTTGGAAGATGGTACCATGCTGCCTGGCTACCAGCCGGCACCGATGCTGCGCAAGATGCTGGATAACCGCAGCTAAATCGCTAAAGAGCCCTGGCCTTGGTCGGGGCTTTTTTTTGGGTATCGAATTTCTGTTGCCCACTTATGCCCAGAGCCTATAATGGCTTGATGCGTGGTATACCCAAGTAACCTTAACCTCCCCCTGCCGATAGATAGTTCCGATGATTGAAATTAAACGCCGTCCAGAAGCCGATACCAGCCAGTTTACCGATGTTACTCCCCCGCTGTTGCAGCGGATATATGCTGCCCGCGGTATCACCAGCGAAGCCCAATTGGAGCGCGGGGTGCGCGGTTTGCTGGGTTATAACCAGCTGTATGGTATTGCCCCGGCAGTGGCCCTGCTCAAGCAGGCGCTGGCCGAGCAGCGCCGGATCATCGTGGTGGGTGATTTTGATGCCGATGGGGCGACCAGCTCGGCACTGTCGGTACTGGCCCTGCGGATGCTGGGCAGCCGCAATGTTGACTACCTGGTGCCCAACCGCTTCGACGATGGTTATGGCTTGAGCCCGGAAGTGGTCGAGCAGGCTGCCGCGCGCGGTGCCGAGTTGATCATGACGGTGGACAACGGGGTGTCTTCGATCGCGGGCGTCGCGGCGGCGAAAGAGCGGGGGATCCAGGTGCTGGTCACCGATCACCACCTGCCGGGGGATACGCTGCCGGAGGCGGATGCGATCGTCAACCCGAATTTGCACGAGTGTGATTTTCCCTCCAAGGCCCTGTGCGGTGTGGGGGTGGCCTTTTATCTGATGCTGGCCGTTCGGGCGGCGCTACGTGAGGAAAACTGGTTTGCCGAGCAGGGGCTACCTGAGCCTAATTTGGCGGAACTGCTCGACTTGGTGGCATTGGGTACCGTGGCTGATGTGGTGGCACTCGATGGCAACAACCGGATTTTGGTCCATCAGGGCTTGCAGCGTATCCGGGCGGGCAAGTGCCGGCCGGGGATCCGCGCCTTGATTGAAGTGGCCAACCGCGATCCGGCCCGGCTGGTCGCCACTGACTTGGGGTTTGCCCTCGGACCGAGGATCAATGCGGCGGGGCGCTTGGATGACATGTCATTCGGGGTCGAGCTATTGCTGTGTGACAATATCCAGGCGGCACGCCGAATGGCGACCGAGCTGGATGCCCTCAACCAGACCCGCAAGGAAATCGAGCAGGGGATGAAAGAAGAGGCGGTGGCGATCTGCGAGCGGCTCAAGTTCAACCAACAGGATATGCCATACGGCTTGGCGCTGTTCCAGCGTGACTGGCATCAGGGCGTCATTGGCATTCTCGCCTCGCGCATCAAAGAGCAGTACCACCGCCCGGTGATCGCCTTTGCCGACGCCGGCAATGGCGAGATCAAGGGCTCATGCCGCTCAATCCCGGGCCTGCATATGCGTGATGTACTCGACGGAATTGATACCCAGAACCCGGGTATGATCCTCAAGTTCGGCGGCCACGCCATGGCGGCGGGGCTGACCATTCCGGAGGCGAAGCTCGAGGCCTTTAGCCTGGCGTTTGACCAGGCGGTGCGTGCCGAACTGGACGAGGATGCCCTGCGCGGGGTGCTGCTCAGCGACGGCGAGCTGATGCCACAGGAGCTGAACTTGCAGACCGCGGAAGTTTTGCGGGCCGGTGGCCCGTGGGGGCAACAGTTCCCCGAGCCGATGTTCGATGGCCGCTTCCGTCTGCTGCACCAGAAACTGGTGGGCAGTAAGCACCTCAAGATGATGCTTGAGCCATTGGCCGGCGGCAGTGTGATTGATGCCATTGCGTTCAATGTCGATGTCCGGCGCTGGCCCGATGCGTCGGTCCAGCAGGTTGAATTGGCTTACCGCCTGGATGTTAACGAGTTCCGAGGCAACCGCAGCGCTCAGTTGTTGGTGGAGCATATTGCTGCCCTTTGATGGGTTTTCCCCAGCCGCTTGGGTGATGGCTGGCAGGCGGTAGTGCCCTGCCAGTGTGCCCATGGCAGGGCGGCGAATCCCAAAACGCGGGTATGCGGTAGGGGGTGTTTTTGTGATCAGCTTAATAAAATAAATTCACCGATTCCCTTCCCTTTTCCCTGTATATTCTATCTACAATTCGATAGAATCCTCCGGTTATGTCCATTTCGGCAATGAAGAGTGGCAATGTTCGAGATTAATCCTATTAAAAACCGACTTGAGGATGTATCAGCGCGTACTGATGTCCTTAGGGGGTACCTTTGACTATGATGCCAAGAAAGAGCGTCTAGAAGAGGTTAATGCAGAGTTAGAGCAACCAGATGTATGGAACGAGCCAGAGCGTGCACAGGCGCTGGGCAAAGAGCGTGCATCCCTGGAAGCGGTTGTTGACACTATCGACCAGCTGGATCAAGGCGTAGAAGACGTCGAGGGTCTGCTTGAGCTGGCGGTAGAAGAAGAAGACCAAGAGACATTTGACGAGATTGAACCAGAACTCGCTGAGCTAGAGAGCAAACTGGCCAAGCTTGAGTTCCGTCGCATGTTCTCTGGCGATCACGATAGTTCGGATTGCTACATCGACCTGCAGGCAGGTTCGGGTGGTACCGAGGCACAGGACTGGACATCAATGATGCTCCGCATGTACCTGCGCTGGGCTGAAGCGAAAGGCTTCAAGACCGAAGTGATCGAAGTGTCTGAAGGCGATGTGGCGGGCCTGAAGTCGGCGACAGTCCGTATCAGCGGTGAATACGCATACGGCTGGCTGCGGACTGAGACCGGGGTTCACCGCTTGGTGCGTAAGTCGCCGTTTGACTCTGGCGGCCGTCGCCATACGTCGTTTGCTTCTGCGTTTATCTACCCGGAAGTGGACGACAATATCGATATCGAGATCAACCCATCTGATCTGCGTATTGACGTTTACCGTGCCTCGGGTGCCGGTGGTCAGCACGTTAACACCACCGAATCGGCGGTACGTATTACCCACGTTCCGACCAATACCGTGGTGCAGTGTCAGAACGACCGCTCTCAGCACAAAAACAAAGATCAGGCCATGAAACAGTTGAAAGCAAAACTGTTCGAGCTTGAGATGCAGAAGCAAAATGCTGAGAAGCAGGCCAATGAAGATGCCAAGTCAGACATTGGCTGGGGTAGTCAGATCCGCTCCTACGTGCTGGATGACTCCCGTATCAAAGATTTGCGTACCGGGGTGGAAAACCGTAACACCCAGGCCGTACTTGACGGCGATTTAGACCGTTTTATTGAAGCCAGCCTGAAATCAGGTCTGTAACCGACTCCGGTTAAAACATTTAAGGGTTAACCCATGACTGATCAATTACAAGATGAGAATAAGCTGATTGCTGAACGTCGCGCGAAATTGGATAAAATCCGCGAGCAGTGCAAGGCAAACGGCCACCCAAATGATTTCCGTCGCGATAGCCTAGCGGCAGATCTGCAGGCTAAATACGGCGAACTGAGCAAAGAAGAACTGGAAGAAGCGGGCAACGTTGTGGCGATTGCTGGCCGTATCATGGCTAAGCGTGGTCCTTTCCTAGCTATCCAGGACGTATCTGGCCGCATTCAGGCTTATGCTGACAAGGCGGTTCAGAAAGAGCTGAAAGAAAAATACGCAGGCTTGGACATCGGTGACATCATCGGTGTGAAAGGTGCCCTGCACAAATCAGGCAAAGGCGATCTTTACGTCAACATGGAAGAGTACGTGCTGCTAACCAAGGCACTGCGTCCTCTGCCGGAGAAATTCCACGGTCTGACAGACCAGGAAATGCGCTACCGTCAGCGTTACGTTGACCTGATCGTCAACGAAGAGTCGCGCAAGACATTCATCATCCGCTCTAAGCTGGTGGCATCTATCCGCAACTTCATGATGTCGAAAGGCTATCTTGAAGTGGAAACGCCAATGATGCACGTGATCCCTGGTGGTGCGACGGCACGTCCGTTCATTACCCGCCACAACGCACTGGACATTGACATGTATCTGCGTGTGGCGCCTGAGCTATACCTGAAGCGTTTGGTCGTTGGTGGTTTCGACCGTGTGTTCGAAATCAACCGTAACTTCCGTAACGAAGGCCTATCGCCACGTCACAACCCTGAATTCACTATGATGGAATTCTACCAGGCATACGCGGACTACAAAGATCTGATGGATCTTACCGAAGAGATGCTGAGCACGGTGGCGATGGATGTACTGGGTTCAACGTCTATGCCTTACGGTGACGAGACGGTCGAGTTTGGTGGCAAGTATGCGCGTATGAGCATGTTCGAGGCGATCAAGCACTACAACCCTGATCACGAGCAAATTCAGGCGCTGACAGAAGAAGATCTGCAGAACCGTGAGCTTATGGTTGCGATTGCCAAGTCTGTTCACGTTGAAGTGGAAGATTTCTGGACATGCGGCCAGCTGCTTGAGGAGATCTTTGGTGAAACGGCTGAGCCTAAACTGATCCAGCCAACCTTCATCACTGGCTACCCGGCAGATATCTCGCCATTGGCTCGCCGTAGCGACGACAACCCGTTCTTCACCGACCGTTTCGAGTTCTTCATCGGCGGTCGCGAAGTGGCGAACGGCTTCTCCGAGCTAAACGATGCTGAAGATCAGGATGCGCGCTTCAAGGCTCAGGTTGAAGCCAAAGATGCGGGTGACGACGAGGCGATGTTCTACGATGCGGACTACATTACCGCACTGGAGCACGGTCTTCCGCCGACAGCGGGTCAGGGTATCGGTATCGACCGCCTGGCGATGCTGTTCACCAACACGCACACGATCCGTGACGTGCTTCTGTTCCCGGCAATGCGCCCGCAGAACAACAACGCGTAAGCAACGTGAACTGCATCTACTAAGCCACCTTCGGGTGGCTTTTTTTATGGTTTCCGATAATAAAAACGGTGGAAAAATGTTCATATAGTGAATTTTTGCATGTGACAGAGCACACGTTTTCCGTAATTGACAAGACTGTAGATCGGCTAATATGCCGCCATACTTTCTGCTAATGATGGTGCAAATAAGTTGCCGTTTTGTATGGCTTTTGGTGTTTTGTTTTGTGTTTTTTGCGACTGGCTGGTGATTAATATTGTGTTTCAACTGTAGCCAAATTGTAAAAATTGTTCTTTTAAGTTTGTTGTGGCTGTGTAAAATGACGCTCAATCTCGCGATGGACAGCGGGAACAAGAAGTAAACAGAGTTTTTACAAGCACAACAGACTGGAGATGGACGATGAAGAAATCGCTATCAGGAAAGATTTTTACAGGCCTGTTTGCCGGCCTGATTATCGGTACGGCAATACAGTACCTGTTTAACGGCGTGACCTTGATGGATACTTATGTGCTCGGCCTGGCAGAAGGGGCTGGTGGCATGTTTGTTTCGCTGATCAAATTACTGGTCGTGCCTTTGGTGTATGTGTCGATTGTTTGCGGCATCGTTGAACTGAAAGACATTACCGCGTTTGGTCGCCTTGGTGGTAAAACTTTTGCCCTCTACATTATTAATACTATCATCGCGATCACCTCTGCCCTGACCATTGGCATGATTATCCAGCCGGGTGCGGGGGCTAACTTGGCCGGTACGGTGACTGAGGCTGTGCAGTTGACCACGACCGAAACGCCGGATATCTTCTCCCTGATCGTCAACATCGTACCGAGTAATCCGGTACAGGCATTTGCCAATGGCGACATGCTGCAGATCATCTTCATGGCGATCCTGACAGGCCTGGCCATTCAGGCGCTTGACACCCGTGGCGGCCCTGCGATCAAGACGTTTAAAATGGCCAACGAAATCATGATGAAGTTGGTCGGGCTGGTCATGAGCCTAGCACCATTCGGTGTATTTGCACTGATGATCCAACTGGGTGCCACCTTGGATGCCAACACCCTGATGTCGGTAGCCGGCTATGTTGCCTTGGTTGTCTCGATGCTGGTGTTCTGGATTTTCATCTTCTATCCAATGATGGTAGGCCTGACTACCGGTATTAAGCCGAGTGCCTTCCTGCGCCATACCCGCGAGCAGATCCTGTTCTCGCTATCAACCGCGAGCTCGAACGCCACGATTCCGGTGACCATGCGTACCCTGACCGACAAGATTGGTGTGTCTAAGTCTGTGGCGGGCTTCGGTGTGCCTCTTGGTGCGACCATGAATATGTCTGGGGTGTCTATCTATATTGCTTTGGCTACCCTGTTTGTCGCCAATGCTTTTGGCCAGCCAATCAACAGCGCGGATATCTTTACCCTCGGTCTGACCATCCTGTTGCTATCTATCGGTGCCGGCGGTGTACCGGGCGGTGGTGTGGTGATGGTCGGTGTATTGTTGCACCAACTGGGTCTGCCGCCAGAAGGGCTGGCGATTGTCGCAGCGGTTGACCGTATCAATGATATGTTCTGTACCAGCTCGAACGTGGTTGGTGATACCGCAGTCAACACCATCGTGGCAAAATCGGAAAATGAAATTGGCAGCGTTGACGTTGATGCCGAACCACAGGCCGACCGTGTCACTGTGAGCTAGAGCCACAACTAAACATGCAGCAAATTGGAAGCGCCCTCGGGCGCTTTTTTTTATTTGCGTCCAATATTTCTTCCAATCGCCAGATTTGGCTACAATTTTATTATTAAATTAATTGCGCATTGATTGAGTCGTGTTCACTGGTTGGGAATAACCTGGTCTTGGCATGGGGAAACCTATGTCTGTAAAAGTCCTTCAGTCTGCATGGATGCATTGGCCGAGAGGTATCGTGGATGAAAAAAACAAAGGGAAGCAGCACTGCACTGGGAACATTGGTGATCTTGGGGGGAGGGGCTCCGGCGTGGATAAAAATGCTGGAGCAAGCGGGTTGGGCTTGCCACCGCTGTTATGATCTCCGTGCTGCAGAATCACTGTTGCTGGAAGTGGGCCCTTGTATCGGGGTGGTCGATCTCACCCGGGATGAGTTCAGCCTGCAAGGGGTGGCAGGCTTAGTGAACCGCAATAAGCAAGTTCGATGGTTGGCGTTGGTCCAAGAGCGCCAGCTGGACCATGATGCGATATGCCAATTTATCCTCAACTTCTGCATTGATTACTTTACCGATCCTGTCCCTGAGTCCCAGTTGCTCGATACGATTGGCCATCAGCGCGGGATGCTACAGCTTGAGCGCCGGGTATGGCCGCAACTTGGCGTGTTCGGCCACTCGGGTTTGCAGGGTGAGCAGGCAGCGATGAAGAGCTTGCGCCACCACGTTAAGCGGATTGCCATGACGGAGGTTCCGGTCTTGATCCAGGGGGAGATCGGCACAGGCAAGGAGTTGGTTGCCAGGGCTATCCACCAAGCATCTACGCGTGGCAAAGGGGCTTTTGTCTGTGTTAATTGCGAGTCGCTGACCGAAAGCTGGATGGTTGATATGGGGGCGGGTAATTTGCCCAAGTGCTGCCTGCAAGCGGCGGATCGCGGGGTATTGTTCCTCGATGAAGTTACCCACCTAGACCTGGCACGGCAGCAGGATTTGGCCCGCTTCCTGCGTGATGAAAGCTTTACGACCGAAACCGGTAGGCAGGTGAGTGCGGATATTCGTTTGGTGGTATCCACCCGCTATACCCCGGATGAATTGTTGGACTCAGGCTTGCTCTGTGAAGAACTGTATTTCCAGCTCAATGCGTTTGGGATCATGGTGCCCGCGTTGCGTGAGCGGGGTCAGGATATCGTGTTGCTGGCTGAATTTTTCATGCTTAAGTTTGCCCGGCAGTATAACAGTCCGGTCAAACAGCTATCACCGGAAGCGGGCCAGTTGCTGATGGGCTATTCGTGGCCTGGCAATGTCAGGGAGATGATCGGTCATATCAAGCGGGCGATTCTGCTGAGTGACGACAAGGTGCTCGAAGCAGAGCATCTTGATCTGCCGAGAACGTCGGATGACAAGCAGAGCCTTAAGGAAATCCGCTCTGACTCTGAGCGTGGAGCAATACTGGCGGTACTTGAAAATAATAAAGGGCAGATTTCCGCGGCGGCAAGAGAGCTCGGTATTTCAAGGGCAACGATGTACCGGTTGCTCAACAAGCATGATCTGGTGCCTCCGCCCAAGTACCTACGCCAGGATAGCTAAGGTGTCATAGTCTGGAATCGGCCCGGATGGTGGTGAATAATTCATCAAAATACGCTTTTCATCGACAGGGTTTAGATTATTGTTGTTTTTATCGTCATTTATAGCCTAAGTGGTTGTTTAGTATTCACTGCTTGTTACAATAACCCCATATTTCACATCTTCATAACTTATTGCCGGAGGAACTGATATGCCAATTACTGTCATGATGTCGCACACCTGTTCCTGTGGTGATACCAGCATCAAACCTAATCATTAACGGCAATCCGCTGTGTAAATGGGCCGCGGATTTCTGTCGCGGCTAGTTAAGTTATAGACTTATGTTGTCAGCCTGAACGGCAGGATCTGTGTCCCTCCAATTATCTGTCAATCATATGGAGAGCACGATTATGCGCCAATCAGTCTATTTACGCCTTGCAGTCTTTCTTGTTCAACTCGATGTTAAACGCGAGGACGCTCAATGGCGACGGGAGCACCGCCGAATTCAGGTACACATGCCCTATCCTTTTTCTGCCCATTTACTCAAAGATATGGGAATTGATAAGGAGAACCGCATTTCTCAGGATCAACTGACCTCTTCAGCGGCTCGTAAGGTACGACACCTGAGGCGGGAGTATAAATCAAGACTTGTGACGTGATGCCTCCCCCCGCAATGCGTTTGCGGGGGGAGGGAAATATGACGAACTGTTAGCAACCGCACTAGCCCGTCACGGCTTGTAACATTTCCCAACGCTTTGCGACGAATGTGGCCTAGAGCCATTGGCAAGGCTTAGGTAAAGTAGCTGGGCATCAACAAAGGTGTCTACCTAAGTTGGTTGAGCTAATGTTTTTCGGCCCCCGTATTACGGGGGCTTTTTTTTACCTGCGTTTTGCGCTGGGGGGGGGGGAGCTATGGGCAAGGGTTGGAGTATTGAATACCGGCCTCTTGCAGCTCCTCTAGCACATCTGCGCTCAGTACGGTATCCAGACTGTCGATATTGGCATTGAGCTGCTCAAGTGTTGTCGCGCCAATGATATTGCTGGCGACGAAGGGACGCTGGTTGACAAAAGCCAGTGCCATCTGGGCCGGATCTAATCCATGCTTATGGGCAATGTTGACATAGGCCTCGGTAGCGGCGATGCCCTGCGGCTTGAAGTAACGCGAGAAGCGCTCGAACAGGGTACAGCGAGCCCCTTGTGGGCGTGCACCATTGAGGTACTTGCCGCTCAGGGTACCGAAGGCCAGCGGTGAGTAGGCCAGCAGCTCGACCCCTTCATGGTGGCTGATTTCGGACAGGCCGACTTCAAAGCTGCGATTGAGCAGGTTGTACGGGTTCTGGATAGTTACCACTCTCGGCAAGTCGTGCTTTTCGGCCAAGCGTAAAAAAGACATCACGCCCCATGGGGTTTCGTTGGACAAGCCGATATAGCGGATTTTTCCGGCCCGGACCAGTTCGGCCAGCGCCTCAAGCGAGTCGGTCAGGGTCACACCGGAGTGATCTTCTTGGTATTGGTAGTTGAGCTGGCCGAAGCAGTTGGTTTCCCGTTGCGGCCAGTGCAACTGGTAGAGATCGATATAGTCGGTTTGCAGTCGGTTGAGGCTGGCTTCAACCGCATCGTGGATATTGCGTCGGTCGAGGGCCATCTCCGGCCGGATGTAGGGCAGGTTACGCGGGCCCGCGACTTTGCTGGCGAGGACCACCTTATCCCTCACCCCTTTGTTTTTCATCCAGTTGCCAATAAAGGTTTCTGTCAGTCCCTGAGTTTTTCCGTTGGGGGGGACTGGATACATTTCGGCGGTATCGATGAAGTTGATCCCGCGCTCAAAGGCCAAGTCAAGCTGGCTGTGCGCGTCTTGCTCGTTATTTTGTTCACCGAAGGTCATGGTCCCTAGGCAGATTTTGCTGACCTCAAGACTCGAGTGGGGGATCTTGTGGTATTTCATTAGCCCTCCTTGGACTCATCAGATGTTCGCTCTTCGACTATAACGCGAGTTCTATAGTGTGAGAAGACCCACAACACATTGAATCGTCTTGATCTTGACCTTGCCGGGTTTAGTTTTGTGGCCAATAGTTAACCTTTATAGGGTAAGGTTGGGGAGGGGGGATGAAACTGTCACAATTGAAGCACTGGACCAAATCGGGCACCGGGTCGATACCGGCGTGCATCTTGACCAGCTATGCTGGATGCTCCGACTATCTGCTTGAGGTGGAGTACAAGCATCACCTTGAACCGCTCAAGACCGATAGCGGAGAGATGGTCAAGTTCCAGTCGATTGAACAGGTGGGGGAGCTATTGCGCCCGCTTGGTATCACCAGCGTGACACTCAGGGTGATAGATCCCTATGATGAGTTCTCGCCTGACGGCCAGCTCAGTCAATGCCGGGAAGACATGACTATCGCCTTGTAAGGCGCTTTACAGAATAAAGTATTTTTCCAGCAAGCCGGCGGTGAACTGGGTCTTGAGGTAAAAGCCCCGCGGTAGGGTCTTTATTGGCTGGCCGTTGGCACCGTAGGCTTCTGTTAGCGCTTTGCTGTTGGCTGCTTTCGGGCGCAGTTGCAGCACCTCGCCGTGGCGGGCAGTGATTTGCTCGACTTGGCCGAGCACGATCATATCCATCAGCTCTTCCCAGTCCTGCCTGAGTTGTTGTTCCTCTTCTGCCGAAGGACTCCACAGCAGCGGTGAGCCGACATGGCGTTCGGCCAGGGGAATATCACGCTCACCCTCTACCGGGATCCACAGCACCCGGGCCAGCTTATGGCGAATATGACTATTTTCCCAGCACAAGCCGTGTAAGCCTATCAGAGGAGCCACGCAGACGAAGGTCGTCTCCAATGGCTTGCCGTGGTACCCGATCGGGATGGTCTTGAGCTCGATGCCGAGCTCCGCGAAATCTGGTACCGGCTTGCTGCCGGCGCTGGCTCCTAGGTGCCATTCCAGCAGCTGCCCCACCCAGCCTTTGTCACGCCGCAGATCTGGCGGGACCGTGATATTGGCCATTTGCGCCAGTTCGCCGAGGGTCATCCCGGCGAGTGCGTTGGCACGCATCAAAAGTTCCTGTTCAGTCTTCGGAGTCGGTTGCATGGTGTTTACCTTCTGTGTGGCAGGCGATCCTACCATAGCCGCGATGAAGGATCCTATTATCTAGTTATCCACAGGGTGCGCTGAAAAAAACATCATTATACCTTGTCTGTGCATTTATACAGGGGTTGGTTGGTAATTTAACCAGTTGGCTGGTGGTTTTTTGAGTGGTTGATGCTTTTTGATGTGGATAAAATGATGGGTGGTTGATCTTTAACCGATCTAAAAGTGTGACAGTAATGATCTAGTCATAAAGTGGCGGTAAAATTCACTTTTTATTCTTTAGTCTATGTTTAGTAAGGTTTTTGTTTGGTGTTTATGCAGTGTCTTCTTGTTTGCTTGTAGCTCCCGCTGGCAAAGTAACCCACTGGATTGACGGCTTCTTCACAATTCTATCCACAGAAAACGTGTATAAATGTGGGCTATGTCTCATTGTGATGTTTATAAAGTATCCGGCAGCGAAAAGTTATCCAGATTGTGTGGCTCAGCTAGGAAAATAGACGGATAAATAACAATGTTTGTTTACCCATAGGGTTGTCTGTGAAAAAATCACTATTAATAGAGATTTAATTGAGGTCGTCCAGTGATTGATGGCGATGGGTACCGCCCAAATGTGGGTATTGTGATCTGTAATAGCCATGGCCAAGTATTCTGGGCTCGACGATATGGACAACATTCCTGGCAGTTTCCGCAAGGTGGGATTGATGAGGGGGAGACCCCTGAGCAAGCCATGTATCGGGAATTATACGAGGAAGTAGGGCTAACCAAGAAGGATGTACGGATTGTGGCGTCTAGCCGCCATTGGCTGCGTTACAAATTACCCAAGCGGCTGGTTCGCTGGGATTCCAAGCCGGTTTGTATCGGGCAAAAGCAGAAGTGGTTTCTGCTCAGTCTAGAATGCGATGAGTCTAAGGTGAATATGCAACGTGGCAGTACGCCGGAGTTCGATGGTTGGCGCTGGGTCAGCTATTGGTATCCCGTGCGGCAGGTTGTGTCTTTCAAGCGAGATGTATATCGCAGAGCATTAAAAGAATTTGCTGCCATAGCCATGCCTTTTAAAGAGCGCAAAGAGCGAAAAAAGCGCCGAGTCAAGCGCGGCTAAGTCAGTTGGTAGGGAGCGGGGCGGATTATGCTGACGCAACTAAGAGAAATTGTTGAGAAGGTGGCGGCAGCCCCGAGTCTGCTTGATGCCCTCGAACAACTGGTGATCAGCACCTGCAAGGCAATGAAGACCGAGTGTTGTTCGGTCTATATTGCGGATGAGCAGCGCCAGCGTTTTACCTTGATGGCGACCAAGGGGCTGAGAAAGCCCCATCGTCATGTTGGCTTGCCTTTTGGCCAAGGGTTGGTTGGTCTGGTTGCCGACCGGGCTGAACCGATTAATGTAGCCGATGCCCGGCATCACCCTCATTTCAAACATCTCCCTGGGATCGGGGAAGAGTCTTTCAGCTCCTTTTTCGGTACGCCGATTATTCATCAGCGCCAAGTTCTGGGTGTACTGGTTATCCAGCAGCGTGAACAGCGTGAGTTCGACGAGAGTGAAGAGTCCTTCATGGTGACGCTGGCCGCCCAGCTGGCCGTGTTGCTTGCCCACGCCAAGGCGCAGGGGATGTGGCCGGATCAGCATAACGGCCTGCATTTGGTAGGCTCTGCGGCCTCCTCCGGGGTAGCGGTTGCTCGTGCCTGGTGGGACGACAATCAGCCCCGGCTGGAACACGTAGTCCCCGCCTCCTGCCTGGATCGCGAAGCGGAACAAGAGCGGTTGAGTATCGCCATCGAGATGGCGAGCGCCGAGTTTCGCCGCCTGCGTAAGCGCTTCGACAGTGAACTGCACAAGGAAACGCTGGCCATATTCGACCTGTTCAGCCACCTGCTCAATGACCCCATGCTGCGCAAGGATCTGTTCCATAAAATTGCTGGCGGTGATTTGGCCGAGTGGGCGATCCGCCAAGTGGTGGAAACTTATTCTGCCCGTTTCGCCAATATGGAAGATGCCTACCTCAAGGAGCGGGCGCAGGATATCCGTGAGCTGGGCCAGCGGTTGCTGTTCTTTTTGGCCAATGAGGAGGCTTCCGAACTCTCTTGGGAGGAGCCGGTTGTATTGCTGACCCGTGAGCTGACCGCAGCCATGCTGGCCAGCGTGCCGCGCGATAAGCTGGCTGCCGTCGTTTCCCAGGAAGGGGCGGCCAACTCTCATGCCGCGATTCTTTCCAGAGCGCTGGGGATCCCCGCGGTGATGGGGATCGATTTTGTGCCGGAGAAAATTCATAACAGCCTGGTCATTGTCGACGGTTACCGTGGCGACTTGCTGGTCAACCCGAACCGTCATGTGCTGGCTGAATATCGGCGTTTACAGAAAGAAGAGCAGGAGCTGGCGGCAGTCGTTGAAACCGGATTGGACAAACCGGCGGCGACACTCGATGGTGAGCGGATCCACATCTTTCTCAATGCTGGCCTCAGTGCCGATACCAGTATTGCCGTAAACCGCGGTGTCGATGGCGTTGGCTTGTACCGTACCGAGGTGCCGTTCCTGCTGCAGCGCAGTTTCCCGTCGGAAGAAGAGCAGACACAGCAATATCAGTCGATCCTAGAAACCTATGGCGGCAAACCAGTGGTTATGCGCACCTTGGATATCGGAGGTGATAAACCGCTGCCTTACCTAGCGATTGAAGAGGATAACCCGTTCCTGGGCTGGCGAGGCATCCGTTTTACCCTGGATCATCCCGAGATCTTCTTGATTCAGGTGCGGGCGATGCTTAAAGCCAGTATCGGCCATGACAACATGGATATCTTGCTGCCAATGATTTCCGGCATTGCCGAGCTGGACGAGTCGCTGGTACTGATTGAACGGGCCTATACCGAGGTCGCGAAAACAGCAGCCGAGCAGGGGTTTGTTTTACGTCGGCCCCGGATCGGAATCATGATTGAAGTCCCTTCCATTCTCTACCAATTACCGGTGCTGAAAGGGCGGGTGGATTATATTTCTGTCGGTAGCAACGACCTGACCCAGTATTTGTTGGCCGTTGACCGGAACAATTCACGGGTTGCCGGTGTCTATGATGCGCTGCACCCGTCGGTGATCCATGCGCTCAAGCATATTATTGATGTCAGTCGGCAGCTGCAGCTCCCTGTCAGTGTGTGTGGTGAGCTGGCCGGTGATCCGATTGGCGCCTTGCTTCTGGTGGGCATGGGGTATCGGTCGCTCAGTATGAATACCCGCAATGTTGCGAAAATAAAATACATGCTGCGCCACGTTTCGGTCGATGACATGAAGCACTTGGCCGATTACGCACTGTCGGCCACCTATGCTGATGAGGTCAGGCGTAATACGATCGAGTTTGTTGACGGCCACGGCTTGGGCGGATTTATTCGTGCCGGTAAGTAGTCTCGTTGTTTTAGCTAGTTGGTGTGAGTAGTATGGCCGACATGTTGGTTTTGTATGGCAATGAACTGTGGGTGTTTGCCTGCTGTTTGGTGTTGGGTGCCATTGTCGGCATTTTAGCCGGCCTGCTCGGGATCGGGGGCGGGTTGCTGGTGGTACCGGCGCTGGTCTGGCTGTTGCCGCAAGCCGGGGTCGAAGCTAACTTGGTAATGCATATTGCCTTGGGCACCTCCCTTGCCAGCATCGTGCTGACATCGGGCTCGTCGGCGCGCAACCATTTTCGGCTCGGTAATGTCGATTTGGCTATTGTCCGTGGTTTGGCGCCGGGAGTGGTATTGGGGGGACTGGGCGGCAGTTTTGTTGCCGAATTGGTGCCAAGCTCGCTGCTACCGAAAATCTTTGCCATTATTGTGTTATTGCTGGCAACCCAAATGCTGTTGTCGATGCGGTTTAGCAGCCAGCGTGATTTGCCCCGAGGCATGGGAACCTTCTGCTCGGGCGGGGTGATCGGTGTGGTGTCGAGCCTGGCCGGAATAGGCGGCGGTTCGCTGACTGTGCCGTTTCTCAATTGGCATGGCGTTGAAATGCGCCGGGCAATAGGGTGTGCCTCTTTCTCCGGGGCGCTGATTGCGATTGCGGGAATGACCGGGTTTGTACTGGCGGGAGTCGGTGAGCAGACCCTGCCACCGATGAGTTTGGGTTATGTCTATTTGCCGGCGTTGCTTGGGATTGTCCTGGTCTCGATGCAGACAACACGGTTTGGTGCCGCGTGGGTAAGTCACCTGCCGACACCGGTATTGAAGAAAATATTTGCTGTTTTTTTACTGTTTGTCAGTATCAAAATGTTTATGGGATAGTCATCATGGGCACACTGCCTGTGAAGAATAGAGATAGAGTTGATGAGCCAAGGTTATTTAACGTTTCCGAATATAGATCCGGTGTTGATTGAAATCGGGCCGCTAGCCATTCGCTGGTATGGCATGATGTATCTGTTGGGATTTGTATTTGCGCTGTGGTTGGCCAATCGCCGGGCGGACAAGCCGGGCAGCGGTTGGACTCGCGATCAAGTCAGTGACTTGTTGTTTGCCGGCTTCCTCGGCGTGGTGCTGGGTGGCCGTATTGGCTACGTGCTGTTCTACAATTTCCCGTTGTTTTTGGATAATCCGCTGTACTTGTTCAAGGTATGGACGGGCGGGATGTCATTCCACGGCGGTTTGCTCGGGGTTATCGCGGCGATGTTCTGGTATGCGCGCAAGCATAACCGTACTTTTTTCAATGTCGCCGACTTTGTTGCTCCGCTGGTGCCTTTTGGCTTGGCGGTAGGGCGTTTGGGCAACTTCATCAATGGGGAGCTCTGGGGGCGTGTCACCGATGTGCCTTGGGCTATGATCTTCCCTACAGGTGGTGATCTGCCTCGCCATCCTTCGCAGTTATATCAGTTCTTCATGGAAGGCTTCTTACTGCTGATTATTCTTAATGTCTTCATTCGCAAGCCGCGCCCGGCTGGGGCGGTATCAGGGCTGTTCTTGTTTGGCTACGGGGTGTTCCGCTTCATTGCCGAGTACTTCCGCGAGCCGGATGCGCACCTTGGCCTGTTTGCCGGGTGGATCAGCATGGGGCAGATCCTGTCGTTGCCAATGGTCATTGGTGGTGCCCTGATGATGTTGTGGGCCTACAAGTGCCAGCCGAAAGGTAAGATGGCCTAATTTCTCCAGATGATGACAGGGCAGCCTTGGGGCTGCCCTTTTTTTTAAACCAGACCAATAATTCGTGTAGAATTGGCCCACTTTATTTTTGAATTAGGGCCAGCGGAACCATGAAACAGTATCTCGCGCTTTGTCAGCGCATTGTGGACGAAGGAGTGTGGGTTGAGAACAAGCGAACAGGCAAACGTTGCCTGACAGTGATCAATGCCGACTTGAGCTACGATGTAGCCAACAACCAGTTTCCGCTGATCACCACCCGCAAGAGCTTTTGGAAAGCGGCGATTGCCGAAATGCTGGGCTATATCCGTGGCTACGACAATGCGGCTGACTTCCGAGCCCTGGGCACCAAGACCTGGGACATGAACGCCAATGACAATGCCGCTTGGCTGGCCAACCCGCACCGTAAGGGCGAGGATGATATGGGCCGCGTTTATGGGGTACAGGGTCGTAGCTGGCAAAAGCCCGATGGCAGCACCATAGACCAGCTGCGCAAGATCATCGATAACCTGAGCCAGGGTATTGACGACCGCGGTGAGATCCTGACTTTTTACAACCCAGGTGAGTTCGATATGGGTTGTCTACGTCCGTGCATGCATACCCACACCTTCTCGCTGGTTGGCGATACCCTGCACCTAACGAGTTACCAGCGCTCTTGTGACGTGCCACTGGGACTGAACTTCAACCAGATCCAGGTCTTTGCTCTACTGGCATTGGTGGCCCAGATCACCGGGCACAAGCCGGGTCAGGCCTATCACAAGATCGTCAATGCCCATATTTACGAAGATCAGCTTGAGTTAATGCGTGATGTCCAGCTAAAGCGCGAGCCGTTCCCGTCGCCGCAGCTGAAGATCAACCCTGAGATCAAATCGCTGGAAGATCTGGAAACCTGGGTCACCATGGACGACTTCGAGGTCGTGGGCTATCAGCACCACGACCCAATCAAGTACCCTTTTTCTGTATAGAAACCTTGCTGCGGGTAACAAAATATTGCCGCAGAAACATATTTTTGCCCCTAAAAGCCTCTTTTAGGGGCTTTTTTATGGGTTAAGAGCGGTAAAGAGTAGCGGTACTGTGGTTCGATGGCTCTATGGATTTGCGCCTAGATTATTCGAATTAGGAGGGCGTTTGACGAGCAAAAATGAAGATAGATTGCTTGACTAAAGTAGCCTTCAGATCAAGCCTGCACAGCACCACAGCACCACAGCACCACAGCACCACAGCACCACAGCACCACAGCACCACAGCACCACAGCACCACAGCACCACAGCACCACAGCACCACAGCACCACAGCACCACAGCACCACAGCACCACAGCACCACAGCACCACAGCACCACAGCACCACAGCACCACAGCACCACAGCACCACAGCACCACAGCACCGCTTTTTCAACCAACAAAAAACCCCGCCGGAGCGGGGTTTTGTTCAGTGTTTCGGCTTGTGGCTTATGCGGTCAGCGCTAGGATTGAGCCAGGGATCAGCACGAATACCAGGGCGATGTAACCAGCCACTGCGGCTTTGCTCTTGGTACCGATCTCACCTAGGTAGAAGGCTCCTTTCAGTGGCAGTTCACGCAGGAACGGTACACCGTAGATTAGGATTGTTGCCAGCAGGTTGAACGCAAGGTGTACCAGTGCGATTTGTAGAGCAAACACTGCGTACTCGCCCGATACAGCGGTTGCAGCCAGTAGAGCCGTGATACAGGTACCGATGTTAGCGCCTAGCGTGAACGGGTAAACATCGCGTACTTTCAGCACACCGGTACCAACCAGCGGTACCATCAGGCTCGTTGTTGTCGAAGATGACTGAACCAGAACTGTGACGACTGTACCTGAAGCGATACCGTGGATTGGACCGCGGCCAATCGCGCTTTTCAGGATTTCACGGGCACGTCCTACCATCAGGCTACGCATTAGCTTGCCCATTGCAGTGATAGAGACAAAAATCAGGCCGATACCAATCAAGATCATGAACACGCCACCCATGGTGCCGAAGCCAGCCAGTGGGCCTTTGATCAGGCTTACGCCCGGGCCTGTCAGTACTTTCATGAAGTTCATGCCACCCATGTCCATGTTAGCTGTGCCCATCATTGGCGATACCAGCCAGGTGGAGATTTTGTCCAGCAGGCCGAACATCATTTCCAGCGGAAGGAAGATTGCAACAGCTAGCAGGTTAAAGAAATCATGAATCGTGGCACTGGCGAAAGCACGGCGGAATTCGTCTTTACAGCGGGCATGGCCCAGGCTAACGAGAGTATTGGTCAGAGTTGTACCCATATTGGCACCCATGACCATCGGGATCGCCGTCTCAACCGGCAGGCCGCCTGCCACTAGGCCGACAATGATAGAGGTTACCGTACTTGACGACTGGATAAGCGATGTTGCTACCAAGCCGATCATCAAGCCAGCAATCGGATGCGAGGCAAACTCAAACAGCGTTTTAGCTTGTTCACCAACAGATAGTTTGAAGCCGCTGCTCACGACAGAGACAGCAACAAGTAGAACGTAAAGCATGAACGCCAGGTTAGCCCAGCGGACCCAGCGCATAGAGCTGTTCATTGGCTGTTCAGCAGTAGAGGCTTGGGTAGTCATAATCATTTCTCCATGACAGGAATATGTCTTTTGGGTTTCATATTTTTGAAATCTGGGGGCGATGTTAGAGATCGAATATTTCAGAAATATGACAGTTGCTGTCACAAAGTAAGTTTGTGCTCATTTTGCGATGGGAAGCGACGGTTTTAGGTGTAATGAATAATTTACTTTTTATGTATTGTATTGATTTTTATGGTTTTTTATCGATCTGCTAAATTAATGGAGTGGTGAAGTTTTTTTCTCTTGTCATCCTGTGTTTTTTTAGAATTAATGTGGTTTTGGCTGTTTTTTGAACAGTTCTGGGTGGCGAATATGACAGGGTAAATAACACAGTACGGATATTGCTTACCTTGGGGATGTATTGTTCGGTTTTACCGATGTTTATCTTCTGAACAAACGATTTAACAGTTTAGTGCTGTGACGGCTAAACTAAATTTACATTTTTATTGTGACATTTGTTTCATGCAAAGGAGTTCCGGTCAATGACCGATGCGATTCGTAAATTTTTAAAACTGGAGTCTGCTGGTGGGATAATCCTGATCATCGCGGCAGCGATGGCTATGATGATTGCGAACTCGCCATTGCAGGATCTGTATAACGGAACACTGCACACTTATGTTGCAGGTTTATCAATTTCACATTGGATCAACGATGGCCTGATGGCTGTGTTCTTCTTGCTAATTGGCTTGGAAGTAAAGCGCGAACTCATCGAAGGGGCGCTCAATACCAAAGAAAAAGCGATCTTCCCGGCCATTGCAGCAGTAGGCGGCATGATTGCGCCAGCGTTGGTTTACGTACTGTTTAATTTTGCCGATCCCCTTGCCATTCAGGGGTGGGCGATTCCGGCAGCAACAGACATTGCTTTCGCTTTGGGGATCATGGCCCTGCTAGGCAGCCGAGTCCCGGTTAGCCTCAAAGTCTTTTTGCTGGCATTGGCGATTATTGACGATCTAGGCGTTATTGTGATCATCGCGCTGTTCTACAGCAGTGATTTGTCAACCTTGGCATTGGCTGTGGCCTTTGCGGCAACAGCTGCACTGTTTGTGATGAATGCCAAAAATGTTACCAAGGTCTCTTGGTACGTTGTGGTTGGCCTGATCCTTTGGATCAGCGTCTTGAAGTCTGGGGTTCATGCCACACTGGCTGGGGTGGTGCTGGGCTTTGCGATCCCGCTGTCGGGCAAAGACGGCTTATCGGACGAGCATTCGCCGCTTAAGAAAATGGAGCATGCACTGCATCCGTATGTCGCTTTCCTGATTTTGCCTGTGTTTGCGTTTGCCAATGCCGGGATCTCATTAGACGGCGTTTCGCTGGCGGGTCTGACGTCCATGTTGCCATTAGGTATCGCTATGGGTCTGATGATCGGCAAGCCTCTTGGTATTTTCACCGCGAGTTATCTGGCAATCAAAACCGGTCTGGCGAGCATGCCGGAAGGAATTGGCTTTAGACAGATCTTTGCGGTCTCAGTACTGTGTGGTATCGGCTTTACCATGTCCATCTTCATCTCGTCGCTGGCCTTTGTCGGCGCTCCTGAGGACTTCAGTACGTACTCTCGTTTGGGAATTCTGTTGGGATCGACAGTATCCGCTGTATTGGGTTACATGATGCTAAGCCGGTCGTTGCCAAGGAGTGTTGCCAAGGAAAATGGAGGTGTTATATGAAACACGCATGGGTTATTGCCGGGATCATGATGTCAGCAACAGCGGTGGCTGTGCCTGATTACCAAAGCTGCAACCAAGATAGCAGCTCTGATATCTGCCAAGCCTACCTGGCCGGTGTCAACCACGGCAAAGCGGCTGGTGAAACGACCGCAATGGTGGAAAACGAAAGCTCATTCCGCTCAAGGGCATTGGAGCAGCGGGTGGGGGAGCGCTACCGAAAAATGACATCGATCGAGCCTAAAACACCTTTACCAGTAGATTGACTGTTTTTCCGGTGTATGAACACTGAATAAGTGTAATATTTCATTGGTGAATGAATAATTACAGTTGAAGCACCCAGAAGCTAAGCGTAAGCTGGCTTCTGGGATTTTTATTTTTTGGTAGCTTTATTTCCAATCAGCATTAATCAGGCCTAAGTTGCTGGTTATGGCGACCGACTACGTCATCAGCATTTTGGTAACCCCGTTACCGTTATCTCCTCTTGTATTCGGTTGCTCAACCTCCGAGTTGGCCCTTACCTATCCCGATTGGAAATATACTGTTTATGGAAAATGGTAGCTAAACATGTCTCACCTTAACTACAACCACCTATATTACTTCTGGATGGTTTGCAAGCAGGGCTCAGTCACCAAGGCTGCCGATGCGTTGTTCTTGGCTCCGCAGACGGTCACCGGACAGATCAGGGCGTTGGAAGAGCGCCTCAAAGGCAAACTGACCAAGCGGGTTGGCCGTAATATCGAGCCGACTGAACTGGGCCAGCTGGTCTTTAAGTATGCCGATAAGATGTTCGACCTCAGTTACGAGATGTTGGATATCGTCAATTACACCCAGCGCGAGAACTTGCTGCTGGAAGTCGGGGTGGCGGATGCGTTGTCCAAGCGGCTCGTCAGCAAAGTGTTGATGGAAGGCCTGCCAGAGGACGATCGTATCCATCTGCGCTGCTACGAATCGACCCACGAAATGCTGCTGGAGCAGCTGTCGCAGCACAAGCTGGATATGATCCTGTCGGATTGCCCGGTTGACTCCACCCAGAGCCCTGGGCTATACAGCAAGAAGCTGGGGGAGTCGACCATGAGCTTCTTCTGTAACGAGCCGGACAAACCGCTGAACTTTCCTGCCTGTATTGAAGATTACAAACTACTTATCCCTGGGCGGCGCACCGCGATGGGGCGCAAGCTGATCCATTGGTTCGACCAGATGGGGATCACCCCAAATATCCTCGGCGAGTTCGATGATGCTGCCCTGATGAAGGCTTTTGGCCTGTATCAGCAGTCGATGTTTGTCGCGCCGTCGATCTATGCGGCCGAATTGGAAGATACGGCCCATAACATCCGCGAGGTGAAGCGGGTGAAAGAGATCAAAGAAGAGTACTACGTTATTTTTGCCGAGCGGATGATCATGCACCCTGCGGTCAAACGCATTTGTGAGGCGGATTTTAGAAAACTGTTTAAATAAAGTTGCTAGATTTTGTTCGTTTGATTCAAATATCCATACTGTGTGCTAGAAAACCATGTTTAAATTAAGTACATTAGCGTTAACTTAATTGACTGGTGGTAGCAGTATGGAACTACAGCAAATGGAGCAAAATGCCCCTAAAGCCGTAGCTCTGCTAAAAGCAATGGCCAATGAGCGGCGTTTATTCATCCTGTGCTATTTACTGGAGGAAGAAATGTCGGTTGGTATGATGAGTGAGCGACTGGGGATCAGTCAGTCGGCATTGTCACAGCATTTGGCGTGGTTGCGGCGCGATGGCCTGGTAGAAACCAGGAAGGTTGCTCAGACGGTGTATTACCGTCTCAAGAGCGACGAGGTCAAAGCGATGATGCAGTTGCTACACAAGATGTATTGTGGAGCCTAGCAGCGCAGCGATTGCTGAAAAGCAGATATAAAAAAACCGGCGCAAGCCGGTTTTTTTATCAAAATCAGAAACTCAAATTATAGAGCTTTGATTTTTGCAGCTAGACGAGCTTTGTGACGTGCAGCTTTGTTTTTGTGGATCAGGCCTTTAGTAGCCATGCGATCCATAACAGGTTGCATTTCAGCGAAAGCTTGAGTAGCAGCTTCTTTGTTGCCCGCTTCGATAGCAGCAATAACTTTCTTGAAGAAAGTACGCATCATTGAACGACGGCTAGCGTTGTGCTGGCGACGTTTTTCAGAAGTGATCGCACGTTTCTTAGCAGATTTGATGTTAGCCAAGGGTATAACTCCAAAACTTGGTACGGTGACATTTTAAGGCCGAGGACTATGCCTGTTTAGCCAAAGATTGTCAAATGATTTGTGCAAATAAACGCCTAACCAATTGAATTGGCACTTGCGGATTAACACGGTTAATATGGCGGCAGATTTTACCAGCATTTGGCTACGGAAGTCACCTTTTGGGGCCATCTTTATGAGGTTTTTTTTGTGAGCAAGCGTCTTTTGCGCTCAGGACTGATTGTCAGCACCATGACATTGGTCTCTCGGGTGCTTGGTTTGGTGCGCGATGTCGTTGTTGCCAACCTGATGGGGGCCGGGGCTGCGGCCGATGTTTTCTTCTTTGCCAATAAAATTCCCAATTTTCTGCGGCGGCTGTTTGCCGAGGGGGCTTTTTCCCAAGCTTTTGTCCCGGTTCTGACCGAATACCATGCTTCTGGCGAGATGGATCGTACCCGGCAGTTGATTGCCCGGGCGTCGGGTACCTTGGGCGTGATTGTCACTGTGGTTACCCTGCTGGGTATTTTGGGCTCGGGTGTGGTCACGGCCTTGTTCGGGGCCGGATGGTTTATCGACTGGCTCAATGATGGCCCGTCGGCACCGAAGTTTGAGCTGGCCAGCTTGCTGTTGAAAATTACCTTCCCGTACCTGTGGTTCATCACCTTCGTTGCCTTGTCGGGGGCGATCCTCAATACATTGGGGAAATTTGCCGTTTCATCATTTACCCCGGTATTCCTAAATGTCGCGATCATTGGTTGTGCGTGGTTTGTTTCCCCTAACCTCAGCCAGCCCGAAATTGGCTTGGCATTGGGGGTATTCCTCGGCGGTCTGATCCAGTTTTTGTTCCAGCTGCCGTTTTTATATAAGGAAGGTATGCTGGTGAAGCCGAAATGGGGATGGAATGACCCCGGGGTGGTGAAGATCCGTACCCTGATGATCCCGGCTCTGTTCGGGGTATCGGTCAGCCAAATCAACCTGCTGTTTGATACCTTCATTGCCAGCTTCCTTACCACCGGTTCAATCAGTTGGCTGTATTACTCCGACCGCTTGTTGGAGTTTCCGCTAGGTCTGTTTGGTATTGCCATTGCCACGGTGATTCTGCCGGCCCTGTCACGCAAACACGTTGACCAAAGTCCGGAGCAGTTCGCCCATACCATGGACTGGGGGGTGCGGATGGTACTGTTGCTCGGGATCCCTGCCATGCTCGGATTGATGGTGCTGGCCAAGCCGATGCTGATGGTCTTGTTCATGCGCGGTGAATTTAGCCCCAATGATGTGCAGATGGCATCCATGTCACTGCTGGCCTATGCATCCGGCTTGCTCAACTTCATGTTGATCAAGGTGCTGGCACCGGGATACTACGCAAGGCAGGATACCAAGACCCCGGTGAAGTTTGGTATCGTCGCGATGGTGACGAATATGTTCTTCAACGCCATCTTTGCCTATTTCTACGGCTATGTTGGCCTGGCGATGGCAACGGCGCTGTCGGCGCTGGTTAACGCCGCCCTGTTGTATCGTGGCCTGCACATTACGGGTGTATACAAGCTGACGGGCGAAACCTTGTGGTTTGTCTTGCGCCTTGTCGTCGCGGGGGGAGCCATGGTCGGAACATTGCTTTGGGCTCTGCCAGAGATGGCGGTTTGGCTGGAGTGGACCCTGCTAGACCGTGTGCTGTGGCTGACTGGTCTTATCGGTGCCGGTGCTGGGGTATACCTAGTGGCTGTTATGCTGATGGGCGTTCGTCCCCGCCACCTGCGTGCAGCCAGCTAACGGGGCTAAAGGTGGTGCTAGTGCGGATTATTCACCGATAAAATCTCGCTGAAAGATGCATATTGGAGGGGTTTGGGTATATAATCCGTCAGTTTTTCACTCTGCGAAAATGAACTTGACGCATGGAATTGATCCGAGGAATACATAATATCCAGCCAAAGCACCGCGGTTGTGTGCTGACGATTGGTAATTTTGATGGTGTTCACCTAGGTCACCAGGCAGTGCTACGCAATGTCATGGCCAAGGCTGAGGCTCTGGGCTGTCCAGCGACAGTGATGAGCTTTGAACCCCAACCTCAGGAGCTGTTTGCCGGAGACAAGGCGCCTGCTCGGCTAACTCGTTTTCGAGACAAATACTTACGCTTGAAAGAGCAGGGTTTGGACCGTTTCCTGTGCGTCACCTTCAATCGCCATTTCGCCAATTTGTCGGCACAAGATTTTGTCCGCCGCTTGTTGGTTGAGCAATTGGGTGTTAAGTTTCTGGTAGTTGGTGACGACTTTCGTTTCGGCAAAGGCCGCAGCGGGGATTTCGCCATGTTACAAGCTGCCGGTAAAGAATATGGTTTTACTGTGGTGAGTACCCAGAGTTTCTGTGTCTCCGCGCAGCGTGTCAGCAGTACGGCAATCCGTCAGGCTTTGGCGGAAGATCAGCTCGAGCTGGCTGAGTCTATGCTGGGGCGTCCGTTCAGTATCAGCGGGCGCGTCTCCCATGGCCGAAAACTAGGACGGACGATCGGATTTCCGACAGCCAATGTCCCACTAAAACGCCGGGTCTCTCCGGTTTCTGGCGTTTATGCCGTCGACGTCTACGGCGTGGCCGATACTCCGCTTGCCGGGGTGGCCAATGTCGGCCGTCGACCGACGGTAAATGGCGTGCGCCGCCAATTGGAAGTGCACCTGTTTGATTTCCAGTCTGATCTCTACGGAGCTAAGATTGACGTCGTGCTGCGCCACAAGCTGCGCGACGAGATAAAATTTGAATCATTTGATGCGTTGAAAGCACAAATCGAGCGTGATGCGCAGTCGGCACGGGTGTGGCTGGCTGAGCGTAATAATGTCCAACTTCGCCCAAGTAACGGAATCGAGAATCAATGAGCGACTATAAAGATACCCTGAACCTGCCTGAAACAGGGTTTCCGATGCGAGGCAACCTAGCTCAGCGTGAGCCTGCAATGCTTAAGCGTTGGTACGATGAAGATCTTTACGGTGAAATTCGTAAAGCCAAGAAGGGTAAGAAATCCTTCGTACTACACGATGGCCCTCCATACGCCAACGGTGATATTCACATTGGTCACGCGCTAAACAAGATTCTTAAAGACATTATTATTAAGTCAAAGACTCTGTCAGGCTTTGATGCGCCATATATTCCTGGTTGGGACTGCCACGGTCTTCCTATCGAGCTGATGGTAGAGAAGAAAGTCGGCAAGCCGGGCCAGAAGGTGACGGCCGCGGAATTCCGCGAGAAGTGCCGTACCTACGCAGCTGGCCAGGTTGAAGGCCAGAAAGAAAGCTTTATGCGCCTTGGCGTACTGGGTGAGTGGGACAAGCCATACCGCACGATGGATTTTGGCACCGAAGCCAACATCATCCGCTCGCTGGGTAAGATTGCCGATCAGGGCCACCTGCTGAAAGGTTTCAAACCTGTTCACTGGTGTACAGACTGTGGTTCTGCACTGGCTGAAGCAGAAGTTGAGTACAAGGACAAAGTGTCTCCGTCTATCGATGTTCGCTTCAAGGCGGCTGACGAAGCGGCTACTGTGGCTAAGTTCCAGTGTGCTGACGGCCATGCCGGCGAAGGCGATATCTCTATCGTGATCTGGACCACCACACCTTGGACACTGCCTGCCAACCGTGCGGTTGCGGTGCGTGACGACTTGGAATACGTACTGATCCAAGTAGAAGGCGAGAAGAAAGAGCGTCTGATCGTTGCCTCTGAGCTAGCGAAAGATGTACTGGACCGTGCCGGTATCGAGCATTTCCACAACCTTGGCTTCTGTAAAGGTGCGGATCTGGAGTTGGTGCGTTTCAACCACCCATTCTACAGCTTCGACGTACCGGTGATCCTGGGCGATCACGTTACCACTGAATCGGGTACGGGTTGTGTGCACACTGCACCGGGCCACGGTCAGGAAGACTTTGCGGTCGGTCAGAAATACGGCCTTGAAGTTGCTAACCCTGTGGGCAGCAATGGTGTTTACCTGCCGGATACCGAGCTATTCGCTGGCCAGCACGTATTCAAAGCCAACGATGCGGTTGTTGAAACCTTGAAAGAGCACGGTGCGCTACTTCACCACCATGCCTACGAGCACAGCTACCCGCACTGCTGGCGCCACAAGACGCCAATCATCTTCCGTGCTACGCCGCAGTGGTTCGTGTCGATGGATCAGGCAGGTCTGCGAGCTAAAGCTCTGGAAGAAATCAAAGCGGTACAGTGGATGCCTGAGTGGGGCCAGAGCCGTATCGAAGGTATGGTTGAAGGTCGCCCTGAGTGGTGTATCTCTCGTCAGCGTACCTGGGGTGTGCCAATTGCCCTGTTTGTTCACAAAGAGACGCAGGAACTTCATCCGAACAGCGCTGAGCTGATCGAGAAAGTGGCGCAACTTGTCGAGCAGAAAGGTATTCAGGCGTGGTGGGATCTTGACCCTGCAGACATCATGGGTGAAGAAGACGCTGCCAAGTACGAAAAAGTACTCGACACTCTGGATGTATGGTTCGACTCGGGTGTGACTCACTTCTCGGTCGTTGACAGCCGCGAAGAATACAACGGCAACAGCGCCGATCTTTACCTGGAAGGTTCTGACCAGCACCGTGGTTGGTTCCAGTCATCACTGATTTCATCGGTGGCGATGAAAGGCAAAGCACCTTACAGGCAAGTACTGACCCACGGTTTCGTGGTTGACGGCCAAGGCCGCAAGATGTCGAAGTCTATCGGTAATGTTGTCGCTCCGAAAGATGTGACCAACAAGCTGGGTGCTGACATCCTGCGTCTATGGGTTGCGTCGACTGACTACACCGGTGAAGTTGCGGTTTCTGACGAGATCCTGAAGCGTTCTGCCGATGCTTACCGCCGTATCCGTAACACAGCGCGTTTCTTCCTGGCGAACCTAAGCGGTTTCAATCCTGAAACTGACCTTGTGGCTCCAGAAGAGATGGTGGCACTGGATCGCTGGGCGGTTGGCCGTGCGATGGCTGCGCAGGAAGAAATCATCAAGGCATACGATGAGTACAACCTACATGCGGTAACTCAGCGCCTGATGCAGTTCTGCTCGGTTGAAATGGGTTCATTCTACCTGGATGTGATCAAAGACCGTCAGTACACCGCCAAGCGTGGTGGCCATGCACAGCGTAGCTGCCAGACCGCACTATACTACATCGTAGAAGCACTGGTTCGCTGGATGGCGCCTATCATGTCATTCACCGCTGATGAGATCTGGAACGAAATGCCGGGTCAACGCGACAAGTTCGTATTCACGGGCGAGTGGTTCGAAGGTCTGTTTGGCCTAGCTGAAGGCGAAGAGCTAAACAACGAATTCTGGGCTGAACTCCAGACCGTACGTGGCGCGGTAAACAAGCTGCTTGAAGGTGCGCGTAAGGACAAAGTGATCGGTGGTGCCCTGCAGGCCGAAGTGACCCTTCATGCCTCTGAAGCACTGGCTGCCAAGCTGAACAAGCTGGAAGATGAACTGCGTTTTGTTCTGCTAACATCAAAAGCAGAAGTCGTTGTTGCTGACAGCAAGCCAGAAGGCGCACAGGATACTGACGTTGACGGCCTGTTCGTGACCGTGAAAGCGTCAGAAGCGGCGAAATGTGATCGCTGTTGGCACCACGTTGCCGATGTTGGCACTATCGAAGGCCACGAAGAAGTGTGTGGCCGCTGTGTCAGCAATGTCGAAGGTGAAGGTGAAGAGCGTAAGTTTGCCTAATGAGTAAGTTATCGTCTGAAAACGGACTATCGCTGAAACAATCTGGGGTTCGCTGGCTGTGGCTGGCGGCTCTGGTATTCATTGTAGATATCGGCAGTAAGCTACTGGTGATGAATACGATGGAGTACGGTTGGCCTAACCGTATTGAACTGCTGCCATTCTTTAATTTGCTGTACGTCCACAATACCGGGGCGGCCTTTAGCTTTTTGAGTGATGCTGGCGGTTGGCAGCGTTGGCTGTTTGCAGCGATAGCTCTTGGGGTCTGCTCCATGCTGGTGTTCTGGATGCGCAAGCTGCCGGCGACCCAAAAACTGGCCAATGTTTCTTATGCCCTGATCATTGGTGGGGCATTGGGCAACTTGTTTGATCGTCTGTACCACGGTTTTGTGGTCGACTTTCTCGATTTTTATGTCGGGAGCTACCATTGGCCGGCCTTTAATATTGCCGACATGGGCATATGTATCGGTGCCGGTCTGATCATCCTTGATGGCTTCTTGTCTGATAAGGACAAGAAGAAGCAAGCGGTTAAGCATTAAATCGGCCTAAGGCTCAAATATCCCTAAGCGCCGTCCGTTGATACGGGCGGCGCTTTGTTGTTAAATGGGCGGGTATAATTAGAGAGAAGGATCCTACATGTCGGTCATTACGGAAAGCAGTGAAGTACTCATGCACTTTGCCATCAAACTTGAAGATGGCTCTGTGGCAGATTCAACCCAGGCGATGGGCAAACCGGCAAAATTCAAAATGGGCGATGGCAGCCTGACAGACAATTTCGAAAAATGTCTGCTGGGTCTGGCAAAGGGGCAGCAGAGCAGCTTCGACCTGGAGCCGGAAGATGCGTTTGGCTTGCCAAACCCAGATAACATCCACCATGTTGACCGTACCAAATTTGGTACCGATGCCCCGGCCGAAGTTGGTAACATTATCGCCTTTGCCGGTCCTGACGGCAGCGATATTCCGGGCATCATTACAGAAGTTCTCGGTGACTCTGTGACCGTTGATTTCAATCACCCGCTTGCAGGGCAGCGTGTGACTTTCGAAGTTGAAGTCGTTGCCATTGAAAACTAAGAGCAGTTAGCAATGAAAATCTTACTCGCGAACCCTCGGGGTTTCTGTGCCGGTGTCGACCGAGCCATCAGTATTGTTGAGCGTGCGCTGGAAATGTACCAGCCACCGATTTACGTCCGCCATGAAGTGGTCCACAACCGTTTTGTGGTCGAGGGATTGAAACAGCGCGGTGCCATTTTTGTCGAAGAACTGCATGAAGTGCCGGACGACAATATTGTGATTTTCTCGGCTCACGGGGTGTCGCAGGCGGTACGCAGCGAAGCCAAGGTCCGCCAGTTGACGGTATTCGATGCGACCTGCCCGCTGGTGACCAAGGTCCATATGGAAGTGGCGCGTGCCAGCCGCCGCAATATGGAAGTGGTACTGATCGGCCATGCCGGCCATCCTGAGGTGGAAGGCACCATGGGGCAGTACTCGAGCGAGACGGGTGGGATGTACCTGGTTGAGAAGCCGGAAGATGTCGAGGCTTTGAGCGTTAAAGATCCAAGCAACCTGCACTACGTCAGCCAGACAACCTTGTCGGTCGACGAGACGGCTGATGTGATCAACAAGCTGCGCGAAGTTTTCCCCGAGATCCAGGGGCCGCGCAAGGACGATATCTGCTATGCGACCCAAAATCGTCAGGATGCGGTACGCGAAATGTCGGCGGCTGTCGATGTGATGATCGTGGTGGGGTCGAAAAACTCGTCGAACTCCAACCGCCTGCGCGAGCTGGCCGAGAAGCTCGGCACGCCGGGTTACCTGACCGATTGCCCTGAAGATGTTGATCCGGCCTGGTTTGACGGCAAGGCGAAAATCGGTATTACCGCCGGTGCCTCTGCGCCAGAAGAGCTGGTTAACCAGATCATCAGCCGTATTCAGGCCCAAACGGATGCCAGCGTAGAAGAATTGACCGGCCGTGAAGAAAATATGTTTTTCGAAGTGCCGCGTGAATTGCAGGTCAAAAACGTCTAAGCGCCGAACGACTGTCGATGAGCGTTTCAGATTTATCAGCCCCAGCATACGCTGGGGCTTTTTTTATCTGTCTCAACAGGCTACATTGGAGAACACAAAGAACATAGAACCAGGGAGATGAAGCGCAATGGTAAGAATTGCGATTGCTGGCGCGGCAGGACGTATGGGCCGCCAGTTACTGAAAGCGACACACTTGTCCGAGCAGGCGGTATTGGGCGCAGCGACAGAGCGTCCTGAATCGACGTTGATTGGTGCCGATGCGGGTGAGTTGGCTGGGATTGGCCCGGTATCGGTAATGATTGTCGAGGACTTGGTCAAGGCCGCTGATGATTTTGATGTGCTTATCGACTTTACTGCACCGGCAGCGACGTTGGCGAATCTGGCATTCTGCCAGCAGCACGGTAAAAAAATCGTAATTGGTACCACGGGTTTCAGCGATGAAGAGCGTGCCCAAATCGATCAGGCTGCCAAGTCTGTCCCTGTTGTGATGGCTCCGAATTACAGTGTCGGTGTCAACCTGGTGTTTAAGTTGCTTGAGAAAGCGGCCAAGGTGATGGGGGATTACTGCGATATCGAAGTGATCGAGGCCCACCATCGCCATAAGGTGGATGCGCCGTCTGGTACCGCGATTGGTATGGGCGAGGCGATTGCCGGGGCGATGGGCAACAAGCTGAGCGATGTTGCTGTCTATGCCCGCGAAGGGATCACCGGTGAGCGCAGCCGAGATGAAATTGGCTTTGCGACGATCCGTGCGGGCGATATCGTTGGAGAGCATACCGCCATGTTCGCAGATATCGGTGAGCGGGTGGAAATTACCCACAAGGCGACCGATCGTATGACCTTCGCCAGCGGCGCTGTTCGCGCGGCAGCATGGCTAAATAGCAAGCCGGCGGGCTTCTATACCATGCACGATGTGCTAGGGCTCGATGAGCTGTAATCGACATGACATGAACCGGCCTGTTGGCCGGTTTTTTTATACCCTATCACCACGCTAACCCGGTGAGACGGAGGAAAACCCGTGCAGAATGGCGGGATGGCTGTATTCCCCAGGGGAATCTTTCGATGTGGCATGCATGGCCGATATGCTTGTCGAGTGCATAATCAGCCACTTTCATGCTGGCTGGTTGCTAGGTTGGCTGGCAATTGTCAAATTGGCGGCGCTCTCTTGCTTTTAGCTTTGGTTTTGCCGTGTTTGGTGCTTTTTTTCTATGGTTTGCCCAAAACCAATAGTAAAGTATGGGCTATTTGGCTTTTGTGGTGGTGCTTTTTTGATTTTGATTTTTGTCGGATTGAGGCAAACGATAAACCCGATCTTGGGTGAAAAAATAACCATGAAAAGATGGGGTTTTCTTGGCGTTTTACCCGTCTTCGCTGGTTTTTATGGTGGGTTGGCTAAAAAATAATTTTATTTTTGGTGATCTGTTGACAGATCCCGATGTCGTCACTAGAATGCGCGCAATTTGTCAAAATTCTGCTTGACTCGGATTTTGACTTTGTATGGAATGGGTAATTGCAACTTTATCTGTTTTAATTGCATTTTTATTATTTTTGGAGGTTGTCTTGAGCAAATCAGCGCTGTTAGTCCTGGAAGATGGGACAGTGTTCCGCGGCGTGTCCATTGGGGCAGATGGTTCGGCCGTTGGTGAAGTTGTTTTTAATACCTCGATGACGGGGTATCAGGAAATTCTCACCGACCCTTCTTATTCTCAGCAGATTGTTACTCTTACTTATCCCCATATTGGTAATACCGGAACTAATTCCGAAGACGAAGAATCCTCCTCAATCCACGCCCAAGGCCTGGTAATTCGCGACCTCCCTCTTATCGCTTCTAACTTCCGTAATCAGCAGTCCCTTTCTGATTACCTGAAATCCCAGAACATCGTTGGCATCGCTGACATCGATACCCGTAAGCTAACTCGCCTACTGCGCGAGAAAGGTGCACAGAACGGTTGCATCGTTGCGGGCAACAACCTGGACGAGGCGCTGGCACTGGCGAAGGCGAAAGAGTTCCCTGGCCTGAAAGGCATGGATCTGGCTAAAGAGGTCACAACCTCTGAAGCTTACCAGTGGAAACAGGGCTCGTGGACGCTGGAAGGCGGCCTGCCAGAAGCCAAAGATGACAGCGAGCTGCCATACCACGTTGTGGCGTACGACTTCGGTGCCAAGCGCAATATCCTGCGCATGCTGGTAGACCGTGGCTGCCGCCTGACTGTGGTACCAGCCCAGACTTCGGCGGAAGAGGTACTGGCGCTGAACCCAGACGGCGTCTTCCTGTCAAACGGCCCTGGTGACCCAGAGCCATGTACTTATGCGATTGAAGCAACCAAAGTGTTCCTTGAAAAAGGCCTACCAATTTTCGGTATCTGCCTAGGCCACCAGATCCTAGCTCTGGCTTCAGGTGCACAAACGGTGAAAATGAAATTTGGTCACCACGGTGCCAACCACCCGGTTAAAGACCTTGACCGCAACGTGGTAATGATCACCTCTCAGAACCACGGCTTTGCCGCTGATGAAGCAACGTTGCCTGAAAACCTACGTGCGACCCACAAGTCACTGTTCGACGGCTCGCTACAAGGTATCCATCGTACTGACAAGCCTGCCTTCAGCTTCCAGGGCCACCCTGAAGCAAGCCCAGGCCCGCACGATGCAGCGCCACTATTTGATCACTTCATCGACCTAATTAAGCAGCACAGCGCCTAAGCCGGAGTAACTAAGCAATGCCAAAACGTACTGATATTCAAAGTGTTCTAATCCTAGGTGCTGGCCCGATCGTTATCGGCCAGGCATGTGAGTTTGACTACTCGGGTGCCCAGGCGTGTAAAGCCCTACGTGAAGAAGGCTACCGAGTTATCCTGGTTAACTCGAACCCTGCAACCATCATGACTGACCCAGAGATGGCCGATGCAACTTACATCGAGCCAATCCACTGGGAAGTGGTGCGCAAGATCATTGAAAAAGAGCGCCCGGATGCGGTACTACCGACTATGGGTGGCCAGACAGCGCTGAACTGTGCGCTGGATCTTGAGAAGCACGGCGTACTTGAAGAGTTCGGCGTGGAGATGATCGGTGCGACCGCTGACGCTATCGACAAAGCGGAAGACCGCTCTCGCTTCGATGCGGCGATGAAATCAATCGGCCTTGAGTGCCCGCGCGCCGATACCGCGAAAACCATGGAAGAGGCTTACAAAGTCCTCGATATGGTTGGCTTCCCATGTATCATCCGTCCTTCATTTACTATGGGTGGTACCGGTGGTGGTATCGCTTATAACAAAGAAGAGTTCGAAGAAATCTGTCGCCGTGGTCTGGACTTGTCTCCTACCAACGAGCTGCTTATTGACGAATCTTTGATTGGTTGGAAAGAGTACGAGATGGAAGTGGTTCGTGATAAGAACGACAATTGCATCATCGTATGTTCAATCGAAAACTTCGATGCCATGGGTATCCACACTGGTGACTCAATCACGGTAGCACCAGCACAGACCCTAACAGACAAAGAATACCAACTAATGCGTAACGCATCGCTAGCAGTACTGCGTGAAATCGGTGTTGAAACCGGTGGTTCTAACGTACAGTTTGGTATCAACCCGAAAGATGGCCGTATGGTTATCATCGAGATGAACCCACGTGTATCTCGCTCTTCGGCGCTGGCATCTAAAGCAACAGGCTTCCCAATCGCAAAAGTGGCGGCGAAACTGGCTATCGGCTTTACTCTTGATGAGCTGATGAACGACATCACTGGCGGTGCAACGCCTGCATCGTTCGAACCAACTATCGACTACGTTGTTACCAAGATCCCTCGCTTTAACTTCGAGAAATTCGCTGGTGCCAACGACCGTCTGACCACTCAGATGAAGTCGGTGGGTGAGGTAATGGCTATCGGCCGTAACCAGCAGGAATCGTTGCAAAAAGCCCTTCGCGGCCTCGAAGTTGGCGCGAACGGCTTTGATGAGATGGTTGACCTAGACGCGCCTGACGCACTAACCACTATCCGCCATGAGCTGAAAGATGCGGGTGCCGAGCGTATCTGGTATATCGCTGACGCATTCCGTGCCGGTCTATCAGTAGACGGCGTATTCAACCTAACCAATGTTGACCGCTGGTTCCTAGTTCAGATTGAAGAGCTGGTTAAACTTGAGAACGAAGTGAAAGAAGGCGGCTTTGCTGGCCTGAATGCCGATGTGCTTCGCAAGCTGAAGCGTAAAGGTTTTGCCGATGCTCGCCTAGCTAAACTACTGGGTGTTGCTGAGTCTGAAATCCGCAAGCTGCGTGACCAGTACGATATCCACCCGGTGTACAAGCGTGTTGATACCTGTGCGGCGGAGTTCTCTTCAGATACGGCTTACATGTACTCATCATACGATGAAGAGTGTGAAGCTCTACCAACTGACAAAGACAAGATCATGGTATTGGGCGGTGGCCCGAACCGTATCGGTCAGGGTATCGAATTCGACTACTGCTGTGTTCATGCCTCATTGGCACTGCGCGAAGACGGTTACGAGACCATCATGGTTAACTGTAACCCAGAGACTGTATCTACCGATTACGATACGTCAGACCGTCTATACTTCGAGCCGGTAACGCTGGAAGACGTATTGTCTATCGTCCGTGTTGAAAAGCCAAAAGGCGTTATCGTTCAGTACGGTGGCCAAACGCCACTGAAATTGGCGCGTGCGCTGGAAGCGGCTGGCGTGCCAATCATCGGTACTAGCCCAGATGCTATCGACCGTGCCGAAGACCGTGAGCGTTTCCAGGCAGCCGTTGAGCGCCTAGGCTTGCTACAGCCAGAAAACGCAACCGTAACGACAATGGAGCAAGCGGTTGAGAAGTCAAAAGAAATCGGTTTCCCGCTAGTTGTTCGCCCATCTTACGTACTGGGTGGCCGAGCGATGGAAATCGTCTATGACGAAGCTGACCTGCGCCGTTACTTCAACGAAGCGGTAAGCGTGTCTAACGAGTCGCCGGTTCTGCTTGACCGCTTCTTGGACGATGCAACAGAAGTTGATATCGATGCCATCTGTGACGGTGAGCGTGTGGTTATCGGCGGTATCATGGAGCACATCGAGCAGGCTGGTGTTCACTCGGGTGACTCGGCATGTTCGCTTCCGGCTTACACCCTAAGCCAGGAAATCCAGGATGTGATGCGCCAGCAAGTTGAGAAGCTTGCCTTCGAACTTGGCGTACGCGGCCTGATGAACACCCAGTTCGCGGTGAAGGACAACGAAGTTTACCTTATCGAGGTGAACCCACGTGCTGCGCGTACGGTACCGTTCGTCTCGAAAGCAACAGGCGCACCACTGGCTAAAATTGCTGCGCGCGTAATGGCGGGCCAGTCTCTTGAGTCGCAAGGCTTTACCAAAGAGATCATCCCACCTTACTACTCAGTGAAGGAAGTGGTTCTGCCGTTCAACAAGTTCCCTGGTGTTGACCCGCTACTAGGCCCAGAAATGCGCTCTACCGGTGAGGTCATGGGTGTCGGTGACACGTTCGCTGAAGCATTTGCTAAAGCTGAACTAGGCTGTGGCAAAGAGAAGCTAGCGAAAGGTCGTGCACTTCTGTCTGTTCGCGGTAACGACAAGCAGCGTGTGGTTGACCTGGCTTCCAAGCTGGTTAAGCAGGGCTACGAGCTGGATGCAACCCACGGTACCGCAGTCGTACTTGGTGAAGCGGGCATCAACCCTCGCCTAGTGAACAAGGTACACGAAGGTCGTCCTCACATTCTTGACCGTATCAAGAACAACGAGTACTCGTACATTGTCAACACAGCGGAGGGCCGCCAGGCTATCGAAGACTCGAAAGTCCTTCGCCGCGGCGCACTGGCCGAGAAGGTGAACTACACCACCACGCTAAACGCAGCGTTCGCAACCTGCATGGCTTGGACGGCGGATGACCGCAACAAGGTGACTTCGGTTCAAGAGCTGCACGCGCGCATTAAAGACGCATAATCACTGTTTCAGCTAGCACAAAATAGTACCAAAACGGCCTGTGAATACAGGCCGTTTTTTATGGATGGCAAAGCGAAATTCACCATAATGTCATGGTATTGAAAAACTGTGACGCCATTAATAATTTGTGTCAATTCGGGTTGAAAATATCCTTGCAACCCCATTTTAAGCGCGTACAATTAGCCGCGTCGCATAAGCGATAATTTTTTTTGGAGACTTAGATGAACGATACCGACCATCCCCCGAGTATGAAGGTGGAAAATCAAACCTGCTAGCGGTGTCGGTCTCCTGTGATTCCGAACTGTCCTCAGGTTCGGAATAGTCTGTTCTTTTCTCATCTTTTGATGACCCTTTTCAAACATACTTTTCCTCGGTTTTCCCAGCCATTTTCTCAATATAGAATGTCGCCAATGTGTGGTGAATGACAGGCTTTTTGCTGTCTGCCAAGTGCTTTGTGAATGAGCTCGTGCAGATAGGAACTAGCACATTCACGCCGTGGTATGGCGTGTTCTGGTGGTCGTTGCCGTTACCTAGCTAATCGGGAGATTCGCCATGGCGGTAATGAACTATGCAGCTGATGCTGTACTGGTAAACGAAAATCTGGCTCAGAACGATGTTCTGGCCGCACGCAACGCTTTTCTGAAATATGACATTGATGAGCAGGCCAAACTGCTGGTCAAGATGCCACTTTCTGAAGCGATTGCGATCTTGAGTGAAATGCCATTGCGTCATGTACAGACCCTGTTGGATCTACTCGATGAAATGGACGAAGAAGTGTGCATGCGCCACTTGGCGAACGGCCTTGGTCTGATCTGCTCGGAAGCCGAGCCTGCGGGGCACTATCTGCAGAATAGCGTGTTTAGCCATGTGCGCGAGCGTATTGGCTGGATTGTTGGCCTAGCATTGCTGGGTATTGTTTCTGGCCTGATTATCTCGCATTACGAAGACACCCTGAGTCAGCTGGTATTGCTGGCAGTATACATGCCGGTCATTGCCGCGGCAGGTGGTAACACGGGGTCGCAGGCGGCAACGCTGGTGGTACGTGCACTGGCGATGGAAGAGATTCGGTGCCGGGATTGGGCCAAGGTGCTATGGAAGGAATTCCGCGTCGCACTGATGATTGCCGGCGTACTTGCCGTTGTGATCATGGGGCGGGTGATGATGTTCAGCGATGGCTCGTCGCTGCCAATCGGTATGGAGCTGATGGACATTGCCATGGCGATCGGTGTGGCCATCTCTCTGCAGGTTGTCCTGTCGACAACTGTCGGTGGTGTGTTGCCGATGGTCGCCCGTGCGGCCAAGCTTGACCCGGCGGTACTGGTCAGCCCGGTACTGGCCTCGGTGGTGGATATCACCGGTATGATCATCTACTTCAAGACGGTCAATGCTTTCCTTGGCCTAGCCTAGACACCAAGCTATAACAACACATATCGAAAAAGCGAGTGGTGATGAGCCACTCGCTTTTTTAATGTGCTCAATGCTCACATCGTCATTAAAACTGCTGGTACATGCCCCGGTACAGGCTGCGCTCGAAGGCTTCGATCGGCGGGGCAATAGCCGGCAGGTTTTCGTCGCGCTCCGGTGGGAAGTAGTTACTCACCATCTGGACAAACAACAGGGTTTGGCCTGACTGGGTCTTGATTAGGCCTGCTAGGTTATAGGTGCCGTACAATGAACCGCTCTTGGCGAGGATAGCTCCCTGCAGCGGTGGTTGGCGGAGACTCTGGCGGTAGCGTAGGGTGCCGCTTTGGCCGCTGACAGGCAGGGTTGCCACTAGTGCTAGCTGACTGTCATGCCGGTAAATGTAAGTGATCACTTCCATCATCTGGCTTGCGGTCATGCGGTTGTTGCGCGACAGGCCGGAGCCATCGACGATGACTGCCCGCTCCAAATCAATATTGGCCTTGTCTTTTAAGATAGCCTTGATCGCTTTGCTTCCGTTGGCAAAACTGCCCGGCTGGTTGAAATACTTGGCGCCCAGGGTTTTGGCAATGTTGTCTGCGTACAGGTTATCGGAATCCTTGACCATGGTATCGAGTAGCTCATGAAGAGGGGCCGAGCGGTGGCGCGCGATCACCTTGCCAGTGGCTGTGTCGTCACGCTTGATCTCGCCTTCCAGTTTGATACCGAGTCGTTTGAGTTCGGCTTGTATCACATTGCTGATGTAGGCCTCGGTATCCTGCACCGCGAAATTGAGCGGCAGAGGCTTGTCACGCTTAATCAGGCAACCGCTTAAGTGGTAATGGTTGTTGCCTTTGTCTTTCAGCTCAAGATCGCAATGGGTGGCTTTCTGGCGCTCTTTGGTGGTAACGCGGGCACTGGTCGTAACGGTCAGTGGCTGGTGGCTGGGAATGTTGACCCGTGTCGTTTCACCTACCGCTTGGTTGCTGTACAGCGCCCCTTGCACACAATTATGCTCGAGGCTCAGGCTGCTCGACGGGGCGCTGTAACACACCCCGAGAATATCCCAAGGCCAGCCGGGAGCCTGCTCGTAACCGCTGAACTGGCTGCCATTTAACAGCAGGTTACCTTTGAGGGTTCTGCCGCTGTGGGGTTTTAGTTTACCCAGCAGCGTTGCGAGCTGCTGGCGTGACAGCGCCGGGTCACCACTGAAACGCAGTACGATATCGTCCCCTAGCAGCTCAAGCTGGGTGGTAAAGCGGTAGTCCTTGCCAAGGTACAGTTGGGCCGCCAGTGCCGTCACCATTTTCTGGGTACTGGCTGGCGGCTGGTATTGGTATTCGCGCTGGGCGTAAACGATATTGCCGGTATCGGCCTCGGCAACCAGCAAGGCAGTATCGTGACCCGCGGGCAGCAAGCTGAAATCAGGTTGATACGTGCGGGGGACAACCGCTGGCTGCGCTGAATGAGCCTGATTGGCCATGAGCTGTGGTGAAAGCAGCGCTAGGCTAGCTGAAAAAAGCAAAAATCGAAATGGCAGACGCATTGGTGGCCTTTTATTGAATATTGGGGTTAGTTCATCACTGCCGTCATGATAAACAATATTAGGCAGATAAAAAGTCAGAGATCGGCAAGCTTAAGGTCGAAGACCCTCAAGGTCAGCTTGAATATCCAGAGATAAAAACACCGGCCCAAAGGCCGGTGTTTAGAAAAGGCGGAGTTACATTTCTCTATCCAAGCAGGGTTAGAAGTCGTAACGTGCACCCAGAACGAATTCGTCAGACGTACCCGCGCGAGTACGGTCACCAGCCTGGTCTAGGTTGTTGAACTTGTAAGACGCGTAAGTACGGAAGTTCTTGTTGAAGTAATGTGTGGCATCAAGGGCAATGGAGTCAGTCAGATCTGCTGCCTTACCTGATGCGTTACGATCTTCTAGGTAGTTGTAGGTTGCGGTAAATACCGTGTTGTTGAGCGTATAGGCCGCCGCAAATTCGTAACCACGGGTTTCGCTGGCTAGGTTGCCAAAGACGTTGTCAGATGCATTACGTGCATCTTGGTATAGGCCGGCAATGTAGAAGTCACCGTGGGTGTAGGAGATAGCACCGAATGCCTGCTTCGCCGTACGGTTGGTATTTGTGCCAAGCTCTTGCTCACCGTAGCCCGCACCGAAGGCTAGACCCATGTCCAATGCGTAGATTGCGCCGAACGAGTAGCCGTCCTCTTCAGAGCCATTGTCGAACACGTAGTTCGCTTTAACCGTTAGGTTGTCACCCATGATGTCGAAAGAGCCAACGTAGGCTAGGTTGTTACCCGTACGGTCAGCTGCTGCGATTTTACCGCCCGCTTCGTTACCGTGGTAAGACATGATATCGGTGAAGTCGGTGATCATGCCCAGAGAGCCGTCTGTCTTACCGTAGCGAACCTGGCCGAAGTCACCACCGATACCTGCGTTCAGGTGGCGGTTGTTGACTGCATTACCGTCCGTGTATTCGCCTTCCCAGAAGCCAAGTGCATATACTGTGTCAGTGATGTCTGTCTTACCGGCAACGTTGACACGCACGCGTGTGGCATCGTTGACTTTGGTATCGCCGGCATCATTGTCGGCCATCACGGCGCGAGCTTCGAAACGGCCACCTACTGCGAGGCTGGACGTTGCATCAGAGTAGACTTCAGCAGCATTGACCGAAGTGATAGAAGCGGCAGAAACGGCCAGCGCAATCAGGGTTTTGTTCATTGTCGAATCCTTTATAAATATTGTTCATGCAAAGTGATGTTTTTGCATGTCATTCTTTTTACTTGTCTTTTTTTGTTTTGGGCAGTAAAAAAAACTGAAAAATGATGTTTTTTGGGTTGTGTCCAAATGTATTTTGGTAGCCGTTTTGCTACCAGTACGGTTCGAACCCTATTGTTCGCTCTGGGGCGGAGCAAAGTGGGATGGATGCCAGGGGGAGGCTAGCGAGGTGAGTGATTGGCGACGAGAGTGACAGGGGTGAAATAAAGAAAAACACTGGCCCGAAGACCAGTGTTTAGAAAAGGCGGTGTTAGATTTCTATATCCAATCAGGATTAGAAGTCGTAACGTGCACCTAGAACGAACTCGTCAGAAGCTGCTGCTTTACCAACATCTTTAGAGTCTAGGTTGTTGAACTTGTATGACGCGTAAGTGCGGAAGTTCTTGTTGAAGTAGTGAGTCGCGTCGATTGCGATAGAGTCTGCAAGATCAACGCTGTTGTCTTTGTCTTCTAGGTAGTTGTAAGTTGCAACGAATACAGTCTTGCCGTATGTGTATGCTGCAGCAAATTCGTAACCTTGTGCTTTGTCAGCTTGGAAGTTACGAGTGTCTTGGTATAGACCTGCTACGTAGAAGTCGCCGTAAGTGTACGAGATAGCACCGAATGCCTGCTTACCAGTTGCGTCAGCACCAGACTCTTTCTCGTAGCCGTCTTGCTCGCCGTAACCAGCACCGAACGCTAGACCCATGTCCATAGCGTAGATTGCACCAACAGAGTAACCGTCTTCAAGGCCATCTTTGTTGCTGTCGCCTTCGAATACGTAGTTAGCTTTAACTGTTAGGTTGTTGCCGCCTAGGTCGAAAGAACCTACGTATGCTAGGTTGTTGCCAGTACGGTCAGCAGCAGAAATTTTACCACCAGCTTCGTTACCGTGGTAAGACATGATATCAGTGAAGTCAGTGATCATGCCTAGAGAGCCGTCAGTCTTACCGTAACGGATTTGACCGAAATCACCGCCGATACCAGCGTTTAGGTGACGGTTGTTTACTTCGCTACCGTCAGTGTATTCGCCTTCCCAGAAACCTAGCGCGTATACTGAGTCAGTGATGTCTGTTTTACCAGCAACATTGATACGTACACGAGTCTTGTCATTAACTTTGCTGTCGCCAGCATCGTTGTCCTGCATTACTGCACGCGCTTCAAAACGACCGCCTACTGCTAGGCTTGAAGTTTCGTCAGAGTAAACTTCTGCTGCGTTTGCTACAGAAGAGATAGATGCTGCTGCTACTGCTAGAGCAATCAGTTTCTTGTTCATTGTCGAATCCTTTTGGAATTTTTTGTTGTATGCATATCTGTGCTAAATGCATGCTGTTCTTTTTACTGGTGTCTGGCGCGATCTGTTAGTAAAAAAAACTGAAAAATACTTTATTTGAGTGGGTTTGATGCTAATTGTGAGTGCTAACCGACGAAATATCAGGTGGTTACCAGTGATCGAAAAAGTTCGGTGTTGGGGGCGTTTTTTAGCTATTTTTAGGCTTTGCCGCTTGCATTTTTAGGTGGGATATTTTGTATAAATACGTGATTTTGTGATCTTTGGCGCATAATTTTTAATCGCTATGCGCTAGGCGTATTGAACATGACATTTTTATGATTTGCAGGCGATAGGGTAGCGCTTGTAACCTAAGTTATGCCGCTGAATGAACAAGGGTGATCTCTTTGGCATCTTTGTTTAGAATGAAGTGTTCCCATTAGTAATCGCTTTGTTCGACCAAACTGTCGGACAGGCTTTGTTTTGCCTTTTATAGCTGTGGCTATACGGGCGTTGAGGTAATAAGAGTTATGGATAAGATTCCAATGACGGTTCGCGGCGAGAAGCTGCTACGTGAAGAACTGGATGTACTAATTAAGCGTCGCCCGATCATTTCACAGGCCATTGGTGAAGCGCGTGAACTGGGTGATCTGAAAGAGAATGCCGAGTACCACGCAGCCCGTGAAGAGCAGGGTATCTGCGAAGCGCAGATCCGTGATATCGAATACAAGCTATCAATGGCACAGGTTATCGACGTGACCAAGATGCAGAATACTGGCAAAGTGATTTTCGGTACCACAGTGACTTTGATTGATGTGAACACGGATGAGGAAGTCACTTACCAGATCGTGGGTGACGACGAGGCGGACATCAAAGCGGGACGTATTTCAGTGAATTCTCCGATTGCCCGCGGCCTAATCGGTAAAATGCAGGACGACGAAGTGACTATCACCACACCGGGCGGTGCGCGTGAGTTCGAAATTGCGGAAGTCGCTTACATTTAATCACACGAAATTGTTATTAAATGTATCTGTAAAGGTTGGATCATGGCATTCCGTGCCATGATACAGACATAAAAAAGGCCGCAGCGGCGGCCTTTTTTATTTGCGCGGAAGTTCGATCTTACGCTCTTCGCTCTGGCGGTATAGTACCAGTGTCTTACCGATCACTTGGACTTTTTCTGCCTTGGTTTCGCGAACAATTGCGTCAACGATCAAAACCTTGGTCTCGCGCTCTTCAGCAGCCACTTTAACCTTGATAAGCTCGTGGTGGTCAAGTGCCAGTTCAATCTCGGCAATCACGGCTTCAGTCAGGCCATTTGCGCCCATTAGGACAACTGGCTTTAGGTTGTGGGCAAGACCTTTGAGGTATTGCTTCTGCTTGGTGCTTAGATTCATGTCGGCTCTATTATTAATTTAGGGTTGAAAACCGCGTATTCTAACGCCATATAGTCTAGATGACTAATTTGTTTAGTATACGCCATTTGTGGTGTTGCTGAGTATACTTGATAAGTACCCAAACTCATTAGGTAAATCATGAGTAAGAAAAAACATTCGGGCAGCTCTGGCCGATGGCTGAAAGAACATTTTGACGACAAGTATGTTCTAGAAGCGCAAAAAAAGGGCTACCGTTCCCGCGCGATTTTCAAAATCGAAGAAATCCAAAACAAAGACAAGCTGCTGAAACCCGGTATGACGGTGGTTGACTTGGGGGCGGCTCCTGGTGGGTGGTCTCAGTATGCTGCAGAGGTTGTTGGCGACGAGGGCCAGGTGATTGCCTGTGACATCCTGCCAATGGATTCGCTGCCAGGCGTGAGCTTCCTGCAGGGAGACTTCCGAGAGGAAGCGGTGTTGGATGCATTGCTAGAGCGTATCCAGCCGGACATGGTTGATGTTGTGTTATCGGACATGGCACCGAACATGAGCGGCAACTTAGCTTCGGATCAGCCTAGAGCTATGTATCTTGTTGAACTAGCATTAGATATGTGTAGACAGGTACTTGCACCTAATGGCAGCTTTGCGGTAAAAGTTTTCCAAGGGGAAGGCTTTGATCAATATCTGGCAGAAGTGCGTAGCATGTTCAAAGTGGTCAAAATCCGTAAGCCGGATTCGTCACGAGATCGTTCTCGTGAGGTATATATTGTAGCTACAGGTTACAAACTGTAGTACCCTAAATTCATCTATTAGTTATCGCGGGGTTAACACCTTGAGTGACATGGCAAAAAACTTGATTTTGTGGTTGGTCATCGCTGTGGTTCTGATGTCTGTATTCCAGAGCTTCGGTCCCGGTGATAGTGCTGGCCGTCAAGTCGACTATACAACCTTTGTCCGTGAAATCGGTCAGGATCAGATAAGGGAAGTGCGATTCAATGATCGTGAGATTACCGTATTCAAACGTGATAACACGCGATACGTCACTTATCTGCCTGTCGTTAACGACCAAAAGCTGTTAGACGATCTGATTAACGCTAACGTAAAGGTCATGGGTACTCCGCCTGAGGAGCCAAGCCTACTGGCCTCAATCTTTATCTCCTGGTTCCCGATGCTGTTGCTCATCGGTGTCTGGATCTTCTTCATGCGCCAAATGCAGGGCGGCGGTGGCAAAGGTGCCATGTCGTTCGGTAAGTCTAAGGCCCGCATGATGAGCGAAGACCAGATCAAAACCACCTTCAATGACGTTGCCGGGTGTGACGAGGCGAAGGAAGATGTGAAAGAGCTGGTGGATTACCTGCGTGACCCGAGCCGTTTCCAGAAACTGGGCGGTAAGATCCCGACCGGTGTGTTGATGGTCGGTCCTCCAGGTACGGGTAAAACCTTGCTGGCGAAAGCCATTGCCGGTGAAGCGAAAGTACCGTTCTTTACGATCTCTGGTTCTGATTTCGTGGAAATGTTCGTCGGTGTGGGGGCATCCCGTGTCCGTGACATGTTCGAGCAGGCGAAAAAAGCCGCGCCTTGTATCATCTTTATCGATGAGATCGATGCCGTCGGTCGCCAGCGTGGTGCCGGTGTGGGTGGTGGTCACGATGAGCGTGAGCAGACCTTGAACCAGATGCTGGTTGAGATGGATGGTTTTGAAGGTAACGAAGGTATCATTGTTATCGCCGCGACCAACCGTCCTGACGTACTGGACCCTGCGCTATTGCGTCCTGGTCGTTTCGACCGCCAGGTAGTGGTTGGCTTGCCGGACGTACGTGGCCGTGAGCAAATCCTGAAAGTGCACATGCGCAAAGTACCGCTAGACGGTGATGTGAAGCCTGAGCTTATCGCACGTGGTACTCCTGGCTTCTCGGGGGCGGATCTGGCCAACCTGGTTAACGAAGCTGCTTTGTTTGCTGCTCGCGGCAACAAGCGAACCGTATCTATGGTGGAGTTCGAACTGGCCAAAGATAAGATCATGATGGGTGCCGAGCGCAAGTCGATGGTAATGACCGATGAGCAGAAAGAGTCGACGGCTTACCATGAAGCGGGCCATGCCATCATTGGTCGCTTGGTGCCGGATCACGATCCTGTGTACAAGGTCTCTATCATTCCGCGCGGTCGCGCATTGGGTGTGACCATGTACTTGCCTGAGCAAGACCGTGTCAGCCACTCGCGTGAGTTCTTGGAGTCAATGATTTCAAGCCTGTACGGCGGTCGTTTGGCTGAAGAGCTGATCTACGGTGTGAATAAGGTCTCGACCGGTGCATCGAACGATATCGAGCGAGCCACTGATATTGCCCGCAAGATGGTGACCCAGTGGGGCTTCTCTGAGAAATTGGGTCCGTTGCTGTATGCGGAAGACGAAGGCGAGGTTTTCCTTGGCCGTTCGGTGACGCAGAGCAAGCATATGTCTGACGACACAGCGAAGCTTATCGACAACGAAGTTCGCGCTATCATCGACCGCAACTATGAGCGTGCGCGTGAAATCCTTGAGCAGAATATGGATATCATGCACGCGATGAAAGATGCGCTGATGAAGTACGAGACCATCGATGCTGGCCAGATTGACGACTTGATGGAACGCAAGACTGAAATCCGTGCACCGAAAGGCTGGGGTGACGAAAAAGATACCCTGAAAGCCAGTGACGCTGCTCCAGAGCAGCAGAGCGAGCAACAGGAAGCACCTGCTGAACCAAAAGCAGAAACGCAGCCTGAGCAAGCGCCTGAAGCACAGCCAGTGCAGAACAAAGAAGATGACAAGCCACAGGCTTAATCATTAATCGATAAGCAAAAACCCCGGCCTAGGTTCGGGGTTTTTTTATATAAAAGACCCAGGAGCGGTAAATTTGATCCTCAAGAGCAAAACCAAGACGCTAGATCTTTCCCGTCCCCATACCATGGGGATCTTGAATGTCACCCCTGATTCTTTTTCCGATGGTGGTCGATTTAACCAGCTGGATGCCGCCTTGCGTCATGCCGAGGAGATGTTGTCAGCGGGCACGTCTATTTTGGATATCGGTGGTGAATCTACCCGCCCTGGGGCGGATGACGTCTCGCTGGCGCAGGAACTCGACCGAGTGGTACCGGTGATTGAAGCGCTGCGCCAGCGCTTCGACTGCTGGATATCGATTGATACCAGCAAGGCTGCGGTAATGCGCGAGGCCGTTGCGGCTGGGGCGGATTTGATTAACGATGTCCGAGCTTTGCAGGAGCCGGGGGCACTGCAGGTGGCTGCGGATGCCGGGGTGCCGATTTGTATAATGCATATGCAAGGGCAACCACGTACAATGCAGCACCAGCCGACATACCAAGATGTCATCGCCGATGTCGGTGACTTTTTGGCTGAAAGAATTCATGCCTGCGAGCAGGTGGGGATCCCCCGGGAGCAGTTATTGCTCGACCCGGGGTATGGGTTTGGTAAAACCCTCGAGCACAACTACCAATTGCTGGCTCACCTTGATGAATTCCACCGCTTTGGCCTTCCCTTGTTGGTTGGCATGTCGAGAAAATCGATGGTGTTCAAATTATTAGATAAACAACCGGCCGATTGCCTGGCTGGTAGCCTTGCCTGCGCCGCTATCGCTGCCATGAAAGGGGCCCAGATCATCCGGGTCCATGATGCGAAAGAAACGGTTGATGTGCTGAAAGTGTGCGAAATGACCATGTCCCAGTACCGGGATAAATGAAGTCAGGTAAGGTTGTAATTATATAGATTGCTAGGAGCAGAGAATGGCTGAACGCAAGTATTTTGGTACCGATGGGGTACGTGGTTTTGTGGGCAAAGGTCCAATTACCCCGGATTTTGTCTTGAAATTGGGCTGGGCTGCAGGACGTATCTTGTCACAGCAGGGTACCAAGAAAGTTATCATAGGTAAGGATACCCGCATTTCCGGCTACATGCTGGAATCGGCACTTGAAGCGGGGTTGGCTGCCGCTGGCTTGCAGGCGGCATTCACCGGCCCGATGCCGACGCCGGCCGTCGCCTACCTGACCCGCACTTTCCGCGCGGAAGCCGGGATTGTGATCTCGGCGTCGCACAACCCTTACTACGATAACGGGATCAAATTCTTCTCATCGGAAGGTACCAAGCTGCCGGACGAGGTTGAACTTGCCATTGAAGCCGAGCTGGACAAGCCGCTGACGTGCGTTGAGTCTGCCATGCTCGGCAAGGCATATCGCATTAATGACGCGGCTGGCCGGTATATCGAGTTCTGCAAAGGTACGTTCCCAAGCCAGTATGACTTGGCCGGGTATAAGATCGTGGTTGACTGTGCCCACGGCGCGACCTACCACATCGCCCCTAATGTGTTCAAAGAGCTGGGTGCCGAGGTGATCACTATGGGCTGCGAGCCGAACGGTACCAATATCAACGACAAGGTCGGTGCGACCGATGTGGCGGCGCTGCAGGCGAAGGTACTGGAAGAGAAAGCCCATTTCGGTATTGCGCTGGACGGTGACGGCGATCGGGTGATCATGGTCGATGAAGAGGGCAACAAGGTCGATGGCGATCAAATTGCCTATATCATTGCCCGTGATGCCCTGCGCCGCGGCGAGCTGAAAGGCGGTGTGGTCGGTACGCTGATGACCAATCTGGGGATGGAAAATGCCCTGAAGAACCTGGGGATCCCGTTTGTTCGCGCGAAAGTAGGCGATCGCTACGTAATGGAAGAGCTGAAGAAGCACGACTGGCTGATCGGTGCCGAGAACTCGGGCCATGTCATTTTGCTTGATAAAGTGACCACCGGTGACGGTATTGTCGCTGGCCTTCAGGTGATGGCATCAATGGTCGGTAGCAAGATGTCACTCAAGGAGCTGGCTGATGGCATGACGATGTACCCGCAAGTACTCGAGAATGTTCGGTTTGCCGGCGATTCCAATCCGCTGGAATCAGAGGCTGTTTTGTCAGCTGCGGCTGCCGTTGAAGCTAAACTAGGTGATAAGGGGCGCGTACTGCTGCGTAAATCCGGCACTGAGCCGCTGATCCGCGTAATGGTGGAAGGCGAAGATGCGGAGCTGGTCAAGGAATCGGCCCTGTACATTGCCGAGGCAGTGAAACAAAGCTGCTAAGTGTGCGCTAAATTCGACTAACTGGTGTCGGTTTTGCCTAATTCTTCGACAAGTGATTCAAGAAACAGAGTTTTCGGAGAAATTTTACTTGTCAGTGAAGAGAGCTTTCGCTAGTATTCATCCCGCTCCTAGTGGAAGGGGTGCGCTGGCACTGCTAAAGCAAAGCCGGCACAACAATTTAACCATAGGTGGAACCCATGTACGAAATTCTACTTGTGATTTATCTGTTGGCTGCGCTTGGTGTTATTGGCCTAGTTTTGGTTCAACAAGGTAAAGGCGCAGATATGGGAGCTTCATTTGGGGCTGGCGCATCAGGTACCCTGTTCGGCGCGAGCGGCTCTGGAAACTTTTTGACCCGAATGACCGCGATTTTCGCGACCATCTTTTTCGTCATCAGCCTAGTGCTTGGCAACATGAGTACCAAGAAGGCGCACGAAACCAGTGGTTGGGAAAACCTAAGCGCTCCAGCGACTGAGCAAGTTGTTGAGCCAACTCAGAATGCACCGGTAAATAGTGACATTCCTGAGTAAAAAAAGAATTTAGCCGAGATGGTGAAATTGGTAGACACGCTAGCATGAGGTGCTAGTGCCGCAAGGTGTAGGGGTTCAAGTCCCCTTCTCGGCACCATTATTACTCACTTGAAAGAGTGATGTCTGGGCGATATAATCGCCGTCAGATTACGGACGCGGGGTGGAGCAGCTTGGTAGCTCGTCGGGCTCATAACCCGAAGGTCGTCGGTTCAAATCCGGCCCCCGCAACCACTTTCCGAAAAAACAGCTATTCTTAGTAAGGTTGTTTTTTCTATCACAGCGATATGCTGTGGTATCAGGGTCCAGTGATATTAAACCCCGTAATTCGGGGTTTTTTATTATCTGAAACATGACCATTCAGGTATCTACTGGGCTTTATAGCCCTTTTTTTGTTTCCGGGGGGTTGTCTTGACAGCTTTAGAGATGCAATTGACCGAACTGCTTGAGGCGCCGGTAACGGCCACAGGCTATGAACTTGTCGGTCTGGAATTTATCCGTGCAGGCGAACACTCAACACTGCGTGTATTTATCGATCACGAAAACGGGATCACCGTTGAAGATTGTGCCGAAGTTAGCCGCCAGATCAGCGCGGTGATGGATGTTGAAGATCCAATCACTGTTGCCTATAACCTGGAGGTCTCTTCCCCTGGTCTAGAAAGGCCGCTATTTAAAGCCGCACATTACCAACAGTTTATTGGCCACGAGGTCAGCCTGGTGTTGAAAATGGCGATGGGCAACCGTCGTAAGTGGAAAGGTGATATCGTTGCCGTTGACGGCGAGCTTGTCACATTAAATGTTGATGGCAATGAAGAAACATTTGCACTGAGCAATATTTCCAAGGCCAACCTGGTTCCAAAATTCTAACCGCTAAATTGGGGCATTAGAAATGAACAAAGAAATCTTGGCTGTCGTTGAAGCGGTATCCAACGAAAAAGCTGTACCTCGTGAGCGCATCTTTGAAGCACTTGAGATCGCACTGGCAACAGCAACGAAGAAAAAATACGAAGCGGAAATCGACGTACGCGTAGCGATCGACCGCAAGACCGGTGAGTTCGAAACTTTCCGTCGCTGGAAAGCGGTTGAGGAAGTGACTCAGCCGACTCTGGAGATCACTCTGGAAGCAGCGCAGTACGACGACGAAACGATCAACCTTGATGATTACGTCGAAGAGCAGATCGAGTCGGTAACGTTTGACCGTATCACGACTCAAACGGCCAAGCAGGTTATCGTTCAGAAAGTTCGTGAAGCTGAGCGTGCACAAATCGTTGAGCAATTTATTGACAACGAAGGTGAGCTAATCACCGGTGTAGTAAAGAAAGTTAACCGCGATGCTGTTATCATTGACCTTGGTAACAATGCAGAAGCTGTTATCCAGCGTGACGACCAGTTGCCACGTGAAAACTTCCGCCCGGGTGACCGTGTTCGTGGCCTTCTGTACAAAGTAGCGCCAGAAGCACGTGGTTTCCAATTGTTCATGACTCGCTCTAAGCCTGAAATGCTGTCAGAGCTATTCCGCATCGAAGTGCCGGAAATCGGCGAAGAGATGATTGAACTGATGGGTGCAGCCCGTGATCCAGGCTCTCGTGCCAAGATCGCCGTTAAGACTAACGACAAACGCATTGACCCTGTGGGTGCATGTGTAGGTATGCGTGGTGCACGTGTACAAGCCGTATCTGGCGAGCTAGGTGGCGAGCGTATCGATATCGTACTGTGGGACGAGAACCCAGCCCAGTACGTGATCAACGCGATGGCTCCGGCAGAAGTTAGCTCTATCATCGTTGATGAAGACAACCACACGATGGACATTGCTGTTGAGAAGGACAACCTTGCTCAGGCAATCGGCCGTAGTGGTCAGAACGTTCGCCTAGCGTCTCAGCTGACTGGCTGGGAACTGAACGTAATGACGGTTGAAGATCTTCAGAAGAAACACCAGGAAGAAGCCCAAGAGTCTATTGAAGTGTTCACTAAGCACCTTGATATCGACGAAGACTTCGCCACTGTACTGGTTGAAGAAGGCTTCACCACGCTAGAAGAGATCGCCTACGTACCAGTAGCCGAACTGATGGCGGTAGAAGGTCTGGACGAAGACACCGTTGAAGAGCTGCGTAACCGTGCGAAAGAAGCGCTTACCACGCTAGCCCTTGCTCAGGAAGAATCTTTTGACGGTGTTGAGCCGGCAGAAGACCTACTGGGTCTGGAAGGCTTGGAGCGTGAGCTTGCATTCAAACTGGCCGCGAAAGGCGTTGCGACGCTAGAAGATCTTGCTGATCAGGGTACTGACGATCTAACAGATATCGACGGTATCGATGAAGCAAGAGCGGGCGAGCTGATCATGGCTGCTCGTAACATTTGCTGGTTCAGTGACGAAGCATAATATTTAATCGCAAGGGAGGAGCAGCATGTCAGAGGTTACAGTTAAAGCACTTGCCGAGGAAATCGGCACGCAGATTGACCGTTTGCTTCAACAGTTTGCCGATGCTGGTATCAGCAAGAAAGCTGAAGATAGCGTAAGCCAACAAGAAAAACAGAGTCTATTGGCCCACCTGAAGAAAGAACACGGTGGCGATAGTACATCTGGCGAGGCTCCTACACGCCTTACTTTGCAACGTAAGACCCGAAGCACGCTGAGTGTTTCGGGCTCGGGTGGCAAAAATAAAAGTGTTCAGGTAGAAGTGCGCAAAAAGCGCACCTACGTAAAGCGTTCTGCGCTTGAAGAAGAACAGCGTGCCGCGGAAGAAGCAAAACGCCAGGCTGAAGAAGCAGCCCAGCGTGAAGCGGAACAAGCCGCTCAGCGAGCAGCCGAAGAAGCTGCCAAGCGTGAAGCAGAAGAGCTGGCAAAACGCGAGGCGGAAGAAGCTGCTAAGCGTGCTGCTGAAGAAAAGCGCTTAGCTGAAGAACAAGCTAAGCAAAATGCAGAACAGAATGCGAAGCGCGATGCAGAGGACAAGCTGAAGCGTGAAGCAGAGGACAAGCGTTTGGCTGAAGATAAAGCGAAACGCGCCGCCGCTGACGACCAGGCTAAGAAAGAAGCTGAGGCGCTACAACGTCGCCGGGAAGAGGAAGCCAAGCGTAAAGCCGAAGAAGAGAGTCAGCGTCAGCTAGAAGAGGCACGCAAAATGGCAGAAATGAATGAAAAGAACTGGTCAAAAGCTGACCAGGAAAAAGGTAATATGGATAAAACAGACTACCATACTACGACGTCTAGCTACGCTCGCGCAGCGGAAGACGAACAAGACCGTAAAGAAGAAGGCGGTCGCCGTCGCAAGAAGAAGAAAGCGGGTGCTAAGCAAGACGACCGTAATGCAAATGCTCGCGGTGGTCGCAATCAGCGTGGCCGCGGCAAGCCGCAGATGGCTAAGCCTACGTCAATGCAGCACGGCTTCGACAAAACAGCAACCGTTGCTAAGCAAGACGTAGTGATCGGCGAGACTATCGTTGTGTCTGAACTTGCTAACAAGATGTCGGTAAAAGGCGTTGAAGTTATCAAGGTGATGATGAAGATGGGTGCAATGGCAACCATCAACCAGGTTATCGACCAGGAAACTGCTGCGCTAGTAGCAGAAGAAATGGGTCACAAAGTTATCCTGCGTAAAGAAAACGAGCTGGAAGAAGCGGTACTGTCTGACCGCGATGAGAACCTAGCTGTTGTTCCTCGTGCGCCGGTTGTAACCATCATGGGTCACGTTGACCACGGTAAGACTTCTACCCTTGACTACATCCGTAAAGCACACGTTGCAGCGGGCGAAGCAGGTGGTATTACCCAGCACATCGGTGCATACCACGTTGAAACTGAAAACGGTATGATCACCTTCCTTGATACTCCGGGACACGCCGCGTTTACCGCAATGCGTGCTCGTGGTGCTCAGGCGACAGATATCGTTGTTCTTGTTGTTGCAGCGGACGATGGCGTGATGCCACAGACAATCGAAGCGATCCAGCACGCGAAAGCGGCAGGCGTGCCTCTGATTGTTGCTGTGAACAAGATCGATAAAGAAGATGCTAACCCAGACAATGTTAAGAACGAGCTAGCTCAGTACGACGTTATTCCTGAAGAGTGGGGCGGTGAGAACATCTTCGTTCACATCTCTGCGAAACAGGGTACTAACATCGACGGTCTTCTTGAGTCTATCCTGCTTCAGGCTGAAGTTCTTGAGCTGACAGCCGTTGCAGAAGGCATGGCGAAAGGTGTGGTTGTTGAATCTCGCCTAGACAAGGGCCGCGGTCCTGTTGCGACAGTCCTAGTTCAGGAAGGTACGCTGCGCAAGGGCGACATCGTTCTTTGTGGCCTTGAGCACGGCCGTGTTCGTGCTATGCGCGACGAGCTTGGTAAAGAAATCGAGTCTGCTGGTCCTTCTATCCCAGTTGAGATCCTAGGTCTTTCTGGTGTGCCTTCTTCAGGTGATGAAGCGACAGTTGTTCGTGACGAGCGTAAAGCCCGTGAAGTTGCGCTTTACCGTCAAGGTAAATTCCGTGATGTTAAACTGGCTCGCCAGCAGAAAGCGAAACTGGAAAACATGTTCTCTAACATGGCTGCCGGTGAAGTTGCTGAGCTTAACGTAGTACTGAAAGCTGACGTACAGGGTTCTGTAGAAGCGATTGCTGACTCACTACGTAAGCTATCGACTGACGAAGTTAAAGTGAACATCGTTGGTTCTGGTGTGGGTGGTATCACCGAAACTGACGCCGTACTGGCTGCTGCGTCTAACGCTATCATCCTTGGCTTCAACGTTCGTGCTGATGCATCTGCGCGCCGTACTATCGAGACCGAGAACCTTGACCTGCGTTACTACTCAATCATCTACCAGCTGATTGATGAAGTGAAAGCAGCGATGGGCGGTATGCTGTCTCCTGAATTCAAGCAGGAGATCATTGGTCTGGCTGAAGTACGTGATGTGTTCAAGTCGCCTAAGATCGGTGCTATCGCAGGTTGTATGGTTACTGAAGGTATCATCAAGCGTAACAACCCAATCCGCGTACTGCGCGACAACGTGGTTATCTACGAAGGTGAGCTAGAGTCACTACGCCGCTTCAAAGACGACGTTCAAGAAGTTAAGAACGGCTACGAGTGTGGTATCGGCGTTAAGAACTACAACGATGTTCGCGTCGGTGACCAGATCGAAGTTTACGAAATCATCGAAGTTCAGCGTACCCTTGACTAATTTTCAAGGTCTAAGCTGTTCTAATATATACATATAATCCATGGGGAGCTTCGGCTCCCCATTGTTTCAAGAGAGCTTTCTCTAAGAGAGGCAATGAATGTCTAAAGAATTTAGCCGCACCCAGCGTGTTGCTCAGCAGCTGCAAAAAGAGCTAGCTGTGATCCTGCAGCGTGAGATCAAAGACTCGCGTATTGGCATGGCCACCATTTCAAGTGTCGATGTTTCCCGCGATATGGGTTACGCCAAAGTCTATGTCACCTTCCTGACCGTAGGCGAGCAGACCCCGGAAGGCAGCCTGGAAGCACTGCGCGAGATGGCACCGTACATCCGCTCGCTGTTGGGTAAGCAGATCCGTCTGCGCGTGACACCTGAGCTAAACTTCATCTTTGACAAGTCACTAACTGAAGGTATGCGTATCTCCAACCTAGTGTCTCAAGCTGTCCGTGATGATGAAGAGCGCCGTGGCGATGAGCCGCAGGCAGAAGACGAGGAGTAATCCATGGCACGTCGTCGTAAGGGCCGTCCTATTGATGGTGTTATCTTGGTGGATAAGCCGACCGGGATCAGCTCGAATGATACGCTGCAGAAAGTAAAGCGTATCTTCTTTGCCCAGAAAGCCGGCCATACCGGTGCCTTGGATCCTTTAGCGACGGGCATGCTGCCGATTTGCTTTGGTGAAGCGACCAAGTTCTCCCAGTTCCTGCTGGATTCGGACAAGCGCTACCGAGTGATAGCCAAGCTGGGCGAGCGTACCGATACCTCGGACTCCGACGGTGAAGTGGTACAGACCCGCGAAGTGAAAGTCGATCGTGGCCAGCTGGAGCGTTGTATTGCCAAGTTCCGCGGTACCACCGACCAGATCCCGTCGATGTACTCGGCACTGAAATACCAGGGCCGTAAGCTGTACGAATATGCCCGCGAGGGGATTGAAGTGCCGCGTGAATCGCGCAAGATCACGGTGTACTCGGTTGAGCTGCTGCGCTTTAGCAATAATGAAGTGGAAATGGAGCTGCATGTGTCGAAAGGCACCTACATCCGGACTATCGTTGATGATCTGGGCGAGATGCTAGGTTGCGGCGCCCACGTCACTTACCTACGCCGTACCGGGGTATCCAACTACCCGGTTGAGCGCATGGTGACGATTGAGCAACTGGAAGCGCTGCTGGATCAAGCCAAGGGCCAGGATATTGCCCCGTCGGAACTGCTTGATCCGTTGCTGCTGCCAATGGATACCGCCGTACAGGATCTGCCGGAAGTGAATATCATCCCGCAGATCGCCATCTATGTACGCAATGGTAACCCGGTCAACGCCGGCCGTGTTCCTGCCGAAGGGACCCAGGTACGCATTACCGTCGGCGAAGAGCGTGAGTTCATCGGTGTCGGTGTTATCGACCGCGAAGGCATGCTAGCGCCAAAGCGTGTGGTAGTTAACGAGCAAACAGCTCAGTAACGGATACTGCTCTAAAATCCCCAGCCAAGTGCTGGGGATTTTTGTTTTTAAGAAAAGGTTCTATGGTCCTATGGATTTGCGTCTAGGACATTCAAATAGATAGGGAGTTTGACGTGTGAAAGTGAATTTAGAATGCTTGACTAAAATAGCCCCTTAAGAAAACTTGTACAGCACCACAGCACCACAGCACCACAGCACCACAGCACCACAGCACCACAGCACCACAGCACCACAGCACCGCTCTTCCCAATAAATTTTCTTGTAGTTATTTTGCGCTCCACGTATAATCCGCGGCTCGGGTGTCGGCTGAATCAGAGATTGGCTGGCACAAATTAGAAACATCTTTGTATTAGGAATGAGTTATGTCTCTGAATGCAGAAACTAAAGCAGCAATCGTTGCTGAATACGCGCAGTGCGAAAACGACACTGGTTCTCCTGAAGTTCAGGTTGCTTTGCTAACAGCACAAATCAACCACCTTCAAGGTCACTTTGCTAACCACAAACACGACCACCACAGCCGTCGCGGTCTTCTACGCATGGTTTCTCGTCGTCGTAAGCTTCTAGACTACCTAAAAGGTAAGAACCTAGATCGCTACCAAGACCTAATCAAGCGTCTAGGCCTACGTCGCTAAGATTGCTTTTGAGAAAGGAGCCTTATGGCTCCTTTCTTTTTTCCGGTAATTCATCACAATTCACGAGTCGTTTTCGTCGACCTAGAGGTCGCGGCTAATGACAGTTCTTCGATTATTGAGAATTATCATTAGTCGCGATACGTGAAATTGCTGTAAATTGCCTTTCATCACATGACGCTTTTCCTTGTGTCAGATATACTTAACGGCGCAAATAGAAAGCGGAATAAATTTAAGGAAATTCACGTGAATCCTATCGTAAAGACTTTCCAGTACGGTAACCACACGGTTACCCTTGAAACTGGTGTTATGGCGCGTCAGGCGACCGCTGCTGTTATGGTTAGCATGGACGATACATCTGTATTCGTTTCTGTTGTTGGTAAGAAAGAAGCTGTTGAAGGCCAAGATTTCTTCCCGCTAACGGTGAACTACCAGGAGCGTACTTACGCTGCAGGTAAAATCCCAGGTGGTTTCTTCAAGCGTGAAGGCCGTCCATCTGAAGGCGAAACTCTGACAGCCCGTCTGATTGACCGTCCAATCCGTCCGCTATTCCCAGATGCATTCAAAAACGAAGTACAGGTTATCGCGACTGTGGTTTCTGTGAACCCAGACGTTCAGCCTGACATCGTTACTATGATCGGTACATCTGCTGCGCTTGCGATTTCTGGTATCCCGTTCAACGGCCCAATCGGTGCTGCACGTGTAGGTTACATCAACGATCAGTTGGTACTGAACCCAAGCAACACTGAGCTAGAAGATAGCAAGCTAGACCTAGTAGTTGCGGGTACTGAGAGCGCTGTACTGATGGTTGAGTCAGAAGCTGACCGCCTATCTGAAGAGCAGATGCTACAAGCTGTTGTTTTCGGTCACGATCAGCAGCAGGTTGTTATCAATGCGATCAACGAGTTCGCGGCTGAAGTTGCAACTCCAGCTTGGGAGTGGGAAGCACCAGTGGTTAACACTGAGCTGAAAGCCCGTGTTGCTGAGCTTGCAGAAGCTCGCTTGACTGACGCTTACCAGATCACTGAAAAGATGGCGCGTTACGAGCAAGTAGGTGTTATCAAGAACGAAGCGGTTGAAGCGCTTCTTGCCCAAGACGAGACACTAGACGAGCGCGAAATCCGCGGCATGCTAGGTTCTCTAGAGAAGAACGTTGTACGTAGCCGCATCATCGCGGGCAACCCACGTATCGACGGCCGTGAGAAAGACATGGTTCGTGCGCTTGACGTACGCACTGGCGTACTTCCACGTACCCACGGTTCTTCTCTGTTCACCCGTGGTGAAACTCAGGCTCTAGTAACTGCGACTCTGGGTACGCAGCGCGATGCACAGATCATCGACGAGCTAACTGGCGAGCGTAAAGATCACTTCCTGCTGCACTACAACTTCCCTCCATACTGTGTGGGTGAGACTGGCTTTGTAGGTTCGCCTAAGCGTCGTGAAATCGGCCACGGTAAACTGGCTAAGCGTGGTATCGCTGCCGTAATGCCTTCTGTTGACGAGTTCCCATACACAGTACGTGTGGTATCGGAAATCACTGAATCTAACGGTTCTTCTTCAATGGCTTCTGTATGTGGTACGTCTCTTGCGCTTATGGACGCAGGTGTGCCAATCAAAGCATCTGTTGCGGGTATCGCAATGGGTCTTGTGAAAGAAGGCGATGACTTTGTTGTTCTGTCTGACATCCTGGGTGACGAAGACCACCTTGGTGACATGGACTTCAAAGTAGCGGGTACTGAAGACGGCATCACTGCACTGCAGATGGATATCAAGATCGAAGGTATCACTAAAGAAATCATGCAGATTGCTCTGAACCAAGCGAAAGGTGCGCGTACGCACATCCTTAGCGTGATGGATCAGGCTATCAACGCGCCTCGCGAAGAGATTTCTGAGTTCGCTCCTCGTATCCACACGATGAAGATCAACCCAGAGAAGATCAAAGATGTTATCGGTAAGGGTGGCGCAGTTATCCGTGCACTAACGGAAGAAACTGGCACGACTATCGAAATCGAAGACGACGGTACAGTGAAGATCGCGGCAACCGAAGGTACAGCTGCGAAAGAAGCTATCCGCCGTATCGAAGAGATCACCGCTGATGTTGAAGTTGGCCGTATCTACACCGGTAAAGTTATGCGTATCGTTGACTTCGGTGCCTTCGTATCGGTTATCGGTTCGAAAGAAGGTCTTGTTCATATTTCTCAGATCTCTCAAGAGCGTATCGAGAAAGTGGCTGATCACCTTGAGATGGGCCAGGAAGTTCAGGTTAAGGTACTGGAAATCGACCGTCAGGGCCGTATCCGCCTGAGCATGAAAGAAGCACAAGCTGAGCTGAACCCAGCACCGGCTGCTGAAGAGAAGCCAGAAGCATAAGGCTTTTTGCTAAAAGCATGATATAAAGGGGCTATTCAGCCCCTTTTTTTATTATATTTAGAGCTCACCGGAAAATCCCTCGCAATAATCGGTCAGGAGAACGCGGTTGCGTCTCTAATGGGCTACGATGGTATATGCTAGAGGTAGACGTGTCTCACTCAGGGAGAACTGCATTGATTGCAAATAGGATAAAACTCGCATGCTTGGCGATCGTCTTGGTCTTGTCAGGCTGTTCATCACCTAAATCGCAGTGGAACCAGCCTCCGATGGCGGTCCCGTTCCAGCCAACGATCCAACAGCAAATTCAGTTGGCACGCATTGATCAGCTATTGCAACGAGATGATCTTAACAACGAAACCTTGGCCCAGGTGTATTACGAGCGTGGCTTGTTGCATGACAGCTTGGGGCTGCGTGATTTGGCTCGACTGGACTTCAACCAATCCCTATCTTTGAAGCCGGATCAGCCAGATGTGTTCAATATCCTTGGGGTCTACTTTACCCAGGGCGCCCACTTTGACGCCGCTTATGAAGCCTTTGACTCAACCCTGGAGCTCAATGTCCGTCACCCTTTTGCCCAGCGTAACCGCGGTATTGCCCTCTACTATGGCGGTCGCTATGAATTGGCGTTTGAGGATCTTAATGCCCATTACCAGCAGAACATCAACGATCCTTACCGGGTGATTTGGCTGTACCTGACTGAGCTTGAACAAGATCCTGCAACCGCAGCGGAGAAACTGCGCAATCGCTACAATGCGGCTACAGATAACAATGACTGGGGGTGGCAGATCGTCCGCCTTTATCTCGATGATGTCAGTGAGTCAGAATTCCTGCACCAGATCGCCTTAGAGAGTGAGGATAACGATGTACTGGCCGAGCGCCTGACGGAAGCCTACTTCTACCTGGGCAAGCGCTACCATTACAACAAAGATTTCTCATCGGCACTGATGCTCTACAAGCTGACCTTGTCCGGTAATGTGTACGAATTTGTCGAGCACCGTTTTGCCTTGCTAGAACTCAATCGCCTGATGACAGAAGTTAACCTCAGCCAGCCGGTTTCGCTGCCAGAGGAAGAAGAGGTGTAGCCTTCTACTGCTTGCCGACCCCGATTAAAAAGCCGCGGACTACCGCGGCTTTTGTGTGCTTGATGGGGCGAACAATGTTGGCCCTACTCAATGTTAAGGCCGGCCAGATTGTGCCAGTAGCCGTTGCAGTGATGGCCGCCTTCGAGCTTGTGCTGGTGGGCACCCTGCTGGTTGGCACGGAAGGTATCTACCAGGGAAAGGGTATCTATGCCCATTGGGCTCAAACGGACCACATCCACTAGGCCTGCCATGCCAGGTTGATCGTTGATCAGGTTATAGCAGTAACCGGACTGAGTCTGGATCCCGTTGAGGGTGAAGACTTTCTGCTCTTCCTGGCTATTGACCGTGATCCCGGTTGGGTATTTGATACAGCAGGTTTCGCAGTCATCCTTGGCGCGGTCTTCGGCGCGGGCGGTAAAGCAACGCGCCGAGTAGGCCAGCGGCAGGTAGCCGTAGCTGAAGACTTCGGTTTCGAACTTGTCGCGGATCCCCATCTGTTCGCACTCGTTGGCCACGTTTTGCAGCCACTGGCGTGAGAGTTCAACCGGCATACACCAGCGGATCATCCCTTTTTTCAAAAACAGGTTAAGGGTCTGGGCGTTGTAGCAGTTCACCGCCGGGCCGACCACAAAGGGTACCTTGCTTTCGTGGGCCAGCTGGATGGCCGAGACATCGTTGGCCTCAATCGCGAAATCACCGTTATCAATGTACTTTTTCATCACGTTGACTTCGCTCGGTGCTTCGAGCAGCGCCATGGTCGACAGGACCACCTGCTTGCCGGTGGCAGAAAGCTCCTTGGCGATATCGAACCAGTGGGCCGGTTTCATCTCGCGGCGTTTGGAGCAGACGGTTTCACCGAGGTAGATAATATCGGTATTGGCGTCTTTGGCTTGCTGGTAGAACGCTTCGACATCCATTTTTGGCCAGAAATACAGTAGGGGGCCAAGAGAATATTTCATTGTTGGCTCCTTATTGCCATTTGCGGTGGTAGGCACCGAGGGTGGTCTGCTTGCCTTCTGAGACGTTGCCCAGGCAGGCATTCCAAGCCGGCTCGACATGGTAGCTTTCCGGTGAGGCGAGATAGCGATCAATCGCGGCACGCCAAGTACGGGTTACCTGCTCGACGTAGGCCGGGCTGCGCTGGCGGCCTTCGATTTTTACCGAGGCAATATTGGCCTTGAACAGTTCAGGTAAGATTTCCAGGGTGTTGAGACTGGTCGGCTCTTCCAATGCGTGGTAGCGGCGGTTTTCCCCGTCGAGGTTGACGTCAAAGCGGCCTTTGCACAGGGTGGGGTAGCCGGCATTTTCTCCATGGGCGTAGCGGTCGATCAGCACCTCGTTGAGGCGTGACTCGAGCCCGGTCGGGGTCTCCTGCCAGCGAACGTATTTTGCCGGCGAGCAGGCACCGACGGTATTTGGCGATTCGCCCGTCATGTAGGAGGACAGGTAGCAGCGCCCTTCCGACATGATACACAGGCTGCCGAAGGCGAATACCTCCAGTTCGACATCGGTATTGCGAGCCAGCTGCTTCACTTGGTGGATAGACAATACCCGCGGCAAGACGACCCGTTTGACATTGAAATTCTGGCGGTAGAAATCAATGGCAGCCGTATTGGTGGCCGATGCCTGTACCGAAAGGTGCAGCTCGAGATCCGGGTACTTGGTGGCCGCATATTCCAACACCGCGATGTCAGCCACAATCAATGCATCGACGCCCATGGCCGCGGCGTTGTCGACGGCGTTGCGCCAGCGCTCGAAGCCATCGGGATGGGCGAAGGTATTGAGGGCGACATGCAGTTTACGGTCGTGGTCACGTACGTACTGCACGGCTTTTTCGAGTTTACGTCCTGTAAAATTTAAACCTGCAAAGTGGCGCGCATTGGTATCGTCTTTAAAACCGATATAAACCGCGTCGGCACCGTTATCAATGGCAGTTTTCAGCGCCGGCAAGTTACCAGCGGGGCAGAGTAGCTCCATATTATTTTTATCTACCAGTGTTAGAAGAAAGTAATAGAAGCAAATAGTAGGGGGCAGGCTGCCGGCGTGTTTTGATGTCAGGCAGGTTTTGTTGATTTAGGACAACTTATTTTCCACTTTTGCACAGATGAATAACCACTAATGATGGCTTCGTGGATCAATGGTGCTTGTGCAGCGTTGCCTCTAGCTCGTTTTTCGGCAGCGGCTTGTAGAAGTGGAAGCCCTGGATGGCATGGCAGTCGAGATTCGACAGCAGGGTGGCCTGCTGGCGGGTTTCGACCCCTTCGGCAACTACGCTCATGTTGAGGGATTTACCGAGGTTGATGATGTTCTCGATCAGCGTCAGCTGCTTGGGAACCTCTTCGATGTCTTTGATGAAGGCACGGTCGATCTTCAGCTCGTCCAGCGGGAAGCGGGCCAGGTAGGACAGCGATGAGTAGCCGGTACCGAAGTCATCGATAGACAGCGAGAAGCCGAGCTTCTTGATCGCGTTGAGCATCTGGATGGTATGTTCGCCATCGCTCATGACTGCACTTTCGGTGAGCTCGAAGGTAATGTCGTTGGGGTTGACCCCGGTAGCCTTGCGCAGCTTGTCGACAAACTGGATGAGGTTCGGGTTGCCGAATTGCTGCGGTGACAGGTTAATTGCTACTTTGCCCGGCAGTAGCCCTTGGGTTTTCCAGTAGCGGACGGTGGTGAATACCTCGCGCATGACTACTTGGCCGAGTTGCTCGATGAGGCCAGAGCGTTCGGCGACAGGAATAAACTGAGCCGGGCTGATATAGCCCTCGACAGGGTGGTTCCAGCGTACCAGTGCTTCTGCGCCGTTGATTGAAAAATCACGGGCATGCACCTTGGGTTGGTACCACACTTCGAGCCCATTGTTCTGCAATGCTTTCTGGAGCTCGATCTCCAGCCATAGCTGCATTCGGGCCTCTTTGTTCATTTCCTCGCTGAACTTCACGGCCCGGTTACGGCCGCGGTTCTTGGCTTCGTACATGGCCGTGTCGGCATTTTGCAGCAGGATACGGGCGTCATTGCCGTCACCGGGGTATTGCACCATCCCGATAGAACAGGCCAGGTGCTTGCTGAAGTGATGCAAGTCGAAAGGTTGGTTGATCAGGGCAATGACTTGGTCCGCAATCAGGTTGCTTTGCTGGTTATGTTCCGGGTTGGGGAGCACGATGGTGAACTCATCCCCGCTGAGGTGGCCGATGATCGCACTGTCGGGCAACAGCCGCTTGAGCCGCTGAGAAATCTCCTGCAGAACCTGATCACCGATATGGTGCCCGAGTGAATCATTGATGTTTTTGAAATTGTCGATATCGAGGTAGAGCATCACCAGCGGGATCTGCTGGTTGATCAGTTGCTCTAGCTGGCGGCTGATCCCGTGGCGGTTGAGTAGCCCGGTAAGCGGATCGATATGGATGGATGACTCTACTCGGTTCTGCTTGGAGCGTGTTGGGGTGTAGGACTTGAGGATCACCAATTGGGCGGCGGCCCCGAGTACCTCGATAGGCGATGTCGAGAGCTGCAAGGTTTGCGGCTGCGGACAGTGGCGGCTGGTCTGGCATAACCAGCCTTCACCTTGCTGTAGGGAGACCAACTGAGCCGGGGTAACCGGCTGCTGCTGGCTATCGACCACCAGTTTGCTAAATGCCTTGCCCTTGAGATCATTGGGGTGTTCAAAACCGAGCAAGAGTGCGGCTTTATCATTGGCTGAGAGCACCGTGTCATTCTCGACGATACAGCTGCCGTCATGCATCAGCTCATTGAGGGTTTGCAGGTGCTTTTCGTGCTCTTGGATAGCATTGGTCAGGATTTGCCGTTCGGAGGTATCGGCGCAGTGCAGGACTATATGGGTGATTTTATCGCCTTCGCTGCGCAGCGGGGAGAGGCTGAAGTGCATGCTGGTGTCATGATGGTTGTCATCGAGAATGACTTCGCTTTCCAGGGTTTCGCCATTGAAGGCCCGTTCATAGAAGGGACGCATCGCGTGGTAAAAGGTTTTGCCAAGGGTGTCGACATCACTGAGGCCGATAAGCTCTTCACGGCTCAGGCCGCTGAGCTCGCAGTATCGGTTATTAACCATTAAATAGTTGTGCTGCTGATCCAGTACCGCAAACAGGAATGGGCTGTGATCAGTGAGAAGGGGAAACCAATGGTTGAGTTGCTCTGTCGGCATGGTCTTGGGATACTGTTCCGTAGGTTGCTGCCATCCAGCTGCGAGGTGACAGGTGGGTTTGCAACCACTATATCTAGGTCCCTAGCACAATACCAAACTTTACCCGAACAAAGCTGTATTTTTTGACTCAAGGCATAAAATTACTGCCTTGTCTTGCCATACAATTAATAAATATATGCGACCGACTACAGGAAAAATAATTCAGTGATTGCTCAACTTAGAAAACAGCTGGTCCAGAATGGGCCTGCCTTATTGCGTGTTCCTGCCAAACTGGCTCCCTTCCCCCTCCAGAAGAAGGTCATGCTGGAGGGATTGGGCATGGTGTTCAAGGAAGCACTGGAAGATGGCGACTTTGAATTTCTAGAAGATCGTTGGCTGAAAGTGGAAGTGCGTGATCTGGATCTGCGCTGGTACATCAGTTACCAGGATGAGCAATTGGTGGTGGCTGAGCACGTTGAGCAGGAAGATGTGAGCTTCAGTGGTGAGTGCAATGACTTGGTATTAATTGCCGCTCGCAAGGAAGATCCTGATACACTGTTCTTCCAACGTCGCCTTCGCATCGAAGGGGATACCGAGTTGGGGCTGGAAGTGAAAAACTTGATGGATAGTATCGATCTCGACTCGCTCCCGGCACCGGTTAAATTTGTACTGCACCAGTCGGCCGATTTCATCCACAAAGGCATGCAGTCGGCGGCTGGGCAAGAAGAGGTCATGAATGCTCATTAGAACTGAGGCCCCGGCCGATATTATGCCGATTGATACTTTGCTGAAGTCTGTTTTTGAAACGGAGGCCGAAGCCGAGTTGGTCATGCGGTTGCGGGAAAACGGCAAGCGCACCCTGTCGCTGGTGGCGTGCACTGACGACGGTGAGCTGATTGGCCATGCCTTTTTTAGCCCGGTTATGCTTGATGGCGAGGATCACTGCTGGCAAGGGCTGGCCCCTATGGCGATCAAGCCTGAGTATCAGCGTCAGGGCATAGGCCTGGCCATGCTGGAAGAAGCCAAGCAGACGCTGGCAGAACTCGGCTACCCGGTGGTGGTGGTACTGGGTCACCCAGACTATTATCCGAAAGCTGGCTTTACACCGGCGGCCCCTCAAGGCATTCAATGCCCGTGGCCGGTGCCGGAAGAGGTCTTCATGGTATTGGAAGTGGTACCCGGAGCGATGGGCGATAAGACCGGCATGATCAGCTATAGCGAAGAGTTCGACGCGCTGTAGGTTGTCAGCGAAAATCAGTTACATGAAAATACCACCGCGAGGTGGTATTTTTTTGTGTTTTGATTTGCCTGCTATCTGTCCTTTTCCATCCTTGCGGATAGGCCAGAATATTACTCAGTTTGGGATAAATTCTGGTAGTATTCCCGGCCAAAGTGAACATCATCAAGGTGAGTGGATGAAACAGCGTGATTTACAGTTGATGAAGGCGATCGGGTTGACCTATTGGCAGATCCGTAAACCGGGCTTTTTTCCCGAGCAGGAGCAGCCGGTGATTGACCTGCCGGAAAGCTGTAAGTTGTTGTTTGTTTGCGATGAAGAGCTGGACGAGCACGACCGTTGGCTGTTTGGCCGGATCCTGGGCAGCATGAAGCTCAAGCCGGAGCAAGCGCTATGTATTCCGGCGGAAGCGGTTGAGCAAGTTCGCGAACATCAGCTGAAATGGTGTTGGGTGGCCGGTTGTGAAGCCGCCCATCCGGCGGACTGCCAACTGCTGACGTCGGCTTCACTGAAATCGATGCATACCAACCCCGGCGCGAAAAAAGCGCTGTGGCAACAGATTTGTTCTTATGACGCATAACATTGTGACTTTGGCGCCCCATCATCTCGATGATGTCTGGCGCATCGAGCAGGCGGCCCATGCCTTTCCTTGGGCAGAATCATTGATCCGCAAAGAGCCCAATAAATTGGCACTTAACTGTGGGTTGGAGATAGATGGCCAGCTGGTCGGTTATTGCTTCGGCCAGCTGGTGGCAGGCGAAGCGACCCTGCTCAACATCGCTGTCGACCCGGCCTGCCAGGGCAAAGGCTACGGCAAGGCTTTACTGGAAGGCTTCATTACCCTTGTTGAGCAACAAAAAGGCGAGGAAGTCTGGCTGGAAGTCAGGGCGAGCAATACCCGGGCTTACCAGCTGTACGAGTCGCTCGGCTTTAACGAAATCAACCGCCGCGAAGGGTACTACCCGGCAGAAAATGGTCGCGAGGATGCGCTGATCATGACCTACTTGGTGATGTAGCATTTCGCTCGTTGTTGCCGGCAGGCCCTGCCGGCATGTTACCGCTGTCTCTTTGGCCGGAGTTTGCGTATAATTCCGCCATCTTTATCGCACCGGCTCGCGGCAGTCGCAGTCGTTCGATTATTGAAATCTCTAACAGGATTATCAACGCTTATGTCTTTTCAAACTGAAGTGAGCAAACGCCGTACGTTTGCGATCATTTCTCACCCGGATGCGGGTAAAACAACCATTACCGAAAAAGTCCTGCTGTTCGGAAACGCGATCCAGAAAGCGGGTACCGTTAAGGGCCGCGGCTCCAACCAGCATGCCAAGTCAGACTGGATGGAGATGGAAAAAGAACGTGGTATCTCGGTGACCACGTCGGTGATGCAGTTCCCCTACAACGATTGTCTGGTAAACCTGCTAGATACCCCGGGACACGAAGATTTCTCGGAAGATACCTACCGTACGCTAACGGCGGTTGACTCATGCCTGATGGTGATCGATGCGGCCAAAGGTGTCGAGGATCGTACCCGCAAGCTGATGGAAGTGACCCGTCTGCGTGATACGCCAATCGTGACCTTCATGAACAAATTGGACCGCGATATCCGCGATCCGATGGAGCTGCTTGACGAAGTCGAAACCGAACTGAACATGGCGTGTGCGCCGGTATCATGGCCGATTGGCTGTGGTAAGGAGTTCAAGGGTGTATACCATATCCACCGTGACGAGACGATCCTGTACAGCACCGGTCAGGGCCATACCATCCAGGAAGAACGCATCATCAAGGGCTTGGATAACCCTGAGTTGGATGCCGCGGTGGGTGACGATCTTGCCGAACAGTTGCGCGAAGAGCTGGAGCTGGTGATCGGTGCATCGCACGAGTTCGACCGAGAACTGTTCCTGAGCGGTGAGCTAACCCCGGTCTTCTTCGGTACCGCATTGGGTAACTTCGGTGTTGACCACATGCTAGATGGCCTGACGGAGTGGGCGCCTGCGCCGATGCCGCGTAAAGCCAATGAGCGTGAAGTCGAAGCGACCGAAGAGAAATTCTCCGGTTTCGTCTTTAAGATCCAGGCCAACATGGATCCTAAGCACCGTGACCGTATTGCCTTCATGCGAATTGTATCGGGCACCTACAGCCAGGGCATGAAGATGAACCATGTCCGTACTGGTAAGAACGTGAGTATCTCCGATGCGGTAACCTTCATGGCCGGTGACCGCGCGCGTGCGGAAAAAGCCTATGCGGGTGACATTATCGGTTTGCACAACCACGGTACTATCCAGATCGGTGATACTTTCACCCAGGGTGAGAGCCTGAAGTTTGCCGGTATTCCTAACTTTGCGCCGGAGTTGTTCCGTCGTATTCGCCTCAAAGATCCTCTCAAGCAGAAGCAGCTGCTAAAAGGTCTGGTCCAGCTGTCGGAAGAAGGCGCGGTACAGGTATTCCGTCCGCTGCAGAACAACGACCTGATCGTCGGTGCGGTGGGTGTGCTTCAGTTTGACGTGGTGGTTGCCCGCCTGAAAGCGGAATACAACGTGGAAGCGATCTACGAAGGCGTCAACGTCGCAACGGCCCGCTGGGTTGAATGCGATGACAGCAAGAAGCTGGAAGAATTCAAACGCAAGAACCAGTCTAACCTGGCATTGGATGGCGGTGATAACCTGTCTTACATCGCACCGACCATGGTTAACCTGAACCTGGCCAAAGAGCGCTTCCCTGATATTGACTTCCGTGCAACCCGCGAGCACTAATTCGCACTAGGCCACGGGCATCAAGCTCTACCTCGAAGCCGTCACACTGTGGCGGCTTTTTTTGTACTTTTTGTGAAGCGGACCTCCCCCGGCCAGGTTTGGGTCGACTATTCTGGTTATGCAGGCTGGTGCATTGGGTTGCCAACGCATTGGCAAAAAGGCACATGCGACAAACCATGGGGATGCTGGCATGAACAGGGGCAACGATAACATCGCACTCAGTACCGCGTTGGCGGCAGATAATCAGATCTATACCTTGCAAGGCGAGGCGTTCCCGCTCGGTTCGTCGGTGCGCGAGGGCGGGGTGAACTTCAGTCTCTACTCCAAAGATGCCACCCGGGTGACGTTGCACTTGTTTGCCAGTGCCGACTCAGCCGGGCCGTTTCGCTCTTTCGAGCTCAGCCCGGTGCTGCACAAGCGCGGCCATTACTGGTTTATCTTTGTCGGCAATATTGGCCACGGCCAGCACTACGGCTTTCAGGTGGACGGGCCTTGGGTTCCCGAGCGGGGGTTGCGTTTTGATAGCGACAAAATCCTGATTGATCCCTATTGCCAGGCGGTGGGGATTGGCCATAACTACCGCCGGCTGCGGGCAGTCGAGTCGGGCAGCAACATCGACGCCTGCATGAAGAGTATCGTGGTTGACCACAGCGGCTTCGACTGGCAGGGGGATGTGGCCCCACGCCACTCGCTGACCGATACCATCATCTATGAAATGCATGTGGCCGGCTTTACCCGCCACTCTTCTTCCGGCGTAGAGACGGCCAAGAAGGGGACCTTTTCCGGGATCATCGATAAAATCCCTTACCTGAAATCGCTCGGCGTCACAGCCGTCGAGCTGATGCCCGTCCAGCAGTTCGATATCGATGATGGGCCGGAAGGGCGGGGGAATTACTGGGGCTACAGCCCGATCAATTTCTTTGCCGTTCATGCCGACTACTGTGTCGAGAAAGCCCCCCTCAGTGCCATCGATGAATTCAAAACTCTGGTCCGTGAGCTGCACAAGGCAGATATCGAGGTGATCCTCGATGTAGTCTTCAACCATACCGCCGAAGGGGATGAGCAGGGGCCGACGTTCTGTTTCAAGGGGCTGCAAAACGGGGCTTACTACCTGCTGGACAGGGAGACAGGGCGCTATAGAAACTACAGCGGCTGTGGCAATACCTGCAACGCCAACCACAGTGTCCTGCGGCGGATGATCATTGATGCCCTGCATTACTGGGTGACGGAGATGCATGTTGACGGCTTCCGGTTTGACCTGGCCTCGGTGCTGGCCCGCGATAGCCAGGGCAAACCGATGCGGGAGCCGCCGCTGCTGTGGTCGATCGATTCGGATCCGATCCTGTGCAGTACCAAGATCATCGCCGAGGCCTGGGATGCGGCAGGCCTGTATCAGGTCGGTTCGTTTATCGGAGATCGCTGGAATGAATGGAACGGCAAGTTCCGTGACGATGTTAGGGCATTCTGGCGTGGTGATGCTGGTTACGTCAGCCGGTTTGCCTCGCGGATCTTGGGGTCGCCGGACATGTACTGCAGCCACCACCATTCGCCGCACCGCTCGGTGAACTTCATTTGTGCCCATGACGGCTTCACCCTCAACGACCTGGTGAGCTACAGCGAAAAGCACAACGAGGCCAACGGGGAGGGCAATCGCGATGGTGACAACCATAACCTGTCAAGCAACTACGGGGTGGAAGGGCCGACGGCCATTGCCGAGATAGAATCGCTGCGCCACCGCCAGTGTAAGAACATGCTGGCGACACTGTTCCTGGCGCTCGGTACCCCGATGCTCAATATGGGCGACGAAGTGCGCCGGACCCAGCAGGGCAACAACAATGCCTACTGCCAAGATAATGAAATCAGCTGGTTTGACTGGAGCTTGGTGGATACCCACAGCGATTTGCTGCGCTTTGTCACTTTGCTAAGCCAGTTGCGCACCGCCGAGCCGACCATCGACTGGAACATGCACATGTCGCTTAATTCGGTGCTCGAGGATGTCGGGATCCGCTGGCACGGGATCCAGCCCGGCCAGCCCGATTGGTCGGAAAACTCTCATTCCATCGCCTTGACAGTGTACCACCCGATCACCCAGGACGAGCTGTACGTGATCTGCAATGCCTTCTGGGATCCGCTGGAGTTTACCCTGCCGGATCGCCACAGCAGCGACTGGCACCTGGTGATCAATACCGCCAAGCCGTCCCCCTATGATATTTATCCCATCGATGACGCACCGCTCTATACCCGCGATACCATCTTGGCGACCGGGCGTAGTATGATCGTTATGGTTGCCAAGGCCACCAAAACGACAACCTAACAGGATAGATAGCCATGATGTCACTCATAAAGCGTGGGATAGCGGTCTATGACCGCTGGTGTGAAAAAATGGGTCTGGTGCCCGAGAATCGCCGCTGCTGTGCGCCGGTTCGCTATGACAGTGACGACCCTCGCCACCCAGCCAACAGGCAGAGTGGCGCTGCCGTACAGGGCAAGTCGGATGCTGATTGATAGCCACTGTCATTTTGATTTTGCGCCGTTTTGTGATGACCCCGAGCATTACTTGGCATTGGCCCGCCAGGCCGGGGTAGAGAAGATCGTGATCCCGGCCGTCGGGCAGCGGAACTGGCAGGTGCTGCGTGACTTGTCCGGAAGCTTCCCCAACCTCTATTTTGGCCTGGGGTTACACCCTTTTTTCAGTACCGAGCATGATGCAAACGCCTTGTCGCAGTTGGAGTCGGCGCTGGCCGCAGAGGCTGTGCTGCGAGAAAAAAGCGTATCTCGCTGCGTTGCTGTTGGGGAATGTGGACTAGACTTTGCCATTGTGAATGCCGATAGAGATCAACAGATTTCGTTATTGGCAGCCCAGTTACAGCTGGCCAACCGCTTTGAACTGCCGGTGATTTTGCATTGCCGCAAGGCGTTTCCCGAGTTGCTTCGGGTTTTGAGGCAAAACAGGCCGATTGCCGGTGGGGTGTACCATGGATTTAGTGGTAGCCACCAACAGGCACAGCAGCTTATTGATCTAGGTATCAAAATTGGTGTCGGGGGAACGATTACATATCGCCGGGCCAATAAGACTCGAAATACAATAGCTGCACTGCCACTGGATGCATTGCTGCTGGAAACGGACGCACCAGACATGCCAGTCGCTGGGTTTCAAGGGGAGCCAAACCGACCTGATCGGTTAGTGAATGTGCTGGGTGAGCTTGCAGCGATCCGGGCGGAAAGTGAACAGGAAATTAAGCAGGTCATTAGCTTAACCACTGCTGAACTTTTCCGTATCCAGGTGTGAATGAGCATCACAAAATAAACGTTTGCGTAAAACGTTTGCGTTAAAGTGTGATGGGTCTCACATTTGGAATTGAACTTTCACTCCCTTTCCTTGCAAACTGTGAAGTCGGCATTATTTTATCCGCCGCAGCATGAGTATAATGCGCCGGACTCTTAATGAGCCGAATTGTCGAGACGCCAAACTTAACTAAAGGGAAGCCATAAACTATGAGCATGTTTATGAGCCTGGTTGGGATGGCAGTACTGCTAGGTCTTGCAGTACTTCTATCTGATAACCGTAAAGCTATCAATCTACGTACTGTGGGTGGTGCATTTGCCATCCAATTCTGTTTGGGTGCATTTGTTCTTTATGTACCTGTTGGCCGTGACGTACTGTATGGTATGTCTAACGCCGTTGCCAACGTTATCGCCTACGGTAACGACGGTATCAACTTCCTATTCGGTGGCCTAACTTCAGACAAAATGTTTGAAGTGTTCGGTGGTGGCGGCTTCGTGTTTGCCCTGCGCGTACTACCAGTAATTGTTTTCTTCTCTGCACTGATCAGCGTACTTTACTACCTGGGCATCATGCAGGTTGTGATCAACATCCTAGGTGGTGGTCTGCAGAAAGCACTGGGTACTTCTCGTGCCGAATCAATGTCTGCAACAGCTAACATCTTCGTTGGTCAAACGGAAGCTCCTTTGGTTATCCGTCCGTTCGTACCAAAAATGACTCAGTCTGAGCTGTTCGCGGTTATGTGTGGTGGTCTGGCGTCTGTAGCGGGTGGTGTACTTGCGGGTTATGCTTCTATGGGTGTACCTCTAGAATACCTGATCGCTGCTTCATTCATGGCAGCTCCGGGTGGTCTTCTATTTGCTAAGATCATCAAGCCTGAAACTGAAGAGCCAATTGAGCAGCTTGCAAGCGATGCAAATGCAGGTGACGACAAGCCAGCTAACGTCATTGACGCAGCGGCAGCGGGTGCCTCTTCTGGTATGCAGCTAGCGCTAAACGTGGGTGCAATGCTTCTAGCCTTCATCGGTCTGATCGCTCTAATCAACGGTATGCTAGGTGGCATCGGTGGTTGGTTCGGTATGCCTGAGCTGACTCTAGAGCTTATCCTAGGTTACGTATTCTCTCCTCTTGCATTCCTAATCGGTGTGCCATGGGAAGAAGCAACGATCGCAGGTTCTTTCATCGGTCAGAAGCTGGTAGTTAACGAATTCGTTGCTTACCTGAACTTTGCCCCATACCTAGCTGAAGGTGCTGCAGTTACTCTATCTACGAAGACTGAAGCAATCATCTCGTTCGCTCTATGTGGTTTCGCCAACCTATCTTCAGTAGCAATCCTACTGGGTGGTCTAGGTGGTCTGGCGCCAAGCCGTCGCCACGATATCGCACGCTTCGGTATGAAAGCTGTTGCCGCTGGTACGCTTTCTAACCTGATGTCTGCAACTATCGCAGGTCTATTCATCAGCCTTGCTTAATTATAGCGAGCTGAAAGCCTGATAAAACGCCGCGGGTAACCGCGGCGTTTTTGTATGTAAAAAACACGGGTTTCTGGTTCCTAGGTCCTAGATCCTGGGAAGAGCGAAAAGCAGAAGTAAGAGCTTGGCGTATCATAGCTATAAGCGAGTGCTACTTGCAGAACCCAGAACCCAGAACCCAGAACCCAGAACCCAGAACCCAGAGCTCTTTCTCCAGGAACTAGGATCGCTCTTTCCCCTAGGATCTTGAATCAACAGATTCAGTAAACATCTTCCCCATCGTTTCTATTTGATGCCATAAAATCGATTGCGCTCCGGTTTCTGGCAAAACCCTCTGCTACCATTACTTTCATCGCGGGGCAGGCTACACTTTCTTTGTGCTGTACCAGACAGAGAAAATGATTATGAATGAAGTACTGCTGGCGATGATTGCTGGGTTTATTGTCGGAGTGTTGTTTTCTGCGATTAAACTGCCAATTCCGGCACCCCCGGTGCTCCCGGGTGTGATGGGCATTGTAGGTGTCTATGTGGGTGGGGTTGCCTACCAATGGATCGTTGAACGGTTCTTTACCTAGCCACTGGGGCAGGCCCAGAACAGAACAGGACAGTGGACAATTCCTTTCGTTGGGTAAACACATTGTCCACGCTGGGAAACGTAACTTTCGTGGTGGCAACTAGGCCTGCTTGGTATTATAGAGCAGCACCATCACAAACAGATTTTCGTTGCTCAGGTCAATACCGTCATGGTGTTACCTTTCGCTAGGCAAGGCCTGGGCAACGTATTTGCAGGGAAGTGGCGAGAACACTTCCCATGCGGTGAAAAGGATATCAATCAGGGAAATGCCAGCGCATTGTTTACCTGAGTCTTCAAGGAGTCAAGTCCGTAACCCCGTCGACAGATGGCTGGTTGTCGGGGCACCTGTTCGCGTAAGCGGGCCGTTTGGCGGTGGCGCAATCTATACCGTCAGGCGTATCTATTGCTTAGTAGAAAACAGCTTGGTAGAAACTAATTGGACTGGAGATAGTCATGAGCGAATTGAAAGCGGCTGCACTGCGTGCACTTAAACTAATGGACCTTACCACTCTTAACGACGACGACACTGATGCGAAAGTGATCGAGTTGTGTAAGAACGCGAAGAGCCCGGTAGGCAACACAGCGGCCGTATGTATTTACCCACGTTTTATCCCAGTTGCTAAGAAGCAGCTTCGTGAGCAGGGTACACCAGAAGTCCGCATCGCGACGGTAACTAACTTCCCGCACGGTAACGACGATATCGAAATCGCTGTTGCAGAGACAAAAGCGGCAGTGGCTTACGGTGCTGACGAAGTCGACGTAGTATTCCCATACCGCGCACTGATGGCTGGCAACGAAGAAGTTGGTTTTGAGTTGGTTAAGCAGTGTAAAGAAGCGTGTGGCGATATCATGCTGAAAGTGATCATCGAAACGGGCGAGCTGAAAACAGAAGAGCTAATCAAGAAAGCGTCTGAGATTTCAATCAAAGCCGGCGCAGACTTCATCAAGACCTCAACCGGTAAAGTGCCAGTTAACGCTACACCAGAATACGCAGAAATCATGCTGAATGTAATCAAAGATATGGGTGTTGCGGAAACGGTAGGCTTCAAGCCAGCTGGTGGTGTTCGCACAGCAGAAGATGCGCAGCAGTACCTAGATATGGCAGACCGCATCCTGGGTGCCGACTGGGCTGACAACATGCACTACCGTTTTGGCGCATCAAGCCTGCTAGCTAACCTGCTTCACACCCTAGGTGAAGGTGAAAAAGCAGCGGAAGGCGGCTACTAATTCTTTCCATTAAGGTGGCCTTTGGGCCGCCTTATTTTTAATTACCTGTGACTCTTTACTGTTTGGTTCTTGCCTTACTGCACTACGCAGCCTAACGGGCGGTTGCCCTGTACCCGAGAATCAGATCATGCGTTAGATAATCGCTCACAGCGAAGGCGCACACTCCAAGTAAACAGTCATGACCCTACACTAGAATTTACTGGGGAATACCATGTATTTACCACAAGAAATCATCCGTAAAAAACGTGACAACATTGAACTGACCGCTGACGAAATTAATTTCTTCATCCAGGGTATTGCTAAAGATACCGTATCTGAAGGCCAGATCGCAGCATTCGCCATGGCGATTTACTTCAACGACATGACCATGGACGAGCGTGTGGCACTGACGTGTGCGATGCGCGACTCTGGTATGGTTATCGACTGGAGCCACATGAACTTCGATGGCCCGATTGTCGACAAGCACTCAACTGGCGGTGTAGGTGATGTGACGTCACTGATGCTTGGCCCTATGGTGGCAGCATGTGGTGGTTACGTGCCGATGATTTCTGGCCGTGGCCTTGGCCACACTGGTGGTACGCTGGATAAGCTGGAGGCTATTCCTGGCTACAACATCACGCCAAGCAACGAAGTTTTCGGCCAGGTGACCAAAGATGCAGGGGTGGCGATCATCGGCCAGACCGGCGATCTTGCTCCTGCTGACAAACGTGTTTACGCGACCCGTGATGTGACCGCTACGGTTGATAACATCTCGCTGATCACCGCTTCTATCCTATCGAAGAAGCTGGCTGCTGGCCTTGGCTCTCTTGTGATGGACGTGAAAGTGGGTTCCGGTGCATTCATGCCGACCTACGAGGCGTCTGAAGAACTGGCAAAATCGATTGTTGCGGTTGCTAACGGTGCCGGCACCAAGACCACGGCATTGCTGACAGACATGAACCAGGTATTGGCATCAACTGCTGGTAATGCACTCGAAGTGCGCGAAGCCGTGCAATTCCTGACCGGTGAATACCGTAACCCTCGCTTATTTGAAGTGACCATGGCATTGTGTGCAGAAATGTTGGTAAACAGTGGTTTAGCAACAGATATCGAGCAGGCACGCGAGAAGCTTCAGGCTGTTCTGGACAACGGTAAAGCGGCAGAGTGTTTTGGTAAGATGGTTGCTGGCCTGGGTGGCCCGGCTGACTTTATGACCAACTACGACAACTACCTGGAAAAAGCCGAACTGGTGAAGCCGGTTTACGCCGAAACCACAGGTTATGCCTTTGCTATGGATACTCGCGCACTGGGTATGGCCGTTGTCGGCATGGGCGGTGGCCGCCGAGTGGCGACCGACACTATCGATTACGCGGTAGGCCTGAGCGACATGATCCGCCTGGGTGATGAAGCCAATGCTGACAAGCCGCTGGCTGTTATCCACGCTCGCAACGAAGCACAGTGGGAAGAAGCAGCGAAAGCGGTACGTGCTGCGATTACTATTTCAGAACAGAAACCAGAACCGACACCTGAAGTTTACCGTCGTGTTCGCCCAGAAGATGTTTAATGGAGTCATCATGAAACGTTCTATTATTCTCGTCCTTGATTCATTTGGGATTGGCGCTACAGAAGATGCCGTTCAGTTCGGCGATGTAGGTTCCAACACACTGGGTCATATTGCTAAAGCCTGTGCCCGCGGCGAAGCGGACAATGGCGAGCGCAGCGGTAAGCTACACCTGCCAAACCTGAACAAACTGGGTTTGGGCAAGGCATGTGAAGAGTCTTCGGGCTACTTCCCTGACGGCCTGGATGCCGATGCGCAGATCACCGGTGCGTATGCTCACGCTGCTGAGCTGTCCTCTGGCAAAGACACCCCGTCTGGCCACTGGGAAATTGCCGGTGTACCTGTGCTGTTTGACTGGGGCTACTTTACCGACAAAGAAAACAGCTTCCCGAAAGAGCTGACTGATCGCATCCTTGAGCGTGCTGGCCTGCCAGGCTTCCTGGGCAACTGCCATGCTTCAGGTACCCAGGTACTGGACGATTTGGGTGAAGAGCACATGAAGAGCGGTATGCCGATCTTCTACACCTCTGCGGACTCAGTATTCCAGATCGCGTGTCACGAAGAGACCTTCGGTCTTGATCGCCTGTTGGAGCTTTGCCAGATCGCCCGCGAGGAGCTGGCAGACTACAACATCGGCCGTGTGATCGCCCGTCCGTTCATTGGCCCGGGCAAAGGCCAGTTCGAGCGTACCGGTAACCGCCGTGACTTGTCTGTCGAGCCGCCATCTGCGACCGTACTGCAGAAGCTGGTTGACGAGAAGCAGGGCGACGTGGTGTCGATCGGTAAGATCTCTGACATCTATGCTGGCTGTGGTATTACCAAGAAAGTGAAAGCAACCGGGATCCCGGCCTTGTTTGAAGCCACGCTGGAGCAAATCAAAGCCGCGGGTGATAACACCATCGTCTTCACCAACTTTGTTGACTTCGATTCTGCCTACGGCCACCGCCGTGATGTTGCGGGTTATGCTGCGGCACTGGAATACTTCGACAAGCGCCTGCCTGAAATCATCGAGTTGCTACAGGAAGACGACGTGCTGATCCTGACAGCCGACCACGGCTGTGACCCAACGTGGGAAGGCACCGACCATACCCGCGAGCACATCCCGGTACTGGTTTCGGGGCCGAAAATCGCCGCCGGCTCTCTGGGCCGCCGCGAGACATTTGCTGATATCGGCCAGAGCTTGGCGGAATACTTCGGTACGTCTGATATGGAATACGGTAAGTCATTCCTGTAACCGGCGAGGGCAGGTGACCCCTGCCCCAAAAGACGATTCTTTTTATGGTTTCGGTCTATATTTGTCCTAGATCGAAACCGTATTTGCAAGACAAGACTACATTCGGTTGGCAATGCAAAAAACCAACAGATGACAGAAAGGAAATAACGATGGCTACTCCTCACATTAATGCTGAAATGGGTGATTTTGCAGACGTAGTACTGATGCCTGGTGACCCGCTACGTGCCAAGTACATTGCAGAAACCTTCCTGGATGATGCAAAAGAAGTCTGTAACGTTCGTAACATGTTCGGTTACACCGGTACTTACAAAGGCCGTAAGATCTCTGTAATGGGCCACGGTATGGGCATCCCTTCATGTTCTATCTATGCAACAGAGCTTATCAAAGACTACGGCGTGAAGAAGATCATCCGTGTGGGTAGCTGTGGTGCAGTACGCGACGACGTAAACCTGCGTGATGTTGTGATCGGCATGGGTGCGTCAACTGACTCTAAAGTTAACCGTATCCGTTTCGGTGATCACGATTTTGCCGCTCTGGCGGATTTTGGCATGGTGCAGAACGCGGTTGACGCGGCGAAAGCCAAAGGCGTCGATGTGAAGGTGGGTAACATCTTCTCTGCTGATCTGTTCTACAGCCCTGATTTCGACTTCTTCCAGACCATGAAGAAGTACGGCATTGTTGGTGTTGAAATGGAAGCGGCTGGTATCTACGGCCTGGCGGCTGAGTTTGGTGCCAAAGCACTGACTATCTGTACTGTCTCTGACCACATCCTGCGTGGCGAAGCGACAACGTCTGAAGAGCGTCAGCTAACGTTCAACGACATGATGGAAATCGCACTGGAGTCGGTTCTGTTGGGCGACGCTGAAGAAGCGTAAGCATCAGAGCAAAGACAATAAAAAGGGCTTGCCGCTGGCAAGCCCTTTTTTTATTTGCGGTCCATTTTATCGACTGCCCTTTTCCGCGCTGAGCAGGATAGGGAAGTGCCAGTCTTGCTTGCGGTTGCCAAAGGTGTAGGCCAACAGGAACCCGATGGCCATCGCCGTGGCGATCAGCGCCCGGATAATATTGGTGATGGCATCGATATCCGCCATGGTCTCGGCAATCAGCTTGTCATGCTCGAGGGTGATGCGAACAAACCCTACGACCTGGTGCTGGCTCATGATTGGCTCGATCAGCTGCTGGCGGCCGTAGCTGGCAACGGCCAGCGGGGTGGAAAGTCCGGTGACTTGGGGGAGCGGCAGGGCATCTTGGCTCTTGGCCAGAGTGACACCTTCCAGATCATAGATAGTGGCATCGAGTAGCAACGGCTCTTTGGCCAGTTGCTCAACCAGCAGCTGCAAGCGGTCCTGGTTCTTTTCGATCACATCCTCAGACGCCGTATCGGCAGCCTGACGTACCACTAACCGTGACAGTTGCTGGGTTTGATCGCTCAGGGTACGGTAGTTTTCCTTGGCTAGGTTAGAGCCATATTCAACCATGGTGATCAGCGCTGCCAGGCAGCCGAAAAGGATGAACAGCCGCCAGGCTTTTTGGAATTGGGTATGTTTTTTCTTCATCATATCAGCGGTGGATTCATGGCCAATGTCATCTTGGGGCTTGCCCTGGTAATTTGCAATAGGGTAAGTTGTTTAGTCAAGTGACGTCAAAATGTTCGGTTCATTGTTGGGCCCGGCACATCGAGGTCACTTGGGTATATAGGCGATTACTTTAACATGGATGGTTTGCAAGTGCTCAAAATAAGGAAACATACCTCTTTACTACAGCGATTCCCGGAAGTGGTGTCAGTGTCCAACCTTGACCGGCAACGTGCCACCACCTTGGTGTATGGCCGTTCTATTGATGCCGTGGCGGTGGAAGCTATCGAGGCGGCGTACGGTGAACCGCTAGAGCTGGCCGCCGCCTGGAAGGTAGGGAAGTACGATTGCCTGTTGCTGGCGACCCCCTACTCCCTGCTGCTGGAGCAATGCGTCACCAGCGTGCAGCTTGATATTGCGGATCTGAGCCAGCAGCCTGATCTGAGGGAGCCGGGGTTGGTGGTGATGGACATGGACTCGACCGCGATTGAGATCGAATGCATCGACGAGATTGCCGTCTTAGCCGGTGTCGGTGAGCAGGTGGCCGAAGTCACCGAGCGGGCGATGCAGGGGGAACTCGACTTCGAACAGAGTTTGCGCCAGCGGGTCGCGACCCTGGCTGGCAGCGATGCGGCGATCCTTGAGCAGGTCAGAAGCCAGCTACCTTTGATGCCAGAGCTGCGCGAGCTGGTGGCTACTTTGCATCACTATGGCTGGAAGGCGGCGATTGCCTCGGGCGGCTTTACCTATTTTTCCGATCACCTCAAGCAGGAGCTGGACTTGGCCCATGCCCAGTCGAATACGCTGGAGATTGTCGATGGCAAGCTGACGGGCAGGGTGCTGGGAGAGGTCGTTGATGCGCAGGGCAAGGCCGCGATATTGCGCAGCCTGGCCGAGCGATATGACATTGCCCCGCACAATACGGTGGCGGTGGGTGATGGAGCCAATGATCTGGCCATGATCAATGCGGCAGGGCTGGGCGTCGCCTACCATGCCAAGCCGAAAGTCGAAGACGAGGCCCCCGTGGCGATCCGTTTTGCCGATCTTGGCGGCCTGATGTGTTTGCTGTCGGCCTCCCTGGTACCGCAGCAGTTGGGGTGGTAGCCGGACGATGCGGGCTATTTGATCTCCAGCCTGATCTGCACTTCATCGGTGACATCGAGGATTTCGCCACAGCCAACGACCGAGCTGAGCTCCTGCTCAAGCGCCCTGGCCCGATGTAATACCTGTCTGGCAAGTTCGCCCAGCTCTTTGCCGATCAGGGCCGTCATTGGACTTAGGACCGGGGCGGCGGTCAGCCTCAAAGCCATAAAGCTGCCGGCGGACTTTGCCTGTTTGATGTAGGCGATCCGCTCCTCGATAGTACGGAACTCATCAAGTCGCTTGGCGTCAATCCTTGGCGTCTGGCCGTTGCGCTGTTCGATAGCGAGATAGAGCTCATGGACATAGGGCTGGCTGATCTCAACCGGACGCATGGTTTCGGCCAGCATGGATTTTACCCGGTTGCGAAACAGCGGCTCTAGCGAGCAGCCCTGACCGCCTGCCAACAGGCTAAACAGCTTGATCTGGGGCGGTGGTGGGAAGTTGCACCCGACAGCTTTGAGCTTGATTTTGTGATCAACTTTTTCAGCGAAGTAAGGCACACTCTTTAGTCGCGTCAGCAGCATCTGGTGCATCGCCAGCAGCAGCTCACCCTGTGGCAGCTTTTCCTCGGTCATCAGCAACTTATTCTCATTGTGCAAAATCAGCTTGCGCAGGAAATGCTCGCTCTGGGCGGCGAGGTTGCCGCTACCGGTCGTTAGTTGGATATTGCAGTGATCCGGGCTGATCCTGACGACGCTATAAGGGATCTGGCTCAGGGGCGCATTCCTGTTGCTTTTCTGCAGTCCCGGAAACGATACCAGTACCTGATCGCCACGGCGAAGCACTATCGGTGCGGCCAGTTTGATATTCAGGCCTCGGGTCGAAAAGTCAATGCTCTGTCCGGATACCGAAGTCCCGTCCTCAGGGTTGAGGGTGATCGGTGTATCGAACAGGTAGCGGTCTTCGCTTCGCTGCGGTCTTGGGTCAAAGTAAACCGCTTTGGCCGCGGCAACCGGATTGCGTGGGTGCCGGAATGCCTGCAGGGTTTTGCCCGGTAACTGCGGCTTGACGCTCAGGCGGTAGTCTTGCTGGGCGTCCGTGTTAGTGAGATCTTGCAGCACACCGACATGGGTCAGGGAGCTCAGTTTGTCGACCATGTCGGGAGCAATACTTTGCAGGCTGTCGATATCTTCCTGGTCTATGGGCTGCAGGCTCAGGCGCATGACCCGCCAGCTGTCGCGCTGTGCCCCGACATGCCAGAACAGGCGGCGCTGTTCGGCGTTCATTTCCGGCAGGGCTGCTGAATAGAAAAAGGTTTTGCCGTCATGTTCGTGGCTGAAGCTGTAAATCAGGGTACTCGACTGTTTCAGCCCGGCTTTGCCGAGGCTGGCGAGACGCTCCTGCGAAATCAGGTGGTTGAGTACCGGCTGGTTTCTTTCGTCGTGCCAGTGGGACCAAATATGGCGGTTGTACTGGGTCAGCAGGCAATAGGTTAGCTGGGTGCCCGACAGAAATACCGGCATGCTGGTGCTGTGCTTGAGAAAGCAGTGCTCGTAGCCACGGGTCCGGATCTGGATGATCTTGTCTTCGCAATTGTGTCGGGTGCGGTTTTGCGACTGGCTCAGGCCATGATCAATGACGGCTTTGATCAGGGTGTTGTCACTCAGCAGCTTTAGCCTCAGCCATTTGTAGCTGTCATTATCGGGGTTTTCGTCGATACCGAGGATCCGGTAGCTCATCCCCTGGGCCAACCGAGGGTCATTGAGCTGTTCGGCAAGCTTCGGGAAGCGCACCACAACCGCCATGCCCAGCGTGTAGTTAAAAGCGGCAGGCACTTTGAATTTAGCACCGGAATACGATAAATCCGCGCTGATGCCGTTGATCATCTGGCTCAGAGGAAGCTCTAGGCTAACCGGTGTGGCAATCTGCCAACGGTTCTCGTTACGGGTCAGGTAATGGCCGAACCGGATCAGGGGGGCAATCAATGGATTGTCCGGCTGCAGCTCGGCTTTTGGGGCCGGTTTGGGTTGTAGCTTGCCTTGCTGGTGCATGACTCGGAAGTTGTTGCGGGTATTCGTCAGGGCTTCGTACAGGCCGACCCGAAACTGGTTGCCGAAGGCTTTGATTCGCTTATGGTAGGTATTGATGGCAACATCGTCGAGCCAGTGCTGGCGTCCATTGAGCAGATAGGGGCGGCACTCGCCCTGGACCCGCCCGCGAAGATCGACGGCTTTCATGGCGGGGGCCATGATACGGTGCAATTCCATTTTTAGCTGGAGCCGGGTTGGCCCGTCCTCGCCTTCGGTCATCATCTGGAAGACATCTTCAAAATCTTCGCTATCGTAGACAGGGATCAGCCTTTCAATCAGTCCTTTGTAATCGTCTAGCACCATAGTTATTTTTGATTATCTCATTCTTCGTTTATTATCGGCATATTTCCCAGAGGGTTGAGCATTGCTTCACCCTGAGGGCAAGCCCTATTCTACATCTGTTTTCCGGATGTGTTTAACCAAATATATCAAGGTGAGTCATGGCAAAAACCAAGCGGGCCTATGTGTGTAGTGATTGTGGCGCAGACTTCCCCCGCTGGCAGGGCCAGTGTAGCGCGTGTGCGGCATGGAATACGATAACCGAGTTCACAGTTCCCAAAACACGCTCGGCCGTGGGCGCCGTTTCGGCTGCTGGTACGAGCAGCTACGCGGGGGCGGCGACCAAGGTGCAAAAACTGTCGGAGGTCGAGAGCAAAGATCTGCCGCGCTACAGCTCCGGGGTTTCCGAGCTGGACCGGGTATTCGGCGGCGGTATCGTACCGGGCTCGGTGTTGCTGCTGTGTGGTGATCCTGGCGCCGGTAAATCGACTTTGCTGCTCCAGAGTATTGGTTCGGTAGCTGCGACGAAGTCGTCGCTGTACGTATCGGGTGAGGAATCGATTCACCAGATCTCCCAGCGGGCCAAACGATTGGGCACCCAAAACCTCGACAATATCAATGTGGTAGCCGAGACCTCGGTCGAGGCGATCATCGAGCATATCCGGGCACAGAAGGCCGAGTTTGTGATCATCGATTCGATCCAGACCATGACTGTCGCCCATAACGACTCGGCGGCGGGCAGCCCGAGCCAGGTCAAGGAATCGGCGGCGGCACTGACCCGCTTTGCCAAGACCGAAGGCGTGACCTTTATGATCGTCGGCCACATCAACAAAGACTCGAATGTGGCCGGTCCGATGCAGCTGATCCATATCGTCGATGGCCTGTTTGCCCTGTCGTCGACGGCGGATGAAAAGTTCCGGGTATTGCGCACGTCCAAGAACCGTTTCGGTGCCGACTCCGAGTCGTGCTTTTTTGCCATGACCGAAACCGGGATGAAGCAGGTCAAGAACCCGTCGGCGATTTTCCTCAGCCGTTCGGATAAGAACCATGCCGGTTCGGTGTGTACCACATTGTGGGAAGGCACCCGACCGTTGCTGGTGGAAATCCAGGCGCTGTGCAATAACTCGGTGACTGAGAACCCGCGACGCCTGACCGTCGGCTACGATAACAACCGCCTAGCAATGTCGATAGCGGTACTGGCGCGTCATGGTGGGGTGATGCTGTCGGACATGGATATCTTCGTTAACTGTGTCGGCGGGATCAAAATCGAAGAGACCTCGGCGGACTTGGCCGTCTTGCTGGCGATTTTCTCCAGCTTCAAAAATGCTCCGGTACCGCAGGATGTCTTGGTGTTCGGCGAAATCGGCCTCAACGCCGATATCCGACCGGCAGCCAACGGGGTGGAGCGTATTCGCGAAGCGGTCAAGCAGGGCTTTACCCGTGCAATCGTCCCTAAGGCCAACGCCAGCCGCCAGGTCCCGGGCATCGAAATTATCGCGGTGGAAGATCTGCAGGAAGCGCTGACGGCGTTCGAACGCGTGGCTCTGTAGCCAGACACCAGCCTAAACCGGTATTTGAACAATATTGCTGGTTAAAAACTCATGAAAAAGAAAGGGCTGCACGATGCAGCCCTTTGTGTATCTAGATATAGCCAGCGAATTACTTGGAAATACGCTTGTACTTGATACGGTGTGGCTCAGCGGCTTGCGCACCCAGCGTTTTCTTCAGCCAATCTGTGTACTCGGTGTAGTTACCTTCGAAGAAGTTAACCTGACCTTCGTCACGGTAGTCAAGAATGTGGGTCGCGATACGGTCTAGGAACCAGCGGTCGTGCGAGATCACCATGGCACAGCCAGGGAACTCTAGCAGAGCTTCTTCTAGTGCACGTAGTGTTTCAACGTCAAGGTCGTTGGTTGGCTCATCGAGTAGCAGTACGTTGCCGCCGGCTTTAAGCAGTTTGGCAAGGTGGACACGGTTACGCTCACCACCAGACAGATCGCCGATGCGTTTTTGCTGATCGCTGCCTTTGAAGTTGAAGCGTGAGCAGTAAGCACGCGCCTGGATTTCAAAGTTGTTGATCTTGATGATGTCGGCACCTTCAGAGATCTCTTGGTAAACCGTGTTGTTGTCGTTCATGCTGTCGCGGAACTGGTCAACAGACGCCAGGCTTACTGTTTCGCCAAGCTCAATGGTACCGGCATCTGGCTGCTCTGTGCCGCTTAGCATCTTGAACAGGGTCGATTTACCGGCACCGTTGGCACCGATGATACCCACGATCGCACCCTTAGGCATGCTGAACGACAGGTCATCGATAAGCACGCGGTCACCGAATGACTTGGTCAGGTTGCTCACCTCGATAACCTTGTCACCCAAGCGCTCACCCGGCGGGATGAACAGCTCGTTGGTTTCGTTACGGCGCTGGTGCTCGGTGTTGTTCAGCTCTTCGAAGCGAGCCATACGGGCTTTTGACTTCGCCTGGCGGCCTTTAGGATTCTGGCGAACCCACTCAAGTTCTTTCTCGATGGTCTTCTGGCGAGCTTTCTCTTGCGAGGCTTCCTGCTTCAGACGGGCGTCTTTCTGCTCTAGCCAAGAGGTGTAGTTACCTTCCCATGGAATACCTTCACCACGGTCAAGTTCCAGGATCCAGCCCGCAGCGTTATCTAGGAAGTAACGGTCGTGGGTGATCGCAACAACGGTGCCGCTGTAGTCAACCAGGAAGTGCTCAAGCCAAGCCACTGATTCTGCATCAAGGTGGTTGGTTGGTTCGTCAAGCAGTAGCATGTCTGGCTTGTCCAGAAGCAGGCGACAGATAGCCACACGGCGACGCTCACCACCCGACAGGTGTTTGATTTTCGCATCCCACTCAGGCAGGCGCAGGGCATCAGCCGCACGCTCAAGTTGCATCTCTAGGTTGTGGCCGTCTTTGGTTTCGATCAGCGCTTCTAGTTCACCCTGTTCTTTCGCCAGTTTGTCGAAGTCTGCACCTTCTTCGGCGTATGCCGCGTAAACGGCATCAAGACGAGAAAGGGCATTTTTTACATCCGCCACAGACTCTTCAACCACTTCGCGTACGCTTTTCTCTTCGTCCAGTACAGGCTCCTGAGGAAGGTAGCCTACCTTCAGGCCTGCTTGTGGGCGAGCCTCACCTTCGATATCGGTATCGATACCCGCCATGATGCGCAGTAGGGTCGACTTACCGGCACCGTTCAGGCCCAAAACACCGATCTTGGCGCCAGGGAAGAAGCTCAATGAAATATCTTTCAGGATTTGACGCTTAGGTGGGACGATTTTACCCACGCGCGACATGGTATAGACGTATTCAGCCATATCCGTTTGCGATCTCTAAACTAAATGAAAGGGGGTATTTTACCTGTTCTGGACATAAGTTTAACAGCAATGTTCATAATTATGGCCGTTAAGGGATTACTCTGCGTCCATCTTTGTGTCGTTGGTGCACTTTTCTTGCAACATGGCGGTGCTATTTTTCTGTAATTCACCAACGCGCGCGATTATTCAAAACGGCAAATTGGTATTACGCTCAATACAGAGCCGCGTGAAGGTGGTAGGTGCCAGCCCTGTGGATGGCAGAGGCTTGTCGAGATGGAATTTATATGCAATAAAACACACAGGTTGTTTGACCTGAATGAACATGGAAAACGAATGGAAGGCTGTTGTGTCTAGCAATAAAAACCTTAGAGTAATTTCAGGTCTTGTGCTGTCTGTTGGCTTGTTGCTGTCGCCCCTGATGCGAGCGTCGACACTGGAGCAGCAGCGCGAACAGTATGAGCAGGCCCAAGTCGCACTGGAAGAAAACGATCTGGCGGCGTACCAGGCGTTGCGTGCTCGCTTGGATGACTACCCCCTGACACCCTATCTTGATTACCGTGAATTTATCCAGACGCTGTTCGCCAAGTCGCCGAGCGAAGTCGAGGCCTTCATCGAGCAGTATTCGGCGCTGCCATTCAGTACGACTGTCAAGGATCGTTACCTGGCCCACCTTGCCGCGACCGAGCGGTGGGAAAATTTCATCGAGGTTCAGCCGATGCCTCCGCGCAGCCAGGTCCTGCGCTGCCATTACTATTACGCCCAGAGCAAGCTCGGCAACAAGGATGTCGCCTGGCAAGGGGCCGAGACCTTGTGGCTGACGGGAAAATCGACCCACGATGCGTGCGATCCGCTGCTCAATACGTGGCAGAAGGCCGGCCAGCGTACCGATGAGCTGGTGCTGGACCGGATGCTGCTGGTGTATGCCGAAGGCAACCGTGCCCGGCTCAATTATCTCAACAAACAGTTGGGAGCCAAAAGTAAGTCATCGGGTAAATCGGTTATGGCTCTGTTCGACAAGCCCGAGGGGGTTGCTGCCTTTTCCAAGCGTCACCAGGTGACGCCTTTCAACCAGAACCTGACAGTGCTGGCATACAAGAAGCTGGTGCGCAGCGACGTCGGCGAGGCGGTAAAGCAGTACCATAAAACCGTGCAGGGGCAGCATTTTGGCGAAGCCAAGCGTCAGTCCCTTGCTGACTATACCGCCAGCCGGCTGATGGCCACTGACGATGAAAAACTGCAGGAATGGCGTGATAATGTCTTGGCGAAAACGACCAATATCAGCTTGCTCGAACGCCGTATCCGCCAAGCGATGCGCGAAGATAAATGGGAAGAGGTCAAGGTCTGGGTAGATCGCCTGCCTGAGCAGGCCAAGCAGACCACTCGCTGGACGTTTTGGCAGGCCCGGCTGGCCGAGAGGGACGGCAACAAGGCTCTGGCTGAGAAAAAGTATACCCAGATCTTGGGCCAGCGTGATTTCTACAGCGCAGCAGCGGCGACGGTGCTGGGTAAGCCGATTACCTACCCGGTAAAAACCGCGGGGGACGCCCATGGCGAAGTGAAGGAATATAAGCAGACTTTGGAGCGGATCGAAGAGCTGATTGCTGTTGATAAGCTACTGGCGGCCAACCGTGAATGGCACTACCTGCTAAGGGGTCTGGACAACGACAAAATTGTTTCCCTGGCGGCTTATGCGGCGACCAACAAGTGGCATCACCTGGCGGTACAGGCCACTATTTCCGGCCAGCTTTGGGACTATGTTGAACTCCGCTTCCCGGTGGCGCACAAGTGGTGGTTTGATTTCTTTAGCAAGAAGCGGGAGCTGCCCGTCACTAGCATGATGGCGCTGGCTCGCCAGGAAAGTGCGCTGAATATCGAGGCGGTCTCGCCGGTTGGGGCGCGGGGCCTGATGCAGATTATGCCTGCTACCGCTAAGGAAACGGCCAAAAAGCTGGGGCGTAACTACGAAGGGAAAAACAGCTTGTTTGATCCCGGCGTCAACATTCGCCTTGGCAGCGGCTACCTGAAAATGATGCTCGAGCAATACGACAACAACCGTATCTTTGCCTTTGCGGCGTATAACGCAGGACCGAGCCGGGTCACCCGCTGGCGCAACGGAACCGATGGTCGGCTGGATGTCTATGCCTTTATCGAGGCGATCCCATTCAATGAAACGCGGGGCTACGTGCAGAACATCTTGATGTTCGAAGTCTATTATGGAGACTTGACCCAGAGCCCGGTGCCCTTGCTCAAAGAAAATGAATTGAACGCCAAGTATTAGCTTTTTTGATGGAAAGGCTAGGTTGTCGGTGGCGAAAGGGATAGAATCAGTACTCGAGAACGAGTACATCAAATGAGGATGACATGTCGAATATTCAAGAAACCCCGGAATTTACCGAGTGGCAACAGGTGGTGGATATCTTGCGCCAGGCGACAGCTGAGCACAAAGACGATACCTTGCTGAGGCTGCTGTTGACCCCCGACGAAAGGTCGGTGTTACTGTCCCGAGTGAATATTCTGCATGAGCTGCTTAACGGTGAGCGCAGCCAGCGCAAGATCAGTGAGTTGCTTGGCGTTGGGGTTGCGACCATTACCCGCGGCTCCAACGAACTCAAGCACCATGATGACGACACCAAGGCGTGGCTTTCTGCCCTGCTCAAGGAACAATGCCCTAGCGCTTAACTGTCATTGAGCACCCGATGCAAAAGAGCCCCCGGATCACATGTCCGGGGGCTCTTTTTTTGCAGATATACCTAAAAGGTTTGTTACTCGGCCTTAATTTATTTAGCGAATAATGTTGGGTGAATGAAAGGAATGAGCGCCAGGATCAAGGCCTGTTGGTAGACCGAGCTGCGGCTGAGCAAGTGGTTGGTCAGCATTGCAATCGCCCCGCCTTTTTGCTTGATATTAGTCTGGTTGAACATGTCATCCATGACATCGCCTAATTCAGCCCCCAGGTGCAGTTGCTCTAGTGCCTGTGGTGGTAGAGGCAGTGAGGCCGAGCGGGATTCACCCCGGGTCTCGCCACTTTCGATCACCATCCAGGCAAAGGTGAATGAGCCATCAATACCGGCTTCCAGGCCGACGTAATAGTCAGCGTCCGGTACGGCATGGCGTGCATTGCAGACACGGTTTCTCGCTCCCTGCAGGGTTTCGTCAGCACACATAGGCTGATCGCGGACACCGCTGTCAACACTGATCCCCTCGATAGCAAACTGGATATCGGGAAAGGTATGGTTGAAGGCGGCTTCAACGGCAGAAATTTTGGCGGGATTGGTCGAGGCGACAATAATTTTAGGCATAGCAAACATCCATTCTCTGAGTGCTTACTATTCTAATACTTGGCGGCGCGATGTCACGCCGCCAGTGAGGTTAATCATAGCAAGGGTTGGACCTGCTAATGACTAACGGTCGTAGGACCAGTCTGATTGGATGATGTAGCCGTGGATCTGGAATTCCCCGTTGTTGACAAACAAGTTGGGAAAGTCCGGTTGCGAGGTCGAGAACACTACGCCGTCGGCAAGTTGGGTCATGTGGTAGAAATCAGGTTCGCTGCCGCGTACCGAGGCAAAGACCGGTTGTTTCGGGCGGTATGCTGCCGACTTGGTGGCAAGGGCGTAGCTGCCCACCGGCGCACATTGCGCAATGTTTTCGTTATCTACCAGCAGGCCTAGGCAGTCTTCGCGCAGCAAGTGCTGTGGGATAGCTCGCTTGCTGATCACATCAACCGATGCGCCGCTGCGAAAGGACATGAAGTCCTTGCGGTGGATGATTGGGATATAGGTGCTGGTAGTGCCTTGGTCGATATTGTTGTTGATGGTTGTGGTGGCTTGGGTACCGGTATCAACTTGGCCTGTCAGCAAATAGCTGATCGATGTGCTTAGTGCCTCGGCAATTTTTTCCAGCTCGCGCACTTCGATACCGTACTTGCCAGAGAGCTTGCGGCTCATAGTACCCTGTTGTAGATCGAGGGCTTCACCCAGCTGTTTTTGGCTGATCCCTTGGATTTTTGCCAATCGCTTTATTCGGTCTAAATATTCCATACTCACTAGCTTCCTGCTTGAAATCTTTGTCTGATGCAATACGCATTCTTAAATGTCATATTGATTGTACTGATAACAGTGAATTGGGGATCTGGCGGGTATAAAAAATGCGATTGGTTTCGTTGTGGGCATATCATTTTTTTTCCAGATGGGAAAAAAAGGGAACAAATTTCGCAAATTAAAATAAGGTGTATCGAGTATGAATTATTGAAGCGGTGTCACATTTTGTAACATCTTCTGCGCATGAAGCGTTATGGTGCTTTGCCTGGCGGGTCTTCGCTATTTTGTTGTTAAGGTTATGATATTTAACCGTTTATTTTGGGTTTGTTATTGATTGAACAACCAGCAGCTTCAGACCCAATGATCTAGCTGCCTGCCTGTCTTTTTCTTTTGTTTCAATGTCACTTGGCTATCTGTTTTATCAATAATGGCGGAAAAAAAGCGGTTATGCTCACAAAGAGAGATGTGCTGTAGTTATTCCTTTGCGGGATAATCGGTGGGGAGTAAAAGAGGAAGGCGAGCCTTCCTCTTTGGGAACGATTAGCGAGTTAGGTAGGTGTACAAGAACTTAGTGATCTCTACCATGTCATCGATTTTGATGAACTCTTCGGTCGTGTGTACCTTCGCCATACCGGTAGACAGGTTCACTGTCTTCAGACCTTTGCTGTTGAAGATGTTCGCGTCGCTACCGCCGCCTGTCGGCTTGGTCATAGGCTCGATGCCATTGGCTTTGAAGGCTGCTTTGATCTTCTCGACATGCGGGTCATTGTCGGCGATGCGGTAAGCGTTGTAAGCACGCTTGGAGGCAATGTTGATTTCCGCGCCGTGTTTTTCAGCAGCCGCTTCGAACGTGTTGACCATGTGGTCGACCTGTGCCTGGAGCTTGTCGTCGTCCAATGAGCGCGCTTCGGCTTCAATGTAAAGCTCAGGCATTACGATGTTTGTTGCCTGGCCGCCTTTCACCACACCGATGTTTGCGGTGGTTTCCTCGTCGATGCGAGATAGCTTCATGTTGGTGATGGCATCAGCCGCAACCGTCAGGGCGTTGATCCCTTCTTCTGGCGCTAGGCCTGCGTGGGCTGGTTTACCTGTAATGTTTACTTTCAGGTTCTGCTGGCCCGGCGCGGTAGTGATGATGGTGCCGATTGGGCCACCAGAATCAAACACGATACCGGTTAGCGACTCGACTTTGCTCATGTCGAAGTTCTGCGAGCCGTGCAGGCCGCCTTCTTCGTATACAGTGAACGCCAGTTCGATAGTCTGGTGCTCTTCGCCGTCAGCCTTGATGCAGCGAACCGCTTCCATGATGGCCGCGATGCCGGATTTGTCGTCACCGCCAAGGATAGTGTCGCCCTTCGAGCGGATGATACCGTCTTCGATAATTGGCTCGATGCCGTTACCCGGAGTCACGGTATCCATGTGGCAGCTTAGCAGGATAGTGCCTTCCAGCTTGCCTTCTAGTTTGGCGTAGATGTTGAAGCCGTTGGAGATCTCAGCAGGAACAGGAAGCTTCTGTACGTCAAAGCCCATTTCACCTAGCTGCTCGGCCAGTGTCTCGGCAATTGCTTTCTCGTTGCGCGACTCACTGTCGATTTTAACCAGTTCAATAAAGTGTTGGACCAGACGGTCCTGATTGATATTTGCCATTTAAGCACCTCCGTAGTAGGGGTTATATTACGTGAACTGGCTTAACTAACCTTGATCTGTCCACCAATATCGTGGGGGTAATCACTATAAAACTTGAGTTGTTAGGAGGATTATTCTGGGATGTTGGAGAAATGTACTGGTAGGGTTGGGGAGGTGTTTTTCTGCAGTTACATGCTTGTCTTATGCTGTATCATTGTGTGAATGTTTAATATTATCAATGTATTATGTCTTTCACCCCGTTGGTGAACCTGTATGGTCATCACGTTGAGGGGCTGATAGCCCCTCAGTAGGTATTATGCGGGCAGGGTTTGAAAACCACACTGTAGGAGGTATTGGTAGGTCTGTTGGTAGTAACTTTTTGGCCGGGTAGGGTCACCGTCGTTGCCTTCGGGAACAAAGATCACCATCCCTTGTCGTGCTCTTGTCAGTAGTACTCGGTAAGCGTTCTCTAGGTAGCGTTTATCTTGGCCCTTGTTACGCTTTTGCCAACTTAAACAAGTTGATCAGGCTGACATTTCTCAGGCCACGCTCAATGCCACTGATATAGGTGCGATCAAGCCCACTACGCGCAGCCAGCTCTTCTTGGCTTAGCGCTGCATCCTTTCTTAGCTGTTTGATATGTAACCCAAAGGGTTTGAGTATTGAGTCGTTCACGGCAATCTGTTTTGTGCTTGTTTATGAACGATATGGTCTTCGCCTGTAGACTTTTGGTCCACGGACTATAAGTCACATTTTTGTGTGAATGAGAAGTGTGAGGTGTGAGGTGTGAGTGCTGGTTATATCTGAACAAACAAAAAGGGCGGTAATCTTTCGATTACCGCCCTTTCCAAACGTTTGGTGGAGCTGGCGGGAGTTGAACCCGCGTCCAAAACCAGTCTAACAGATGGCGCTACATGCTTAGTCTTTCTATATTCTCGTAAGAGCACTGCGGAAAGACACGCCATGCCAATACATACCAGAATTCTATTTCGCGGTTCACCTCTCTGGTCGAAAGTTCCCTCGCTATCTTGTTTGGGTTTGAACCCCTGTTGGTCCCCGTCTTACAAGCGGAAGCTAGGGCAGGAGCGCTCTTAGCAGGTTATTAAGCTGCTAGTGCGTAGTTTTCGTCGTTTGCGACTATTTTTTTGCGGCTTTTTTACGAGGCCAACCGCACCTCGGCATGCTCCACAAGCCTTCGTGATCCTGTCGAATCCTAAATCAGCCCCAGAGTTAAGGCGATGGTAACAGAATTTCACCTAGCGTCAATACAATTCCCTGCCAGTGTGTCTCTTATGGAGAAAAATCCATCACTTATACCAACTTGGATAAACAGATATCTATACAGGTTGCTATGACTGGCAGGAAAGGCGTACTAGCGCAGGCTGCTCTTCATGATACGAGCCTTGTCGCGCTGCCAATCTTTGTCTTTCTTGTCAGCACGCTTGTCGTGTAGTTTCTTACCTTTCGCCGTACCTATCTTAAGTTTAACCCATGAACCTTTCCAGTACATGGAAAGGGCCACGATGGTTTCGCCATCGCGGTTAACGGCACCCATTAGCTTGTCGATTTCACGACGGTTCAACAGTAGCTTACGGGTACGGGTAGGGTCGGCCACCACGTGGGTAGACGCCGCGTTCAGCGGGGTGATCTGCACGCCCGAAATGAAGGCTTCGCCGTTGCGCAGGAATACGTAGCTTTCCGAGATGTTCACTTTACCAGAGCGGATCGCTTTTACTTCCCAACCCTGAAGTTCCATGCCGGCTTCGTACTCGTCGCTGATCGCGAACTCGAAGCGGGCGCTTTTGTTCTTGGCAATAGTATTGCTACTTTGCTTTGGTTTTTTCTTTGCCATAAGTACTCTTAAATGTTGCTGTCCCAGCGGCAGATGCTCTGGCTGGTCGAAAAGTGTCTATTTATAAATCAAAGAGATGAAGTCAATAAACACGCTTATTTTGGCTGTTAGCCCAGTAATGTTATCATTGAGGTTGTCCTTGTCATAGTTTTACCCGCAATGCGCTTGAAGCCGGTGACAGGCGGCACGTTTAAACCGTAAGGAGAAGCTATGCCTCAGATCAGTCGTTCTGCACTCGTACCATTTAGTGCAAAACAAATGTTTGAACTTGTTAACGATGTTGAATCATACCCTGCATTCCTGCCGGGCTGCTCTGGTACCAAAATTTTAGAAAGCTCCGAACAGCATATGATGGCCTCGGTGGATGTGTCCAAGGCCGGTATCAAGAAAACATTTGTGACCCGCAATGATCTGACAGACGGCAGTATGATTGCCATGCAACTGGTCGATGGCCCGTTTAGCCGACTGGTCGGTGGTTGGCACTTCACCGAGCTTGATGCAGAGGCGTGTAAGGTTGAGCTCAAGCTGGACTTCGAATTTACCAATGGGCTGGTGGAGGCGGCGTTCGGTAAAGTCTTCCGCGATCTGACTAACAACATGGTGTCAGCTTTTACCCAACGTGCGCGAGAGATTTATGACTTCTGAAGAAAAGCTGATCCACGTTGAAGTGGTGTATGCCCTGCCTGATGTGCAGAAGGTGATCCGGGTGACGGTCACGCCGGATATGCAGGTACAGCAGATCATCGAGCAATCCGGGGTGCTGGCGCTCTACCCTGAGATTGATTTGAAAAAGAACAAAGTGGGGATCTACAGCCGTAATGTGAAGCTCGATGCAACGGTACACGATGGTGACCGGATCGAGATTTACCGCCCGTTGCTGGCCGATCCGAAAGAGATCCGCCGCAAGCGCGCAGAGCAAGCCAAGCAAGAAGCATTGGCTGCCAAGGGTGAGAAAGCCTAAGTGCCGGCAGCAACGAATCCCAATAAAAAAGCTCGCCAATGGCGAGCTTTTTGTTTTTTGGTAACCAGCAATGCTGAGCAACCTTAGTTGAATTGCTCCATGAACTGAGGACTTTTCTCGTAGTCCCCCTCAAGGCTGGTTAGCTGATTCTGGGCATTGAATTTCAGGATCAGGTTTTTCTGTTGCGGCTCTTCGTGGCCCGGCTTGTGGTAGTAAACGTAGTACCAGGTATTCGGGTACTCTTGTTCAACCAGCATTGGCGAGCCGAGCACGAACTGGACCTGCTCTTTGTTCATTCCGTATCGAAGGGTGTCGATATCTTTTTGCTCCAGGTAGTTACCCTGGTTAATATCAATTCGGTAAACCAGTCGTTCAACGACTGAACAGCCACCCAATAAACTGACCGCTAAAGTCACGGCAGCAAGGTTTTTCCAACTCATAGCATCCCGGCAAGTTCGCTTTATTCTGCAGCGATGATAAACAACCCCCGAGCAGAAGTAAAAAAGCAGTAAAGAAAAAAACTGTAATTGAGACTGCAGTACAACCATTTAGTTGCACTGCCCACTAAGTTTATTCTATTTATGCCGCAACCAGCAGCTCTTTTGCGTTTGCCAGTGTGCGCTCGGTAATTTCGCTGCCGCCCAGCAGGCGGGCCAGCTCGTTGACGCGGGCTTCCTGGGTCAGCGGGAACATGTTGGTTTCGGTTTGGCCCTTGCTGGATTTCTTCGCCACGAACATCTGCTGGTGGCCGCATCCTGCTACCTGTGGCAAGTGGGTTACACACATTACTTGGGTCGACTCGCCCAGGGTACGCAGCATCTTGCCGACGATGGCGGCTGTCGGTCCGCTGATACCCACATCGACTTCATCGAAAATCAGGCTTGGTGTTTCGACTTTCTGCGCCGTGATCACCTGGATGGCTAGCGAGATACGCGATAGCTCACCACCGGATGCTACTTTGCCCAGCGGCTGCAATGGCTGACCCGGGTTGGTCGAGACCAAGAAGGTGATAGTGTCGAAGCCCAGTGGGCTGAGCATTCCTTCGGTATCGCTCTGAACATCGATTTTGAATACGCCGTTTTCCATGCTGAGTTGGTGCATGCTGTCGGAGATCTTCTTGTCGAGCTCCTTGGCGTAGCGTTGGCGGCTCTTGCTGAGCTTTTCGGCACTGGCCAGGAATTTCTGGCGCAGGCATTCGACGTTCTCGGCAATTTCTTCCAAGCGCTCATCGCTGCAATCAAGGTTCTCCAGCTCTTTAAGCAATTCCTGGTGCTTGCTGTATAGCTCTTCCGGCATCACGTAGTGCTTGCGGGCAAGGGACATGATCTTGGCCAGGCGCTCTTCCAGGTACATCAGCCGCTGTGGATCCATATCCATGTTATCAAGGTAGCTGCGCAGCTCCTGGCTTGCTTCTTGTACCTGGATGATGGCTTCTTCCAGCATTTGCGGAATAGCACTCAAGTTGCTGTCGATTTCGCCCAAGTTAGCCACTTCCTGACAGGCCGACTGCAGCATGTTGAGGGCGTTGCAATCTTCGTTGTCATAGAGCATCGACAGCGCTGTCTGGCTCGATACCGCCAGCTCGCCGCTGTTGGATAGGCGCTTGTGCTCTTCTTCGATCTCGGCGTACTCGTCTTCGGCCAGAGCAAGCTCGTTGAGCTCCTTGACTTGGTACTGGATCAGCTGCTTTTGCGCTTCGTTCTCTTCGCGGTTCTGAACCAAACGCTTGTATTCATTGTTGGCCTGGCGCCAGCGCTGGTAGTGGTTGCGGGTTTTTTCCATCAGCTGATGGTGGCCGGCATATTGGTCCAGCATTTGCTGCTGGTAATCAGGTCGCATCAGCTGCTGATGGGCATGCTGACCATGAATGTTGATCAACAACTGTCCCAAGGCTTTTTGCTGCGATGCAGGTACCGGGCTACCGTTGATAAAGCCACGTGAACGGCCTTCCTTGGTGATGACACGACGTAGGATACATTCGTCACCATCAATCAGCTCGTTGTCTTCCAGCCAGCGGCGGGCAGCTTGGTTGTTGAGCAATGAAAAGGCGGCAGAGATTTCTGCTTTGTCTTCATTCGGGCGAACCATGCAAGCTTCGGCGCGATCACCCAAACACAAGCCAAGTGCATCTATGGCAATGGATTTACCTGCACCCGTTTCACCGGTGATGGTCGTCATTCCCGGTTTAAGTTCAAATTCAAGGTTTTTGACAATAGCAAAGTTTGAGATCGTCATATGAGCCAGCATGTGTTCACCTGTTTAAATCAACACCTGTTTTTTCATACAGTATATACTGTATCTACATACAGTAAAGTACTGTTGGTGAAATTTTTCCGACAAAGCTTGATTTAGGTTAACGTTCTGAAAATTGGCAATAAAAAAGCCAACCGCAGGGTTGGCTTCAGAATCGGATAATTGAGGTGGTTTGCGCTAGAACAATCGGCTCGACCAGCCCAGTTTGCCCCGCAGCACTTCATAGTAGCTGTAATTCTTCGGGTGGATAAGCTTGAGGGTTTCCGGGCTTTGGTAAATGTGGATCTCATCGCCCGGGCTGACCGGCAGTGATACCTGACCGTCGCAGCTGACTTCCAATGTACTGCCATTGGTTGGTGAAACCATCAGTTTGATCCGGCTGTTGCCATCGACCACCAGTGGGCGGCACGACAGGGTATGCGGGAACATCGGCACCAATGAAATGGCATTGAGCTCGGAAGACAGGATCGGGCCGCCACCGGAGAGCGAATAGGCCGTTGACCCGGTTGGGGTAGAGATGATTAGTCCGTCGGAGCGCTGCGAGAAGGCGAAGGTATCATCAATGTAGACCTCGAACTCTATCATGTGAGCGATCTTGTCCGGGTGCAGCACCGCTTCGTTTAGGGCCGCGTTGCGGCTTTTGATCATGCCATGGCGGTGGACTTCTGCTTCCAGCAGAAAGCGCTTTTCAACCACGTACTCGCCGTTGAGGACCTGGTCGAGCTCGTCTTCGAAGGCATCGGGATCAAGATCGGTCAAAAAGCCAAGGCTGCCGCGGTTGACGCCAATCACGGCAATGTCGAAGCGCGACAGTACCCGAGCTGCGCCCAGCATATTGCCGTCACCACCGACCACGATGGCCAAGTTGGCTTTGTCTCCGATGGTCAATAGATCACAAAAGGCGGTCTTGGGCAGTGACAGGTCGTTGGCCAGTCGGTGGTCAACAAGTACTTCATACCCTTTCTCGACCAGCCATTTATAGAGGCTCAAATGGGTTTGCAGGGCTTCGGGGTTGCGGGGTTTGCCAATTATCGCGATAGTCTGGAAAACGCGTGTCATGTCCATGATCCGACAAATAAAGAGATGACCAGTATAGCGCCAGGATTAGATACTTGTCGCGCATTGTGAGCGATATCGGCTTGAATCATTGAACTTCATCCCCATAATATGCGCATAACGAGTTTTTTGGATAGAGCTGATTATTCTATCCTCCATTGAATACCATGATCTTGGCGGAGAAGCGAAAGCATGAGCAACGAAGAGAAAAAAGTACAGGACGAACAGCTACAGCAAGAGCAAACTGTTGAAGCGGTTGAAACTGAATCTGCTGAGGAAGAAGTGGTTGAAATGACCCTTGAAGAGCAGCAGGCAGCCCGCATCGCTGAGCTAGAAGCTGCTTTGCTAACCAGCGAAGCCAAAGTACGCGAGCAGCAAGACAGCGTGTTGCGTGCCCGTGCCGACGTAGAAAACATGCGTCGCCGCAGCGAGCAGGAAATCGACAAGGCACGTAAGTTTGCTCTGAATAAGTTTGCTGAAGAGCTATTGCCGGTTATCGATAACATGGAACGTGCGATCGAGATGGCAGACAAGAACGACGAAGCGATCAAACCAATGGTTGAAGGTGTTGAGCTAACGCTGAAAACCATGATGGGCACGGTTGAGAAATTTGGCCTGAAGCAGCTGAACCCAATCGGTGAAGCCTTCAACCCTGAATTCCACCAGGCGATGTCTATCCAGGAAAGTACTGAGTACGAGCCGAACACAGTCATGCTGGTAATGCAAAAGGGCTACGAGCTAAACGGCCGTGTCGTCCGCCCGGCAATGGTAATGGTGTCTAAAGCGGCAGCCGGCAACATCGATACCCAGGCATAAGCGGGACGTTGACTGTCACAAGCCCGCTTCGAGCGGGCTTTTTAATTTTTTTTGATTTTTTTTCGATGTCGCCCTTGAAAACAAATTGGCTGCCCCTATTTAGTAGTCATACGACATCGTAAATCAATTTCAGCGGGTAACACCGCATTGTCAGCGGCGTTAAGGTAACGGGCTGGCAAGTAAGCTAAATGAATTTCGGAGAGAGCCTGATGGGTAAAATCATTGGTATTGACTTGGGTACAACTAACTCTTGTGTAGCAGTACTTGATGGTGACAAGCCACGTGTAATTGAAAATGCTGAGGGTGAGCGCACAACGGCATCTGTGATCGCTTACACCCAAGACGGTGAAACTCTAGTTGGTCAGCCAGCTAAGCGTCAGGCGGTTACAAACCCTGAAAACACGCTATTTGCAATCAAGCGTCTGATCGGTCGTCGCTTTGAAGACGAAGAAGTACAGCGCGACATCGAAATCATGCCTTTCAAAATCGTTAAGGCTGACAACGGTGATGCTTGGGTAGAAGCAAAAGGCCAGAAAATGGCTGCTCCTCAGGTTTCTGCTGAAGTACTTAAGAAAATGAAGAAAACTGCTGAAGACTTCCTTGGTGAGGAAGTAACAGGTGCAGTTATCACAGTTCCAGCATACTTCAACGATGCACAGCGCCAGGCAACGAAAGATGCCGGCCGTATCGCAGGCCTTGAAGTTAAGCGTATCATCAACGAACCAACAGCGGCTGCTCTGGCTTACGGCCTAGACAAGCAGGGCGGTGACCGTACTATCGCGGTTTACGACCTTGGTGGTGGTACTTTCGATATCTCTATCATCGAAATCGACGAAGTTGAAGGCGAGAAGACGTTTGAAGTTCTTTCTACCAACGGTGACACGCACCTAGGTGGTGAAGACTTCGATAACCGCATGATCAACTACTTGGTTGACGAGTTCAAGAAAGAGCAAGGTATCGATCTTAAGAACGATCCGCTAGCGATGCAGCGTGTTAAAGAAGCGGCTGAAAAAGCGAAAATCGAACTTTCTTCTGCCCAGCAGACTGACGTAAACCTACCTTACGTGACTGCTGATGCGACTGGTCCTAAGCACATGAACATCAAAGTGACACGTGCGAAACTAGAATCTCTAGTTGAAGACCTAGTACAGCGCTCTCTTGAGCCACTAAAAGTTGCTCTTGCTGATGCAGACCTATCTGTAGGCGACATCACTGACGTTATCCTTGTTGGTGGCCAGACTCGTATGCCTATGGTTCAGGCGAAAGTTTCTGAGTTCTTCGGCAAAGAACCACGTAAAGACGTGAACCCAGACGAAGCAGTAGCCGTTGGTGCTGCCGTTCAGGGCGGTGTTCTGGCTGGTGAAGTTAAAGACGTTCTACTACTAGACGTTACTCCACTATCTCTTGGTATCGAAACCATGGGTGGCGTAATGACTAAGCTAATCGAGAAAAACACCACTATCCCTACTAAGGCGAACCAGGTGTTCTCGACTGCTGAAGACAACCAGAGCGCGGTAACTATCCACGTTCTACAGGGTGAGCGTAAGCAAGCGGGCTACAACAAGTCTCTTGGCCAGTTCAACCTAGAAGGTATCAACCCGGCTCCTCGCGGTATGCCTCAGATCGAAGTAACATTCGACCTAGATGCCGACGGTATCCTGCACGTATCTGCGAAAGATAAGAGCACAGGTAAAGAGCAGAAGATCACTATCCAGGCATCTGGCGGTCTGAGCGACGAAGATATCGAGAAGATGGTACAGGAAGCAGAAGCTAACAAAGAAGCGGACAAGAAGTTCGAAGAGTTGGTAACTGCACGTAACCAAGCTGACCAGCTAGTTCACGGTACTCGCAAGCAGATCGAAGAAGCGGGCGACGCACTGCCAGCTGAAGATAAAGCGACCATCGAAGCGGCTGTAAACGAGCTTGAAGAAGCACGTAAAGGCGAAGACAAAGAAACAATCGACGCTAAAGTTCAGGCGCTTATCGCAGCTTCTCAGAAGCTGATGGAAATCGCTCAGCAGCAGGCTCAAGCACAGCAGGCACAAGCTGGTGGCGAACAGCCAAAGCAAGAGCAAGACGACAACGTGGTTGACGCTGAGTTCGAAGAAGTTAAAGACGACAAGAAATAAGATAGTTAATTCTTAATCTTATTTGAGCGCGGGCGTTGGAGGTTACTCTTGCGCCCGTAGCTGTATTAAGGCAGGTGACAGATAAGTATGTCAAAACGAGATTTTTACGAAGTTCTGGGCGTAAGTCGTGATGCGTCAGAGCGTGATATCAAGAAGGCTTACAAGCGCCTTGCAATGAAATTCCACCCTGACCGCAACCAGGGTGACGAGCAAGCGGCTGAGAAGTTCAAAGAAGTTAAGACTGCATACGAAATCCTAACGGATCCTCAGAAGAAAGCAGCTTACGACCAGTACGGCCATGCTGCCTTTGAACAAGGTGGTGGCGGCTTCGGCGGCGGTGGTTTCGGCGGCGGTGCTGACTTCGGTGATATTTTTGGTGATGTGTTCGGCGACATCTTCGGTGGCGGTGGCCGTCGTGGTGGCCAGCAGCGTGCGCAGCGTGGTGCCGACTTGCGCTACAACATGGAACTGACACTGGAAGAAGCGGTTCGCGGCTGCAGCAAAGAGATCCGTGTTCCTACCTTGGTTCACTGTGATACCTGTGATGGTTCAGGTGCCAAGAAAGGCACTTCAGCCACCACGTGTGGTACCTGTCACGGCAGTGGTCAGGTGCAGATGCGTCAGGGCTTCTTCGCTGTTCAGCAGACCTGTCCGCACTGTCATGGTCGCGGCAAGATCATCAAAGAGCCTTGTGGCACATGTCATGGCCAGGGCCGTAAGGAAGAAACCAAGACTCTGTCGGTTAAAATTCCTGCCGGTGTGGATACTGGTGATCGCATTCGTCTATCTGGCGAGGGTGAAGCTGGCGAGTTCGGTGCGCCAGCAGGCGATCTCTACGTGCAGGTTCACGTTGCGCAGCACAATATCTTCGAGCGTGACGGCAACAACCTATACTGTGAAGTGCCAGTGAGCTTCACTATGGCCGCGTTGGGTGGCGAGGTAGAAGTACCAACCCTTGATGGCCGTGTGAACCTGAAAGTGCCGTCTGAAACCCAAACTGGCCGTATGTTCCGCATGCGTGGTAAGGGCGTGAAATCTGTACGCGGTGGTGCTGTGGGCGATCTGATTTGTAAACTGGTGGTTGAAACCCCGGTTAACCTAAGCGCCCGCCAGAAAGAGCTATTGCAAGAGCTTGAAGAAACCCTAGGCGGTAAAGCGGCAAAGAAGCATAAGCCAAAAGCTGAAGGTTTCTTTGACGGAGTGAAGAAGTTCTTCGATGATCTAACCGGTTAATTGACCTGTTAGATTAGATATACGAAAAGCCAGCGCAAGCTGGCTTTTTTGTTTTTACCAGCAGTTACTGGGTGTAGTTGTGCCATTCCCTTTGATGGACAGCGTACCACAGGAACCAGCATCCTGCGGCCCTCCGCTTACGACATTGGCAAAGATCTCGTAGGTGGCATGTGGCGGCGATACAGTTGTAGTAAGGCTATAAGTATAACGGGGGGTATGAAAATTACATGCTGGGCATTCACTTGCCGAGATAGCCCCGTCTGTTAGTGTTCCTGCCCTTACTTGCTCTTCGGCCCATAGCTGCATCATCACTAGGTTAGTCTTTGCCTGGACGCGATGGCTTTCCACTAAATGACGGGTGTAAGCCGGGTAGGCAATGGCGGCTAGGACGCCAATAATGATTACCGCGATCATTAATTCGATCAGAGTCACGCCGCGTTGCTTCAATTGTGCCTCCCGTTGCTTTGATACTCGAAATGCCTCGAATGATTCTTTTTAAAAAATAAACAGCTACAGATGCAATGGTATCCTGACACGAGCTGTGGATCTTTGGCACATTATTGTTTTATTGGGTTTTTCGGAAATGACTCACATTGGTGTATCGCAAATTAAGCAACAGAGAAGGCAAAGATCTAACCGTGTCGCAGGCTTTACCTTAATCGAGCTTGTGATCGCGATAGCAGTGCTCGCGATTCTGGCGGCTGCGACAGCACCTTCTTTCCAGACTTTGCTGGAGCGCAACCGTGTGGTTCGTCTGGCCGAAGAATTGCAAGGGCTGTTAATGCAGGCTAAGTCTGAAGCGGTGATACGCAATGAGGAGTTGAATCTTGAGTTGGTGCGGGATGATGGGAATGATGTCACTAGCTATCATTCCGATGGTGAGTGGGTATTGGCGCTGCTGCCTTCGGCGGTTTCAGGCGCATCAATATCGGATACTGTTGGTAATGCTTATTCTGTTTTACAGGGGAATGGCTTTAAGCAAGTTTATGTCAAAGCTAATTATTCGACCACAGTTACTGTCAGCCCGATCAGGGGGACTTCCAATCTCCATATTACTTACCAGTTTTACGCGTCGGACCCGGCTCAAAGCGTCGAGGTTAAAATGAACCGGATGACGGGGCGCATTTATATATGTTCTGATTCGGGAGCTTATGGTTATGGTGTCTGTTAATAGGCAACTCGGTCTTTCGCTGGTGGAATTTACCGTTGCCGCTGCCGTTAGCATGATAGTTATCACCAATGTAGGGGCGGTATACTTTTCTGGCTTTAAGGTAATATCAGAAAGGGCAAAAAGCCTGTCTCTTTATCAGGATGTCAATGACGCATTGAGGCTGATGAAAGAAGAATTGGTAAGGGCTGGTTACAGTGGTGGAACTGGGAGTGTAGCTATGTTGTCAGGATCGAGCAGTACTGTCGAAATGGGGACTAATGAAATCGGCTTCGTCTATTTAGATGAAGCCGGTGAGTGGCGAGGCATTAAGTTTCATAAAACGACTTCACTGGCCGGTACAGAAACCGTTCAAATGTGCCAACGACGAGAAATAGCATCAACTCCCTCTTTTTCTTATGCCGATTTGTGCTCATCGGCGGAGGTCGCCGCAATCCTTCCTTATAAACAACTCGAAGTGAATAGTTTTAATGTTGTCAGCGATATTGTGTCTACAGCATCGGCGACCAGTTACAAAATAACCCTGACACTCGATGTCACCAATGGCATGCAGTCGTATGAGAAGCAGACAAGTTTTTTGGTAAGGAACTGGCAATGATACGTAAACAGTCTGGAATGATGAGCTTGCTTATTACCGCCATTATGCTGGTAGCGGCGCTTATGATGACGTTGGGGGCATCAAGAACAGTGTTTTATCAGATTAAGCGGGCCGATAATGAACTGGCGGCACGAAAGGCCTATTGGGCCGCGGAGGGGGGGCTTGAGTGTGCTTTTACTAAGGCTTCCGTTGATTTAGATCCAGCTATGCTTGATGACAGCATTTACCCGGGTTACCTTGCATCAGAATGCAAGTCGCCCCTAGCACTATCAGTATTAAAATACCAATTAAGTGGCACGCACTATGACGTTATTTCTGAATATAGTACCCAGGGTATAAAGAAGCGACTAGTTAAAACAATGGCATTTGAGGGAAGTGCCCCCGGAGCACTTAAGTCAACGGCTGATCTGTATATTTATGGATCGTCTGCATTTTCAACCCCCGATCCCGGTGTGCTTGGCCCGGAAGGATGGCAGTGCGTGGCGATAAATTACAAGCGTATTTTCTCATCACATTCTGGAGCTGCCAACCTAGGCCTGATTCATGGGGCCGCTCCTTATCAGGGCTTTGACTCTCAGGGTTTCGATTGTGCTGACAGTCATATGACAAATGTATCCAGTAATTCTGGTTATGGTGCAGATTTCGTACAAACAACAGGCCTTGACCCGTTTTTTGACATGTTTAAGCGGGACAAGTCGGACTGGAACGAGGTGCGAACAAGCAGTGAGTGGGGGTTTTCAACGATTAACGCGTCAAAAACGGTTTCGATTTCGGGGGTAGACTACGGAATAGTCGAGAATTGCGGAGAGAAACTTGCGAGTAAAGTCGAAGCAGGAGTGTCCCACATCTGGGTGGAGGGTTCGTGCGAGTTAACTTCAGGTGTTGGTGGGGGAGTAGAGAAATTATCAGAGGCTTTCACTAGTAAGGGGAATCCGGCCACATTTCTAATGATCCACGATGGTATCTTCTCAATTCAGGGTTCGATGACTTTTCCGGGGATGCTGTATCACCTGACAACAGACTTCACGCCAGTCGAAGCGCTTTGGGGTGAATTTGAAGCCAACAGCCATTTTGGTAATGCTGTATATTTCCCTACCCTGACAAAAGGTAACACTGTCTATTTTCAACGGGGGGCTTTTGTGTTTTCTGGTGGGCAGATACTTGATACCGAAAATCTCGATGCCTACTTTGCTCAGTCACTTAACTTTGCTTTTAACAAAGACAAAATCGATGATGTTACTCTCGTACTTCCGCCTGTATGGATAGAGGGCTCATGGCATGATTTCTAAGCAAAAAGGTTTTAGTTTGCTGGAGGCCGTGATTTCTTTGGCTGTGTTGTCGGTGGGGGGACTGGGATTAGTCCGAATGCAGAGCTATCTGGAACGAAAGGCAGACTATGCACTCAATTCTCTTGAAGCCATAGCTCTGGCTGAATCAAAACTCGATCACTACCGTACACGTTCAACAATTTCTGGTGCAATTGGCACAGTTTTGTTTGATGGTGCTTCTATGGCGGCGGGAATGTATCCAGAAAATGGCCTATCAGTTTCTGGCTCGGCTTATAGTTTTAACCGTAAGGTTTTTATAACTGACGCCATTTTACTGCCGGGAGCGACATCTGCGGCGGCAAAAACGATCAAGGTGAAAATAGACTGGACAGATCGCTGGGGTACACCCCATGCAATAGAGTTCAAGACAATGGTTTCTCGTTTTAGTGAGTTTAACTAGCAGTCTGATTTTCTTTAAAGTGGACGATTCAAAGAGAGGTTTCAGTTGATAGACTTCAGTAAAAAGGCTTCTGTTGGGTCGCTATTTAGCACCTTTGGTTGTGTTTTGTTCAAAAGGCTCTTTTTTATTAAAAAACTATTGCCCTCTCGAAATCTCTCCCTATAATGCCACCTCACTGACACGGAGCACGGCAACTTAAGCCGCTAACCAATCAGTATTGTTCTTTAACAATTTGACCATGCAATCTGTGTGGGCACTCGTGAAATGATAGTCAAAAAGAATTATCAATGAAACTGAGTGACCAAATCGAATCGCAAGATTCGGCACAGTCAATTCTTACTTAGAAATAAGTAATAACAGTATTCATTGAGCCAAAACTTTAATTGAAGAGTTTGATCATGGCTCAGATTGAACGCTGGCGGCAGGCCTAACACATGCAAGTCGAGCGGCAGCGACATAACTGAACCTTCGGGGGACGTTATGGGCGGCGAGCGGCGGACGGGTGAGTAATGCCTGGGAATATGCCCTGATGTGGGGGATAACCATTGGAAACGATGGCTAATACCGCATAATCTCTTCGGAGCAAAGAGGGGGACCTTCGGGCCTCTCGCGTCAGGATTAGCCCAGGTGAGATTAGCTAGTTGGTGAGGTAAGAGCTCACCAAGGCGACGATCTCTAGCTGGTCTGAGAGGATGATCAGCCACACTGGAACTGAGACACGGTCCAGACTCCTACGGGAGGCAGCAGTGGGGAATATTGCACAATGGGGGAAACCCTGATGCAGCCATGCCGCGTGTGTGAAGAAGGCCTTCGGGTTGTAAAGCACTTTCAGTTGTGAGGAAGGCATTGTCGTTAATAGCGGCAGTGTTTGACGTTAGCAACAGAAGAAGCACCGGCTAACTCCGTGCCAGCAGCCGCGGTAATACGGAGGGTGCGAGCGTTAATCGGAATTACTGGGCGTAAAGCGCATGCAGGCGGCTTGTTAAGCCAGATGTGAAAGCCCGGGGCTCAACCTCGGAATAGCATTTGGAACTGTCAGGCTAGAGTCTTGTAGAGGGGGGTAGAATTTCAGGTGTAGCGGTGAAATGCGTAGAGATCTGAAGGAATACCGGTGGCGAAGGCGGCCCCCTGGACAAAGACTGACGCTCAGATGCGAAAGCGTGGGGAGCAAACAGGATTAGATACCCTGGTAGTCCACGCCGTAAACGATGTCTACTTGGAGGTTGGTGTCTTGAACACTGGCTTTCGGAGCTAACGCGTTAAGTAGACCGCCTGGGGAGTACGGTCGCAAGATTAAAACTCAAATGAATTGACGGGGGCCCGCACAAGCGGTGGAGCATGTGGTTTAATTCGATGCAACGCGAAGAACCTTACCTACTCTTGACATCCAGAGAACTTTCCAGAGATGGATTGGTGCCTTCGGGAACTCTGAGACAGGTGCTGCATGGCTGTCGTCAGCTCGTGTTGTGAAATGTTGGGTTAAGTCCCGCAACGAGCGCAACCCTTATCCTTGTTTGCCAGCACTTCGGGTGGGAACTCCAGGGAGACTGCCGGTGATAAACCGGAGGAAGGTGGGGACGACGTCAAGTCATCATGGCCCTTACGAGTAGGGCTACACACGTGCTACAATGGCGTATACAGAGGGCTGCCAACTTGCGAGAGTGAGCGAATCCCAGAAAGTACGTCGTAGTCCGGATTGGAGTCTGCAACTCGACTCCATGAAGTCGGAATCGCTAGTAATCGTGGATCAGAATGCCACGGTGAATACGTTCCCGGGCCTTGTACACACCGCCCGTCACACCATGGGAGTGGGCTGCACCAGAAGTAGATAGCTTAACCTTCGGGAGGGCGTTTACCACGGTGTGGTTCATGACTGGGGTGAAGTCGTAACAAGGTAGCCCTAGGGGAACCTGGGGCTGGATCACCTCCTTAACGATATGACTGCGTTTTATGCAGTGTCCACACAGATTGCTTGGTCGAAAAGTAGAGAACATGTTCAGGTACCCAAACCTGAAAACACTTAGTCCCATTCGTCTAGAGGCCTAGGACACCGCCCTTTCACGGCGGTAACAGGGGTTCGACTCCCCTATGGGACGCCACGGGTCGTTAGCTCAGTTGGTAGAGCAGTTGACTTTTAATCAATTGGTCGCAGGTTCGAATCCTGCACGACCCACCATCTTCTCCTTTGAAGATGTAAAACATCGGAGGGCGATTAGCTCAGTTGGGAGAGCACCTCCCTTACAAGGAGGGGGTCACTGGTTCGAGCCCGGTATCGCCCACCACTCTCTAATCATTTTCTGCACGGATACGCAGATTCAATGAAGGTTAACTTTGTTGGGTCCGCTTTTTTGCCGCCGAAAATCATTAGAAAGTGGTTATCTAACGATAAACACATGCTCTTTAACAATCTGGAAAGCTGACTAGTAAATTGAATTTTTAAAATTCAATACTAATAGTTCTATCGAAAGATAGAACGAGTTCTCAAGCAACACACATTCAAGTGTCTTGTGTAAGAGTCCGGCGAAACACAGTTCATCACAACTCAGATGAACAACCTTGGTTGTTGAGCCATACGAACAGACCCCTTGGGGTTGTATGGTTAAGTGACTAAGCGTACACGGTGGATGCCTGGGCAGTCAGAGGCGATGAAGGACGTGCTAACCTGCGATAAGCCAAGAGAAGATGGTAAGAATCACTATACTCTTGGATTTCCGAATGGGGAAACCCAGCTGCATAAGCAGTTATCGTAACGTGAATACATAGCGTTGCGAGGCGAACCGGGGGAACTGAAACATCTAAGTACCCCGAGGAAGAGAAATCAACCGAGATTCCGGCAGTAGCGGCGAGCGAACCCGGATTAGCCCTTAAGCTAGTTTTGCGTCAGGTGAATGTGCTGGAAAGCACAGCGATACAGGGTGATAGCCCCGTAACCGGTAGCGCATTATCAGTGAAAACGAGTAGGACGGGACACGTGTTATCTTGTCTGAAGATGGGGGGACCATCCTCCAAGGCTAAATACTCCTGACTGACCGATAGTGAACCAGTACCGTGAGGGAAAGGCGAAAAGAACCCCTGTGAGGGGAGTGAAATAGAACCTGAAACCGTGTACGTACAAGCAGTAGGAGCCCTTCGGGGTGACTGCGTACCTTTTGTATAATGGGTCAGCGACTTAATTTTAGTAGCAAGGTTAACCGATTAGGGGAGCCGTAGGGAAACCGAGTCTTAACTGGGCGTACAGTTGCTAGGATTAGACCCGAAACCAGGTGATCTAGCCATGGGCAGGTTGAAGGTGAGGTAACACTTACTGGAGGACCGAACCGACTAATGTTGAAAAATTAGCGGATGACTTGTGGCTAGGGGTGAAAGGCCAATCAAACCTGGAGATAGCTGGTTCTCCCCGAAAGCTATTTAGGTAGCGCCTCGGACGAATACTACTGGGGGTAGAGCACTGTTAAGGCTAGGGGGTCATCCCGACTTACCAACCCTTTGCAAACTCCGAATACCAGTAAGTACTATCCGGGAGACACACGGCGGGTGCTAACGTCCGTCGTGGAGAGGGAAACAACCCAGACCGCCAGCTAAGGTCCCAAAGTTATAGCTAAGTGGGAAACGATGTGGGAAGGCTCAGACAGCCAGGATGTTGGCTTAGAAGCAGCCATCATTTAAAGAAAGCGTAATAGCTCACTGGTCGAGTCGGCCTGCGCGGAAGATTTAACGGGGCTAAGCTATACACCGAAGCTGCGGCAATGCATTTTATGTATTGGGTAGGGGAGCGTTCTGTAAGCGGTTGAAGGTGCATCGTAAGGTGTGCTGGACGTATCAGAAGTGCGAATGCTGACATGAGTAACGATAAAGGGAGTGAAAAACTCCCTCGCCGGAAGACCAAGGGTTCCTGTCCAACGTTAATCGGGGCAGGGTGAGTCGACCCCTAAGGCGAGGCCGAAAGGCGTAGTCGATGGGAAACGGGTTAATATTCCCGTACTTCTTACTATTGCGATGGGGGGACGGAGAAGGCTAGGTGGGCCTGGCGACGGTTGTCCAGGTTCAAGGGTGTAGGCTGTAATCTTAGGCAAATCCGGGATTACCTAAGGCTGAGACCCGATGTCGAGCCGCTACGGCGGTGAAGTCATTGATGCCATGCTTCCGGGAAAAGCCTCTAAGCTTCAGATAGTAAGGAATCGTACCCCAAACCGACACAGGTGGTCGGGTAGAGAATACCAAGGCGCTTGAGAGAACTCGGGTGAAGGAACTAGGCAAAATGGTACCGTAACTTCGGGAGAAGGTACGCTGCCGGCGGTGAAGAGACTTGCTCTTGGAGCTGCTGGCAGTCGCAGATACCAGGTGGCTGCAACTGTTTATTAAAAACACAGCACTGTGCAAAATCGAAAGATGACGTATACGGTGTGACGCCTGCCCGGTGCCGGAAGGTTAATTGATGGGGTTAGACTTCGGTCGAAGCTCTTGATCGAAGCCCCGGTAAACGGCGGCCGTAACTATAACGGTCCTAAGGTAGCGAAATTCCTTGTCGGGTAAGTTCCGACCTGCACGAATGGCGTAATGATGGCCACGCTGTCTCCACCCGAGACTCAGTGAAATTGAAATCGCAGTGAAGATGCTGCGTACCCGCGGCTAGACGGAAAGACCCCGTGAACCTTTACTACAGCTTGGCACTGAACATTGACCCTACATGTGTAGGATAGGTGGGAGGCTTTGAAACCAGCACGCCAGTGTTGGTGGAGCCGTCCTTGAAATACCACCCTTGTAGTGTTGATGTTCTAACGTCGCCCCGTTATCCGGGGTGCGGACAGTGCCTGGTGGGTAGTTTGACTGGGGCGGTCTCCTCCCAAAGCGTAACGGAGGAGCACGAAGGTGGGCTAATCACGGTCGGACATCGTGAGGTTAGTGCAATGGCATAAGCCCGCTTGACTGCGAGAATGACGGTTCGAGCAGGTGCGAAAGCAGGTCATAGTGATCCGGTGGTTCTGTATGGAAGGGCCATCGCTCAACGGATAAAAGGTACTCCGGGGATAACAGGCTGATACCGCCCAAGAGTTCATATCGACGGCGGTGTTTGGCACCTCGATGTCGGCTCATCACATCCTGGGGCTGAAGTCGGTCCCAAGGGTATGGCTGTTCGCCATTTAAAGTGGTACGCGAGCTGGGTTTAGAACGTCGTGAGACAGTTCGGTCCCTATCTGCCGTGGGCGTTGGATGATTGAGAGGGGCTGCTCCTAGTACGAGAGGACCGGAGTGGACGAACCTCTGGTGTTCGGGTTGTGTCGCCAGACGCATTGCCCGGTAGCTAAGTTCGGAATCGATAACCGCTGAAAGCATCTAAGCGGGAAGCGAGCCTCAAGATGAGTCATCCCTGAACCTATAAGGTTCCTGAAGGGTTGTTGGAGACTACGACGTAGATAGGCAGGGTGTGTAAGCGTTGTGAGGCGTTGAGCTAACCTGTACTAATTGCCCGTGAGGCTTAACCATACAACACCCAAGGGGTTTTAACGGACTCCATGAGCACTTGAATGTAGTGCGAGAACATCAGCTTTCGAGATTGTAAGAATTTTGCTTGGCGACCATAGCATTATGGACCCACCTGATCCCATGCCGAACTCAGCAGTGAAACGTAATAGCGCCGATGGTAGTGTGGGGCCTCCCCATGTGAGAGTAGGACATCGCCAGGCTCGAATTTTTGTTTGTGTCACTGACATGAACAGTAACAGATTTACTTAGCGACCATAGCACAGCGGTCCCACCTGATCCCATGCCGAACTCAGAAGTGAAACGTTGTAGCGCCGATGGTAGTGTGGGGCCTCCCCATGTGAGAGTAGGACATTGCTAAGTGCCAAATTGCAATATGCTGAATAGACACGCTGCGGAGCGGTAGTTCAGTTGGTTAGAATACCGGCCTGTCACGCCGGGGGTCGCGGGTTCGAGTCCCGTCCGCTCCGCCACTTATTAAGAAACCTCAGTCGAAAGGCTGGGGTTTTTTGCTATCTGACGCTCCCGAAAGTGCTGTGCACTTTTTCGCGGGCCGGGATGCCGGACCATCGATTCCCGTCCGCTCCGCCACTTATACTAAGCCCGAGTCGAAAGACTCGGGCTTTTTTACGTCTGTCGGATATGTTCGCCTTGCAGGCGAATGAGTCCCGCTTGTGCGCAAGCCCGGCCCTCCGCCATTTATTAAGAAGCCTCGTTAGAAATAGCGAGGCTTTCTTGTATCTGACGCTCCTAAAAGTGCTACGCACTTTTCGCGGAACTAAGCGTCCCCGCCGCAATGCCGGACCATCGACTCCTGGTCGTGTGCGACCCCAGCCCTCCGCCAATCATTAAGTCCCTAGCAGCAATGCTGGGGATTTTTCGTATGCTCAGTACAGCTATTTTAGCTTTTTGACTATAGTGCCCCAAAAGCTGCACATGAATTTAAGTTTTTAAAATCAATATTTTATTTTGGTAATGGTGTCGACCTAATCTAAGTTTTTCTTTTGTGCAGCAAAAGGGAGATTTTACTTTCAGGAGTTGAACGAGGGGCGGAGTCTCATTTTGGCAGGCTGTCCTGGCTTGGCACTCGCTGTCTTTTCCTATAACGGCTAAAATAGCCCTTCAGCTCAAATCCTATTCGTAACCCTTATTAGTAACAAAAGGTATGGCCATGACAGCGCCCCATAATGACACCACCCATGTAGACAGCGATCTGCTTACCGAAATTGCCATCGCCTATTACCAGGATGGGGCTACCCAGGAAGAAATCTCGAAGATGTTTGGGATGTCGCGAGCCAAAGTTGGCCGTTTGCTGCGCCGTGCCAGAGATGAAGGGGTGGTTGAAATCACCGTGAAGTACCACCCGGTGTTCAGTGAGAAGCTGGAGCAGCAGCTGGTAGAGCGCTTTAATTTGAAGCGGGCACTGATAGCCCTTGATCAGCCTGATGACGAAAGCCAGCGTCAGCAGGTGGCCAGTTTGGTGTCTAGCTATCTGTCCTCCATACTGACCGATGACATGGTGGTAACCGTTGGTCAGGGACGCAATATTGCCTCAATCGCCAGCCATGTCGGAGTCGTTCCTCACCGTAATTGCCGTTTTGTCTCGGGTATTGGAGGAACTCACCGCTCCGGTAATGCAATCAATGCCGACCATATCTGCCGCCAGCTGGCCAAGAAGTACGATGGCATCAGTGAGACCTTGTATGCGCCGGCCTATGTGGAAGATATTAAGGTAAAAGAAGCTTTTATGAAGAACGGTACGGTAAAGGAGACCCTGGATCGTGCAAGGCGCGCAGATGTGGCATTGGTTGGTGTCGGGGATATGAATGAGAACAGCCACATGGTGAAGTTGGGTTGGTTCACTCCCCAGGAGATTGTCGAAGCGAGGATCCGCAAAGGCGTGGTGGGTGATATTGCCGGTTATGACTTCTTTGATAGCCAGGGCCGACGTGCCGATACCATGATGAGCGACAGGGTGATCGGATTGAGTATGGAAGAGCTGCGCCATATACCGACAGTTGTGGTAACCGCTGCCGAGAACAGTAAGGCATTGGCCCTGCTCGGTGCGCTGCGCTCTGGTGTTGTGGATGTGCTGGCAACCAGCGTCAGCAATGCCCTGACCATTTTGAATTTGGATCAGCAGATGAAATAAAGATCGCCATCTTTTTTTCGACCCTAAATGATCAAGCTGCCTGCGGGCAGCTTTTTTGTTGCTTGCTATGCTGAAAAGTATGCGGATAAAAAAGTGACAAAGGAACAGACAGGCATGAGGTATTTTTTTTCCCTATTGTTGGGTATTGCGTTGGGCTCGTCGGTATCTGCCAGCCCGTGGGAAACAGTTAAGGCCCCGAGCCAGGGCGAGTCGGAGTCGATCGGCACCTACAATAACGGATGCCTGGCAGGGGCCGAGCCATTACCTCTGGCGGGTGAAGGCTATCAGGTGATGCGTTCGCAGCGGGGGCGATATTACGGCCACGAATCGATGATCCGTTTCCTCCATGATTTATCAAAAAGCGTTCATAAACTCGAGCTGGGCCAGTTGTTGGTGGGTGATATCGCGATGCCTCGGGGTGGGCGTTTTTCGTCGGGCCACAACAGTCACCAGACCGGCCTCGATGCGGATATTTGGCTCAAGCTAAGCGATAGACCACTCAGTGAGGAAGAGCTGATTGACGTTCAGCCTCTGCCGATGGTGCACATCAAGCAATACAAGATAAACAAGAAAAACTGGGGAGATAAACAAGCCTTGATGGTTCAGTTGGCCGCAGCGGATGAGCGTGTGGCGAGGATATTTGTCCATCCGGTGATCAAAGAGCAGCTGTGCCAGAGTGAATGGACGGATAGGGATTGGCTGCAGAAAGTCAGGCCGTGGTGGGGGCATTATTACCACTTCCATGTCCGGCTCCATTGCCCAGACGGGGACAGCAGTTGCAAAGCCCAACCTGCACCTCCGCCGGGTGATGGATGCGGAGCAGAGCTCGCTTCCTGGAAACCCAAGCCAAAACCGAAAAGAGAAAAAGTTGCCAAGGTGAAGAAAAAGCCCAAAGCGAAACCCATTCCGCCAGCACAGTGCCTGGCCTTGCTTAGAAAAACAAGCGAGGGGCTAAAATGAAGAGACAAAAAAAGCGCCGTCCGGCGCTTTTTGCATTATGCCAAACCCTGTAGGGTGACAAACTTTTCGAACAGGGCTTCTTCTGTCTCGACGTTGTCAGGATCGGTAATGATACAGTTGGTGATTGGACACACCGACTGGCACGTCGGCTTGTCGTAGTGTCCTTTACACTCGGTGCATTTGTCTGGGTCGATTTCGTAGATTTCGGCCCCCATGGTGATCGCCTCGTTCGGACACTCGGGATCACACATGTCGCAGTTAATGCACTTACTGGTAATAAGCAGTGCCATGGTGATTATTTACCGTCTTTTGGTGCGTGTGGGTTACGGGTGTTCTCACCTGAGTTTAGGTTACGCATCAGCAGGCCGTATTCCAGATCCATATCTTGAGGTACTGGGATAAACACGAAGTGGCCGTTACCCTTGGCGTCAGTTACCGCTTCAGACTTGCGGTTTTCCATCGCTTCAAGGGTGAAGATCACGTTGCCCTGCGGTGTCATTAGCTCAAGGCTATCACCGACTACAAACTTGTTCTTCACTTCTACTTCTGCCAGATCACCACGGCGCTTGCCGGTGAACTCACCCACGAACTGCTGGCTGTCAGAGATTGAGTAGCCGTAGTCGTAGTTCTGGTAAGCATCATGGGTGTGGCGGCGCAGGAAGCCTTCGGTGTAACCACGGTGGGCTAGGCTTTCCAGAGTACCCATCAAGCTTTCGTCGAATGGCTTGCCTGCGACGGCGTCATCAATCGCCTTACGGTAAACCTGTGCAGTACGGGCACAGTAGTAGAAAGACTTGGTACGACCTTCGATTTTCAGCGAGTGAACACCCATCTTGGTCAGGCGGTCAACGTGTTGGATAGCACGAAGATCTTTTGAGTTCATGATGTAGGTGCCGTGCTCGTCTTCGAAGGCTGCCATCTTCTCTTCCGGACGGTGCGCTTCGCTTAGCAGTACCACTTCATCGGTTGGCTTGCCGCGGCCGATTGTTGTCTCAGGACGCTCGTCCTGTACTTCGATTGCTTGGGCATCGCTTGGGTTGAACTCTTCAACGATCTGGCCGGCGTCGTTTTCAGTGCCTTTTTCCACTTTGTATTCCCAGCGGCAGGCATTGGTGCAGGTACCCTGGTTAGGGTCACGCTTGTTGATGTAGCCAGAAAGTAGGCAGCGGCCAGAGTAAGCCATACAAAGTGCACCGTGGACGAATACTTCCAGCTCGGTGTCAGGGCAGTGTTCGCGGATCTCTTCGATTTCTTCCAGAGACAGCTCACGAGAGACGATCACGCGCTCGACGCCATTGGCAGCCCAGAACTTCACGGTTGCCCAGTTAACGGCATTGGCCTGAACCGATAGGTGGATCGGCATATCAGGGAAGTTCTCACGCACCATCATGATAAGGCCTGGGTCAGACATGATCAGTGCATCCGGGCCCATTTCCACAACAGGCTTCAGATCGCGGATAAAGGTTTTCAGTTTTGAGTTATGTGGCTGAATGTTACATACCACGTAAAGCTTCTTGCCCTGGGCATGCGCTTCGTCGATACCGATCTTCAGGTTCTCGTGGTTGAACTCGTTGTTACGAACGCGAAGGCTGTAACGTGGTTGGCCGGCGTAAACAGCATCTGCACCATAGGCAAACGCGTAGCGCATGTTCTTTAGGCTGCCCGCAGGCGATAACAATTCAGGTTTAAACATAGCTCTTATATTCCAGTGTCTGATTGCAAATCAGGCCGTATCGCAGGGGGATACGGAGTTGAGGCGGGATTTTACTGTGATCTACCCCCCAATAGCAATGTTATTGCCGAATTAGGCAATCTTTCTTGGCTAGAGACTGTAAATGGTTATTTGGAAGGGATTAGCCGAAGGGAGAGATGTACTGTAAGGATGACGAGAAAGTGAAAAATGTGGCACTGAGAAAATCAGTGCCACGAATGATAAAGGCTGGTTAAGCTTTGGCTTCCAGGCCGCCAAGCACCTCGAACAGGTTCGGCAAGAATGCGGAGAATTCGCCAGCCATCAGTGATAGATCGGCATCGATACGCTGGGCCATCTCGTCGCGGTCGATATCGTCATTCTGCTCTTTCAGCTCGTCGGAGAACTTCAGGCGCTTGATAGACAGATCGTCAGCCAGAACGAAGTCGATGCGGTCCTGCCAGTTGATAGACAGCTTGGTCACCAGCTTGTCGGCTTCGATGTGGGCCATGATCTCGTCGCTCGACAGATCCTGCTGCTTACAGCGGATCACACCGCCGTCTTCCAAAATTGCTTTCAGCTCGGCTTCTTCGCCGATAGTGAAACCGTCCGGCGAAGTGTTCGAGCGTACCCACTCGGTCATGGTCAGCTCGGCAGGTTTTTCTGGTGTTACCGGGATAACTGGCAGGCTGCCGATCGATTTGCGTAGCAGCGCCAGCAGATCTTCGGCTTTCTTGAAGCTACCGGCATCAACCAGCACATAACCTTGTTTTGGCATGATCAGCGCGTAGGTCTGGCTCTTGCGGCTGAAGGCTCGTGGCAGCAGATCCATCACGATTTCGTCTTTGATGGTGTCTTTTTCGCTTTTCTTTAGCTTGCGGCCTTGTTCAAGCTCTTGTGCTTCCACTTTCTCGTTCAGTGTTTCTTTGATCACTGACGCTGGCAGCATTTTTTCTTCTTTGCGGGCACAAATCAGGATGTTGTCACCAATTACATGGGTGAACATGTCGCCGTGCTTACCCAGCGCATGAACCCAGCCAAACTTTTGCTGATCCTGGCTGCCACACGGGGTGAAGCGGAACTCTTCCAGCTGTTTTTCCAGTTGGTCAGGATTGAGGTCGATCTCGCGGCTGAAGCGATAGGTAAGTACGTTTTTAAACCACATCATGGCTGTTACAAATCCTTGGTTGTGCATTTGGCTGTCAATCTTATTGCATTGGTCGGCTTTTGTCTTAAGTTTTCGTGCTCTGCTGCTTGGGCATACCGCAAAGTGCGGTACAATCCAAACAAGTGTTTCCATAACGGCATATCGACCGCAATGAAGATCCTCCATACCTCAGACTGGCACCTGGGTCACCAGCTGCACGGCTATAACCGCGATTTCGAGCACCAGGCTTTTCTTGATTGGCTGGCGCAAACCCTTGAACAAGAGCAGGCCGACGCCCTGCTGGTGGCCGGTGACATTTTTGATACCGCCAACCCGCCGGCGAGTGCCTGGCGGATGCTGTATCGCTTCTTGGCCCGAATGGCGAAAAGTATGCCGGCGTTGAATGTGGTGATGATCGGCGGCAATCACGACTCGCCGAGCAAGCTGGATGCCCCGCATGAACTGCTCAGGGCATTCGACCTGCACATTGTCGGTGGCATTCATCGTCTTGCTGATGGCGAGCTGGATACCGAGCGGATGCTGGTCCCGCTGACCAACAAGGCGGGGGAGCAAGCCGCGTGGGTACTGGCCGTACCGTTCCTGCGCAGTGCTGATTTGCGAACTGAAGATCTGGATGAAGAAGACGATCGTCTGATCAAAGGGGTGGAAAGCTTGTATAGCGAGATGACCGAGGCGGCGCGCCAGATCCAGAAGCCGGAGCAGGCCCTGATTGGCATGGGCCATGCCTATATGGCCTCGGGCAAGTTGTCGGAAATGTCCGAGCGCCGGGTTCTGGGCGGTAACCAACACGCTTTGCCTGCCTCGATCTTTGCCGATGATATGGCATACGTAGCGCTGGGCCATCTGCACTTGGCCCAGCGTGTGGCGAAGAAGGAACAGGTACGTTACAGCGGCTCGCCGCTGCCGCTGTCGATGTCCGAGCGGGGGTACAACCATCAGGTGGTCATGGTGGAGCTCGATGGCGCATCAGTGGCCAGCATCGCGCCGCTGTCCGTGCCGCGTGCCGTCGATATGCTCAAGGTACCGTCGTCTCCGGCACCGCTCGAGCAGGTGATCGAAGAGCTCAAAGCGCTGGATGTTGATGAGCGCCCGCGAGAAGAGCAACCGTTTTTGGAAGTGCATATCCAGCTGGATAAACCACAGGCGCTACTGCGGGAGAAAGTGCTCGAAGCGTTGGAAGGCAAGGCGGTCCGGCTGGCCAAGATCACCCCGCATTACTTGCAGCAACAAGCACAGAATGGCCTGGGCCAGCGCCGTCTTTCCGATGTTACGCCGCAGCAGGTATTCAGTTTGAGCTGGAGCCAGAAGTATCAGGGTGAACCGGACGAGGCGATGGCGGCGGCTTTTGAAAGCCTGCTAATTGCCGTGGAAGATAGCGACGCTGTTGAGTCATAAACTTAGCCAAGAGAAGAAAGAGAATAACGATGAAAATCTTAGCGCTACGTGGTGAAAATCTGGCGAGCCTACAGCAGCCATTTGAGATTGATTTTGCCGGCGGTCGCTTGGGCGACGCGGGCTTGTTTGCCATTACCGGCAAGACCGGAGCCGGTAAGTCGACCTTGCTTGATGCGATTTGTCTTGCCTTGTACGACCGTATTCCCCGTCTGCAATCGAACAAGAAAAATGATGCGGAAATCGGCCGAGATGGCGACAGTGGCCGGATCAAGGCCAACGATGTCCGCAGTATCTTGTCACGCGGCAAGGCCGAGGGTTATGCCGAGGTTGATTTTGTAGCCAATGACGGTAGCCACTGGCGGGCGCACTGGCATGTACGTCGGGCTCGAGGCAGGGCTGATGGCCGTATCCAGGCGTCGGAGCAGTGGCTGGAGAGTCTCGAGACCGGCCAGCGCTTTGCCGGCAAGAAAGCCGAACTGCAGGCGGAAGTCGAACGCTTGGTCGGCTTGTCGTTCGAGCAGTTCCGTCGGGCGGTGATGCTGCCGCAGGGGGAATTTGCCGCGTTCCTCAAAGCGGGGGCGGATGAGCGTGCTGCCTTGCTGGAGCGAATGACTGGCGGTGAGATCTACGGCCGACTGTCGATGGCAGCCTATGAGCGGGCACGGGACGAAAAGCAGAAACTCGACGCTCTGCAGGCCCAGCTTGGTGATATTGAGCTGCTTGACGATGAGCAAAAAGCGCAATTGACCGGGCAGTTGGCGGTGCTCAAGCAGCAGCTTGGCCAGTGGGAGCAGTCAATCAATGCGTTGGCGCAGCATCACCAGGCGCTGCAAATCCAAGCGAGGTTGCACCTGCAGCAGCAGGAAGCCGAGCAGGCGTTGGTTAAAGCCGAAGAGCAACTCAAAGAGGCTGCTCCTCGCCAAGAGCAGCTGAAACAAATAGCCAAAGTCCAACCTGCCCGCAGTGATTTTTCCCTGTTGCAGCAAACACAGTTGCAGCTGAGTAAGCTGCAGGCATCGCTCGCCAGGGCAACAGACGAGCTGGCTCAGCACAAGCAAGGGCTGCTGGAGGCGGACAGTCGCGTACAGGGCACCAAACAGGCGCTGGCGAAAGCCAAGCTGCATTGGGATGATTTGGCGCCGAAACTCAAGCAGGTCGCGTTGCTCGATGAGCAGTTAGCGGCCGGGCAGCGTCAGTTGGCCGATCTGGATACCGATCACCAGCAGCAGCTCAAGCTGTTTAATGAACAGCAGCAGGCTACGGAGCAGAAGAAACGCCAGCGCCAGCAGTTGCAGCAGCGCCACCACCAGTTGGCGATGGTGCTTGAGCAAAATCGTGAGCTGGCCGGCGTTGCTGAGCAGTATCAGCCGGTACTGGATAACCTGGATCAGTACTTGTCCGCCCATAGGACACTGGCGACATTGTCGCGAGAAAAGCAGCAACTGCAGTTCGAGCAGCAATCCCATGACCGCAATGCGGCCATGCTGGAGGCCCAGCAAAAAGAAGTGGCAGGTCAACTTGACGCGGTCAACAAGCTGCTGGAGGAGCTCAAGGTCGAGCAGCAAGAGCAGGCGATCGCCGACAGCCAGAAACAGTTTGCCAGCAAACAGGCCGAACTCGATGTCCTGCGTCAGGCGATGTCGGGAACCAAAGAGTGGTCGACTCTGCTCGAGCAGGTGGAAAAACTCAAGGCTGAGCATCAAGAGCTGACCCACCTCAAGCAGCAGGCCGAAGCCCGGCTCGAAGCGCTGGTACCGGACATGGACCAGCTCCTTGCCCGCTATCAAGAGGCCGAGCAGCAGCTGCAGCAAAGCATGGCGGTGGTGAATCTTAATGAGTACCGTAGCCACTTGAAGCCAGAGGCTCCTTGCCCATTATGCGGCTCTCTTGAACACCCTTATGCCGAGCAGCATCCAGTTGTGGAGGGCTTGCTGCACAGCCAGCAGCAGCGCTTGCGTGAGTTGCAGCAGCAACTGCAAAACGGCGAGGGCGAGCGCCGCCACCTGCAGCAGCAGTTGCCGCAATGCCAGCAACGTCTGGCGGTGATTGATAATGAACTGGCTCGTTACCGGGCCTACAGCGATCAAATTGTCAGCCAGTTGCTGGCTATGCTTGAGCAGGCCGAGTTGTCGACCCCGCTCACCGCCGAGGCTGGCAGTGACCACCTTCATAACCAGCTGGTTCAATGGCAGCAGCAGGCGGAGCAGGCGTATGTCGAGATCCGGGCATTGCAGCAGGGAATGGAAACGGCCCAGCAGCAGCTGCAGCAGGGGCGCCAGTTGCAGTACCAGCGCCAGCAGCTGCAACAGGCGGAAGCCGAGCTGAAAGAACATGTGCATCAGCAGTCGCAGGCGAATACCCAGCGCACCGAAAGGCTGCAGTCGATTGAGCAGCAGAGCCAGACTCAGCAGGATATCTTGCTATCCCGTGGTGAGGCCCTGAATGAGCAATACGGAAACGAGCAATGGCTTGATATGCTGCGCCAGCACGGGGCCGAACAGTATATCCAGCAGCTCAAGCAGCAGGTGGAGCATTACCTTGCAAGCCATAAGGCGCAGCAAGAGGTGGAGCGAGAGCTGCATGAGCTGGCCCCGCAGCTTGCCGAGCTGGAAGCGAGTATGGCGGCGAGCTATAAGCAGGCACTAGAGAAGCAGCAAAAAGCTGAGCAGTTGCAGCAGCAAGTTCAGTCACTGTGGCAGCAGCGTGTCGGTCTGTTCGGTGAGCAGGCGGCCGATGCGGTAGAACAGCAAGCCAAAATGGTTTTGTCCGAAGCTCAGCAACAGCACGAGCAAGCCGAGCAGGCACAGCGTCAGGCCGGAGAAGCCATGGCGGCAGCGACAGCTGCACTGGCCGGCCTGCAGCAGCAAGAGAAGGAGCTATCGGCAGAGCATCGCCAGATTGTTCATAACTGGCTTGGCTGGCAAGAAAAGTTGGCGCTCAACGAGCATCAGCTGATGCAGCTGCTCAGCAAGGACGAAGCGTGGCAGGCCCAAGAGCAGGCGGCGTTAAGGGCCCTTGATGATGCCCGCACCGAGGTGGCAACTCGGGTGCAGGAGCGTGCCGCGGCACTTGCACAGCACAAGGAGGCCACGGTGTTGGCCGAGCAGTGGTTTGTCGAACACCAAATCGATCCGGTAGCGTTGGTGGCAGATGATGGCCCTGTACGCCAGCTACGAGAACAATGGGGCACGGAAAAACAGTCTTGCGATGAGCAGATTTTCCAGTTGCGCCAGCGCTTGGCGATGGCCGAGCAAGCCTTGCAGCAGGCCGGAGAGCTGACCGAAAAAATGGCGGCGCAGCAAAAGCAAACCGAGCTCTGGCTGCAGATGAGTGAGCTGATCGGTTCGGCGACGGGCAACAAGTTCCGCACCTTGGCCCAGGGTCTGACTCTGCAGCAGTTGGTGATGCTGGCCAATGAGCATTTGCATGACTTGGCGCCGCGCTATGCGTTGCAGCCAGTGCCAAACAGTCCGCTGGCTTTGCAGGTCGTCGACCATGACATGGGCGATGAGGTGCGCAGTGTCGAGTCGCTATCCGGTGGTGAAAGCTTCCTGGTGTCGCTGGCACTGGCACTGGCACTGGCCTCTCTGGCAGCCGATACCCGCCAGCTCGGGTCGCTGTTCATCGATGAGGGGTTCGGTACGCTCGATCCTGACAGTCTGGAAATGGCATTGGCCTGCCTTGATGCCTTGCAGGCCGATGGCCGTCAGATCGGGGTAATTTCCCATGTTGGCACCTTGGTGGAAAGGATCGGTGTACAGGTTGCTGTTGAGGCGCAGGGAGGCGGCCGGAGCCAGATCAAGGTGAAGGGGTAATTCCTAATCATCTTTTTTATCAGTATGTTGCAACTAAGTGCTACAAGGTGCTATATGACAGTATGATATACGTTCAGTTACGTATTTATCCGTGAAAGTCACAAAAGTGTCATACTTAACACACATAATGGCGCTCGAAAGACAGCAAATAATAGGTATTGATTACGATGGTAAGACGGATTCTTGTTGTAGAGGATGAAGCTCCAATCCGCGAGATGCTTTGCTTCGTTCTCGAGCAGAAGGGATATCAGGCGATTGAAGCCGAAGATTATGACATGGCGCTGGAGAAACTGTGCGAACCGTATCCGGAGCTGATTTTGCTCGACTGGATGTTGCCAGGTGGCTCGGGAATAAATCTTATCAAGCACTTGAAGCGTGATGAAATGACCCGCCAGATCCCGGTCGTTATGTTGACTGCCCGCGGCGAGGAAGAGGACAAGGTGCGAGGCTTGGAAGTGGGAGCGGATGACTACATCACCAAACCCTTCTCGCCGAAAGAGTTGATGGCACGCCTCAAGGCCGTGATGCGCCGCGTATCACCGACGTCATTGGATGACGTGATTGATGTGCAGGGCCTTAAGCTTGACCCGGTGTCTCACCGCGTGACGTCCAATGAACAGCCGCTGGACATGGGGCCGACCGAGTTTAAGATGCTGCACTTCTTCATGACCCACCAAGAGCGTGTGTACAGCCGCGAGCAGCTGCTGAACAACGTTTGGGGTACCAATGTGTATGTTGAAGACCGCACGGTTGACGTACACATCCGTCGCCTGCGTAAAGCGTTGGAGACCGGTGGTCACGACAAGTTGGTTCAGACGGTGCGCGGAGCGGGTTACCGTTTCTCGACCCGAGTTTAGTAGTCACAATCAAGCAGGCGCACGGCGGGTAACGCGGTGACGGAGTTATAGATGGTAGAACGGCTTTCGTGGAAGAAGTTAGTCTGGGAACTGCTCTTTTTCTACTTGCCTTGGATCGCGCTGGGGTGGATTTTTGGTTATATGCCCTGGTTCTTGCTGGTCGCAACATGGATCCAGCTGATTTGGCATTTTCACAATTTGCTAAAGATGTCCAATTGGTTATGGAAAGAGCGTAGTCTTACCCCGCCTTCGGGCTCGGGGAGCTGGGAGCCTCTGTTCAACGGGATTTACCGTCTGCAGCAACGCAACCGACGTCGTCGCAAAGAGCTGGCAACCTTGATCCGCCGTTTCAGAAACGGTGCGGAATCCCTTCCTGATGCTGTTGTTGTCTTTCGCAGCGAAGGGAACATCGTGTGGTGTAACAAGCTTGCCCAGCACCTGCTTGGCTTCCGTTGGCCGGATGATGCTGGCCAGCCAATCAGCAACTTGCTCCGCAGCCCGGACTTCGTCCGTTACCTGAGCAAGCAGTCGTTTGATACCCCGCTGGAAATCACCTCGCCCTTTAACTATGACCGTACTCTTGAGCTGCGGATCATGCACTACACCGAGGGTGAATACCTGATGGTGGTAAGGGATGTCTCGCAGGTGAAGCAGCTCGAAGGCATGCGCCGCAACTTCTTTGCCAATGTCTCCCATGAGCTGCGTACGCCAATGACAGTACTGCAGGGCTACCTGGAGATGTCGAAAGATCCCGATATGCTGGTGGGGCCGATGTGGGACAAGGCCCACGGGGTAATGACCGAGCAGTTGACCCGGATGAATTCCTTGGTTGAACAGTTGTTGACTCTGTCGAAAATCGAGGCAGCACCGAATATCGAGCTGGAAGAGACCATCGATGTCCCGGCAATGCTGGATGTCTTGGAAAAAGAGGCCATCTCGCTGAGCGGGGGCAAAGAACAGCTGTTTAGCTTCGAGGTCGACAAGTCGCTTAAGGTGCTGGGTGATGAAGATCAGCTGCGCAGTGCGATCTCCAACTTGGTCTACAATGCCGTCAAGCATACCCCGCCTGATGCCGAGGTGAAGGTACGTTGGTATCTGACGGCTGCCGGCCCAAGGCTGGAAGTGACCGATCAGGGGCAGGGTATTGAGCCGCAGCATATCCACCGACTGACCGAACGTTTCTACCGGGTGGATAAAGCCCGCTCGCGTGAAACGGGCGGGAGTGGCCTAGGCTTGGCAATTGTTAAGCACGCCCTGAGCCATCATGATTCGCACCTCGAAATCGAGAGTGAAGTTGGAGTTGGCAGTACGTTTGCCTTCACCCTACCACAGCGATTGATTGCTAACGCTGCGTAAAACGGATGCGGGCTATCTTTTAAAAAACTAGGCCTTGAAAGCCAAAGCTCTATAAAAATAAGCTTTGAAAAAATATGCTAAGGTATTGAGCGGCCCCAGGGCCGCTTTTGCCGTTTTAAGGAGTCAAACTAAGCGAATGATAAATCGGATCAGGCAGGCCATGGATCGATGGCTGAAAATCACTTCCCTTCTTACATTGTATTTACCTGTTTTGGCGGTGGCCAGTCCGGCCTTGGCTGATCACAGCCCGCTGCCTCACTATGTTAAGGTGCAAGGGATCTCCGGTAATTTATCTTCGGTTGGCTCCGATACCTTTGCTAACCTGATGACCTACTGGTCAGAAGAATTTAAGCGTACTTATCCGAGTGTGAATATCCAGGTCCAGGCTGCGGGCTCGTCGACGGCTCCGACTGCCCTGATAGAAGCAACAGCTCAGTTCGGACCAATGAGCCGACGGATGAAGGCGAGAGAAGTCGCGGCATTTGAGCAGGAATACGGCTATAAGCCGACGGAGATCCGGGTCGCGATTGATGCCCTGGCGGTGTTTGTCAATGAAGATAACCCGTTGCAGGGGCTGGACTTCAGCCAGCTGGATGCCATTTTCTCACAGACCTTGCGTTGTGGGGGCAACCAGTCGATCACCCGGTGGGGCCAACTGGGGCTGACCGGCAGTTGGGAAAAACGGAGCATCCAGTTATTCGGTCGCAATTCCGTCTCAGGCACCTATGGCTATTTCAAGCAGAAAGCCCTGTGCCACGGGGACTTTCGTAATAATGTCAACGAGCAACCGGGTTCAGCTTCGGTGGTACAGTCGGTTTCGACGTCTCTCAACTCCATCGGTTACTCCGGTGTTGGTTACCAGACCACGGGGATCCGGGCGTTGCCGATCGCCCGTCAGGGCAGTGACTATGTGGCGCCGACCATAGAGAATGCTGCCAGCGGCCGTTACCCATTGGCTCGTTATCTGTATGTCTATGTCAACAAGCACCCAGACCGGCCGTTGCCGCCGCTCGAGAGCGAATTTATCCGTTTTATCCTGTCGGACCAAGGGCAGGATTTGGTGAAAAAGGACGGTTATGTTCCCTTGCCAGCCGAGGCCGTGAAGCAAACTTTGGTGACGTTGGGCTTATAGCCGGAACTACAGCAGAACAAAGCCGGAGTGGCGAGGCCTACTCCGGCTTTGTTGTTAGGGGCAAACAGGGTGGCTAGTCGCTGTCCGGCATTAGTAACAACTCCCAGCCGGCCTTGCGCCAGTACTCCTGTTCCTGGCGCAAATCTGCTGCCAGTAAGCGGTTACTTTCCTCCCAGCCTTCAGGTAGCGTAAGCCGCCAGTTCTCCTTATCGGCATCGACCGCAATCGCCGGCAGGGGATCGTCACTGCGTTGGCCGTTAAGCACGACGGCCAGCCTCAGGGTACGGATCAGCGGATAGAGGTGTTTGCGCTTGTATATGCTCAGCTCCGGCATTTCCTCGAGTTTTAAACTCTTGCGCTGGAAGCGAACCAAGGTGGCTAATACCGTTTGTTGCTCGAGGTTAAAGCCTGGCATGGTGCTGTGGCGTAACAAGTAGGCGGAATGGCGGTGAAAGCCGGGATAGCTGATACTCAGTCCCACTTCGTGGAGCAGGGCCCCCCAGCTCAGCAGGGTCGCCAGTTCAATTTTGGTTAGTCCCGGTTGTGGCTCTATCTGATTGTAGAGCAGTTCTGCCGTAGCCTTGACCCGGTTAGCCTGGGCTATATCGACATTGTATTGCGCGGCCATGGCCGTGGCGGTTCGCACTCTGATGTCGCTATGGCGGAATCGCTCTTCCATCTCGTATAGCAGCCCTTCGCGCAGGGCACCATCCGAGAAGTTCATCTCGTCGATGTTGAGCGAGTTGAAAACCGCACTGAGGATAGCAACCCCGGCAGCAAAGACGGGTTTCCGATCCTCGTTGAGGCCATCGAAGCTGAGGTCATCGTAATGCTTGACGGTCAGGATGGCTTCAGAGAGCTGTTGCAAGCGCTTGGCGGTGATCACTCCGTCACTATGCCCTTGCCCTATCAGGACTTCGCGTATTGCCTTGATGGTGCCCGAAGAGCCGATAGCCGTCTGCCAGCCCTCACGGATATATTGACTGGCGATGCTTTCGAGTTTCTGCTGGGCAGCGAGCTGGGCGGCAGCCATATTCTTGGCACTGATCTTCCCTTTGGCAAAGAAGCGTTTGTGGTAACTGACGCAGCCCATGTGTTTGCTATAGGCAAGCTGAGGCTCAAAGTCGTCACCGATAATCAATTCGGTACTACCACCACCGATATCCACCACCAGTTTTTTCCCGCTGTCGGGTTGGGTATGGGCAACGCCGAGGTAAATCAGACGGGCTTCTTCGGTGCCGGGGATGATTTCAATCGGATAGGGCAGCACGCTTTCTGCGCGTTTAAGGAAAACGTGGGCGTTTTTTGCTTGGCGTAAGGTATAGGTCGCAGCGATGCGCACATTCTCAGGCTCGAACCCTTGCAGCCGCTCGGCAAACATTGCCAGGCAATGCAGGCCGCGGTTGATTGCTGCCTGATCCAGGTTGCTCTGGCTATCTAGGCCTGAGGCAAGATGGACGCGTTGTTTGTGGCGGCTGATAATTTGCAGGCTTTGCCCGATGATGCGGGCAACCACCATATGAAAACTGTTCGAGCCAATATCGATTGCTGCGACTTCTCTTGGGCGTGCAGGTTCTGTCATGTATTGGTATCGCTCTTTAATTTTTTCTTCAGCTGCTTTTCTGACTGTTTGAGGTAGTCGTAAATCGCGAGTTGCGATCGGATCTTACGTTTGTTGCCTCGTGGCACGTACTTATTGGACATTTCTCTATCAATAATACGTGCCTTCACGGTGTCAGAAAGCTGGATATTGAGTATGTCGATAATCTTCTTTTTCAGTTCCGAATCGAAAACCGGGCAGCCGACCTCGATTCGGTTGTCGATATTGCGCGTCATCCAGTCGGCAGAAGAGATATACACTTCTGGTTCGCCGTTGTTCTCGAAGACAACTACCCTGGGGTGTTCGAGAAAACGGTCGACGATACTGATCGCGGTGATGTTTTCGCTGATCCCCTTGATCCCCGGGATCAAGGCACACATTCCACGAACGATGATTTTGATTTGCACACCGGCACTGCTCGCTTGGTAAAGCAGGTTAATCAGACCTTTATCGACAAGGTTATTCACCTTTAGTGTAATACCGGATGGCAAGTTTTGCTTGGCATGGGCGATTTCGCGGTCGATCAAGTCGTAGAGACGCGAGCGGGAGTTGCGCGGCGAGACAATTAGGTGTTTGAATTTCACCGGGCGGTAAGGGTTCTGGATATAGTTGAACACCATCCTGACCTCTTCGGTGATTTCCTTCCGGCAGGTCATCAATGAGAAGTCGGTATAAATGCGGGCTGTTTTCTCGTGGAAGTTGCCAGTCCCGATATGGGTATAACGCACGAGTTCATTGTCTTCCAGGCGCGTGATGAGGCACAGCTTCGAGTGGATTTTTAGTCCCGGCACGCCAAACAGCACCAGTACCCCGGAGTCGGTAAGGCGGCGGGCCCACTCAATATTGGCTTCCTCGTCGAAGCGCGCCTGCAGCTCGACCACGACCGTTACTTTCTTGCCGTTGTTGGCCGCATCGATCATTGATTCGATGATTTGTGAGTTCTTGGCCACTCGGTAGATATTGATTTTGATACTGCGTACTTTGGGATCGTACGCGGCCTGGCGAACCAGCTCGGTCATATGGCCAAAGGAATGGTATGGGTAGTAAAGCAGGATATCTTGCTGCTTGATGGCCTCGAATGCGTTGCGGGCACTGACAAACTGGGTACTTTCGAGCGGTGGCAGGGGTTTGTTTTCGAGATAATCGCGACCGACATTCGGGAAACCGATGAAGTCCTTGAAGTTATGGTAGCGGCCGCCGGGGATGATACTGTCGTAGCTGGAAACCTTCAGCAGGCCACAGAGTACATCGACCATATCGGTAGGCATATCGCGTTGGTAGACAAACCGAACGGGCATGGCGGTTAGCCGTTGGTCCAGGCCTTCGGACATCTGCTCGAGCAGGCTGTGCTCGAGTTCCAGGTTTAAATCGTACTCGGCATCGCGGGTCATCTTCATCGCATAGGCTGTCAGTTCGTCGTATTCAAACAGGCCGCTGAAGATATCATCGAGGCAGAAGCGAATAATGTTATCAAGGAAGATCAGGGTTTTGCGGCGCTTGCCTTTGGCTTCCGGGAGCTGGATGAAGCGCGGTAGCTGATCGGTTGGGATTTCGATCAAGGCATAGCGCTTGCTGTCGCCCTGACGCATTTCCACTGCCAGATAAGAATATTCGTCTTTCAAGAATTGCAGCAGTTCGATATCGTCGGTCAGCAGAATCGGGGTGACATGAGGCAGAATACGGCTGCGGAAATGCTTTCGCAGCCATACTTGCTGGTAGTCATCAAGTTGCTGTTCGTTGACCAGGAAGATATGGCGCCTTGCCATTTCCAGCAGGATTTCGTTGTACAGGGTATCGAAATCCTGGTTGAGCTTGAGGACCCGGCTTTGGATCTTGCTTAACAGATCCTTGGCCTTGTCATCGCCGCCTTGCTCTTCGTTGATCAGGATACGGCGTTTGACGTCAGCAAAGCGCACTTTATAGAACTCGTCGGTATTGCTCGAATAAATACCGAGGAAGCGAACTCGCTCGATTAACGGTACAGACTTGTCGGCGGCTTCTTGCAGTACGCGTTCGTTAAATGACAGCCAACTGAGTTCTTTGTCGAGATAGAGAGGTTCTGCGCTCATTGTCATCCTATCTTACTAATGGTGCATGAGAGGGATCAGTTATCGTCAATGTCGATGGTCAGATCGTCGGCGATCATCTCCAGCTCTTCTTGGACGTACTCAATACTCAGGTTGCTTGGCAACTCCAATTGGAAACGGGCTGAAAAAATCGGGTAGCCCCAGTTGGGGGCGCTGTCGGTGTGAGTTTTAAGTTTGTGAATATTGATACCAAGCTGGTTGAGCTTGGTGGTGACGTCTTTGACAATACCTGAGCGATCATTACCTGTGACCAGAAGGTGGTGTATAGCCGATGTTGGCAGGGTTTTGCTTTCTTCTTCGACAATCTGGACTTGAAGGGCGTCGAGTTGTTTGAGTGCATTGCTGAGGACGCTGACATATTGGTCAGCAACTTCTACTTGCAGGATACCGGTAAATTGGCCGGCTAATTTGCTCAGGCTGCTTGAAAGCCAGTTACCGTGGTTTTGATAAACTGTGTCTGACAGTGTTTCTACAAGGCCTGGGCGATCTTGGCCGATGACAGTGATGATCAGATGCTTCATAGCGATGTCCTTATACTCAGAGGCGTCATTACCTGTTCTATATAGACCATTATGTGAGCATCAGTAGTTGCTGTCTAGGCTTATAGCCAGATCAAGATATTGAATTTTTTACGAAATCACAGAAAAGAATAGGAGTTATATTTCATTTCATTTTTATGTCATTGATGCCTGTAAGCTCGGCATGACTGTGGGGATGCCTTGTCATATAATTGTCATATTAGGGAAATATTATTAGTAAACGTGTAAATTTATTGAGGTAATGATGGCAAAGGCCGGTGCGATATTGATGGGAGATAGTCCTGGCCGTAAGGTAAAAGATAAATTGGCCCGATATGGTGTGACTGCCGGTGGAATCTTTGTTCTTGTTACCCTCATTCTGATCTTTTTCTATCTTCTGTATGTGATCCTGCCGATCTTCTCATCGGTCAAGGTGACTCCCCAGCAGCAATTTACGACAGCCTTTACTGACAGGGCTGCGGATGTCCGTATCAGCGACAATAACGATTATCTGTTCCGGCTTGCAGATGATGGCTTGCTGAGCCTGATAAGCCTAACTCCCTCTGCGGGAGGGGATGTGTTAGGCACCGTTGAACTTCTTGATGATGTCGCGAGTATCGGCCGCACGCTGCCTGCTGACAGTCTGTATGCTCTGGGCGGAGGAAGCGGCGAAGTATTGATCGCCAAACCCGCTCTGAGCGGCGCGTCAGGTGATCATGTCCTTGCCTTGGACTATCCGTTGGGCAGCAAACTCATCGAACTCGATCCGGAAGGCCAGCCCATTGTTCGCCTGGCCGCTTCGGTGCGTGATAAGCAGGCGATCATTATGGGGATCACGGCCGATGGCAGGGCCAGGGCGGCATTGTTTTTCGAGACCAGCAATGTACTGGGCGGCAATGGGTCTGACTGGCAGTCATCTTTCTTTGCCATTAGCGGTTTGCCGGATACGGTCGAAGATATTGCGGTGACGCCCGATGCCCGCACCGCGTATGTGCTATCCGGTGATCAGCTTTACGTGGTGGCGTTTGGCACCGCATCAGGCTGGGTGCGGGAAGTGGTGGCGATTGAGCCGGGCGGCAGTCAGGCCCAGCAGCTGACCTTGTTGTCCGGAGCCAACTCGTTGCTGATCAGCCACAGCGACCAGTCGTTATCCCAGTGGTTCGAGATACGCAAAGACGGCAAGCGGACAATGGTTCGTGCCCGTGACTTTGCAGTCGGAGACAGCCCAGTTGCCATGTTGATCCCTGAATATACCCGAAAGGGCTTTTTTGCCCTGCAGCAGGACGGCCAATTATCGGCATTCTATACCACGGTAAAAGGGGCCATATATCGCGATAGGTTTTTGGCTGGTGGCTTACCCCAGCAACTTGCCATCTCGCCGCGGGCAGATCGCCTGGTTGCACTCCGAGACAATGATTGGCACATTTTTACGGTGGAGAACCCTCACCCGGAAATCGGGTTTGCTTCGCTGTGGCAGAAAATTTGGTACGAGGGCTACCCAGAGCCTGATTTTGTTTGGCAGTCGACATCAGCCAGTGATGAGTTTGAACCCAAGCTGAGCCTGGTGCCACTGGTCTTCGGCACATTGAAAGCAGCCCTTTATGGTTTGGTGTTTGCTGTTCCGTTGGCGTTGGCTGGTGCCATCTATACGGCTTATTTCATGTCTTCGCGGATGCGCGGGATCGTGAAGCCTACCGTGGAGCTGATGGAAGCGCTGCCAACCGTTATTCTCGGCTTTTTGGCCGGTATCTGGCTGGCTCCGATTGTGGAGTCACATTTGGTTGGTATGGTGGCGCTGGTCGTGATGTTCCCGCTGGGTATGTTGCTGGCTGGGATCGGCTGGGCGCTGCTGCCGGGAAGCTGGCGAAGCCGGATCCCGAGCGGTTTCCATGTCCTGCTGCTGATGCCGGTTATCGTATTGATCGCCTATGTTTGTTTTGAACTGAGTCCTTGGCTTGAGCAAAACTGGTTTGCCGGGGATGTTCGGGCGTACCTGAGCGATGAATGGGGGATTGGCTACGACCAGCGCAATGCCTTAGTGGTGGGGATCGCCATGGGGATTGCTGTCGTCCCCACGATCTTTTCTATTGCCGAAGATGCGATTTTTTCGGTACCGGGCCACTTGACCAGTGGGTCATTGGCCTTGGGGGCAACCCATTGGCAAACCCTGACGCGGGTTGTGTTGTTGACCGCAAGCCCGGGGATTTTCTCGGCCATTATGATGGGGCTGGGCCGGGCGGTAGGCGAAACCATGATTGTCCTGATGGCCACCGGGAATACCCCGATGATGGATTGGAATATCCTGGAAGGTATGCGTACATTATCGGCGACGATTGCGATCGAGATGCCGGAAAGCGAAGTGGGGAGCTCCCATTATCGGGTGATGTTCCTTGCCGCTTTTGTGCTGTTTGTATTTACGTTTTTGTTTAATACCATCGCTGAGTTAGTACGCCAGCGCCTGCGTGAGAAGTACAGCTCACTTTAATATCTTCGGGTAATGGACATCGATGAAAGTTCTGGAAATCTTCATAACAGTGAACAATATATTTAATGACTAGGTGGTTAAGATCTGGCGCACCTTGGGTATGGCTGACGGCGGGGGCGGTTAGCCTGAGCTTGATCGTGGTGCTTGGCTTGTTGCTATTAATCGGTTGGAAAGGGCTGGGGTATTTCTGGCCTGCGCCGGTGTATCAGTTTGACATCCAGCAAAATGGTCGTCACAGCACGGTGATCGGTGAGGTGTACGAGCGCAAGACTGTCCCCGTTGAGCAATTGACCGAAGCGGGGATCGACACTTCCGACTTCGCCGGCGATAAAGTGCTCCGCTACGTGATCAAAACCGGTAACCGCGATGTATTGGGCAGTGACTTTGTGACCGTGCTTGAGCCACATATTGTTAGCCAGGAGCCGGCAGCCGGTGTGGCGGTGATAGAACGGCTGAAGAACGGTCGTTTTTATGGCATTCCTGTCGGGTTGACCGATGATGGCGTGGCAATTCCGCTGGAAGAGCTAGAAAACAGCCTGGAGCAAGCCGATAGTGTCCGTGACTCGATTCGTCAGATTGAGAAAAAAGATCTGGTTGCATTGAACCATCAGTTTGAGCTGCTCAATGCCCAGCTCCGCAATAGCGATGCCTCTCCTGAGCTAATAAAAGAGCGTCAGCGACTGGAGCAACGCTTTGTCCAGATTGAACAGCAGTTGTTAAGGCTCCACCAGCAACTAGGCCGTGATAACTTGATTGTAAAGGAGATGACAGGTCAGGAAATCACCCTGCCAATCGAACAGATCCTGGATATCTGGTATCCCAACGATTTTTCTGCCGCAGGGAAGTTTGGTCACTGGGCGCGACAGCTCGGCCATTTCGTCAGTGATGATCCCCGCGAGGCGAACACCGAAGGTGGTGTTTTTCCCGCTATTTTCGGTACCGTTTTTATGGTGCTGCTGATGAGTGTGATTGTTACCCCGCTGGGGGTGCTGGCGGCCGTTTACCTTCATGAATATGCCGGCAAGAGTTTGTTTACTAAACTGATCCGGGTCGCGGTTATCAATCTCGCCGGTGTGCCGTCGATTGTGTATGGTGTCTTTGGGCTGGGCTTTTTTGTCTATATTGTCGGGGCACAAATTGATGACCTGTTCTTTGCCGAGCAGTTGCCGGCACCGACATTCGGCACCCCCGGGATTTTATGGTCGGCGCTGACCCTGGCCATCTTGACCCTGCCGGTGGTGATTGTCTCAACCGAAGAAGGCCTGGCCAGGATCCCCAACTCGATCCGCCATGGCTCGTTGGCATTGGGGGCAACCCAGGCCGAGACCCTGTGGCGTACCGTATTGCCGATGGCCAGCCCGGCGATCATGACCGGGCTGATACTGGCAGTAGCCCGTGCAGCAGGAGAGGTGGCGCCGCTGATGCTGGTGGGGGTGGTGAAAATGGCACCGTCGCTACCGATAGACGGGCAATTTCCTTACCTGCATTTGGATCGAAAATTCATGCATCTCGGTTATCATATATATGATGTTGGTTTTCAAAGCCCGAATGTGGAAGCGGCAAGGCCGCTGGTTTATGCCACATCATTTTTGTTGGTCACCGTGATTGTCGGTCTGAACCTGACAGCCATCGGGATCCGTAACCACCTGCGTGAAAAATTCCGCTCTTTGGAGCAATAGTGAGATTCAGGAAAGAGTATGTTTTCGATTAATTCCCCGATTGGCCTGTTTGAGCCTGTTGATTTGTCAGCGTTGCCGGAAGAGAAGACGGCGCTGTCAATCGAGGGGTTGGATCTGCACTATGGCTCTCATCAGGCGCTGTATGACATTAATATGCGGATTGCCAAAGGCCAGGTGACGGCATTTATCGGCCCGTCGGGGTGCGGCAAGTCAACGCTGTTGCGTTGTATCAACCGGATGAATGAGCTGGTTGAAGGCTGCAAGGTGGACGGCAAAGTAATGCTGCACGGCCAGAATATCTACGACAGCAAAGTCGACGTTGCGTCGCTGCGCCGCCGGGTGGGGATGGTGTTCCAGAGACCGAACCCATTCCCCAAGTCTATTTATGAAAATGTGGTCTATGGCCTGAGGCTGCAGGGGATCAAGGATCGCCGGGTGCTTGATGATGCGGTGGAAGGCTCGCTGCGCGGTGCGGCCCTGTGGGACGAGGTCAAAGATCGCTTGCATGAAAATGCCTTTGGCTTATCGGGTGGCCAGCAACAGCGTCTGGTTATAGCTCGGGCTATTGCGATAGAGCCGGAGGTGTTGCTGCTCGATGAGCCGACATCGGCTCTGGATCCGATTTCTACCCTGACCATCGAAGAGCTGATCAACGATCTGAAAACCAAATACACGGTGATTATTGTTACCCACAACATGCAGCAGGCGGCACGCGTGTCCGATAACACTGCTTTCATGCACATGGGGGAGCTGGTGGAGTACACCAGCACCAATGATATTTTCACCACCCCGAAAGAGAAACGCACCGAAGATTACATTACGGGTCGATACGGTTAAGGAGTAAGTAATGTTAGATAATTTGAGCCTTGGCCGTCATATTTCCGGCCAGTTTAACGCCGAGCTGGAAAGTATCCGCACCCATGTCTTGGCGATGGGCGGTTTGGTTGAGCAGCAGCTGGCCGATGCCCTCAAGGCGATGCACAAGCAAGATATCGAGCTGGCAAGGCGGGTTATCAAAGATGACCACAAGGTCAATGCGATGGAAGTGGCCATTGATGAAGCCTGTACCCGTATTATTGCCAAGCGCCAGCCGACTGCCAGTGACCTGCGCTTGGTGATTGCGATCATCAAGACGATTACCGACCTTGAGCGAATCGGCGATGTGGCTGAAAGTATTGCCAAGGTGGCGTTGGAAAACTTCACCAACAAGCAGTACAACTTGCTGGTGTCACTCGAAGCGCTTGGCCAGAGTGCGGTGAGGATGCTCCACGAGGTGCTGGATGCCTTTGCCCGGATGGATGTCAAAGCGGCGATCCAGGTCTACCAGGAAGACGATCGGATTGACCGTGAATACGAAGCCATTATCCGTCAGCTGATGACCTACATGATGGAAGATCCACGCTCGATACCGAATGTGCTGCAGGTGATGTGGTCGGCTCGCTCGATTGAGCGGGTGGGGGATCGCTGCCAGAACATTTGCGAATACATCATCTACTTCGTCAAAGGTAAGGATATCCGTCACACCAGCCAGGAAGAAATTGAAAATATCTTGAAGTAGAGAAAGATGTCATGGCTCGCCTGTGAGGGCGAGCCATGACAGAGCTCAAGCTAGAAGCCAAAGTTGATACCAAACCCGTAGCTACGGTAATAATTGTCCTCACCGAAAAGATCGGCCTTCTGGTAGCTAAAATAACCAATGATGTTGACATTAGGAACGATCTCTCGGCCTACTTCTAAGCCATAGATACCCGTTGTGTCTTGATCGCGATCTTTACGATACCCTTCTCCACGAACGTAATATTCACGGCTTTCTTCTATCCGGCTCACCCCTAACACCGCTGCGACATAGGCAGGCTGGTTGCCAATGGCCGTAAAGTGGTATTTGGGCTTCAATACGGCGCTGTAGCTGTAGGTTTTGTAATCGATAGCGGTGAAGCCTTTGAAGAAAATGCTATCGCCTAACTCAATGGCATTGAGCTCGATCCCCAGAGAGGCACTGTTGTTGATGGCAACATCATAGCCCGCCGTCAAACCATACTGGGCTGGAAGGGTTGATTTGCTGTAATCGGTAAACCCCAGTTTCAAGCCCGCATAGGGGCCTACTGCAGGACTGGCAACAGCCCCAGCGGATAGCAAAGTCGTCAGCAGTAATACGATACGTGATTTCATGGTGTTGGCTTTCTATGTTGGCAAGCAAAGGGGGAGAGCCTGACGGCACCGCACCGTCAGGCTGCAGGATTAGAACTTGTAGTTGGCACCGATGTAGAAGGTGTCGAAGTCAGTGTGTGATGTCGAGGTGCCACGGTAGCCACCTTTAACAGCAATATTTTTGTTGAACTCGTAGCCTGCTTCAAGACCGTAGGAGATACCGGTGTTAGTGTCATCTCCATTCAACCAGTCAATGGTGCTAGATAGCTCTTCTTTAACGCTATGAACACCAAGCTGTACGCCTGCAAAGAAGTTCTCATTAAAGTAGTACTTGGGTTTTACATTGACGCCAAATGATCGAGCTTCATATTTAATAGATTGGCCACCTTCGCTGTACTTATCTTCACCCATGTTACGGTACTCACCTTCCACACCAATGACAACTTGCGGGGTTACTTGAAAGTCATAGCCTGCAACCAGCCCTAGACCAGCATCAACAGAGTCGCCTTCAATACTGTTCGAGCCAATATCTGCACCAATATAAAAACCTTCTTTTGACGCTAGTGCAGGGGTCGATAGTAGTGAAGCGATGGTTAGAGCAAAAATCGTCTTTTTCATAATGGGTCTCTAAATGTTGTGATAAGTGTTGGTTCGCACAGATAAGAGCATTACCTCTTCCAATGCGAGAAATATTAAATTGAACACCGTACACAATCTAATTAGTTTGATTGATATGGCTAATAAATAGAACTTATTGCACGGTGTTTCATTGTGTTGTCATGTAAGCTGGAAGTCGTATCCGGAGCTCAAGCCGAGGTCGCTGCCGAGATAATAGGAGCCCACGTAATTGGTCCTTATATCTGTCCCGATATAGGGACTTGATAGCTTTTTTCAGCTAACCTTGTCAGCGAGATAGATACTAAATTTTGCTTTGTTATTAATCTAATTACTAAATCTAAAAACACTCATTCGTCATATTTATTGGTCAAGGGGTGGGGGATTGAGCTTCTTGAATAATCTGTTTGATGAGGCCTAATAGCCACTGGGTGAGAGGGTCTTTGTGTTTTGACTGGTGGTAGAAGCACACCGATGCGAAGCTAATCATCGGGAAATCAATATGGGCATCAACTTTACGAAAGTCTGGATGATCGTCTGGGAGCATGATATCCAGCGCTGGAAATAACAAATCTGTTTGTTTGACTGTTTGAAGGATTGTTTCCGGCGAAGTGGAGCGGAAGCGAATCTTTGGTACTAGGTTGTGATGGGCAAAGAATTGTTCAATATCAGCAACCTGTTCAGTGCGATCCGGCACTATCAAGCAGGCAAAGGTTGCATCTTTAGCGTCGTGTATGCTCATCACAGGTTTCGTAAAAGGGTGGTCTCTACGCACAATTACCACTCCTTTATCACCAGGGATTGTCTGTCGATATAACTCCTTACTGGTATTGGCGATATCATAGTTCAGGGCTATTTGGAGACTGCCATTGTTCAGTTCAGCAAACGTCGATGTACTCCAGTTGATCACCTCGACTTGGCAGTCAGGCGCCTGTTTTTGGATGAGTAAATATAACTTACTGCCAAAGGCATAGATATACTGGGGGGCCAACGCTATACGCAGCTTGCCAGTGATTTGCTGTGGGTTGAACTCTTGGTTGGTATTGACGGCTTGGAACAGGTTATCGAGAGCAGGTGAAAGCTCTTGGCACAATTGCTCTACATACGGAGTGGGTGTCAGCCCTGTACGGGTTTTGGTAAATAGCTCATCATCGAAATGCAACCTCAATTTCTGCAGTGCATGGCTGACGGCTGGCTGAGTTACGAATAACCGTTCCGATGCCTTGCGCAGGTTTTGCTCTTGGTAGATGATCAATAGGGTTTTGAGCAGGTTGAGATCGAGATTTGCTGATAGATCCTTGGCCATGATCGTAATTGCTCCCAGACGAACGGACTTAGATATAGTACCTAAACCGGAACAAAAGAAACATTGTTTTATATTGATTAAAACTAGTCATCGTTAAACAAGTCGGGAACAAAGGTCTGGTTCTCTTCCGGTGTACGGATATAGCCCTCCTTGTTGACTTCCGGCAGTTCAATCTCTGGATAGTCGATATCCTGATAGGGGATATGGCTCAAAAGGTGGGAGATACAATTGATCCTGGCTTTCTTTTTGGAATCAGCATCGACTACCCACCAAGGGCATTGCTTGGTATCGGTGTAGGCAAACATCCGGTCTTTAGCTGCGGAATAGGCTGCCCATAGACTGCGGGACTCCAGATCCATCGGGCTGAATTTCCAACGTTTTACAGGAGTGTTGATCCGTTCGAGGAAACGTTTTTCCTGCTCTTCGTCGGAGACCGAGAACCAGTATTTCAGCAATATGATGCCGGATCGTTTGAGCATGCGTTCGAACTCAGGACAGGAGCGAAGAAACTCTTCGTACTCATCGTCACTGCAGAACCCCATAACATGTTCGACACCGGCACGGTTGTACCAGCTACGATCAAACAGCACCATCTCGCCAGCTGCCGGTAAGTGGGGGACATAGCGCTGGAAATACCATTGGGTACGTTCTTTCTCGGTGGGCTTGGGCAAGGCGGCAATCCGGCATACCCGGGGGTTGAGTTTTTCAGTGATCCGTTTAATGACCCCGCCTTTGCCGGCAGCGTCTCGCCCTTCAAACACTACCACCACTTTGAGTCCTTCCTGCTTGATCCACTCCTGCAGCTTAACCAGTTCGATTTGCAGGCGCTCAAGTTCAGTATCGTAATCGTTTTTCTTGAGTTTTTTCTTCGGTGGGATATAGGACATAGCGGGGCTCTGTTGGTTTTCAACTTGATAACAAAAGAGTAACCGCAATTGGGGCTTTTGACGAATGGGGGAATGAATTGCTTGATATAGCTAGCATTTTTAGGGGCGCCAGCCCCTAATTAAATGATCTCTAAAGCGTACTCAATGCATTGACGACGGCTACGATTTTTTCCGGATCCGTGACCGGGATAGCGAAGTCATCGATATTGGCGTTACCCATATGGGCGGAACTGGCGTAGCAGCGCATCAGGGAAGGACGGGTAGATTTCCCCGACAGGTGTACTTCCCTGACGCCGGTCTGCTGGGCGATTTGGGCGACATTGCCGGCATTGACGCCGGCGCCGGCCATGATGGCCAGGCGTTCGCCGCAGTGTGCAACCATCTGCCTGAGCATTGGGATGCCATCGAAAGCATTGGCTTCGAGCCCTGAGGTCAGCACCCGCTCACAGCCGTGCTTCATGATGATATCCAAGGCGGACATAGGTTCGAGACACTGATCGATAGCACGGTGGAAGGTTAGGCCCATGCCGCTGGCTAGACGGCGGAGTTCGGCAAGGAAGTCTTCGTCGACCGTACTGTCGTCATTCAGTGCGCCAATTACCAGACCATTAAGCCCTGCTTGTTTGGCCATGTGGGCATCGGCCAGCATGATTTCCTTATCTTGGCTCGAAAACAGGAAGTCCCCTTGGCGCGGGCGGATCATGGCATAGACCGGTACCTTGGCATGCTTGGCGGCCAGTTGCATTAGCCCTGCGTTGGGGGTGAGTCCGCCGAGCGCGAGCGAAGCGCAAAGTTCGATACGGGTTGCGCCACCTTGCTGGGCGAGGTGGAGGGATTCGATGTTGTCGATACAAACTTCAATGTGATCAATGGTCATAGCAACGGTCAGGTCAGGGGTGAGATGACAAGCAGTGTAGTCGATATCGGTCTGAGAGACGATTGGTCAGATCAAGATTTTGATGGGCTATGGGGGGGGGGGGCAGATAGAAAAAGGGCCCGGTGTGTCCGGGCCTCATTATTTTGTCGTTGGCTGACAATTGGCTTTACGCTTTCGCGTTTATGACCTTCACACCGTTGAGCGTGGTGTGATTGCTAAATTACTTAGCTAGGTCTGCAGTGTGCTCAGATAGGTAGTCGGCAACACCTTTAGGAGATGCGTCCATACCTGCTTTACCTTCTTCCCACTGTGCTGGGCAAACTTCACCGTTCTTCTGGTGGAAGTTAAGAGCATCAACCATGCGTAGCATTTCGTCGATGTTACGGCCTAGAGGTAGGTCGTTAACTACCTGGTGACGTACAAGACCGTCTTCGTCGATTAGGAAAGAACCACGGAAAGCAACGCCTGCTTCTGGGTGCTCTACGTCGTAAGCCTTACAGATTTCGTGCTTAACGTCAGCAACAAGTGGGTACTGAACCTGACCGATACCGCCGTTTTCAACAGCAGTGTTACGCCATGCGTTGTGAGAGAACTGAGAGTCGATAGAAACACCGATTACTTCAACGCCTTTCTCTTTGAAATCAGCGAAACGCTTGTCGAAAGCGATTAGCTCAGAAGGACATACGAATGTGAAGTCAAGTGGGTAGAAGAAAACTACTGCTTTCTTACCTTTAGTGAATTCTGCGAAGTTGAAGTTATCAACGATTTCGCCGTTACCTAGAACAGCTGCAGCAGTAAAATCTGGTGCTTGACGACCTACTAGTACCATGTTGGTGCTCCTAAATTATTCGGTTTGTCGCCTACCTTTCCGGTCGGCTCTCTGTTTGGACGAGACAAACTATATCGAAACTGGTAAATTCAAAAAAGCGGAATAAATAGATTGATGTAATCGAAATTTACGATGAACAAGTTTCCTTCTCTAAAACAACTGCACTATTTAGTGACTTTATTTGAAACCCGTCATTTCGGTGAAGCGGCCAAACGCTGTTTTGTTAGCCAGTCGACGTTGAGCTCCGGGGTGCAGAACCTCGAGGAGCTGATTGGCTGCCAGCTGATCGAACGGGACAACAAGTCTTTGGTCTTTACTTCTACCGGCGAAGATGTGGTGGTACGTAGCCGCGAGTTGCTGGCGAGAAGCCAAGACTTGATGGAGCTGTCCAACTGTACTGGAGATGGAATGGAAGGCCAGTTGCGGGTGGGGTGTATCCCGACCATTGCCCCTTTCCTGCTGTGCGATTTGGTACAGGAAGTGAACCGCCTCCATCCGAACCTCAATTTATTGCTGCGTGAAGATACCACGACCAATTTGCTGGCCGCACTGCGCAATGGCGAGATGGATGTCCTGATCTTGGCTCTGCCAGTAGAGATTAATGGTATGCACAGCCAGCTCGTTGGCCGTGATGCGTTTAAGATGGTGATTAGCCGCAATCAAGCAGAGCAGGTTACTACGCCATTGCGCTACGCCGATCTTCCTGACGAGTCAGTCTTTCTGTTGGAAAAAGAGCACTGCCTGACGGACCATGCGGTTTCCGCCTGTAAGCTGACCACCAAAGAGAAGATCAACCCATTCACGGCGACCAGCCTGCATACGTTAGTACAAATGGTCGCCAATGGATTGGGCACGACATTTATACCGCAAATGGCTATTGATCATGGGCTGCTGCACAACCAGAACCTTGTTGTGGTCGATCCCCCAGGGCAGGAAGCTTACCGGGAAATCGGCCTGGTATGGCGCCCGACTTCAAGCCGTACCCGTACCTTCCATCGCCTGGCCGAGATTGTCGAAGGGTTGTTGTAACCACTTCATTCCCGCATTGTTTTTGCTTGTAGCCGTGTGTTTTGCGGCTACTTTGCAATATTTCCTTTCTGTAAATTAAGTGCTGGTATAAAACCGTCTTCTACAGCACAAAATGCTAATATTCCGCCCACCCTTGGTATTTCCCGACAATCTAATCTAAAGAAACTGACTGCAATTTGTAGGTTTATTATGTTTCGCAATAAAAATAAATGAAACCTGTTGATTAAGGGTCTATGCTTGCTGTGTATAAAAAACAACCATTACTTTGAGTTTACTGTTTGTTTTGGAAGCATTAATTAGCTTTGTGAAAATAACGGCTTTGTTTGAAACGCAGATCGGGACATCTGTTTGAAATTCGCTTTTTGGTAATTTAATTACGTAACTAGTTACGAAAATGAGGGAAATAAGTTATCGGCGATAAAACCGAGTTTTTTCCTGAAATTTGTTTCAATTCAGTGTTTTGAGTTATTGCTCTATGTTTCGTAAGTTGTTGTTTTTAATGGTCATGAAGGCTTTGTGTGGAGTGTGGTGAATTTGGCTGTCCTTGCAATTACGCGTATGTTGCGGCAACGTAAATAGGGCGTTAAGACCAGGTTTGTTTGTGTTGAGACAAAAGTGAACGTGGTTTAGGTGGTGATTAAGTTACATTCGTAAGGGAGCATTTGAGATGGAAAGTGAACTGTCTACCAACCATGAAGTGAAGCTATCACTACAAACGCCGCTATCGGCAGAGCAGGCAGAAATCCTCAATGATGATGTGTTGGCCTTTCTCGAGCGCCTTGTACAGCGCTTCGCAGGTCGGGTTCCAGAGTTGCTCGCAACACGGGAGTCTCGCCAATTAGCCATCGATGCCGGCGGCCTGCCCGACTTCCTTCCTGAGACGGCGGAGATCAGAAACCGCTCCTGGACGATCCAGAATATTCCGCAAGACCTGCAGGACCGCCGGGTAGAGATCACCGGACCTGTAGAGCGCAAGATGGTGATCAATGCCCTCAATGCCGATGTCAAAGTGTTCATGGCAGATTTTGAGGACTCCTTCGCCCCGGCTTGGGGCGAGGTCCTTGCCGGGCAGCGAAATTTAAAAGATGCGGTGAACGGCACTATTTCTTACACCAACCCAGAGACCGGCAAGCACTATCAGCTCAAGGACGATCCAGCGGTGCTGATCTGCCGGGTGCGTGGCTTGCACTTACCTGAAAAGCATTTGCTATGGCAGGGAGAGCCGATCCCGGGCTGCCTGTTCGATTTTGCCCTGTATTTCTACCATAACTACCAGCAGCTGTTGGAAAAAGGCAGCGGTCCCTACTTCTACCTCCCTAAGCTGCAGGCTTACCAGGAGGCTGCTTGGTGGAGTGAGGTATTCAGCTTTACGGAAGATACCTTTGGGCTGCCAAGAGGCACCATCAAAGCCACCGTATTGATTGAAACCCTGCCTGCCGTCTTTGAGATGGATGAAATCCTGTATAGCCTCAAAGAGCACATTGTTGGTCTCAACTGTGGCCGATGGGATTACATCTTCAGCTATATCAAGACATTGCGAAACCACCCAGACCGTATTCTGCCCGACCGGCAAGTGGTGACGATGGAAAAACCTTTCCTCAATGCCTATTCGCGTTTGCTGGTGAAAACCTGCCACCGCCGAGGGGCGTTCGCGATGGGGGGAATGGCTGCCTTTATTCCGTCGAAAGACCCTGAGCGTAACGAATGGGTGCTCAACAAAATCCAAACCGACAAGTCACTGGAAGCCAACAATGGCCACGATGGTACTTGGGTTGCCCACCCGGGATTGGCCAGTACGGCCAAAGCGGTGTTTGACGAAGTGCTAGGCGAGCGCAGCAACCAGCTTGATATCTCTCGCAGTAACGATGCCCCGATCACTGCCGAGATGCTCCTCGAGCCATGTGAAGGGGACAGAACTGAAGAGGGTATGCGCCACAACATCCGTGTCGCGGTGCAGTATATCGAGGCATGGATTTCCGGCAACGGGTGCGTGCCTATCTACGGCTTGATGGAAGATGCCGCTACGGCTGAGATATCTCGGGCTTCTATCTGGCAGTGGATCAAACACGGCAAAACCTTGAGCAACGGCCATGTCGTGACCAAGGCGTTGTTCGAGCAGATGCTGGAAGAAGAAATGCAGGTGCTTGAGCAAGAACTAGGCAGCGATCATTTCCTGCAAGGAAGGTACCGAGAGGCTGCGGTCTTGATGTCACAGCTGACCACCAGTGATGAGCTGGTCAATTTCCTGACCTTGCCGGGTTACGAGTACCTGCCTTAATAACGGCAGTACCTTTGAGAATAAGCAACACCCCAAAGCCAATAACGAGAAAGGCCCAGTGCCGGTGTCACCTGCCGGGCCGAGATAAAAAGTCAGTTTGCCAATAACAAAATGTGATGCGGATTATCGCCAAATGAAACGAGGGACATCATTATGACATTGACTCGCCAGCAACAAATTGAAGCATTGGAAAAGGATTGGGCGGAAAACCCACGTTGGAAGCATGTAAAGCGCACCTATACCGCAGAAGAGGTCATTAACTTACGCGGCTCGTTTGCCCCGGCCAACACGATTGCCCAGCGTGGTGCCGATAAGCTGTGGGATTTGGTCAATGGCGGTGCCAAGAAAGGCTATGTCAACTGCCTGGGGGCACTGACTGGCGGCCAGGCCGTCCAGCAGGCCAAGGCAGGGATCGAAGCGATCTACCTATCGGGCTGGCAGGTGGCTGCCGATAACAATACCGCCTCGAGCATGTATCCGGATCAGTCACTTTACCCGGTAGACTCGGTACCGGCAGTGGTTAAGCGCATCAACAACTCGTTCCGCCGTGCCGACCAAATCCAATGGTCGAACGGCAATTCACCGGAAGAAGGGATTGATTATTTCTTGCCTATTGTTGCGGATGCTGAAGCCGGCTTCGGTGGTGTCCTGAATGCCTACGAGCTCATGCGCAATATGATTGATGCAGGGGCGGCCGGGGTGCACTTTGAAGATCAGCTTGCGTCGGTGAAGAAGTGTGGTCACATGGGCGGTAAAGTGCTGGTTCCTACCCAAGAAGCGGTACAGAAACTGGTTGCGGCCCGTCTGGCTGCGGATGTGGCCGGTACCACGACCTTAGTGATCGCCCGTACCGATGCCAACGCGGCCGATCTGCTGACTTCTGACTGCGATCCGTACGATAAAGACTTTATTATCGGCGAGCGTACCCAAGAAGGCTTCTACCGCGTCCGTGCCGGTATTGACCAGGCCATCGCCCGTGGGCTTGCCTATGCCCCTTACGCCGATCTAATTTGGTGTGAAACCGCTACGCCATGCTTGGAAGAGGCGCGCAAGTTTGCTGAGGCGATCCATGCCCAGTACCCGGATCAGCTTCTGGCCTACAACTGCTCGCCATCGTTCAACTGGGAAAAGAACCTTGATGCCGCCACTATTGCCAAGTTCCAGCAAGAGCTGTCGGACATGGGCTACAAGTACCAGTTCATTACCTTGGCGGGTATCCACAACATGTGGTTCAACATGTTCGAGCTGGCCCACGCCTATGCCCAGGGTGAGGGTATGCGTCACTATGTCGAGAAGGTCCAGCGCCCAGAGTTTGAAGCCGCGGAAAAAGGCTACACCTTCGTTGCTCACCAGCAGGAAGTGGGTACCGGCTACTTCGACAAGATGACCAATACCATCCAGGGCGGAAACTCATCGGTCACTGCGTTGACGGGGTCGACCGAAGAAGATCAGTTTAAATAACTTAACAACCTGAACCTCCTAGTAATTGTTATATTTTCGTTGATGTTTGAGCGCCGCAGTGGCGCTCTTTTTTTATTCTGGTCTGGAGGGGGGATGGAAGTGCTGTGCTGCCTGTTCGACTTGTGGGTAAATCAAAAAAAATTCATGCTCCAACTGGCGGTAGTTGGCCATCAGGACATCGGGGGTTCGGGCGAGCTGGTGGAGCCTTGGCCTGCGGTTGGCCATGCGCAGCAGCGCCGTTTTCAGGGTCTCAGGGTACTGGTATTGCAGCAGCCAGTTTTGCTGCCACATCCGGCTCATGGTAAGCAGGTAGCTCTCTGGCATGTTGTGCTGGTATTTCTCGACTTCTGCTCTGGCTGCGGTGACGAAATCGGGCAGTGTCTGAGGGTGGAAATGTTGCCAATGGCGTGCAAGAAAGTGATCCCAAGCCATATCGAGGGCTATGCCGCTGACCCTGCGGGTCTCCGGGCCAAACAGTTGCCGGCATTGGCGTACTTCCGGCATGGCATCGATATAGCTGTCGACAAAGCGGTGGAGTTTGATCCCGTCTGCGATGTCCCGGTCGAACTGCCGGTAGGGATCGCCTCGGACAAAATCAGCCAGTAGATTCCCGGCAAGGTGGCTATTGCATTGCTGGGCGAGGTGGAGGTGGGCCAGAAAGTTCATGTGCTGTCGGTGGTCACGGGAATTTCTGGCACCGTACCTGATGGATATTCAGTAGCTGGATGTAGAGTCGTTTTCAAGCGGTTCGACCTCTTCCTGGAGCTCCAGTAGGTTGATGGCGATAGAAACAAAATCGGTATCGGTAATGATCCCCACTAACTTATTGTGGTCGACTATCGGCAAACAGCCAATTTGGTGTTTTTGCATGTAGAGTGCCGCTTCCTTGAGTCCCGCTGTCGGTTCTACGCACCTTAGATTGCGGTGCATGGTCTGCTCCAGTGGAATATCGAGGGCGGAAATAAACGTGCTCTTCGAGATTTGCTCAAGACTTGACTCCTGGGCAGAGAGGATATCCCGTTGGCTGACCAAGCCAATCAGGTGATTGTCTTTGTCGGTAACCGGGACATGGTGGATATGGTGCTTGGCCATGAGCCGCTTGGCATCGGCAAGGGTATGCGATGCGCTCAAGGTATGGGGGTGGGGCGTCATCATATCGGCGACGGTAAACATAGAGCCTCCTCAATAACGGTGAGTTATTGTTGTTTTTGCCCATTTTTGTGGGCTTCTCAGTTTCCTTTTTCTGCTTCTCCTAAGAATGTAGCCAATCCTGTGAGCGCGACCTATGACGCTAGTCAAAGATTTCGCAAGTTATTTGAATGTTTCTCATTTGTTTCTCATGCGTTAAAAAGAAAATTGTGTCGTATACTCATTAAAATGATGCCGTAGAGGAATGAGTCAATGCGTAAGCTGCTGTTTATCATGCTGTCTTGGGCGATGTGGTTGCCATTCTATGCACACAGTGATGATCCTGTCCCCCAACCGAAAATTATCGGTGGGATTGAGTCCGGGGCCAGTGAAATACCTTGGCAGGCTTACCTCAATATGACCTTCGGCGAAGGCGCGGATGAAAGAACGTTTATTTGCGGCGGTGTGGTGATCAGCGCCGATGTCGTGCTGACTGCTGCCCACTGTATGCGCAATGGCTTCGAGACCGCCAAACCGAGCAAGGTGAAGGTGTGGGCTGGTATCACCAGTATCTTCAGCGCGGGCTCGCTCAATGCGGTGTCGGTGCATGAAATCGTGCTTCACCCCAAATACAATGCGTCGCGGTTTGCCAACGATATTGCCATTATCAAATTATCCAGTCCCTTGCCGGACAGTGCGTTGCCTATCCGGATTGCATCGACGGATGATCAGCAGCGTGCTGATGAGGCTTTTGCCAACGGATGGGTAACCAACGACGAACGCCAGCCGAACTTATTGGTGTCAGGCTGGGGCAGTACCGATGCCAATAATTCTAGCTCTGGGGCAACCCGGCTTCGGCAGACCGTGTTATCAGGTGTGCCTGACAGTATTTGTGACTCCATGTGGGGCGCCAATATCAATAGCAGCGAATACAGTATTTTTATATGCGCCGGCTCCGTGTCTCCAACTCTCGGCCGGGACAGTTGCTTTGGGGATTCTGGCGGCCCTTTAGTCTGGCAGGATCCGCTGCGGGCAGCAGACAGCGATTTTGGCTTGCGCCTCGTGGGGCTTGTCAGTTTTGGTGAAGGTTGTGCCGGTCGTTTGCCTGGCGTCTATTCGGAAGTCGCGGGTCAAAGGAGCTGGCTGGAAGCGGAAATTGGCCAGGGGGCTTTGGATCAGGCTGCGTCAACCTTTGCCGTGGATCCCTTCTTGGCCAACTATGAAGGGGTGGGAGCCGTGGTCGATGTCTCCCAGTCCGTGGCCAGCGGTGGGGGCAACAGCGGCAGTGGCGGTGGACTCGGTCTCGTTGGGTTGGCACTGCTTGCGGCTGTAACGTGGTTGCGTCGGCGTGTCAGGGGCTAGCACTATCGAGGTGATCTTTGCTTGATATTGCAGTGTGGCAGCCTATACTAGCTGCCTGCTGTAATTTAGGGCCCTAATGATGCAAGTTTCTGATTTTGACTTTGACCTACCTGATGAGCTGATTGCTCGTTACCCGCAACCTCAGCGCACTGCAAGCCGCCTGCTGCAACTGACCGGTAATACTGGTGAATTGGCGCATAAAGGTTTTAAGGATGTCCTGGATCTGGTTGAGCCGGGTGATTTGTTAGTGTTCAACAATACCCGAGTGATCCCTGCGCGCTTGTTTGGTCGCAAAGCCTCCGGCGGTAAGCTGGAAGTGTTGGTTGAGCGTATGTTGGATGACAAGAGCATCCTTGCCCATGTACGTGCGTCAAAATCTCCGAAGCCGGGTAATGAATTGTTCCTTGGTGAGAATGATGAATATCAGGCTGAAATGGTTGCTCGCCATGATGCATTGTTTGAAATCCGCTTCAACAGCGACAAAACGGTGTTGGAGATCCTCGAAGAAGTGGGCCATATGCCGCTTCCACCATATATTGACCGCCCTGACGAAGATGCCGATAAAGAGCGTTACCAGACGGTTTACAACGCTAAGCCCGGTGCTGTGGCAGCTCCGACTGCGGGCCTACACTTTGACGATGAGCTGATGGCGGCCCTCAAGGCCAAGGGCGTGAACTTTGCCTTCGTGACCCTGCATGTCGGTGCCGGCACGTTCCAGCCGGTTCGTGTGGATAATATCAATGACCACCATATGCACGCCGAATATGTTGAAGTGCCAGAAGACGTGGTGGCGGCAGTTAACGAGACCAAGGCCAGCGGCAAACGCGTGATTGCGGTGGGCACGACCTCGGTGCGATCGCTGGAAAGTGCTGCCCAGGATGCCAAACAGAAAGGGACCGAGCTGAAGCCATTTTTCGGTGATACCGAAATCTTTATCTACCCGGGTTATGAGTATCAGCTGATCGATGTGCTGATCACCAATTTCCACTTGCCGGAATCAACCTTGATCATGCTGGTGAGTGCCTTTGCTGGCTACGAGCATACAATGAATGCTTACAAGCAAGCTGTTGAAAACAAATACCGTTTCTTCAGCTATGGCGATTCGATGTTTATTACCCGCAAAACTGTGTAATCGCACTTTTCATTGACGAAGTCAGTGTCACTTAAGGCTGCATTTGCTAAAATGCAGCCTTTATATTTTTCATCTCTGGATAATTAACACCAGACGATGACAAATTCATCCACTAGGCTTTATGGCGGAGTGGAAAACCTGCGATGCCAATGGCAGGTGTAATTAGGCAGGGCCGGCTTAGGGCCGGTTGATGCCAGTGTTGTGCCCCTGACCTTAGCGGGACGGGGGTGTTTATGTCAGATTGTTTCTCTGGCTGTTGGAGGCTTTGTGAAATTTGAATTAGATAAAACCCAGGGACGTGCCCGCCGCGGTCGTCTGCAGTTTGAACGTGGCACGGTAGAAACACCGGCCTTCATGCCGGTTGGTACCTACGGTACGGTCAAGGGTATGACGCCGGAAGAAGTAAAAGAAACCGGCGCCCAAATCTTGTTGGGTAATACCTTCCACCTGTGGCTGCGCCCGGGCCAGGAAGTGATGAAGCTGCATGGCGATTTGCACGATTTCATGCAGTGGCAAGGCCCGATCCTGACCGATTCAGGCGGTTTCCAGGTGTTCAGCTTGGGTGATATCCGTAAGATCACCGAAGAGGGTGTTCACTTCCGTAACCCGGTGAACGGCGACAAGATTTTCATGGACGCCGAGAAGTCGATGGAAATTCAGAAAGACCTTGGCTCTGACATCGTGATGATCTTCGACGAGTGTACGCCTTACCCTGCGACACACGACGAAGCGAAGAAGTCGATGGAGATGTCGTTGCGCTGGGCACAACGCAGCCGTAACCACTTTGACAAACTTGGTAACAAAAATGCGCTGTTCGGTATCGTCCAGGGTAGTGTATACGAAGACTTGCGCGATGTGTCGGTCGAAGGCCTGACGAAGATCGGTTTTGACGGTTATGCGGTAGGTGGCCTTGCGGTTGGTGAGCCGAAAGAAGACATGCACCGTGTCCTTGAGCACACCTGTCCGCAGCTGCCGGAAGACAAGCCGCGCTACCTGATGGGTGTGGGTAAACCAGAAGACCTGGTTGAAGGTGTTCGCCGCGGTATCGATATGTTCGATTGTGTGATGCCGACTCGAAATGCCCGAAATGGCCACCTGTTTGTGACCGGAGGTGTGATCAAGATCCGTAATGCGAAACATAAAACGGATACAACCCCTCTCGATCCGCACTGTGACTGTTACACTTGTCGCAACTATTCGAAGGCGTACCTGTACCACTTGGATAAATGTAATGAAATCCTCGGTGCGCGCCTTAACACAATCCACAATTTGCGTTACTACCAGCGTTTGATGGAAAGTATCCGCAAGGCGATTGAAGAAGATCGTTTCGATGTGTTCGTAGAAGAATTCTATGCACGTCGTAACCGTGAAGTTCCACCATTAAATGACAACAAATAATCGAGGACGTTAGTAAATGAGTCTGATTTCTCAAGCACACGCAGCAGCTGAAGGTGCACCACAGGGCGGCGGTATGCAGCTATTTATCATGCTTGGCCTGTTTGCCGTTATCTTCTATTTCATGATTTACCGCCCACAGGCAAAACGCGTGAAAGAGCACAAGAACCTAATGTCTTCTATGGGCAAGGGTGACGAAGTGCTCACCAACGGTGGCCTTGTAGGTAAGATTTCTAAGGTTTCTGAAGAAAACGACTACATTGTTATCGCACTAAACGACACAACTGAAGTTACTATCAAGAAAGACTTTGTAACTGCAGTGCTGCCAAAAGGCACAATGAAGTCTCTGTAAAACTTGCTTTGAAGGATCACTGCAGTGCTAAACCGTTATCCCTTGTGGAAGAACCTGATGGTAGTGTTTGCGCTACTTATCGGTTTGCTCTACGCACTTCCCAATGTATACGGTGAAGATCCAGCAATTCAAATCTCCGGGGCGCGTGGCGCCTCGGCAGATATGTCCACGCTGGATGCCGTCACCGAAGATTTAGAACAAAATCAAATCTCTTATAAATCAGTCGCTTTCGAAAACGGTACTGTCCTGGTCCGCTTTAACGACACTGATACCCAAATCAGTGCTCGCGATATTCTTAACGAACAGCTTGGCGACGATTTCGTCGTAGCCCTCAACCTTGCTCCTTCTACTCCTGACTGGCTTGAGTCCATCGGCGCTAACCCAATGAAACTGGGTCTTGACCTGCGCGGCGGTGTGCATTTCTTGATGGAAGTAGATATGGACGCAGCAATGGAGAAATTGCTGGGTCAGCAGGAAGAAACGTTCCGTACTGAGTTGCGTGAAGCGAAGATTCGTTACCGTGCGATCAGCAAAACCGATGAAGCGGTTGAAGTCCGCCTGCGTAATAGCGAGCAATTGGCTGAAGCCAAACGTGAACTGCAGCGTCTTCACCCGGATATGCAGTTTACCGATACTACCAGCGGCTTCCTGCTGAGTGCGACATTTACCGATGCCCGCCTGCAGGAAATTCGTAACTATGCGGTTGACCAGAACATTACCATTCTGCGTAACCGTGTAAATGAGCTGGGTGTTGCCGAGCCATTGGTTCAGCGCCAGGGTGCTAACCGTATTGTGGTTGAGCTTCCGGGTGTTCAGGATACGGCCCGCGCTAAGGAAATCTTAGGTGCAACCGCAACTCTAGAGTTCCGTGAAGTGGATAGCTCTGCCGATCTGGCAGCAGCAGCTTCAGGCCGTGTGCCACCAGGCAGCGAAGTGAAGTTTACCCGTGACGGGCGTCCAGCTGTGCTGAAGAAACGTGTGATCCTTGGCGGTTCTCACATTACCGATGCCAGCTCAAGTGCCGATGAATATGGCCGTCCTCAGGTTAACATCTCGCTAGATAGCGAAGGTGGTAGCAAGATGACAGCTTTCTCGCGTAACAACGTGGGTAAGTTGATGGCGACACTATTCACTGAGTACAAAGACAGTGGTGAACGTGACGAAAACGGTAAGGTTATCCTGGAAAAACACGAAGAAGTGATTAACCAGGCGACTATCCAGACTGCGCTGGGCCGTAACTTCCGTATTACTGGGATTGACTCGCAGGCTGAAGCCCACAACTTGGCGCTGTTATTGCGTGCCGGTGCCTTGATTGCACCAATCTCAATCGTGGAAGAACGCACCATCGGTCCATCAATGGGCCAGCAAAACATCGACATGGGGATCCAGGCGATGATTTGGGGCATGGTGGCGGTAATGCTATTTACTCTGCTTTACTACCGTCGTTTTGGCCTGTTTGCCAACTTGGCGCTGGTGATGAACCTGATCTTGATTATCGGTGTGATGTCGATGATCCCTGGTGCCACCATGACCTTGCCGGGTATCGCTGGTATCGTTCTGACGGTAGGTATGGCGGTCGATGCCAACGTACTTATTTTCGAGCGTATTCGTGAAGAGCTTCGCGATGGCCGTAGCCCGCAACATGCGATTCAGCAGGGCTATGCCAATGCCTTTAGTACTATCGCCGATGCCAACATTACCACCCTGATCACCGCAATTATCCTGTTTGCTGTGGGGACCGGTGCGATCAAAGGCTTCGCCGTTACCCTATCAATTGGTATTTTGACTTCCATGTTCACGGCCATCATTGGTACCCGTGCGCTGGTTAACTTGGTTTACGGCGGTAAGCGCGTCGATAAACTGTCGATCTAAGGAGACGCTGACATGTTTCAAATAATGAAAGCGGATAGGGCGATCGACTTTATGCGCTGGTCGAAAGGCGCATTTGTCCTTTCGATCATTATGATTATCGCTGCCATCGGCACCGTGACGACCCAGAAACTGAACTGGGGGTTGGATTTCACCGGCGGCACCCTGATTGAAGTGGGCTTCGAGAAGCCTGCAGATCTGGGCCAGATCCGTGAATCACTGGAAGTGGCTGGCTTTGGTGATGCGATCGTGCAGAACTTCGGTACGGCCCGCGATGTGATGGTTCGCCTTCAGCCGCGCGAAGATGCGCAGGGTGAGAAATTAGGGACCCAGATCATAGATGCCTTGAAAGCCGGTACGGGCCAGGACGTTGAAATGCGCCGTATCGAATTCGTCGGCCCGAACGTGGGTGACGAGCTGGCAGAAGCGGGTGGCTTGGCTATTTTGGTTTCGCTGATCTGTATCTTGCTCTATGTTTCAATGCGCTTTGAGTGGCGTTTGGCGGCGGGTGCGGTATTGGCATTGGCCCACGACGTAATCATCACGATTGGTATTTTCTCGTTTACCCAAATCGAGATTGACCTGACTATCGTGGCAGCCTTGCTGACGGTTGTCGGTTACTCGCTCAACGATACCATCGTGGTCTTCGACCGTATCCGAGAAAACTTCCGCAAGATGCGTAAGGGCGATGCGGTAGAGGTGATGAACAACTCAATTACCCAGACTTTGAGCCGTACCCTGATCACCTCTGGTACCACATTGTTCGTGGTTATCGCTCTGTTCATGAAAGGCGGTAGCATGATCCACGGTTTTGCCGCAGCCTTGCTGATCGGTATCACTGTCGGTACCTACTCGTCGATCTACGTGGCTTCGGCACTGGCGCTTAAACTGGGTATTACCCGTGAACACCTGATGCCGCCGCAAGTCGACAAAGAAGGTGAAGAGTTTGATGCCATGCCGTAGAGGCGCTGTGTCTACTTACTGAATGAAAAACGGAGCCGATGGGCTCCGTTTTTGTTTAGAGCGGGGAAGAGCGGTGCCTAGATCCTAGGACCTGGTTTCCTATTGGTTATTAGGCTTGACGCCTTTGTTGTCGCTTGAAGAGCCGGGCAAGGCCGCATCGACCGCTTTGCCAGCCACGCCCTCATCGGGTAGGGCATTGCTGACTGCGCCAGTGGCGGTATCTTTGGCCGCCTCTTTGGGAGAGCAACGCCCACTCACTCCCACTGTCATTTTGGCAGCAGTACTTTTGGCTGCTTTTTCAGCGGTACAGTCAGGATCCTTGATACTAGCCTGTAGTGGCATAGCCAAAGCGATACCTATCAAGAAGGGATAAACTACTTTCATTGTCTTCTCCTTTTAAGGTTAAGAAGAAGTGTAGTTGTTGGGGGATAAAAAAACGCCCCGGAGATGTTCATCTCCGGGGCGTTTCGTGTCTGTAGTTAGCGAGAATTATTTCGCTAGTGCTTCGCTACCGTGTTCACGGATTTTGCCTAGCAGTGGCTTAACTACGCGAGCGTTACCAGCAACGATGTTGCCAGTCACAAGGTGGTTAGTGTTGCCAGTGAAGTCTGCACAGATAGCACCTGCTTCGCGCGCGATAAGCTCACCCGCTGCAATTTCCCAAGGCTTCAGGCCTAGGCGGAACACGCCGTCAACACGGCCAGCCGCTAGGTAACACAGGTCTAGGGCTGCACAGCCAGACATACGCATATCGTCACACTCTACAAATAGAGCGCTCTGGATTTTCATGAAGCTTTCAGAGTGCTGCTTGGCAGCAAACGGTAGGCCTGTTGCCAGAGTCGTACCGGTCAGGTCACGTGGCTGAGATGCACGGATACGCTGGCTGTTTAGCTGTGCGCCGGAGCCACGAGTTGCAGTGAATAGCTCGTTGCGTGCTGGGTCGTATACTGCTGCCACTTCAGTGCGGCCGCGCATGCGTAGTGCAACAGAGATAGCGTAGTGAGGGTAACCACGAACGAAGTTCTTGGTGCCATCCACTGGGTCGATGATCCACTGGCATTCTTTGTCCTTGCCTTCAATCGTACCGCTTTCAGCTGCAATGATGCAGTGATCAGGGTAAGATTTGCGGATAGTGTCGATAATGATAGCTTCTGCTTCGTTATCGATGTTAGTAACAACATCATTGCCTTTGTTAGCTACTTCAATAGCTTGCGATTTTTCTAGAGATTTAATGACATGGTCACCAGCCTTTCGTGCAGCACGAATGGCAATGTTCAGCATAGGATGCATAGGATCTTCCCAACGGATGTTAAAGAACTAAAAAGCGGCGGCGAGTATATCAGAGCTAGGGCAAAAGGGAAGTGGTTATTTTTTATTCGTGTGGCCATGCCTGGCCAGGTGGCGGGGTTTTCATCGTCACAGCGCTCGTTTCGGTCTCAAATTACCAGTGAAACTGGCTTGTTATTCCATTCGGTTATTTACTTTGAACAGAACACATTGAGTAAAAACAGAATCGTGCAACATGAAGCCACTTAGGTATAAAGTTTTTACATGTTTTCACCTTTTTTAAAATCCCTGTGTTAATATCTTTCGGTTCGATTGATAGAGTTGAAAGTTGCACCTCCTATGTTAGATAAAGTCAGTGTAGTTCTCGTGGGTACCTCACATCCCGGCAATATTGGTTCTGCTGCCCGGGCGATGAAAGTGATGGGCCTGACCAACCTGGTTCTGGTCGACCCGGCCTGCGAGATAGACGAAACCACATACGCACTGGCTGCGGGGGCTTCAGATATCGTCGAGCAGGCGAAGATCGTGTCTAGTCTCGATGACGCTATCGCCGATTGCGGCTTGGTGGTGGGCTCCAGTGCCCGCTCGCGCACTTTGGAATGGCCGCAGCTGGATCCCCGCGAGTGCGGGATCAAGACGATTGCCGAGGCACCGTCCCACAACGTCGCAATCCTGTTTGGTCGAGAGCGTACCGGCCTGACTAATGAAGAACTGCAGCGTTGCCATTGCCACGTCTACATTCCGGCTAACCCTGAATACAGCTCGTTGAATCTGGCGATGGCCGTACAGACGGTGAGTTATGAAATTCGCATGGCGTTTTTGGCGTCGGAAAAATTCCAAACCCAACAGCATGTTGAGGAATACCCGCGAATGAAGGAGCTGGAAATGTTCTACCAGCACCTTGAAAAGGTGGCAACCAAGACCGACTTTATCAGTAAAGACAAGCCATCGATGGTAATGACCAAAATGCGCCGCCTGTTTTCCCGGGCTCGACCGGAATCACAGGAGCTGAATATCTTACGTGGTATCCTTTCCTCAGTAGAAAAGTCACTCTCTCGTCCAGAGAAATAGACACAAGTTCTCTATGGCTAAAAGCCTGACTGAAATAGTCAGGCAAATACTTGACCGTTTTAGTCAGGTATGCGACACTCCTCCCCATAGACAAACGTGGGTAGCGGTGTGTTATGAGATTGACATCAAAAGGAAGATACGCAGTCACGGCCATGTTAGACGTGGCTTTGCACTCTCAGGACGGTCCGGTTCCTTTGGCTGACATTTCAGAGCGTCAGGGGATCTCGTTGTCCTATTTGGAACAGTTGTTCTCTCGCCTGCGCAAGGCTGGCTTGGTGGCCAGTGTTCGTGGACCGGGTGGGGGGTATCGCCTTGGCGAAGATGCCAACCACATTGCAGTGGGTATGGTGATTGCGGCCGTCGATGAATCGGTAGATGCGACTAAGTGTCACGGCAAGGGAGACTGTCAAGGCGGGGTTCGCTGCCTGACACACACGCTATGGCGTGACCTGAGCTCCCGCATCAGCGGCTTTTTGAATAACATCACTCTTGGTGAGTTGATGCAAGACAATGACGTACAAGAAATATCTGACCGTCAGGATCAGATCCTAACTAAGTCGTCATTTGGACATAAAAATACACACGACAACACCTCAATCGGTGTCGATGTTCGCTCCTAGAGACCAGACGTCCGTGTTTTCGGAGATGAAGATGAAACTGCCAATATATTTTGATTATTCCGCTACTTGCCCAGTTGATCCGCGTGTTGCAGAAAAAATGATGCAATGCATGACCATGGATGGAAACTTCGGTAACCCGGCTTCTCGTTCTCACCGCTTCGGTTGGCAGGCTGAAGAAGCGGTTGATACTGCTCGTGAGCAGATTGCTGAGCTGCTAAACGCAGACCCACGCGAAATCGTATTTACTTCAGGTGCAACTGAGTCAGATAACCTGGCTATCAAAGGTGCCGCTCACTTCTACGGCAAGAAGGGCAAGCACGTCATCACCTGTAAGACAGAACACAAAGCTGTACTTGATCCATGCCGCCAGCTAGAGCGTGAAGGCTACGAGGTGACTTACCTTGAGCCAGAAGCCAACGGCTTGATCGATATGGCGAAACTGCGCGACGCGATGCGTGAAGACACCGTGCTGGTGTCAATCATGCATGTGAACAACGAAATCGGTGTTATCCAGGATATCGCTGCTATCGGTGAGCTATGCCGTGAGAAGAAAGTGATCTTCCATGTTGATGCTGCTCAGTCAGCCGGTAAGCTGCCAATCGATGTTCAGGAAATGAAGATCGACCTGATTTCGCTGTCAGCGCACAAAATCTACGGCCCTAAAGGTATCGGTGCTCTTTACGTTCGTCGTAAGCCGCGTATCCGCCTTGAAGCGCAAATGCACGGTGGTGGTCACGAGCGTGGTTTCCGCTCTGGTACCCTGGCGACCCACCAGATCGTGGGTATGGGTGAAGCATTCCGCATCGCCAAAGAAGAGATGGACAAAGACTACCAGCATGCCCTTGCCCTGCGCGAGCGCATGTTGAAAGGCCTTGAAGGTATCGAGGCGATGACCATCAATGGTGATCTGGAGCAGCGCCTACCGAACAACCTGAACATCAGCTTTGCGTTCGTTGAAGGCGAGTCGCTGCTGATGGCACTGAAAGATCTTGCTGTCTCTTCGGGTTCGGCTTGTACTTCTGCCAGCCTGGAGCCGTCTTATGTTCTTCGCGCCCTAGGCTTGGACGATGAACTGGCACACAGCTCAATTCGCTTCTCTTTCGGTCGCTTCACGACGGAAGAAGAAGTAGACTACGCAGTTTCACAAATCCGCGGTGCGGTTGAGAAACTACGTGACATGTCTCCGCTTTGGGATATGTATAAAGAAGGTATTGACCTGAACACGGTCGAGTGGGCACACCACTAATCTTGCGGTCATCACGTATTCGAGGAAACTGTCATGGCATATAGTGAAAAAGTTATCGATCATTATGAGAACCCGCGTAACGTGGGCTCATTTGATAAAAACGACAAAAGTGTTGGTAGCGGCATGGTAGGGGCTCCTGCCTGTGGCGACGTAATGAAACTTCAGATCAAAGTGACTGAGGAAGGCATCATCGAAGATGCCAAGTTCAAAACGTATGGCTGCGGTTCTGCGATTGCTTCAAGTTCACTGATCACTGAGTGGGTGAAGGGCAAGACGCTGGACGAAGCTGCTAGCATCAAGAACTCGGCGATTGCCGAGGAACTTGAGCTTCCACCTGTAAAAGTTCACTGCTCAATTCTTGCGGAAGACGCAATCAAAGCAGCTGTGAGCGATTACAAGAAGAAACACGAAGAACATTAATTTTCTAAGGGTTGTTGTATGGCCATAACGATTACTGAAGCGGCCGCGAGTCGCGTAGCTACTTTCCTAGAAAACCGAGGAAAAGGTATCGGCCTTCGGCTGGGTGTCCGGACTTCAGGCTGTTCGGGAATGGCCTATGTACTGGAATTTGTTGACCAGCTAGAGGAAGGTGATCAGATCTTCGAAGAGAAAGGGGTGAAGATCATCATTGATGCCAAGAGCATGGTGTATCTAGATGGTACTGAGTTGGACTTTGCCAAAGAAGGTCTCAACGAGGGCTTCAAATTCAACAACCCTAATGTATCCAGCGAATGCGGCTGCGGTGAAAGCTTCAACGTATAATCGCTGAGCCAATTGGACCTGATTGCTGCCTTTAGTCGAGGGAGGGTCAGGTTCAGTTATTTTTAGACTCGGTCTTTACAGAAACTCACGCGATATGAATCATTTCGAACTCTTTGGGCTACCATTTCAGTTTCAGCTGGACGGTAGCCTTCTTGCAACCCAGTTCCGCGAACTGCAGCGCCATTTCCACCCTGATAACTTTGCTACGGCTTCCGAGCGTGACCGTTTAATGGCGGTGCAGAAAGCTGCGCAGATCAACGATGCCTTCCAGACGTTGAAAAACCCTATCTCCCGCGCAGAGTACATGTTGTCGGTCAACGGCGTGGATATCCGTGGTGAGCAGAAGACGTTGCAAGATCCTGTCTTCTTGATGCAGCAAATGGAGCTGCGTGAAGAGTTGGAGGAGATCCCGGAGTCGAGTGATCCACAAAGCGCGTTGTTTGATTTTGAACAGCACGCCTCAACCCTGTACAAGGCACAGCTGGTTGAGCTTGAGCAATTACTTGTTGATGAAAACTGGGAAGTGGCGGCTGACGCCGTGCGCAAGCTGAAATTTATTGTTAAGCTGCGTGAAGAAGTCGAGCGCTTGGAAGATAGCCTGCTTGATTGATTTTATCCAAGCCCGGTAAAAACACCACAGGAACGAAAATGGCACTGTTACAGATTGCTGAACCCGGTCAAAGCGCTGCGCCGCACCAACACAAATTGGCGGTGGGTATTGATCTGGGCACTACAAACTCTCTCGTGGCTGCAGTACGCAGCGGCGTTCCGGAAACCCTGAAAGATGACCAAGGCCGTGCGATTCTGCCATCGGCGGTTCACTACAGTGAAAGTGACGTGGTCGTTGGCCATGAAGCCCGCGATATCGCCCAGCAGGATCCGATTAATAGTATTATTTCTGTTAAGCGTATGATGGGCCGCTCTCTGGCGGATATCCAAGCACGCTATCCGCAGATGCCATATCAGTTCAGTGCAACGGATAACGGTTTGCCTCAGCTGATCACCCGTGGTGGTGAGGTTAACCCGGTCCAGGTGTCGGCTGAAATTCTCAAGACCCTTAACCAGCGTGCGCAAGATACTTTGGGTGGTGAGCTGGAAGGTGTGGTGATCACTGTCCCTGCCTACTTTGATGATGCCCAGCGTGCGGGTACTAAAGACGCGGCGAAGTTGGCGAACCTCAATGTTCTTCGCCTGCTTAACGAGCCCACGGCGGCTGCGATTGCCTATGGTTTGGACTCAGGTCAGGAAGGCGTGATCGCTGTGTATGACTTGGGCGGCGGTACATTCGATATCTCTATTCTTCGCCTGTCGAAAGGTGTGTTTGAAGTGATGGCCACGGGTGGTGATTCTGCGCTAGGTGGTGATGACTTTGACCACCTGCTGGCGGATTGGATTGCCGAGCAAGCCGGTATCACCGAGCGCGATGCGATTGCCCAACGCAAGCTGCAAGATGCTGCGCAGGCAGCCAAAGAAGCGCTGTCCGATGCGGATGAAGTCTCGGTCGATGTGCTTGACTGGCAGGGTACTGTTTCCCGTGAGCAGTTCGATACCTTGATCCAACCTTTGGTGAAAAAGACGCTGATGGCATGCCGTCGGGCATTGAAAGATGCAGAGGTCACTGCCGAAGACGTGATCGAAACCGTCATGGTTGGTGGTTCAACTCGCGTACCACTGGTGCGTGAAATGGTTGGCAACTACTTCGGCAAAGCGCCACTGACGTCGATCGACCCGGATCAGGTGGTGGCGATTGGTGCGGCGATTCAGGCTGATATCCTTGCAGGTAACAAGCCTGATGCTGACATGCTGCTGCTGGATGTGATCCCGTTGTCGCTGGGTATCGAAACCATGGGTGGTATGATCGAGAAAATCATCCCGCGCAACACCACGATTCCTGTCGCCCGCGCCCAGGAGTTCACCACGTTCAAAGATGGTCAGACGGCTATGTCAGTCCATGTGGTTCAGGGCGAGCGTGAAATGGTGAGTGACTGCCGTTCACTGGCACGCTTTACCTTGCGCGGCATTCCTGCGATGGCCGCAGGTGCAGCACATATTCGTGTTACATATCAAGTGGATGCAGACGGTTTGTTGTCTGTAACTGCGATGGAAAAGAGTAGCGGTGTGCAATCTTCTATCCAGGTGAAGCCTTCATATGGCCTGACCGACGATGAAATTGCGACTATGATCCGTGATTCAATGACCTTTGCCCAGGACGACAAAGACGCCCGTGCCCTTGCCGAGCAACAAGTGGAAGCGGATCGCGTACTGGAAGGGTTGATTGCAGCGCTGGCTCAGGATGGCGATACTCTACTGAGCAAAGAAGAGCGCGACGAGCTGGAAGCCGTCATGATGGAACTGGTTCAATTGCGCCAGGGCACCGACCCGTACGCGATTGAAGCGGGAATTAAGAAAACAGATAAGGCGAGCCAGGAATTTGCATCGCGCCGGATGGATCAGTCTATCCGCCGTGCCCTGGCTGGTCAGTCGATTGATGAGGTTTAGGCATGCCTAAAATTGTTGTATTACCCCATGATGAGCTTTGCCCGGAAGGGGCAGTGCTAGAAGCGCAAGAAGGCGAGACGATTCTTGACGTGGCACTGCGCAACGGTATTGGCATTGAACATGCGTGTGAAAAATCCTGTGCCTGCACCACGTGTCACTGTATCGTCCGTGAAGGCTTTGACTCACTGGAAGAAAGTGATGAGCTGGAGGATGACATGTTGGATAAAGCATGGGGACTGGAGCCTGAATCGCGTTTGAGTTGTCAGGCCAAAGTTGCTGATGAAGATTTGGTGGTGGAAATTCCGAAGTACACCCTGAACCTGGCATCGGAAAACCACTAAGAGATTTAAAGCCCCGCTGGTGAAACCATCGGGGCTTTTTTATACCCGCTGCTTGTTATGAGCGCCGGGCTATTGGCTACACTAATAGGGCCAGAGGCTAGAGTAAGGAAGTAGAGGAGACCGTTATGGGCCTAAAATGGATAGATTCACGGGACTTGGCAATTGAGCTTTCTGAACTGCACCCTGATGTTGATCCGGTGACGATCCGCTTTACCGATTTGAGAGAGTGGATTTTGGCGCTGGATGACTTTGACGATGATCCCAGCCATTGCAGTGAGCGCGTGCTGGAAGCCGTCCAGATGTACTGGATTGAAGAGGCTGACTGAGCCTCGCTGTCGCTGAACTTGAACGCCTACCGCCGCCTTCCCCTATGATCTTGCTCTTAGTCTCGTTGTAAACAGCTTGTTTCTTGGCTGCAACCAAGGCAGAGTAAGATAAATTCTGAAAACGGGTCGGAAGGCCATATTTTCAACTCTATAGTCCTCCCCTATGCTGGAGAACTGCACGGAACGTGCTGAAATCGCTGTGAAACCCCTTGTAATACAGAAAAGAGCCCCAATAACATCTGTTATCGTGGGTAACATCATTGTCATTCATTTGTTATCCAAATGCATGAGAGATTATGTATTCAGGCGTTAGGCACGCCCTTTCACATCTCGTTACTGCGCCGAAGCTGGCGGGGTAACAACAATCCAAGGAGTATTTCATGTCTGCCAATATGCGTGTACTACTGACTGCGGAAGCAGCTGACGAAAAGTGGGGCAAAAACGCCCTGGTAACCTTTGAAGCTGACGGTGCGGTAGTACACCTGACAGAAGAAAATGTGCTGGCGTCTTTGCAGCGCGCTGGCCGCAAACTGGATGCACAGGGTATCAAGAACGTCGAGTTGGCCGGTGACGGTTGGGATCTGGAGTGTATTTGGGCATTTATTCAGGGACATCGCAACGCCAAGCCGGGTAACGAGGTCAGCTGGAGCGGTCTGTCTGAAACGGATGAAGCCGAGCTTCAGGCCCGCCTGATGGCGACCAACTGGGTGCGCGAGATCATCAACCAGTCGGCGGAAGTGGTACGTCCTTCGCAGCTAGCCTCGCGTGCTGGCGAGTTCATCAAGTCGTTGGCGCCAGAGCATGTGAGCTACAAAATTATCAAGGGCAACGATCTGCTGGACGAAGGCTGGAACGGTATCCACACTGTCGGTCGTGGCTCGGAGCGTTCTCCGGCAATGCTGCGCCTTGACTACAATCCGACGGGCAACGCCGAGGCTCCGGTACACACTTGCCTGGTTGGCAAGGGCATCACGTTTGACTCTGGCGGCTACAGCATCAAGCCGTCAGCGGGTATGACGGCGATGAAAGCCGATATGGGTGGCTCGGCACTGGCAACAGGGGCGCTGGCACTGGCGATTGCCCGTGGCACCAACAAGCGTATCAAGTTGATCCTGTGCTGTGCCGAAAACATGGTCTCGGGCCGTGCGTTCAAGCTGGGCGATATCATCACCTACAAGAATGGTACAACCGTTGAAGTATTGAATACCGATGCCGAGGGGCGCCTGGTATTGGCGGATGGCTTGATCTACGCCAGCAGCCAGAACCCTGAGCTAATCATTGACTGTGCGACCCTGACGGGGGCGGCGAAGAATGCGCTGGGCAATGATTACCACGCGCTGTTTAGCTTTGACCATGGCCTTGCCCAAAAAGCTTTGATGGCGGCAAGCGATGAAAACGAAGGATTGTGGCCGCTGCCGTTGGCGGACCACCACCGAGCCATGATGCCATCGAACTTTGCTGATCTAAGCAACATCTCGCAGGGTGACTTTATGCCAGGTGCCAGTACCGCCGCCGCCTTCCTGTCTTATTTTGTCGAAGACTACCAGAATGGCTGGATGCACATCGATGCCAGCGGTACATATCGCAAGTCTGCCAACGACAAGTGGGCGGCTGGGGCAACCGGCATGGGGGTCCGTACGCTGGCCAACATCCTGTGTGATCACGAACAAGACTAAAACAAAAAATAACCGATTGCTGCCGCCCAAGGGCGGCAGTGTTTTTCAGGAAGAAAGTATGTTAAAGATTTCACTCTCGTCGGCCCAATACTCGGGAGTATGGGGCGACAAGGCGCTGGTGGCCTATGAAGCCGACGGTGCCGTGATCCATTTTGCCGGTGACCATCCCTTGCGCCGCATCCAGCAGGCTGCCCGCCAGTTGCAGTCGCAGGGGATCACCCGGGCCAGCCTGGCTGGCGAAGGCTGGAGCTATGAGCGCCAGTGGGCGTTCTACTGTGGCTTCGCGACGCCAAAGGTAGAGGTAGAGCTGCGCTGGGCCTCGATTGACGAGGACGAGCTTGAGTTGCTCAATGCCCGCCGCCGCAGCGCCGACTGGGTTCGCAAGGTCGTTAATGCCACGCCGGAAGAAATGTATCCGCAGAAGCTTGCGGATGAAGCCGTGTCATTCCTGTCGGCGATCGCCGGTGATGCCCTTACCCACGAGATCCTGGTCGGTGACGCTTTGGCCGAGCAGGGCTGGGTAGGGACCCACAGCGTCGGTCGTGCCAGTAGCCGACCGCCGGTGATGCTCACCGTGGACTTCAATCCAACCGGCGATGCGGATGCGCCGGTATCGGCGTGTTTGGTCGGCAAGGGGATCACCTTCGACTCCGGCGGCTACAGTATCAAGCCAAGTGCCGGCATGGTCACCATGAAGTGCGATATGGGCGGTGCAGCCACCGTCACCGCCGCATTGGGGTACGCTATCGAGCAAGGTTTGCGTCAACGTGTGAAGTTGATCCTGTGCTGCGCCGAAAACCTGATCGCCGGAAACGCCTATAAGCTTGGCGATGTGCTAACGTACAAGAATGGTCAGACAGTAGAAATTGTGAATACTGATGCCGAAGGCCGCTTGGTACTGGCTGATGGCTTGATTGCGGCTAGCGAAACCAAGGCACCTCTGATCATCGACGCAGCGACCCTGACCGGTGCCGCCATGATGGCGGTGGGGACCGACTACAATGCGTTGTTTGGATTGGACAAGGCGCTGGTGTTAAAAGCACAGCAGCTTTCCGACCTGGTTAACGAGCCTGCCTGGCCGCTGCCGCTGGAAACCTGGCATCAGTCAAACTGCCCGTCTTACTATGCCGATACTGCCAATAGCCGAGTCATGAAAGGTGGCGGTATGGGCGGTGCATCCAATGCTGCCGCCTTCCTGTCGCGCTTTGTTGATACCGACAACTGCGGCTGGGTCCATTTTGATTTGGCAGCCTGCTTCCGTGACAGTGCCGATGCCCGCTGGGCCGCGGGGGCTACGGGAGCCGGGGTTGCCAACATTGCTGCAATGTTGCTTTAGAAGATTTAAGCCTGAGGGATAAATAATAATGACAATTGAAAGAACATTCTCAATCGTGAAGCCAGACGCCGTTAAGCGTAATTTGATTGGTGCCATTTATAACCGTATTGAAAAAGCGGGGCTTAGAGTGGTGGCTGCCAAGATGATCCATATGGATGCCAACAAGGCCAAAGGCTTTTATGCCGAGCACGAAGGCAAGCCGTTTTTTGATGATCTGGTCGCATTTATGACCTCTGGCCCTGTGATGGTGCAGGTGCTGGAAGGCGAAAATGCCGTTGTGCGTTACCGCGAGTTGATGGGCAAAACCAACCCTGAAGAAGCGGCCTGCGGTACCCTGCGTGCCGACTATGCACTGAGCCTGCGCCACAACTCGGTGCACGGTGCCGACAGCCCTGAATCTGCGGCGCGCGAGATCGCTTATTTCTTCGCAGACGACGAGATCTGCCCTCGCGACTAAGCCTGCCTAGCTATTTAATCAGTGAAAATGAAACGGGAAGCCATGTGCTTCCCGTTTTTATTTGCTTGGCAGTAGTAACCGCACCTGTGAACAAGTGGAATCTCACCGCCAAAGCCTGTACAATTTCGCGCCTTATACCCAGCTGGCTTCAGGTAATCCTCTCATAAATAGGTGCCTTGAAGTTACCCGGGTATAAAACCAAACTGATAAACAAGCAGGTGGATGAAAGCCTCTTGCTGGTCGTTTGGTACTCAAAGGTCCTGTCGTATACCGCATGTCGGTATGCCCAAGGCACAGATAACGTCACGTAATTTAAAGAGGCAACAACCGATGACAACTGTTAAAACGAATCTGCTGGATTTTGATCGCAAGGGGCTGCGTAAGTATTTTGCCGAGGAGTTGGGCGAAAAAGCCTTCCGTGCTGATCAGATTATGAAGTGGATTTATCATTTCGGTTGTGATGATTTCGATCAGATGACGAACATCAACAAGAAATTGCGTGAAAAACTCAAGCTGGTGGCTGAAATTCGTGCACCGTATGTATCGGCAGCCCAGCATTCTAGCGACGGTACCATCAAGTGGGCCATGAAGGTCGGCGATCAGGATGTGGAAACTGTCTACATTCCGGAAGATGACCGTGCAACCCTGTGTGTGTCGTCTCAGGTTGGTTGTGCGTTGGAATGTAAGTTCTGCTCAACAGCCCAGCAGGGCTTCAACCGTAACCTGCGTGTGTCGGAGATCATCGGCCAGGTTTGGCGTGCAGCCAAGGAGATTGGTGTCGAGAAGGAAACCGGCCGTCGCCCAATTACCAACGTGGTAATGATGGGCATGGGTGAGCCGCTGCTCAATATGAAGAACCTGATCCCTGCGCTTGAAATCATGCTTGATGACCTTGGCTTTGGTCTGTCTAAGCGCCGTGTGACCGTGTCCACGTCGGGAGTGGTTTCTGGCCTGGATCAGATGACCGGTAATATCGATGTGGCGCTGGCTATCTCCCTGCACGCGCCGACTGATGAGCTGCGCTCAGAAATCATGCCGATCAATGATCGCTGGAACATCGATGACTTCCTGGCCTCGGTACGCCGCTACATCGCATCGTCAAATGCCAACCGTGGCCGAGTGACGGTTGAGTATATTCTGCTGGATCATGTTAATGACGGCATGGAGCATGCCCGCCAGTTGGCCGAAACGCTGAAAGATACGCCGGCCAAGGTGAACTTGATCCCGTTCAACCCTTACCCGGGCTCGCCGTACAAGAAGCCGAGCAACTCGCGTATCGATCGCTTTATGAAAACCCTGATGGAGTATGACTTTACCGTCACGGTCCGTAAGACCCGCGGTGACGATATCGATGCGGCCTGCGGACAATTGGTAGGTGATGTGATTGACCGCACGAAACGCACACAAGCAAAGGCTCAAAACGGTGAACAAATCCCGGTAAAATCAGTCTAATAGACGGTTACCGAATCAGAGCAGGTAGAATGCTTGCTCTGGTTACACATTAATATGGATATTAAGGTGGGAATGCGATGGTACGGTGGACGATGTACCTATTATTGTGTAGTTTTATGGCCGGTTGTGTTACGGTCGATGAGACTGGCAATGCCCCCCAGAGCGTGAATAAGACCGAGGCTGCAGAAGCCAGGGTGACATTAGGGCTGGGGTATTTGGAAACAGGACAATGGCAGCGGGCACGCGATAACTTTGAGCAGGCCCTGCAGTATGCTCCGCGCTATTACCGGGCGCTAAATGCCATGGCCTATTACTACCAACGGGTGGGTGAGCCAGAATCAGCGGAGGCCATCTATCGCCAGGCACTGCAATATTCGCCAAAAAATGGCGATGTTAGAAACAACTATGGTGTATTCTTGTGTAGTCAGGGGCGCTATGATGAGGCGATCGATGAGTTTGAGCGTGCCATCAAGCAACCATATTATTATCTGACTTCGGCCAGCTATGAAAATGCCGCCTTGTGCAGCCTTGAGCAGGGCAATCAGCCTCAGGCTCGGGGGTATTTTGAAAAGGCGCTGGCTTATGAGCCTTATCGGGCCAAATCAATGCTGCAGTTGTCGAAGTTGGATATTGAGGCGCAGAACTTCAAGGAAGCCCGCGTCAGGCTGTTTACATTTAACAAGAGATACGGGTACAAAGCCGACAGCCTATGGCTGTTGATCCAGCTCGAGCAGCGGGCTGGCTATGATAGCCAAGCGGATAAGTATGCTGGCATTCTCAGAGCTCAGTACCCGGAATCTCAGCAATATCAAAATTATCTAGCCAATGAATACTGAACAGAACGAAGAACGATCAACCGAAGAAATCATTCTTCCAGGGGATATGCTGCGTCAGGCTCGAGAGAAGCTAGGCTATTCACAGAAGGATGTTGCCAGCCGATTGAGGCTCCGCCTCTCGGTGGTCAGCGATATCGAAGATAACCATTTCGAAGAAGCGCAGTTAGCCACGTTCACCCGTGGCTATGTGCGTTCCTATGCCAAATTTGTCGGCCTCAATGAGGCCGAGGTACTGGCCAAACTTGACCAGCACGGTCACGCCCAACCCCAAGAACAGGAAATGCAGAGCTTTTCACGCCGTACCAAACGTGAAGCGCACGATAACCGTATTATGCGCCTGACCTGGGTGCTGGGCGCCTTGTTTATCGGCTTGACCGGGATGTGGTGGTGGCAAAGCCTGCAGATGACGCCCGAGACTGAACTGTCGGCGACGCCTGGCCAGGTGCAGGCGCTGGATGAATCGATTGCCAATGCGGGTAACGGTACCAGCCCAGCCAGTTTGACCGCGGTCGCTGAGCTAGGGGCAGAAGAGAGCCCGAGCGCGGTTGAAGCCGTGCCTGCCCAGTTGCCTGAGATCGCGCCAGAGCCTCAGGCCAGTTTCGAAGATAGCTTCACCGAGTCGCAAGAGCTGGCTGATACTGACGTTGACAGTGCAGATAGCTTGGCCGCCGAGCAGTTGACTGATGTGGCCTCGGAAGAGGAGGCCGTGGTGGCTAGCTCTGATCTTGAGCTGAGCTTTAGCGGCGATTGCTGGATTGATATCCGCGATGCCAACGGCCGCCGCTTGGATACCGGTATTAAGAAAGCTGGTGATGTCCTAAAGCTGGACGGAAACGAACCTTTCCGCGTGGTGCTGGGTGCACCGAGCGTAGTAACCTTGAGCTACAAAGGCGAACCTGTTGATCTTAGCGGGTACCCTGCTGGTAAAGTGGCGCGATTGAAACTGCCGCAGTAAAGAGTAGATGTAATGCATAACGAGTCTCCAATTAAACGCCGTCAGTCCACCCGTATCTATGTCGGTGATGTGCCGATCGGTGACGGTGCGCCAATCGCGGTGCAGTCAATGACCAATACTCGCACCACAGATGTGGCTGCGACCGTTGCGCAGATCAAATCGCTGGAAAATGTGGGCGCCGATATTGTTCGTGTATCTGTGCCAACCATGGACGCGGCCGAGGCGTTTAAGCAAATCAAGCAGCAGGTGAACATCCCGCTGGTGGCTGATATCCATTTTGACTACCGTATCGCGCTGAAAGTGGCAGAATACGGCGTTGACTGCTTGCGTATCAACCCGGGCAACATCGGTCGTGAAGACCGTATCCGTGCGGTTGTAGACTGTGCCCGCGACAAGAACATCCCAATCCGTATCGGGGTGAACGGCGGCTCGCTGGAAAAAGATATCCAGCAGAAATACGGCGAACCAACGCCGGACGCACTGGTGGAATCGGCAATGCGCCATGTGGACATTCTGGATCGTCTCAACTTCGACCAGTTCAAGGTCAGTGTTAAGGCATCGGATGTCTTCCTGGCGGTAGACTCTTACCGTAAGCTGGCCCAGCAGATCAAGCAGCCGCTGCACTTGGGTATCACCGAAGCCGGTGGTGCGCGTGCTGGTGCGGTGAAATCCGCTGTGGGTCTGGGCATGCTGCTGGCTGAGGGGATCGGCGATACGTTGCGGGTGTCGTTGGCGGCCGATCCGGTCGAAGAGATCAAAGTTGGCTTTGATATTCTCAAGTCTCTGCGTATCCGCTCGCGCGGCATTAATTTTATTGCCTGCCCAACCTGTTCACGCCAGGAATTCGATGTGATTGGCACCGTGAACGAGCTGGAGCAGCGTCTGGAAGACATCACCGTACCTATGGATGTCTCCGTAATTGGTTGTGTGGTCAATGGCCCGGGTGAAGCGGAAGTGTCACACCTGGGTATTGCCGGCGGCAACCGCAAGAGTGCGTTTTATGAAGACGGCCAGCGCCAGAAAGAGCGCTTCGATAACGACAACGTTATCGATCAGCTGGAAGCTAAAATTCGCGCCAAGGCATCAATGATGGATACAGCAAACCGCATTGATGTGAAAGAAAAATAACGAAATTGGCAAGAATCGCCCCCGCACGCGTTGGGGCGGTTCACTATTTGCGTTATAACCTATATATTCAACTCCATTCCCCATCGGTTAACGAGAATAAACGTGGCGAAACAAATTCAAGCAATTCGAGGCATGAACGACTGCCTTCCAACCCAATCACCACTTTGGCAGAAAGTGGAATCGACCATCAAACAAGTAGTAAGCGCTTACGGCTACAGCGAAGTCCGTATGCCTATCGTCGAGTCGACGCATTTGTTTAGTCGGGCAATCGGTGAAGTAACGGATGTTGTTGAAAAGGAAATGTACACGTTCGATGACCGCAACGGTGACAGCCTGACTCTGCGCCCGGAAGGGACCGCAGGCTGTGTACGTGCGGGTATCCAGAATGGCCTGCTATACAACCAAGAACAGCGTCTGTGGTACACGGGGCCGATGTTCCGCCACGAGCGCCCGCAGAAAGGCCGCTACCGCCAGTTCCACCAGTTCGGCGTGGAAGTATTCGGCCTGAATGGTCCGGATGTTGATGCGGAACTTATCATGATGACGGCACGTATGTGGCGTGAGCTGGGTATCGACAAGCACGTTCGCCTTGAGCTGAACTCCATCGGCTCAATCGAAGACCGTGCTAACTACCGCCAGGCCCTGGTGGCCTTCCTCGAACAGCACATCGACATTTTGGATGAAGACTGCAAGCGCCGTATGCATACTAACCCGCTGCGCGTACTGGATACCAAAAATGCCGCTATCCAGGAAGTGCTGGTGGATGCACCTAAGCTGTCTGACTACCTGGGTGATGAGTCAAAACAACATTTTGCCGGTTTGTGTGAACTATTGGACGCTGCAGGTATCGAATACCAAGTAAATGAACGTCTTGTTCGTGGTTTGGATTATTACAACCGTACTGTATTCGAGTGGATCACCGAGAGCCTTGGCGCGCAGGGTACCGTATGCGGCGGTGGCCGTTACGACGGCCTGGTCGAGCAGCTAGGTGGTAAGGCGACCCCTGCAGTTGGCTTTGCGATGGGGCTTGAGCGCCTAGTGCTTATGATGGAAACCCTTGAGCTGACCGATGTACGCCGTCCGGTAGACGTCTACATGGTAACTGCCGGCGAAGGTACTATGATGGCAGGCATGAAGCTGGCTGAGAAACTGCGTGAAGACGTGGCTGGCCTGCGGGTAATGAGCCATTTCGGTGGCGGTAACTTCAAGAAACAATTCAAGCGTGCCGATAACGTCGGCGCGGCAGTTGCACTGGTACTGGGTGAAAATGAAATCGCCGAGAATACCGTGGTAGTTAAAGATCTTCGCGGCGGTGAGCAAACCACGATGGCGCAAGACGAAGTGGCAGCAAAGCTGGCCGAATTGATTTAAGAGAGGACAGGAAGTGGACGGCAATATCACAGAAGAACAACAAGTTGAACAAATAAAGGCTTGGTGGAAAGAAAACGGTAAAGCCGTTGTTCTCGGAACTGTGATTGGTTTGGGTGGTCTGTTTGGCTGGCGTTACTACCAGTCGGAAGTTCAGTCAGCCAAGGAGCAGGCATCCGATGCATATACCCAGGTGGTTAACCGTCTAGCAACTGGCAGTGAGTCTGCCGTTGCTGACGTACAGGCATTTATTGCGGCCCATGAAAGCAGCCAGTACTCAGTATTGGCCGCGCTTCAGCTGGCGAAAGCCCAGGTCGATAACGGTGATTTGGACGCCGCTGCCGAGCAGTTGAGCTGGGCGATTGCCAATACCAAAGATGTGGCAATTCTCCCTATTGCTCAAACCCGTTTGGCGCGGATCTATGCTGAGCAGGATGCCTTCGAGCAGGCGTTGTCCGAGCTTGACAAAGTGACAGCCGAAAGCTGGCAGGCCAAGGTCGCTGAGCTACGCGGTGATGTTCTACTGCAAAAGGGTGAGATTGAAGCGGCACGTGAAGCTTACATTAGCGCACAGCAGCTTGGCTCATCCCCAGCCTTGCAAATTAAGCTAGACGACTTGGCACAGTAAGGTAGAGCGTATGCAGAAGGTGTTGAAGCAAGCAGTGTCGGTCGCATTGGCTGTCGGTCTACTTGCGGGTTGTGCCAGTGAGGAAGACACTATCCAGATGGCACCATTGCCAGTGGTTGAAAACACGTTTACCCCGGTGCAGGGATGGAACAGCAAAGTCGGCAATGGCGTGGGCCATTTCTTTTCTAAGCTGAGTCCGGCAGTCGGTTACGGTAAAGTGTTTGTGGCTGATCGTAACGGTCTGGTCAAAGCGCTGGATCCGGATACGGGCAAGGAAATCTGGAAGCAGGATCTCGAAGAGGATATGCCGGCAAGGCTGGCCGGCGGCATTTCCCTGTCTTACGGCAAGCTGTTCATCGGCTCGGAAAATGCCGAGGTGATCGCCCTTGACGAAACAACCGGTGAGGTTGCTTGGCGCCAGACGGTGGAAGGCGAGGTCTTGTCGAAGCCGTTGGTTGATGAAGGTCTGGTCGTGGTTAATACCAGCCGTGGCATTTTGCAGGCACTAGATGCCAATACCGGTGAAAGCCGCTGGCAACTGGGCAGTGAATTGCCGACGCTGACTTTGCGTGGCGACAGCTCGCCAGTGTCAATTTCCGGCGGGGTGTTCTGGGGGCAGGCCAACGGCCGTTTGGCTGGCGCTCTGATGGGCAATGGCCAGATGCTATGGCAACAGCCGATCGGATCGCCTAAGGGCGGGACCGAAATCGACCGCTTGGTTGATGTCGATGCCTCTCCGGTGATTGATGGCGAGCGCTTGTTTGCCCTTGGCTACAATGGCAGCTTGGTATCGATTGATCTGCGCACCGGTCAGGCGGCCTGGAAACGTAACTATTCCTCGGCCACTGACTTTGTCATCGACGGTAGTCAGCTATATTTGATCACAGACAAAGATCATCTTGTTGCGGTGGATACCCGAAGCGGCATGGAGCTGTGGTCGAACAGCCAGCTGGAGCACCGTTTGCTCAGCGCCCCTGCTGTCATCAACGGTTACCTCGTTGTCGGCGATAGTGAAGGCTACTTGCATTGGCTAGATCCGTACAGCGGTGATTTTGTTGCCCAGCAGGAGACCGATGGTAGTGGTATTGCGGTACCGCCGGTCCGGATGAGTGATGGCTACTTGGTGATCACCCGCAATGGGCGTATTAACAAAATGCAAATGCCTTAATTTGCCGTTATAATACGCGCCATTATTATTCTCGGCTCCTGCTGTGGACACAGTCAGGGGCCGTTGTTGTTATATCCGTTCGCGATATTATTGTCGGATGAAGGTGTAGGCTTAGGGCCTGGCTGGAGGCAAGAATGAATGGAAAATATGTCATTAAGACTATGAAAAGTAAGAGGTACTTATGATTCCTGTTGTTGCCCTTGTCGGGCGCCCAAACGTGGGTAAATCGACGTTATTCAACCGTCTTACCCGCACAAGGGATGCGCTGGTAGCTGACTTTCCTGGCCTAACAAGGGATCGTAAATACGGTAAGGCTGAGCTCGAAGAGCACGAATTCATTGTGATTGATACCGGTGGTATCGACGGTACTGAAGAAGGCGTCGAGACCAAAATGGCCGAGCAATCACTGGCAGCGATCGAAGAATCGGACGTGGTCTTGTTCCTGGTTGATGGCCGTGCGGGTCTGACCTCTGCCGATGAGGCGATTGCCAAGCACCTGCGTAGCCGCGAGAAACCTACCTTCCTGGTCGTAAACAAGATCGATGGCATCGATGCTGACAGTGCATGTGCCGAGTTCTGGAAACTGGGTATGGACGGCATGTACCAGATTGCAGCGGCACAGAACCGTGGTGTGACAGCACTGATGGAACGTGCGCTGGCCCCGTTTGCTGACAACCTGAAGGCAAAAGCTGACCCAGACAGCGATGAAGTGCACATTGAGGATCTGACCTCGGTGGAAGATATCGAGAAGGCCAACCTGTCTGAGGCGGATGCGGAAGCGGCGTACAAGCGCTTGCAGGAGCAGCCAATCAAGCTGGCGATTATTGGCCGTCCGAATGTGGGTAAGTCGACTCTGACTAACCGTATTCTGGGTGAAGAGCGTGTGGTTGTTTACGATATGCCGGGTACGACCCGCGACTCTATCTATATCCCGATGGAGCGCGAAGGCCAGGAGTACGTGCTGATCGACACCGCGGGTATTCGCCGCCGTAAGAACATGCACGAAGCGGTCGAGAAATTCTCGGTGATCCAGACCCTGAAAGCCGTCGAAGATGCCAACGTGGTGCTGCTGGTTATCGATGCGCGCGAAAACATCTCGGATCAGGATCTGAGCCTGCTTGGCTTTGCCCTGAATGCGGGTCGTTCGCTGGTGATTGCCGTCAACAAATGGGACGGACTGGACAACGATGTCAAAGAGCGCGTGAAGTCCGAGTTGGACCGCCGCCTGGGCTTTGTTGATTTCGCCCGTATCCACTTTATCTCGGCACTGCACGGCACCGGTGTGGGCCACTTGTACGAGTCGGTACAGGAAGCCTACCAGTCGGCGACCAAGCGTATCAGCACCTCAATGCTGACCCGCATCATGCAGATGGCGCAGGACGACCACCAGCCGCCGATGATCCGTGGCCGTCGCGTGAAGCTCAAGTATGCCCACGCCGGTGGTTACAACCCGCCGATTATCGTTATCCACGGTAACCTGGTGAACGAGCTGCCGGGTTCGTACAAGCGCTACCTGATGAACTACTACCGTAAGTCGCTGGAAATGATGGGGACACCGATCCGTATCCAGTTCCAGAGCAGCGATAACCCGTTCGAGGGCAAGAAGCAGAAGCTGACGGTTTCCCAGGAGCGCCAGCGCAAGCGTCTGGCAACGGCACTGAAAAACCGTGATCGCGACAGCGATAGCTAATTGACGCTGAAATAGCGACGAAGACAAACCCGGTCAACAGACCGGGTTTTTTGTTGTGCGCCGAGCATGGCGTTGTTCTAGGAGGTGAAAGTCCTCTACGGGCTCAGTCGAGCGAGAACCGTTAGCCTATGCAAGGGTGCCCACCGTGAGGCGGGATCTGAAGGAAGCAAATGGCAAAACTTGGCCGTGACGAACAGAAATCTGATAGTAGGCCAGTACAACTTGGGTAACCTAGCAACATATAGAATAGCCCAATGCCTCGACGGGAAGTGTGTACGGGTAAATCAGGCACAGCCAAGGGAAAGAACAACGTCTTACCTCGGGAGATCTTATTACCTGTCTCGGGCGAGACTAATGCAGCAGTGATGCTGTGTGATGGGAAATAAGAAGTCAGCAGAAGGCATAGTACCTTGGGGAAGTACAACCCAAGGGAAGGCCGGAACTGAATATATCAAGAAGCAGTCACTAGACACTCAATCATGTGGAGTCATAGCAAGATGATCAAAATCTCTACGTACCAATGGGCAACACCGCAAGTGACGCTCATGGCCACGAAGAATGACAAGCATGATCGGCGTAGACAGGAGGACGAGTCTTGGTGACCTCAACTCAGTTGATGGAGCAGATCTGTTCATCAACGAATCTGAACCAAGCCCTGAGAAGAGTGAAGAAGAACAAAGGGTGTGCTGGTGTCGATAAACTCGATATAACAGCGACTATCTCGATGCTTCGGCAGTCTTCAAATGGGCAAGCGCTCCGCCAGAGCCTTCTGGATGGGAGCTATCAACCCCAACCTGTTCTGGGTGTAGAAATCCCTAAACCTAGCGGGGGAGTTAGGCAACTAGGTATCCCAACAGTACTTGATAGGATAGTCCAACAGGCTATCACCTCAGTACTGACAGATATCTATGAACCGAAGTTCTCCCACAGTAGTTACGGGTTCAGGCCCAACCGTAGTGCCCACCATGCATTGGCGGCAGCAAGCCACTACATCAGGGAGGGGCGGGGTTATGTAGTCGACATTGACCTAGCGAAATACTTCGATACCGTGAACCACGATAGACTGATGCACAGGCTATCGGAGGATATCACGGACAAACGGGTACTGAAGCTGGTCAGGTCATACCTACAGGCAGGCATAATGCGAAACGGGTTAGCCGAGCAGAGGCAACGAGGGACACCACAGGGTGGACCATTATCTCCGCTGCTATCAAATATCGTATTAGATGAGTTGGATAAAGAGCTTGAGCGAAGAGGGCATAAGTTCTGCCGATATGCAGATGACTGCCAAATCTACGTGGGCAGTGAGGAAGCCGCGAACCGAGTAAAAGCCTCAATAACGGAGTTCTTGGAGCAGAAACTGAAACTCACGGTCAACCGTGAGAAAAGTGCGGCAACAAGAGTGACAGAGCGGACTTACCTAGGCCATCGCTTCCAACGAGGTGGAATTATCCATATCTCGAAGAGAGCACAAACTCATATGAAGAAGCGAGTGCGTCAAATAACGAAGCGGAATCGAGGGCGAGAGTTGAAGACAGTAATAGTCGAACTCACTCAATACCTAAGAGGATGGCAACACTACTTCAAGCTTGCCATACGGAAAAGCGCGATGCAGCGCTTAGATGAATGGATAAGGCGGCGCCTACGGTGCTATCGACTCAAGCAGCGCAAACGCAGACACAGTATAGCGTCATGGTTACGCCAAGAGGGCGTAAGCGAACGCAATGCGTGGAAGCTAGCGATGTCAGAGAAAGGATGGTGGCACTTGGCTTTATCGCCACAGCTCAATCAGGCCATGCCAACGAAACGGTTCAAGGAGATGGGCATGTACTCATTGCGAGATGGGTACGAGTCACTGAAAATATATTCGGAACCGCCGTATGCGACCCACGCTTGTACGGTGGTGTGAGAGGACGGAGGCCGCGAGGCCTCCTCCTACTCGATTAAGGTTAGACGCCAAGCATCAGAATACTCGAAGTTGTAATGACTGAGAGTGTTTGTCATCGGTTTAACCAGTCGAAAGGGAGAATTTTTGTTATTATCGATTCTCCTCCGAGCAGTAAGGATATCCCCATAGTGATCAGTGCGACTCAGGTTCTTTTCCCAGAACGTATTTACCAGTGCGAAGCCAACATTCAATTGATTACCGCCCATCCGGAACAAGGGTGTTATGTGGTTACCGAGCAGACGCCTTTCCACCCAGTCAGCCATATCTGGCCCGATCACCCGGCGGATCGCGGCTCATTGATCCACCAAGGGAAGCCATACGATGTAGTGGGGTGCCACGTCGGTGCCGTCGAGCAGGAAAGTGGCCAGTTGTATGTTGGCGCAGACATTCCTGTGAAGCGTGATACTCCGGGATGGGTATTCGTGGTTGTCCACCAGCTGGCTCAAGGCCTGGACTGCCAGCCGGGCAGCGAAGTGATCTTGAGTGTCGATGAGCAATACCAGCTGGCATTGAGCCGGGCTCACAGTGGCGGCCACTTATCCTCGCTGGCGCTGAATAAAGTTTTGCACCATGGCTTTTGGCGTAAAGACGCATCACGCAAGGATGAACTCGGACATTATGATTTCCACAGCTATGCGCAGACTGAAAGCCGGGTAACGGAGGACTGTAGCACCGACACATACCGGATCGGAAAAACCTTGCGTAAACGCGGTCTCAATGCGGCTGATATGCTGGCAGCATTGCCTGCCATTACCGAGCAGATCAACCAGCAGCTGGCGCAATGGTGCGGAGCGGGTTATGCGGTGGAAATGCGCCGCGACGGGCCGGCACTTACCGATTCCCGTTATTGGCGCTGTGATCTGCAGGAAGGCGAGGTGGTCGAAATACCTTGCGGTGGTACCCATGTCCGCTCGCTAGCTGAATATGCGATGCTGCGGGTCGAGTTCCGAGTGGCCAGCGAGCAGGAACTGGTGATGCTGACGCACAGCCAGCCGGCTTGATCTGTGGGATGACAGCGCAATGAAGCCGCCTTTTGGTGGCTTTTTTTATATATATCAGGATGTTATTTTCGATTTGCGAATGTGCGCTGCAAGCGGGTGATCCTTTGTTGTTGTTTTTAAAATATTCTGGATCATTTGTATATTGACGGAAAGTGATAGTTTTATATATCGTTTAAAATTGAAAAACAGAATATGTAACTTATGCTTTCGGGAAGTGTATTGATAAATGTTCTTTTGATAGCAGATCGCTGATCACCGTGGCTTTTATCGTTGATCAACAGATCGAAGTACATTCAGGGCGCGCAATCTAAACTAGTATGGGATATCGGATGGGAGGCAGGATCTTGAGGCGCAGCAGGGAAAGTTGGATTATGATGGGGTCAGTTGGATTGAGGGTAAGCATATGAGCCAGAATATTTGTCCGAACTGTAGCCTTGAGCTTGAGTGGCAGGATGGGAAATACCATTGTGAAGGCTGTAGCACAGCATTTATCAAGAAGGCTTTTTGCCCAGACTGCGAAGCTGAGCTGGAAAAGCTTCAGGCATGCGGGGCAGCGAGCTATTTTTGCAATAGCTGCAATGAATTGAAGTCTAAGTCTCGGGTTAGAATTCAGTTCGATAAGGCTTGAGGCGGCCCCGGTGCCACTCCTTTGCCACTGAGATGAAAGTGCCGCCCAGTTTATGTGACAGGGCGGCATTTTTGTGTTGGTAACTTAGTACTGCGCTGGTTCGGATACCACCGAGTGGATCTCGCCGTCGGCGAGGGTTGTTCGGATGCATTCGCCTTGCTTGACTTGCTCGGTACTGCGAATGACCTGTCCCTTCTGGTTGCGGGTGATCGAGTAACCACGGCCTAGGGTGGCCAGTGGACTGACGGTCTCCAGTTTTTCCGCGGCCATTGCTAACTTATGGCTGGCATTGAGCAGGCGGCGATCCATCCCGTCCTGTAATCGCTGCTGTAGGCGCTCGAGCCGGTTTTGCTGCGCTTGGACGATCTGTGCCGGTGAGTTAAGTGCCAGTTTGTAGCTGTTGCGATCAATGTGCTGCTGGTGGCGGCTCAGGCGTTGTCTCATTGCCAGCTCCAGCTTGCCTGCCAATTCGTCCAGCTGCTGCTGTTGCTGGTTGAGGCGTACCTGCGGGTGCTGGCGATCAAGACGGTGTTGCAGTCTGATTGTCTGTGCTTGCTTACCCGAAAGGTAATGACGCATAGCATGCCGGAGCTGCTGTACTTTCTGGTTGATCTTCTGAGTCTGGAAACCCATGTCACGGCTGATCAGCTCTGCTGCTGCCGAAGGGGTCGGGGCACGGACATCGGCGACGAAATCCGCAATAGTGACATCCACTTCGTGGCCGACTGCGCTGACAATAGGGATCTGGCTGGCGGCAATGGTCCTTGCTACGATTTCCTCATTGAAAGCCCACAGATCTTCCAGCGAGCCGCCGCCGCGTCCGACAATCAGCACGTCGCATTCACGGCGGGCATTGGCACGACCAATGGCCTGGGCTATCGAAATGGCTGCGCCTTCCCCTTGGACGATGGTCGGGTAAATGATCACCGGCAGGCTAGGGTCTCGTCGCTGCAGGACATTGAGGATATCGTGCAGGGCGGCACCGGTCTTCGATGTGACAATCCCTACTCGCTGTGGCTGCTCTGGTAGCGGCTGCTTGAGTGACTGGGCAAACAGGCCCTCGGCCGCCAGGTTCATCTTCAGCTGCTCGAACTGCTGCTGCAGGCGGCCATCGCCTTCTGGCTGCATGCTCTCGATGATCAACTGGTAGTCACCGCGAGGTTCGTAAAGCGACAAGCGGGCCTTGACCAAGACCTGGGTCCCGTTGGCGGGTTTGAAGGTCACACGGCGGTTGCTGCCTTTGAACATGGCACATTTGACCTGGGCCCGTGAGTCCTTGAGGGTGAAATACCAATGGCCGGATACGGGCATGGAGAGATTCGATAGTTCACCGACCAGCCACACCACACCCATCTCGTTTTCAAGGATCAAGCGGACTTGGGCATTGAGGCTGGAAACAGTGTAGATACGGTCATTGGTCTGGTTCTGTTGAGCAAATAACGTCACGAGACAAGATACCTGTATTGGAAGGCTGATGGTGTGCGGTAGACCGGGGCCAGGATGTGGTGAAAAGAGCCTGGGCAGATCTATGGACAGATCTTGGTCGCAATATGCTGACCGCAGCACCGGATACTTAACCGATATATACTACACATCAAGACAAAATTGTCAATAAAAAAATTAAAAAAAAGTCTAGCCAATCGATTGCATCCTCCGTATAATTCGTCCGCAATATTTTATCCTTCTTTAAACCTTTACTTGGTGTGAGATATTGCAATGTTACGAATCAAACAAGAAGCTTTGACTTTCGATGATGTCCTGCTGGTTCCAGCCCATTCAACTGTACTGCCTAACACTGCCGATCTGCGCACCCGCCTGACGAAAGACATTACGCTGAACATCCCTATGGTGTCTGCGTCAATGGATACCGTGACAGAAGGTCGCCTGGCGATTGCCCTTGCTCAGGAAGGTGGCATTGGCTTCATTCACAAGAACATGTCTATTGAGCAGCAAGCCAATGAAGTTCGCATGGTGAAAAAATTCGAAGCCGGTGTGGTTTCCGAGCCTGTAACCGTGAAGCCTGACAACACGATTGAAGACGTGAAGCGCCTGACTATCGAAAATGGCTTTGCTGGTTACCCGGTTGTTTCTGACAGCAACGAGCTTGTGGGTATTATCACAGGCCGCGATGTTCGTTTTGTTACTGACCTTTCTCTTAAGGTTGAAGAAGTGATGACGCCAAAAGACAAATTGGCGTCGGCCAAAGAAGGCGCATCACGTGAGGAAGTTGAAGCTATCATGCAGCAGTACCGCGTTGAAAAAGTACTGTTGGTTAATGATGACTTCCAGCTTCGCGGCATGATCACCGCAAAAGATTTCCAGAAAGCCGAGCGTAAGCCGAACGCGTGTAAAGATGACCGTGGTCGTCTGCGTGTCGGTGCAGCGGTTGGTGCTGGCGCCGGTAACGAAGAGCGTGTTGCTGCACTGGTTGAAGCAGGCGTTGACGTACTTCTTATCGACTCATCTCACGGTCATTCTGAAGGCGTGCTAGCACGTATCCGTGAAACCCGTGCTGCTTTCCCTGAACTACCAATCGTTGGTGGTAACGTGGCAACGGCTGAAGGTGCTCGTGCCCTTATCGAAGCCGGTGTAAGCGCTGTTAAAGTGGGTATCGGCCCTGGCTCTATCTGTACCACTCGTATTGTAACCGGTGTTGGTGTTCCTCAGGTTACCGCGATTGCTGATGCTGTTGCTGTTGCAGATCAGTACGGTATTCCAGTTATCGCTGACGGTGGTATCCGTTTCTCTGGCGACATGTGTAAAGCCATTGCTGCTGGTGCATCTTGCGTAATGGTCGGTTCAATGTTCGCTGGTACTGAAGAAGCGCCGGGTGAAGTTGAGCTGTACCAAGGCCGTGCTTACAAATCATACCGTGGTATGGGCTCTCTGGGCGCAATGTCTAAAGGTTCGTCTGACCGCTACTTCCAGACTGACAACGCTGCTGACAAGCTGGTACCGGAAGGTATCGAAGGCCGCGTTGCTTACAAAGGCCACATGAAAGAAATCGTTCACCAGCAAATGGGCGGCCTGCGTTCAAGCATGGGCCTAACGGGCTCTGCGACTATCGAAGACCTACGTACCAAAGCTGAATTTGTGCGCATTTCAGGTGCCGGTTTGAATGAGTCACACGTTCACGATGTGACCATCACCAAAGAAGCACCTAACTACCGCTTGGGTTAATTTTCATCAGCTGTACCAGCAACTGACGAAAACGATTGCCTAAACGCGAAACTTGTATAAGATCGGGGGCGTTTTTATGCCCCCACCTTTCAATTATTTTTTGAGACAGCTCGAATGACCACGACCACAAATATTCATGACCAGCGTATCCTGATCCTGGACTTTGGTTCTCAGTACACCCAGCTTATTGCACGTCGTATCCGTGAAATTGGTGTTTACTGTGAGCTATGGAGCTGGGACGTTGATGAAGCGGATATTCGCGATTTCAACCCTAACGGCATCATCCTTTCTGGTGGCCCGGAAAGTGTGACTGAAGAAGGTTCACCTCGCGCGCCGCAGTATGTGTTCGAAGCCGGTGTGCCTGTATTCGGTGTTTGCTACGGTATGCAGACAATGGCCGAGCAGCTTGGTGGTAAAGTTGCTGGCTCGACAGAGCGTGAGTTTGGTTATGCTCAGGTGAAAGTGGTTGAGCCAACGGATTTCTTCAAGAATATCGAAGATGCGATTGCCGATGACGGCAAAGCTCTACTAGACGTATGGATGAGCCACGGTGACAAAGTGGTAGAGATCCCGTCTGATTTCGTGAAGGTTGCTGAAACCGAGACCTGTCCTTACGCGGCCATGGCCAACGAAGAGAAGCACTTCTACGGCGTGCAGTTCCACCCAGAAGTGACGCACACTCGCCAGGGTATGCGTATCATCGAGAACTTCGTTCTGAACATCTGTGGCTGTGAGAAGCTATGGACATCTGCCAACATCATCGACGATGCGGTTGCCCGTATCAAAGAGCAAGTGGGTGACGATGAAGTGATCCTTGGCCTGTCTGGCGGTGTTGACTCATCGGTTGTTGCGATGCTTATCCACCGTGCGATTGGTGACAGACTGACCTGTGTGTTCGTCGACAACGGTCTGCTTCGCCTGAATGAAGGTGAGCAGGTAATGGAAATGTTCGGTGACCACTTCGGTCTGAACATTGTTCATGTTAAAGCAGAAGATCGTTTCCTTGATGCCCTTGCGGGTGAAGCGGAGCCAGAAGCTAAGCGTAAGATCATCGGCCACGTGTTTGTTGATGTATTCGACGAAGAATCGAAGAAGCTATCAAATGCCAAGTGGCTGGCACAGGGGACTATCTACCCGGATGTGATTGAATCAGCTGCCTCTAAGACCGGTAAGGCACACGTCATCAAGTCTCACCACAATGTAGGTGGTCTGCCGGATGACATGGAAATGGGGCTGGTTGAGCCGCTGAAAGAGCTGTTCAAAGATGAAGTGCGTAAGATTGGTCTGGAGCTTGGCCTGCCGTACAACATGCTTTACCGCCACCCGTTCCCAGGTCCTGGTCTAGGTGTACGTGTTCTGGGTGAAGTGAAGAAAGAGTACTGTGATCTGCTTCGCCGCGCAGATGCTATCTTCATCGAAGAGCTGCACAAAGCGGATCTCTACAACAAGGTTTCTCAGGCATTCACCGTATTCCTACCAGTTCGCTCTGTAGGGGTAATGGGCGATGGCCGTAAATACGACTGGGTTGTTTCTCTGCGTGCCGTAGAGACTATCGATTTCATGACAGCGCACTGGGCGCATCTGCCATACGATTTCCTGGGCAAGGTTTCCAACCGTATCATCAACGAAGTAGACGGCATCTCACGTGTTGTTTACGATGTATCGGGCAAGCCACCTGCGACGATCGAGTGGGAATAATCGCCCCTGCAACAGTCAAGCTCGGCTTGGTTGGATAAGAAGAAGCACTCTCGGGTGCTTCTTTTTTTTTGGCTAAACTGTAGTCATGCCGGGGCAGCTATTGACGGCTTGCGGGGCTGCTCAAGGGTAGGGGAGGGGAATCATTTATATAAATGAAACTATTGTTGTGCTCTAGGGATGGGCTTGTAATGTGCTTGTTAGTGTAATGTTTTACATTAATATTTTATTACAATATGCTATTGTGAATATTTCTGAATGTATGGTGAATCGTGCGTAATTAATTGAACTTTTCATTACAATTCGCCACAAGCTTTTTCTTTCGTAGAAAAAACGGATTGACGGCGATACAACGACAATCTAGCGCCGCAAATTTACAACATCACTAATGACCATGGAGTTCCCATGAGCAATCAAGCTGTCAATAAGACACCTAATGAGTCGCCAAGTGCGATGAATAAGTTTCTTAACTTTATCGAGCGAACAGGTAACAAGATCCCGGATCCTGCTTTGCTATTCTTCTGGGGATTGATCCTTGTTTGGGTTCTTTCCGCAATTTTCTCCCAGTTTGAATTTGGTTTAATTCACCCAGTTTCAGGCCAGGCTGTTGAAGTTAACAACCTGCTGACCGGTGAGGCGTTCGCTAATTTCCTCGCGACGATGGTGAAAAACTTCACCGGCTTCGCACCTTTGGGTATTGTTCTGGTAGCAATGCTGGGTGTGGGTGTCGCTGAGGCTTCTGGCTTCATCAACACTGGCCTTAAGAAGATGCTGAACGTAACGCCGGCTAAATTCATCACTCCGGTGCTGATCCTGGTTGCTATCGTATCGCACACAGCGGCGGATGCGGGTTACGTACTGGTTATCCCTCTAGGTGGTATCATTTTCCACGCTGCGGGCCGCCATCCTCTTGCTGGTATTGCTGCAGCATTTGCTGGTGTATCCGGTGGCTTCGCTGCCAACTTCATCCCTTCAGGTATCGACCCTCTACTGGCAGGCTTCACTCAGGAAGCGGCACAAATCCTTGACCCTGAATATGTTGTTAACCCGCTTTCGAACCTATTCTTCACTGGTTTGTCATCGCTACTGATTGTTGCGATCGGCTGGTACATCACTGACCGTATTATCGAGCCACGCCTGTCGAACACGCCTATCGATGAAGATGCAGAAGAAGCACCTGACATGGGCTCATTCACCGAGCTTGAAAGTAAGGCTTTCTCGCGCGCGGGTTGGGCGATGATGGCGGGTATCGCGGTGCTCTTCCTGGCACTGATCCCTGAGACTTCGCCACTGCGTTCTCCAACGGGTGAAATCACGGCGTTCAATGCACCAGTAATGCAGTCTATCGTACCGCTGATCTTCATCCTGTTCGTGATCCCTGGTGTGGTATACGGCCGTATCGCCGGTACCTTCAAGGCGAGTGACGACGTGATCAAGTCAATGTCAGCGACAATGAGCAGCATGGGTAGCTTCATGGTAATGGCATTCTTCATCGCGCAGTTCCTGGTTGCTTTCACCCAGTCAAACCTAGGTACATTGCTGGCGTTGTCTGGTGCACAGCTTCTGCAGGCGATGAACCTACCGGGTCAGGTGACCATTGTGGGTATGATCCTGCTGACGGCTTTCGTTAACCTGTTGGTTGGCTCTGCATCTGCGAAGTGGGCCCTGATCGGTCCAATCATGGTACCGATGCTGATGGCTGTGGGTATTTCTCCTGAGCTGACTCAGGCGGCTTACCGTGTTGGTGACTCTGTATCTAACATCATTTCTCCAATGATGGTGTTCTTCCCGCTGGTTGTTGTCTACATGCAGCGTTACGTGAAGAGCTCAGGTATCGGTTCCCTGGCTTCGATGATGATGCCTTACTCAATTGCCATGCTGATTGGCTGGACAGTGTTCCTACTGATTTACTGGGCAATCGGTATCCCACTAGGTATTCAGGCACCGTACACTTACACCATGTAAGTTCAGAATATCCTGAAAATAGCCCCGCACTGCGGGGCTTTTTTATGCCTTCAGGGCAACCTCCGTCATGCTTTGTCGGAATGCTATGTTGTTGAAATGTAGGCGTGTATTGTCGGTGTCAATGATTTAGTGTTGAGTGATTGTTAATCCTGATTTTTTTGCATTATTTGAAATTTAATTTTGCAGGATTTAAATCCTGTACTAATGCAATAGTACGGTCTGAATTGTTGCTTAACCTGAGCTGAACGGACTTTTGCTCTGAGTTTTGTATGTATAGTGGTTTTTTGATTTGAATTGCTGTCGATTTAGTGGTTTTACTCAAATGAAATGATTTGTTAGCTTTCTTTGAAAGCACAACATTAAAACTCAATCGGTGTATTAAGGAAGTACGATTATGAGTGAGACCATTTCTAGCCCACCTTCGCAGAAAGGCATTATCGCGTTCATTGAGCGTGCCGGTAAAAAAATCCCTGATCCTGTGATCATTTTCATGTCGCTATTTGTATTCTGTCTGGCGCTAACTGCTGTCATCGGTGGCTTGCAGTTTGATATCACGGGGGCAGATGGTGGTGCTGTCACCCACACCATTAAGAACATGATGGCGACGGAAAACGTCCGCTGGATGTTTGATAATGCGTTGCTGACTAACTGGCTGTCGTTTGGCGGCGGAGTATTGGGTGTGATCCTGATTGTGATGCTGGGTGTCGGTATTGCCGAAAATTCAGGGTTGCTGTCGGCCGTTATCAAGAAAGTTGGCCTGCGTATCAATGAACGCTACCTGCCGCTGTTGGTGATCTTCCTGGGTATCATGAGCTCGATTGCAACGGATGCCGGCTACTTGATCCTGATCCCGCTTGCGGGCCTTCTTTACGCGGGTCTGGGCAAGAACCCATTGATCGGTATGGCTGCAGCGTTCGCCGGTGTGTCGGCGGGTTTCAGTGCCAACTTGATCCCGGCAACGCCAGTTGACGTCATTCTGGGTGCCAACGCACGGATCTTTGCGGAGTCTCAGGGGATCCCATTTGAAACCGCGGCAGGCGAAGCCATTAACCCGGCGACCATGCACTACTTCTTCATTTTCACCTCGACCTTTATCCTTGCGGGTCTTGGTGCCTGGGTGACAAGCCGCTTTGTTGCACCTCGCCTTGAGAAAATGTCTTACCAGCTTCCGGAAGATCTGAACCTGAATGACTTCCAGGTTTCGGATGCAGAAAACAAAGGCCTGCGTGCCGCTGGCCTAGGTCTTATCATTGCATTGGCGGCGGTGGTTGGCTTGGCGATGGGCCCACTGGCGACCTACACCAATGACGCGGGGCGTGAAGTGACGCCTTACCTAGACAATGTGATCCTGCTGATTGCGATGGTGTTTGCGGTTGTTGGTATCTTCTTCGGTGTTGCCACAGGTAAATTCAAGTCGTTGCAGGACGTGGTGAAGGCGATGGTAACGCAGATGAACACCATGGGCTACATCCTGGTATTGACATTCTTCTGCTACAACTTCCTGGCGCTACTTGGCTTCTCTGGTCTAGGCACCTATGTGACCTACCTGGGGGCAACGTTCCTGAGTGCACTTGGCCTGCAGCAGTTCCCAATCTTGCTGATCATCGGCTTTATCCTGACCACGGCGGTTATCAACCTGTTCGTCGGTGGCCTGACGTCGAAGTGGATGCTGCTTGGTCCTATCTTCGTGCCGATGCTGTATCAGGTGAACCCGAACATGACACCGGATCTTGTGACTGCGGCATACCGTGTTGCGGACTCTTCGACCAATATCATCACACCGATGATGAGCTACGCGGGGGTTATTCTGGCCTTCATGCGTAAGTACAAGCCTGAGCTGTCGTTCGGCGATGTGATTGCCATGATGGTGCCGTACTCGGTGGCTTTCCTGACGGTATGGACGTCGGTGCTGGTTGTTTTCTTTGCTTTCAATATCCCTCTGGGTTTTTGATTGAGCCTGTAGATGGCAATCGCCAGATAAAACGAACCCCGCGAAAGCGGGGTTTTTTTATCCGTGCCTGAAGGCTGGTTTACAGCAGGTACTGGGCATGGAAACGCAGGTGATCATCGATAAAGCTGGCGATGAAATAGTAGCTGTGGTCGTAACCTTCCTGCATCCTGAGTTCCAGCGGGTAGTCGACACTCTGGGCGGCAGCTGCGAGTAACTCCGGCTTGAGCTGCTCGTCGAGGAAGCTGTCCTGATCGCCTTGGTCAACGAGGGCTGGTACCGGTTGCTGGTTGTGCTTGAGCAATTCGGTGGTGTCGTATTGCAGCCAGTTGGTGCGATCGTCACCCAGGTAACCGCGTAGGGCTTTTTCGCCCCACGGACAATTGACCGGGTTGCTGATCGGACTGAAAGCGGATACCGAGTTGTAGCGTGATGGGTTGCGCAGGGCAATCATCAGTGCGCCGTGGCCGCCCATCGAGTGGCCGCTGATCGCCCGTTTGTCGCTGACCGGGAAGTGCGCCTCGACCAGGGCAGGCAATTCGTTGACCACATAATCGTACATCTGGTAATGGCGGTTCCACGGGGCCTGGGTGGCATTGACATAAAAGCCAGCACCGAGGCCGAAGTCGTAGGCCCCTTCTGGATCGTCCGGTACCCCTTCGCCGCGCGGGCTGGTATCCGGTGCCACGATGGCAATGCCGAGCTCCGCCGCTAGGCGCTGAGCGCCGGCTTTTTGCATGAAGTTCTCATCGGTACAGGTCAAGCCTGACAACCAGTACAGCACCGGCACTTTGGTACCTTGGGCAATGTGCGGCGGGAGAAAAATGGCGAAGCGCATGTCACAGTTCAGCACCGAAGAGTGGTGGGTATATTGCTTGTGCCAGCCCCCAAAGCTTTTGTTCCAGCTTGTGTTTTCGATAGTCATTAGATTCTCTTACTCTCTAGGGTAACTGGGCTCCCGAAGGAGCCCAGCGCTTTGCATTATTTGTTGTAGTGAATGACAGAGCGGATGCTCTTGCCTTCGTGCATCAGGTCGAAAGCGTCGTTGATGTCATCCAGGCCCATGGTGTGGGTGATAAAGTCATCAAGCTTGAACTCGCCAGCCATGTAACGTTCAACAATTTCAGGCAGCTCAGAGCGGCCTTTGACACCACCGAATGCCGAGCCTCGCCATACACGGCCTGTCACCAGTTGGAACGGACGGGTGGAGATTTCCTGGCCCGCGCCGGCAACACCGATTATCACCGATTCGCCCCAGCCTTTGTGGCAGCACTCAAGGGCGGAACGCATGACGTTGACGTTGCCGATACACTCGAACGAGAAGTCGACGCCGCCATCGGTCATTTCCACAATGACTTCTTGGATAGGCTTGTCGTAGTCATTTGGATTGATGCAGTCGGTTGCACCTAATTCTTTGGCCAGAGCATATTTGCTCTCGTTGATATCGACACCGATAATGCGGCTGGCACCGGCCATAGTCGCGCCAATAATCGCTGAGAGGCCAATCCCGCCAAGGCCGAATACGGCAACCGTGTCCCCCTTTTGTACTTTGGCGGTTTTCAGTACCGCCCCCATACCGGTTGTCACGCCGCAGCCGAGTAGGCAGACTTCTTCCAAAGGTGCTTCTTTGTTCACTTTTGCCAGAGAGATTTCAGGCAGTACGGTGTATTCCGAGAACGTCGAGCAGCCCATGTAGTGGAAGATTGGCTGGCCATCTTTGTAGAAACGGGTAGTACCGTCAGGCATCAGGCCTTTGCCTTGGGTTTCGCGGATTTTCTGGCACAGGTTGGTTTTGCCTGACTTACAAAACTTACATTCGCCACATTCCGGGGTGTAAAGTGGGATAACGTGGTCACCGACTTCTACACTGGTTACGCCTTCACCCACCATTTCAACAATACCGCCACCTTCATGGCCCAGAATCGCCGGGAAAATCCCTTCCGGATCATCGCCTGACAGGGTAAAGGCATCGGTGTGGCAGACACCGGTGGCGATGATGCGTACCAATACTTCGCCTTTTTTCGGCAGCATGACATCAACTTCTTCGACAGAAAGTGGCTGGTTCGGGCCCCACGCGATAGCTGCTTTGGATTTGATAAATTGTTCAGACATTGTATTTCTCTCTCATTATTAGTCGGCCGATTGCTTCACGGGCCAGTATTGGTTCCTGCTGTAGTTTTAACAGTAGGAGAGATTTATAACGATGGTGCAGAGATTGGCTGCACTGCCGTTTCGTTGTGATGGGCTTAGTATATTCATTTCTAATTGGTTGATAATTACCCTATAATGCAAATAACTTTTTCTGGTGTGTAACAATGGTGAGATATGTTTTTGTGGGAAGGGGTCAGCGAATTTGTCGCGGTGGCGGAATCCGAAAGTTTTACCGCGGCATCCAAGCAGTTGGGGATTTCCACCGCGCAAGTGAGCCGCCAGATCAGTGCGCTGGAAAACCGGCTTAATACCAAGCTGTTTTACCGTACCACCCGTAAGGTCTCGCTGACCGAAGAAGGGACCATCTATTACCAGCATTGCCGCCGCTTGCTGGATGGACTGCAAGAAGCCGAGCGGGCGATCAGCGATCGGCGTGATACCCCGCAGGGTAGCCTCAAGCTGACGGCACCGGTGACCTACGGCGAGCAGTACATTATGCCGCTGGTGGTGGATTTTATACTGCAGTATCCCGAGGTCGATGTGACGATGAATTTGACCAACCAAACCGTGGATCTGGTCGAGGGCGGCTATGATCTGGCGATCCGCCTTGGCAAGCTCAGCAGCTCGACCATGATGGCCAAGCGCCTTGCCAGCCGTACCCAGTTTGTCTGTGCGTCGCCGGGCTATTTGGAAAAGTTCGGGGTACCCCACTCGCTGTCAGAGCTTCGCCACCATAATTGCCTGGTGGGCAACTATGATCACTGGCGCTTCCAGGAGGCGGGCAAAGAGCGCAGTGTCAGGATCGATGGTACTCTGCGTTGTGCCAGCGGCCATGCCCTGCGTGATGCGGCTTTGAAAGGGCTGGGCCTGATCCAGTTGCCTGACTATTACATTATTGATGATCTGGAGAGGGGCGATCTGGTCACCGTGCTGGACACTTTCCGTGAGCCGGAAGAAGGGATATGGGCGCTGTACCCCCATAACCGCCACCTCTCCCCCAAGGTGCGTCTGCTGGTGGACTTTCTTGCCGAATCCTTGTCCTAGTGCCGTTGATACGGTATCTGGGCGATGGGGGGCGTGGTAAACCTCGCATCCGGTGGGCTTTTGGGTATAATCAGCGGCCTCAAGCAACAGAGAGAATACGTCCCATGACCGAGCCATCGATGTCAGAGCTAGCTAGGGCAGAAGCCATCCAGGAATACAACGACGAAGATTTCATGCGCCGTGCCATGGAGCTTGCCGCCCGTGCCGAGGCGGATGGTGAAGTGCCGGTCGGCGCCGTTGTCGTCTACCAGGGGCGGGTGGTCGGTGAAGGCTGGAACCGCTCGATCACCCAGCATGATGCCACCGCCCATGCCGAGATCATGGCACTGCGCCAGGCCGGCCAGGTGTTGCAGAACTACCGCCTGCTCGACGCCACTTTGTATGTCACCTTGGAGCCGTGCCCGATGTGTGCGGGGGCGATGGTGCACAGCCGGATCGGCAAGGTCGTGTTCGGCGCCCATGATCTAAAAACCGGTGCGGCGGGCAGTATCATGAACCTGCTGAGCTACGAGCAGGTCAATCATCATGTAGCGATTGAGTCCGGGGTGTTGGCCGATGAGTGCCGTCATCAGCTGCAGACCTTCTTCAAGCGCCGCCGGGCGGAAAAAAAGGCGGAAAAGAAAGCCCGCCAGCAAGCCTTGCAGGCAGCAGACAAACCTTCCTGAAAAATTAACGCCGACTCTTCCATCGCCGGCAGGGATCAGATCTCTGCGGTACTGTGAATGATGTAGCTGCGCTGGCGCCACAGGATCTTCTTGCGGATGTTGGCGTTGAGCCGCTTGCGGCGGGTGGCGGCAGATGCCATCCGCTTGCGCATATTGCTGATCGTTTTTTTCTTCGAAAAGTGCATAGAGCCTCCTCCATTAGAACTGCTCGGGGGCGAAGCATGTAGCATTAGTATCTCTGATCTCTACCATTTATCTAACGACAATGGTCACGCTTTGCGATCATTTTTTTCAGCAGGGAACATCAAGGTGTGAGCAATCTCACCCCGGCGAGGCCGGGGGAAGGGGAGATTAATTGCTGGCGGTTTTGCTTGGCGCTGCCGCATCCGGCGTGGCAGGGATGTCCTCGTCCGGCGGAAGTTGCTGGGCAAGGGTCTCTGTTGTTGGCGTAATAGTGTGTAGCCCGTCAATCAGTTCGATTTCATCGAGCTGCGGCTCCTGACTGTGGGTTTGCTCGTAGCCGATGATGCTCTGGTAGTAGCGGCGGATATTCTCTACGTAGTGCAGGGCTTCATCACCGCGGGCATAGCCATAGCGGGTCTGCTTGTAGTACTTGCGCTGGCGGAGCAGCGGCAGGCGTTGCTTCACATCGCTCCAGGCATCAGGGTTGCCGCCTTGCGACTGGGTCAGGCGGCGGGCATCCATCATATGACCGAAGCCGACATTATAGGAGGCTAGGGCAAACCACACTTTTTCGTGCTCTTCGATACTGTCAGGAATACGGTTGATCATCTTGCGCAGGTAGTCGGTACCGCCGCGGATGCTCTGCTCCGGATCCAGACGGTTCTGTACCCCGACAGAGCGGGCCGTCGGTAGGGTAAGCATCATCATCCCGCGCACCCCGGTTGGTGAGACCGCGCGAGGGTTCCAGTGTGACTCCTGATAGGACAGGGCGGCAATCAGGCGCCAGTCAAACTCGTTGGCGTACTGCTTGAAGAGGCCTTTCCATTTGGGCAGCTTGCTTTCAACCGCACGCAGGAAGGCCCGGGTATCGACATAATCGAATTTGTCGACATGGCCGAGGTATTTCTCTTCCAGCTTGGCCAGTTCACCGCTTTGCTGGATTTCACCGAAGAACTCGATCAGCAGCGCGTAGAGGCTGTCATCGTTGTTCTGGTTGACGAACCAGGCGATCGGCTCATCCTCGGTCAGCTCCAGCGCCGTGGTGACATCCGGCAGGATGCGCTGGTTCAGGGCAATATCGACCGAGTCAGCCAGGGTATAGTCAAGCTCGCCCTCGGCCACCTGGCGCAGCAGCTCGTCGCTGTCAATTTCTTCCAGTGACTGCCATTCAAGGCTTGGGTGTGCCAGCTTGAGGGCCTGCAGGGTCTTTTCGTGGCTGGAGCCCTTGACCACGGCCAGCGTTCCTTTGTTTTCGGCGAGATCCTCTATGCTGCGCGGGCGCCACTGGCCTTTTTTGTAGACCACTTTCTGGCTGGCGTAGTAGTACGCCGGCGCGGCACGAAACTGGGCCAAGCGCTCATCGGTCATGGTCAGTCCGGCAGCAAGGATGTCCACATCGCCGCGCTCAAGGCCGGGAAACAGGCCCGATAGGGTGAACATGGCTTTCATTTCCAGTTTCACGCCAAGCCGGTCGGCAAAGCGACGGGCCAGTTCGTAATCCAAACCGGTTGGGCCTTCATTACCGATATAGTAGGAGAGCTGGTTATTGAGCGTGCCGACCCGCAGGACACCTTCTTCCCGGATCCGTTCTAATTCCGTACGGGGCTCTTCTTGCCACAGGCAGCCATTGAGAACAAACAGACTCAATAGTAAGGCAATGAATTGTCTAAAACTTGGATTCGGGCGAAGAATGCTCAACGAGTTATGCTCTTGGTAAAAACAGGACGTCCTTTATACCAAAGCTCGCCCGATCCGCAAAATAATCACATTCGTTTGGTGCTAAGTTTGCGGCAGAAAAATACGCTTCTTAAATCCGAAATCGTAAAAAAATGTGTGAAAAGCAGACGCTGTGACGGATATCCCACTGGTTTTTGGTGCTGATTGAAAAAAAAACACGCAAACGGTTGCGTCAGGTGTTACGTCACAAAAAAATTTCCCTTATACTACGCCCCATCCTGAGCTGCTCGCCTCAAACAGGCCATGGCAAGCGAGGTGGCATTGACGTAATTGTCCCGGTATCGGTCCGGGGGTTAGGCCAATATCACCTTCATTCAACTGCTAATCGAGAGACGTACGCACATGGAAATTTTGCGTGGTTCACCCGCACTGTCTGAGTTTCGCGTTAATAAGCTACTAGAGCGTTGCCGCGAATTGGATCTGCCTGTGTCAGGTATTTATGCTGAGTTCATGCACTTTGCAGACTTGTCTGCGCCATTGAGTGCGGACGAGCAAGAAAAGTTGGCAAGCTTGCTGACTTACGGCCCTACGATTGCAGAGCACGAGCCGTCTGGCCTACTGCTGCTGGTTACCCCGCGTCCGGGAACAATCTCCCCATGGTCATCGAAGTCCACCGATATCGCCCACAACTGTGCCCTCGGCCAGATCAAGCGTCTTGAGCGTGGTACGGCTTACTACATCGAAACCTCAGCCGCGCTGTCTGCTGAGCAAATCACCGAACTGAAAGGCCTGATCCACGACCGCATGATGGAAGTGGTGTTCACTGAACTTGATTCGGCTGCCGCCCTGTTCCAAGTGGCAGAGCCTGCACCTGTTGCTGATGTTGACCTACTGTCAGGCGGCCGCAAGGCGCTTGAAGAGGCAAACGTTACCCTGGGTCTGGCGTTGGCGGAAGATGAGATTGACTACCTGGTAGACAGCTTCGTCAACAAGCTAGAGCGTAACCCGACGGATATCGAGTTAATGATGTTTGCCCAGGCGAACTCGGAGCACTGCCGCCATAAGATTTTCAACGCAGATTGGACAATCGACGGCGTTAAGCAGGAAAAATCCCTGTTCAAGATGATCAAAAACACGTTCGAAACGACACCTGACCATGTCCTGTCTGCGTATAAAGATAACGCCGCAGTAATGACGGGCTCTAAGGTCGGTCGTTTCTTCCCTGATCCTGAGACTCGCCAGTACAACTACCACAACGAAGATGCGCACATCCTGATGAAGGTTGAGACGCACAACCACCCAACCGCAATTTCACCTTGGCCGGGTGCCTCAACGGGTTCAGGCGGTGAAATCCGTGACGAAGGCGCAACCGGTATCGGCGGTAAGCCAAAAGCTGGTCTGGTGGGTTTCACAACCTCTAACTTGCGTATTCCAGGTTTCGAACAGCCATGGGAAACAGATTTCGGTAAGCCAGGCCGTATTGTTAACGCCCTGGATATCATGCTGGAAGGCCCACTAGGCGGCGCGGCGTTCAACAACGAATTCGGTCGTCCAAACCTGCTTGGTTACTTCCGTACTTACGAAGAAAAAGTGACTTCACACGCTGGTGAAGAAGTACGTGGTTACCACAAGCCAATTATGATTGCCGGTGGTATGGGTAACATCCGCGCTGAGCACGTGCAGAAGAAAGAGATCCCTGTCGGTGCCAAGCTTATCGTACTGGGTGGTCCTGCGATGAACATCGGCCTGGGTGGCGGTGCGGCTTCTTCCATGGCCTCTGGCCAGTCGGCAGAAGATCTGGATTTCGCGTCTGTACAGCGTGAAAACCCGGAAATGGAGCGTCGCTGTCAGGAAGTGATCGACCGCTGCTGGCAGCTAGGCGATGCTAACCCTATTGCCTTTATCCACGATGTAGGCGCAGGCGGTATTTCTAACGCACTGCCAGAGCTTGTCGACGATGGTGAGCGTGGTGGTATCTTCCAGCTACGTGATGTGCCAAACGATGAGCCGGGCATGAGCCCACTTGAGATCTGGTGTAACGAATCGCAAGAGCGTTACGTGATGGCCGTTGCGCCTGAGAACATGGCGGCATTTGATGCTATCTGTAAGCGTGAGCGTGCACCGTATGCAGTGGTTGGTGAAGCAACAGAAAAGCGCGAGCTGAAACTGGAAGATTCACACTTCGACAACACGCCAATCGATATGCCGATGGATATCCTGCTTGGCAAAACGCCGAAGATGCACCGCGATGCGAAAACATTGAAAGTTGATAGCCCTGCGATCACCCGTGACGGCATCGAAATCAATGAAGCGGCTGACCGCGTTCTGCGTCTGCCTACGGTTGCTGAGAAGACGTTCCTGATCACTATCGGTGACCGCACGGTGACAGGCCTTGTGGCGCGCGATCAGATGGTCGGTCCATGGCAGGTGCCTGTGGCTAACTGCGCGGTAACCGCAGCAAGCTACGACTCTTACCATGGTGAAGCCATGTCGATGGGTGAGCGCACGCCCGTTGCCCTCCTAGACTTTGGTGCCTCTGCCCGTCTAGCGGTGGGTGAGTCCCTAACTAACATTGCCGGTACTGATATCGGTGATATCAAGCGCATTAAATTGTCTGCTAACTGGATGTCTCCAGCCGGTCACCCAGGTGAAGATGCTGGCCTATATGAAGCCGTTAAAGCTGTCGGTGAAGAGTTGTGTCCTGCGCTAGGCCTGACTATCCCTGTCGGTAAAGACTCGATGTCGATGAAGACCAAGTGGGAAGAGAACGGCGAAAACAAAGAAGTCACTTCTCCGCTGTCTCTTATCATCACAGCATTTGGCCGTGTTGAAGACGTGCGCAAGACAGTCACGCCTCAGCTTCGCACTGACAAAGGCGAGACTTCACTGCTTCTCGTTGATCTGGGTAACGGCAAGAACCGTCTCGGCGCAACGGCACTGGCGCAGGTTTACAAGCAGCTGGGTGATAAGCCGGCTGACGTAGACAACGCAGAGCAGCTAAAAGGCTTCTTCGATGCGATGCAAACTCTTGTTCGTGACGACAAGCTGGTGGCTTACCACGACAAGGGTGACGGTGGTCTGTTCGTGACGCTGGCAGAGATGGCATTTGCCGGTCACTGTGGCGTGAAAGCGGACGTTGCAGGCCTGGGTGATGATGCACTGGCTGCACTATTTAACGAAGAGCTGGGTGCGGTTGTTCAGGTGAAGAACGACGACCTTGAAGCGGTTAAAGCGGTATTGGCAGCAAATGGTCTAGAAGCTTGCTCGCACGTTATCGGTAGCGTTGAAGCTTCTGACAGCATTGTTATCACTGCAGGCGATGCGGTTGTCCTTGAGCGTTCTCGCACCGAGCTTCGTACTATCTGGGCTGAAACCACGCATAAGATGCAGGGCCTTCGTGATAACCCAGCATGTGCTGACCAAGAGTTCGAAGCGAAGAAAGACAACACAGACCCAGGCCTTAACACCAAGCTAAGCTTCGACATTAACGAAGACGTCGCGGCACCGTACATTGCTAAGGGTGCCAAGCCGAAGATGGCTATCCTGCGTGAGCAGGGTGTTAACTCTCACGTTGAAATGGCGGCTGCTTTTGACCGCGCCGGCTTTGAAGCAACCGATATCCACATGAGCGATATCCTGACCGGTCAGGCGGTACTGGACGAGTACCACGGTCTAGTGGCTTGTGGTGGTTTCTCTTACGGTGACGTACTGGGTGCCGGTGAAGGTTGGGCGAAGTCTATCCTGTTCAATGGCCAGGCTCGCGAGCAGTTCCAGAGCTTCTTCAACCGTGACAACACCTTCTCGCTGGGTGTCTGTAACGGCTGTCAGATGCTATCGAACCTGAAAGAGCTGATCCCGGGGGCTGAGCTATGGCCGCGTTTCGTGCGCAACGAATCAGAGCGTTTTGAAGCGCGCTTCAGCCTAGTTGAAGTACAGAAATCAGACTCGGTATTCTTTGACGGCATGGCAGGCTCCCGCATGCCAATCGCGGTATCACACGGTGAAGGCCGCGTAGAAGTGCGTGATGCCGACCACCTAGCAGCGATTGAAGCGTCAGGTACTGTCGCGGTGCGTTACGTGGACAACCACGGCAACCCGACCCAGCAGTACCCGAACAACCCGAACGGTTCGCCAAATGCGATCACTGGCCTGACGACGCAAGATGGTCGCGTGACTATCATGATGCCTCACCCTGAGCGTGTGTTCCGTACCGTGGCGAACTCTTGGCACCCAGATGACTGGAGCGAGAACAGCCCGTGGATGCGCATGTTCCGCAATGCCCGAGTGAATATCGGCTAATAAGCTAATCGCTTCATTTTGATGAAAAAAACCGCTCCCAGTGAGCGGTTTTTTACTATCGGTATCATTTTTGGGAAATAAAAGTAGTACTAAATGCAAGAGTATGATTAAGCTGAAATTATCCATCTGGTGCAGGAGGCGAAATGATTTTCTTCGATCTGGATAATACCCTGCTTGATCATGACGGGGCGGAGCAAGACGCGATCCGCGACTTCGCCAAGCGTTATCGCGATGAGATCATCGACTGCCCCGATGGCATCGAGAGTATGTGGCGGACTATCACGGACCAAAAGCGCCAGCAGTGGCGGGCTGGAGAACTCAATTTCGAAGGCTTGCGCCGGGCCCGGATCAGCGCCTTGTTCCGCCGCCCGCTCAGTGAAGAGCAGGCTGACAGGCTTATCAGCGAATATTATGCCAGCTACCGCCAATACTGGCGCCTGTTCCCCGATGTCTTGCCTGCTTTGGAGAGACTACGCCATGTTGCTCCGCTTGCCATTATCACCAACGGTTTTACTTATCATCAGGAGGCGAAATTACAGGCGACAGGGATCCGCGAGTATTTCTCGTATCTGGTGATCTCGGAGCAGGTTGGTGCCGCCAAGCCAGACCCGAAAATCTTCCAGCATGCACTGAAGCAAAGCGGCAAAACTGCGCAGGAGTGCTGGTATATCGGCAATCACCCTCTCAATGATGCCATGGCCGCCAGTGAACTGGGGTTCAAGGCGGTGTGGCTCAACCGGTATAAGCTCGATACCAAAGTCTCGACCCGGGTGGTCAGAAGCCTCGCGGGGCTGGTCGATCTGGTCACCGTGCATTACTAGGGCGGGGAACCTATGGCTAAATCAAGGTCTAACGAATGGAGGAGCAATAAACTAATTGGTCAAAAATTGAATAATTGTTGTACTGGACAAAATACCCGCATAGAATATGCGCTTATTTTTTCCAGACATACTCCCAAGTAGCCTCAGAGGCTGGATCCAAGCTTCATTGCTGTGTTCAGTTCAAGGAAAGTTACCGCATGTCATAGTCATCTATTGCAAGGTTACTTGGGTAAATCATTACCGCTTTCATGGAAGAGAGACAACAATGGATGTAACACGTCGTGGACTGCTCCTGGCTGCCAAGGGCTTGGCAGTACTTGTAATGATCTGCCTGGTAAGATACGCCGACAGCTTTGTTTTGATTTTCAGCTTAAATCAGGTCGGCATTGTGCCAAGCTTTATCGCGCTCTTGGTCCTGCTTTCCGGTATCGGAGCGATATTAGGCCTTAGCCGCGGCAATCGCTGGGGCTTCATCCCGCTCTACTTTTTTATTCCCGCCGTCACCATGTTTTTCAACTATAGCCTGATCCCTTACCTGCCTCAGTTGGTTACTCCTGAGTTTCGCAGCATCGTGATCTTTTTCCTCAACAGTAGCGTGCTACTTTTTTCTGTTCTGCTGTTGCTGAAAATGATGGACAGTGATGTCATATTCTCGATAGAAAAATACTGAAACGCTGATCTTTCAGCCCCAGGCTTTTGATATACTTCAGCTAAAATTAAACAGGTCGTTGGCAGGTCCTCAATTCCACCTTTGCCAATTGCGTCCTGCTCAGCAAAGGATGATGAGAATGAAAAAAATTGAAGCCATCATCAAGCCGTTCAAGCTTGACGATGTTCGCGAAGCCCTAGCCGATGTCGGCATCACCGGTATGACCGTCTCAGAAGTTAAAGGCTTCGGCCGCCAGAAAGGCCACACCGAGCTATACCGTGGCGCCGAGTACATGGTCGACTTCCTGCCGAAAGTGAAGCTGGAAATCGTCGTGGCCGATGAAGTGGCTGATCAGTGTGTTGATACCATCATCGAAACGGCCCAAACCGGTAAGATCGGTGACGGCAAGATCTTCATGTTTGACGTCGAGCGCGTGGTGCGTATCAGGACCGGCGAGGAAGACGAAGACGCTATCTAAAATCGTCTCTGTCGTCGCTGTTTCATCCTCTGGCGTTATCGGAAGTGCTCATTTATGCGTATAAACTCCGCGCTTCCTCTTAGCCAGAGAATGAAACAGCATAGCCAACGAGGCCCTAGGAAAAGCGGGTTCTAGATCCTAGGAAGAGAGTAAAGCCAATAAATAGCTTGACGCTCAATCGTTTATTCAAAAATTCTGCAGCACCCCAGCACCCCAGCACCCCAGCACCCCAGCACCCCAGCACCCCAGCACCCCATCAATAGGTTTAATCTATTGAATGTATAAATCAATACGAATGGAGCAAGGTCATTCCCGCCCGTATTATTGAGGAAAACCAAGGGGGAAATGATTATGTCTACACACAATATGATTGGCCTGGATAGCAGTAAAGCGCAAGCGTTGGCTGTTGAACTCAACAAGCTGCTGGCCAACTACCAAGTACTTTACATGAACACGCGTGGTTACCATTGGAATATCAAAGGCAAAGAGTTCTTTGAGTTGCATGCGAAATTTGAAGAGATCTATACCGATTTGCAGGTCAAAATCGATGAACTGGCCGAGCGAGTGCTGACATTGGGCGCAACACCTTCACACAGTTTTACTCATTATGTGGAAGTGAGTGAAATCAAAGAGCACCTTAACGCCCATGCTGGTGATGAGTGTGTTGGCGGCCTGCAGCAAGGGTTCAGCGTTATCCTCGGCATGCAGCGTGGCATTCTTGCTCTTGCCGGAGAGGCCGATGACGAGGGTACCGCCGCGATTATGGGCGATTATATCCGTGAGCAAGAAAAGCTGATGTGGATGTTCAACGCATATAACCGTAATTGACACACAGCGTCTAGGCACTGCAGCATTCACGGGAATTAGGCTCGAAAAAAGAGGTCGCAGGATGCGACCTCTTTTTTTATTTTTAGCCTTTAGCCTTTAGCCTTTAGCCTTTAGCCTTTAGCCTTTAGCCGAGTCTTAACTTGCCTGCGGCTTTAGCTCACCGCTGTAGCGGCCTGGTTTGTGGTTCATCGCCAGAACCAGGTTCAGCATGAAAGCGCCGACGACCGAGAATAGCAATACCATCGGGCTGACCAGGAAGAAAGAAGCCACCAAAATGGTGATATCAATCCCCATCTGCAGCTTGCCGGCCGACCAGCCCATTTTTTCCTGAAGAAACAGTACCAGCACGTTGAAGCCACCCAGGCTGGTTTTATGGCGAAATAGGATCAGCATACCCAAGCCCATCAGCAAGCCACCGATCAGGGCGCAGTAAAGCGGTTCGAGGCGGCTGATCTCCAAAACGTGGTGGAGGTTGTCGGTAATGATGGATACCAGACCGCCGGAAATCACGCTAGTGACCGCAAAGCTCCTGCCCATACGGAACCAGGCCATCAGGTAAAACGGGCAGTTCATCATAAAGTACAGCTGGCCAAAGGACAGATCGACAAACTGGCTGATCAGCAGGGCCAGGCCAGTGGTTCCGCCGGTGAGAAGATCGGCTTGTTGGAGAAAGAAAACCCCTTGGGCAACGATGAAAGTACCGGTAAGAATAGCAATGATATTTTCTTTCAGTGAATGATGATAACCGCTCAAGACAACACTCCTTATGTATGGAGGCGTCATGATATAGGGCATTGGTGACAAGCGTGATAGCTGGCAATAAATCTGTCTGTTAGTCGGTGTACAAATTAAATTACGCTGTCGTAAAAAATTAATTTCAATCATTACTTGTAATATGGGTATTTTATCTTTGGTTACCTATGCCGAGGGAGTGAACAACTTGAAAACAATTCATACCAAAAATGAAATAAATACCAATAAAAAGTCACAATAGGGGTATCTGATTTAGATCAAATTATGTAAAATACTGTGTTATCTACAGGCGAGACGAAAACGTTTGCGTCCACGTGGCGCCTAGCTTTGCGGTTTTTCCGTTTTTTGCCAATTTTATGTGTTTACTGCCTCTTTGTCGGCGTGGCTACTAACCGGCTTGCCAGAGACAAAAAGGACTAAAACAATCTGAGTCAGGAGATACAGATGCTAAAGCGCGACATGAATATTGCCGATTACGATGCTGAACTATTTGCAGCGATTCAGGAAGAAACGGCGCGTCAGGAAGAGCACATCGAGTTGATTGCTTCTGAAAACTACACCAGCCCACGCGTGATGGAAGCTCAGGGCTCCCAGCTGACCAACAAGTACGCCGAAGGCTACCCGGGCAAGCGTTACTACGGTGGTTGTGAGTACGTTGACAAAGCCGAGCAGCTAGCGATTGACCGCGCCTGCCAGCTATTTGGTGCCGAGTATGCCAACGTTCAGCCTCACTCTGGCTCTCAAGCCAACAACGCAGTGTACATGGCGCTACTCAATGCTGGTGATACCGTTCTGGGGATGAGCCTGGCACACGGCGGCCACTTGACTCACGGCTCGCCAGTTAACTTCTCGGGCAAGCTATACAACATCATCCCTTACGGCATCGATGAGCAGGGCCAGATCGATTATGCCGAAGTGGAAGCTTTGGCTCTTGAGCACAAGCCAAAAATGATCATCGGCGGTTTCTCTGCCTACTCTCAGATTGTTGACTGGAAGCGCATGCGCGAGATCGCCGACAAAGTCGGTGCGTACTTCTTCGTGGACATGGCGCATGTTGCCGGTTTGATTGCCGCAGGCGTTTACCCGAACCCGGTTCCGCATGCCCATGTCGTGACGACGACCACGCACAAAACGTTGGCGGGCCCGCGAGGCGGCCTGATCCTGTCATCGGCCGGGGAAGACCTTTACAAGAAGCTGAACTCAGCCGTATTCCCGGGTGGCCAGGGCGGTCCTTTGATGCATGTGATTGCAGCGAAGGCGGTGGCATTCAAAGAAGCGATGGAGCCGGAGTTCAAAGACTACCAGGCCCGCGTGGTTGAAAATGCCAAGGCCATGGTCGGCGAATTCCTGGAGCGCGGTTACAAGATTGTCTCTGGCAGCACAGAGAACCACCTGTTCCTGGTTGATCTGATCGACAAGGGGATCACCGGTAAAGAAGCCGACGCGGCGCTGGGTGCTGCCAACATCACGGTGAACAAGAACAGCGTACCGAATGATCCGCGCAGCCCGTTTGTGACGTCGGGTATCCGTGTTGGTACGCCAGCGATCACCCGCCGTGGCTTTACCGTTGAGGATGCCAAGCAACTGGCGAACTGGATGTGTGATGTGATGGATAACATCGACAACCCAGAAGTGATTGAAGCGACCAAGGCGAAGGTGCTGGAGATCTGTAAGCGCCTACCTGTTTACGCATAATGGCAGGTGCCGGTCAGCGGCGGTAATAGAGCGAAAGGGGGTCTGCGGCTTGCAGGCCCTTTTTTATTGCCTGTTGGCCGCATTTTCGCGAGAAATTTTGTGGTAATAGTCTCCCCCCGTTACTGAAATGGGTTACACTGGTGCGACGAAGTTGAGGAGGCAAGATGCATTGTCCTTTTTGTGGTGCGAATGACACCAAAGTAATAGATTCTCGATTGGTGGCCGATGGCCATCAGGTTCGTCGCCGCCGTCAATGCCTAGCATGCAGTGAACGTTACACGACGTTTGAAACGGCTGAACTGGTGATGCCTCGGGTGATCAAAACCAATGGTAACCGTGACCCGTTCAATGAAGATAAATTGCGCGGTGGGATCCAGCGTGCGTTGGAAAAGCGCCCTGTCAGCGCCGATGACATCGAGCGCGCCATCAATACCATCAAGTCACGCCTGCGGGCGACCGGTGAGCGCGAAGTGCCGTCGGAAATGATCGGTAACCTGGTGATGGAAGCCTTGAAAGAGCTCGATAAAGTGGCTTATATCCGCTTTGCTTCCGTCTACCGCAGTTTTGAAGACATTCGTGAGTTTGGTGAAGAAATCGCTAAACTGGAAAAATAATTGATGCCGGACGAAATGCGCCGGCCTTCTAACCGATACTGAAGTCCCATGTTCTCATCTATCGACCATGCCATGATGCTCCGCGCAATCTCGTTGGCGAAGAACGGTCAGTACACTACCACCCCTAACCCCAATGTCGGCTGTGTGATCGCCCATGGCGATGAAATTGTCGGCGAAGGCTATCATTACCGTGCGGGCGAACCCCATGCTGAAGTGTTTGCGCTGCGTGCTGCTGGTGAAAAGGCAAAAGGGGCAACGGCGTATGTCACGCTGGAGCCTTGCTCTCACTATGGCCGGACCCCGCCATGTGCCGAAGCGCTGGTCAAGGCCGGCGTTGAACGTGTGGTCTGCGCGATGGTGGATCCCAACCCGAAAGTTGCCGGGCGAGGCATAGCCATCCTGCAACAGGCCGATATTGACGTGCAAACAGGCTTGTTGGAGCAAGATGCCGAAGCGTTGAATCCAGGGTTTATCAAGGTGATGAAGACCGGCCTGCCGTATGTCCAGCTCAAGCTGGCAGCCAGCCTTGACGGTCGTACCGCCTTGGCCAATGGCAAAAGCAAGTGGATCACGGGGCCGGCCGCCAGGGCGGATGTCCAGCGTTACCGAGCCAAGGCCGGGGCTATTTTGTCGACCAGCGCGACGGTATTGGCCGATGACCCGTCGTTGAACGTCCGTTGGCAGGAACTGGGTGAGGACATCCAGCAGGATTATCCTGAGGCGGAACTGCGACAGCCGGTGCGCGTGGTGATCGATAGCCAGAACCGGGTGACACCGCAGCACCGTCTGGTTAGCCTGCCGGGTAAAACGCTACTGGCAAGAAAGCAGGCCGATACGCTGGAATGGCCGCAGGATGTAGAACAACTGGTTATGCCAGCAGGCGAGGGGATTGACCTCCGTGCGCTGATGGTTGAGCTGGCGAAGCACAATATTAACCATATCTGGGTGGAAGCGGGCGCTGGCCTTGCTGGCGGCCTGTTGCAGGCGGGGTTGGTGGATGAGCTGATCCTGTACCAGGCCCCCAAGTTGATGGGCAGCGATAGCCGTGGCCTGGTGGATCTCAACGGGCTGGTGTCGATGGCCCAGGTTCCCGAACTGAGCATCTCGGATGTACGAATGGTCGGCGGTGATGTGCGTATCACTTCCCGTATTCAGCATCACATCCAATCTGATTTACTCAATGCAGACAAAGAATAAGGTTTGACATGTTTACTGGCATTATTGAAGCCGTGGGTACAATTACGGCCCTGACCCCAAAAGGCAAAGACATTTCTGTGACGGTGGACTCCGGCAAGCTGGACCTATCCGATGTAAAATTGGGTGACAGTATTGCAACCAACGGTGTGTGTCTGACTGTGGTAGCACTGACTGGCTCGGGCTACGTGGCTGATTTGTCGCTAGAAACCCTCAAGCGTACCGCATTTGTCAATTACCGTACTGGGCAGAAGGTTAACCTCGAGAAAGCCATGCTGCCAACCACCCGTTTCGGTGGCCATATGGTATCTGGTCATGTCGATGATGTGGCCGAGGTGATTGAGCGTACCCATACCGGCCGTGCGATTGAGTTTTGGCTCAAGGCTCCGGCTCATCTGGCCAAATATATTTCGGAGAAAGGCTCGGTGGCTGTCGATGGCATTAGCCTGACGGTCAATGCTATCCGGGGCGACGAGTTCAAGCTGACCATCGTGCCGCATACCGCATCAGAAACCACCATGGAAGCGTTCGCCGCTGGCCGCAAGGTTAACCTGGAAGTTGACGTGATTGCCCGTTACCTCGAGCGCTTGATGCTGGGCGAGAAGGCTGCAGAGCCGAAGTCAGAAGTTTCTATGGATTTGCTGGCCCGCAGCGGGTTCCTTCGATAAACAGACAGAAGATTAACAAGAATTAAGGTAGCGATATGGCTCTAAGCAGTGCAAAGGAAATCATCGAAGATATCCGCCTAGGTAAGATGGTTATCCTGATGGATGACGAAGATCGTGAAAATGAAGGCGATCTGATCATTGCGGCGGAAAAAATCACCCCCGAGGCAATTAACTTCATGGCCCGCCATGGCCGTGGTTTGATCTGCCTGACCTTGACCAAGTCGCGCTGTAAGCAGCTTAAGCTGCCTCTCATGGTGCAGGACAATACCGAGCAGTTCAGCACCAACTTCACCGTGTCGATTGAAGCGGCTGAAGGCGTGACGACGGGGATTTCGGCATCAGACCGGGCTGTGACCGTGCAGGCAGCCGTGGCGCCTGATGCGTCGCCAGCTGATATTGTGATGCCCGGCCATATCTTCCCACTGATGGCGCAGGAAGGCGGTGTTCTTGCCCGTGCCGGTCACACCGAAGCCGGCTGTGATGTGGCCCGTTTGGCAGGCCTTGAGCCAGCGAGCGTGATTGTTGAGATCCTCAACGAAGACGGTACCATGGCGCGCCGCCCGGATCTTGAAGTGTTTGCGCAGCAGCACGGCCTGAAGCTGGGTACCATTGCGGATCTGATTGAGTACCGCAATAACAACGAAACCACTATCGAGCGTGTCGCGCAGTGTACGCTGCCAACCGAATTCGGTGATTTCGAGATGATCACCTACCGTGACACCATCGACAACCAGGTGCACTACGCTCTGCAAAAAGGCGATGTTGTTGACGGTGAGCCGACTTTGGTCCGTGTCCACCTGCAAGATACGTTCAAGGATATTCTCCACTCGGGGGCAACCCAGTGGACACTGCCGTCGGCGATGAAGCGCATTGCCGACGAAGGCGGGGTATTGGTGGTTCTGAGCAAGGCTGAAAGCCAGGAATCGATCATTACCAAGGTACAGCACATGGCGGCTCAGGAAGAAGGCAAGCCGGGCGTGAAACTGAATCCGAAAGATCAATCGCGCCAGGTTGGCGTGGGCTCTCAAATCTTGGCTGATCTGGGCGTTTCTAAAATGCGCCTGCTGTCATCGAGTACTCAGCGCTACCATTCGCTATCGGGTTTTGGCCTCGAAGCGATTGAATATATTTGCGAATAATGAAGGCGGGCGAGTGCCCGCTGTTATCTGAAATATTTGCCCATTTATTAATTTGAAATCTTGCCGGTACAGGGCTGGCGGGGGCTGAAATATGCCAATTGGTATAACGCACAAAGTGTGATAGACTCCCGCGGTTTCTCATACCGGAAAAATGACATAGTCACAGGAAGGCCCATGAAGGTAATCGAAGGCGCCATCGCGGCACCAAACGCAAAAGTTGCTATCGTAATTTCACGCTTTAACAGCTTCATCAATGAAAGCTTGCTAGAAGGCGCGCTAGACGCTCTGAAACGTCAGGGTCAGGTAAGCGACGACAACATCACTGTTGTTCGTTGTCCGGGTGCATACGAGCTTCCGCTTGTGGCACAGCAAGTTGCTAAAAGCGATCGTTATGACGCTATCGTTGCGCTTGGCTCTGTGATCCGTGGCGGTACGCCACATTTTGATTATGTTGCCGGTGAGTGTAACAAAGGTCTGGCACAGGTTGCGCTTGAGTACAATACTCCAGTAGCATTCGGTGTTCTGACTGTAGATTCTATCGAACAAGCCATTGAGCGTGCCGGTACCAAGGCTGGTAATAAAGGGGCAGAGGCTGCACTAAGCGCGCTTGAAATGGTTAATGTCCTGTCCCAAATTGAATCCTAATGGGGGTTAGTGTGAAACCAGCCGCACGTCGTAACGCACGTCACTTTGCTGTACAAGCAATCTATTCTTGGCAAATTACCAAAGGTAACGTTGCAGATATCGAGCAACATTTCCTTTCTGGCGACAACTTTGAAGAAGAAGAGCACCAGGCAGATGCCCCGGCGCTAGCAGCACCACATACCGACGTAGCTTACTTCCGTGATCTACTGACCGGTGTTGTTCTGAACCACCAGGAGCTGGACAGCAAGATGCGTCCTTACCTGTCGCGTCCGCTTCAGGATCTGGACCAAATGGAACTGGCGCTACTTCGTCTTGCCATGTACGAGATGATGAAGCGTGATGACGTACCATTCAAAGTGGTGATCAACGAAGCAATCGAACTGGCGAAAGCCTTCGGTGCAGAAGACAGCCACAAGTTTGTGAATGGTGTGCTGGACAAGGCAGCACCATCACTTCGCAAGAAGTAATCACAACATGATTGTAAAAGGCCAGCAATGCTGGCCTTTTTTCTGTCTACCCAAAGAAGAATATGGCAAACGAATTTGATCTGATCGCCCGGTACTTTGAGCACCAGGCCGTGAAACGAAAAGATGTGCCTTTGGCAATCGGTGACGATTGTGCCTTGCTGGAGGTACCGGAAGGGAGCCAGCTGGCCGTCAGTACCGACTCGCTGGTTGCGGGGACCCACTTTCTGGCCGAGGCTGATCCGGCCTGGGTTGCCCACAAGGCCCTGGCCTCCAACCTCAGTGATTTGGCCGCCATGGGGGCGACGCCGGCTTGGGTTTCGCTGGCTCTGACTATGCCCAAGCCTGATGAGGCCTGGCTGGCAGGGTTCTGCGAGGGCTTTTTCGCCTTGGCCGAGTATTACAATGTCCAGCTAGTGGGCGGTGACACCACCAAGGGGCCGCTCAGTATCACCCTGACCGTGCATGGTTTTATTCCTAAGGGTAAAGCCTTGACCCGCAGCGGCGCCCACTCAGGTGACTGGATCTACGTCACCGGAAATTTGGGGGATAGTGCCGCCGGCCTGGCATTGCTGCTGGGACAGAGGACAGTCGATGATCCGATGCTCGAGTCAACTTTGCTTGAGCGCCACCACAAGGCACAGCCTCGTATTCTGGCTGGACAGGCATTGCGCGGAATAGCCTCGGCCGCATTGGATATCTCGGATGGCCTGATTAGCGACCTCGGGCATATTTTGCAACGCTCAGGGGTGTCAGCAGAAATTGACGTTGATAAACTACCTCTTTCGCCAGAGCTGGAAGCCTTTGAGCCTGAGCGGGATAAAGCGTTGCAGCTAGCCTTGGCCAGTGGCGAAGAATATGAGTTGTGCTTTACGGTGCCGGAGCAGAATCGGGGCGCAGTAGATATCGCCTTGGCCCACAGTGGCGTAAAGGCAACCTGTATTGGCCAGTTGCGACCGGGGCAGGGGACTCGCTTGGTACGCGATGGCCAGCCGCTAAACTGGCAGCTGCACGGATATGATCATTTTGCGGAGTAAATTGTGGCAAACCCGAAAGACAAGATTAACCTGAAAAACCCATGGCATTTGTTGGCGACCGGTTTTGGTAGCGGCCTTTCTCCAATCATACCGGGTACCATGGGAACCGTGGCAGCGATCCCGTTGTATTTGCTGATGGTGCAGTTGCCTTTCACGGTCTACCTGCTGATCACCGTGGTGGCTGCCTTTATCGGTATTACGATTTGCCAGAAAACCTCTGATGATATGGGTGTCCATGATCACGGCAGCATTGTCTGGGATGAGTTCGTCGGTTTCTGGATCACCATGGCGATAGCCCCTGTTGTGAGTTGGCAGTGGGTCCTGGCGGGGTTTGTGCTGTTCCGCTTTTTCGATATGGTTAAGCCATGGCCGATCAGCTGGCTCGACAAGCATGTCCACGGTGGGCTTGGCATCATGGTCGATGATATCTTGGCCGGTTTCATGGCGATGATTGCTCTCTGGGGCCTTGGTCACTGGCTGGGTTGGTAACCCAGTATTCTTGCCTTGATGAGATTGAAGCCGTGCACTAGCACGGCTTTTTTTATTTCTAATTCAGTGGGCTAAGCTTTAAGGGGCTAGAGGAGAAGGCACTAGGGAGGGGGCATGATCAGGAAATATCGAGAATGGGGAGGGCTGATAGCCATGATCCCCGTCTTAGCCTACGGCCAGATCTTCCCTTCGACTGGGGCGGCCTGGGTGCTACCGGGCAGTTGGCAAGATGCGGTGATTGACGGCAAGCCGGTCACGGCCGAGCAGGTAAAAGCCTGGGAGAGCCAGCATGCCGATGTGGTTTTCGGTAGCATGCAAGATCGGGCGATGAACCAGAAGATGAACGCGATGGGGTATATGTATGCCCACAAGTTTGACTGCCGTCCGGGTAAGCAAGAGGCCTGGCTGAGCCACCAGGCTTTTCTCGCTGGAGTCGACGTGGAAGAGGGGTATCTGCACTTTGCCGAAGATACCGTGTTGCTGATGGATAAGCCAAGCTCGGGAATGGCCTACCTGCTTGAGGGGCATCCCTATCACTTGCTTCTGGTCCGCAACCGCCAATTTTCCACGGCACGATTGCCGATTGATTTGCAGGCCGGCGATCAGCTCATTGTCATGTCGTCATATCCCTTTGATGCTTTTGAACTGGAGGCCGATAGCCTGCCCCGAGTTTCTCGCCATGTAGCCGATGACACCGGCGCCGTCGGGCGATGGCAGCCCGTAGCGGTGAGTTGGCAGGCCGAGGGCTCTAGTTCAAGCCTAGGAACGTTTGTGCCGGGCGGGGCATGGCACAGTGCCTTTCCCCGCTATCTAGGGCGGGAGCTCAACACCGGCGATCCCGGCCTGGCAGCAGGGCTGAGGGTATGGATGCTATCGCTGTCTTGGCCGCAGGCCAGTCGGCTTGACACCCTAGCCATCTCTCCTTGGCTTGCGGTTTCGCAGACCGGGCAACAGCAGGGCCTTGCCATTCCCGGCTGGGATCCCCGTAACGATAAGAATAGTGACGGCTATGTCGATGAGCATGAATTTTCGGTACGTGCCAATGTCAGTGCCTCGGCCCGCTTCCGCCATCAAGCAAGGCTGATCCCGGCAGGCTATTTATGGCCGGGAACCTGCTGGTATCGGGTCAACTTGCTCGATAGCGCATTCAATACCCTTCATGCCCAGTGGTACCAACAGGATTGGCAGCGGCAGGGACTGTCTGGAGCTTACAACGATGATATGGCGAAGTTGTTGGGTGACAACCAGTTCAAGGTGGTGTCGGGCGGTAAAATCAATGAGCTGCCGTATGTCGCCGGAAGTCAGCAGGCCGAGTACGATTATGCGATGCAGCTTGCTGGCTTTCTTAAGCAAGTCAAATCCCTGACTGGTACCCGGTGGCTGGCTGCCAATATCTCCGAGCTCAACCTGTGGCACTATGAAGCCTGGCCGCCGGCACTGAGGGAGGTGATTGATGTCTGGTTGCGGGAGCACTACCTCACTCCGGCTATCGGGCTTGGACGGCTTCAGCGATATTGGGATAACTTTGCCCTAGCAGTCCAACAGGACAAGAGCTTGATCATGGCTTCCACCAAAGGGGGGAGAAGCCAGCTCTCACCAAGGGATCTATCGGCATGGCAGCAGGACATCGAAACCGGCCTGGCACTCTACTATTTGTTCAACGTCCCCGGCCAAACCTATTATCACAGCTGGAACCAGAGCTATCGTTACGGCAGTGGCCACACCGATACTGCAAATTGGCCACAGCCGGGTATGGCCAAGAATAGCGCCTATCAACCGACAGCCATGCTGAGCGTTGACATCGGTGTTCCGGAGATAGCTCCGCAAGGGACTGAGCGGGTTGTGTTCGAAGGCAAGGGGGTAGAGGCAGACTCTGCTGCAACGGCTATCGGTGGTATTCCCCTCCAGCCTTCGGGCTGGTATTGGCTTCAGCGTAGTGGTTGGTTTGGTGATTTCCCCAAGCAGGGGGTGATTGCCCGCCGCTACAGCAAGGGGCTCGTTGTCTATCGGGGAGCCAGGGAGCGCAATCAATCCGACTTCTTCGCAACTGAGCCGCTTGATGTCAGTCTGGATGGACATTACCAGCGAGTTAATTTTGATGGCAGCTTGGGATCTGCGGTTAGCCAAGTGTCGCTAAGCGGCTATCAGGGAATGATCTTGAAACGAGTTGGCGACAACTAGCCGAGATAAAAAGCCCCAAGCAACCAGAGTCGCTTGGGGCAGAGAGTTTTGCTGTTATAGCTCAGTGTCGGCTTAGTCGAGATAAGCGCGGATCTGTTTCTCGATCCCCGGGCCGTCAATTTCCAGCATCGCATGGAGTTCGGCTTGGGTGCCTTGTTCAATGAAGCGGTCCGGCAGGCCGAGGTTCAGTACCGGCTTGAGCACCTTCTGTTTCATCAGGAACTCGTTGACACCGCTGCCTGCACCGCCGGCGATGGCATTTTCTTCCACCGTGACCAACACGTCGTGGCTGGCAGCCAGCTCGAGGATCAGAGCCTCATCCAGCGGTTTGACAAAGCGCATGTCGGCGACGGTCGCATTGAGGCTTTCGGCAGCCTCAAGCGCGTAGCTCAGCATGGTACCGAAGCTGAGGATAGCGATTTTCTCGCCTTGGCGGCGAACCACCCCTTTACCGATGGGCAATGCCGTCATTTCTCGCGCGGTTGCAATGCCCGTACCGCTGCCGCGAGGGTAACGCACCGCACTCGGACCTTGGTGAATGTGGCCGGTGTAGAGCATCTGGCGGCACTCGTTTTCATCGCTCGGCGCCATGATCACCATATTCGGAATGCAGCGCATAAAGCTTAGGTCGAAGGCCCCTTGGTGGGTTTGGCCGTCGGCACCGACCAGTCCACCCCGGTCGATGGCAAACATGACCGGCAGATCCATAATGGCGATATCATGGATCAGCTGATCATAGCCCCGCTGCAGGAAGGTCGAGTAAATCGCCACAACCGGGTGGTAGCCACCAATCGCCATACCTGTGGCCAGGGTCACGGCATGCTGCTCGGCAATCGCCACGTCGAAATACTGTGACGGGTACTCTTTGGAGAAGCGGACCATGCCAGAGCCTTCGCGCATCGCCGGCGTGATAGCCATCAGCTTTTCGTCTTGCTCGGCCATGTCGCACAGCCAGTCACCGAAGACATTGGAGAATGTCGGCTGGCTTTTGGCTTTCGGGATCGGGTTCTGGGTCAGATCAAACTTGGGTACCGCGTGGTAGTTGATCGGGTCGGCCTCGGCAGGGGCATAGCCTTTGCCTTTCTTGGTCATGATGTGCAGGAACTGCGGACCCTTGAGGTTGCGCATGTTCTTGAGGGTTTTGACCAGCTCTTCGACATCGTGGCCGTCAATTGGGCCGATGTAATTAAAGCCCAGCTCTTCGAACATGGTGCCAGGAACCACCATGCCTTTGAGATGCTCTTCGGCACGTTTGACCAGCTCTTTGATCGGTGGCGCACCGGAAAGGACTTTTTTACCGCCTTCACGGATAGTGGTGTAAAGGTTACCGGACAGCAGGCGCGCAAGGTGATTGTTAAGGGCACCGACATTTTCCGAAATCGACATTTCGTTGTCGTTGAGGATCACCAGCATGTCCGAATGGACATCACCGGCATGGTTCATCGCCTCGAAAGCCATTCCGGCGGTGATGGCACCGTCACCAATGACACTGACGACCTTGCGGCCCAGACCTTCTTTGTCTGCTGCGATAGCCATCCCCAGACCGGCACTGATCGAGGTTGACGAATGACCGACCGACAGGACATCGTATTCGCTTTCTTCACGCCACGGGAAGGGGTGTACCCCGCCTTTCTGGCGGATAGTCGGCATCTGGTCACGGCGCCCAGTCAGGATCTTGTGCGGGTAGGCCTGGTGACCGACATCCCAAATCAGGTGATCGAAAGGGGTGTTGTATACATAATGCAGAGCGACGGTTAACTCGACGGCACCCAGACCAGAGGCAAAGTGGCCACTGCTCTGGCTGACAGAATTCAGTAGGTAGGTACGTAGCTCGTCGCACACCGCCGGCAGGCTCTCTGCTGGCAGCAGGCGTAACTCATCTGGTGTGTTGGCCAACGCCAGATGAGGGTATTTTGAAATATCCAGTGTCATAACATTCACGGCGCTTTGCTGTTTTTAGTTATTGCGCTCGATGACGTATCGGGCAAAAACTTCTAATTGTTCTGTATTGTAAGGTATTGCACTCAATGCGTGTAGTGCCTGTTGGTACAGTTGCTGAGCTTTTGCCTTTGCGCCATCCAACCCGAGAAGAGCAGGATAGGTACTTTTTTCCAGCTCGATATCTGAACCCTGCGGTTTGCCCAGGGTTTCGGTATCACTTACTACGTCTAGAATATCGTCTTGGACTTGAAACGCCAAACCAATTGCATCGGCATAGGCATTTAGGTGGGGCAGAACAGCAAGTCCTTTGTCCCCGGCAGCCAGCGCACCCAGACGAACCGCACAGCGGATCAGCGCCCCGGTTTTGTGACGATGGATGGTTTCGAGCCGCTCAAGGCCTACCTGTTTGCCTTCGGCATCCAGATCAAGGGCCTGGCCCATACACATGCCACTGGCACCAGAGGCTTTGGCCAGTTCGCTGATCATGGCTACCCGATGGGGCTCTCCGTCGGCACTCAAAGGGCCGGAGGCCAGAATATCAAACGCCAGGGTTTGCAGCGCGTCACCGGCCAGAATCGCCGTCGCTTCATCAAAAGCAATATGGCAGGTCGGTTGGCCGCGACGTAGATCGTCGTCATCCATCGCTGGCAGGTCATCATGGATCAGTGAGTACGCATGGATGCACTCCACCGCGGCGGCCGGTGTATCGAGATCAGCCACGCTGGCTCCGAGCATTTCACCGGTCACATAGGTGAGAAACGGCCGGGCGCGTTTGCCGCCAAGCAGGGCACCGTGCTTCATCGCTTTGATCAGCGGCAGGTCGGCAAAAGGCTGGGTATCGATCCAGTCCCCGAGTTGCTGATTGCTGCGCGCTTGGTAAAACTGAAGTGATTGCGACAGTGATGGCGTGTTATTCATTATTTGCATCAAATTTGGTCAGGGGAGCTTCGTCGTCTGCCTGAAGCAGGATTTCAACGCGCTGTTCGGCTTGGGTCAGCTTTTGTTGGCTGGTACGGGCAAGAGCAATGCCGCGCTCGAACTTTTTCAGCGCATCTTCTAGCGCAATATCACCGGATTCCAGCTCATTGACGATTGAGTCTAGTTCATCCAATGCGGCTTCAAAGGCCATATTTTCTGGTTTTTTGGCTGCCATAGTGGTGTCGCTTCTTATATAAGTGCTCGAAAAAATAGCGTAGAGCGTATTCTGGGTCAAATTATCTCACAGTAATCTGTGTCACAAACAGGATTTTTCATTTTTTATCGGGGCAAGACTAAACCTGAGCAGCAAAGTGCCGATAATAAGGTGCAGTAAAGAGAATCGCGGATGTTTGGCTGCGTCTTGGCACTGCCTTGAAGTGTGAATAATGAACGAATGCAGCCCTTTTGGCATTGTGGCTTTGAAAGGTCACAAGGGGCTAGATACAATGTTCGCTCGATAATGATTCCCGAGAGCAACGAACTGGAGACTACCAAGTGGATTTGGCGACCCTTATAGGATTAATTGGGGCATTTGCTTTTGTCATAATGGCGATGGTGCTTGGCGGCAGCTTTGGCATGTTCGTTGATACTCAGTCTATTTTGATTGTGTTCTGTGGTTCGCTGTTTGTGGCACTGATGCAATACAGCGTCGGCCAGTTTTTGGGGGCGACTAAAATTGCCCTCAAGGCATTTATGTTCAAGAACGACAACCCGGAAGACTTGATTGCTAAAATCGTCGAGATGGCCGACGCCGCCCGTAAAGGTGGCTTCCTCGCGCTCGAAGAGATGGAAGTGGACAATACCTTCCTGCGCAAAGGCGTTGATTTGCTGGTGGATGGCCACGACGCTGATGTGGTAAGGGCGACACTGCAAAAAGACATCGCCTTGACCAATGAACGCCATGAGCAGGGGATCAGTATCTTCAAAGCGCTGGGCGATGTTGCGCCGGCGATGGGGATGATCGGTACGCTGATTGGCCTGGTGGCCATGCTGTCGAACATGGACGATCCTAAGTCGATTGGCCCGGCGATGGCGGTTGCCCTTCTGACCACCCTGTACGGGGCGATTTTGGCCAACATGGTAATGCTGCCCATTGCGGCGAAGCTGGGGCTGCGCAAAGATGAGGAAAAGCTCAACCGCCGCCTGATCCTCGATGGGGTGCTGGCGATTCAGGATGGCCAGAATCCGCGGGTTATCGACAGCTATTTGAAGAACTACCTCAACGAGAAAAAACGTACTATCAACGTTGACGATTAAGAAGGGCAGATGGAAGAAGAACATAAATGTCCCCCTCCGGGCCTGCCACAGTGGATGGGCACTTTTGCCGACTTGATGTCGCTGCTGATGTGTTTCTTTGTTCTGCTGCTGTCCTTTTCTGAAATGGACGTGCTGAAGTTCAAGCAGATCGCCGGTTCGATGAAATTTGCGTTTGGGGTGCAGAATATGCTGGAGGTGAAGGATATTCCCAAGGGCACCAGTGTGATCGCCCAGGAGTTCCGCCCGGGCCGGCCCGAGCCGACACCGATTGAGGTGATCATGCAGCAGACCATCGACATGACCCAGCGGACCTTGGACTTCCACGAAGGGGATTCCGACCGGGCCGGCGGGACCAAGCGTGATGCCGGCAAGCTGACCGGTGGCCAAAGTGCAGAAATCGCGACCCAGCAAAACCAGAACAACGAGTCGGAAATGTCCGAAGCCCAAGAGCAGTTGCTCGAGGTACTCAAGCAGGCCCTGAACCGCGAAGTGGAGGAAGGGGCCATCGAGGTGGAGAACCTCGGCCAGCAGGTGGTGATCCGCATCAAGGAGAAAGGCGCCTTCCCGGAAGGGTCGGCCTTCTTGCAGCCGAAATTCCGTCCGCTGATCCGCCAGGTGGCGGATTTGGTCAAAGACGTGCCGGGGGTGATCCGGGTCAGTGGCCATACCGACAACCAAAAATTGGACTCAGAGCTCTATCGCTCCAATTGGGATCTTTCTGCCCAGCGTGCGGTGTCGGTGGCGCAGGAGATGGAGCAGGTTGACGGTTTCAATCATCAAAGGCTGCGGGTGGTGGGCCTGGCCGATACCCAGCCACTGAACGACAACAGCACCCCGGATGCGCGTAAGGCCAACCGCCGGGTAGAAATTTCCATCATGCAGGGCGAGCCCCACTACAGCGAAGAAATTTCCAGTCGTAGTACTCAGTAAGCCTGATTGGCGTGATTTTACAGGCCGTCTTCCTAGCAGGAGACGGCCTTTGTTTGTTTGGGGATAAGCAACTGGCTAACGCTAAATGAAAATATGCCTACACTATATTTAAGTAGCTTGACTATATATCCTTGTTTCAGCAACAGCCTGCTTGCTGTATAATCCGCGCCTTTGATCCTTTTTGGTATTGTTTGGCCCAGTGTAGCGAAGCGTGTTATGAAATTTATCGTTAAACCCCATCCTGAGATTTTCGTAAAGAGTGAATCCGTACGTAAGCGTTTTACCAGAATCTTAGAATGTAACATTCGCATTATCCTTCAGCGTCTGTCTGATTCTATTGCGGTATACAACCGCCGCAGCCACATTGAAGTGGTGCCAAAAGACGAGAGCCTGCGTGAAGAAGTGTTGGCTGTCTTGACCCAGACTCCGGGTATTCACCATACATTGGAAGTTAAGCAAACGGATTTTACCGATCTGCACGATATCTACGAGCAGACGCTGGCCCATGTTGGTGACAGCCTAGAAGGCAAGACTTTCTGTGTGCGTGCCAAACGTACCGGTAAGCATGACTTTACCTCGATTGAGCTGGAGCGTTACGTCGGGGGCGGTTTGAACCAAGCGATTGAGTCGGCATCGGTGAAGCTGAAGAACCCTGATGTGACGGTGCGTGTCGAAGTCCAGAACGACAAGCTTAACCAGATCCTAGCCCGCCATAAAGGTTTAGGTGGCTTCCCGCTGGGTACCCAGGAAGACGTATTGAGCTTGATCTCCGGTGGTTTCGACTCGGGTGTGTCGAGCTACTTGCATATCAAACGCGGCAGCAAAGTCCATTACTGCTTCTTCAACCTAGGCGGTCCAGCGCACGAAATCGGCGTGAAGCAGGTTTCCCACTTCTTGTGGAAGAAATTCGGTTCATCCGCTAAGGTCAAGTTTATTGCCATCGACTTCGAACCGGTTGTGGGCGAGATCCTTGAAAACATTGATGACGGCCAGATGGGCGTTGTGCTTAAGCGCATGTTCATGCGTGCAGCGGGTATGGTTGCTGAGCGCTTTGGTATCGAAGCGTTGGTAACTGGTGAAGCTCTGGGCCAGGTATCGAGCCAGACGCTGACTAACCTCCGTCATATCGATAACGTGACCGATACGCTGATCCTGCGTCCGCTGATCAACTGGGATAAGGAAGACATCATCGATGTTGCCCGCCAGATCGGTACCGAAGATTTTGCCAAGACCATGCCTGAGTTCTGTGGTGTGATTTCCAAGAGCCCGACAGTCAAAGCGGTGAAAGAGAAGCTGGAAGCCGAGGAAGCGAAGTTCGATTTTACTGTTCTTGAGCGAGTGGTCACTGAGGCGCGTGTGATTGATATCCGTGACATCGAAAAAGAAAGCCAGGAGCAGGCACCGGAAATCGAGCTGGTCGATCAGATCGAGACCGACGCCGTGGTACTGGATATCCGTAGCCCGGATGAAGAGGACGAGAACCCGCTGGAAATCGACAATGTCGATGTGAAGCACCTTCCGTTCTACAAGCTGGCGACCCAGTTTGGTGATCTGCCGCAGGACAAGACTTACCTGTTGTACTGTGACCGTGGCGTGATGAGCCGCCTTCAGGCGCTGTACCTGAAAGAGAACGGCTTCGATAACGTCAAGGTGTATCGTCCGTAAGAGAAGGTGCTGGGAAGAGCTGGCCCTAGGAGAAGATGGATCTAGGAAAAGCAGATCCTTGTTCCTAGGAAAACATGAAGAGCAAAAAGCTTGAAAAAGCCGTCCGCATTTTCATAGCCTGCCTTCAGGACCCAGGACCCAGGACCCAGGACCCAGGACCCAGGACCCAAACAAAAACGAGAACCGTATGGTTCTCGTTTTTTTATGTCTGTACCTCGGGCAGGACGAATTTCCGCGGCCCTATTTTCTAGGTAAAACCGTGTAGTGCATATTCGGCCATACCACCATCGGCTCCGCGACCTCGGCGGCTTTTTCCTTGCCGGCCAGGTGGTTGATGATTTCAAACGCGAATTCCATTGCCGTTCCCGGCCCCTGGCTGGTCAGCAGGCGGTTGTTGATGTCGTAAACCACTCGCTTGGTACGCAGGCGCTCGGCCGGAATATGGTCGTGGAAGCTTGGGTGGGATGTCATCAGCGCGTCGGGATAGAGCTGGTGGTGCTCAAGCACCAAGGCAGGGGCAGCGCAAATTGCGGCAACTAATTTGCCGTCGTATTTATGCTGTTTGACAAATTCAACCAGCAGCGGGCTGTCGCGGAAGCATTCGGCCCCGCCGAGGCCGCCCGGCAGGACCACGCAGTCAAACGGCTCATCGGCAATATTGACCAGGGCGGTATCGGCGACCAGCTTGATGCCGCGCGATCCTTCCATGATCAATGCGCCGTCAGAGGCCGCACTGGCGGTAGTCACCGAGAAACCGGCGCGTACCAGCATATCGATGGTGGTCACGGCTTCCATCTCTTCGGTGCCCGGGGCAATGCATACCGCTACCCTGATCGTTTTTTGGCTGGCGCTGTCATTGGTCATGGTATTGTTTCTCCAGTTCTTTTATTGCTTGCCACAGGCGTTGGTTGCAAGGCACAGCGATCTGGTGTGCTTTCGCCCGGGCAATAAGATATCCGCTAATATAGTCGATTTCAGTCTGTCTTTGATGGCAAACGTCCTGATTCATGGAAGAAAAGTTGCCTGCCGTTGCTTTTATCACCGTGTCGACCTGTTGCCGGAGTTCAGAGCCTGCCACTGGGTAGCCCTCTGCGGTCATGACCTCAGCTACTTCCTGGCAAATATTGGTTAGTTCGGTATCAAACTGTGCCAGTGCCAGCTCACCATTTTTGCAATTGTGGAGGGCGGTCAACGGATTGATGGCGCAGTTTATCGCCAGCTTGCGCCATAAGGGTAGGTTGATGTCGTCCTGCCACTGGCAAGGGGAAAGGGCATCATCAAAAAGCTGGCCCAGTTGCTGTAAGCGATTTCCTTGAGCAGTGATGCCGCCCAATAGGGTTGGCCCGATACCGGTATGGCGTACTTCATCCTCGCTTGGACGGAACGCGGCCTGTGCTGTCGTGGCATAAACGATAGGGTTATCAGGAAGCATTTCCCGTACGGTTTGCTGGCTCCCCATGCCGTTGTGCATGACAACGACGGTTGCCTGCGGGGCAATATGCGGCCTGGCGGCTTGAATAGCGCCAGCGATTTGAAACGCCTTGACGGTCACCAGCACCAAGTCACTCCTCGCCAGGAAGGTTTCCTGATTGGCTTCAAAGTCGAAGGTGTTGCTGGATGTGGTGTGTTGGGTGGCCTCTGAGGCCGATAAATGAATCGTCAACTGGCGGCGATGGTCGCGGGTCCAGTATTGGACGTTATGTTTACCGGCAAGTTTGCAGCCCCATAGCCTGCCGATGGCACCTGCGCCGATGATGGTGATGTTCACAACTGGCTTCCGTGTATCTGATGGTATGGTGGGATGATAACACTGATAGGATTAATCGGGGGATGTTCCGCTCTTCCCTGAGCGGAGGTAGGCAGAAGTTAGATGGGGAACCGGTCAGAATTTATAGTTGGCCGAGAGGTAGTGGCCAAATCCTGTCGTTTCTCCGGCTATCCCACCATCTTTGAACAGAGCCATATTGTCATAATACTTGAGGCCGTAGCCAAAAGCCCATTGAGGGGTGTGGTAGTAGATACCATTGAACCACTCAATTGACGTAGTACTACGGTTTGGATCATCGGTGATCTTTGATGCGCCGAATTTATAATCCAAGTAGCCTTGATAGGTGACAAAATGGCCGCTGGCAAAGGTGTACCAGGGCTTGAACCAGTTGGTCGACACCATGTAACCGTCCCATTTGCCCTCGTTAGCGGCGCCGAAGTTCTCGCGCACGTAGCGGGCATAGGTATTGAGTCCCATCTTGCCGAACCAGGGCATCTCGATGTCAGAGCCCAGCCCGATGTAATGTTCAAACAACGCGTTATCGCCGACGTTGGTGACGGTGGAAATGTAGAGTTCCTGTACCGGACCAAACGACAAGTCTTTGCCGGTCATGCCATCGATTGACAAGCGCGGGGCAAACTTGAAGAAAAAGTTGTCGGCGAAATCATCGCTGCCTTGTGGCTTGTTGCGGTCTGAGGTGCTGGAGTTGAATATGTCGAACACATCCAGGTAGCCGTATACGTCAAGCCAGCCTGAGCGGCCGCCGAACTCCATTTCAAAGTAGGTGTCATCTTGGAAGCCAAAGGGGATCTTGTTGTCGATACTTTGCATCAGGTTGAACGTTATCCATTTATAGTCGTTTTTGCGGATATCGTCAGAATAATCGACAGCAAAGCCGGTCGTGGGCAGCATCAATGCTGCGCTGATACTCAAAGCGGTCAGGGTTTTATACATGATAGTGTCTCGCTAGCCATTTGCCATTGCCTGTTGAGCGCTGGTGGGCCATGTGGTCTGGCGTAGTCCAGTGCTAATTAAAGGCTAGCGGAAGTGGTCGGCGACGGGGCGCTGTCTTGCAACTGCGGCAAGGATCTTGCGTATGAAAATCTTAAAGCTTGAAAAATGTGCCAGAAATGAACAACAAAGACAGGGTGTCTCGAAAGTAATTTCTATCTTAGATTTGAGAGACCAGGGAATAGCAGGAGCAAGCCAAAACAAAAAAAGCACCCGAAGGTGCTTTTTCCGTCAACTACGTGAGCAGCAACTTAGAACTTGTAAGTTACGCTGAAGTAGTGGCCAACGCCTGAAGAGTCAGCAACTGGAGCCCATGGTAGAGCTTCGCCGTCTTTAAAGCCGTAAACGTTGTTGTATAGTTTCAGACCGTAACCCACTGCGTAGCGGTCAGAGTGCCAGTAGATACCGTTGAACATTGCACCGCCGTGGCTTGACTGGAATGCTGCATCATCTTCCATACCGAACTGGTAATCGATGTAACCCTGGTAAGAAATGAACGTACCGTTGTCTAGGAAGTAGAACGGCTTGAACCAGTTGGTCGAGATCTGGTAACCGTTCCAGTCTTTCTGGTTAGAATCGTAAGTTGCGTATAGGTTCAGGCCGATTTTGCCCAACCATGGCACCATTACGTCTGAACCCAGACCAACTTTTTGAGAGTTAACACCAGAGTTACCGCCCCACTCCATAACAGTCGCTAGGTATAGCTCCTGTACAGGACCGAAAGACAGGTCTTTACCTGTTAGACCGTCAAGAGACATACGTGGCGCGAACTTCATGAAGATTTTTTCTGCACCCGCTTTGTCGCTGCCTGGATCACTAGTTAGGTTGAAAACGTCAACGTAACCGTATAGGTCGAAGATACCTGAACGGCCGCCGAATTCCATTTCTAGGTAGTCATGAGTTGACTCAGGACCCGCACCTTTTTCGTCAACCGCTGCCATCAGGTTGAACTGAGACCAGCTGTAGTCGTTTTTGTGGATGTCGTCAGAGTAATCTGCCGCATTTACTGCTGTTGCAGCTGAAGCAGCTAGAACGCTTAGTGCTACTAGTGATTTACGCATGGGTGAACTCTCGCTAATTGTGTTTTAAGACCGGACTTTTGATTGTCCGTGTTCTGTTGGCGGAGAGTTTATTGCTTTATGTCACCTTTGTGAATGTAACGATTGCGCAATCCTTTGCTAAATGTGATCTTGATCGTTTGTAATCGATTACAAAGTCAGGTAAAAGTGATCTTTAGCGTGTTTTTTATGCATTTCATGGTAATTTTTCTGAACTAAGTGTGAAGAGGGGGCTCTAAGCGCACTTTTGCGAGCCCAATTAGCGATAAAAACAATGGAAAATAAAAAAGGAAGTATTCCTGCTCAACAGAATACTTCCTTTTTTGCTATTTGCTGGGGAAATGCAGCTAGTGTGGCTAGTGACTCTCTGCGGCCAAGCTTCCACTGTGCCTATTGACGATATAAATCAAGCCTAGTACCGGTAGGCCAATCAGGGCCGTGGTGAGGAAAAAGATATTGTAGCCAAACATATCGACATATAAGCCTGAGAAACCTGCGATAAATTTCGGGAACAGCAGCATGATAGAACTGAACAAGGCGTATTGTGTCGCCGAAAAAGCCACGTTGGTCAGGCTCGACATGAAGGTAATGAAAGCCGCAGTGGCGATACCGGCGCTGAGGTTATCCAGTGAGATCACCAGGGTCAGCATCGGCAGGCTGTTGCCAATATAGCTAAAGACCATGAAAGCCAAGTTGGTAACGGCAGCGAGCACGGCACCGAGGGCAAGGATACGCATGGTCGAGTATTTGCTGACCAGGATCCCGCCGAGGCCAGCGCCGAGCAGGGTCATGATCACACCATAGACCTTGGATACCGAAGCGACTTCGGTTTTGGTAAAGCCCATATCGACATAGAAGGCGTTGGCCATGACACCCATTACCACATCGGAGATCCGGTAACAGCCGATCAGGGCCAGAATGAGCAAGGCCTGTTTGCCATACCGATCAAAGAAATCTTTGAATGGCATGATAGCGGCAGTATAGAACCAGGCCATAAGCCTTGCCGTGCGAGGGGAAGTCCCTTTGGCAATCAGTTCCTGGCGGAATTCTTGTTCGACATTATCAATGGCGGAGCTATCAATAGTTGGCTCGTGGATACACAGCGCGGTCACGAGGCCAACGCCCATCAGGCTTGCCATGATGAAGTAGGCGTACTTCCAGCCTTCAGGATCATATCCGGTATTGGATCCGAACCACGCGGCAAAGGCCAGCGCACCTGCACCGGCCATGATCATCGCTAAGCGGTAGCCTGTCATATAGGCGGCCGCCAGCGCTGCCTGTAACCGCTCCGAGGCCAACTCGATACGGTAGGCATCGATTACGATATCCTGCGAAGCCGATGAAAAGGCGACAATGACGGCAAAAATCGCGAGCTGTACCAAGTCGGCTTGCGGGTTACTGACGGCCATTCCCACCAGGGAGGCAATGATCAGTAACTGCGAGAACACCATCCAGCCTCGTCGGCGCCCCAGCAGGGTGGACAGGACTGGAATAGGAAAGCGGTCGATGAGGGGCGACCAGATCCACTTGAAACCGTAGGCCAAGGCCACCCAACTAAAAAAACCGATATCTGTGCGGCTGACATCGGCTTCACGAAGCCAGAAAGACAAGGTACCAAATACCAGCAGCAATGGCAGGCCGGAAGAAAAGCCCAGTGCCAGCATGATAAGGACTTTTTTCTCTAGATAAACTCGCCAGCCAAGTTTTTCATTTTCAATCGATTGCTCCATGGATCCCTCAGGTCTTTCTGATTTAGCAGCCAGTAGTATAACCCCAAGCAATAGGGGCATACCCGCAAGCTACCGAGTAATTTGGTAAAAATACAGTAAAAGGTGGTGGCAAAGTATGAAACTTGTGTATTGCTGAAACAAAGTGGAGGAAAAGACTGAGGAATTTTTAGGAACACATAGCGGAGATTAAGGGCGGATCCCCTGCATCTTCGCCTGACGTTCACCCACACCTAGCAAATAATGTGCAGCCGAGCTGACCTTGTATTGCATGAAATTGTTGCCCAGCAACTCATGCTCCTCCAGTGACTCCAGCAAGTGGATCAAGTACCAGTAGGTCGACTCGTAATGATCGTCTGGCGAGCCTGAGGGGACAGAGAGTTTCCACCATTCATGAAGGTGTTCGGTGACGGTGGTCTTCATCGCGTCATAATTGACGTTGCCGCTGATGGTGGCCAGGGCACTGAGGGCAATGGCGGGTGCATGATCAGCAATATGTTGGCTGATCAATGATGCGGGGGCACCTTGTTTTGAAGAGACAAGTTTGAGCATAGCTGTCACCTGATCACAGGCTAATGATCAGGTGACATCAGCCTGTGTCTAATTTTTAATAATTTTGACACTTTCAATAACTATAGGCTGCTCCGGAACATCTTTCATACCCATGGAGCGGATAGTTGTAGTCGGAATTTCTGCCATTTTTTCAATAACTGCGAAGCCGCTCACAACTTTACCGAATACCGCATAGCCAGGCTGACTGCCCTTGGCATCCAGGAAGGTGTTGTTTTGGTAGTTGATGTAAAACTGGCGGGTCGCCGAGTCTGGCGCCTGGGTGCGAGCCATGGCGACCGTCGCCTTGGCATTGCTCAGCCCATTGGTCGACTCATTTTTGATCGGCTCATAGCTTGAACGGCGCTTGAGATCTTTATCAAAACCACCGCCTTGGGCCATGAAGCCCGGGATCACACGGTGAAAAATGGTGCCTTCGTAGCTGCCATCTTCCACATAACGAAGGAAGTTTTCACTCGAAACCGGGGCCTTTTCCTGCTCAAGCTCGATGACAAACTCGCCCAAGTTGGTGGTTACCGAGACTTGGGGGGCTGCACTGATGGGCAGAGCCAGGCAAAACAGTAGGGTCGATAGCAAACGACGCATTATAGGTTCTCCTGCATATAAGCGTTCAACTCTGGATCAGCATAGATGTCTTTAAGAACGGCAGTGATCAAATTGTTCATTGCCAGCTCCATATCTTCTACCGATGCACTCATTGCGCCATTGCGGGAAGATTTGCCGGAGTAACGCTTAACGAATTTTCCTTTAGGGGTCTCAACGACCAGCTGAAGCTGCAGCTTGCTGCTCAATTCATGGCTCATCACGCTGTGCTTGACGTTGACCATGGCTTCCAGGATATCAAGGCGCAGTGTCCCTGTGCTGTCTTCTGAGATGGTATATCCCTGCGATGTCAGCTGGCGCGATAGGGCGTCTTCCAGTGTCAGGCGCAGGTTTTCGTTGCTGTGCAGCGGCTGGACATTTTCGCGGCCGCTGTCGACCACAGCAATGAATTGGGCGGTGCGAAGATCACGGCTATCGAGGTTCATGCTTTTGCCTTGTACCAGAGGCTGTGAGGCGATCACCGGCTCAGGGTTGATCGAGAGCTGGGGCTCTGACGGGCTAGAGCAGGCTGTCAGGGCAAGTATGGAGGCAGCAACAAGAAGCTTCTTCATAGTTATTCTATCCTTGGGTAAAGCGGGGGCTGCGCTAGCTCCCCGTAAAAAGTGATATTGTAATTTACTTATCTGATTGATAAACGACAAACTTGTTATTTTGGGCAATCACAGTGACATTGCCAAACAAACGCTTTAGCTTTGCGCCATAACCTAAGTGGCGGTTGCCAATCACAACCAACTTGCCGTTGGCGCGCAGGGCATGCTTGGCGTCGCAAAACATTTGCCAGGCAATATGGTCGGTGATAGCGGCCTGCTGGTGGAATGGCGGGTTACACAACACCAAATCAGCACTTTGGGCCGGAAAGCCGTCCAGGCAGTTATTGACCTTGGCGGTGAACTGGGCGGGATGGTCAAGGTTGCGTTCGGCATTCATTTGGGCCGACGCCGCAGCCATGTAACTCTCATCCACACAGACCACACGTGCCTGCGGGTTGAGGCGGGCGGCCTTGATACCGATCACCCCATTACCGCAGCCCAGATCGATGATGTCCTGATACTGCTCACCGCTAGGGATGTGCTCGAGCAGCAAGCGGGCACCGATATCCAGGCTATCACTGGAAAACACGTTGGCATGGTTGGCCAGGGTCATCTTATGCTCGGGGACATCCCATTGCTGAGGGGCCGGCAGCGGCTGGGCTAGTGCCGGGTTGGCTTGGCAGAAAATCAGCCTTGCCTTCTTCACTGCCAGCGAGGTCTTGGTCTCTCCCAGGTGCTTTTCGAACAGCTTCAGGGTCGAAGAATGGATATCGCGGGCTTTGGCTGCTGCAATGATCTGGCAATCAGCCGGCAGCAACTGGCAAAGTTGCTGCAGTTGCCATACCAGCAGGCGATTGTTTTTCGGCAGTTTCATCAACACCAACTGCGGATTGGCAGGCAGTTCTGCCAGGCAGTCGATGATGTTGGCTGCGGGCAGTTGGTTCTCGGCGAGGTTGGCAGTGCAACCTTGCTTGGAGATGAAAGAGTCGGTAACCGCTGTGACTTTCCCGTCCTCGGCAAACCAGCAGCTCAGCGCCCCGAAACTATCGTTGAGGATGAGGATTGGGCGGGCCGGGTCGAGGGGGATCTCCGCTTCTTTGACGTGGTTGATCAGGTACTCGTCTGCGGCGTCCCATGCCTGTAGGGTTTCATTGTTCCTTACTGGGTAGCGCTGCAGGGTCAGCGTACGCCCATGAAGGGTTAGCTCTGGTTTCATTAACGGTTACTTTACGGTATGTTTACTCATTGGGCGGTATTTTCGCAAAACCCGCCACCAGTTAAAACCCATTTTATGTCAGTCTTTATGCCTGAGTACCTCGCTGTTACTCGGATTTACTTTGCTACCCCACGCCAGTTGTCGGCGGTAGCGATGATTTTACCGTTGGAGAAGGCCCACCATGATCCAGGAACGTATACAAATCAAACTAGAGCAAGCGTTCTCGCCCCTTCATCTCGAGGTGATCAATGAGAGTTACATGCACAATGTGCCGGAAGGCTCGGAAAGTCACTTCAAGGTGGTTGTCGTCAGTGAGCAGTTCGAGGGGATGCGCCTGATCGGTCGTCATCGCGCCGTTAATACGGCACTGGCTGACGAGTTGGCCAATGATATCCATGCGCTGGCCGTGCATACCTACACCGAAAGCGAGTGGCAGAGTCAGCAGCAAGGTGCACCGGCCTCACCGGCATGCCGCGGTGGCAGCAAGCTGGGCTGACTGACAGCTGAACCAGATATTAAACCGCAGCCTTTGCGGTTTTTTTTATTCTGAAGTTTGAGATTTGCAGCATCATTTTTGCACTCGATTTCGTACTATTGCAGAGATACGGCCTATTATTGGTAGATTGAAATCGTATCCAGTGGCCGTGCCTAAATTCTGGCTTGGTAGAAACCTTGGAATTTTGCTTGTTTTTGTGGTGGAAACGTAAGGCTGCCAAGGGATTCTAAACACATTAGTTGTTAACAATGATTAACATGGCGACATATTTGAAACATATAATAATGGGGCATTTTGCCCCATTGTTGTGAGTGTATGGTAAATGTTGGTTTTTTATTAATATTCTGGTGGCTATGAAAAATAAATGATAATCGCACCAGATTGTCACTTTTGTGTGTCAGTTCAAAATAATTACCCAACAATGATATTGCGTTTAAAGAGTTAGCTGATTTTCAGCCCGATTAGCGTTGTTTGCCATGGTAAAATCCAACGAAATAATGCTAAAATTCCGGCCTCAAAATTACTCGTCGCCTAAAGTGTGACAGGTAAGTGAATAGGATGTTGCGTTGCTGGTTGCGGATCAAGCCGGCTTCGGACGAAGGAAAGTCGTGTCTAAATTGCGCAATAGAAAAGTTTTTTTCCCGTTAATGTAGTGCAAGTGCGTATGATTACAATAAAGAAGGGTCTGGATATCCCTATTTCAGGGACTCCTACCCAGGCGATAAATGATGGCAAGGCCATCACACGTGTCGCCTTGCTTGGCGAAGAATATGTTGGTATGCGTCCTACAATGCATATCCGCGTAGGGGATGTAGTGAAAAAAGGTCAGGTTCTTTTTGAAGACAAGAAGAACCCTGGCGTTAAGTTCACTGCTCCAGCCAGCGGCAAGGTTGCAGAAATCAATCGTGGTGCAAAGCGCGTTCTACAATCCGTAGTGATTGATGTAGAAGGCGACGAGCAGATTACATACAACAGCTACGACGCAGGTCAGATTGCTCAACTTGAGCGTTCTGTACTGGTAGACCAGCTGGTTGAGTCTGGTATGTGGACAGCGCTTCGTACGCGTCCTTTCAGCAAGGTCCCTGCGATCGATGCTGAAACGCAGGCTATCTTTGTAACTGCTATTGACACTAACCCTCTAGCGGCTAACCCAGAAGTTGTTATCAACGAGCAAAGCGATGCATTTACTGCAGGCCTGACAGTACTGTCACGTCTAACTAGCGGTAAAGTATTGGTTTGTAAGTCTGGTGCAAGTCTACCTCGCTGCAGTGAAGCCAATGTGGAAGAGCATGTATTCAACGGTCCGCACCCAGCGGGTCTGGTTGGTACCCACATCCACACCCTGTTCGGCGCAAGCATCGAGAACGTGGCATGGCACATCAACTATCAGGACGTTATCGCATTCGGTAAATTGTTCCTGACAGGTGAGATCTTCACTGACCGTGTGGTTTCTCTGGCTGGTCCTGTGGTTAACAACCCTCGTCTAGTTCGTACCCAGATCGGTGCGTCTATCGAGCAGATCACAGATGCTGAAATGATGCCGGGCGAACTGCGTATCCTTTCTGGTTCTGTACTGAATGGTGTTCACGCCGAAGGCCCTCACGCCTACCTAGGTCGCTACCACCTACAAGTTTCTGCCCTTCGCGAAGGCCGTGAGAAAGAATTCTTGGGCTGGATCGCGCCAGGTAAAAACAAATTCTCTGTTACTCGCTCTTTCCTAAGCCAGTTCTTCCCGGGTCAGCTATTTAACATGACTACGTCGACGAACGGTTCTGAGCGTGCGATGGTGCCAATCGGCAACTACGAAAAAGTGATGCCGCTTGATATCGAGCCGACTCTGCTTCTTCGTGACCTGTGTGCAGGTGACGTGGACAGTGCTCAGCAGCTAGGTGCACTAGAGCTGGACGAAGAAGATCTAGCACTATGTACCTTCGTATGCCCAGGTAAGTATGAATTTGGTCCTTTGCTACGTCAGTGCCTGGACACAATTGAGAAGGAAGGGTAATTCATGAGCCTCAAGAATTTACTCGAGCAGGTTGAACACCATTTTGAGCCGGGTGGTAAGCACGAGAAGTGGTTTGCGCTTTATGAAGCGTTTGCAACTTTGATGTACACACCGGGTCAGGTAACCCGTACAAGCGCACACGTTCGTGATAGCGTTGACCTAAAACGCATCATGATCATGGTGTGGTTTGCGGTTTTCCCAGCAATGTTCTGGGGTATGTACAACACCGGTCACCAAGCTATCGCAGCGCTTAACCACCTTTACGTGGGTGAGCAACTGGCAACTATCGTTGCTGGCGACTGGCACTACTGGCTAACAGAAATGCTAGGCGGCACTATGTCAGCAGATGCTGGCTGGGGTAGCAAAATGCTACTGGGTGCGACCTACTTCCTACCTATTTATGCTGTTGTATTTGCAGTAGGTGGTTTCTGGGAAGTCCTATTCTGTATGGTGCGTAAGCACGAAGTTAACGAAGGTTTCTTCGTAACCTCGATCCTTTTCGCACTGATCGTACCGCCAACACTACCACTATGGCAGGCAGCTCTGGGTATTACCTTCGGTGTTGTTGTTGCTAAAGAAATCTTCGGTGGTACTGGTCGTAACTTCCTTAACCCTGCATTGGCAGGTCGTGCGTTCCTGTTCTTCGCATACCCAGCTCAGATCTCTGGTGATCTAGTATGGACCGCGGCAGATGGCTTCTCTGGTGCAACAGCACTAAGCCAGTGGGCACACGGTGGTCAGGCGGCAGTGATCAATACTGTGACTGGCGATACTATCAGCTGGATGGACGCGTTCATCGGCCGTATCCCTGGTTCTATCGGTGAAGTTTCAACCCTAGCTATCATCCTTGGTGGCGCAATGATCGTGTTCATGGGCATCGCTTCATGGCGCATCATCGCGGGTACTATGATCGGTATGATCGCGACAGCGACGCTATTCAACATTATCGGTTCTGACACCAACGCAATGTTCAGCATGCCATGGCACTGGCACCTAGTTCTAGGTGGCTTCGCATTCGGTATGATGTTCATGGCGACCGACCCAGTGTCTGCGGCATTTACCAACAAAGGTAAGTGGTGGTACGGCGCACTAATCGGTGCAATGGCTGTTATGGTTCGTGTGGTTAACCCTGCGTACCCAGAAGGTATGATGCTAGCAATCCTATTTGCTAACCTATTCGCACCTCTATTTGACAACCTAGTAGTTCAGGGCAACATCAAGCGGAGACTAGCTCGTCATGTCAAGTAATAACGATAGCATTAAAAAGACGCTAATTGTTGTTATCGCACTGAGCCTAGTGTGCTCAATCGTGGTATCAGCAGCAGCGGTTGCTCTGCGTCCACTACAGCAGAAAAATGCTGTGCTTGATGTTCAGCGCAACATCCTTTCAGTAGCGGGCCTTCTGCAAGATGGCACCAACATCACTGAAGCTTACGACCAGTTCATCGAGCCTAAGCTTGTTAACCTGGAAACCGGTGAGTTCGTTGAGCAGACTGAAGAAGGTGTAACTGCATCTGAGTACAGTCAGCGTGACGCAGCGAAAGATCCAGCTCAGTCTATCCGCCTAACTGGTGAGCAAGACCTAGCGAAGATCATTCGTCGTGCAAACGTTGCAACAGTTTACCTAGTGAAAGATGCGAACGACAACGTTGAGAAACTGATCCTGCCGGTACACGGTGGTGGTCTGTGGTCAATGATGTACGCATTCATCGCGGTAGAAACTGACGGCAACACGCTTGCGGGTATCACATACTACGAGCAGGGTGAAACTCCTGGACTTGGTGGTGAGATCGAGAACCCGAACTGGCGTGCACAGTTCGTTGGTAAAGAACTGTTCGACAGCAACAACAAGCCAGCTATCCGCGTCGTTAAAGGCGGTGCACCTGAAGGTGACATCCACGGTGTAGATGGTCTGTCTGGTGCAACCCTAACTGCAAATGGTGTTCAGCACACCTTCGACTTCTGGTTGGGTGACATGGGCTTTGGTCCATTCCTGGCTAAAGTTCGTGAAGGAGGCCTAAACAATGGCTGATACTAAAGAAATGAAGAAGATTCTGTTTGCGCCGTTTATCGACAACAACCCGATCGCGCTTCAGATTCTTGGTGTTTGTTCTGCGCTTGCAGTAACAACCAAACTAGAGACGGCATTCGTAATGACCCTAGCGGTAACATTCGTTTGTGCATTCTCTAACTTGTTCGTATCTCTGATCCGTAACCACATTCCAAACAGCGTACGTATCATCGTACAGATGGCGATCATCGCATCGTTGGTAATCGTGGTAGACCAGGTACTGAAAGCCTTTGTTTACGATATCTCTAAGCAGCTTTCTGTATTCGTTGGTCTGATCATCACGAACTGTATCGTTATGGGTCGTGCTGAAGCATACGCAATGAAGTCTGAGCCTCTACCATCTCTTGTAGACGGTATTGGTAACGGTCTTGGTTACGGCTTCGTACTTATCACTGTAGCTTTCTTCCGTGAACTATTCGGTTCAGGCAAACTATTTGGTGTGGAAATCCTGCCGCTAGTGTCTGACGGTGGTTGGTACCAGCCAAACGGTATGATGATCCTAGCACCATCAGCGTTCTTCCTGATTGGTTTCATGATCTGGGCTATCCGTATCATCCGTCCAGAACAAATCGAAGCGAAGGAGTAAGGGGAACATGGAACATTATCTAAGCCTTCTGGTTCGTTCGATCTTTATCGAGAACTTGGCACTGTCGTTCTTCCTAGGTATGTGTACATTCCTAGCCGTATCGAAAAAAGTGAAAACTTCTTTCGGTCTGGGTGTAGCGGTAATCGTTGTACTAACGATCGCTGTTCCTGTGAACAACCTGATCTACAACCTACTGCTAAAAGACGGCGCCATTGTTTCAGGTGTTGACCTTAGCTTCCTGAACTTCATTACGTTCATCGGTGTTATCGCGGCACTGGTACAGATCCTGGAAATGGTTCTGGACCGCTTCTTCCCGCCGCTATATAACGCGCTAGGTATTTTCCTACCATTGATCACCGTAAACTGTGCGATCTTCGGTGGTGTATCTTTCATGGTACAGCGTGATTATAACTTTGCTGAATCTGTAGTATACGGTCTTGGTTCTGGTATCGGTTGGATGCTAGCAATCGTTGCTCTTGCGGGTATCCGTGAGAAGATGAAATATTCAGACGTACCTCCTGGTCTTCGCGGCCTAGGTATTACATTCATCACCGTTGGTCTAATGGCGTTGGGCTTCATGTCCTTCTCCGGCGTTCAGCTGTAATCAGGATAATAAGGAATAATCAATGGATATTATTCTTGGCGTAGTCATGTTCACCCTGATTATCCTGGCTCTAGTTCTAGTGATCCTATTCGCTAAATCTAAGCTAGTACCATCAGGTGACATTACTATCTCAGTAAATGGCGATCCGGAAAAAGCGATTAAAACCGCTGCCGGTAGCAAACTGCTAAATGCTCTATCAGCAAATGGTATCTTCGTATCATCTGCTTGTGGTGGTGGTGGTTCATGTGGCCAGTGCCGCGTGAAGGTAAAATCTGGTGGCGGCGATATCCTGCCAACAGAGCTTGACCACATCACTAAAGGTGAAGCGCGTGAAGGCGAGCGTCTAGCGTGTCAGGTTAACGTTAAAACTGACATGGACATCGAGCTTCCAGAAGAAATCTTCGGCGTTAAGAAGTGGGAATGTACCGTTATCTCTAACGATAACGAAGCAACCTTCATCAAAGAGCTTGTGCTTCAGATCCCTGAGGGCGAAGAAGTACCGTTCCGCGCGGGTGGTTACATCCAGATCGAAGCTGAACCGCACCACATTAAGTACTCTGATTTCGATATTCCTGAGGAATACCGTGAAGACTGGGACAAGTTCAACCTGTTCCGCTACGAGTCTATCGTGAAAGAGCACTCAATCCGTGCATACTCTATGGCGTCATACCCAGAAGAGAAAGGTCTGATTAAGCTGAACGTGCGTATTGCTACGCCGCCGCCTAACAACCCAGATGTACCACCTGGCGTAATGTCATCATACATCTGGTCGCTTAAGGCTGGTGACAAGTGTACTATCTCTGGTCCATTCGGTGAGTTCTTCGCGAAAGAAACTGACAATGAAATGGTCTTCATCGGTGGTGGTGCTGGTATGGCACCAATGCGTTCGCACATCTTCGACCAGCTTCTACGCCTGAAATCGAAGCGTAAGATGACTTACTGGTACGGTGCGCGTTCTAAGCGTGAAATGTTCTACGTAGAAGATTTCGATACGCTAGCGGCTGATAACGACAACTTCGAGTGGCATGTTGCGCTGTCTGATCCACTACCAGAAGATAACTGGGATGGTTACACAGGCTTCATTCACAACGTGATCTACGAGAACTACCTGAAAGATCACGAAGCACCTGAAGATTGTGAGTACTACATGTGTGGTCCACCAATGATGAACGCAGCTGTTATCGGCATGCTGAAAGATCTTGGTGTTGAAGACGAAAACATCCTACTGGATGACTTCGGTGGCTAATTAGCTGCACACTGAAAAACTGGCTGATCCCACTTGGGGTCAGCCTTTTTTCGTAATAAGCACATAATAACGGCATGCAGTTTAAGGTTATTAGCTTGCATGACAAAAATGACTGTCTTTCATTTGGGGAGTAGTTGGATGAAGACATTGCTACACCGCGCATTGATGATGCTTGCGTTGGTTTTTACCCTTTCGGCCTGTAGTGATCAGCGTGAGATGATCCACCTGAACGGCTCGACCATGGGAACCTACTATTCAATTAAGTTGATTAAGCAGGAAGGCTTACCCTCTGCCACGGATATTCAGGCAGAAATTGACCGTCGACTGGAGCTGGTTAACGACCAGATGTCGACGTACCGTAAGCATTCCGAGCTCAGCCAATTTAACCAGTCCCGCTTGACCGAACCGTTCGAGGTTTCGGCCGACACCGCCAAGGTCGTGACAGAGGCTATTCGTCTCGCCAAGCTGACTGACGGTGCACTGGATGTAACGGTTGGGCCAATCGTCAACCTTTGGAGCTTCGGCCCAGAAGCACGCCCGGAGAAAACACCGACCGAGCAAGAGCTGGCAGAGCGCCGCAAGATAGTGGGTATTCACCACCTAAGTGTGGACGGCAACACCCTGATCAAGGATATTCCGGAGCTGTATGTCGATCTGTCCTCGATTGCCAAGGGATTTGGGGTTGACGTGGTCGCCGATTACTTTGATGATCTAGGCGTGGCGGATTACCTGGTTGAGATCGGTGGCGAGCTGAGCTTGAAAGGTAATAACTTGGAGGGTGTGCCTTGGCGCATCGCGATCGAAAAGCCAACCGAAGACGGCAGCCGTGCTATCCAGGAAGTGATAGAGCCGGGTGACATGGCGGTTGCAACTTCGGGTGATTACCGCAACTACTTCGAAGAAGATGGCGTACGTTACTCGCATCTGATTGATCCAAACAGCGGCATGCCGATTTCCAACCATGTGGTATCGGTAACAGTGCTGCACCCATCAAGCATGACCTCGGATGCCCTAGCGACGGCGTTTTCTGTGATGGGTGAGGAAAAAGCACTGGCATTGGCCAACCAAGAGCAAATCCCGTTGCTATTGGTTGTGAAAACAGAGCAAGGCTTCAAGGAATATACCTCGGATGCTTTTGCCCCTTATCTGAAACAAAAGTAGAGATTGAACAATGGTAATCTATGTAACTACCTTTGCTGTGTTTTTGCTGGTCATCGCGGCGATGGCTGTCGGTTATATCTTCCAGCGCAAAAGCGTGAGCGGCAGCTGTGGCGGCCTTGACGGTATCGGTATTGCCAAAGAGTGTGATTGCCCGGAGCCGTGTGATGCCCGCCTGAAGCGCGAGGCCCGTGAAGCTCGCGCGGCAGAATGGAAGAAAAACCAGATCATCTGATCAGCGTGCATCAAGCTCATCGACTTCCAAGCCCGGCACTGCCGGGCTTTTTGTTAGGCTTCACAGTACAAGCCCTTGCCTCTATAATATTACTGTATAAAAAAACAGTAACCAGGTATTAGCGCGCATGTCTCTGTTGTCCCCCCCCAAGCCAGATAAGGCACAGAAGAAGATCATCCATGTTGATATGGACTGTTTTTTCGCGGCGGTAGAGATGCGTGATAACCCTGAGCTGCGCGATATCCCCATTGCGATCGGTGGCCGATCCGAGCAGCGTGGGGTGATCAGTACCTGTAATTACCTGGCACGTAAATACGGCGTACGCTCGGCCATGCCGACAGGCAGGGCGATGCAGCTTTGCCCCCACCTGACCCTGGTTTCCGGCCGAATGGGTGTTTACAAAGAAGTCTCGGGCCAGATCCGTGAGATCTTCCAGCGTTATACCGATAAGATCGAACCACTTTCCCTTGATGAAGCCTACTTGGATGTCACCGACTGTGAGTTGTGCCATGGCTCGGCCACGCTGATCGCCGAAGATATCCGCCGGGCTATTCGCGAAGAGCTGAACCTGACGGCGTCTGCCGGGATAGCCCCGGTCAAATTCATCGCCAAGATAGCGTCGGATCTCAACAAGCCGGATGGTCAGTATGTGGTGACGCCCGATCAGATCCCCGCCTTCGTGGCGGATTTGAAGCTTGAGAAAATACCCGGTGTCGGCAAGGTAACGATCCAGAAGCTCCATGATAAAGGTCTCTATGTTGGTAAGGATGTGCAGCAATACGACAGGCATCTACTGTTGCAGCAGTTCGGTAAGTTCGGTCAGTCTCTATGGTCGCGGGCCCACGGAATCGACGAGCGTGAAGTGGTAGTGGAAAGGGAGCGCAAGTCGGTCGGGGTAGAGCGGACGTTCTCACAAAATATCAGCACTTATGAGCAGTGCTGGGAGGTGATCGAGCGTTTGTTTCCCGAATTGGAAAAGCGGCTCAAGCGGGTCCGTCCCGAGCTCAATATTGCCAAGCAGGGCGTGAAGGTGAAATTCGCTGACTTCCAGCAAACCACGGTGGAGCATACTCAGCCGAAGTTGGACAAGGCCCAGTTCGAGGGCCTCCTGAAAGAGGCCCTGACCCGTCAGCAAGACAGGGAAATCCGCTTGATAGGGATCAGTGTCGGTTTGGAGCTTGGCACCCGGGCGCAGCAGCTATCGTTGTTTTAAGGGCGGGCCCTAGGAAAAGCGGGTACGAGGCCCTCGGAAGAGCAAAAAATAAGAGCGAAGTACTTTATTTCGTATAGCTATTAGAAAACGCTTTTGCAGGACCCAGGACCCAGGACCCAGGACCCAGGACCCAGGACCCAGGACCCAGGACCCAGGACCCAGGACCCAGGACCGATTTCGCGATCAAAAAAGCAGGCCGAAGCCTGCTTTTGTCGTGTTAGGTTAAGTGGACTAACCTTTCACCGGAATATTCTTCAGGATCGCAACCATTTGCTCCCAGAACAGGGCAACGGTGTCGATCTGGACTTTTTCGTCCGGCGAATGCGGGAACTTGATCGTCGGACCGAAAGAGATCATATCCATGTTCGGGTATGGTTTCTTGAACAGGCCACACTCAAGACCGGCGTGGATCACCATGATATTCGGTACGCGGCCGTAGATGCTCTCGTACGTTTCGCGGAACAGGTGCATGACTTCAGAGTCAGCGTCTGGTTTCCAGCCCGGGTAGGTACCGGAGAACGCACAGCTTGCACCCGCTAGCGAAGCAACGGCTTTGAGCATGCCTTCGACATTGCTGCGGCCTGAGTCGATCAGCGAGCGGATCAGGCATAGTACCGTGATTTTGTCAGCTTCTGTGGTGATCACACCGACGTTCAGTGAGGTTTCAACCACACCTTCGATGTCATCACTCATGCGGATCACACCGTTAGGTGTTGCGTTCAGCATGTTGATGAAGCGCTGCTGGTCAGCGGCTACCAATACATCAGCTGGTAGCTCTGTTGCCTCAGTAAACAGATTGATGTCCGTTTCGACACGGCCAAGCTCAGCCACAAGCAGGTCTTGGTAGTAAGCGAATAGCTCGTTAAGCTTGTCCACGTTCTCTGCTGGCAGGGTAACGACAGCGCTCGCTTCTCGTGGAATAGCGTTACGCAGGCTACCGCCCGTTAGTGAGGTCAGACGCAAACCAAGCTCTTCGGCATGGCCAAATAGGAAGCGGCCCAGAATCTTGTTGGCATTGCCTCGGCCTGTGTGGATATCACAGCCAGAGTGGCCGCCTTTCAGGCCTTTAACGACAAGTTTAACGGCTTGGTAGTCCGCAGGTGTTGCTTCGCGCTGGATCTCCACAACCAGTGAACCATCTACACCGCCTGCACAGCCCATGTAGACTTCACCTTCTTGCTCTGAGTCGGTGTTGAGCAGGATATCGCCTTCAAGCCAGCCTTCGTCTAGGCCGAAGGCGCCCGTCATACCGGCTTCTTCATCAATGGTCAGCAGCACTTCCAGTGGGCCGTGCTCGATATCTTTCGATGCCAGTACTGCAAGGCAAGCTGCCATCCCCATGCCGTTGTCAGCACCTAGGGTGGTCCCTTTTGCGGTTACCCACTCACCGTCGATATACGGCTGGATAGGGTCGGTCAGGAAATCATGGTCGGTATCTTCGTTCTTCTGCGGCACCATATCGATGTGGGCCTGAAGAACAACACCCTTGCGATCTTCCATACCTGGCGTCGCAGGTTTTTTGATGAAGACGTTACCCACGGCATCACGGCGCACGTCTAGGCCCTCGTCTTGGGCAAACTGAATGATGTGCTGGGCTAGCGCTTCTTCATGTTTGGATGGGTGCGGGATTGAGCAGATTTGATCGAAGAATTGCCACACTGGCTGAGGTGACAGTTGACTGATTTCTGACACAGCAGTCTCCTTTATAAACTTTTGGTTATAGGCGATGAGTTAGCGGGAAATTAACTATATTGCAAAGTTATTCAGAACAATTAACTATCGCGGTTAACCTCAAGGATACCACTGTGCCTGAAACGGTAACAGCTAAATCTTAAAGTGGCTGATATGGCTCTCGAGGCTCTCCCCACTGGCCAGCAGTTGGGTGCTGGCGGCAGCAATATGATCCCCGTGTTCGGCCGTCTGATGGCTATGTTCGGTGAGCTGGTGCAGGGTCTGGTTAATGGCTTCTGCTGCCTGTGACTGTTGATCGCTAGCCTCGGCAATATGCTGGTTCAGCGTTAAGATTGTGGAGACCTGCTGACCGATTGCCGATAGGGTTTGGGCTACCTCATCGGCATGCTCGGCGGTACTGGACGATTGCTCCCGGGTTTTGACCAGTGCCCCGCTCACACTGCCAGCTTTGTCTTGGAGGCTGGCAATGATGGTTTCAATTTCATTGGTGCTCGATTGGGTCCTCGTGGCAAGAGTACGGACCTCATCGGCAACAACAGCAAAGCCACGGCCTTGCTCTCCCGCACGGGCTGCCTCGATGGCTGCGTTGAGGGCTAGCAGGTTGGTCTGCTCGGCAATTCCGCGGATAACATCCAGTACTGATCCTATGGTTTGTGAGTCGCTTTCCAGTGCATGGGCACTGTCATTGGCCTCATCAAGCAAGGTGAGTAATGCGTGCATCTCTTTCGCAGAATTCGATACAACGGCGATGCTGTTGGTGCTGTAATGCTGGGCTTGCTCTGCAGCGTCGGCTGCTTGCTGCGCCGACTGGGCGATGTCTTGGTTATTGGTATGGAGCTGGTTCATGGCGGCGGCCACATTGTCGATACCGCGATAAGCTTGGTTGGCGCTACCTGCCGTCTGGGTGGCGACACTGTTGAGCTGGCTTGCTGCTGCACTGATTTGATCGCTGATCGGAGCAATGTCTCGCAACATATCGGACAAATGGCCAGAAAAAGTGTTGAACGATCGGGCTAGCTGACTGAGTTCGTCATCCCCTTGGCAGGGGAGTCGCTGGGTCAAATCACCGTCGCCCTCGGCGATGTCACGCATGGCGCAGGCCGTCTCGTGGCAGGGAATCGTGATGGAGCGGGTGATCACCCAAGCCAGTAACGCACTGAGTGCTAAGGCGCTGAGCAGGAACACGCTAAATTGCTGGAGCTCACTGAGGAATAGGGCAGTGACATCATCAACGTAGATCCCCGAGCCGACAATCCACCCCCAAGGGGCAAAGCCTTTCACGAAAGAGATTTTCTCGACAGGGGTACTAAAGCCTGGCTTCTCCCAATAGTAGTCGACAAACCCTTGTCCCTGCTGGCGGACGATATTGGCCATTTTGACAAACAGGGCAGTGCCATTGGGATCGGTAAAGGTATCCAAACGCTGTCCGTTGAGTGCGGGTTTGAAAGGGTGCATGACCATGGCGGGTGCCATGTCGTTAATCCAGAAATAATCAGTTTGTTCGTAACGCAAGGCGGCAAGTGCATCAATAGCTTGTTCTTGGGCTTGTGCTTGGGTCAGGGAGCCTTGTTGTTCCAGGGAATGGTAATAGCCGAGTAGGCTGTGGGCACTTTCAACCAAGTGGCGAGTCTTAACCCTTTTCTGTTCCATGATGTTGGTTTGGTAGTTGGCAATAAACAACGCCAGCGGCAGGAGAGTCAACACAGTAACGATAAAGCTCAGCAAGTATAATCGCTTACCAATAGACACTTTTCTGAGTAGTGGAAATGCCGCCATGTTATCCCTCATTCCTTTGTTGTTTTAGCCTTGCACATGGTTGAATAAGATATGTTGTAACTATGTGGTGGTTCAAGGGGGTAAAGGTTACACTTTGGTCGCAAAATGGTGAAAATGCGACCTTGCCCCGTGTAACTAAATTACAAGATTTGTTGTTAGAACACTCAATAACGGCAAAAGTGTGACGGAGTTAAAGAAAATGCTTGAAAGTTTATTACGGCGAGGGTATAGTTTCACCATCTTCTGAATGAAGACGAACGACATAAAATTTTGCTCTAGGATGAGCCCGAGATATCGCCTCCAAGGAACCGAGTTTAAGTCAGGCCGAGACGGCCAAACACGAATAACGTGTGTACTAATTGCTTAATAGTTAAGGTGATAAAATGAAAGTATTTGAATCTGTAAATAAATTTTGGAATAACCGCGCGGTTTACACTGGTAATTTTAAATACCCAAGCTCGTTCGGCTACTAATTCTTGCATCTTGCCTGGTTTTCTACATTGCCGGGCGGATCTGAGTGGTCAATTTTTTGTTCACCCCCTTTGTTTAAGAATCTCTTAAAACCGCATTTCGGTTTATAGTAACATTCTTGACGCCACTTCCAGTTGGAGTGGCGTTTTTTTTTGTCTTGCTGTTCGCTCTCCTCCTCCTTACTTTGCGCCCAACCCAAGCTGTGATCTTATCTTTGTTTAAGCTCCTTGGGCTGTATTCGATTACATTTTGTGTTGACTGTTAATTAATACAGTTTGATGCTCGATATTAACGTTTGCGCATAGGGGAAAAATATCAACAGGCTAAAATGTAACCACGCTGTTAAAATTTTAAGTTAATGTTTTTTAAGTGTATTTTATCTTGGTGTGTAAGGGTGGTTGGTTTTTTACCCTGTTATTTGGCTTCGCTGCTGATAATTGCGTTATTTACTGGAAATTGGCAATTATCGAGCATATAATCGCCCTCCAAAATAGGAACGCAATCGTTTTCTATTTCCAGATTGTTCGTGATGTGTGGAAACCGAGAAGCAGGTTCGGCTCATCCCATAAACCAAATTGCTTAATATCTCCAAGGAATCGAGAGCAATGCTTGAGAAACTTTTTAAACTCAAAGAGCACGGTACAGATGTTCGCACTGAGCTGCTAGCAGGTCTGACTACTTTCCTGACGATGGCTTACATCATTTTTGTAAACCCGTCTATGTTGTCGGCAACCGGTATGGATCAAGGTGCCGTTTTCGTGGCAACCTGTCTGGCCGCGGTTGTTGGCTGTTTCATTATGGGCTTTGTGGCCAACTATCCGGTTGCCCAAGCGCCGGGTATGGGCTTGAATGCCTTCTTCACCTACGGTGTGGTGTTGGGAATGGGCCACACGTGGCAGGTTGCGCTTGCGGCGGTATTCTTGTCTGGCCTGTGTTTTATTGCCCTGAGTGTGCTGAAGGTGCGTGAGTGGATTATCAACTCAATTCCTCATGCGCTTCGTATTGGGATCTCGGCGGGTATTGGTTTGTTCCTGGCGTTTATCGCCCTGCAAAGCTCAGGTATTGTCGTTGATAACCCTGCGACTCTGGTGCAGGTTGGCGATTTCACTAGCTTCCCGGCTGCAATGGCGTCACTGGGCTTCTTCCTGACCATTGCTTTAGTACACCGTGGTTACAAAGCGGCGGTTCTGATTGCCATTCTGGCGGTCACCGCAATCAGTGTGCTGGTGGGCGAAGTGAGTTATGCCGGTATTGTGTCGGCACCACCGAGCATTGCCCCGACGTTTATGCAGATGGATTTCTCGGGCGCATTGGAAGTAGGCTTGATCTCAGTTGTCTTTGCCTTCTTGTTCGTCGACCTGTTCGACACTGCGGGCACCTTGGTCGGTGTCGCAACCAAAGCAGAGCTGATCGACAAAGACGGTAAGCTACCTCGTCTGAACCGTGCGCTATTGGCCGACAGTACGGCGACTTCAGTGGGGGCGGTATTGGGTACATCGAACACGACCTCTTACGTTGAGAGCGTATCGGGGGTGGCTGTCGGCGGCCGTACCGGCCTTACTGCTGTGACGGTTGGCGTTTTGTTCCTGTTGGCATTGTTCTTTGCGCCGCTAGCAGGTATGGTGCCTGCCTATGCGACAGCAGGCGCCCTGTTCTATGTCGCCATCCTGATGATGTCGGGATTGGTGAGTGTTGATTGGCGCGACTTAACAGAAGCAGCACCAGTAGTTGTAGTTTGCCTACTGATGCCGTTAACATACTCCATCGCTGAAGGTATTGGCCTTGGCTTTATCACCTACGCTGCCGTCAAAACAATGAGTGGCAAAGGTCGCGATGTAAATATCAGCGTTTGGGTCATTGCTGCCCTGTTCGTTGCTAAGATTATTTTTCTATAACAGTAAATAAATACATACAGCAGTTTTTCTGCTGACTCAGAGGTTCATCGGATATGAGTAATAAGTTCATCATCACTTGGGACAACATGCAAATGTATACCCGCCAGCTAGCAGAGAAATTGCTTCCTGCCGATCAGTGGAAAGGTATCATTGCCGTTAGCCGTGGTGGTCTGGTTCCATCAGCAATCTTGGCGCGTGAACTTGGTATTCGTTATGTTGATACTGTATGTATCTCAAGCTACGACCATGATCACCAGCGTGAGATGAAAGTATTGAAGCAAGCTGAAGGTGATGGTGAAGGCTTCATCGTTATCGATGATCTGGTGGACACTGGCGGTACGGCGGAAATGATCCGTCAAATGTACCCTAAAGCGAAATTCGTGACGGTATGTGCAAAACCAGCAGGCAAGCACTTGGTTGATGACTACGTGGTTGATATCCCGCAGGAGACTTGGATCGAGCAGCCATGGGATATGGCAGTGACGTTTGTTGATCCAATCTCGAAGCAATAACATCGCTGACTGCGAGTAAAAAAGGAGCCTTGAGGCTCCTTTTTTTATGCCTATAACATCACTGGGCTAGCTGGCTTTGGTTTTGATATCCGACAGGGATTCGCCACTTGGCTTGTTGCGGTAATAGTTGTTGTAGTTGATGATATCAACCATGGTGTTGCCAGTGATTTCGCATTGGCGCTGATACTTGATCTGGTAGCTATCGGGAATACGCTCACCAGAGGCGTCGAGGCATAATGGGGTCTTGGCATTCACCGCGCCCGAAGCTTCGCCGGGGTTTGCGCCTAAGGAACCACCACTGCCAAAAGCGAGGACGGATGAAGAAAAGAGAAGCGAAGCACAAAGGCATAAGACATATCGCATACTTACCACCGTATGAAGTACTGATAGGTACATAAAGCATAGCTGACTTCTTCAATTCCGCTGTCCCGGTTCTGCATCTGGTGGATTTGTCTGCTGGCTCATACAGTAAGTATCTGTAGGGTGGTATACTTTAACAAAATAAACAACATGTACCCGAGTCATCCGGGTATAAGCACATGCTTGAGACCGAACTGGAATAGCTTGTTGTCGCATTAAACCGGAAGTGCTCGAGTCCGTATTATCAGCATGTGTCTATCGATATGGAGCAGAACGTGTCTGAACCGTCCAAAACCAATCTTTCCGAAAAGCTTTTTGCCCCGAGGCAAACCTCGAAAGAAACGTCTAGCTTGGTGAAGTTGGCTAACGTTGTCGATTCCCCGATCCACAGTGCACTCGATGGTGACACCGAGACTGGTTGGTATCGGGTGATGCGGCGCCCGCAGTGGATCTGGCAGGGAATCGACCCGATAGAGCTCGAAGCGATTCTGGCGAGGATCGCCCACTCCGAGGCCCCGCGGACCCGGGATGATTTGCTTGATACCGTCATCGGCTACAAGCCCGGAAACTGGGTCTATGAGTGGTGCCAGTCAGGGGCCATGTACCACAAGGCCGCGCGTGCGTTGCTGGATCAAGGCGAGAAGGAAAAAGCGGCCGAGCAGCTTATCACTGCCAGTATGTATTACAGTATCGGCGCTTACCCGCACCTTAAGGGGGACGACTTGGCCGCCCAGGCTGAGCTGCAAGCCAATCAGGCTTACCGGGATGCCATGGATAACCTGCCGCATCAAATGCGGACCATTGATGTCAAATACGAGAACAAGACCTTCCAGGCGTTTATCCATCTGCCCTGTACCGACAAGCTACTACCGACGGTAATCGTTAGTGGCGGTCTGGATATGCTGCAATCGGATTTGCTGCGGTTGTACCAGAAATACTTCGGGCCAGCCGGCTTTGCGATGATCACTTTGGATATGCCCTCTGTCGGCCATAGCAGCCATTGGTCCCTGACCGAAGATACCAGCCGCCTACACCAGGCATTGTTGCAGCAGGTCAAGGACGTGCCGTGGGTTGATCATACCCGGGTAGCAATGCTTGGGCTGCGGTTTGGCGGTAATGCCGCGATTCGACTCGGCTTCCTTGAGCCAACCCGTCTGAAAACCTGCGTCAGTATTGGCGGTATCATTCATAGTGGCCTGGCCGATGCCAAGCGGCTGGATGCCATGCCTCGCATGTATCTTGATATGATCGCCTCACGGCTAGGTAAGAATGGTGTTTCAAAGACCAGCCTGGTATCACACCTTCCGGCGTGGTCACTCAAGAACCAGGGCCTGTTGGGCCGTCGCAAGATCGATTTGCCGATGCTGGGAATTGGCCTCAAAGGCGATCCCGTCTGCTCGGAGTTCGACAATCAACTTATCGCCATGTCGAGCCGGGGGGGCAAGGCGGTGACCTTGCCGGATAAGCCGTTGCACGACGGTTACCACCGGGCCATGACGACGGTGGTTGACTGGCTCAAGGAGAAGCTGGCCGAGTGAGCCAAGTTACCAAACCGCTCTGTTTGTAAATAAATTGTTGCAAAATGAGCGGTTTACGGCTTAAATGGAAGAGGTAAATTATTGCTAGGGATGGAGATGATTATGACGATAGAAAAGACTTTCCCGCCACATGGGCGTTTGATGACAAAGCTGACGGCCCTGGGACCCTATTTACGTCAGCCTCTTTCCTCGGAAGGCCACTTTTTCTTTGACTGCCTGTCTAGTTGCGTCAGTGCCAAAAAGGCCCCGGAAGAGCGTGAGTTCTGGGGGTGGTGGTTCATTATTGAAGCCAATGAGCAAGGGTTTGAGTACCATTACGGTTTTGGTCGCTATAACGATGCGGGGGAATGGGTGGCTGATCCGGTGCCAGCCAAACATGAGAAAGCTGTGCAGCAGACGTTAGAGGATTTTTATCCGAAATTGGAAGGTTTGTTGCAAGATGAGTTTGAACTGACTTTATCTCCTTCAAAAGTCTTGAAAGAGCCTGAGCTTGGCAGTGCTGCCTGATTATCAAGCCTTAGCTTAAATGAAGAAAAATGCGCCTAATTGGCGCATTTTTCTTGTGATTTATAGAGGGTATTGATACAACATCATTCTACTTATTCTTTTTGTTTTATCCCCATGGCAGAGACAAATATCCTAAATGATCAAAACAAGGGCTTGGTAACCGTAGACTCTAAAGATGGGTCTCAAAACCAAGAGCTTAAGCACCGTTCACAGACTATCGTCGTCAAGCTGGGTACCAGCGTATTGACGGGTGGTACGCTGAAGCTGGACCGTGCCCATATGGTTGAATTGGTCCGTCAGTGCGCACAGTTGCGCCGTCAGGGCCACAAAGTCATTATCGTAACTTCCGGCGCCATTGCTGCCGGCCGCGAACATTTAGGATACCCCGAACTGCCCAAAAACATGGCCAGCAAGCAGCTTTTGGCGGCGGTTGGTCAGAGCCGCTTGATCCAGGAATGGGAGAGCTTGTTCGGTATTTACGGCCTCCATGTCGGGCAGATGCTGCTGACCCGTGCCGACCTCGACGATCGTGAACGCTACCTCAATGCCCGCGACATGATTGTTGCCCTGCTGGACAACGGTATTATCCCGGTCGTCAATGAGAACGATGCCGTCGCAACGACAGAGATCAAGGTGGGGGATAACGACAACCTTTCGGCGCTGGTTGGCATTTTGGCGGGAGCCGACAAACTACTGCTGCTCACCGACCAGCCGGGGCTTTTCACCGCGGATCCGCGCAATAACCCAGAGGCCGAGTTGATCCGTGAGGTGCATACCATTGATGAAACCCTGCGCAAGATTGCCGGTGGCAGTGTCGGTGGCCTTGGTACCGGCGGTATGGCAACCAAACTGCAGGCCGCGGATGTTGCCCGCCGTGCCGGTATCGAAGTGATCATCGCTGCTGGTAGCCGTCCCGATGTCGTCGCTGACTTGGCCCAAGGAACATCGGTGGGGACACGCTTCTTGCCGTTGGAGTCGCCGCTGGAAAGCCGTAAGCGCTGGATTTTGGCAGGGCCTCCGCCTGCCGGTGATATCGTGATCGACCAAGGTGCTGCGGCGGCCGTGCAGTTGCGCGGTAGCAGCCTGCTGTCGAAGGGGATCAGCGAAGTGAAAGGCGAGTTCGAGCGTGGTGAAGTGGCTCGGATCTTCAATACCCAAGGTGAGCTGCTTGCCCGTGGGATCAGCCGTTATTCCAGTAAAGATCTGGCAAAAATTGCCGGCAAACACAGCCAGGATATTTATCAGGTGTTGGGTTACGAATATGGCCCAGTTGCTGTACACCGAGACGACTTGGTCGTTATCTAACACCTATTGAAACCGTAAGGGAAAAGAATATGAATCTTGAACTGATGGGCCAAGCGGCGCAACAGGCTGCCTTTGAACTCGCAACAGCAGCAACCGAACAGAAAAACCGCGCATTGGCCGTGATCGCCGATGAGCTAGAGGCAAACCAAGATGTAATTTTGGCGGCCAACGCCAAAGATATCGCTGCTGCCAAAGAAGCTGGCATGACAGATGCCTTGGTGGATCGCCTACTGCTTAATGCTGATCGCCTGGCGGGGATTGCCAACGATGTCCGTAATGTGATCAGTCTAAATGATCCTGTCGGGGCCGAACTGGACAGCAAGGTGCTGGAAAACGGCATGCGCCTGAGCCGTCGTCGCGTTCCTCTCGGCGTGGTTGGCGTGATCTATGAAGCGCGCCCGAATGTCACCATTGATATTGCGGCATTGTGCCTGAAAACCGGCAATGCCAGCATCTTGCGCGGCGGCCGTGAAACTTTCCACTCTAATATGGAGCTGGTCAAAGTGATCCAGGTCGCATTGGAGAAAGCCGGCCTACCAACGGCATCGGTTCAGTATATCGAAAAGCCAGATCGCGAACTGGTTTCCCAGTTGCTGAAGATGGATCAGTATGTCGATATGATCATCCCTCGCGGTGGTGCAGGCTTGCACAAGATGTGTAAGGAGAACAGTACCATCCCTGTGATCATCGGTGGTTTCGGTATCAGCCATGTTTACGTTGATGCAACCGCTGATCTCTCCCGTACATTGGACGTGGTAGAGAATGCCAAGGTGCAGCGTCCGTCGGCCTGTAATGCGCTGGATACCTTGTTGGTGCACGAGAAGGTAGCAGAAGCTTTCTTGCCTCGCCTAGCAGAGCGCCTCAATGCCAGCCATGTGGATATGGTCGCTGACGAAAGTGCCTATGAGTTGCTTGAAGGTAAAGCAGCAAGCCTGCGCCGTGTCGCCGAAGGTGACTATGATACCGAATGGCTAAGCTTTACCCTCGGGATCAAGATCGTCAAAGATGTGGAAGAAGCCATCGCTCACATGCGCAAGCATAATGCCAGCCATTCCGATGCCATCATGACCAATGATTTGATGGCAGCAGAGCGCTTCGTCAATGCGGCAGGCTCGGCGGCTGTTTACGTCAACGCATCAACGCGCTTTACCGATGGAGCGCAGTTCGGCCTCGGTGCTGAAGTGGCCGTATCGACCCAGAAGCTGCATGCTCGTGGCCCTATGGGGCTGGAGGAGCTGACGAGCTATAAGTGGGTAGGCGTCGCAGACTACCTCCCTCGAGCTTAATTGATTTATCGTCGCCAGTTAATGCGATAACTGCATCGGAAGTGCTCATTTACATCCGTAAACTCCGCGCTTCCTCTTGGCTCTCACATGAACTGGCTTAGATAAAACAACAAGCAATGATAGCTGGGTAGAGCAGTGCTCATTTACCATCGTAAGCTTCGCGCTTGTTCTTTGTTCTTGGTGAGCTGACTTAGAACTCATTGCTCCAAATAGCTTTGAGCCAGATTGATTTAGATATAAAAAAACGAGAGCGTGATGCTCTCGTTTTTTTATGCCTGATCTTTGAGATTCTTTAAGTCTTTGTTCTCGTCGTTAGCAGCTTGCTTTTCGATCAGCTCATCAAGTTCTTGCTCGCGCTTGTTTTTGTCGTACATGTATTTGACTTTGTCCTTGTAGCCAAATTTCATGTTAGCGGTGTATTTCAGCGCCGCAATGTTACTGACCACCACGCTGACGACGATGATGCTGATAACCCACGGGTTGAGTAGCCATTCCATTTACACCTCACAGATATTCTCTATGTACCTACTATAGAGACTATCAAGGTTTTCCAGGATGTGCGACTTTCCTGCAAGCTCCGATTGGCTAAGTGTGCGCTTGAGCAGGTCTGGCGTGAGCTGTGAAAGTAAATATTTGCTAACCGGGAAGTAGCTGATATGCCAAGGCTCACAGGCTACGCCATGACGATCTTCTGCATAGGGCTGGTAGAAGCCAAAGTGTACCATATTGCCACTGAGCCATTGGCTGAATGCCGCTTGGTGACCTCCAGTTTGGTACTCCCAAGGTTCCAGCTGTAGCTGTTCGCCTTCCGGCAGGCAGTTTGCCGCGTAGACATCAATGTCGGTGCCCCAGTGGTGGCGGCTGGCACCGGGCAGGGCTGACCAGCGCATTATCGCGTGGATTTTTTCTAGCTCAGTAAGAGAGCTTGGGTCAAGCGGCTGGCTGTTGCTATCGAGCAGCGGCCGCTTGCCGGAAAACTTGTTGTTCCAAATCAGCAGCTGGCGCTCGAACGGACGGAAAGCACTGGCTATTTGAAGATCGAAACCCGCCTGTTTAGCCGCCTGTTGGAGGGCCACAAAGGCAGGCAGCATTTGCTGGTGGACGAATGGGTGGCCACCAGACGGGTTTAATGAGACCAGATGGCTGGTCTCTTGCCCGGTCAGTTGCCCGGCACTGTGCTGCCGGGCTTGGGTTGGGTGATTAACCATTAAAGGATTTTTTCCATCACTTTTTGGTACATGTCGGTGAGTTTTTCCAGATCGGCGACCTTCACGCATTCATTGACCTTGTGGATGGTTGCGTTGACTGGGCCGAGCTCGATAACCTGTGCACCGGTACGGGCAATGAAGCGTCCGTCAGAGGTACCGCCTGTGGTCAGCAGCTCTGGTTTTTTGTGGTTCACTTCTTCGATGGCTTCAACCACGGCTTCAAGCAAGGTGCCTTCGTCGGTCAGGAATGGGTGGCCGCTGAAGGTCCAGGCTAGGTCATAATCAAGGCCGTGGGCATCGAGCACGGAGTGGACCTTGCGCTTGATATCATCAGCGGTCAGCTCGGTGCTGAAACGGAAGTTGAACTGGACATGGAACTCACCCGGGATCACGTTCGACGCGCCGGTGCCGGCTGACAGGTTGGCGATTTGAAAGCTCGTCGGTGGGAAGTAGGCATTGCCGTTGTCCCAGGTTGTCGCTGCCAGTTCGGCCAGTGCCGGCATGGCACGGTGAACCGGGTTGTCGGCAAGGTGCGGGTAGGCGACATGGCCCTGGGTGCCCTTGATATTGACATCACCAGTGATCGAGCCACGGCGGCCGTTCTTCACCACATCACCAACAGAGTGAGTGCTCGACGGTTCACCAACAATGCACATGTCGATCTTTTCATTACGGGCTTCTAGGGTATCAATCACCCGGGTGGTACCGTTGATGAACGGGCCTTCTTCGTCGGAGGTGATCAGCAAGGCGATAGAGCCATTGTGATCAGGGTTATCGGCAAGGAAGCGCTCAATCGCCACAATCATACAGGCCAGCGAGCCTTTCATATCGGCTGCCCCTCGGCCGTGGAGATAACCATCGATGATGGTAGGCTCGAAAGGTGCAGTATGCCACTTGTCGAGATTGCCCGCGGGAACCACATCGGTATGGCCAGCAAAGACAAACAGCGGAGCTTCCGTGCCGCGACGGGCCCATAGGTTGGTGGTATCTTCAAACACCATGGTTTCGATCTTAAAGCCAAGCTTTTCCAGGCGCGCAATCATCACGTCCTGGCAGCCAGCATCTTCAGGGGTCACTGACTGGCGGCTGATAAAGTCTTTCGCCAGGGCGAGAACCGGGCTATCTGACATCCTTGTATCCTTTCTTAATGGGTGTGGAAAATTTCTTGGTACTGGGCCGGCTTGAAGCCCAAATGGTAGCCGTTGTTGTGGACCAGCAGCGGGCGCTTGATCATTGCCGGGTACTCCAGCATCAATTCGATGGCGCTTTGCTGGTTCAAGCCGGCTTTTTGCTCGTCGCTCAGCTGGCGGTAGGTAGTGCCGCGCTTGTTGACCATGGCCTCCCAGCCCAGCTCGGCCTCGAACTGCTCCAGCATGCCACGGTCAAGGCCGTCGACACGGTAGTCATGGAAGGTGTATTCGATATTTTCGGCTTCTAGCCACTTCTTCATTTTCTTGATGGTGTCGCAATTTTTGATGCCGTAAGCAATTGTACTCATAGTTATTCTGGCTGACTTGTTTTGTGAACTTGGTCTCCCTTTATAGCGGGAATAGCCATGGGGTGCAACGGCTTCAGCTGCCGTAGTGAATAGCCAGTTTGATCAGCCAGATATTGGTCAGGATCCCGAGGACGAAGATGATGGTGCGCCATGGGCTGAGCTTGAAGGCGTAGCAGATGAAATAGAGTACTCGGCTGATGACGAAGAGGTAGGCGGGGAGGGCGGATTCATGGGCGGGTACCCCAGCCAGGTGAGCAATGAAGACACAGCTTGAGAATACCGGCAGGATCTCCCAGCCATTGGCCTGGGCCGCTTTTACCCTGGCGGCAGCGCCGGTGAGTCCGCGGTCTTGGATGCGAGGTTGATTGATATCGAGTTTGCCGGTTTGGCGTACGGTCAACCACCCCCCGATCCCCGCCAGAAAATAGTTAATCAGGATCATGACGATAATACACCAGAATGCAGGGGTCATAGTTGCTCCTTGGTGGTGGGGACCTACGAAGTAGAAGCTGTCACAGTGAGTACTGATTTGACCCAAGTATAGGTGACAAGCTACGGAATGAGTATTGATAAGCATGTATAAGCATATTTATCGATAACAAAAAAGTGCTGTTAGCTTCTGTGTTTGTTCTTGATGGATTGCTATTTCTGCGAACTATTAACTGTTTTTCGGGTGGTGTTGGTCACATTTTTGCCGCCCATTTCTTTCGTGCAAAACTGTTATTGCAAGTAATTGATCTGTATCAAAAGTTATTTGTTATTGCTAATTTTTATAAATTGATTTCAATCAATGCTGTTGTGTTTCTAAATGGTTACATTTTGAGCCGCTTAACGTGAAGCCCAATTTTTCCCCATGTCGGGATTCAAAAGGAATGGAGTCAATAATAATGAAAAAGAATCTATGTACCGTCGCTATCCTAGCCGCAATGATGGTTGCCCCTCAGGCTATGGCACACAAGCAAGGTGACATCTTGGTCCGTGCCGGTACGGCAACGGTGGTTCCGAACGAAAGCAGTGATGATGTACTTGGTCTCGGTGAGTTTGGCATCGATTCAAACACCCAGCTGGGTATTACTGTGGGATATATGCTGACAGACAACATCAGTGTTGAGCTGCTGGCGGCAACCCCGTTCAGGCACAGTGTTTCGCTAAACGGTGTTGGTAAAATTGCAGAAGTTGAACACCTGCCACCGACACTGATGCTTCAGTACTATTTTATGGACAGCAGTAGCAAATTCCGCCCGTATGTCGGTGCTGGTCTCAACTACACCACTTTCTTCAATGAAGATTTTAATGGTACCGGTAAAAGTGCCCAGTTGAGTGATCTTAAATTGGAAGATTCATGGGGTCTGGCGGCCAATGTCGGTATTGACTACCAGGTGCAGGATAACTGGTTCTTCGGCGCTTCAGTGTGGTACGCCGATATCGGTACTGATGTGAAGTTCAAGGCCGGTGGCGAGCCCCAGAAAATCAGTACCGATATCGACCCGTGGATTTTTATGGTCACGGCAGGCTATAGCTTTTAATTGAGCCAAATAAGCGGAAAATGCAATTAAGGCGCAATGGGGTTTGCGCCTAATTGTGTGATTTTTCAAGTTGTTGTTTAAACATGTATTTTTTGTTTCTGGAATGACATGTTCTGATGTTTTGCGACCTAGATCACCGAAAATCACGACCAAAACCGGGAAATCCTCCTTCATATTGATCAAACTCAACACCCCGTAGGCAGAAGTCGGAATAATAAAAACCTCAAATTATGGAGGTCTCAATGGAATTGAATCCGGTTTTTGCCCGTCGTCTTTATCTTGCTTTGCTCGTTGAGCAGCTAGATCGTCCCAATGTTCCTAAGCTGATTGAAATTACCGGTTGGCCGCGACGTACCATTCAGGATGTTCTTAAAGCCCTGCCGGGGTTTGGCATTGAGTTGGCCTTTGTCCAAGACGGTAAGCGTCATAATGATGGCTATTACCAACTGAGCGACTGGGGACCATTTGATGTCAATTGGGTTGAATCGAAAGAAAGGGATATTATCTCTTCCGTGTCGAGTTGATGAAAAAAACCGCACTTGTGCGGTTTTTTTATTGCTGAAACTATTCGCAATAGTAGGCATTGCCTATCAGGGTCACTGATGTTGAGAAGTCGGGTGGGCTGTATAGTGATACCTTGTTCGCACCAAGCTCATAAGCTTGATTTTGCAGCTGGTTCAATGCCCCCCGAGTAAGATCCCTATCGCTGATGAACCAATAGTTGTACCAACTGCCTTGGGAGCCGATAAGTGTTCCCCGTCTTTCGCAGGTGTTGCGTATATCATTGGCATCCCAGGTCAGTGCGACCCCTCCGGCATTGTCTGACAGTGGCGTCGTACTGCATCCTGCCAGCATTATTGCCGGCAGCAGTAAAAGCCGTGGCCTTGTTTTGATCATTATTGTCCCTGCGACTCTAGATAAAGAACGGTAGCTGCTGTCCTGGATTTCACCTGCAGCTTTTTCAGCAAGCTCTTCATATGGACCTTGACGGTTGCCTCTGAAATGAACAGGTTATCGGCAATTTGCTTGTTGCGGTAGCCCTTAGCCACCTCTTTTAGGATCTGCATTTCCCGATCCGTCAGGGTATCGAGCAGCGAGTCTTGCTCGGCGCTGTCGGCCAGATATTCACGTACTAAATCACTGAAGGCCTGGCCACCGCACATGGCTTGTTTTAATAAGGCAATGAGTTGATCTGGCTCGGTATCTTTCAACAAGTAGCCATCGGCCCCGGCATTGACTAGGGCTTTGACATCTGAACGGCTGTCAGAGACCGTGAGTACGACTATGCGGGCCTGGATGCCTTCCGCGCGCATGGCATTGAGGGTATCAAGGCCTGACATCCCCTTCATGTTCAGATCGAGCAGGATCAGGTCTGGTTCTTTTTCCTGCGCGAGCACGACGGCATCAGCGCCGTTGCTGGCTTCGCCAACCATCTCGAAGTCGTTTTCAAAGCTTAGAAGTTGGCTGATCCCCCGGCGCATCAAGGGGTGATCATCAACAATCATAATTTTCCAACACGTCATATTGTTATCCTTGGGACTCAGGCTGAAACTGAAGGGTGACTTTGCTGCCAGAGTCCTTGGTTGTATTGATTTCCAGTGTACCGTGAAGGCGTGAAGCCCGCTCGGTCATAATTGCTAGGCCGTAATGATTGAGTTTTTCATCGGCCGGATCAAAACCTATTCCGTCATCGCTGATATTGATCGTCACAGTCTCGTTATCTTGCTGGCAGGTAATAATGATTTCATCAGCTTGTGCATGCTTGATGGCATTGAGTACTGCTTCTCTGATCAGTTGCAATAAGTGCACCTGATGATGGGCATCCAGACTCAGTGATGAAAGCTGGTTATCTATTATCAATAAAGCATCGCTCTGTTCTTCTAGAGGTTTTAGCATTTCTACCAATGCTTCACCAAAGTTTGCTTCCTTGATTGTGAGCCGGAAGGTACTTAGTAGCTCCCGTAACTGGGTATAAGCCCCGGAGAGCCCTTGGTCAATATCACTGATAATTGCCATGGTCTGCGTCTGATCGCCTTGCCCTAGCTGCCTTTTGAGCAGGGTGACTTGAATTTTAAGGTACGACAGAGACTGGGCAAGGGAGTCATGCAACTCGCGCGCAATCGTAGCACGCTCCTCCATCAATAATAACTGCTCTGACTGCTTCTGGGCACGGTTGTAGTAGATCCCACGGGCCAGCGTGCGAGAGATGTTTTCAATCAGGTTCTTATCGGGGCAAGGGAGGGTGTCTTGCCACCATAATTGGCCCAGTACCTGGCCGTCGAGCTCGAGGTCGTGGTAATGCCAGTTGTTGCCCGATGGTTCACCGGCGAGGATTTCAGTATTGTTGCCACTGCTCTCTTCGATGAGCAGCTTGGCTGCGGTCAGCCCCTCAATGGCCAGCAGAGTATCGAGCATCACCGCAAAGTTCTTGGTACTTAAGCGGCTTTGCGACAGCTCTTGCGAGCAGTCATACAGCACCTGTAACGATTCGTTGGCTTGGCGCAGGCGGCGGGTTTTTTCATCGACTTTTTTTTCCAGGTTCCGGTATAGCTTGCCGAGCTCGGTCGCCATGGTCGTAAACGTGCCGGCCAGGATGCCCAGCTCGTTGTCACTTTTGACATCGAGGGTAAGGTCGAACTTGCCTTCTTGGATTTGCTCACTGGCAATGACCATTTGGTTAAGCGGGGTGACGATTTTGCGCTGGGTAAAATGGATAGTGAACAGCGCGGCAATGAGGATCAAACTCAGTCCCAGCCCGCCGACGATCGACAGGAGCTGTAGCTTGATGATGGAAAATTCCTGTAACTCGTAGACAAATTGGTCGATACGGTCGACAAAATTTGCGACTTCGCTGAGAAATAGCCGTTCATTTCCGTTATGCAGCAAAGGGTGTAAGTCTTCCCAGCGGCCAATCAAGTTGTAGTAGTGCATCTTGATATTGGTCGGTACCGTCCAGTGTTCCAGTGCCGCCATTGAAGGCGAAAACAAGGACTTCTCAAACATATCCAGGTGTGCTTGAAGGTGAGGCGACTGGGTCTGGATATCATAAGCCAATCGGTAACTCTGCATGCGCAATGAGCCGGAGACGTTGACCGCTTCGGCATCATTCAAACTGGAAGCCAAAGTCAGTAAGGCAAAGCTGGTGGTCACCACGGAAAGAAGCAGGATTGCGAGCATCGCCCTGGCAATAGTGGTAGTGACGGGCTTTAGAGGCCTGTTTTTCACAGATTTTCCTTTTAAAACGCTATCTTAAAGATAAGTTGAATACGCTTTTCTATTTTAATCTGGTCTACATTTAATAGACAGACTGGTGGTTTTCGATGCAAATGGGGTGAGTAGTAGCCACCTTCGATAAAACATAGCTTTTTTATACTGAGAGGCTGAGCATTTAAATTTATTGATCCAAGACAAATTTAACCCCCAATTAGCCCTTACTAGGTATTTAAGCATTTATTACGGGATTTACACTTGTCGTGTAAAAAAATGACAGCTTGTGATTATTTGTTGTAATTCATTGAAGCTGTCTATTGGTACACCTTGCTTTGTATAGCCAAGCTGCTGCCCGTAATCACTATTTTTATTAATAATATTTTACGAAGGATAGAGTCAATGTTTGATCGTTCCCGTCGTCGATTACTGACACGGCGTCGCAAGCCTGACCTGCAGCGGATGCCCTGGGTGGTCGAAGAAGAGATTTTCACCGACACCTGTACCCGGTGCAACAAGTGTATCAATGCATGTGAAACACAAATTATTGCCAAAGGCGACGGAGGTTTTCCTTCCGTCGACTTTCAGCGTGGTGAATGCACATTCTGTTACCGCTGTGCCGAGGCTTGTCCCGAGCCGCTGTTTCAGCCGCAATCAGAGCAGCCATGGCCTTTGGTGGCACAGGTTAATGAGGGTTGCCTGGCCCACCACAACATTGAGTGCCGAAGCTGCGGTGATGCGTGCGAGGTGATGGCGATTCGGTTCAAACTGCAACCGGGCTGTGTTGCCCGTCCTGAGCTGGAGAGCTCAGTTTGCACGGGGTGTGGTGCATGTGTGTCGGTCTGCCCGGCATCGGCAATTACCATGGTGAATAACGATAACGAAGAGAGTTAGCGATGGCATTACAAGAAGTACACATTTCCAGTTTGGTTGTTCATGTCAAGCCGGCGTATCTGGCCTCTGTCAAAGAGCAGATTGCTGTAATGCCGAATGCGGAAATTTACGGCGACAGTGAAGAAGGGAAGATCATTGTGGTTCTGGAAACCGAAAACCAGGGCTACGTGACTGACACCATAGATAAAATCAATAACTTAGAACACGTTTTAACCACGTTTTTAGTGTATCACCAAATCGAACACTTCGACTCGCAATCTGAGGAAGATTCATGAAAATGACAAGACGTGCGTTTGTGAAAGCAAACGCCGCTGCATCGGCAGCAGCTGTAGCGGGGATCTCGCTGCCAGCATCAGCAACTAACTTAATTGTTAGTTCTGACGAAACCAAAATTAAGTGGGATAAAGCGCCTTGTCGTTTTTGTGGTACAGGTTGTTCAGTACTAGTCGGTACACAGAATGGTCGTGTTGTGGCGACTCAGGGTGATCCGGAAGCGCCGGTCAACAAGGGCCTGAACTGTATCAAGGGTTACTTCCTGTCGAAAATCATGTACGGCCGGGATCGTCTGCAGTCACCAATGCTGCGTATGAAAGACGGCAAGTTCCATAAAGATGGCGACTTCCAGCCAGTCTCTTGGGATCAGGCGTTCGATGTGATGGCCGAGAAATGGAAAGAAGCACTTAAAAAGCATGGTCCATCGGGCGTAGGTATGTTTGGCTCAGGCCAGTGGACCGTAATGGAAGGCTATGCCGCAGCGAAGATGATGAAGGCCGGCTTCCGCTCTAACAACATCGACCCGAATGCACGCCACTGTATGGCATCTGCCGTAGTGGGCTTCATGCGTACCTTTGGTATCGATGAGCCGATGGGCTGTTACGATGACTTCGAAAATGCGGACTCGTTCGTGCTTTGGGGCTCGAACATGGCGGAAATGCACCCAGTTTTGTGGACCCGTTTGACTGACCGCCGTCTGAGCAACCCGCACGTGAAAGTAAACGTGTTGTCGACGTACTACCACCGTTCGTTCGAGCTGGCTGACAACGGCATGATCTTCGAGCCGCAAACTGACCTTGCAATTGGTAACTTCATCGCTAACTACATCATCCAGAACGATGCAGTTAACTGGGACTTCGTCAACAAGCACACCAACTTCAAGCGTGCCGATACCGATATCGGTTACGGCCTGCGTGACGAAGACCCTCGCCAGAAGAAAGCGAAAAATGCCAACTCTGGTGCCATGCATGCCATGACATTCGAAGAGTACAAGGCCTCTGTTGCAGAGTACACCGTCGAGAAAGCGTCTGAAATGTCGGGTGTTCCGCAAGAGAAGCTGATCGAGCTGGCGAAGCAGTACGCAGACCCTAATACCAAGGTGATGTCACTGTGGACCATGGGCATGAACCAGCACACCCGTGGTGTGTGGATGAACAGCCTGGTGTACAACATCCACCTGCTAACCGGTAAGATTTCTCAGCCGGGCAACAGCCCATTCTCGCTAACGGGCCAGCCATCGGCATGTGGTACGGCGCGTGAAGTGGGTACTTTTGCACACCGCCTGCCTGCAGACATGGTGGTTGCGAATCCTAAGCACCGTGCGGTTGCCGAGAAGATTTGGAAACTGCCGGAAGGCACGATTCCACCGAAGCCGGGTTACCACGCCGTCTTGCACGACCGTATGCTCAAGGACGGCAAGATGAATGCCTACTGGGTAATGTGTAACAACAACATGCAGGCAGGCCCGAACATCAACCAGGAGCGTCTGCCGGGCTACCGTAACCCAGAGAACTTTATCGTATGTTCTGACCCATACCCAACCGCAACGGCTCAGGCTGCTGACCTTGTTCTTCCTACCGCGATGTGGGTCGAGAAGGAAGGTGCTTACGGCAACGCAGAGCGTCGTACCCAAGCATGGTACCAGCAGGTTGAAACCCAGGGCGAGTCTAAGTCTGACCTTTGGCAGATCATGGAGTTCTCCAAGCGCTTCAAGGTTGAGGAAGTGTGGGGCGAAGAGCTACTGGCGAAAGCACCGCAGTACCGTGGCAAGACCATGTATGACATCCTGTTCCGTAACGGTCAGGTTGATAAATTCCCAATGTCTGAAACCCAGCCATTGAACGATGACGCTAAAGCACAAGGCTTCTACGTCCAGAAAGGTCTGTTCGAAGAATATGCGGCGTTCGGTCGTGGTAAAGCGCACGACTTGGCACCATACGACACATACCATCAGGTGCGCGGTCTTCGCTGGCCGGTTGTTGACGGCAAAGAGACCCAGTGGCGTTTTGCTGAAGGCTCGGATCCATATGTACCCGCAGGTGAAGGCTTCCGCTTCTACGGCCACAAAGACGGCAAGGCAAACATCATCTTTGCGCCATTTGAGCCAGCACCCGAAGTACCAGATGAAGAATATGACCTTTGGATGTCAACTGGCCGTGTACTTGAGCACTGGCATACCGGCACCATGACTCGCCGCGTTCCTGAGCTTTACAAAGCGGTTCCGGATGCACTGTGTTACATCCACCCGGATGATGCCGCGTCACGAGGCCTGCGTCGTGGTGATGAAGTACTGGTTGCTTCTCGCCGTGGTGAAGTTCGCTGCCGTGTTGAGACCCGTGGTCGTAACCGTCCACCTGTGGGCTTGGTATTCATTCCATTCTTTGATGCCCGTATTTTGGTGAACAAGTTGATTCTTGATGCAACCGATCCGCTATCCAAGCAGACCGACTTCAAGAAGTGTCCTGTGAAGATCACCAAAGTATAAATAGCAACAAATTGAAGAGGTTGGTTGTCTGGCTATTTGCCGGACAGCCCTACCTTGACCTGAATTTAGCCTGTAGGCGGAGAATACAATGAAACGATTAGTTCTAGCAGTAATGGCATTTGGCATGATGCTGGCTGGTGCTGTGCATAGTGCAGAAGAGCTGCACAATCCGGGGGGTATCGGTGGTCTGGAGTCACTACGTGGTGCCAGCGAACTGGAAGCGACCCGCGCGGCGGATCCGATGAAGCGCTACCCTCGCGATCAGGGTACGATCGATAGCGATTATGTTTACCAGCCACCTTTGGTACCGCATACGATCCGAAATTACGAAGTGTCGAAAAATGCCAATAAGTGTCTAGCCTGTCATAGCTGGAAAAATGCCAACGAAATGGGGGCGACTAAGATCAGCGTGACACACTACCAGTCACCACGTGAAGGTCAGGTATTGTCAGATGTGTCACCAGCACGTTACTTCTGTTTGCAGTGTCACGTACCACAAGCAGATGCTAAGCCGTTGGTTGAAAATGACTTCCAGCGTGTTGATGCGTTGCGCTAATTATAGCCATCAGTGCTAAAGGGGCTATAAGATGAAACTATTGAAAACGTTTTGGCGTCGACTGACATCTCCGAGTAAGGTCGCTGTCGGTTTGGTGTTGTTCATGGGCTTCATGGGCGGCTTGCTGTTCTGGGGGGCATTCAACACCGGTATGGAAGCGACCAACACCGAAGAGTTCTGTGCTGGCTGTCACGCTCCGATCGTTAAAGAGATCCGTGAAACGGTACACTTTGCCAACCGCTCAGGTGTCCGCGCGATTTGTTCTGATTGTCACGTGCCACATAACTGGACCGATAAAATTGTTCGTAAGGTTCAGGCATCGAAAGAGTTGGTGGCATATGCGATGGGGACGATCAGTACCGAAGAGAAGTTTGAGGAACGTCGGGGCTATCTTGCTAACCGCGAGTGGCACCGGATGAAGGAAAATGACTCACAGGAGTGCCGAAACTGTCACGAGTTTGAGTACATGGACTTCTCTGAGCAGGGAAGCCGCAGCGCGAAACAGCACTCTACGGCATTGGCGTCCGGCGATAAGACCTGTGTAGATTGCCATAAGGGGATTGCCCACAAACTACCTGATATGTCTGGTATTGAAGGCTGGCAGTAAGCCTCAGATAAGGAGAAACAATGAGTACATTAGAGTCAATCATCTGGCATGTACTGGGTTATGCAGCCATGCCTGTAATCATCCTGTCTGGTTTTGCTGCGGTAGCTGTGATTTGTATCTGGCTATTGTCGCTGGGTAAGGACAAAAATATCTAACGGTAGTGTTTAGTTTGCCGAATAAAAACAAAGCCATGCATATGCTGCATGGCTTTTTTTAATGTCTGTGGGATGGGTTTTTGCACCACAGATAAACCCCATGGGCAATAATGGCTAACCAAGTGCCATAAATCGCTAACCACGACGTGAGCGCTGAGGAAGCTCCAGGGATCTGAACAGCAGCTTCTAGCCCTTGGATCACGAGCATGGTAAGGAATCCCAAGATGCCGAACATCAAATAACTGGCGATACTCATCTCGATCCTCCATTTGCCATTGAGCTTATTTTAGATCTAAGTGAGAATTATTTGCAACTGTAAGAGTGTGCCTGCTATGGCTAATTTTTCAGGTAACCTTCTTGTGCCAACAGCTTCCGGAATGCCTCGGCGCGCTTACGGTTGACACCGAAATCGGAATATCCCGTCCGGGATTCCGAGCGGACGGTAAGCTGCCCTGATTGCCGTTGTACCTCAAAATCATCAACAAAGCGGAAAACTTTGCTGGTGCACTCTACATGAAGGTAATCGTCAGTGCGCTTAGCGAGGGAGGCACCGGGAAGGGAAAGCGCTAGTTTCTCGATATGCGCCCATTGCTCCAGCCCTGTTTTACTGAGTTCAAAAGGGGCCAAAGCGTGCTCTTCGCGGTTATCCAGCGTGCTGACACAGTTTGGTTTCTCACCACAGATTTGATTGACTTTTACCGTGTGGCTGTAGGCAGAATCCGGGCTGCCGCACCCGGTGAGAACAGTCAGAAGTGCTAGCAGAGGAAAATAACGAAAACTTTGTTGTTGAGTCATCCATGAATCCTCATATGCGTTAACCGAATTGAAGGTAGCCAATAAACCCAACCCAAGAGGCAATAAGCAATAGCCAGGGCAGCCAATGTTGTTTACTCACAACCACTTGTTCTGCTGCTGGCGCATCTGTAGCGGGCTGTTCAATATCTTGCGATTTATCTCTGGCTTGTTTTTTACGCAGCTTGTCCCGCTCGCGGGCTTTGGCTTTTTGTTGTTTCTTATATTGCTCAATACCGTGCTGGATCCCTTGAGCGATCAGCTTGGTCTGTTCTTTGGTCTGGCCTGGTTTTTGCGTCGCACGGGCAATCTTCATTGCCTCTGCTTGGGTCTCTGGGGACGGTGCCCCTTGATTTTTGCTGGTTGCCATTGTTTGTCCGATCCATGATTTCTTTGGGTCGATTATACCGCTGCCAATATCAATTGGCACTTTTCTGTCTTTTCCCCCCTTCCAAAGTGGTAGGAATCTTACATTGTATGAACAGAAACTGAACAAGGGGTAATGGTGGTAAAATATTCATTAACACAATGAATATTAATGGATATTCCACTAAAGCGTTAGAAACTGAGCATATTTATTTCTGATGTGACTTTTGTAAGAAAACTAGAAAATTCGTCATTCTCATCCCACAAAACGTGATCATGTCGACAAGACGACTACCCAAATAGTGCGTTGAACCACAGAATTTACCACTTTGGCTGGTAGTTGCGACCAGATAGATTAAGGTGTGCCTAGTACTGAACAGTGTTGTTATATCGGTCCCGCTTTAGAATGATCCCCACAATGGCCATAGACAAAGTTGGCTATTGAAATATCAGGGGTAAGCCTCCATTGCACAGTAAGCAGTGAGAAACGGGGAAAGTAAGTGATATATCCGATAGACGCCTATGACAAGCATGGCTTGTTGAAACCTTCGACCATGTTATGGCTGTGTTGGTTGTTCAGTGCCAAAGGCTGGGTGGTTTTTGTCATGGCGGGCGCAAGCCGCGAACAAGGGGCCCAGGTCTTGGAGATTTTATATCCGTTGCGAGATAACCTTTATCTGGCAATGCTATTAGGCCTTCCGGCACTTATCTATATGTGGATGGCCGGATACCGCCACAAAAATAAAAAACTAATTAATTTCGTATGGCTGCATGGGAAAGGGATCCTGCTGCTGAGTTATACAACAGATTGTGTTTTGCAAATGTATCAGCTGATGTTGACCCACGGGGCCTTCAGCTGGACCCGGGCGGTCAGCCTACTGCTGACATTCTGGCTTGGAGGGTACCTGCTCAGAAGCTCCAGGGTCAGAAATACATTTGCGGACAAGCCCGTAGAGAGGTAAAGACAATGAATGACTGGGGTAAAGGGTTGGTGCTGTTCAGCGCACTGCTAAGCCCGTTAGCCATGGCCGACTGGCTATTAGATGTGAATTTTGAACTGACTGGTGCGTCTGGAAGTACCCAGTCCGTTAATACCTCACTGTCACTACTGCCTGGTGAAGAGACGGTCTTTTTTGGTAGTAATATCGATAGTGAAGATAGTCGCCGGGAACTGGTCGGAAGCGCAGAGCTGCTGGAGGTCTCGGCCGAAGAGGTCAAAATTGCGTTCAAGGTCCAGGAGCGTCTTGATGATGGTGGCTGGCGTACACTGGTGTCGCCAACATTGTCAACGGGCCTGAATACTCCGACCATGTTTGAAGGCTTGGACAACAACGGCGATAAGCAAGTGAAGCTCCAGGTCGAAGTGACGTCGGTGTAAGGTATTTACTGCCCGCACCCTATACTAAAAAAGCCCGCAACAGCGGGCTTTTTGTTTTTGGGTCTTCTGTAGCTTCTGATGTTGTGCTCAGCCAGCAGATTTATACAGAGGTATCAAGCACATTGCCGCTGCCTGTGCCGGGATCCGGGGTGATGCTCTGGCTGTAGAAGTCAGGCTTGTTAGGCAGGTGATCGTTTATCGCATCGGCGACTTTTTTCTTGATGATCAATTGCTCTTCTTGGGTCTGTGCTTTGGTGTCGGCCGTGATGACGACGGTATCCGGATCTTCCTGCGGATCGTCTTCGAACTTGTTCATGCTGGCCTGGTGAATATCTACCAGTTTTTGGGTCTGATTTGCTTGGTAGAGGGTACCAGCGACCTCTTTGGTCGGAAATGATGATGAACCCGTTTCCATGATCTTATCCTTATTATTGGTTTGAGCTAAATCGTTGTGCTTCTATACCCAAGTTACTTCAAGGTGCTGGATTCAGAGGGTCATCAGCCCATTCAATCCAAAGCGAAGGTTTGTAGGAATGGCATTCCCTTTCAAAAAGCTTCAACGCAGGAGTGGGTGGGCTGATACTTATAAATTCTCGCTGAACCGGCCTCTTGAAGTCGCTTGGGTGTATAGGTTTTGCCCTAGTATAACAGGTCAAAATAGACACAAATTGAACAATAAAGCGTTTTTTGGTAGTGGTGTCATTTCCCCATGGCCGGAGAGGGCGAGAATTGGCTAAACGTTTGGGAGATATTGATTTGCCTTATGTAATCCTGCTCTGCTGATAATGATCAACTTTCCTTAAGCTATTCTCGTTATACTTTGAACTGCATAATGTTGTATGCCCAAGTTGGGTATCAGCGATGATAATAAGTTAGGAGAAATATATGGCTACGGCACAACCTCTGATTTTGCCTGAAGCAGGACCGTTCGCATTGTATGTTGTTATGAAGGCAACAGGTGATACCAAGGCGCTTGTTGAGCGTTGTAAACAAGTCCACACTCTGGTTGATGAGATCAACAGCCAGCAGCCGGGGGCTGAGCTTAGAGCCAGTATTGCTTTTGGTAAGGCGTTCTGGACCTCATTGGAAAAAGGCTCGCCTGTCGAGTTCGAGGAGTTTGTCCCGCTAGGTGAAGGAGAGATCACTGCACCGGCAACCGGTGGCGATGTGCTGCTGCACCTTAACTCCAGTCGCCATGACTTGAACTTCTACTTGCTGCGCCAGTTTGTCTCGCCTATCGCCGAGCATGTTGAAATCATGGATGAGACCTACGGTTTCAAATACCTTGATTCGCGCGATATGACCGATTTCATTGACGGTACCGAGAATCCGAACACCCCAGAGTCTCGCCAAGACGTTGCCCTGATCAAAGAGGGTGACTTTGTCGGTGGTAGTTTTGTGATGCTGCAGCGTTTTGTTCACAACCTACCGGCTTGGAACCGCTTGAACATTCAGGCGCAGGAGAAAGTGGTTGGTCGTACCAAACCTGACTCGGTTGAGCTGGATGATGTACCGGCCGCATCACATGTTGGTCGTGTTGATATCAAGGAAGAAGGCAAGGGACTGAAGATTGTCCGCCACAGCTTGCCATATGGCTGTGTAAGCGGCGATCACGGTCTGCTGTTCATTGCTTATTGCCATACTCAACACAACTTCAAAGCTATGCTGGAGAGTATGTATGGTCATACAGACGGCAAAACCGATCAGCTGCTGCGTTTTACCACGGCGGTAACCGGGGCTTACTTCTTTGCGCCATCGGTAGAGATACTTAACTCGCTATAGGATTAGGGGCGGAGCCTAGCTTCACAACAGTGTTAAGGGTTTCGCTTCGCGCTGTGACAGTCAACGGGAGCCATTTGGCTCCCGTTTTTATGAACGGCAATTCACTCAGCTTACTCTCGATGCGCTATGGTGCATCAAATCAACCGTTGCGCGTTATCTGCCGAAAACGAGAGAACCCAGTTAACAGTAGGGCGAGAGAAAATAAAGCAGACGAAGGTGGCTCTGAGATCGCCGCTGAGGGGGTTGCTGGTGCAGTGAAGGAAGCGAGTGTAGGAATAGGTGCAGTAGAAGGACCCAACAGCGTCAGGGAAAAAAGCGCAGGAACTGTCGCCAAAGGAGGACTTAATGAAGTCAGCGTTGAAGGTGAAGGGGTAGGGTCCAGAGGGGGAGTCAAAGTAGTTAGCAGAGACGGTGTTGGGATGGAAGCTAAATAGGTACTGAGTAAAGAACCACTTTCCCAAAAAGAGATATGAGACAATGCCGGCTGGTTAGCTCCACCATTGCTGATCCCTGCTGTCGACCAATCCCCTTGCTGCTGCTGTGAACTGAAAATGTTTATGGAAAAGGAGGTTGCACTTTTGACGGTCATGATTGTGGCCGGATCTGGGATAGAGAATGTGCCACTCGTAAACCCTCCTGCATCGGTAAGCGAGCCATAATTGTCGTCCGATTTGCCCATTAAATTGAGCTCGGTTTGGCTGCCGGTAGGATCCAGGAGAAAATTCCAATATTGAGGGTTAACGCCTCCGCTAGTTGAAATTCCGGTATCAAATAAAAAAGCGAGAACACTGGCGACATCTTCAACTCGGTCATTAGCAAGCCGGCCGATAGTATGGGTATATGACTTCTCAGCGGACGGGGTGACGGGATCGGCAGCCTGCCATGTGTATATGTCTCCTGAATTAACCACACAGCTCATGTCTGCTGAGCCGTTTCCGTTACCGATATCCAGGCACGAAATCGGAGTGGCCAGTGAAAAGTAGGAACATGTGATCAGAAAACACCCTAATACTAACCGTTGTAACATCACCGTTAACTCCATTTTGAATAAAATTTCGTGATTCCGGTTAGAGAGCACAAGAAATCACTAACATTGCTTATTATTTTATTGATAACCCAATAAATTATAGTGCTGAATGTTATTTATACAAAAAGATAGGCTGCCTTTGATTAAACGTCTGTTTTTAGGTGAGGAGGGCGACTTATTTGCGGTACTTTTTGGCGTATTTATGCTGCTGAAAATGGAAAAACAAAAAGCGCCGCCCGAGGGCAGCGCTTTTAGCAAAGATTGAGACAATCTTACTTCTTGATGCGAAGAACTGGAGTTTCACCCACAGTTGTTGCGCCAGAAAGTTTGTTCAGCTCTTTGATTTCGTCCATGTTAGAGATAACAACTGGAGTAAGAGTTGATTTCGCTTTCTCTTCTAGAAGCGCTAGATCGAATTCGATGATAGTGTCACCGACTTTAACTGTTTGGCCTTCTTCAGCGATGCGAGTGAAGCCTTCACCTTTCAGTTCAACAGTGTCGATACCGAAGTGAACGAATAGCTCGATGCCGTCGTCAGACTCGATAGAGAAAGCGTGGTTAGTTTCGAAGATCTTGCCGATAGTACCGTTTACTGGTGCAACCATTTTGTTGCCAGCAGGTTTGATAGCGATACCGTCACCAACGATTTTCTCTGCGAAAACAACATCTGGCACATCTTCGATGTTTACGATTTCACCAGATAGTGGTGCGATGATTTCGATAGCACCAGCTTCAGTGTTGTCATCAGAAACCAGCTTCTTCAATTTGTCAAACAGACCCATATCGTTGCTCCTAAGCGTTGTTATTTTATCTGCAGCTATATTAGCAGATGGTCTTTTCTGCGATGAATTTTTCTACGTGAGCTTCAATTTCAGCAGCAGTAGGCATAGCAAGCGCCTGCTCAGCCATTGCTTTAACGTCAGCAAAATTAGCGTTGCGGATAATCTTCTTAACGCGAGGAATCGAAATTCCACTCATGCTGAACTCGTCCAGACCCATACCTAGTAGTAGTAGGGTTGCACGCTCATCACCCGCTAGCTCGCCACACATACCTGTCCACTTGCCTTCTTTGTGAGAAGCGTCGATAACTTGCTTGATCACAGTTAGGACTGCAGGTGATAGTGGGTTGTAAAGGTGAGAAATCAGCTCATTACCACGGTCAACAGCAAGAGTATACTGGGTTAAGTCGTTAGTACCAATACTAAAGAACTCAACTTCTTTTGCCAAGTGGTGAGCAATTGCTGCAGCTGCAGGGGTCTCAACCATTACACCGATCTCGATGTTTTCATCGAACGCGTGGCCTTCAGCACGAAGCTCTGCTTTGTACTCTTCAATTGCAGCTTTCAGTTCGCGGATTTCCTCAACAGAGATAATCATCGGGAACATGATACGGATCTTACCGTGTGCAGATGCACGTAGGATGCCGCGTAGCTGGTCACGTAGGATTTCGCGACGGTCAAGGCTGATACGAACCGCACGCCAGCCTAGGAATGGGTTCATTTCTTGTGGCAGATCCATGTACGGTAGATCTTTGTCACCACCGATATCCATAGTACGGATGATCACTGGCTCGCCATGCATTGCTTCCGCAACTTCTTTGTAAGCTGCGTACTGCTCTTCCTCGGTAGGAAGTGCGTCGCGGTCCATGAACAGGAACTCGGTACGGTACAGGCCTACACCTTCACCGCCGTTACGGTTAACGCCGTCACAGTCTTTTACTGTACCGATGTTGCCGCATACTTCCACTTGCTTGCCGTCAAGCGTGATAGCTGGCAGGTCTTTTAGCTTGGCCAGCTCTTCTTTCTCGGCAACGTGCGCGTCACGGATCGCTTTGAATTTGGTTAGTTCAGCGTCAGATGGGTTGATTACAATCTTGTTGTTGATTGCATCAAGAATCAGCATATCGCCGTTCTTAACCTGAGCTGTGATGTTGTTAGTACCTACGATGGCAGGTAGCTCTAGAGAACGGGCCATGATAGAGGTGTGCGAAGTACGACCACCGATATCAGTGATGAAGCCAAGTACGTAATCTAGGTTGATTTGCGCCGTTTCAGAAGGAGTCAGGTCGTTAGCAACCAGGATCACTTCTTCGTTGATAGCGCTTAGGTTTACGATGCTGATACCCAGTGCGTTTTTCACAAAGCGGTTACCGATATCACGGATGTCCGTTGCGCGCTCTTTCAGGTATTCATCATCCAATGATTCTAGCGTCGTAGCTTGCTCTTCAATGATAGAGTGAATAGCAAGATCAGCTGAAGCATTGTTGTCTTTAATGAAGGCTATGATTTCTTCTTCAAGCTCTTCATCTTCCAGCAGCATGATGTGGCCTTCAAAGATTGCTTCCTTCTCTTCACCGAAGGTCGCACGTGCTTTTTCTTTGATAACTTCTAGTTGCTCAGAAGATTTTTTTCGAGCATCGAAGAAACGCTGAATTTCGTTCTCGATTTGGTCTGCAGCGATTGGAGTTTTGTTTAGAACAATCTCTTCTTCCTGCAGAAGTAGTGCTTTACCGAAAGCAATACCAGGAGATGCCAGGATACCTGAAATCATAGCCTTACCTTAAATTGACTTAAAACTAGGGGAAGTAATAAACGGACTGCGTATTAGTGCAGTTCGTCCATTAGAGCAACTAGGTGGTCAACAGCTTGTTGAGCTTGAGCACCTTCAGCAGCGATAGTAACTACTGTGCCTTTTACTAGACCTAGAGTCTGAAGCTTGAATAGGCTCTTAGCGCTTGCGCTTTTGCCGTTTGAAGTCACTGTGATGTCAGCGTCGAAAGCTTTAGCTTCTTTAACGAACTGAGCCGCTGGACGAGTGTGTAGACCGTTTTCTGCAGTGATCTCAACTTGCTTCTGATACATTTTTCACCCCGATATAGATATTATTTATTTAATATTAACGTAACTGAAAGTAAGCTTAACCTGTTTATGCTAAGCTCGCTATCTGGGATTATAAACTACCCAACAGTTCGGTGTTTGAGATTAATCCAAGTCAATTTTTTGTGACTTTTCTCTCTGTTCCAACCTCTGGCCGTCCGATTTTTGACCGCTTTATTTTGAAGCTAGAAATAAAACACAACGGATTTATATTAAAGCTAGGGGCAAAATGCAACAAAAAAGCCCCCCAGAGGGAGGCTTTTGGGTAACAATCAGAGTGGTAACACCTAAAAGTGTGATCACTGTTGGGTTTCTTTGTCGGTAAAGATACCGGCAAACAGGGCTGATGACAGGTAACGCTCACCTGAACTCGGTAGCACTACAACAATATTTTTACCTGCATACTCCGGGCGTTCAGCAATGCGATTTGCTGCTACTACTGCTGCGCCAGAGGAAATGCCTGCCAAGATACCTTCTTCTTCCATTAGGCGGCGAGCCATATCGATTGCATCTTCCGAGCTCACGCGCTCAACTTCGTCAATTAAATCAAGGTCGAGGTTGCCGGGGATAAAGCCAGCACCGATGCCCTGGATCTTGTGAGGAGCCGGCTTGATTTCTTCGCCATTAAGCGCCTGGGTGATCACGGGTGACTCGGTTGGCTCCACCGCAACTGTGGTGATAGCCTTGCCTTTCTGCTGCTTGATGTAGCGGCTTACACCAGTCAGTGTACCACCTGTTCCCACGCCTGAGACAAAGACATCGATTTCGCCATCAGTGGCATCCCAAATCTCGGGGCCGGTGGTCTTTTCGTGGATCTCTGGGTTAGCTGGATTGTTGAACTGCTGCAGCAGCAGGTATTTGTTAGGGTTGGAGGCGACAATTTCTTCCGCCTTCTCGATAGCCCCTTTCATTCCTTTCGGCGCTTCGGTCAGTACAAGGTTTGCACCTAGGGCTTTTAGTAGCTTACGACGCTCAAGGCTCATGCTCTCAGGCATGGTTAGGGTTAGCTTATAACCACGTGCGGCGGCAACAAAAGCAAGAGCAATACCGGTATTGCCACTTGTTGGTTCAACAAGCTCGACACCTTCTTTCAAAATGCCTTTTTTCTCGGCATCCCAAATCATATTGGCACCGATACGACACTTTACGCTGAAGCTAGGGTTGCGAGCCTCAATTTTAGCCAATACGTTACCTTTACTGACTCGGTTAAGGCGAACGAGCGGAGTATTACCGATTGTTAGGGAGTTATCTTCGTAAATCTTGCTCATTGTTGTCGTTCCTTCGTAACGCGTTAAAAACATAAGACACGTTAAGCATAACCCTTAAACGGCGTTTGCAAAGTAATTTGTAGTTATATCTTATTGTTATATGGAAACATCAGTATGGTTAGCCAAGTGACTAAGGCTGGGGGGCGAATTTCGCGCAAGTCGGTGGGTTACTGGTAGCTGGGCCTGGGAATCAATGGTCCCGGGTCCTAGGGAAAACGGAGGTTAGAACATATCAACCTAGAACCCAGCCCCCAGAACTATCCAGGAACTAGGTTCCAGCCTCTAGGATCTAAATCAATAATGCCTATGCTGATCACGGTAATGGTCGACCCACATGGCTGTCGCGCCGCATACCGCAACCGGCATGACAAACAGGTTGAGAACCGGAGTCATGGTAAACAGCATCACCAGGCTGCCGAAGCTCAGCGAGGTGCCGCGCTTGGTTTTCAGCGCATCGCGCATGGCCGGAAATGGCACTTTGTGGTTATCAAACGGGTAGTCAGCATACTGGATACTCATCATCCAAGCGCTGAACAGGAACCACAGTACCGGGCCGATGGTTTGGCCAATGGCCGGGATCCATAGCAAAATGAACAGCCCGATCGCCTTTGGCAGGTAATATTTCAGTTTCACCCACTCGCGGTGCATGATACGTGGCAGATCTTTCATCACGCCGGTGATACCGGTGTCCGGCGCCTTCTGTCCCGTCAGTTTTGCTTCCAGGTGCTCGGCTAGCAGGCCATTGAATGGTGCGGCAATCCAGTTGGCAATGGTACTGAACAGATAAGAGAAGGTCACCAAGGTAGCGATGGCAAGCAGGGGCCACAGCAGATAAGACAGCCAGTCTAGCCAGCTTGGTAGTTGGTTCATCCAACCATCAATCCAGGTACCAAGTTGGCTTAGGACCAACCCAAAGGCTGTGCCGAACAACACGATATTGATCAGCAGCGGAAACAGAACGAAGCGTCGCGTGCCCGGCTGGGTCGCCAGTGAAATACCGCGAAAGAAATAACCGGCACCACTCAGCGGGGCAGAGAGTTGAGGGTGGGGTTGCCGGGGTGATTGCATATAGGCTCCTTGGCAAGAAACGAGAATTTATGTTTTGGTATTGGCAGTGATAGTAACGGTGAATCGTTGCTGTAAGCAAATTAACGCCGTGTCGAGTGCCTCGGCTGGCGGAAAAAGTGGTCAAAGCTTGTACATTTTTGTGCACGGTAGCACTATCTTGCACGAATAACGACATTCACCTTCTCATTCTGATTTGAGTTTTGATACATTAGAGTTAAGTTAAGTCCATAATGACTGTTGTATACTGCTTCAGTAAAGGGCTGATGTTGGCTTTTAAATTTGCACTGTATTGTCATAACGCCATGTCAGGCTGTGATAAAAAAGTGCCAAGCTAAGTAGTAGAGGTTACACACTGGTTTTATCAGTGGATGTAATCTGGATGTTGATTTACCCGGTAATGGGTTACAAGTAAATTCAGAGTATTCATATGCAGGAATTGCGTCTGGTTCTTATTATTGTCGGTGCTCTTGCCATTGCAGGGTTGTTGCTTCACGGCTTGTGGAGCAGCAGGAAGGAAAAGCCTGCTAAATTTGGTGAGAAGCCACTGGGGAAGTTGGATAAGGCTACCCGAGATTCGGAAGGTTTTGATAAGGATGGGGTTGGTAGCGTTAGAGTTGTTGGCTCTGAGCCCCTCAAGGCTGAAGCGCCTCGTCAAGAAAGGAAAGAACCAGAATTGCACTTTGGTGCGAAACTGGATGTTGACCCATTGCTGGACGGAACGACACAGGAGCAACCAGTGGTTGCTGCGGCCTCTCCGGTTGCTGGGCAAAGTGCACCAGCAACGGTAACGCGTGTTGATAAGCCTGTGTTTGCGCAAACGCCAGTTCCTGAACAGACTCCTTCGCAGACAGAAAGTGTTGTCGTAGCAGAGCAGCCAAGTCACTCACTTCCTCAGGAGCAATCAGCTCCGGAGATTGAGAAAGTGGAGCCGGTTCTTGATGTCGCAAGAGCTGAGCAAGTCACGGCTGACGACGAGCCGGTACTTGACAACTCATTGCTGGCAGCGGCCGAACAAGCCGGTGCTTCCGCAGTTGAATCTAATTCGCCGCAATCTGCTTCTGCTGAACCTGCAATGTCAGCCCCGGAGCCAGTGACGTGCGCGCTTGATGCTACTGGATCACACACTGAGGCGGAGCATGCCGAGGTTTCTGTCCCCGTTGTGGCTGAAGAACCTGTTGTTGACTCAACAGCGCCTGTTGAGGAGCCGCAGAAACCAGCCGAGAAAGAAGTCCTTCCTCCCGATTACTTGGTATTGAATGTTCATGCCCGTAATGGTGAGTTGTTCCGTGGTAGCCGTCTGTTCAATGCGTTTGAGCAAAATCATCTGATTTTTGGTGAAAACTCTGTTTACCATCGCCATGCGGATGCGGCGGGAACTGGACCGGCTATCTTTAGCGTGACGAACATGGTGCATCCTGCCCACTTCCCTGAAGGGGGAAGCGATAGCTTCGAAACGCCGGGAGTGGCTTTCTATTTGATGCTGCCTTGTGAGATCGGCCGCGCTGATCAGAATTTCAACCTGATGCTGCAAACTGTTCAGCGCATTGCCGACAGCCTGGGTGGCGACGTACTCGATCACGAGCGTAATCTCATCACGCCACACCGCATTAGCGGCTATCGCGACAAAGCCCAGCGCTATACTGTTAATTAAGCCGCACTAGTCTAGAACAATACAACTTGGCCCTTTATACATAACGGTATAAGGGGCTTTGTTTTTTTATATCCTTTTCCAAGCGCTTTCCCTGCGGGTAAACCGGCTTGGTTTTAGAACAGGTACACATATGAGCCACGACATTCAGCAGCAGCTCGATGAGCTGCGCGAACTTCTTGCCTATCACGGTCACCGTTATTACGTAGAGGACAATCCGGAGATCCCGGATGCAGAATATGACCGCATGATGCAGCAGTTGCTGGCGATTGAGGCTGAAAATCCAGCGTTGGTGACGGTCGATTCACCAAGTCAGCGCGTCGGTGGCAAACCGCTTGATGGTTTTACCCAGATCACCCATGAAATCCCCATGCTATCTCTCGATAATGCATTCAATGATGATGATCTGCAGGCGTTTGAGAAGCGCATGCTGGATCGTCTACTGTCTGAATCCTCGCTGACTTATTGCTGTGAGCCGAAACTGGATGGCCTGGCTGTAAGTTTGATGTATGAGAACGGGGTACTGACACAGGCCGCGACCCGCGGTGATGGGACGACGGGTGAAAACATTACCGAAAATGTTCGTACCATCCGCTCGATACCCTTGAAGCTTCGTGGCGAGGGCTGGCCTGAGCGGTTGGAAGTCCGCGGCGAAGTTTTCATGCCGAAAAAAGGCTTTGAAGCGTTGAATGAAAAAGCGCTCAAGAAAGGCGAGAAGACCTTTGCCAACCCGCGAAACGCGGCGGCGGGCAGCCTGCGCCAGTTGGACTCTAAGATCACCGCTACCCGACCTCTGAGCTTTTATGCCTACTCCGTGGGCGTGGTTGAAGGGATGGAGCTGTCGCCGAGTCAGTATGATCGCTTGGTCCAGCTGAAAGGCTGGGGTTTGCCGATGTGTCCTGAAATCCGCCAGCTTGCCACTATGGATGAAGTGATTGCTTACCATCAGGAAATTGGCAACAAGCGTGAAGCGTTGCCTTATGAAATTGACGGTGTGGTGATCAAAGTTGACGATATCGCCATTCAGCAGCAGCTCGGCTTTGTTGCCCGTGCCCCGCGTTGGGCGATCGCGTATAAGTTTCCGGCGCAGGAAGAGCTGACCACACTGAACAACGTAGAGTTCCAAGTTGGCCGCACCGGTGCCATCACCCCGGTGGCAAAACTGGAACCTGTTTTTGTCGGTGGGGTGACGGTAAGTAATGCCACGCTGCACAATGCCGATGAAATTGCCCGCCTTGGCGTCATGGTGGGGGATACGGTGGTGATCCGACGTGCCGGTGATGTGATCCCGCAGATTGCCTCGGTGGTGGAGTCGCGCCGTCCGGCTGATGCAAAGCCGATTATTTTCCCGGAATCTTGCCCGGTATGTGAATCCAAGGTGGAACGAGTAGAAGGCGAAGCCGTTGCCCGTTGCTCCGGTGGCCTGTTCTGTCAGGCGCAGCGCAAAGAAGCCTTGAAGCACTTTGTTTCTCGTAAGGCTCTGGATGTTGATGGCTGTGGCGAAAAAATCATTGAGCAGCTGGTGGACCGTGAGATGGTGGCAACACCGGCTGATTTGTTCAAGCTATCGGCCGGGGTGTTGACGGTGCTGGAACGAATGGGACCGAAGTCTGCGCAAAAGCTGGTGGATTCCTTGTCTGCTTCCAAACTGACCACGTTGCCGCGTTTCTTGTATTCACTTGGTATTCGCGAGGTAGGCGAGGCCACTGCCGCTAATTTGGCCTCCCACTTCGAAACCTTGCCAGCCATTGAGTCGGCAAGCAAAGAGCAGCTGGTTAAAGTTCAGGATGTGGGGGAGATTGTTGCTGCCCATGTCTACAACTTCTTCCGCGAAGAGCACAACCTGACCGTGATCAAGGAGCTTATCGAGGTCGGTATTCACTGGCCGGCGATTGAAAAGCGCGATGATGATGCTGAATTGCCTCTAGATGGCAAGACGGTGGTTTTGACCGGAAGCTTGTCGCAGCTAACGCGCTCGGAGGCTAAAGCCGCTCTGCAGAACCTTGGTGCCAAAGTGACGGGCAGTGTGTCGAAGAAGACAGATTTGCTTGTGGCCGGGGAGGCTGCAGGGTCAAAACTCGTTAAAGCTCAAGAGCTTGGCATTGAAGTTTGGGATGAGCAGGCACTGGTAGATTTCATGGCTCGTTAAAAACGTCAAAATATAATTTATTGACGAAATTAACGTTAAACGGCTCTAAAGGTATGTCTTTAGAGCCGTTTTTTTTATGTGTATGACTTTTTTTATGGTTATTTTTTACCTCGAACTCTTTAGCTTTTTTTTGCTTGATTCAGTTGTGTTGAATGGATGTAATCAATTTCACAAGAGCTGGCCAAAATTTGCTTTCAATGATAAAACACCAAGATTTGTATTTATATACTGCTGAAAATAAAGGTTTTTTTGTTGTTTCGGAGAGTGTGTAATTGCTGGGTTGATCCGGATCACTAATCAGCTCAAAGTTTGCACTGAGTCATATTTTTCGAAGAATAAATTAAGTTCTATTTGATGTTTTTTGTTGTGAAAGTAGTCTTAGGGGTGAAGTTAAACAGCAGTTCAACTCAGAACTAAAAAATATGAATTGGTCGGAGTATCCATCCGGCTGACATATCGGGAGAGTTACTTGTTGCCCACGGCGGCCAACCTTTTGGGCACAAGTAAACACAGCTAGTATTTTTAGGAGTTTTTCCATGGATAAAATGTTCAAACGTTCCCTTCTTGGTGCAGCTGTTGCAATGACTGCAATGGCAGGCAGTGCAAATGCAGCTATCGAATTGATGGGTGAAAATGTTGTCCTTTACGGACAGGCTGCGGGTAGCTTGCAGTACTGGTCAGCTGATGCCAAAGGTGCGGATGACAACACAGTTGTCGAAATCGAATCTCGTATCGGTCTTCGCGGTAAGGTTTCGTACGACAACTTTGCCCCTCACTTTATTTGGCAAATCGAGACTGGTAACGCATGGAACCGCGAAGGTAATGCTGACGGTCAAGGTGCCTTCGGTGGCCGTGATACATACTTGGGGCTTGAGTTTGATAACTTCGGTCAAATCAAAATCGGTCGTCAGCTAGTTGCGGCTTACGATTATGTTGACTGGCCACACTCAAACCCTGGCCTAGGTAACGTGTTTGACTGGCACAATGCCATCGGCGCAGGTTTCCAGGATCGTGCTAACGATGTGATTCGCTACGATTCGGCTAACTGGGGCGGTTTCAAGATGCAGGCTACAATGAGTGGCATGACTGATACTAACGATGCTCTGGTTGCAAGTATCGCGGCAGGTTATACCACTGATCTATTTAATATCCATGCTGGTTATTACAACCAAGGCTCTTTCACCAACTCGGACGGTGAGAAGGATGGTGATGTTTCCTACGCTATCATCGGTGGTACAGTGTGGGTTGATAACTTCCAGTTCACAGCAGCGTATAAGCCAATGTGGAATGACCGTACTGATAACAAGCAAGATGCGTACTCTGTTACAGCTCAGTACATCATGAACGACAAGTGGGTCTACAAGATTGGTTACGCAGCAACAAACGATGCAGACAAAGCTGTAGATCGTGATGACAATGGCGTATTCACTAAGGATACGGCTTCTCAAGCTATCACTGGTCGTCTAGGTTACTTGCTACCAAGCACATACCTGTTCTTGGATGTGCGTAACTACGACATGCTAGGTAACAGCGATGAGCATGACGGTACGCGTGTACTGCTAGGTGCGGAATACTACTTCTAAGCCTCTCTAGTGACGGTATAATCAATATGCGAGCATCGGGGTTAGATGCTCGCTTTTTTCTTCCAAGGGGTAGATATGAATAAAATACTGAAAACCTTTATTGCCACAACTGCGTTATTATCTGCCGGAATTGCGAATGCGGCAGTAGAGGTTTCATTTGATAAAGATTTAGAGCTGCTGGTCGCCAATGGTGAGGCGATGGGAAAGCTTGCTATGAGCCCGGAAACCATTACCTTGGAAAATGGACCGAATCAATTAGTTGTTAGGCTTTCAAAGCTGGTTTCATATAGTGGTGAATATAAAAAATTCCGATCAGAGCCAGTGGTAGTGACTTTTGACGTTGCAGATACTGAGCTGTTGGTGAAGCCCAGCCGCCATATTGTTCGAGAGCAACATATCAATGGATTTGATAAAAACCCTTCAATGAAAATTGATCAAGCAGGGAAGTCCTTTGATGCTTTTCATCAGGGGATCTTGTTACGAAGCTCCGGCATGATGCGTGATCATGTCAAAGAGCTGGAAGAATATAATATTGCACAAGGTTTTGTGGCAGAGGATCCTCGTCCGAAACTGGAAATGAAAACAACATCCGGTAAAGCTGTTGTTCCTGCCGCTGTCGTTAAGGTAGGTGAAAGTAATGCTACTGCGAATGGCGATAATGCACTGATCCTGCTTCAGGCAGATTACCTGCGCTTGCCCATAGAGCAGAAACAAGCTTTTCTGCGTTGGGCGCAGTCCCAATAATTCTTACAATGATTTTGTGGGAGTGGGTGACCACTCCCGTCTCGAATAACTATTTAACTTTTCCATTTTTCTGAAGCTTGCAAATCATCAGGGGCATATATTCGACCTTACCATCTGGCAGGATGCAGTCGATCCAAGGACCAGCTTCAGATGCCGCTTTAGCTCCTTGAGAGCCAGAACTTGAATTAGCCATGGCATTACCTGACATAAATAATAATGTGGCCATTGCTACAACAATTACACTTTTCATACAAACCTCAATTAGTCATTAGATGTAAGAGAGCAAGCCGTCCATTGCTTAAATTCAGATAATTAACTCCGTTGCTTATCGCTTCATTTCAGTTTATGTATAGGAAAAGGAAAAGGTCAAAAAAATTTCGAAAATTGACCTAAATTTATACAATTAATTAAGTGTAGATTTGTTGTTTGATGTTTTTTTCTTTTTATTCAGTGCTTTGTGTTTTTCTGCTGGCGAGGCTGCGCGTGTTGATATAGAGGCGCATACTTTTTATTTAGACGTTTATTTTCGTTTTTAATTCTCCCGTCATCGTTGTTTTTTTCTAGCTATTATTTTTGCCGAGTAAATTAATAAGAAAAATTATTAATCTATTCATGAGGTTTTATTTTTAAGATAACTGGGGCTAAGGGATTACCATTGTGAACTTTTAGGTGTTTAAAAAAGTACAAGTGTGAGCCATTTTATTGTTGTTGCAATGAAAGCATCTCTTCTGTTGCTTATAATCCTGTTCCTGCTTGCCTATCAATCAGGTCATTCTCGCTAAGCTAAGCATCATGAGGCTCCTTGGGGATCCGTAGGGACGCAAAATGGCTGCTCGGAAGCGACGAGTTGTGAGGGGTGTTTACCTGATAGCCCTTCTTCAAAGAGATAAGATTGTAGATTTGGTTAACAGTGATAGAATATCCGCCATATTTTTTGCAGTGGCGTGCTTCTCGCGCCCCTGCCTATCCATAAACTAGGTAATGTTCAATGACGGTTAAAACTCGCTTTGCACCGAGCCCAACAGGCTTTTTGCACGTAGGTGGTGCACGTACGGCTCTATATTCTTGGTTGTTTGCTAAACACATGGGTGGCGAATTTGTGCTTCGTATCGAAGACACTGACCTGGAACGCTCTACACAGGAAGCGATCGATGCCATTCTTGAAGGTATGGAATGGTTGGGCTTGGATTGGGATGAAGGTCCTTACTACCAGACCAAACGTTTTGATCGTTACAACCAGCTAATTGATCAATTGCTTGCTGAAGATAAGGCGTACAAGTGTTACTGCCCGAAAGAGCTGTTGGACGAAATTCGTGAAGAGCAGATGGCTGCGGGCTTGAAGCCTCGCTACGATGCTAACCACCCTAAGATTATGGCGGCGAATGCTGCGGCGACGGAAGAGTCTCCGTTTGTTATCCGCTTCCGTAACCCTAAAGAGGGTACGGTGGTGTTTGATGATCACGTTCGTGGCCGTATTGAAATTGCTAATAGCGAGCTGGATGATCTTATCATTCGCCGTACTGATGGCAGCCCGACGTACAACTTCTGTGTTGTTGTCGATGACTGGGACATGGGTATCACCCAAGTTGTTCGTGGTGAAGACCACATTAACAACACCCCGCGTCAGATCAATATTTACGAAGCGCTAGGCGCACCTGTGCCTGAGTTTGCACACTGTGCAATGATTCTGGGTGATGATGGTGCGAAGCTATCTAAGCGCCATGGCGCGGTAAGCGTGATGCAATACCGTGACGAAGGCTACCTGCCTCAGGCTCTTCTTAACTACCTGGTTCGCTTGGGTTGGTCGCACGGTGATCAGGAAATCTTCTCGCTAGAAGAAATGATCAAGCTATTTAGCCTAGACTCAATCAGCAAGTCAGCGTCTGCGTTCAATACAGACAAACTGCTGTGGTTGAACAACCACTACATTAAGACGGCAGAGCCTGAGTATGTTGCCAAGTACCTGCAGTGGCACTTGGATCAGAAAGAAATCGATTCTTCTCAAGGCCCGGCGGTAACTGATGTGATCAAGCTGGTCGGCGAGCGTTGTAATACTCTGATTGAGCTTGCTGAGCAGTCTCGTTACTTCTACCAGGACTTTAGCGAGTTTGAAGCTGGCGCGGCGAAGAAGCACCTGCGTCCAGTTGCGAAAGAAGCGCTTGAGCTGGCTTTGGCTAAAGTTGAAGCTCTGGAAGAGTGGACAACTGAAAACCTTCATAATGTGATCAAAGAAACGTGTGAAGAGCTTGAGCTAGGTATGGGTAAAGTGGGTATGCCATTGCGCGTATCTGTGACTGGTCAAGGCCAGTCTCCATCGGTTGATGCGGTCATGCAGCTGATTGGTAAAGAGCGCGTTGCGGCTCGTATCAAGATGGCGTTGGCGTTCATCGCTGAGCGTGAAGCCAATAGCTAATCTGGTTTAGCTGGTGATAACAAGAAACGGAAGAGCAAGGCTCTTCCGTTTTTTTTGATAGTTAATAGACTCGTTCGTATTGATAGATGGGTTGTTAACTTTTAAAAAGCCTATATATCAATGACTAATGATTGTTTTTTGAGCGTTTAGTTGGCTTGGAGTGTGATTTTTATCACGAAATAAGCGCTTTGCTTTCATTGTTAGAACTGCCCCTATTGACATGATTTAACTAAGTTTTTATTATCAGCCTCAAGATTTGGGGCTATAGCTCAGCTGGGAGAGCGCTTGCATGGCATGCAAGAGGTCGGCGGTTCGATCCCGCCTAGCTCCACCAAATTTTAAAACCTCGCTTAGGCGGGGTTTTTTCGTATTTATACCCAAGTTACCTCAATGTGCAGGATTCAGAGGGTTGTCAGCGCATGCAATGCTTTGTCTATAAGCTTATAAATTCTCGCTGAACCTGCATCTTGAGCTTGCTTGGGTATAGATCTTTTTAGCTTTTTTGCTTATCCCGCACATGGTTCCGCCGTCCTTTCACCGATCTTTTATGTGAATTAATACCCTCTGACCTTTTTCATCAATACGTGTTGCGGTAGTTTTGGCTCATTATTTTAAACGGTGTTTTTTATTATGGGTAAAAATTGGCTTCATCAGGGGATGCTAGTTGCCTGCGTACTTTCTTGCTCTGCTACAGTCTCGGCTGCTAACACGAAAGATTCCCAGTCATTTGTCGGGATAGGAATAACAGATGGGACGAAATATGAGTCGCCAATAGAGTTTGAGCCGGTTTTTCGTCTTGGGGCGATTTTCGATGACAAGCATCGAATCGCCGCGAATTACTCCCATGGTTTCTCGTCGGGGGTAACCAGTATCCATTTTGCTTATGATTATTTATATCCGTTTACCGATAGTGGGAACTGGCAAGTGTTTGGCGGTGGCAGCCTGGGGTACAAATTTGGCCTTCATGATAAAAATGACTGGACCTTTGGCGGGCAAACCGGCATTCGTTACCGGTTCAGCACCGAGACCAGTGTTGATTTTGGCTATCGGGTGTTCGATACGCGCGATGATTGGAAAGAGCATGAACTGGGGCAGTTAGGTAATTTATATATCAGTATAGATTTTACTATGTAAGCTATATGGGAAGCTTTGTCTCATTGAAGCATTTAGTCGTTTTTTCTTGAAATTTGTCCTGAGTCTCGCAATCTTTTTTTCTACTCTTTGTTTTTAGCTTGTGTCCCGAACACCTTGATTAGTGCTATTTCGAAAGCCATGGAATGGCTTTCTATCGTTGGCAAATCGCTCGGAAAACGAGGTTATGATGACAGAGAGAGTTGTTCATGCAGGATTTCAATAAGAGTAATCCAAAATTTATTCAGCTATACAAAGACACCGCAGAAGGTAAAACTGCAACCGCTGACAGCTACAAAGGGCTGCCGATCCATGCATTTAAAGGATTGCACGGTAGGGTTGGTGAGCTTATTGCGGATTATACAGCGGTAGCAAAATCAAATGTTCTCGATATTGCTGCAGGCTCAGGCGCGCTATCCTTGCGTTTGAAAGATATGGGAGCCAGTGTTACATCTGTTGATATCGTTGAAGAGAACTTTCGACCGGACAAGTCAGAAATTAACTTTCGTTGTATGGATCTGAATTCGTCATTTTCTGAGCAGTTCTATGAACGCTTTGATGTTATTACTGCGATTGAAATTATCGAGCACTTGGAAAATACACGGGTATTTATCCAGAATTGCCAAAGATTGCTGAAGCCGGGTGGGGTACTGTTTCTTTCAACACCAAATATATCTTCTAATCAAGCCATTTCGGAACTGATTTGCAAAGGAACATACCCATACTTCAACGAGGATTACTATAGTCATGGAGGCCATATAACTATGGTGCCTGACTGGTTATTTTCACTGACGTTGAATGACTTTGGCCTTGAAGTCATTTACAAAGAGAGTTATGGCACTCGGCCTGTCAACTTTTCTGAGTGGCCTAAGCTCTATCTTACATATCAATTAGTTAGGTTGCTGAGACTCAACCAGACTGCTTTAGATGGAGTGATCAATATCTATATTATCACTAGCCGTCAGTGATGGGCTGCCTGTCCGGCTGTTAGTAGGTCACTGCCAGGTAGCCTCAATTGCTGGCTTTGTTCCACATAGACCACCTCCCGGGGATGGCCTTTCCATACCGCATTATGCGTATCTCAATGTTTGTTCCCTGCACTTTGGGTGGCTAGGTATGGCTACTCGCAACGAGACGTTACAATTTTCCGAACATCTGATTTTATTATCTCATTACAATGTATATTTATCTGGTCAATAATATTGACTTATTAGTGCGTGCTGGGGGTATATGTCAAATTATTCCATATGGGCATGATTTTATATAGCGTTCGTAAATTTAACCACTGAAGAAGCTTGGTCGCTGTAACTAGTTAGCTATGCCTGATGCATCAGGTTAGAAATTGCAATGGCAGGCCGTTCCTCCTTCCTTTGGGATGAATTGTCTACCGTGGCCGTTGAGTTGAAACGCAGAGCAGAACAGTAGATTGCGTACTCATAGCATGCATACTTGGATAGAGCATGCTTTTTTTTGATTGGTGCTGCCTTGATTGGTTGGCACTTATGTTTGGTATTGTTTGCACGATGAAACTGAAACTTGGATTTAAAGCGCGGATACATCTGACAGTGATGTTGTTGATGGCTGTCTGTTTGACCACGCTCGGTATTGTTAATATTAATAGCCTGCAGCGAAATATGGTGGCATCACTCACCAGTGCGACTGAAGAAATACTGGCATCGCACGTCAGAGAGATCGAAACCTGGATGCAGACCCGCTTCGACCTGCTGGGTAACTCCCGCACTGAGTTCAACGCTGAGTTAACCCAGCAAGAAAATCTTAGCTTGGTTCGCGTGTTGGCAAAAAGCGCCGGTGTTGCTAACTTGGCCGTGGCCTATCAGGATGGCCGTACCTTTGCCGCTGAGGGGGGCGATAATGGTGTCTTTGATATCTCGGATATCTTTATTGGGCGTGACTGGTACATAAATGCGATGCGCAAGGGCGCGACAGTGATCAGTGATCCCTATCTAGATCTGGTCTCCGGCGAAATGGTGGTCAGTATCTCCACGCCTCTCGCCAACCAGGAAGGGGTGCTGACAGCGGATATTTCCCTGGCTGAGCTGACCGAGCATATCGGCCAGGTTCGTTTTGCCGGTGGTGCCGCGACCCTGTCTGACAGCAACAATGTGTTTATCGCCAGTGATGACCCGTCAGATATTGGCTACCGGCCGTCGCAGGTCACGCCGGCGTGGCGATTTATTGAAGACGCTTTCTCGAGCAAAAGGCAAGGGGTGCTGGATATTCATTACTTGGATACCGACTTCAAAGGCTATTTCAGACGGGTTGAGCTAGGTGATGGTTCTCACTGGACCATGATGGTGTTTATTGATGAATACACCGCACTGTCTGATGTTCGCGATGCTATTTTCAGTTCGGTGATCGCCATTGTGTTGCTGACTCTGGCCAGTGCCATTGCCGTGACGCTCTTGCTTAACCGTATTTACCAGCCGTTGGTGCGGCTGAAGCAGGCGGCCCAGAGCTTGAGCAGCGGGCAGGGAGATCTAACTCAGCGCCTCAGTGCTGAGGGGGAGGACGATCTGGCACAAATTGGTGCAGGGTTTAATCAGTTTATCGGCAACATCCAGCAGATGATGCTGCGGGTTAATCTTGCTTCGCAAGGTATTGCTGCCAGCATCGAGCAACTTGGTGTCTCGGCACAGCAAAGCAAGGATGGCCTGGGAGCGCACTCCCAGGAGACGGAGCAGGTTGTGACGGCGATGACCCAGATGAGCGAGGCCGCGAAATCTGTCTCCCAGAGCATCTCGCAGTCGACAGAAATTACCCAGTGTGCGAGCGCCGAAGCAACCCAGTCACAGAGGATCGTTAGTCATTCGGTCAGCACCGTCACATCGCTGATCGAGGAGTTTGATGTTATGGCGGCTGATATCGAGAACATGAATCAGGATGCTAACCAGATCAGCGCCGTTCTGTCTGTCATTGGCGAGATCGCCGAGCAGACAAACCTGCTGGCCTTGAATGCGGCAATAGAAGCCGCGCGGGCAGGGGAGCAAGGGCGCGGTTTTGCTGTTGTCGCCGATGAGGTGCGCGCGCTGGCAGGGCGTACTCAGCATAGCACCTCCGAGATAGGTGAAATGCTGACCAAGCTGTTAACTGGTACTCAAAATGTCGTTACCGCAATGGAGCGCACCCGCGAGCGCTGTAAAGAAGCGGCAGACACAAGCTCGGAGGTATCGGGAAGCCTCGAAACCCTGTTCGGGGCGGTGGGTAATATCGAACACCTCAGCGGCCAGATCTCTACGGCGGCAGAGGAGCAAAATGCCGTTGCACAAGAAGTTAACAACAATATGCTGGCGATCCGCGATATTGTCGATGTGCTGGTACAGGGTGGAGAGCAGACGCTGGCTGTCACCCAAGATTTGAAGAAAGCCAATACCGAACTCGCCTCGATGGTAGGGCATTTCAAGGTCTCGTAATTTTTCCTGAGGCAAGGGCTGTTGACCGTTGATGCCGGTTGAGATGGCATCGGTCAACAGATCCCTTTTCATCATATCCTCACCCAAGCAAACTCTAATACGTTATTAGGTATTACTATGTCAGACTCTTGTCTTTCACTTTTACACGATAGTGAAGCCAACCAGCTTAGCTCGCTATTTCAGCGTCATTATGATGCTGCATTTGCTGATTATTTCTCTCGGGATCCCGCCAAATGGCCGATTTTTTCCGATCCAGGACTAAACCGCATTCACCAGTTCCGTCAGCAGAAACTCAACCCGAATGAGCGGATTGCCGCGTATCCCGATGGGCTGGCGCTGCAACAGCAGCTGGCTGGCCATGCCTCGATTGCCCAGCAGCGTCAGGTACCCAATGGCATGCCCGATGATATGCTGACTTTTGCCGCAGCACTGTCGAAGGACTGGGAGAACCCGTCATCGGTGGAGAATGTGGTGACCATGCCGTGTGATCCGGCTATCTATGGCTCGATGATGGGGGCGATGGCCAATCCCAACCTGGCATACAGCGAGTATGCAGGTATGGCAGATCAGCTGGAAAAATATGTGATCCGCCAGATCGCCAACCAGGTTGGCTACGATCCGGAGCAGTCGACCGGTATTTTCACCCAGGGAGGAACCTTCTGTAATCTTTACGGTTATCTGTTGGGGCTGAGAAAATCTTTGCCGATGGCGCTGCAGCACGGTATGGGCCGGGTACCGGATTTCCGTATTATCAACTCGCAGGGTGGCCATTACTCTAATATGACCAACCTGTCGCTGCTGGGTGTCGATATCAAAGACAAAACCATCCGTATCAAAGTGACCGACAGCCACGATATGGATTACGAGGATCTGGAGCGTCAGCTGCGCGCATGCTTTGCGGTCAATTGTCGGGTACCGACTATTATGGTCACGATGGGCACCACAGATACCTTTGCTGTTGACCGTATCAAACCTGTATATGAGCTGCGTAACCGCTTGTGCGAAGAATATGAGGTTGAGGTGGCACCACATATTCATGTCGATGCCGCCGTTGGATGGTCGATGATCTTCTTCCTCGACTATGACTTTGCGCGTAACCCCCTGGATATCAACCCGGTGACTCTGGCGGGGATAGAGCGGACGATCTCTCGGGTGAAAGAGCTCAAGTATGCCGACTCGTTTACCGTGGATTTCCACAAGTGGGGGTATGTTCCTTACACTTCCAGTTTGGTGATGATCAAGAACAAGCAGGATATGAAGGCACTGGAGAATGAGCCGGAGAACTTCTCATATTTCGAGCATGATCTTCAGGGCCAGACCCACCTGCAATCGACCATCGAGTGTTCACGCGGTGCGGTAGGGGTATTCGGTGCCTATGCGGCGCTGAAGTACATGGGCATTGAAGGCTATCAAACGATCCTCGCTCACTGCCTGCAAAACGCCAACTACTTCCGCCACCAATTGCTTAAGCAGGGCAATGTCAAGCTGATGGCCCCGGAAAACCAAGGGCCGAGCGTGGGCTTTCGCATCTATAATCCGCAGTGGGTCGATGATGTGGTTGCTGAGTTTGCCAAAGAGCAGCAGTGCATGACCCACCCTGAGTATATGGAGTTGCTGCGCAGGAACAGCCAGTGGCACCGCAATGCCTTCAAGGGCAGGGGCAAAGTGGGGCTGTATACCAACTGGGTCGAGTTCATCTCGCGCTCTGCCTATAATACGGCCGGAAAATATTCCTATATCCCGGGCGAAAAAGCGGTGTTCATGAACCCGGCAACGGGCCGCAGCCAGATTGACCTCTTCATGCGCCATTACTGTTAAACCGCATCCGGGGTAACAGGGGCCAAACGATAAAGTCGGCTTGCGGAGCTGGCTTTATTGATTATTCAAAGGCAACAAAAAGGCCAGCCGGTGAGAACCGGCTGGCCTTTGTCGAAGATGGCGCTCCCTACAGGAGTCGAACCTGTGGCCTTCCCCTTAGGAGGGGGACGCTCTATCCAGCTGAGCTAAGGGAGCAGTTCCGTCATTATACAAAAAAATATCAATAAATTAAGTGATTAGTCCTAATCTTCAATCTGTTTGGTCAGCAAATCACCAGGCTGGATACTGTTGGCCAGCTCAGCTTGCTCGATACTGAGTTCGGCGGACTTCTCGTATACCCGATCGACAACCAGGGTGATCTCCGTTTGGACCATGCGGTTCCTTGGGATCCCGTTTTGATCGATAAAACCGGCACTGTGCCAGAGGGCAAGCCGATCGCCTTGCTTGACGCCATGCTTGCGGCCCTGATTGATATGGACCGTATTGCCATAGTGGCGGACAACCTCCGGAAGATTGGTGCGGCAGGCCAGCGTGCTTTCCAGATCGAGCATCATGTTTTGGCTGACACGCTGGATAGCCTGGCCGTAGGCGGATTGCCAGAAGCGCGCGCTGCCGGTATCGACCTGGCTAGTGCGGGAGAACGGCCAGTTGGCCACTTCGCGGTACTGGTTTTGCATTAGGACTTCGCCTGTTTTGCCGTCCAGCAGCTGTAGCTCGGCAGCAAATTGCCGGTTGATTTTGTCGCTGCGCAGCAGTTTTTGATCCAAGGTTGAGGTCAGGTCGGTGATTTGGCCATTGATGATGTACTGGGCGTCGTGATCTTCGGCCAGCATCACCATTTGACTCGGGTATCCTGGGTTTATTTGGACCCGGGTGGTGCCGGCCACCACGAAACTTTGCGAGCGGGTTTCCAGCTGGCGCTTCAATACCGAGGTAAAGCTATCCCCGAGCTGGTAGATCCCGCCGAGTGAGGCGTGTTGCGGCGAGCGGATGTCAAATTCACCGAGTAATAGTCCTTTTTTATATTGCACCTTGTGGCAAGTTCTTGCCGAGGGGAACACTTCGATCTGTGCTGTCAGGTAAAGGTTGCCGCTTTTCTTCTTCGTCTTGGTTATCGTGATTTGGCGCAGTTCACTGCCGCTGAACTGGTAATGTTCGCGGTTGTTTTTGAGATAGGGCTTCACGCGGTTGAATGAGGAAAGATCGGCCCCGGCATAGCGGATCACCTGTAATACGGCATCTTCCAGCGCGCTCTGGCGAGCTTGCTCTTCACTTTGCAGTATGACCGCAGAGCCGGTGACTTCATACCACGCGGCATTTGCCGGCATGGCAAGTATGAGCCAGAGGCTGTTAATGATGAGGAGGATCTTTTTAATCATGCCTTCCACTTTCGGTATAAAAATTGCTAAAAAACTATCAGTTGGATGCTTACGAGTTGAAGCGAGTGTGCCACTATCGGTAATGAGATTGAATGGCGGCGTTCATAGTATTCAAAGGTAATGCAAAGAGTATTCCCGATTTTTTATGTTTAGCAATAAAGTTTTTGTTTGAAGCTACGATAACAAGCTATGGGTCTGAAGTCTCTTTTCAATTGGAGCTGTAAATTATGAAAAAATGGGTAATTGTATTGATGGCAATGTTGGTAACATCGTGTGCCTATTCTCCCATTTATAACGGTAAAGAGCCTTATACCGGTAGTCGACATAGCTTGGATGAGATGCCGCGGCATACCATGGATTTCTTCATCGAGGGAATGGCTAACAAGCTGGTTGAGTCAAATCAGTATCTGACGGCCCGCACTCCATTGGCTGTGACTTCATTTGTTGACCTGCAAAATATGGATGAGACGAATTGGCTGGGCAATGCGGTGTCGGAGAGTTTGATTTACCAGATGCAGCAGCGTGGTTTTACTGTGGTTGACTACAAGATTACTGGCGGGATCAAGGTAACGCCGGATGGCGACTTTGCGCTCAGCCGTGATTGGCAGAAGCTTTCCGCCGAGCAACCGGTAGACTACGTATTGGCAGGAACCATGCTGCGCCAGTCAGCAGGCGTGTTGATCAATGCCCGTATAATTGGTATTCGCTCGCGGGTGGTGATAGCCTCGGCGCAAGGATTCCTGCCAGCAGAACGGATCGGCCGTGATCTCGATAGCCTCAATAGAATGCGTATGGATAATGGCTGGATCATCCGAGATGAGACCCTGTCCCACGATCGAAATACAGTAGTAATTAAGCCTTAGGAGTGAAAATGCGTTATTGGTGCCTGTTGGTGTTATCTTTCCTTGTCGGATGTCAGCCTTTGGTTGAGGTGCGTAACTCCGACATTTTGACCGCGGTTGGCTATGCCTCGATCAGCGAGCAGCCGGGGAGCAGTGAGGAAGAGAAGCGAATGCGTGCTATGCGGGCATCAAAGCTTGACGCCTACCGTGAATTGACCGAGCAGGTTTACGGTATCCGGATCTCCGCCCGTTCAGCGATGGATGACCAGCAGTTAAATTACGAGAGCAATGATAGCTCCGTCGATGGCAGTATCCGCGGCGCAGAAGTGATCCGTAGCTACCCGGTTGGCGACAATTATGTGACTGAGATGCAGCTGGATCTCAACAAGATGGAGCGTCTGCAGGGAAGTGTGGAAATTTATCCGGTTCCCCAGAGCCAGGAAGTGATGTTCTAAATGGAATTGGAATCAGCGTAGAAGCAAGGGACAGTCTTCTTACGCTTTAAGATCTGTACCCAGAGTACGAGTGTTCTGGGTCATGCCTTCGCTGGTATAGGTCATTTGGTGCTTGCCACGGCTCTGCTGCAGCAGGTTATTGAGTTTGTGGAAACTCAGCTGGGCACGCATCAGGGCCTCGCCGTTGACGTCATTGGTGGACTTGCAGTCGTCAGCCATCTCCCTCAATGAGGCCACTTTCGCGGCCAGATCGCCACCTTCGGCCAACCTAGATTGCTCAGGGTGCACCGCAAGCTGGTGGTCGACAAGCTTGATATTATCAATCAATGCTGACTTTTTCTGGGCGCACTCAAGAATGTGCTCCGACTGGCGTGCGACAATGGCTTGTTGCTCGTGCGCGAGCAATGCCGTGAGAGAGGTCAGGTTTGCCTGTTGCTGTTCAAGAAGTTGCTCTATAGACGTAGACATACTCTCTCACTCGTTTCCTAAAGGCCTTTTAGTTCGTCTTCTAGCTTGATCATGTTAGCCGCTAATTTGTCGGCATCAATGACGTAGGAGCCATTGGCTATCGCTTCTTTGATCGCGTTCACCTTTCCAGCGTCAAAGACTTCTTCTGTCGCAAGTTGCTGGTGGATCTGGCCCACAGATTGGCCTTGGCTGCTCAGGGATACGGAGTCAGACTCGGTACTGGTTGCTTTGGCTTCGGTGGACGGTTTGCTTTTGCCAGCTTCGTTATTGGAAATCTGGCCACCCGAGGTCATCGGCTGGTTTGTGCGTATGTTATTGATAGTAGGCATTAGAAACTCCTTGAACGTGCAGTTTGGCTCTATAGCTACTGTATTATCGGCAACGATAGCAAAACCTTTAAGGTATTGTACGTAAAATTTCGGTAATTTCGAACTAGTACCTAACCGTGACCTCGCCGACTGCACTGACCACACCGGTTATAACCTTTTTCGAGCGGTTGTTCTGCACTCGGATCTGCTCGCCCAGTGAGCCGTCCGATAGCGCCGTGCCCTCAGTGATAATCGAAAGCCCGTCATTGCCGGCCTTGATGAGTACCGCATCATTCCGGCATACCAGACAGATATCGCTGGCCAGGATGATCTCTCCTAGCCTGACAGGTCGTTTTACCTTCGAGCCGATCAGCTGCTCGGGATTGGCAAACGAGGCCCCGCGCTGGCGCCGCAGTTCGACCTGCTCGACAGCGATATCGGCACCGGTAATGACTGTCCCGCGGGGGAGGGGGGCCTTGGCGACAACCCGCTCGAGCACTTGTTGGACCCGAACCGGCACGTAGATTTGCCAGTTTAACGCTTCGCAGCGAACTAACACAGAAACGGTGCCGCTGAGCGAGCCCTGGTTGGGAATATCCGCCGTGAGGGGCTCAGGGCATTGCGGCAGGCGAAGTCGGTTGTCGAGACTCGGGGCAGAAATCGTAAAGGTGCCGTTTGCCTCGTTGGTCAATGCGGTGACATGATCCTGGGCGGCTTGGCTGATCGCTTCTGGCGCCATACTGACGGGGGCGGGGCTGGCAGGCGTTTGATCCGCTGCAGCGTGACTAATGCCGTTAAAGAAAAATACCACAAGGCCGATAAAACTAATTAGGTGAATGTTAAGCGAGTTGCTAAGCACGTAATTATCTCTTTAATGTCGCCAGTCACAATGGGATACTGTGCCTTAGCGCTGGTGTTTCAGTAGAGCAGCTTTAACTTGCTATGATATGTGATTTAACCACTTGTTTCTCTAGTAAACACGTATCAAATTATAAAAACAAACAACAAGGAGACGTCTTAATATGTCGGGGATATTAGATTCGGTGAATCAACGTACCCAGCTGGTTGGTCAAAACAGGCTAGAGTTGCTAACATTCAGGCTCAATCGACGTCAACGTTATGGGATCAACGTATTTAAAGTCAAGGAAGTCCTCCAGTGTCCGAAACTGACCACGATGCCTAACTTGCATCCGTTGGTGAAGGGGATTGCCCATATCCGAGGGCAGACGATTTCTGTCATTGATATGAGCCTGGCAACAGGTGGCCGCCCTATCGAAGATCTCGATAATTGTTTTGTCATTATTTCTGAATTCAACCGCTCGATTCAGGGATTCTTGGTCTCCTCCGTTGAACGTATTATCAACATGAACTGGGAGTCAATCCTTCCGCCGCCGAAAGGGGCAGGGAAGGCTAACTACCTGACGGCAGTTACCGAGATTGATAATGAGCTGGTTGAAATTCTGGATGTCGAGAAAATCCTCGACGAGATTTCTCCGGTCAACACCAATATCACCGGGACGGTGCTCGAAGAGCTGATTGAAGATCTACCTGCGGTACGTCGGGTCTTGGTCGCTGACGATTCCAGTGTCGCGCGCAAGCAGGTGCAGCGGGCAATAGAATCGATCGGCTGTGAATGCGTGTTGGTCAAAGACGGCAAAGAAGCCATTATCAAGCTGCGCGAAATGGCCCAGGAAGGGGATATCTATCAGCAACTGGCTTTGGTGATTTCTGATATCGAGATGCCGGAAATGGATGGTTACACCCTGACGGCAGAAATTCGCAACGATCCAAAGCTAAAAGACTTGCATGTGATCCTGCATACCTCCCTGAGCGGGGTGTTCAACCAAGCCATGGTTGAGCGTGTCGGCGCGAATGCCTTTATCCCTAAATTTAATCCTGACGAACTTGGTGCGGCAGTAAAAGCGGCAATGCCACAATAAGCATGCTCGAGTACAGAATAACCATACCAGAGTAGTAGATGACAGCTATAACGATAAACGATCAGGAATACCGTGAATTTTGCCGCTTCCTGGAAGCCCAGTGCGGCATTGTCCTGGGTGACAGCAAACAGTACTTGGTAAGAAGCCGGCTCAGCCCCTTAGTTAGCCAATTTTCTTTAGCGTCGCTATCTCAATTGTTGCAGGTAGTGATTGCCGGTCGCAATCGGGAATTGCGGGTCGCCGCGGTCGATGCCATGACAACCAACGAGACGTTGTGGTTCCGCGATACCTACCCTTACACCGTGTTGGCCGAGCGTATCTTGCCGGAGTTGGCGGCCAACAAGCGGCCGATCAAAATCTGGTCGTCGGCCAGCTCATCGGGTCAGGAGCCATATTCCATTGCCATGACCGTATTGGAAACCCAGAACCGCCGGCCGGGGATGTTGGCAAACCCGGTGCAAATCACGGCGACGGACATTTCGCAGACCATGCTGGAGACCTGCCGCACCGGTGCTTACGACAACCTGGCTCTCAGCCGGGGGCTGTCGATGGAACGCCGCCGGATGTTCTTCGAAGATAATGGCGACGGCCGCCTGAAAGTGAATGACAAGGTCAAGCGGATGGTTAACTTCCGGCCGCAAAACCTAAAAGACAGCTATGCCCTGCTGGGCAAGTTTGATGTTATCTTCTGTCGCAATGTGCTGATTTACTTCTCGCCCGAGATGAAGGCGAAGGTTCTCAACCAAATGGCGGCAAGCCTCAATCCGGGGGGCTACCTGCTGCTTGGGGCATCGGAGTCGCTGACTGGTTTGACCGATAGGTTCGAAATGATCCGCTGTAACCCGGGCATTATCTACAAGCTCAAGTAAGGGCGAACAACCCTTTAGCCTTAGGGCCTAGGAAGCGCATATCCTAGGCCCTAGATCCTAGCAGGTAAGCGAGGGACCCAGCTAACGCCCCCCTTGCCACCCCCCCTAATTTCTCCCCATTTACATTTTTGGCACAGCCTTTGCTTCTGTTTCGATAACGAATTTTGGAGGCAGGCATGTCCATTTCTTTTGATAAAGCATTAGGTGTTCACCAGCATACCGTTGGCGTCCGTGCCAAGCGGGCGGAAACACTGGCTAGCAACCTAGCCAATGCCAATACGCCGGGGTACAAGGCGAAAGATATCGACTTTCAGCGGGCTCTCAATGCGGCAACCTCGGGGGCAAAAGTTGGCCTCAGCCGCACCGATGGTCGGCATATTTCTGCCTCCACACAGGTCATGGGCGAGCAAAAGTACCGCGTGCCAACCCAGCCGGACACTGGCGACGGCAATACCGTTGATGCCCAACTCGAGCAGAACTTGTTTATGCAAAACTCGATTGAGTATCAGGCATCACTGGATTTTCTCGGGGCAAAATTCAAAAACCTGAGCAAGGCACTGAAAGGGGATTAATAAATGAGCTTGTTTAATATTTTCAACGTATCGGGATCGGCGATGAGTGCTGAGTCGGTGCGTCTCAATACCACTTCCAGTAACCTTGCCAATGCCAACAGCGTCAGTAGCTCGGCAGAGGAGACCTACAAGGCCCGGCATCCGGTGTTTGCCGCCGAGCTGCAGAATGCCAGTTACCGGCGCAGTGAGAGTGTCCCGGTGCAGGTCAGGGCAATTGTCGAGAGCGAAAAACCATTGAGTGCGGAGTACAACCCTGATCACCCGATGGCCAACGCAGAAGGATATATCTACAAGCCGAATGTCAATGTGATGGAAGAGATGGCCAACATGATTTCGGCATCGCGTTCATACCAGAACAATGTGCAGGTGGCAGATGCAAGCAAGCAGATGCTGATGAAAACATTGCAGATGGGCAAGTAAAGGTAGGGAGTAACGGCAATGAGCAGTATCAACGGTGCGGGTTCTAACAACCTCTCTTACCTCGACCAGCTAAAGTCGATGCAGGAAAAGAAGGTTCTGGAAGAGCAGAAAACAACAGGCCAGAACCAGCTAAAGCAAGAAGATTTCCTTTCCCTGCTGACCAAGCAGTTATCGCAGCAGGATCCGTTCGAACCGGTCGGCAACGACAAAATGATTGCCCAGATGGCTTCGTTTGCCACGGTCGATGGCATCAACCAGATGAACGAGCAGTTTGGCTTGCTCAACACCGCGATGACATCTAACCAGGCGCTGCAGGCCTCGACATTGGTGGGGCAGGATGTACTGGTGCCAAGTTCGACCGGTATGAAACTCGCCGAGGGCGGACTAAGTGGTCGTGTCCGTCTGACTAACTCGCTCGATCAGGCCATGATGCGGGTCGAAACGCCGCAGGGCGAACTGGTTCGTACCATCAACCTGGGCGCGAAAGGGGCCGGTGATCACGATATCGAGTGGGACGGCAAGAACGAGCAGGGCAAGATGATGCCGGAGGGGCAATACACTATCCGGGTATCGGGCCTTGTCGGCGGCGAAACACAGAACTACGACGTTTTCACCCATGCCAACGTCAACAGCGTGGTGATGGGGCAGGCAGACGGCCAGGTATTGCTGAATCTGGCAGGTCTCGACAAACAATTCAATTTGGCTGATGTACTTCAGGTCGGAAAAGCACAAGCGAAAGGATAATCAACTATGAGCATGAATATTGCCTTGAGTGGCCTGGGTGCGGCCCAAAAAGATCTCAACACTACCAGTAACAACATTGCGAATGCCAATACCTACGGCTTCAAAGAGTCGCGCGCCGAGTTTGCTGATGTGTATTCGAACTCCATCTTCTCGAACTCGAAGACCACTACCGGTGGTGGTGTGCAAACGGCAACGGTGGCCCAGCAATTCCACGAAGGCTCGAGCATTTACACCAATAACCCGCTGGATTTGCGTGTCTCGGGGACCGGTTTCTTTGCGGTCGCACCGAACAAGGCCGAGCCGGCGAACAACAACCTGACCCGTAACGGTGCTTTCCACCTCAACAATAACAACGAGATTGTAAACTCCGACAATAATTACCTGCTTGGCTATGAAGTGAACCAAGATACCAATACGGTCGCTTCCTACGAGCCAAAGCCGATGTCGATTGACGATACGTTCGGCCAGCCGAACATGTCGAAGAACATTAATATCGCGATGAACCTGCCGAGCGGCGAAGAGACGCCGAAGATCACACCGTTCGATTTCAATGACCCGGATTCCTATAACAAATCGACCTCTTCGACGATTTACGACTCTTTGGGGAATCCGCTGAAGATGTCTGCGTACTACGTTAAGCAAGATGACAGTCAGCCTGGTGCTCCAGAGAATACGTGGCAAGTCTATTACACCGTGAGTGACAGCGGCGGTGAAAAAGCCCTCGATGTTGCGCAGGGTGTTGATAACGGTAGCGGCCATTTAGGCCATACTCTGCAGTTTGATGCGGGAGGCCAACTGGTGACCAATCCACCATCTTTCCAGACCGTGGACTTCCAAACGGCGGGTATTCAGCTTGGCGGTGCTGATGGTTCCCAGAACCTGATTTTTAACTATGACGAGCCGACCCAGTATGCGTCACCGTTTGAAATTCGCAAGCTGGAAGATGAAGACGGCGCAACCACAGGCTACCTGTCCAATGTTGATATCGATTCCGATGGCAACATTCTGGCCTCGTACTCTAACGGCAAGGACAAGGTGATTGGCCGTGTGGCCATGGCCCGTGTTGCTAATGAGCAAGGCCTCGCCCAGCTTGGTGGTACCTTGTGGAATGTGACCCAAGATTCGGGCGCGGCCGTGTGGGGCGATGCGTCACAAGGTTCATTTGGCTCGATCAAGAACGGTACCCTGGAGCAGTCGAACATCGATATGACCCAGGAGCTGGTCGACTTGATCACCGCGCAGCGTAACTTCCAGGCCAGCTCGCGTGCCTTGGATGTGAATAACCAGCTGCAGCAGAACATCTTGCAAATCCGCTAATTGTTCTGTGCAAGACGACAAGCCCATAACCGCGGTTGTTATGGGCTTGCGTCGGTTTTTTGACATAGGATATCTTTCCTTATATGTATTTGTTTGTTTCTTGACCATGAACGTCAGTTAAGCGGCAACACTTTTCCTCTCTACGCTCTATAATCTCTCCTTTTTGCTTTGAGTCTTTTAAAATCAGTTACCTAGCTGTGTTTTATATGGTGGTATGCTTTTTGCATTCAGAATGCTATCGATATAGGGGACGGACAGATGGATCGCGCATTATTTCTTGCCATGAGTGGCGCCAAACAAGATATGTACGGCATGCAGGTTGCGGCCAACAACTTGGCAAACGTCAATACCACGGGTTTTCGCGCTGATCTGCAGCAGGCGAGAAGTATGCAGGCCTATGGCGAAGGGTTGCCGACCCGGGTCTTTGCCATGACCGAGCGTCCGGGCAACAACTTCGAGCAGGGCTCGGTCAAAATGACCGGTCGTGCCATGGATGTCGCTGTCGAAGGTAACGGTTGGCTGGCAGTTCAAGATGCATCTGGCCAAGAAGCCTACACCCGCGCCGGTCACTTGAAGATCGATGAAATGGGCATGCTGCAAAACAGCAATGGTCAGCTTATTTTGGGCGATGCCGATGCCCCGATCTTCGTACCGCTCCCAATCAACAAAATTGAAATTCAGAAAGATGGCTCAGTCAGCATCTTGCCGCAGGGGGCGCCGCCGGAAGCCATGGTGGTCATTAACCGGATCAAACTGGTTAACCCTAACAACAACGATTTATACAAGGATGTCGATGGCCTGTTCAAGCCAACGACCCCCAATCCTCAGGGGCTTGAAGCCGACGCGGGGGTAACCTTGCTCAGCGGCGCTCTGGAAGGCAGCAACGTCAATGCTGTTGGTGAGATGGTCAGCATGATTGACCTTCAGCGCCACTTTGAAATGCAAGTCAAATTGATGAAAACCGCAGAAGACATGGATAAAGCGTCTTCATCATTAATGCGAATCGGATAATAGCGAGGAGTTAACGAATGCATCCAGCTCTTTGGGTTAGTAAGACTGGCCTTGATGCCCAGCAAACCAATATCTCAACGGTTTCCAATAACCTAGCTAACGCCTCGACGGTGGGTTTCAAGAAAAGCCGCCCGGTATTTGAAGACTTGTTCTATCAGAACATCAACCAGCCCGGTGGCCAGGCAACCCAGGATACCACCTTGCCGTCAGGCCTGATGCTTGGTGCCGGCGCCAAAGTGGTTGCCACCCAGAAAGTCTTTACCCAGGGCAATACCCAAACCACGAACAATGCCCTCGACATGATGGTCGAGGGGGACGGTTTCTTCCAGGTCATGCTGCCTGACGGCAACATCGGCTATACCCGAAACGGCCAGTTTACGGTCAGTAACCAAGGCCAGATTGTGACGTCGGGGGCGGGGTATGTGCTGGAGCCTGAAATTGTGGTACCTGATAACGCCGTGGCCATTACTGTTGGTACCGACGGCGAGGTGTCCGCCCGTATTCGCGATCAGCAGGAAAACCAGGTACTGGGCCAGATCAACCTGACTAACTTCATCAATCCAGGCGGCTTGGAGCCGATTGGCCAGAACCTTTACCTGCCAACAGGCGCAAGCGGTGATCCGCAGGAAGGGATCCCAGGCCTTGACGGCTTTGGTAGCGTCCGCCAGTCGATGCTGGAAACGTCCAACGTCAATGTGACCGAAGAGTTGGTCAACATGATTGAGGCGCAGCGGGTTTACGAGATGAACTCCAAAGTGATCTCGACCGTGGATCAGATGCTGAGCTACGTTAACCAGCAGCTATAACAGGGAGTAGGGTATGGGTAAGTATTGGCCGGTACTGAGGGTGACACTGTTGGTGGCGATAATCTCGGGTTGTGCGCAGGATTTTGATACCGGCTCTGATCTCGATAGCGCGGTCAGTGATGTCGATGCGGTTGAAGGCTCGACCGAGCAAAGTGATGGCATCATCGGTCTGGTCCGGACGCGGGAAGATGCGGTGCAGGGCGATCCGAACTGGTCTTCGGTCCGTCCGCCGGAAAAGCCGGAACATTACGCAACCTCAACCGGTTCACTGTTTAGCAGTACCAGCTCTATGGGGCTATACAACGATTCCCGCCCGACCGGCCTTGGCGATATTGTCACCGTGCTGCTGGAAGAAAATACCCAGGCCAGGAAGAGTGCCAGCTCGGACTTGGGCAAGTCGACCGATATGAACATGCAGCCGATCATGCTGGGTGGTCGTCCGGTCAATATTGGCAGCTATGATCTGTCTTATGCCATGACCAACGACAACAAATTCTCCGGTAGCCTGTCGTCGGATCAAAGCAACAGCTTCTCCGGCTCCATCTCGGTGGAAGTGATCGAAGTGCTGCCTAACGGCAATTTGCTGGTACGCGGCGAGAAGTGGCTGACTCTCAACAGCGGCGATGAATACATCCGGGTGAGCGGTACGATCCGCCCTGATGATATCGACTCAGAGAACTCGATCCCGTCGACGCGGATTTCCAATGCGCGCATCCAATATTCGGCGACCGGCGATCGTCAGGACACCCAAACCCCGAGTTGGTTTGCCCGATTCTTCAATGCGGCGATGTAATGCATGAAAAAGTTAACCCAATCACTGTTATTTGGTTTGTTGGTACTCTCCGTATTGCCTGCCGTCTCACCGCAGGCGTACGCGGCAAGGATCAAAGATGTTGCTGCCGTGGCGGGGGTCAGGGATAACCAGTTGGTCGGCTACGGCCTGGTGGTTGGCCTGCCGGGAACCGGCGAGTCGTCATCGGCGTACTATACCGAGCAAAGCTTTCGCGCCATGCTGAATAATTTTGGCATTAACATTCCGGAAGGCGAGCGCTTTCGGACCCGAAATGTGGCTGCGGTAGCGGTGCATGCGACCTTGCCGCCTTTCTCCAAGCAGGGCCAGCAGATTGATGTGACCGTTTCTTCGGTAGGCTCGGCAAAGAGCCTGCGTGGCGGTACCCTGCTGCAAACCTTCCTCAAAGGCTTGGACGGCAATATTTATGCGGTTGCGCAGGGCAGTTTGGTGGTTGGGGGCTTCACCGCCGATGGTGCGGATGGTTCGCAGATTGTCAGCAACACCCCGACTGTCGGCACGATCCCTTCCGGGGCGATTGTCGAGCAGGAAGTCCCCAACCCGTTCGGCCGCGGTGATTTCCTGACCTTCAACCTGTTCGAGCCGGATTTCTCAACGGCGCAGAATATGGTGGATGCGATTAACAACTTTCTGGGCCCCGATGTGGCCTCGGCAATGGATGCTACATCGGTTCGCGTGCGCGCCCCGCGTGATGTCAGCCAGCGGGTGGCTTTTCTTTCCACCATTGAGAATGTTGAATTCGAAACGGCAGATTCGGGGGCGAGGATCATTGTCAACTCGCGTACCGGCACCATTGTTATTGGCCAGCATGTTCGTTTGAAGCCTGCCGCCATTACCCATGGCGGTATGACGGTGTCCATCAAGGAAAACCTGTCGGCCAGCCAGCCGAACGCGTTCTCCGGAGGGCAAACGGTGGTGGTGCCCAATAGTGAGATCACGGTGACCGAAGAAGATTCGCGGATGTTTTTGTTCGAACCGGGCGTGACACTCGATGATCTGGTTCGGGCTGTGAATCAGGTTGGCGCGGCACCGTCAGATCTGATGGCGATTCTGCAGGCATTGAAACAAGCTGGTGCGATTGAAGGCCAGCTGATCATTATCTAACGGGAGCAGGCAAGGTGAAAAGTCCGACCGACACCAGTTTTATCCTCGATATCTCAAGCCTTGATCGCTTGCGTGCAGGGGTGAAAACGGGAAAAGAGGGAGAGCAGGCCAGCCTGCGAGCCGCCGCCGAGCAGTTTGAGGCCATCTTTACCCAGATGATATTCAAATCGATGCGCGAGGCCAACTCTGCGTTCGAGTCGGACTTGATGAGCAGCCGCAACGCCAAATTTTTTGAGCAGATGCATGACGAGCAGATGGCCAGTGAACTGAGCCGCAGCAACTCGCTCGGACTGGCCGATATGATTGTCCAGCAGCTCGGCGCCCACCAAGAGGACAGCACTGTTCAGCAGAGTGATGGTACGCTGGCCAAAGAGCCGCACTTTGTTGAGCTGGACAGGGGCGGCAATTTCCTGCCCTTCGAGCGGCAAGACGTCGGTGCGGATAACCGTACGGTGAGCAACTCAAGCCTGTCGTTGCCAGCCAGCAATGCGCCTGCACAGTCTGCGATGAGTGAAGAGGAAATCATCCAGATAGCCAACAAGGCGATCGCCCAGCGTACCGCGGCCAATGGTGCCTCCGGCCCGAATACGCCTGGTCTGGTTCAGCCATCACCTCAGCCGCAAAGTTTCGATACGCCGCAAGCATTTGTTTCCCATATGGCACCCTATGCGCGCCGTACTGCCGGTGTCTTGGGTGTTGATCCCGCGGTACTGATAGCCCAGGCTGCCTTGGAAACGGGGTGGGGCAAAAAAGTGATCAGCAATGCGGCCGGTAACAGCAACAACTTATTTAATATCAAGGCTGATCCGAGCTGGAAAGGGGAGCGAGTAACGACACAAACCTTGGAGTATCATCAGGGTATTGCCGTCCAAGAGCGCGCGGCGTTTCGTTCTTATGATTCTTTTGACGCCAGCTTCAATGACTACGCACAGTTTTTGAAGCAGAATCCTAGATACTCAGTGGCTTTGGAAAATACCCAAGATCCGAAAGCTTTTATCAATGAGATCCACAAGGCTGGCTATGCGACTGATCCGAGGTACAGTGAGAAGGTCATGCGGGTATACGAGCAGGTGAGTGATTTGATGGAGCAAGAACAGTAATTGAGCCTATCAAAAATAGGTTAGACAAAAATATCTACAATTGAAGAGATAATCTTCAGCGTATCCTCACTCTCAGACAGCGCCGACTTAATTTCGTTGGTCTCTACCTTTTCCTGGTTTCCTTCACGAATATTATCAAGCACCACAGGTGCAATGATCTCCTTGATGGCATAACCCAGCAATGTTGCAATACCAATATTCATACACCCTGCCTATGAATTGTGCGTGTCAATTTATATTTATTATATATACAAGTTATACTGTTTATCTAGTGTAAATCTAAATAAATTATAAATGTTAGATCTGGTTATCACTTGGTGGTGGTGATGTTGCTGTTATGTGCGTTGCTTTGTTTTTTGCTAAAAAATTATCATTATTTTATAAAGGCTAAGCGCCCGCATTTATTTATATTTATTTTAAATCAATGGTTTAGTTTGATTTTTTTGTTTTTTAGGAAAGTTGATGATTTTACCTAGCCAAAAAAATGGCTAATTATGCGTCAATGAACAGGTGTGAATGAATAAACGGATCGAACACTTTCTTTCATATCCCTAAATAGTCGATTTTCAGGCTAGATTCTGAAAAATTTAATATTTAAAAGTATGGAATACTGAAAATATTACTTCGATAGTTTTCCTGTAATAAGTTTGCAGAGAAAGGAGCGCTTAAAGTTGAAAAGGCTTTATGTGGTTGGCGGGGATATATCTAACAATATCAGGAAGCCTGTCAGGAAGTTTGATGTCTTGATTATTATAGCTGGAATGATAAAGGCGTTAACTCGCTGTGTCCTTGACTTGGCCTAAAATTTGCATTGTTATCCTTGTCGAAGCAATGATAGTGATTGCTGCTGGTAATGGCTGGAGATTAAGTACATGGCGTTAGATTTGCTCAATATTGGTATGAGTGGGCTGAGAACCTCTCAGAAACAACTGAATGTGACCAGCCACAATATCAGTAACGTCAATACGCCTGGATACAGCCGCCAGAGTGCAGAACAGAAAGCAGATGATGCACACTGGATTGGTGGTAGCCAGTATGGCACGGGCGCTTATATCGATAATGTCCGTCGAGCTTACGATCAGTTTGCTGCAAGAGAGCTAACCCAGTCGACTACCCAACTCCACCAAGCCAATGAAAGCCATGCCCAGCTAGCTGTGATGGATGAGTTCATTTCCAACAATGCCAGCAAGACCATCTCCAGCATGAACGACTACTACGATTCAGTGAAAAGCCTTGCTGATCATCCCAACGATCTTGGCTCACGCAAAGCGGTATTGGAAAATGCCGCTCTTGTCAGCCAAACCGTCAATAGCACATACGATACCCTTGCCGGTATGCAACGGGATGTAAATGATCAGCTAGTTGCAACAGTTGATCGGGTAAATAGCCTGGGGCAAGAAATTGCCACTTTGAATAAGCGTATTCAGGAAAATCCGGCAGGGGAGAAAAATGATTTGTTTGACCAGCAGCAGAGCTTGGTCAATGAACTGGCGCAGCACACCAAAGTGACTGTACTCAAGGGTAAAGATAACCTGGCGAATACGGTGATCATCGGTGATGGGCAAACTCTTGTGTCGGGCACAGAATCATCTCGCCTTACAGTGATACCGGGTGAGCCCGACCCGCTACAGACACAAATCGCGGTAGATGATGGCCACAATGCCACCCCGCTGGATGCCGATAATATGGGCGGTATTCTTGGCGCCATGATTGGCTTTCGCCGTGATGTTGTCGAGCGCAGCATCGATGAAGTCGGGCGAATGGCTATCGGTTTTGCCGGGCAGGTGAATACCATCCAGCGCCAGGGCTTGGATTTGAAAGGTGAGCAGGGCAAGAACATGTTTGCCGATATCAATGATCCGATTGCGATGCAGCAGCGGGTGCTTAAACCGATGGGCAGTAGTGCCGATATGACCGTAGCCATTGATGATGTCTCCAAACTTCAAGTGGGTGATTACCAGTTAAAGGCGAACACTGATGGGATAACCAATAGCTATCAGATGTTTAATGCCAAAGGCGAAGAAGTCTTGAACCAAACCATTGCAGCAACTGACCCGCAAGTACTGCAGGTGGATGGTATGCAAATCAACGTTAATAATTTATCAGCGGCCCCGTCTGATGAAACCTTTACCATCCGTCCTGTAAGGCTTGGCGGCGCGCAGATGACCATGAATGCCACAGAAGCATCAGATATTGCCGCCCAGCGGGTAGTAATGGCAGCGGAGGCAAACCAAGGTACAGCACAACTAGAGCCGTTACCGTCAGCACAAGTTAGTGGCACATTTCGGGTTGAGATTAATGGGACCGGCGATGCACTATCAGTGCTGGATGATCAGGATAACCCGATCAGCTTGATTGGTTATGACGCTCAGGGCAATGCATTGCCGCCCAGCACAAGTATTGCTTATCCAGTAACCAATGGTGTTATCCACTTTGAGGGTGCCCCGAACACTCCGGTGCCAACGTTGGCACTTAGCAGTGGTGCGGCGGCCAATGACAGCTTTACGGTAACTTTGGGGGCAAAGCCTGCAGAAGGGGACAACAGCAATTTGCTGGAAATTCAGCACCTGCAAACAGAGAAAACCATGAACAACGGCCGCTCTAGCGTCATTGATTTGTTCCAGACACTGACCACCGATGTCGGTATCCAGAAAATGAATGCTGAGAAGTTTGGCCAGATCAGCCAACTGGATTTTGACGCCGCCAGTGAGCGGGTGTCCAGTGTGTCCGGTGTCAACTTGGATGAGGAGGCGGCAAACCTGATGAAGTTCCAGCAAGCGTATATGGCTTCCTCTCGCATTATGAGCGTGGCCCGCGAAACCTTTGATACGCTGTTGCGTGCTGTTTAAGGATAGGAGGCATTATGATCAATCGTGTATCTACCTTTTCCCAGTATCAGAACCTGACTTCTAACCTTATGCGCAAGCAAGGGGCGGTAAACAACACCAATGAGCAACTGGCCACGGGTAAGCGTATCAAAACCGCCGGAGACGATCCGATTGCCTCGGTGTCGACCCAAAACTATAAACAGCAACTGGTACAAATCGAACAGTTTCAAAAATCTATCACTCTAGCCAATAACCGTTTGGGCACCCTTGAAACCTCCCTCAAGAATGTGGAAAGCCACATTGATAGCTCCAAGCAGAAAGTGATCGGCATGATCAATGGTGCAATGGCTGGCGATGACAAGACCGCTTTTAAAAATGAGTTGGAAAGTTTGTATGAGGGCCTGCTGAACCTTGCCAATACCCAGGATGAAGGCGGCAATTATGTGTTTGCCGGAAACCAGTCCTCGACTCAACCTTTTGTTGAAAACTCTTTGGGTGAAGTGGTTTACATGGGGGATGCTGGTTATCGTGAAGCACGCATAGATACATCGGTTCATGTTCAAACGAGCCAGCCCGGCAGCCAGGTATTCATGGAAATCGATAATCCTTTCGGGGATTATCGTCCCGACTATAAAGGGCTTCAGAGTGAGTCGGGTTTGTCGCTGTTGTCAGCGACCAACAGTGAGTCCGGTGATAATTCTATTTATGAAGTAGATTTTCAAGACGATGGTGCTGGTGGCCTAAACTATGTTTTGATTCGGGATGGTACGCCTTACGGCCCTTCCGCCTATGATCCTAGTGTTGGTATCCAGTTTGTCGACACAACACCGGGCTCGGAGGCAAATCTCGATCTTAAGTTCGATGGTGAGATAAAACCAGGTGATAGTGTTTCCTTTGACAAAACTGACACCATTGATTTGTTCCAGACCATGAATGATGTCATTAAGTACTCAGAATTTGATTCGGCTTCTCCTGAGGCTAGGGCGAGCCTGCAACGTTCCATTGAAGAGCTAAACTCGGCTTATGTCCACATGAACCAACGTCGGGCAGAAGTCGGCACTGGCTTGAAAACCCTCGAAACCTATGAGGCTCAGCATCAAGATTTCGAATTGAGTCTCAACAAGGCCAAGGGAAGCTTGGAAGATCTGGACTACAGCAAGGCAATCATTGAACTCAACGAAGACATGCTGGCCCTGCAGGCCTCCCAGGCTGCCTTCAACCAAACCAAGCAGCTCAGTTTGTTTAACTACTTATAATTTTCCTCTCCTTTCGGGATTAAAGCGGCAGAGTTTTGCCGCTTTAAAATCACCGGTACTGTGGAGTGAAGAGCGGTGCTATGGCCCTATGGGACAGTTTGCGGCGATACATGGCATATAAAGTTAGAGTTTGACTGGGAAGTGTAGCTCGTAGAGTCTTATTGCAGACCCACAGACCCACAGACCCACAGACCCACAGACCCACAGACCCACTCTGAAATTTTTTTAAAAAAATTCCTAAAGGTATTTTTGCTTGTGCCGTTAATAGAAGTACTTAAACAAAAATAGATATTTACCCCCCGCTTATAGGCTGGGTTGTAACTCAACAAGGAGCGAAATATGTCTGTTACCGTAAATACTAACGTTTCAGCGATGACGGCCCAGCGTCACCTAGGTAATGCCACTAACAACGTAAGCAGCAGCATGGAGCGTTTGTCTTCTGGTTTGCGTATCAACAGTGCGAAAGATGATGCGGCGGGTCTGCAAATCTCTAACCGTCTAACCAGCCAGAGCAACGGCCTTAACGTAGCAATGCGTAACGCCAACGACGGTATCTCGATTGCACAGACTGCTGAAGGTGCAATGCAGGAGTCAACCAACATCATGCAGCGTATGCGTGACCTGTCTCTACAGGCCGCTAACGGCTCGAACTCTGATGATGACCGTGCTGCACTGCAGAAAGAAGTTGGTGCACTGCAAGAAGAATTAACACGTATTGCTGAAACCACAACGTTTGGTGGCCAGAATTTGCTTGATGGCTCGTACGGCACCCAAGCTTTCCAAGTTGGTTCTAATGCTAATGAAACAGTTGATTTATCATTGTCTGATGTTAGGTCAACTTCATTAGGTAACTCTACTATGGAACTTGGTGGAGCGGCTATTGGTGCTTTTGTGCAAGGTGCTGCTAATGCTGTCACTGACCAGGATCTAACGATTACAGGTGCTAGTGGTCAAAAAGATGTCAATGTATCTGCAAATGCAACTGCAGGTGATATTGCTGAAGCCATCAATAATGTTTCTTCTGATACTGGTGTTACTGCAGAGGCGTTTACTGGTGTTAGGCTTGATAGTTTGACATTAGATCCTGCAGGAGACAATACCATTGATATTGACTCCGGTTCAGGTGTGAAAAGCTATTCAATGCCAACAGGCAGTGAAATTACTGACCTAGCAGACCGAATAAATGCAGATAGTAAAGATACTGGACTCAGAGCTGTTGCTAATGATGACGGTACACTCGATATTGTTTCTGATAAAGGAGATGATATCCATATTGAAGCAACTGGTACTTTGACTAACTTTAGTTTGGGACTTACTGAGTTGAACTCTGATATGACAACGACTGGTGGTGATACTGCGACTATTGTAACTGGTGCTGCCGAACAAATTTTAACTGGTAAAGTTGAAGTCCAGACAAGTATTAAAGATAGTGATCGTTTGGAAATTACAACATCTGAAGGTACGCCAGCTAACGCGATTACTACAGGCTCTGAAGCTAAGTCATTAAACTCAGTGGACTCTATTGATATTTCAACAGCAAATGGTGCCCAGAGCGCAATTGATACCATTGACTCAGCAATCGCTCAAATTGATGATCAGCGTGCCGACCTTGGTGCATTCCAAAACCGAATGAACCACACCCTGAACAACCTTTCGAACATCAACGAAAACGTAAATGCGTCAAACAGCCGTATCAAAGACGTTGACTTTGCAAAAGAAACCACAGACCTGACTAAGAACCAGATCCTACAACAGGCGTCTACTTCGATTCTTGCCCAGGCGAAAATGAATCCACAGGCAGCATTGAGCCTACTGTAATTCATTAAATGAAAAGAGGCATGGCTGCGTAGCCATGCCTCTATTCACTTTTTGTAAACATTAAGGAGAAGTGATTATCATGGATAAATTATCAGATAACCCCTCAGCTTCTTCTCTTAATTCAGCTTTCTCCGCAAAAGCAAAGCTGAACCTTTCCCCAAGTAAATTAGGTAGCTCAAAGCCAACTGATGCTGCCAAAACAGAGTTGCCGTTTAAGTCCGCGGTTAATCAAACAGAAAAAGCTGATTCATCTCGACTGATGAGTGAGCCTTCAGCAGATGAACTCAATGAATTTCACCGGGAGCAGATTGAAGCTTTGTCAAAGCGTATTAACCGTGAGCTTAAGTTTGAATATGACGACGAGCACGGCGAGCAGGTCGTCTACATCTATGACAAAACCAGTGGTGATCTGATCCGGCAGATCCCGGCACAGGAGTTATTGGAGCTAAATGAAAATTTGGCTAAATATTCCGTGAGTTCATTTCAAGAGAAAATCTAACTTGGCTTGTTTTTTGCATTAGTTCCGTATCCGCAATAAGCGTCAAGTCACAACGACTGAATGGGGTAGAGGTTTCACATGGCAGGTTTATCGGTAGGCGGTTTAGGCTCTGGCTTGGATGTTGCGGGAATGACCCAACAACTAGTTGCGGCTGAGCGTACGCCGAAAGAAATCCGGATCACCAACGAAAAGTCGAAAGTTGATGCCAGCCTGAGTGCCTATGGCCTGGTGAAATCCTCGGCAAGTTCACTGCAGGATTTGCTCGAGTCTTTTGATGAAGATGAAGCTTTTACCAGCAAATCAGCCTCTTCCTCAGAGTCTGGCTACTTAGATGTCAGTGTCGAGAGTAATGCACAAAATGGCCGCTATTCCGTTGAGGTCAAGCAACTGGCAGAAAGCCATAAAGTTGCCAGTACCAGTTTGACGGCTGATCCCGATGCCAGTTTGGGTTCTGGCGATTTGGTCATTGGGGTAGGTAGCAACTCAATGACTCTCAATATCTCTTCAAATAAGAGTAGCCTAAAAGACGTCGCGCAGGCGATTAACGATGCTGATGATAATCCTGGAATTACAGCGACTATCATCACCGATGATACGGGTGCCAAGTTGGTATTTTCCAGTACCAAAACGGGTGAAGAAAACAAGATCAGTATCGATGCGTCAGGGGCTACTGGGGATTTGGGCGATTTGGACTTTGATCCAGATAATATTACCGGCAACCCGAATATGATGGAAATGCAAGAAGCCAAGGACGCAATCATTGTGATTGACGGCTTCTCTACCGTGACCAATGCGACGAATACCTTTACCGATGCAATTGATGGGGTCACCTTCAATGCAAAAAAAATTACCGGTACTTATGGTACGGGTAATGACACCGATGATATTGATGTTAAAAATGCCATCATCGAGATAGAAAATGACACCGGTAAGCCTAAGACCGCGATTGATGAGTTTGTCGAGGCTTACAATAGCTTATTTGAAATGGTTGACTCTCAGTCAAAATACAATGTAGAAGAAGAGAGTGGCGGTCCGTTAGTTGGTGACAGTATTTCACGTTCGCTCCTAGGGCAGATGCGTAACTTGCTTAACGAACCCGTCGAAGTCAACGGCAGAAGTTATCTGTTATCCGAGTTTGGTGTAACGACCGACAGATACGGCAAGCTTGAGGTCGATGATGAAATCCTTAATGATCAATTGGATGAAAACTTTGTCAACTTTGGTCGCTTCTTTAACGGCGATGAAGGGTTTCTGAAAAAAGCCGATGATTTACTCGATGGTTTTGTTGGCCGCGAGGGCTCGATTACCAGCCGGGAAGACAGCCTCAAAGAGCAGCAAAAGCGGCTTGACGATGATATGGTTACGCTAAATGAGCGGATGAAAGCTTACGAAGAGCGAACCTACAAACAATTGTCGGCCATGGATGCCGCCATCTACAAAATGAACAATGAACTGAATACTATGATGAGCTTGCTGGTGTTCTAAGGTTGAAGCATGAAAGAATTAACCGTTTTAGAGAAGCAGATCGAAGCCCTTCTCGCACTCGATGAGTATCCAGATGATTTTCCCGAGCAGCTCGAGCAACTCGTTGCGGCAAGGCATGAGCGGGTCAAGATGATCCTGGCAGACCGGGAGACGCTGAGCCGGGAGACCTTTGAGGATGTCCAGCAGCGGACCCGCGATCTAAAAGCGCTTCTTGAACAGAATAAAGCCCGAATTAGACAGAAGTTATTGACCGCCAAGCAAGGCAAGAAGTCTGTCTCTGTCTATCAAATGTATCAAAATAAATAGGAAAGAATTATGCGTGGTTCACTTCAGGCATATAAACAAGTGTCAGTTAATTCTCAGTTGGCCAGTGCGTCGCCGCACCGTGTGGTGTTGATGCTGCTTGGTGGTGCCATCGAGCGTTTGATCCAGGCCAAGGCGGCAATGGAAATGGGCAATGTGGCAATGAAAGGGGAGCGAGTGTCTAAAGCGCTGGCGATCATCGGTACATTGCGCGACAGCCTATCGATGGAAGATGGCGGTGAAATTGCGACCAACCTCGATAGTTTGTACGATTTTATGATGCGCCATGTTATTGACGGTAGCTCTAATAACAAGCCGGACAACTTCACCGAGGTGGTAGATTTACTGCGTGAAATCAAGTCAGCGTGGGAGCAAATTCCTGCTGAGTACCACCACCTGGCAGAATAATAGGAGAAACTTCACAATGTTATTGTGAAGTTTTTGCTCTGCTTTTTACCGGGTTTTTTACCCCAAAGCTATCTCAAGCTTGCTTTTCATTGGGATAGCTTCACAGCTTTTGCCCCCCGTTGGTTGCCTTATTCTGTACTTTAATTACAATGGTCAGATTAGATTTGAAGTGGTTTCTCGTCGCATTACGCAGTTCTTTTCATAATTTTTAATATGAATGTCGATAATGCCAGCACGAAATAACTCTTAAGTAGGCAGGCAAACTCTTTTCTATGCAAGTTCATACCCTCGTTATTGATGATGACCAACAGCATCGCCATGATTTAAGCGTGATCCTTACCTTTATCGGTGAGCAATATGAGGCCTATTCGTCTCAAGAGGTTAACAGTTCGCACTGGGAAAAAGAGTGGGGCGCGTGTTTACTCGGTAAGATCTCTTCTAGCCAGTCACTCAGCACACTGCTGAACTTCCTGCGTACCCATCACCATATCCCGGTGATCTCGATGGGCGATCATGAAAACGAGCTCGCGGCATTGTCCAACTATGTAGGCAACCTCGATAAGCCATTGCACTATGGCCAGTTGATGGATGCCTTCCGCCACTGCAAAGAGTTCCTGGGCAAGCAAACTTTCCAGATGCCCACTTTCGGCCGTAAAAACACCCTGTTCCGCAGCATGGTTGGCCGCAGTGAAGCGATCAGCCAGATCCGCCATTTGATGGAGCAGGTTGCTGCGACCGATGCCAGTGTGCTGATCTTTGGCGAGTCGGGTACCGGCAAAGAAGTGGTTGCGCGCAATATCCATTATCATTCGACGCGCGGCAAAGGGCCGTTTGTTCCGGTCAACTGTGGCGCAATCCCGCCGGACTTGTTGGAAAGCGAATTGTTCGGCCATGAGAAAGGCGCGTTTACCGGTGCGGTATCGGCGCGTAAGGGCCGTTTTGAGCTGGCTGAAGGCGGCACCCTGTTCCTTGACGAGATTGGCGATATGCCTATGTCGATGCAGGTGAAGCTGCTGCGTGTGCTGCAGGAGCGTTGCTTCGAGCGTGTGGGTGGCAGCGAGACCATCAAAGCCGATGTACGCATCGTGGCGGCGACGCACCGCGATCTTGAATCGATGATTGCCGAAGAGAAGTTCCGCGAGGATCTCTACTACCGGTTGAATGTGTTCCCAATCGAGATGCCGGCACTGCGCGAGCGAATGGAAGATATTCCATTGTTGCTGCAGGAGCTGTTGGCGCGGATGGAAGCCCAGGGCGCAAAACCGATCCACTTTACCCCGCGAGCCGTGACCTCGTTGATGGAGCACGACTGGCCGGGCAATATCCGGGAGTTGGCGAACTTGGTTGAGCGTTTGATCATTCTTTATCCGGGCGAAATGGTGGATATCAGCCACCTGCCGATGAAGTACCGCTATAGCCAGTTCCCTGAATTCCAGCCGGAAGAGAGCTTTATGTCGGTTGATGATCATGAAAGATTGGCCTTGGCCGATATGTTCAGCAGCCAAGCATCGGAACTCGACAATACACAGAGTCACAGTGATTTGCCGCCTGAAGGGGTGAACTTGAAGGAAATGCTGGCCGAGCTGGAAGTAGACATGATCAGCCAGGCACTGGAGGCGCAAGGTGGAGTCGTGGCCCGAGCCGCAGATATGCTGGGTATGCGCCGAACCACACTGGTTGAAAAAATGCGCAAATATGGCTTAAGTCGCTAGTCAAAACACTATCTTCTTTCTGGCGCCAATATATTGGCGCCTTTTTATATCCCTTCTTGTAGATAAAGTGCTGATAATAAAGATATAATTTTGGCACTATTCATGCATTACTCGTTTTTTGACAGTGTATCGCTGGGTGTTCAGTACCGAACATACCATTTTGCTTTACGCGTCGTGATAAGCCCAATTTTAGTTTTAGGTTTTCCATGGATGATAATCAGCCGGCTCAGAGCACCCCGCACAGTACAAGTTCTGCTTTGGGCACATTGTCACAACAGGTCAGTCGCTACCAGCAGATGCTGGAGGTCATGCCTTCCGGGGTGATCTTCTTGGATTCTGGTGGCATTGTCCGTGAGGCCAACCCTGAAGCCATCCGACTGCTCGGCGAGCCGCTACAGGATCAGCGTTGGGTTGATGTGATTCAGCGCGCTTTCTCACCCCGTGACGATGATGGCCATGAGATTTCATTGAAAAATGGCCGCAGGGTAAGGTTGGCGATTTCTGCGTCCAACAGCGGCCAATTGATTTTTATCACCGATATGACAGAGACCCGTTTGTTGCAGTCCCGGGTCAGCGAGATGCAGCGCCTGTCTTCGCTCGGCAAGATGGTCGCGTCCTTGGCGCATCAGGTCAGGACGCCTTTGTCCAGTGCTATGCTGTACGCCTCCAATCTGGCGGCACCAAACCTGACACCGCCGATACGTGAGCGCTTCCAGAGCAAGCTGGTTGATCGCCTGCATGACTTGGAAAAACAGGTCAATGACATGCTGCTGTTTGCCAAGGGCGGCGACAACAAGGTGGTGGAGTGCTTTACCCTGGAGACCCTGCTCAATGAGCTCGACGGTATGGTTGAAGCGCAGGTGATCAATAGCCAGGTTGATTTCAGTATTGATTGCGATGACGAATCCCTGACCTTGCTGGGCAATGCCAATGCGCTGGCCAGCGCCATCAGTAATTTGATCACCAATGCTATCCAGATGGCTGGCAAGCAGTGCCGGGTCGCGGTCAAGGTGATCGCCCAGGGGGACTGGATCCATCTGGCGGTACTGGATAACGGCCCTGGTATTGCGCCGGAAATGCAGAAGAAAATCTTGGAACCCTTTTATACCACCCGCAAACAGGGAACGGGGCTCGGGCTGGCCGTGGTGCAGATGGTTGCCAATGCCCACAAAGGAAGGCTGACACTGGAATCTGAGCTTGGCAAAGGGGCATGCTTTACCCTGTCAGTGCCGCAAGCGGAAAGCCTGAATATCGCGCCGGGCCAAGAGCCACAACAAAACGAACATCAATTGGATCCGACAGGAGTGACCCTATGAACCAAAGCCGTGTGTTAGTCGTCGAGGATGACGAGGGTTTGCGAGAAGCCTTGGTTGATACGTTGGCCTTGGCCGGCTACCACTCGCTCGAAGCCGACAGTGCCGAGCAGGCGCTGTTGCTGCTCAAAGCCAATACGGTTGATCTCGTGGTGTCGGATGTTCAAATGGCCGGTATGGATGGGCTGGGCCTGCTTCGTAGTATCAAGCAGCACTGGCCGAAGTTGCCGGTATTGCTGATGACCGCCTATGCCAACATTGAAGATGCGGTCTCGGCGATGAAAGAGGGCGCGATTGACTACATGGCCAAGCCGTTTGCCCCTGAAGTGCTGCTTAATATGGTCAGTCGCTATGCACCGGTGAGTACGGAAAGTGGCCAGACGATCGCGGCCGACGAGAAATCCCTGAAGCTATTGGCGTTGGCCGAGAAAGTCGCCAAGACCAATGCCAGTGTGATGGTACTTGGTCCGAGCGGCTCGGGTAAGGAAGTGATGTCGCGCTATATTCACCACAACTCGAACCGCAGTGATGGGCCTTTTGTCGCCATTAACTGTGCCGCCATTCCGGAGAATATGCTGGAGGCGACCCTGTTCGGCTACGAGAAAGGGGCATTTACCGGCGCGGTACAGGCCTGTCCCGGTAAGTTTGAACAGGCACAGGGCGGGACCATTTTGCTCGATGAAATCAGCGAAATGGACTTGAACTTGCAAGCCAAGCTGCTGCGGGTATTGCAGGAGCGTGAGGTGGAGCGCTTGGGGAGCCGCAAGAGTATCAAGCTGGATGTCCGGGTACTGGCAACCAGTAACCGGGATCTCAAAGACTATGTGGCCAAGGGCCATTTCCGCGAGGACTTGTATTACCGCCTCAATGTTTTTCCGTTGATGTGGCCGGCCCTGGCCGAACGCCCGGGTGATATCGAGCCGCTGGCCCAGTATTTGATGAAACGCCATTGTACAAAGCAGGGGCAGCCGGTGCCCGAACTCTCCCCTGCGGCGGTCGGCAAGCTTAAGCAGTATACCTGGCCGGGCAATGTCCGTGAGCTCGATAATGTGATTCAGCGTGCGCTGATTTTGTGCCAGGGCCACTCGGTGGCAGAATCTGATATTTTGCTGGAGGGGCTCGATTGGTTGCAGGCAGACGGTTTGCAAACATTGCTCGCGCCGACTGTCGGCTCTCCTTCGGAAAGCGATGACACAGTTGCGCCAAATATTGCCACAGAGCAGCAGGTTGCGGATAAGACCAAAATCGCCATGCCAGCGGATGGGTTAGGAAATGAGCTGCGGGAACAAGAGTTTTCGATTATTCTAGACACCATTCGTGCTTGCGATGGGCGCCGCAAGGATGTCGCAGAAAAACTTGGCATCAGCCCAAGAACATTGCGCTATAAATTGGCAAAAATGCGTGATGCTGGGATAGATATCCCAGTTTGACCACCGCAATGACGGACGAAATCCTTCATACTTAACGTAATCATATTAATAAAGAAATCTGACTGACACTATTTTGACGGGTGGGAGAGACAAATGAAAGTAAATGGACTTCAGGCCGAAATGCAGGCGATGAAACTGGAAGCCACCAATGCATCCCGCCCGGCAACAGGGCAGCAGGTCAGTGCAGATTTCGGGGCGATGCTGGGCGATGCCATTAAAGGTGTCAACCAACTCCAATCACAATCCAGTGAGCTAGCGACACGCTTTGACCAAGGGGACCGCAGTGTTTCCCTGTCTGATGTCATGATCGCGCGAAACAAGTCGAGCGTTGCCTTCGAAGCAACGGTTCAGGTGCGCAATAAAATGGTCGAAGCGTACAAAGAGCTCATGAATATGCCGGTTTAATTTCGACTGGATAATGTAGGAAAATAGTACGTGTCGGAATCATCAACTAACAATGAGCTCGCTGTTGCTGGCCATTCTCCGTCAACCGCGGTAATGGCCGATAGTGAACTGGATCTCCAGAACCCGGATGCCGGAGAGAAGAGTGCCTCGCGTGTCGATAACATGCTTGGCAACCTTGATGTGCTTCGCCAGGTTGTTCTGGTTTTGTCGGTGGCCATTTGTGTCGCTTTGATTGTCCTTGTCGTTTCTTGGATCAAAGAGCCGGAAATGCGCCCTCTCGGTACCTATGAAACCGCAGAGCTTATCCCTATTCTTGATCACTTTGACCAGAAAAAAATCAACTATACCCTCGATGGCAATACCATCCGGGTGCCAGCCGATAACTTCTCGGCCATCAAACTCGAGCTGACTCGGGCGGGACTGAACCAAACGGCGTCTGTGGGCGATGACATCCTGCTGCAGGACATGGGGTTTGGCGTATCGCAGCGCCTTGAGCAAGAGCGCTTGAAGCTGAGCCGTGAGCGGCAGTTGGCACGGGCGATCGAGCAGATCCGCCAGGTTCGCCAGGCCCAGGTACTGCTGGCGATGCCAAAGCAAAGTGTGTTTGTCCGCCATAACCAGGAGGCTTCAGCCACCGTCTTTTTGACCCTGTCCAGCGGGGCGTCGCTGGGCCAGCAAGAGGTCGACTCGATCGTTGATATGGTCGCCACCGCGGTACCGGGGCTAAGGCCAACCCGGGTTACCGTGACCGATCAGCACGGGCGCCTGCTCAGCTCGGGTACAGCCGATCCACAGGCCACTGCCCGGCGCAAAGAATATGAGCTTCAGCGCAAGCAGGAGCAAGCACTGCGCGAGAAAATCGATGCGATCCTGATCCCGGTTCTGGGCCTTGGCAACTATACCGCTCAGGTGGATGTCTCGATGGATTTCAGTGCGGTGGAAGAGACCCGCAAGCAGTATGATCCGGCGACGCGCTCGACCCGCAGTGAATACACCCTAGAAGATATTAACAATGGCCGCATCGTAGCCGGCATCCCGGGGGCGCTCAGCAACCAGCCGCCGGCAGACAGTGCGATTCCCCAGGAGGTGGCCGAGCTGCAGTCGGGCAGCACTGGCGGGAATAACTCGGTGCACCGCGAGGCGACCCGAAACTACGAACTTGATACCACCATCAGGCACCGCCGGGCCCAAACCGGTACAGTGGACCGCCAGACGGTCTCGGTTGCCATTGACTACAAGCAGGTTGTTAATCCGGAAACCGGCGAGGTCACCCGGGTTGCGCTGAGTGAAGCCGAGTTGGCAAAAATTGCCCGCTTGCTCAAAGGTGGCGTCGGTTTTTCTGAAATGCGCGGCGATATGCTGGAAGTGATCTCGGTACCGTTTGCCGTGCCGGAAGAGCAAATGGTGGCCGACTTGCCGATTTGGGATCATCCGAATTTCAACACCTGGGTCCGTTGGCTTGCCGCGGCGCTGGTGATTGTGGTGATCATGGTGGTGATGGTGCGCCCGGCAATGCGCAAGTTGCTTTATCCAAACCAAGCGGCAGATGGTACGCCGCTGGATGAAAACGGGTTGCCGGTACCGGTCGGTGGTCAGGACTCGGTTGACCTGATCGGTAGCGAGCTTGATGGCGTGGAAACGCTGGAGCTGAGCAGCAGCAACTTGGATCTACCAAACCTGCATAAAGACGAAGATCTGCTCAAAGCCGTGCGTGCACTGGTTGCGAATGAACCGGATCTGGCGGCGCAGGTTGTTAAGAGTTGGGTAACTGAAGATGGCTAATGAAGTAGCAACTACAGACGGCAAGAAATTTGATATCTCCACCCTGACTGGGGCCGACAAGGCAGCGATTTTGCTGTTGAGCCTCAACGAGCAGGATGCGGCCAGCATTATCCGCCACCTTGAGCCGAAACAGGTCCAGCGGGTGGGTGGGGTGATGGCGCAAATGGCCGATCTGAACCAGGAGAAAGTGTCTGCGGTTCATCGCCACTTCCTGGAAGATATCCAGAAATACACCAGCATTGGTATGGGCAGCGAGGACTTTGTTCGCAATACCCTGATTGCGGCGCTGGGCGAAGACAAGGCCAATAACCTGGTTGATCAGATCCTGATGGGGAGCGGCTCGCGTGGCCTGGATTCCCTCAAGTGGATGGATCCGCGCCAGGTGGCCAGCATCATCCTCAATGAACACCCGCAGATCCAAACTATCGTGCTGTCCTACCTTGAGCCGGAGCAGTCGGCCGAAATTCTGGCGCAATTCCCCGAGCGGGTCCGTTTGGATTTGATGATGCGAATTGCCAACCTCGAGGAAGTCCAGCCAGCAGCCCTGCACGAGCTGAACGATATCATGGAGAAACAGTTTGCCGGCCAGGCTGGCGCGCAGGCAGCGAAAATTGGTGGCCTGAAAGCGGCTGCCGAAATCATGAACTACCTCGACAACAATGTTGAGGGGGCGCTCATGGATCAAATTCGCGATAACGACGAGGATATGGCGACCCAGATTGAAGATCTGATGTTTGTCTTTGATAACCTGGCCGAAGTGGACGACCGCGGTATCCAGACCTTGCTGCGCGATGTGCCGCAAGATCTGCTGCAAAAAGCCCTCAAGGGTGCCGACGATATGCTGCGCGAGAAAATTATGCGCAACATGTCCAAGCGGGCGGCTGAGATGCTGCAGGACGATCTTGAAGCGATGGGGCCAATTCGTGTGGCCGATGTGGAATCAGCCCAGAAAGAAATCTTGTCGATTGCCCGTCGCCTGGCCGATGCCGGCGAGCTGATGCTGAGCGGAGGCGGAGCGGATGAATTCCTGTAACCGTGGTATCGCCGCTACCCCGCGACCACTGCAATGTGTAAAGGCCAGCTATGTCTTCTGACCGCCCTATGGATCGCCGTCGCGGTTTCCTGCGAGTGTCTGAGCATCAGGCCCAAGAGCTTGAGCGCTGGGCCTATCCGGATTACTCCCCCGAGCATGAGGGGATGGCTGAAAATGCCCTTAATTATGATCCCGACTGGCAAGTCGAACCGCTCGATGACGAGCCAGAACTGCCACCGCTGACGGCGGCAGACTTGGATGATATCCGTCACTCTGCCTACGAAGAAGGTATCGCTGAAGGGCGTGCGGCTGGGCACAGTGAGGGCTTTGAGCAAGGCCAACAGCAAGGGCTGGAACAAGGCCAGCAGCAAGGGCTTGAGCAGGGTTTGGCTCAGGGCTTGGCGCAGGGGCTGGAACAGGGCAAGGCGCAAATAGACGAGCAAGTTGGCTATTTGACCCAACTGGTGGAGAAGCTGGCAACCCCGCTCCAGCAAGTGGATAGCGCGGTTGAGCAGCAGTTGGTCCAGCTTGCCACGAGCTTGGCGCGCGAATTGGTTCAGGTTGAACTCAAGACCAACCCGCAGGTGATTTTGCAAACCCTGCGTGAAGGGATTGCCGCGCTGCCGATGGCAGGCCAGCAGACGACCATTCAACTGCACCCAGACGATCTGGACATTATCAAACAAGCCTATGGTGCCGAGAGTTTGGCTGAACGCCACTGGACACTGCAGGCCGAGCCGGCAATGAATCGCGGTGACCTGTTCGTGGCATCTGGCAATTCGACCGTCGACTACCAGATGGAAAACCGCTTGCGGCATCAGCTTGAGCAATTTGTCGGCCTCAACAACCAGCCTCAACCTTTGCCTAATAACGAGCACGGGGAAGGGTGATGGCCAGTCTGGCTGAACGCCTATCCCGTTATCAAACTGCCAATACCGCCTGTCGGCCGGTCGCATCCGGCCGCTTGGTGCGGGTGGTTGGCTTGACCCTGGAAGCGGTCGGCTGCCGGGCACCTGTCGGCAGTCTGTGCAAGGTGGAAACCCTGACCGGCGAGATGGAAGCCGAAGTGGTTGGCTTTTCCGGCGAAACCCTATTCTTGATGCCCAGCGAGCAACTGACCGGTGTGATGCCCGGTGCGAGGGTCACGCCGCTTACCGAAGCGGGCGGGATCCCGGTGGGCATGGAGCTGCTCGGCCGGGTGATTGATGGCGTTGGTAACCCCCTTGATGGCCTTGGTGATATTTTTACCGGCGAGCGGGCGGCGTTCAATGCCGAGCCGATTAACCCGCTGGCCAGAAAGCCGATCAAGGAGCCGCTGGATGTGGGGCTGAAAGCGGTTAACGGCCTGCTGACCGTTGGCAAGGGCCAGCGTATCGGCCTGTTTGCCGGCTCGGGCGTGGGCAAGTCGGTGACCTTGGGGATGATGACCCGGGGGACCACGGCACAGGTCGTAGTGGTCGGGCTGATTGGTGAGCGTGGTCGCGAAGTTAAAGAATTTATTGACGAGATCCTCGGCAGCGAAGGCCGGCAGCGGGCGGTGGTTGTTGCCGCACCGGCCGATGCCTCTCCGCTGATGCGCCTTAAGGGGTGCCAAACGGCCCTGACCATCGCGGAGTATTTCCGTGACCAGGGGCTGGATGTCCTGCTGCTGATGGATTCGCTAACCCGCTTTGCTCAGGCGCAGCGGGAGATCGCACTTTCTGTCGGTGAGCCGCCGGCAACCAAGGGCTATCCGCCCTCGGTATTTGCCAAGTTGCCCGCCTTGGTGGAGCGGGCCGGTAACGGCGGTGAGCATCAGGGCTCGATTACCGCCTTTTTCACCGTACTGACCGAGGGGGACGACCTGCAGGATCCGATTGCCGATGCGTCACGGGCGATATTGGACGGCCACATCGTACTCTCACGCGAGCTTGCCGATGCGGGCCACTATCCGGCCATTGATGTCGAGCGCTCGGTGAGCCGTGTCATGCCGGCGATTGTCAGCGAGGAGCATATGATGATGTCCAAGGCGGTGAGGCAGGTGCTGTCGATTTGCCGCAAGAACCAGGACCTGGTGTCTATCGGTGCCTACAAGCCAGGTACCGATCAGGCCATTGATCAGTCATTTGCCCTCAAACCGAGGTTGGACGGCTATCTGCAGCAGTCAATGAAAGAAGCGGTGCCTTACGAGATGTGTGTGAACATGTTGCGCGCCGTGCTTAGCGGCCAATAGCAGGGGTAATAGCGTGTTGATGGATATACCGGGAGGCGGTAATGGCGGCCGATAGTGCACTCGATCTGATTTTGACCCAGGCCGCCGATGCGGAGCACAAGGCGTCGCTGGCGCTGAACCAAGCCCGTATCGAGCGTGAAAATTACCTCCAGCAGCTGCAGCAAATTGAACAGTACCGTTTGGATTACTGCCGCCAATTATCCGAGCGCGGCCAGCAGGGTCTCACGGCCAGTGCCTATAGCCACCTGCAGAAATTTTTAAACCAGCTGGATGAAACCCTGGTCAAGCAAAAGAGCGCGGGCGCCCATTTCGACCAGCAGGTCGAGCAGTGCAGCCAGCACTGGCAGGAGATGCGCAAGCAGCGGCGCTCGATAGAGTGGTTGATCGAGAAGAAGCAGGAAGAGCGGCAGCGCTTGCTGGATAAGCAAGAGCAGAAGATGATGGATGAGTTTGCCACTATGCAATACGCCCGCCGCTCGATGACCCGTTAATGGCGGCTCTGTGAGTCGTCGCCAAAGCCTATTGGCTTAGTTTTTGCATCTGTTTAAACCATAGGCCACAGTCAAAGCGCGAACACCATTATGTTTCTATCTCAATTACTCGCGGCGGATCCCTCTTCGGCAACGGCAAAGCGCCCGTCGGCAACGGATAGCCAGTCGAAAGAGCAAGCTGCCCAGTCAAGTTCGGCAACGGGCTTTACTGAAACCCTGCAGGGGGCGATCGGCAATGACACGGGCAATGGGCTGTCCTCGCGCCGCACGGTCTCTGTGGCTGAAGGTAAAGAGAATAGCGGAAAAAACGTTGCCCCGGACTCTGCTGCTGTTGCTGGGCAAAGTAGCGAAATAGCTCTGCAGGATATTGAAAACACAGAACTCGTTCAGGGTGAGGTGGCTGAAGAACTGGCTGGCTCAGGTACTACAGGCAAAAAAGAAAAGCCGGAAGTATCCGGTACGGCACCGGATGGCGATATCGCCATTATTGCAGCGAGTTCGGCGCAGGTAGCCCAGCCGCAGGTAGCCGCCCCTGATAGCACCAAGGCATCAATGAGCGAAGGCGAAGAGCTGCTTCAGCGCTTGTCGGCATCGCATAGCCAACTGGCCGGTGCGTCCGGTGTCGGGCACGCTCAGGCCGCTGACGGTAAACAAGTCGCAACCGGGGAGGAGGGCAAAGTGTTGCCGCCCGGAGTTATGGCAACATGCAGCGCCGTTGAGGCTGATGGCAAAGCCAAGCTCTCTGATGAGGTAAGCAAAGCGGGAGTGTCTGTTACTCAAGAAGCGCAAGCGGCAAAGGAGATGTCGGCCAAGGACGCATTAGCCAACGGCGAAGCAAAGCCGGCCAAAAGCGAGCCGGCCGGTAAGGCGGTGTTAGCGGGCATGACCTTGTCCGGCAGCGAGCTGGCCGAGCTCAAGAACAACCAGGGAGCATCGCCACTGTCGTCAGGCGTAACGGCAAATGGTGTCCTCCAGTCAACAGCGAACAGTCAATCAGCCGCCTTGGAAGGGTCTTCTCCCGTCATGTCGGCGAAAAGTACGCAGGGGCTAAAAGCGGGGGCCGGAGTTTTGGCTGGCGCTTCGCTCGATGAGGCCTTGGGCGCCAAGGGCGATGATGGTGCCGGGACTAACCCGGCAGAGCTCCATGGGCCGCATGCCCTTCGGACGGCAACAGCAACCTTGCTGACCGCCGAGGGGGAAAAGCCGAGTGCCCAGCCCCCGATGCTGCTTAGCAAAGAGCAGGCCGGGGAGCAGCTGGCTGACCGGGTTCAGATGATGATGTCGAAGAACCTCAAGCATGTCGATATCCGGCTTGATCCGCCCGAGCTTGGCAAACTGCAGATCAAACTATCGATGAACAACGATCAGGCATCGGTACAGATCACGGTCGCCAACCAGCAGTCTAGAGATCTGGTCGAACAAGCCATGCCGCGATTGCGTGAACTGCTGCAGCAGCAGGGGCTCCAGTTAGCTCAGAGCACGGTCCAGCAAGACAGCAGTCGCTCGCCGCAACATAACAGCCAGCCGGGGCAGCAGCACCCGCATGGCCAGCAGGGTAATGGCCAGGTGGCAGGTCATGAGATGGTACCGGGCAACGGTACGCCAGGCCATGCAGCAGATTTATGGATGGCAGCACCAAAAGAAGGTGTTGATTATTATGCCTAACGGGTAAACTGGCACTGGAAAAAATTAATAGCAAAGGATGATTCAAAGATGGCAGATGAAGCACAAGCCGGCGGTAAGAAGAAGCTGATAATCATTGCCGTACTGGCTGTTGTTCTGCTTGGTGGTGCAGGGGCAGGAGCGTGGTTTTTCTTTGGCAGTTCGTCGCCTGAACCGGAAACGGCTCAGTCTGGCTCGGCGTCCTCTGCGGCACCGGCCGCGGTGGAATCCGCATACTATGTCATTCTTCCCCAGCCTTTTATCTTCAACGTGACCGGCGATGCCCGTGACCGGCTGGTGCAGGTTAAGGTACAGCTGATGGTCAGGGGGGATCGCAACGAGGCGATTGCCCGCCAGCATATTCCGCTGATAGAAAGTACGCTGTTGCAGACCTTTGGTGCTGCAACGGTCGAGCAATTGAGAACGCCGACAGGGAGGCTGGATTTACGCGGCCAGTCGCTGGCGGCAGTCCAAGATGCTCTGGTTAAGGTATCCGGTCGCCAGGCGGTTGAGCGGGTTCTATTTACTGGTTTTGTAATGCAATAGGTTTTATGTGAGTGACTTATTAACCCAGGACGAAATTGACGCGCTATTACACGGCGTCGACGATGTCGATGATGATGATGACGGTGGCCAGAATGAAACTGGCGTGATTACCTTTGATTTTTCATCACAAGACAGAATAGTCCGTGGGCGGATGCCCACACTGGAGCTGATTAACGAGCGCTTTGCCCGCCATATGCGGATCAGCTTGTTTAATATGTTGCGAAAAACCGCCGAGGTCTCCATCAACGGGGTACAGATGCTCAAGTTTGGCGAGTATCAGAATACCCTGTATGTCCCGACCAGCTTGAACATGGTGCGTTTCCGTCCACTCAAGGGGACGGCCTTGATCACCATGGAGGCTCGCCTGGTCTTCATTCTGGTGGAGAACTTCTTCGGTGGTGACGGCCGTTTCCACGCCAAGATCGAAGGGCGGGAGTTCACTCCGACCGAGCGCCGCATTGTGCAGATGCTGCTCAAGCTGGTATTTGAAGACTACCGCGAGGCTTGGTCACCGGTGATGGGCGTCGAGTTCGAATACCTCGACTCGGAAGTGAACCCGACCATGGCCAATATCGTCAGCCCGACCGAGGTGATCGTGGTCAGCTCGTTCCATATCGAAGTTGACGGTGGTGGCGGAGATTTCCATGTGGTCATGCCGTACTCCATGGTAGAGCCGATCCGTGAGTTGCTCGATGCCGGTGTCCAGAGTGACAAGATGGATACCGATGTGCGCTGGAGCAAGGCGCTGCGTGACGAAATAATGGATGTGCCGGTGAACCTCCGGGCCAAGCTGCTGGATGTTGACCTGACACTGCGTGACTTGATGGAGCTCCAGCCGGGGGATGTGATCCCGATTGATATGCCGGAGGCGGCGACGGTTTTTGTCGAAGATCTGCCGACATACCGCGCCAAGATGGGTAAGGCCGGGGAAAATGTCGCGCTCAAGATCACCGATAAGTTGAAGCGTCCGGATATGGTGAAAAGCGATTTGGCGTTCCTCGATCGCGATGAATTAGGCTCGGCACTGTTGAACCTCCACAGTGACGATACAGACAATTAAGGACGAGATCCGAATAGGTACAAAACATGTCTAATAATGATCAACAAATTGCCGACGATTGGGCGGCGGCACTTGCTGAGCAGGCCAGTGACGAAGGGGTGCAGCCAGCGCCGCTGGAAGAGCTGACCGATGAATCTGCGCCGATTGGCGACGATGAGCGCCGCAAGCTCGACACCATTCTGGATATTCCGGTAACTATCTCAATGGAGGTCGGCCGGACCCAGATAAGTATCCGGAACCTGCTGCAGCTTAACCAGGGCTCAGTGGTTGAACTCGATCGCGTTGCCGGTGAGTCTCTGGATGTCATGGTGAACGGTACGCTGATCGCCCACGGTGAAGTGGTGGTGGTCAATGATAAGTTTGGTATCCGCCTGACTGATGTGATCAGCCAGACAGAGCGCATTAAGAAGTTACGTTAATCATGGCACCAGAACTGAATTTAGCCACCACCCTTGCGTCCCTGATGCTGGTTGTGGCCGTGATTGTCTTGTTGGCATGGCTGATGAAGAGAATGAAGTTGCCGGGCCTGCAGGGCGGCGATAGCGCCATTCGTATTCTGCGCCAGCTGCCGGTCGGCCAGCGCGAGCGCATCGTGCTGCTGCAGGTGGGTGAAGAGCAGATGCTGGTCGGGGTGACACAGCATAATATTTCACTGCTTGGCAAGCTGGACTCGCCCATCGTCGCCGAGACGGGCCAGGACGGTGCCGAGTTTGCCAGCCAGCTGGGAAAGCTGTTGAGAAAAAATGATAAGAACTAATTTCATTGCCGCCTTATTGGCGGCTTTTTCGCTGTTGTTGGTTTTTCCTGCTGCGGCTGAAACGGCGGTCCAGCCGGGCATGACCCTGAGCGAGATGCAAGGCGAAGCCGGCTCGACGCAGATGTCGTTGACCCAAGGTGGCGGCAGCGGTATTCCTGCCTTTTCGGTTACGGTGAACCCTGACGGCAGCGAGGACTATTCGGTTACCCTGCAGATCCTTGCTCTGATGACCGCACTGGGGTTCTTGCCGGCCATCGTGATCCTGATGACCTCGTTTACCCGGATCGTGGTGGTGATGTCGATCTTGCGCCAGGCGATGGGGCTGCAGCAGACCCCGTCTAACCAGGTGATCATCGGTATTGCCATGTTCCTGACTTTTTTCGTGATGTCACCGGTATTGGATAAAATCAATACCGATGCGGTTCAGCCCTATATCAACGAGCAGATGAGTGCCGCCCAGGCCTTGGAAGCGGCACAAGAGCCGTTGCGCCAGTTCATGCTCAAGCAGACTCGGGTCAAAGATCTCGAAACTTTCGTCGAAATGTCAGGCTCCAATGCGACCGATCCGCAGGACGTGCCGATGACCGTGTTGATCCCGGCCTTCGTCACCTCCGAGCTGAAAACCGCGTTCCAAATCGGCTTCATGCTGTTTTTGCCGTTCCTGATCATTGATTTGGTGGTCGCATCGGTGCTGATGGCGATGGGTATGATGATGCTCTCGCCGATGATAGTCTCGTTGCCGTTCAAGCTGATGCTGTTCGTGTTGGTGGATGGCTGGAACTTGATCCTATCAACGTTGGCGGGGAGTTTTGGCACGTGACGCCGGAGTTTTTTGTCGAAATCTTCCAGGATGCACTCTACATGGTACTGCTGATGGTCAGTGCCATCGTGGTGCCGGGGCTGCTGATCGGCCTGGTGGTGGCCATTTTCCAGGCGGCGACCTCGATAAACGAGCAGACGCTGAGCTTCTTGCCGAGGCTGATTGTCACCTTGCTGGCGCTGATGTTTTTCGGCCACATGATGACCCAGATGCTGATGGACTACTTCCACCAGATGATTGAATACATCCCGCGGCTGTTGCACTGATGCTCAATTATTCTGCACCGCTGATACTGGACTGGCTGGCGACCGTTTTCTGGCCGCTGACACGGATCTCGGCCATGCTGATGGTGATGACGTTTTTCGGCGCCCGTTATGTGGCACCGAAAATCCGGCTGTATGTTTCGCTGCTGTTCACCTTTGCATTGTTGCCGGTCTTGCCGGTGGCCCCGGTCGACATTCCGCTGCTGTCGCTGCAGGGGTTTATCACAACCGGCCAGCAGGTGGTGATAGGGGTGGCGATGGGAACGGTCACCACCTTTGTGACCCAGACCTTTATCTTGCTGGGGCAGATCTTGGGGATGCAGTCGAGCTTGGGCTTTGCCTCCATGGTTGACCCTTCCAACGGGCAAAATACCCCGGTACTGGGCCAGTTCTATATGTTCCTGGTGGTGATGATCTTCCTGGCCACCGATGGCCATCTGATGATGCTCAAACTGGTGGCAATGAGTTTTCATACCCTGCCTGTTGGCGAGTCGATGCTCGAAGCCGGGGATTATTACCAGCTGGCGCAGTGGTTTGGCCATATGTTCAAGTTTGCCCTGACCATGGCGATTGCCGGTGTGGTGGCCCTGCTGGTGGTCAATATGTCGTTTGGTGTGATGACCCGTGCCGCGCCGCAGCTGAATATTTTTGCCCTGGGTTTTTCCTTTGCGCTGGTGCTGGGCTTTGTGATCAGTTGGTTTTTGATTGGTGGGATATTGCCGCACTACGAGGCCATTTGGCAGGTCGGTGTCGAGCAAGTGTGTAGTTTAATTCGGTTGGATTGCTGATGGCTGAGTCTGACGGACAAGAAAGAACCGAAGAGGCCACGCCCCGAAGGCGGGAGCAGGCCCGCGAAAAAGGACAGGTTCCCCGTTCGAGGGAGCTGGCATCGATCGCTGTGCTGGTCGCCGGTGCGGTGGGGCTGATGTGGTTCGGCGAGGCGATTGGCCGTGGCCTCGGCGAGGTCATGACCCGGCTGTTTAGCCTGACCCGTGATGAAGTCTTTGACCTATCCCAGCTGCTCAACCTGGTTGTGGTGGCGGTCGGCAATGTGCTGTTTCCGCTGTTTACCTTCCTGTTGTTTGTCTATGTGGCCGCGTTTATTGGCGCGACGGGCCTTGGCGGGATCCGCTTCTCGTCGCAGGCGGCGGCTCCGAAGCTATCCAAGCTCAACCCGATCAACGGCTTCAAGCGGATGGTCGGCAAGCAGAGCCTGGTCGAGCTGATCAAGTCTATCCTCAAGGTCTTGCTGGTGGTCGGGGTTGCCTTTTTCCTGCTTAAGGCCAGCCTGACCGACTTTTACCAGCTCAGCCGCGAGATGTATCCGCAGAATATCACCCATGCGCTCGATATCTTGCTCAACTTTATCTTGCTGATCAGCTGCTCACTGCTGGTCGTGGTGGCTATCGATATTCCTTTCCAGATCTGGCAGCACAACGAGCAGCTCAAGATGACCAAGCAGGAAGTGAAGGATGAGTTCAAGGACTCGGAAGGTAAACCGGAAGTGAAGGGGCGGATCCGTATGCTCCAGCGCGAGATGGCACAGCGACGGATGATGGCGGATGTTCCGCAGGCCGATGTGGTGATCACTAACCCCGAGCACTTTTCGGTGGCACTGCGCTATGACTCCAAGATAGACTCGGCGCCGGTGGTCGTGGCCAAAGGGACCGACTTTTTGGCATTGAAAATCCGGGAGATTGCCAACGAGCACGAGATTGAAATTGTCCCGGCCCCGCCACTTGCCAGGGCACTTTATCACACTACCGAGCTGGAGCAGCAGATCCCTGACGGCCTGTTTGCAGCGGTGGCGCAGGTGCTGGCATATATCTACCAGCTCAAGCAATACCAGAAAGGCCGGGGCCGCAAGCCGACTTTATCCAAGGAAGCATCGGATCTACCCAATGAGTTCCGTTATTAATCTGTCAGGCTAGAAGTTAGGTATATCTTCTCCCCCTTGTAAAATCCCAGCAATAGCGTCAAAAATATGGCAAAAATAGTGGCGTGATAATTGCTTTTAAGTTGCGGTCGGTCGCTTTTTGTTTGGCGGCGAAAACGGTACAATAACAAATTCCAAACTAAGTGATCTTCATTGCGGATAATCCAGAATTTTACTTAGTTTGGTATTACTTAGATTCTAATAATTATTCCTCGCAGATCCCTCTCGATACAGTATTGTCGGTAATGGTTACCGGTTTATTGAAGGCATTTCGGTTTGGCGGGAACAGAACCATTACAGATATTGCATGAAGCTATCTTTACCCTTTGCCGATAAGTTTAATCCAGCACGCCTGCAGAGCATGCCTGCGATCGGTGCGCCTGTCTTGGTACTGGCAACCCTGGCAATGGTCATATTGCCGATGCCGCCGTTGCTGCTGGACATGGCATTCTCGTTTAACATTGCGCTGGCGCTGGTGGTGTTGCTGGTCACTGTCTATACCCGCCGTCCGCTGGATTTTGCCGCATTCCCGACCGTTCTGCTGATCGCCACCTTGTTGCGCCTGGCACTCAATGTTGCCTCCACCCGGGTTGTCTTGCTGTATGGCCATGAAGGGCCGGATGCGGCCGGCCAGGTGATTGATGCCTTTGGTTCGGTGGTCATCGGCGGCAACTATGCCGTCGGTTTGGTGGTCTTCCTGATCTTGATGATTATCAACTTCATGGTGGTGACCAAAGGTGCCGGGCGTATTTCCGAGGTGAGTGCCCGCTTTACCCTTGATGCCTTGCCCGGCAAGCAGATGGCGATTGATGCCGACTTGAATGCCGGTTTGATTGATCAGGAGCAGGCCCGTACCCGCCGTTTTGAAGTGACCAAGGAAGCGGACTTCTACGGCTCGATGGACGGTGCCTCCAAGTTCGTGAAGGGGGATGCCATTGCCGGTATCCTGATCCTCTGTATCAATATCATCGGCGGGCTGGTCATCGGTATGGGCCAGCATGGGCTGGGTTTCGGTGAGGCGATTGAAATCTATAGTTTGCTGACCATCGGTGATGGCCTGGTTGCCCAAATCCCATCACTGCTGCTGTCCATCGGTGCCGCCATGATGGTGACACGTCAAAATACTGACGAAGACATGGGCCAGCAAATGATTTTCCAGATGTTCAACAACCCGCAGGCGTTGATCATCACCGGCGGGATCCTGTTTGTCATGGGGATTGTGCCGGGCATGCCGCATATTCCGTTTTTGCTATTGGCGTTGCTGATTGGCGGGGTGGCCTATTGGCGGATCAAGTCCCAGCGCGCAGCGGCAGAAATCCAAGAGCAGGAAGCCTCTACCGATGTGGTGGCACCGCAATTGCCTAAAGAGTTGTCGTGGGACGATGTCAAACCGATTGATGTCATCGGGCTGGAAGTCGGCTACCGCCTCATTCCGATGGTGGACAAAGATCAGGGCGGAGAGCTGCTCGAGCGGGTTAAGGGCGTGAGGAAGAAACTGTCGCAGGACTTCGGGTTCTTGATCCCGGCCGTCCATATTCGCGATAACCTTGAGCTACCGCCGAATACCTATCGCATCAGCCTGATGGGCGTTGCCTGCGGCGAGGCCAATATTCATCCTAACCGTGAGCTGGCCATTAACCCAGGCCAGGTGTTTGGCAATGTCGACGGGGAGCGCTCGGTGGATCCGGCCTTCGGTCTCGAAGCGGTATGGATAAACGAGTCGCAGCGCGAACATGCCCAGGCGCTGGGTTATACCGTGGTCGATTCTGCAACCGTGTTGGCCACCCACCTGAGTCAAATTCTGACCAACCGTGCGGCGCAGTTGATTGGTTACGAAGAAGTCCAGAATCTCCTCGACCTGCTGGGTAAATCGGCTCCTCGCTTGGTAGAGGGCTTGGTGCCGGATCAGCTCAGTCTGGGGGTGATTGTCAAAGTACTGCAGAACCTGCTCAATGAAGCCATTCCGATCCGTGATATCCGGACGATTGTCCAGACGCTGGCCGAATATTCCACCAAGAGTCAAGATCCTGACATTTTGACGGCGGCCGTCCGGGTTAGCTTGAAACGACTAATTTGCCAAGAAATCAATGGTATAGAGCCGGAGTTGCCAGTTATCACCCTGGTGCCAGAGTTGGAGCAAATCTTGCATCAAACCATGCAGTCTTCCGGCGGCGAGTCGACCGGTATTGAACCTGGTCTGGCTGAACGCCTGCAGCGTTCCTTGATTGATGCCACCCAGCAGCAAGAGCTGAAAGGTGAACCTGCAGTCTTGTTGACCTCGGGGGTATTGAGACTGACGCTTGCGAAATTTGTCAAGAATACAATTCCTTCATTGCGTGTGCTGTCCTATCAGGAAGTCCCTGATGAGAAGCAGATCCGTATTGTCAATGCAGTTGGGAATTCATAATGAAGTTTATGGCGATGACGCTGATGGAGATGGCTTCAGGGCAGTTATCACCTCTCGGCCTGAAATAACGGGAAGGTCACATTGAAAATTAAACGTTTTTTTGCCAAGGATATGCGTGCTGCACTTACCCAAGTCAAGGAAGAGCTGGGTGCCGATGCGGTGATCATGTCGAATAAAAAGGTCACCGGCGGGGTGGAGATTGTTGCGGCCCTCGATAGTGAAGAGCCTCGTTCCCAGCCATCCCCGGCTGCCACTAAAGCACGTGAAGAACTCGCCGGACGGTTTGATTCTGCCAAGCGACAGTTGGCAGATGACAAAGTCCAACTGCAGTCGTCCTCGAGCCGTTTTGCCAAAGTGCTGCACAATTTCACCGGCCAGTCTGGCGATACCGAGCAGGACAGTGGCCAAGGCAGTGAGGCAGACTCGTTATCGGCACTGCTGCAACGCCAGTCGAAACACTACGGTGATGACCAGCGCCATGGCCGGCGCGATGAGCCGCAGCCAAGCAACCACTCATACGGCGAGCGAGGCTATGTTGGTGGTGGCCGGGCACAGGAAGCTGCCCGCCAGCAACCGGAGTCTTATTTTAACGATGGGGCCGCTCGCCAGCCCAACGGCCGTCAGCAAGCGAGGCATCAGCTAGATATTGGCGATTACCGCCGCCCGGCAGTGCCGCAGGCCGAGCCGCTTTATGGTTCCCGTTCAGTAGATAACCGTAAGGATTCATACCGCGCCGAGTCACGCTTTGGTGCCTCGTCGCAGCCGAAAAACCGCTTGGATCCAAGCCGCTATGATCCCAAGGCGCGAAGTCATAGTGCCGATGAAATCGATGCGATGCGCAATGAGATGGCCTCCATCCGCCGCTTGCTTGAACATCAGGTCTCGGGCTTGATGTGGCAGGAGATGGAGCGCCGCGAGCCAATGCGGGCGATGATGATCAAACGGCTGGAGAAAATGGGCCTGTCGCAGGAGCTGGCCGATCAGCTGGCATGTTATATCCCTGAAGACGTACCGGCGAACGAAGCGTGGCCGGCACTGCTCGATCTGCTGTCCGATCAAATTATCACCGCCAAAGACAGCATTCTGGAAACCGGCGGGGTAGTCGCCCTGCTGGGGCCGACCGGTGTCGGCAAGACAACGACGATTGCCAAGCTGGCTGCACGGGCGGCAATGGAGTTCGGTCCCGACCAAATTGCCATGGTCACGACCGATACCTTCCGTATTGGTGCCCACGAGCAGTTGGCTACTTATGGCCGAATTATGGGCTGTCCGGTTCGAGTTGCTAAAGATGCCGAGGAATTGGCCGATATATTACATCAGTTGCGCCATCGCCGATTGGTTCTGCTCGATACCGCCGGAATGGGGCAGCGTGATATTAGGTTGTCCGAGCAACTCGATACCCTGATGCAAAACAGCGGCTCGCAAATTCGCAGCTTCTTGGTACTGCCATCAACGGCTCAGCGTCGGGTGCTGCATGAAACCATCGAGCACTTCCGCCGTATTCCGCTTTCGGGCTGCGTCCTGACCAAGCTGGATGAGTCGCTGAGCTTGGGTGAGGTGATCAGTGTGTCTATTCAGCACGCACTGCCGATTGCTTACCTTGCCGACGGGCAGCGGGTGCCGGAAGACATTAAGGTCGCCTCGGGGAACTATCTGGTTGCCCGGGCAAATGAATTACTTGAACAAGAGTTAAGCCAGCAGACCCACTTCTGGAGTAGCGAAAGCTCTGAAAGCCAGGGGGCAGACTTTTATGACTGAGAACGCCATGTACGATCAAGCTAGCGGTTTACGCCGTATGACACAGCTAACTTCAACCAAAGTGATTACCGTAACCGGCGGTAAGGGAGGCGTGGGCAAAACCAACGTAACCCTCAACATGGCGATTTCAATGGCCCGCCAGGGCAAGCGGGTGATGGTGCTGGATGCCGACCTGGGGCTGGCGAATGTCGATGTCATGCTGGGACTGCGGGCTAGGCGCAACCTGTCGCACGTGCTGGCGGGAATGTGCGAGCTCAAGGACATCATTGTCGAAGGCCCTTACGGGGTGAAGATTGTGCCGGCGGCTTCCGGTACGCAAAATATGGCCGAACTGACCACGGCCCAGCACATGGGGCTGATCAGGGCGTTCAGTACCCTCGAGGAAGATATCGACGTCTTGCTGGTCGATACTGCCGCAGGGATCTCCGACATGGTATTGAGTTTCTCCCGCGCCGCCCAGGATGTGGTGGTCGTGGTGTGTGATGAGCCGACATCGATCACCGATGCCTATGCGCTGATCAAGATCCTCAGCCGGGAGTACGATGTCCAGCGCTTCAAGATTGTTGCCAACATGGTGCGCAGCTACCGCGAGGGGCGCGAACTGTTTATCAAGCTGACCCGGGTTACCGAGCGTTTCCTGGAGGCCAACCTTGAACTGGTGGCCTGCATCCCGCTTGACGACCGAGTCCGCCAGTCGGTGAAACGCCAGAAGCTGGTGGTGGAGGCCTTCCCGCGCAGCCCGGCCGCGCTGGCTCTGGGGGCACTTGCCAACAAGGCCGCCATGTGGCCGGTGCCGCAGAGCCCGGGTGGCCACCTGGAGTTCTTTGTGGAAAGGCTGTTGGTCAACAACCGCCGTCCGCGGGAGGTGCCGGTCAGTGAATAAGGCCCTAACCTACGGACGCTACCAGCAGAGCCCGCAGGCGTTTATCGAACGTTACTCGTCTTTGGTCAAGCGCATCGCCCATCACCTGATGGGGCGTTTGCCGCCGAGCGTCATGCTTGAAGATCTCATACAGGCCGGGATGATTGGCCTGCTCGAGGCGCAGCAGAACTATGACCCTACCAAGGGGGCGAGCTTCGAAACCTTTGCCGGGATCCGTATTCGCGGGGCAATGCTGGACGATATTCGCCGCGGGGACTGGGTGCCTCGCTCTGTATACAAAAACAACCGACGGATTTCCGAGGCCATTTCTGCCCTCGAAAGCACGCTCGGCCGGGATCCGAACGATCAGGAAATTGCGGCATATCTCGAAATGACGCTCGAACAGTACCACCAGGCCTTAAATGATGTTAATTGTGGTCGCTTAGTGGGTATGGATGATCTGGGTGTATCGGAAGACGCGGTTGCAAATGAAGAGTCGGTTGAAGAAAATCTTCCCTTTCAGGGGGTTGTGGATGATAATTTTCGCCAATCCTTGGCCGAAGCGATAAAAACCCTGCCTGAAAGAGAAGCACTAGTTTTGTCCCTGTACTACGACGAGGAACTGAACCTCAAGGAGATAGGGGCGGTTATCGGGGTGAGTGAATCCCGAGTTTGCCAGATTCACAGTCAGGCGATGCAACGTTTGCGGTCCAAGTTGACTGCGTGGACTTCGTAATAATCACACTATAAGACACTGATAATTCAGTGGGGGCAACTTTGAATAAAAACATGAAAATCCTCATTGTTGATGACTTTTCAACAATGCGCCGAATCGTAAAGAATTTGCTGCGTGATCTGGGCTTTAACAATACCCAGGAGGCGGATGATGGATTGACTGCGCTACCAATGCTTAAAAAGGGCGGTTTTGACTTTGTGGTCACGGACTGGAATATGCCGGGCATGCAGGGCATCGATCTACTCAAGCATATCCGCGCCGATGCCGAGCTTAAGCACTTGCCTGTGCTGATGATCACGGCGGAAGCCAAGCGCGAGCAGATCATCGAAGCCGCCCAAGCCGGTGTTAATGGCTATATCGTGAAGCCATTTACTGCAGCCACGCTAAAAGAGAAGCTTGATAAAATCTTCGAGCGTATGCAGTAAGACACTTTTCGGGCATCAAAGGACAATAATAACAATGATTACACTTGAACAGGCAAAGCAGCTTGTCAGTATGCTTGAATCTGGCGATCAGGATGGAGCAAATACACTATTCGCCCGTCTGGTGTCGGATAGTCGTGATCCCGTCTATGAAGAAGTGGGCAAACTCACCCGCCAACTTCATGACTCGCTGGCCAACTTCCGCCTTGATCCCCGTATTACCGATTTAGCAAAAACGGAAATCCCTGACGCACGCGATCGGTTGTCTTATGTGATAGACAAAACCGAGTCCGCTGCCAACAAAACCATGGATGCTGTCGACAGCATTCAGCCGGTGGCAGAGCAGCTTGGGGATACCCTACAGCAGGTTTATCCAAGATGGCAGCGTTTGATGGGGGGGGAGATCGCACTTAATGAATTTAAGTCGCTCTGCCACGATATCGACGGGTTGCTCACTCAGGTTGAGAGTGATAGCAATGTACTGCGCGCCCAGTTGACGGAAATTCTCATGGCCCAGGATTTCCAGGATCTGACCGGCCAGATTATTCGCCGGGTGATTGAGTTGGTGCATGAAGTTGAAGATCAACTGGTCGAAATTCTCAAAGCGTTTGGCATGGAACAAGAAGACCGAACCGACGAGCTGCGCGAGGAGCGGATCCTTTCTCCGGAAGGGCCTATCGTCAACAGTGAAAGCCGTGAGGATGTTATGTCCACCCAGGATGATGTTGACGACCTGCTGTCGAGCCTAGGATTTTAAGGGAACATTATGAGCTTTGATTTAGACGAAGATATCCTACAGGATTTTTTGATTGAAGCAGGCGAAATTCTCGAACTGCTTTCGGAGCAGTTGGTTGAGCTGGAACGCAGTCCGGATGACTCGGATCTGCTCAATGCGATTTTCCGTGGCTTCCACACCGTAAAGGGCGGGGCGGGCTTCCTTTCCCTGACCGAGCTGGTGGATGCGTGTCATGGTGCCGAGAATATCTTCGATTTGCTAAGAACAGGTAAACGCACCGTCACTCCTGAACTGATGGATGTGATTCTTGAAGCGCTGGATACCATTAACGTGATGTTTGGCCAGGTGCAAGAGCGTGAACCGGTTGAGCCGGCCGAGCCTGCGCTGCTTGAAGCCCTGCACCGGTTTAGCCAGCCACCGACAGAACAAGAGTTGGCACAGGCCAATGCTCCCCAAGTTCATAGCGCGGAGGTTGCTGCAGTCGCCGATGTAGTGAGCGAGCCTGTTTTCACGGAGCCTGTAGTCGAAGCGCCCGCTGAGCCTGTTTCGGCCTCAGCGATTGCGGGTGATTCAGTTGATGATATCACCCAGGATGAATTCGACCGTCTACTTGATGAGCTACATGGTCAAGGTCGTGGCCCTTCTGCCGCGGCCTCTGCAAAGGAGGCGGCCTCCGCTTCCCTTTCCCCTGTTGCCGGTGCGGACATCGTTGATCAAATCCAGTCCGAAAGCGGCGATATTACCGATGATGAATTCGAGCGCCTGCTCGATGAACTGCACGGCGCCGGCAAAGGCCCGGGCAACAGTGACTACAGCGCAGCCGTCAGCGAGACGCCTGCCGAGCCAGTGCCAGCTGCGCCGACAGCGGCCAATAGTGATGATGGCAGCGATGACCTGATGACCGATGACGAGTTCGAGCGCTTGCTCGATGAGCTTCACGGTGTCGGCAAAGGGCCGTCGGATGAAGAGCTGGAAGCGGCCACCAAATCGGTCGTCGATATGCTGGAAGAGGATAACCCTCAGCGCCAGCCGCATATTCAGTCTGCATCGGTGCCGCCTCAAGCTCAAATTCAGCAAGCGCCGGCACCACAACCGGTAGCCGCGGTAAAACCAGCGGCTGAACGACGCGCCAAGCCTGCGCCCGGTAAAGAAAAAAGCAAAGCGGCTGAAGCTACTGTGCGCGTTGATACCTCAACGCTCGATACCATTATGAACATGGTTGGTGAACTGGTGCTGGTGCGCAACCGTCTGGTTAGCCTTGGCCTCAACACCAATGACGAAGAGATGTCCAAAGCGGTTGCCAACCTCGATGTGGTAACGGCAGATCTCCAGGGTGCGGTGATGAAAACCCGCATGCAGCCCATCAAGAAAGTGTTTGGCCGTTTCCCTCGCGTGGTACGCGACTTGGCCCGCAACCTCAGCAAAGAGATTGTATTGGAAATGCGCGGCGAGGAAACCGATCTCGACAAGAACCTGGTCGAGGCACTGGCCGATCCGCTGATCCACCTGGTGCGTAACTCGGTTGACCACGGCATTGAAATGCCGGACGTGCGCGAGAAAGCCGGCAAGCCGAGGGTTGGCACCGTGCTGCTGTCGGCGTCCCAAGAGGGTGACCACATCTTGCTGACCATCGAGGATGACGGTGGCGGTATGGATCCGGATAAGCTGCGCGGCATTGCAGTTGAGCGTGGTGTGATGGATGCCGATGCGGCTTCCCGCCTGACCGACAGTGAATGCTACAACCTGATCTTTGCCCCGGGTTTCTCGACCAAGAAAGAGATCTCCGATATCTCCGGTCGCGGTGTGGGCATGGATGTGGTGAAGACCGGGATCAGCCAGCTCAATGGCTCAATCTCCATTGATTCGGCTATGGGCAAAGGGACCCGTATTGATATCAAGGTCCCGCTGACCTTGGCGATTCTGCCGACCCTGATGGTTGGCGTGGCAGAGCAGCCGTTCGCCCTGCCGCTGGCCAGCGTGAATGAGATCTTCCACCTTGACTTGCGCAAGACCAATACGGTCGATGGTCAGCTGACGATTATCGTGCGCGACAAAGCGATCCCGCTGTTCTATCTGCAAGACTGGTTATCGGGTGTCGGTGTGCCGAAACGCGAGCGTGACCATGGTCATGTGGTGATTGTCCAGATTGGCCATCAGCGGATTGGTTTTGTGGTTGATACCCTGATTGGCCAGGAAGAAGTGGTGATCAAGCCGCTGGATGAATTGCTGCAGGGTACGCCGGGTATGGCGGGAGCGACCATTACCAGTGACGGTCATATTGCGTTGATCCTCGATGTGCCGAACCTGCTCAAGCACTACGCAGGTCGCTAGAGTCCCAGCAGTAGCAAGACCAAGATGGCTTCCCTGGAAACGGGAAGCCATTGTCGTTACTTCAAATGGCGTAACGCACAACGCTGCACAACATAACTCATAGAAAGCCTGTCCAAAGGCGCAAGGTTTGTCATCAACAGGATAAATTGACATGGCAGTAAAAGTATTGGTGGTGGATGATTCAAGCTTTTTCCGCCGGCGCGTAAGTGAAATCCTCAATGCTGACGCAAGGTTGGAAGTGGTTGGCAATGCCGTTAACGGCAAGGAAGCGGTCGAGATGGCTTCCCGCTTACATCCTGATGTGATCACCATGGATATTGAAATGCCAGTGATGGATGGTATTACCGCGGTCCGTGAGATCATGCAGGCCAATCCAACCCCGATTTTGATGTTCTCTTCCCTGACACACGAGGGGGCAAAAGCGACCCTTGATGCCCTCGATGCCGGCGCGCTGGACTTCCTGCCGAAAAAGTTTGAAGACATTGCCCGCAACCGTGATGAAGCGGTTAGCCTGCTGCAAAAGCGGGTGACAGAGCTTGCTCGCAAGCGGGTGTTTATGCGCCGTCCGGCACGCACGACAGCGCGTGAGACTGCCGCTGAAACTACACGTCCGATGGCAACGCGCAGTGCGTTGGGGAGCCAGAGCTTGGCATCGTCGCCTGGTTTGAAGGCGGCCAGCCAGCCATCGGCCCTGCGCCAGCCTGCCGCTCGTCCTGTGGCCGCCAAGCCTGCTGCCCGCTTTAAACCATCCGGTAAAAAATACCAGCTGATGGCGATTGGTACCTCGACCGGCGGCCCGGTGGCGCTGCAGAAGATCCTGACCGCGCTACCGGCGAATTTTCCGTTGCCGATCGTGTTGGTCCAGCATATGCCCGCGACTTTTACCGCCGCGTTTGCCGCTCGTCTTGATAATCTTTGCAAGATTGGCGTCAAGGAAGCCCAGGATGGCGATGTGCTGAGGCCGGGCATGGCTTATTTGGCTCCGGGCGGGATGCAGATGATGCTCGATGGCCGTCCGGGAGCGGCACGCCTTCGGATCATCGACGGGGGCGACAGGATGAATTACAAACCGTGTGTTGATGTGACTTTCGGCTCTGCCGCCAAGGTGTACCATGACAAGGTCTTGTCGATGGTGCTGACCGGCATGGGGGCTGACGGCCGTGAAGGGGCGCGGATGCTGAAGAACAGTGGTGCGACTATTTGGGCGCAAGACGAAGACAGCTGTGTGGTCTACGGTATGCCCCAGGCCGTGGCCAAGGCGGGTATCTCATCAGAAGATCTGCCGCTGGAGCGAATTGCCGAGCGTATTTCGGTAGAGCTCGGGCTGGTATAGGGAGTAGGCCTTGATAGTCTGGAGTATTGCTAACCAGAAGGGTGGCGTCGGTAAGACCACCACAACCGTTTCACTGGCGGGGTTGCTGAGCGAGCGCAACAAGCGGGTGCTGCTGGTCGATACCGATCCGCATGCGTCCTTGACGACCTATCTGAACTTTGATGCCGATGGCGTATCGGCAAGCTTGTTCGATCTGTTCCAGCTAACCGAGATCAACCGCGATACCGTTATGCCGGTGATCTTGCGCACCCAGTTTAACAACATCGATATTATACCCGCCCATATGTCGCTGGCGACGCTCGACAGGGTCATGGGCAACCGGGGTGGGATGGGGTTGATCCTCAAAAAAGCCCTGCAGTGTCTGGCCGACGATTATGATTACGTGTTGATCGATTGTCCGCCGATCCTCGGGGTGATGATGGTCAATGCGCTGGCGGCCAGTGACCGTATCCTGATCCCGGTGCAGACCGAGTTCCTGGCGATGAAGGGGCTCGAGCGTATGATGCGTACCTTGCAGATTATGCAGAAATCCCGCCGTTCGCCGTTCAAGGTGACGATTGTGCCGACTATGTATGACAAGCGGACACGGGCCTCGCTGCAGACACTGCAGGAGCTGAAGCTGCGTTTTCCGGATAAAGTCTGGGCATCTGCGGTACCGATTGATACCAAATTCCGTGATGCGAGCATCAAGCACATGCCGCCTTCACTCTACTCACGCAGCAGCCGTGGGGTTTTCGCATATAAAACATTATTGAACTATTTGGGGCGTCTGCAACAGGATGAGCGATAACACCCGTTTATCCAGCTCCCAGGCGCTGGAAGACTACTTTGATGATTTACTGCTTGAGCCAGAACTCGAGCTTGAGCCCGAGCCTGTCCCAGAGCCAGCACCAGAGCCAGAGCCAGGCTATATCGCCGAGCAACCGGAGTCAGAGACGGCGCAGCCCGCAGTCGATAGCAAGGATATCCCGGCCCCAGATCGTGATGAGGTGCGTGGTGAGGACTCTCCCAGGCGAGGTTTCGCGCTATCTCAAGATGCTGGGGTGCTGACATCACAGGTAGCCAAGGCAGCGGAATTGGCAAAACCGGTCGGAAAGTCCCTGCCGGCAGCCAAGCCGTTTGATTTTGCCAGCCTGGACGGCGAGGGGGCCGAAGGTGGCCGTGGTATGCCATCGCCAGTGCTCCATAATGTCCAGCGTTTGCTGAACCAGGTTAGCCAGCTCAACCCGCAGGCAGCGAGTGAGGCCGAAGCGAGTACGATGGATGCCGAGCTGGCGGATGAATGGCAGTTGGTGATGGCACATGAACAGGCAAAAGATCAGCCTGCCGCGCCCTTACCGGCCCAGCAAGTCGATGGTGTAGCCGCTGAGCCGCTGCCTGAAGCCGAGTATGAACCAAAGACCCAAGCTTCGGAGGATTTGCCGCCCGATAATTGGTCGCAGCAGATCCACCAAGGTGATGAGTTCCAGGCTTTGTTCTTCGAGGTAAACGGGGTGACCTTTGCCGTGCCGCTTACCGAGCTGGGTGGGATCCACCAACTGGGTGACGTGAGCCGCCTGATGGGGCGCCCGCCGTGGTACCTTGGTTTGATGAGCAGCCGCGAGCACCAGCTCGATGTGGTTGACACCGCGTGCTGGGCGATGCCCGACAAACTCGATGGCGAGGAGTACCGCGAGCAATATAAGTACGTCGTGGTGCTGGGCGAAAGCCGTTGGGGGCTGGCATGCAGTACCCTGCTGGGAACCGAAACCTTGTCCGAACACAGTGTCCGCTGGCGCGAGAAAGCAGGTAAGCGCCCTTGGCTGGCTGGCATGGTAAAAGAAAAAATGTGTGCGCTAATTCATGTTAGTGAGCTAATTTCCATGCTCAAAGCGGGATTAGATGTTAATACCAAACTTAGGCAATCATGTTAGGCTCCTGTATCATCGCAGGCGCTAATGCGTTGAATGCAGCAAAATAGATCAAAGAGGAAACAGCATGTCACAGGTGAGTGTCGCTGAAATACAAAAAGAAGACAGTAATGATCAGGTCCTGCAGTGGGTGACCTTCCAGCTGGAAGACGAAACCTACGGTATTAACGTCATGCAGGTTCGCGAAGTGTTGCGCTATTCCGAAATTGCCCCGGTACCGGGCGCGCCTGACTACGTACTGGGGATCATCAACCTGCGTGGTAACGTTGTGACCGTTATCGATACCCGCTCCCGTTTCGGACTGATGCCGGGCGAAATTTCAGACAATACCCGTATTGTGATCATCGAGGCAGAAAAGCAGGTGATCGGTATCTTGGTGGATAGCGTGGCAGAAGTGGTGTACCTGCGCAGCTCCGAGATCGACAGTACGCCAAGCGTCGGCACGGAAGAGAGCGCGAAGTTCATTCAGGGCGTGAGCAACCGTGACGGCCAGTTGTTGATCTTGGTTGATCTCAATAAGCTATTATCAGATGAAGAATGGGACGAGATGGCGTACCTGTAATGCTAGAGATGTTGTTGCAATGGTTACCGCTGGCCTTGTCGCTGTTGGCGATTGTGGTCGCCTGGCTGATGGTAAAGCGTGAGCGTACTGCCCGCCAGGCCCTTGAAACCAAATTTGCAGCGACAGAGCTGGTGTTGAAAAATGCCCGCCAGCAGCAGGAAAGTTTGGTCAAGCAGTTCAACGAGCTGCGCGCTGGTACCATGGGGATGAGCCAGAAGTTGGCCGACATGGCCCGTCACCTGGAAGAGCTGGCTGATCGCCAGGGTGAGCTGGCAATGCAAGATCCCGACAGCCGCCTGTACAGCCGTGCCAGCAAAATGGTCGAACTCGGTGCGGATGTCAATGAACTGATGCGTGAGTGCGACTTGCCAAAAGCCGAAGCCGAGTTGCTACTCCGGCTGCAGCAGATGCACCATTCCCGTCGGTAGTTGAAATTACCAACGTGCTTTTATGACATAAAGCCCTTCCGGTTATGGAGGGGCTTTTTTGTATATTGAGATGCTAGAACCCAGAACCCAGAACCCAGAACCCAGGATCCAGGATCCAGAACCTCGGGCCTGCACTTCCAGCTCTTCCTTCGCTTTTTAAGGGCTTGCTTCCGCTTCTAACTTGTAAGCATTTTTTTCACTTTTAATATTTTTACGCTGGAAGAGGTATTTGGCGGGTGGTGTCTGGCTGAACAAGTTGCGATGAAAGTGTGCGCATAATTAACGATTTTGCTATTTTTTATATTTCTTGTGGCACTTTTTTAATGTTTGCTTGTCGCACAGTGGCAATGTGGAGAAGCGAATCGCGGGCTTAGCATTGAAGTCACAATTACGACCCCTAGTCTCTAACAACCCGAGGGGGGGCTGTGGTACTATGCGAGTCTATTTGTGACACCTAGGATACATCATTTTTATGTTGTCTGTTGAAGAGTTAAGTTGTACCCGGGACGAAAGGGTATTGTTTGAGGATCTGTATTTTACGGTCTCGTCGGGGGAACTAGTCCAGATTGAAGGCCACAACGGCGCAGGGAAAACGACCTTGTTACGGATCCTTGCTGGGCTTGGCCGCGCAGATAACGGGCGGGTTTGCTGGCTGGATGAAGATATTGAATCAGCTCGCGAAGACTACCACCAAGAATTGTTGTTTCTGGGGCACCAGACCGGGGTTAAGCGTGAGCTGACAGCCTTCGAGAACCTGGCTTTTTTTCAGTCGATGCACCAATGCAACGAAAGCTCTGATCTAGCGGGCGCGCCTCAGGTATCTGGCGATGACAGCTTGTGGCAGGCCTTGGCCCAGGTTGGCCTGGCCGGGCGGGAAGATGTGCCTGCCGGTCAGTTGTCTGCCGGTCAGCAGCGCCGTGTGGCCTTGGCCCGGCTGTGGCTGAGCAACCACAAGTTGTGGATCTTGGATGAGCCACTGACGGCGATTGATAAACAAGGCGTGAAGGTACTGGAGCGTTTGTTCCTGGCCCATGCCAAGCGCGGTGGGATTGTGGTATTGACGACCCATCAGGATATGTTCACAGACAGCGACAAGCTAAGAAAAATAAAGTTGGGGCGGTAACAGACGATGAGTGCGATTTTCCAAGTGATCCGCCGCGAACTCTTGATTGCTTTCCGCCGTCAGGCCGAAGTGTTCAACCCGCTGTGGTTCTTTATCATTGTTATCACCCTTTTTCCGCTGGGGGTCGGCCCCGAGCCTAACCTGTTGGCGCGGATTGCGCCGGGTATTGTATGGGTTGCGGCGCTGTTGGCGGCCTTGCTCTCGATGGAGCGCCTGTTCCGGGATGACTTTGTCGATGGCTCGCTGGAGCAAATGCTGCTGATGCCGACACCGCTGCCGGTATTGGCTTTTGCCAAGATGATTGCCCATTGGTTGCTGACAGGCTTGCCGCTGTTGCTGATCAGCCCGCTGCTGGCGATTTTGCTCTCGCTGGAGTGGGAAACGTGGAAGGCTGTGGTGCTTACCCTACTTATCGGGACACCGACGTTAAGCTTTCTGGGGGCAATTGGGGTTGCCCTGACGGTCGGACTGCGCAAGGGTGGCGTTTTATTGAGCCTGCTCATATTGCCGCTCTATATTCCTGTGCTTATATTTGCGACCTCGGCGATTGATGCGGCCGGTTTGGGCATGCCTTATAACGGGCAATTGGCACTGATGGGGGCTATGTTGGTGGCCTCGGCGACACTTTCTCCATTTGCTGTCGCAGCTTCACTACGAATTAGTGTGCAATAACTGATTACAATTAACTGGTGTTTGTACTTTTTCATGAGAATGGATCTCATGAGACAATTTTGAGCAAGAACAAGGAAGCAGACGATATCTGATGCAATACCCCCGAAGGGGTATTTATGTCGGTATGACATTTTGGATGATGAGGGAGTTCTGACCTCATTCAAGGTGCATAGTCGTCAAGATCAATAAACAGGCTTTTTGATGACGCTAGACAGAGTGTTTGAGCTAAGAGCTGTTTGGCAACGTAATTATTCTTATTAGATGAGTTGAGCAAAATTATGTGGAAGTGGTTACACCCATACGCGAAAGCTGAGAATTGTTACCGTCTGTGCGGTACGTTATTGCCTTGGTTTTCCGTCATTGCTTTGTTATCCATCCTGATCGGTACAGTTTGGGGACTGATGTTTGCCCCGACAGACTACCAGCAGGGCGATAGTTTCCGAATCATTTACCTGCATGTTCCTGCAGCGATATGGTCGATGGGCGCTTACATGTCGATGGCGATTGCCGCCTTTATCGGTTTGGTGTGGCAAATTCGCCTATCCAACATGGCCGCGCTGGCCATGGCACCTATCGGGGCCGTATTCACCGTGATCGCTCTGCTGACCGGTGCTATCTGGGGCAAGCCAATGTGGGGTGCTTGGTGGGTATGGGATGCGCGCCTGACTTCCGAGTTGATTCTGCTATTCCTCTACCTGGGCGTGATTGCCTTGTACAACGCCTTTGACGACCAGAAAACAGCGGGCAAAGCTGCCGGTATCTTGGCGATTGTTGGTGTGATCAACCTGCCTATCATCCACTTCTCGGTAGAGTGGTGGAACACGTTGCACCAGGGTGCGACGATCACTAAATTTGCAAAACCGTCAATTGCAACTTCCATGTTGTGGCCTCTGCTACTTAACCTTCTTGGTTTTGCTTGTTTCTTTGGTGCGCTGACCATGATCCGTTTGCGCAATGAAATTGTTGCCCGTGAAAGTCACCGCCCTTGGGTGCGTGCCCTGATGAAGTGAGGCCATTATGCATTTTGACTCTTTTAGTGACTTTTTGGCGATGGGAGGCTATGCCTCTTTCGTCTGGAGTGCCTACGGTATTTCCTTTGCGGCCTTGCTGTGGTTGATTGTTTCGAGCTTGAATACCAAGCGTCGTCTGGCAGCAGAGATCAAGAACAAGATTGCGCGTGAAAAGCGTATTAAAGAAGCTGAAAAACTGGAGAACACATTATGAACCCGAGACGTAAAAAGCGCCTGACGTTGGTATTGGCGTTGGTAGTTGGCCTCGGTGCAACCATCGGGTTGCTGCTATATGCTCTAAACCAGAATATGGATCTATTCTATACTCCGACCGAGTTGGTCGAGGGTAAGCGGGATGGAAGCAAGCCGGAAGTCGGTCAGCGTTTGCGGATTGGCGGCATGGTTGTGGAAGGCTCCGTGGTTCGTGATCCCCAGTCTTTGCAAGTAACCTTCGACGTGGCTGATGTTGGTCCGGCGGTAACGATTAAGTATAACGGCATCTTGCCGGATCTATTCCGTGAAGGACAGGGCATCGTTGCTCAGGGTGTGTTGGTTGACTCAACCACCATTGAAGCCCATGAAGTGCTGGCGAAACACGATGAAGAGTATTTGCCACCCGAAGTAGCAGAAGCAATGGAGCGTACCCACGCGCCGCTTCAGTACACCGAAGAACAACTACAGGGTAGTGCTCAATAATGATTGCAGAAATAGGCAACTTTAGCCTGATTGTTGCACTGGGATTATCCATCCTGGTCAGCATCTATCCCCTCTACGGCGCATCCGTTGGGAATCAGGCACTAATGCGAATGGCCCGTCCGCTGACGTATGGTATTTTCGGCATGACTTTAGTGTCGTTTATCGTTCTAAGCTGGGCTTTTTACAGCAATGATTTCACGGTAGCGTATGTTGCCAGTAACTCTAACACCTTGCTGCCTTGGTACTACCGCTTGTCGGCAGTATGGGGCGGCCACGAAGGCTCGTTGCTGCTTTGGGCGCTGATCCAAGCTGGCTGGGCCGTTGCTGTTGCGGTGTTTAGCCGTGGCATGCCGCTGGAATCACTGGCGCGCGTACTGTCTGTCATGGGGATGATTGCGATCGGCTTCTTGCTGTTCATCATTGCGACCTCCAACCCATTCTTGCGTACCCTGCCGTTCTTCCCGGTCGATGGCCGTGACCTCAACCCGCTGTTGCAGGATCCGGGGCTGATCATTCACCCGCCGCTGCTCTACATGGGTTATGTGGGCTTCTCGGTCGCTTTTGCTTTTGCGATTGCCTCGCTAATGACAGGTCGTTTGGATACGGCTTGGGCACGCTGGTCTCGTCCTTGGACGATTGCGGCATGGGCATTCCTAACATTGGGTATCGCACTGGGCTCTTGGTGGGCTTACTATGAGCTTGGCTGGGGTGGCTGGTGGTTCTGGGATCCAGTAGAAAACGCCTCCTTTATGCCATGGCTAGCCGGTACGGCCTTGATGCACTCGCTGGCTGTGACTGAAAAACGCGGTACGTTCAAAGCATGGACGGTGCTGCTGGCGATTTCTGCCTTCTCATTGAGCCTGCTGGGCACCTTCCTGGTCCGTTCCGGCGTCTTGGTCTCGGTGCACGCGTTTGCATCCGATCCGGCTCGCGGCATGTTCATCCTTGGCTTCCTGGTGGTGGTGATCGGCGGTTCATTGTTGCTTTACGCACTGCGCGGCGCCCAGATCCGCTCCCGTGGTAACTACGCCTTGTTCTCGCGCGAGAACCTGCTACTGGCGAACAACCTGCTGTTGGTTGCCGCACTGCTTGTTGTTCTTATTGGTACTTTGCTGCCACTGGTCCACAAGCAAATCGGTTTGGGCTCGGTGTCTATCGGGGTGCCGTTCTTTAATACCCTGTTCACCTGGCTGATGATCCCGTTTGCCTTCATTCTGGGTGTCGGCCCACTGGTTCGCTGGAAGCGCGACAAGGTCTCGAACATCAGCAAGCAGATGATCATCTCTGCCCTGGTCACTATCCCGTTTGCATTCCTGTCGGTATGGCTGTTCACCGAAGTGCTTGAGCCATTGGCGGTACTTGGTATGGCGATGGCCGTGTGGATCATCGTGATGCACGGTTTTGAGTTGTATGAGCGTGCGACACACCGCCATACCCTGTGGAAAGGACTTACCAAGCTGGGCCGTAGTCACTGGGCGATGGTACTGGGCCATATTGGTCTGGCTGTTTCCGTTATCGGTATTACTCTGGTATCGAACTACGATATCGAGCGTGACGTGCGCATGGCACCGGGTGAGACGGTGCAAGTTCAAGGCTACGATTTCCACTTTGCCGGTTTGCGTGATGCCGACGGCCCTAACTACGACGGTTACATTGCGGACTTCAATATTACCCGCGACGGTAGACGTGTAACGACCCTGCATGCCGAGAAGCGTTTCTACTCGGTGGCGGGCTCTATGATGACCGAAGCGGCCATCGACAGCGGCGTAACCCGTGACCTATACGTGGCAATGGGTGAGAAGCTGACCGACGGTGCTTGGGCGGTACGTATCTACTTTAAGCCGTTTGTAAACTGGATTTGGTTCGGCTCGGCCTTGATGGCTCTGGGCGGTGCATTTGCCATTAGTGACAAGCGCTACCGTTTCCGCCGCAAGGAAGAGAAAGGTGAGTCTGTGGTTGCGAAGCAGGAGGCGAAGGCAAACTGATGAACAAGAAGTTACTTTTTATCCCATTAGTCCTGTTCATGGGGCTGGTCGTGATGTTCATGATCCAGCTCAGCCGTAACGCCGGCGGCGATGATCCAACCAAGTTGGAATCGGTGCTGGTGGGCAAGCCGGTCCCGCAGTTCAAGCTCGAGGACTTGGTGGAAGCCGGCAAGCTGTACGAGCAGGACATCTTCAAGGGTGAGCCTCTGCTGCTTAACGTATGGGCGACCTGGTGTCCGACCTGTTATGCCGAGCACACTTACCTTAACCAGCTAGCAAGCGAAGGCGTGAAGATCATCGGCCTCAACTACAAGGACGAGCGCCTGAAAGCAGTACGCTGGCTCAACGAGCTGGGTAACCCTTACCTGCATAGCCTGTTTGACGGTAACGGGATGCTGGGGATGGATCTGGGCGTGTACGGCGCACCGGAAACTTTCCTGATTGATGCTAACGGTATTATTCGCTATCGCCATGTCGGTGATGTCAACGACCGTAACTGGAACGAGACATTGAAACCGATGTACGAGGCGCTGATTGAGGAGGCGCAGGGATAATGATGATTTCTCGTCGAATGACCCGCTTGTTCACCGGTCCTATCCTCGCGATGGCGATGGTGTTCACAGGTGCTGCGTTGGTGACCGCGCCGGCACCGGCGCTCGCTTCTATTGATGTCTACGAGTTCGATTCTCTGCAGCAGGAGAAGGACTTCCAGGAGCTGGCTGCCACGCTACGCTGCCCTAAGTGTCAGAACAACAACATTGCTGATTCGAATGCGGCCTTGGCGCAAGATATGCGCCAGAAAACCTACGAGCTGCTTCAGGAAGGCAAGAGCAAGCAGGATGTTGTGGATTACATGATTGCCCGCTACGGCAACTTTGTGACATACAACCCGCCTGTGATGGCATCAACCCTGATCCTGTGGCTAGGTCCACTGTTCTTTATCGTCGTGGGCTTTACCATCTTGGTGATGCGTTCGCGCAAAAGCACGGAAAAAGTGACTGACTCAGAGTTGGACGCGCAAGAGCAAGCCCGTTTGCAGGCGCTGATGGCCGAAATGGGTACCGAGGCCGACAAGGCCTCTTCGCAGACAAACCAAGACGGTAAGGTGAAATAATGACGATGTTTTGGGTAATTTCCACCCTCTTGGTGCTGGTCGCGATGGTCATTTTTGTCGTGCCTATGTACAAAGGCAAAGAGCAAGATGAAGTGGCAAGCCGCGATGAGCTGAACAAAGCGTTCTTCAAAGATCGTATGGACGAGCTTAAGGAAGAAAGCAGCGAAGGGCTGGTCGAAAACAAAGACGAGCTGGTGGTTGAGCTCCAGCAGTCATTGCTGGACGATGTTCTGGCCAGTGCCGAGCAGAAGAAAACTCAGGTAAGCACCGCAATGCTTATCCCGGGGTTGATTGTGTTGGTTGGCGTCAGCTTTGGCATGTACATGAAAGTCGGTAGCTTGGATAAAGTTCAGGCTTGGAATGAAACCGTTTCTCGCTTGCCGGAGCTGTCTCAGCGTTTGATGGACGAGTCCAATCCGCTCAGCGATCAGGAAATGGATGATTTGACACTGGCATTGCGTACCCGCTTGCACAGTGAGCCAAATGATGCGACGGGCTGGTTGCTGCTGGGCCGCATCGGCATGGCCAACCGCGATGCGGAAACGGCGCAGGATGCGATGGCTCGCGCCTACCGCCTTGACCCAAGTAATCCGGAAGTGATGCTGAGCTATGGCCAGACCTTGATGATGATTGGCGATCCAGCGCAGAGCGAGCGTGCTCGTCTGCTGCTTCGCAGCGTCCTGCGTGTCGATCACACCAACATTCGTGCCCTGTCGCTATTGGCATTTGATGCCTTTGAAGCTGGCAACTTCCAGCAGGCCATCAACTACTGGAACATGATGAAGCAGGTGATCGGTGCCGATGATCCGCGTGCTGACATGCTTGACCGCAGTATTGCCCGTGCCCAGTCTCAGCTGGAGCGCAGCAACAACACTGCCACGTCAGTGTCGGTAACGGTTGAGCTGGATCCGAACGTGGAGTTGCCGGAGCAAGGCTTGGTGATCATCTCGGTTCATTCAGCAGACGGTGCACCGATGCCGGTGGCCGCACGCCGCGTACCGCTGTCGTCGTTCCCGATCAGCCTGACATTGGACGACAATGACAGCATGATCCCTGAGCGCCCGATGACCTCGCTGCAGGACATGATCATCAAGGCCCGTATCGATACCGACGGTAATGTCACCACCCGTAAAGGGGACTGGTACGGTCAAAGTGAGATCATTCCGTTAGGCGGCTCGACAAACGTCGTGATAAATGCAAAATATTAATAAAATCTGCCACTTGAAGTGGTAGAGATGAAGCAGGCCAGATACTATAAGTATCTGGCCTGTTGTTTTTTAGGCTATAAAGAAAAGAGCATCAACGTATAGGTAGTGATCCTCAATTGACCGATGTCTTTAGCGGCTAGCGCAAAAGTGCTAGATGTTTGGGTTCGCCGATATTACCATTTAGCGCGTTTCAGCCTGATATGCCATGGATACCACATTGAAAAAACACCTACTTGCTATCGCTATTTCATTGACACTGACAGCGTGTGCGCAATCGCCTGATGAGCAAACATTACCGGATACCACTAACATCGAGCAGCCAGGTTCCCTTGCGGAGCAGGGTGCTGTCGACCTTGATGCCGTTGATACCGATGTTGTAGATCCCGGAGCTGTAGCTACAGAGAGCGTCACTGCGCCAGCCGATGGCATTGATGAGTTTGGCGATTACGATGACGAGTATGACGAAGATCTCGCGGCAGTGCTGGAAGAAGTCGAGCAGGGTGGTGGGGAGTATTCGGTACCGGGTGTGTATGATCCGTTCGAAGGCTTCAACCGCGCTATGTGGAACTTGAACTACGACTACTTGGACCCTTACTTGGCCAGGCCGATCTCACTGGCGTACGTCGACTACACGCCTTCATTCATCCGGACCGGCATCAGGAATTTTCTGGCCAACCTCGATGAGCCAGCCAGCATGGTCAACAGTGCCCTGATGCTCAACGGCGAAGAGGCTGTGCGCCATTTCAACCGTTTTTGGATCAACTCCACCTTTGGTTTGCTCGGCTTGATCGACATCGCCTCCGCGGCGGATATTCGCAAGCCGGTCGACAAACAGTTCGGTGACACCCTGGGTAAATACGGCGTCGCCAACGGCCCTTACTTCATGTTCCCGGTTTACGGCCCGCTGACATTGCGCGAAGGCGCCGGTGATTTTGTTGACGGATTGTACTTGCCATTAAGTGCGTTGAACTTCTGGCAGAGCCTGGGTAAGTGGGCGTTTGAAGGGATGGAAGATCGGGCGGCACTGGTCAAGCAAGAAGCTATCCTGAAGGACTCGCCAGATGCCTACATCTTCACCCGTGATGCCTACATCCAGAACAAGAACTTCCGCGCCAGTGGCGGCAACGTCGAGCTACCAGAGCAGCAAGACGACGCGTATCTGGATGATTTTATGGATGAGATAGATGAGTATTAGAGCGGCCCTGGGAGGAGCGGGTCCTGGGGCCTAGGAAATGCGGCCCTAGGAAGAGCGAAAGCAGGTCGTAGGAAAAGAAGGCTCAGGAAGATCGGGAACGGGGTGCTTGGAAGAGCAGTTCCTAGGAGAAGCGGGAAGAGCGAAGAGCTTGACATCGTTTAGCTACGAGCAAACGCTTTTGCAGTACCCAGTACCCAGTACCCAGTACCCAGTACCCAGTACCCAGTACCCAGTACCCAGTACCCATGGAGGGGGAATGGAATACCGAAAACTTCATATTTGGAAGGAAAGCTTTCAGATAGCAGTGATCGTTCATCGATTATTTGTTTCATGTAAGGATTTTGGCTTCAAAGATCAAATAAGTCGGTCTTCTGTATCTGTTCCTTCGAATATCGCAGAAGGCGAAGAACGAGAAACACGTAAGGAATCTGTCCGTTTCTTATATTACGCTAAAGGCTCATGTGGTGAGTTAGTTACACAGTTACTGTTGGCGAAGGAGTTTGGCTATATCGGTCAGGGTGAAGCCGATGAATTAGTAGTAAGAGCTAACCTTGTTAGCCGCAAAATAGCGAGTCTAATCAAATTTTGAAGTGGACAGGTAAAAGAATCTAGAGGAATTTATGATGTCTCTGAGTTTGGCATCTCTGAGAAATATCAAGATTAGAAATAGCAGGTTGTTCTTGATAATATCGCTGCATTAGCAACTAATACTACAGGACCCAGGACCCAGGACCCAGGACCCAGGACCCAGGACCCAGGACCCAGGACCCAGGACCCAGGACCCAGGACCCGCTTTTTTAAAATGCCCCATAAAAACACCGACATCATCAACATCTTCAACCAAACGTTTTTAGACTCCTTCAACACCGAACTGATCCTTGGTGGTGATGAGCCGATTTACCTGCCTGCAGATGAAGAGTACCCGTATCATAGGGTCATATTCGCCCGAGGTTACTTTGCCTCGGCACTGCATGAAATTGCCCACTGGTGTATTGCTGGCCCGCAGCGCAGGCTACTGGAAGATTACGGTTACTGGTACGAGCCCGATGGTCGAACGGCGGAAGTCCAGGCTGAATTCGAAAAGGTAGAAATCAAGCCGCAGGCGGTAGAGTGGATCCTTGCCGTTAGCTGTGGTTTTCGCTTCCAAGTGAGCTGTGATAACCTAAGCGGCAATTGTGAGCCAGACCGAGTAGGGTTTACGAATAAAGTACGCGAGCAAGTATTGGTTTACCTCGAAAACGGTATGCCAACGCGCGCCAAAACCTTATCGGAAGCATTACGCAGTCACTACGGGGTAGAACCGCTAGTGGCGGGGATGTTTGAATAAAAGCGGGGACTGAGCCCTAGGAATAACTGACCCTTGGAAGAGCAGGCCCTAGGAAAAGCGGGTCCTAGGAAAAGCGGGTCCTAGGAAGAGCAGGCCCTAGGAGAAGCGGGAAGAGCGAAAGAATAAGAGCGAGGAGCTTGACATCGTTCAGCTACGAGCAAACGCTTTTGCAGGACCCAGGACCCAGGACCCAGGACCCAGGACCCAGGACCCAGGACCCAGGACCCAGGACCCAGGACCCAGGACTTAATACTAACTTGATTCTGTTATATATGGCGTAGTAATTTGGGCTTTGCTCTTCCTAGGCCCTAGGACCCAGAATCCCGAACCCCAAAAGATATTATGATCCACCAATACGAAGATAAACTACTAACCCTGATCGACCAGATGGTTGAGACGGCATCAGACGACGAGCTCTTTGCAGGCGGTTACTTACGCGGCCATATTTCACTTTCTGCTGCCAATTGTGAGCTGGAAGGGGCGACAAGTATCGAAGCCATGAATGCCAAGGTTGAAGCGAGCATGGCGGAAGCGCAATCGGAGCTTAACCCAGCCGATCAGCTTATTGTCAAAGAGATGTGGCAACAGCTTAAAATGCAAGCGATTTAATAAGCGCTCATATTAATAAAAAAATCGGCATACATTGGTATGCCGATTTTTTATTATTCTTGATAGCTGATAGCTGATAGCTGATAGCTGATAGCTGATAGCTGATAGCTGATAGCTGATAGCTGATAGCTGATAGCTGACTTTAACTATTTGCACTCATATACTTGCGTTTGTAATCAGAAGATTTAGCAAAAACAATGATAGGTAATATTACAAACACAAAACCAGCGGCATATTGCAAGTTTTCATTGGCCAGTAGTTGGTAGCAGCTAATAATAAAAACAGACAATACAATCAACAAGTTAGCTATATGTATGGCTGGGTATTTCACTGAAAAGTGAGCATATGCCCTAAACATGCTCTTTCCTTCTATTAATATCTTCTGTCGTCAAAAAAGTGTCATTTATTATCAGGTTGTCAATTTACTGACAATCTTATTATTTATATATGATAGCTCAGTTCGCAAAATGATGTCGGAAACTGAAAATATTCTTAGTGCAATGTCACATTTTTGAGACAGAATATTTGAAATTGAAAAATATTAATGTGAACCGAGTTGATTAAGCCTTTATTTTCTTAAGTGCTTTTTAAGTTTTTTCTTTGTTTGCTCTATTAGGGCTGCATTGATTATTGGTTCTGCATGTAAAACAAAATGGATGTATTTATTTGTTGGGAAGAACCTAGAACCTAGAGAAGGTTCTAGGTTCTAGGTTCTAGGACCCAGGCCCCAGGATCTCTAACCTGCTCTTCCTAGGTCCCAGAACCAGCTCTTCCCAAGATTGCTCTTCCTCGTTCCTACTCAACCGCTCTGCGGCTGTACCACGGATATCTCGCATCCGTTACCCCAAACAGCTGGTATTTGCGATTCAGCATTTGGCCGCCATCGCGTGTAAGAGGTAACCAGGATATCGTCGCTCGGTTGGTGCTTGGTTTGACTGTCATTACGTCAAACGGAATCGAGATGTAGAAGCCTTTGGTGTAACTACCTTCACCGTATTCATCGGAGGACAGATCTGTGAAGGTGGCAAAGGCACCGGCAGTAATGCCACTATCAAACTGCTTCGAGAAATCAACGGTAACACCGATATCTTCAGTCAAGTATTGACCAGCGCTAACCTTGAACAAGGTGTTTGGTAGCCAATCCCACTGTGGTTGGTAGTAACCGGTAACATGGCCTGTCATCGCTCCGGTTTGTACTCGATATGGGCGATTAGTGATTGGATCAAACTGATCTTCTTCAGTAAAGAAACCAAACGCTGAGTCCGGATCGCGCTGGACAACATAGTTGACATCCATGCCGATAGCCCAGTTTGCACCTAGTGGGCGATACAATACCTCACCACCAACACCGCCGAACATCATTTCTAGGTAGCCACCGTAGGCTTGGCTGTACCAGTTATCACCTAATTTATCCATCCAAGTAAGCTGAAGGTTGTCGAGGCGCACAGGATTATCACTGATGTATTGGCGAACCAGGGTGCGAACACGTTTCAAGTCCGTGCCATCTGGCGGTACGTCGTACAAGAACTTGTCATAATTGTCATAAATATTGAAGTAGACCGAACCGCCTAGTTCAATATTATCGGTAAACCAGTAATTCGCTCCGGCATTGATACCAATATTGAACATGTAGAAATTTTCAGAACCGCCAATAGACTGCTGTAATGTCGGTGATAGGCTGACATCCCACCGTTTACTTGGTTCGGCAACTAGCCTTCCTTCAGGTTCATTTGGTGTAGAAACCGAACTGCTGTCTGTAACATTTGCGCCGATGTATTCAATATTGGCGACTTGGCTGAATTTATCGGCATCAATTCGGGTTTCGGTGATTGCCTGACGGTTGTTGGTTTCAATTAAACGATACTCAGTCACATCTGGGCCACGGTTGGCCAATACGGTTGCTGCACGCTCGTGTGCTTCATTACGATCACGGTATTTGTTTTGATCGGCACTTACCGTAACGCTGGTGTCAGTGTAATGAATAGTTGGGTTTTTATAACCCGCAATAGTATGCAGTTCATCAGCCAGCACTTGCCATTCCGCATTGCTCAGCTCGTTAGTATCAGGCTGACTATGACTACGTGGGGTATAATTTGGTACAGGCTCATCTTGCCAGCCGGATTTCAAGTCGTTGAAGTTGGTATATAGATTAAAGCCAAATGTCCAGGTATTGCCGCGTTCATAACTTAGCCGTAGATCCCCCCAGTTACCAAGCCTGTATAGCGCGCCATAGTTAAATTTGCTGTCCTGTGGCATTTCAATACCACCATGCGTAACCGGAAAATCACTCTTATAGTCGTTAGTATCATATTCAAGCTTGAAGCGTAATGGCTCCCAAGGGCTTTGATATTCCAAACCGCCATAGATAGACATAGGCCCACTGAAGAAATTATCAAAGTTAGCCGTACCCCATTGGCCACGGATTTCTCGTTCACAAAAGCGGTCGGCTAAGTCACATAATGGGTTAGTGACATTGCCGCTGTTGCCCATGTAACCCCATGCAACACCGAGGGTGACATCCACCGGGCCAATTTGTTTATTGGCAGCGATAAACTCGCCATCAAAGAGCCCTGTACCACCAAAATCGCGAATACCAACAGCAACCTCGGGCATCCAGTAGCTTTCTTCCCATAAGCGAATTTTAAAGTCGATCCCTTTATCTGTGTATTTGGTATCACCACTAAAATCAGGGTTGCTACTGTAGAGTAAGTCTTGGACTATGGTGTAGCGAATCGTTGCCTCAAACCAAGGGAAGAGTTGCAGCGAAGCATTGTAGTGATGATATTCATTGTTATAGGTTGCTCCTGCGTTAAACTCGCCAGTGGGGTTCATGCGCGCAGTAGGCATTTGCATTAAGCCAACACCGCCAAAGTCAGACTGTGAAGGCCTTAATACTGGGTAGCTAAAGTCATCGGCATTGGCTGAGTAAACAGGCAGTATCGCTAAAGCGATGGCAGAGAGTCTAAAGAAGCCACAAGGTGTTTGCAAAGTTGTATTGGTATCCTTGTTTGACATGATCACAGCACCTTGTTCCTTAGCAGTTTAATCATTTCTTGGTTCAATGACAGGTAATCACCGGGTAAATCGTTATAGCCAATATAAATGGTTGCGCCCGGCGCAATATCCATATGATTTTTATTCCAATAGGCAATAGGGTGTTGCTCAACGGTGCCATCAGGCTGTATCACCGCAGCATAATCTTTCTGGTGATTGTCGATTAATGCGGTTTTATCCAAGTAGTTCCTTGCCGATAGGCGTGGTTGCCAACGCAGCAAAGTTGGTTTCTGGGTCGCACCAATGACCAAGATATCACTAGGACGATTGGGTAAATAGAGGTGGTATTCGCCATTAAGCAAAGGATTTAATTTTCTATTCAATCTAATGGCATCAAAATCAAGCGGGATTAATTCCCTTTGGTGCAAGATGTTGTTAGCTATCCAGCGTTCGTTAGCCCTAAGGCTTGCTTTCAAGGCAAAACTGGTCGGTTCTTTATCAACAAGTTGGTCGATTGCTTTCAGGACGGTCGATTTATTCTGTGGAGCTGCTCCTGTCGTCAAACTGCTGCCAGGCCAGTAAATCTGATCAGTATAAAAGTGGCTGCCCTGTATGCTGAGATTATTTTGCATTTGCGTTGTAATGCTATCGCTTATTACTTGGCTTAGGCGAGCTGGTTCAGAATAATTCAGAGACCAGGCCTGTGTTTTCTCTGGGTTGTAAATGCTCACGCTTAACTTTGCTTCTGGAGCTATGGTTGTGGTTTGAGCTACCGCCATAGAGGGGGCAAGTAGAACGCTGATAAGTGAAAAGAGAAGGAAAAGTCTTGCTTGTTGCATAATATTTCGTCTAATACGCAGAGTATTGATCAATATTTGATAAATAGGGTAAGAGGTTAAATTACTCACAGTCGCATTCCCTAGGCAAATGGTTTAAGCAAGGTCAGCTCGATATAAGGCAGGTTAGGAGCCAATTTTTGTTTGCTCTTGATGACCATGCCGTTGTTGGGCTCAATCCACCAGTGGTTGTTGTATTCGATATTCAGTGTTGGGATAGAGACATGTTCGACAAAATGCTTGGTTAGCTTATTGGTGCCGTTGATATCTAAAGTCTCTTCGCTAACGAAGACAAATTGACTTTTGACTGGATAGCCGAAATGGTAGCCAGGTTGCCAATCAATGGTTCGTTGCCACTGGGTTGGGGTAGAGGCTAAGTGCAGTCCAAGTGCTAGCGGGTCGGGTTGATAGCTATCACTGCTAACTAAGTTACCTGCTGGCAAGTTAAGGGTTTTTACGATACGCCCACTTTCTGTTATCAACATCCCTTTATCTGCTGACACCCATTTTAGCTGAGTACTCATGTGTTCTGCAGTGATTGTGCTTGATAAGTCACTGTGGTGAGTTAAACCCAGAGTGGAACGATTTTCTGCAAAGGCCAATACCATGAAAGCCTGAGGGCCATCATCTACTCGAGCGTACAGGCTGGCATAAGGTAGTTGACTAATCTCTTCGGCGTTTAGTGCTACATCCTGGTCGCCAAAAAAAGCGAGGTTAACCGTATCGTTAACGTCCTTAAACTTTTGGCTGCAGCCAGCGAGAGATAAAACCAGAAGTAATGCAGTTGAACAGTGTCGAAACATGGAGATAGCATCCAAATTGCTTAATACTAGATAAGTAGAGTGTTTCAGAATAAAGTGTCAGAATAAGGTGGTAGCTGTCTAGTTGCCGATGTGTAAACTTTTGGTCAATTAACAAAATTAACCGCACCAGAGGGCGCGGTTAAACATAATCAACTCAAACAAAATAAATTATCGAGTTGCTGTTGCTGTTGTTGTTGTACTGGTGCTACCACCTGAATCGGCCACTGCAACGCCAGCGACTGCAACTGCTGCACCGACTGCAACAGTTGTTGCTGTAATACCACCGGCCGCTGCCGCTGAAGCACCCGCAGTACCCGCTGCAGCACCTGTTGTTGACGCTGTAGTACCTGCAGTCGCTGCTGTTGAAGATGTACCGCCGGATGCTGCGGCAGTAGAACCTGTTTCAGTTGCCGCGAAAGCTGTACCACTTAGTGATAGCGCAGCAATCATTGCTAAAGCTGTTTTTTTCATCCCATTCCCTTACTTGTTGTTCAAAAGTAACAGTTAAGTATATAAAAAAATATCAATCAAGCGGTTACCGCCTTCTATGCAATGATATTGTGATTAACACAAATCCGCAATGCATCTAGCCAATTGTCATATAAGAGTTTTCTTTTTTCTTAAGTTTGAACGTGTCAAAAAGAGAACTTACTCCCAAAAATGATTAAGAAATGACTGATAAGAGTATCTTGATGGGGATTTAGGTGTGCTACTAATGGTTATAGGGATTTATAACGTTTTTGAAAGCTTCTGAATGCTGATAAAAAGATTAAAAATCAATGCTATATAAGAATGATTTAAGAATTTCTGAAAGTAAGCTACCAAATTCATATTCCTATCAACATAAAAAAAGTGTAAAATCATCAACCAGATTTTAAGGTAGATGAATGCTTTATTTCTAGGTTGAAATGGACTGAATCTGTTTGCTCTTGTGTTGACTAGATTTGACATTTCAATGCCATAAATTTGCGATAGTGTACCCCGTACTCAAAATTTGACGGTCATTAGGAACCACAACCTAAGGGCGGTAGCATGTCTAAACCACTTTGCTAACTAAGCCGACCGTTGTATAAATACGCAAGTATCTTTTGCTTCAAACCTGAACTTCCGTTCATCTTTAGCTGATAGCTGATAGCTGATAGCTGATAGCTGATAGCTGATAGCTGATAGCTGATAGCTGATAGCTGATAGCTGAGCCCCCAACGGTAGTTTCACCTTTTGTTTTAATCTTTATTATCTTAGCTGATAGCTGATAGCTGATAGCTGATAGCTGATAGCTGATAGCTGATTCTTTGTTTTTCACCTTCTCTCAACATTTTCGAAAACAAATATGCATTTCACAAAGAAGCTCCTTATTCCGGCCATGGCAACCGCTATGCTGGCGGGCTGTACTGTGCCCGGTTCAAACTTAACCATAGATGATAAAAATGTCGTTGCTTCTCAGCAAGAAAGAGACAGTGATATTTCCGAACAGGTCAATGTCTACCCGTTGACAGCCAGCGCGGTGAGGCAGTTCAAAGCGCCTGCGGTGTATTCAAAAGCAAATCCAGCCCTGGACGCTGAAATTGCCCGTTACCAATACCGGATTGGCCCTGGTGATATCTTAAATATTACCATTTGGGATCACCCAGAACTGACCATACCTGCTGGCTCTTATCGTAGCTCGGCAGAAGCAGGTAACTGGGTACATGCTGATGGTTCGATTTTTTATCCCTATATTGGGTCGGTACAGGTAGAAGGGAAAACCGTTACCCAAGTGCGTGATGAAATTGCTGTGCGCTTGGCAAAGTATATTGAAAGCCCACAAGTAGATGTCAATGTTGCCTCTTTCCGCTCGCAAAAAACCTATATTACCGGTGAGATCAACAAGCCTGGTCAGCAGCCAATCACCAATGTACCGCTTACAATGCTCGATGCGATTAATCGGGCTGGTGGCTTAGCAGAGAATGCGGACTGGCGTAATGTCACATTGACCCGCAATGGTGTTGAAGAAAGTGTTTCGCTTTATGCGTTAATGCAACGTGGTGATTTAACTCAAAACCGTTTACTACGCCCAGGTGATATTGTTCATGTACCACGAAACGATGCCCAGAAAGTCTTCGTGATGGGCGAAGTCAATAACCCACAGCTGCTTAAAATTGATCGCAGCGGGATGAGCCTCACCGAAGCGCTGAGCCATGTTGGCGGCATTAATGAGCTAGAAGCTGATGCCACAGGCGTGTTTGTTATTCGTGGTAATGAGCTATCAACCACCGATGAAAGCCAGCCATTGGCTAATATTTATCAGCTGAATATCAAAGATGCTTCAGCACTGGTGATTGGCACCGAATTTGCGCTTCAGCCTTATGACATTGTTTATGTCACCGCTGCGCCAATTAGCCGTTGGAATCGTGTAGTCCGTCAATTGTTGCCGACTATTACCGGCTTCAATGATCTAACTGAAGGTGCGCTACGCGTACGTAATTGGCCGTAGGCTATAGTTCCTAGTTCCTAGTTCCTAGGAAATAGAAAGTAGGGAAGAAGCTAGTAACTATTTTGATGAATTGCTTCAGCTAACTGAAGCATAAACGATTAACGAAAGGATCTAGGATCTAGGATCTAGGATCTACTCTATACCTAGAAGTAATTCTATGACCACAACCCAAATTATTAACAATTCTCAAAACGATTCCGATGAAATCGATTTGGTTAAGCTGTTCGGCGTGTTGTTAGATCACCGCTGGATTATCATTTTAACAACCTTCGTATTTGCTTCTATTGGTGTTGTTTATGCATTACTAGCAACACCAATTTACAAAGCGGACGCGTTAGTGCAGGTAGAAGAGAAAAGTCCAGGTGTTCCTGGCCTTTCTGATATATCAGAAATGTTTGCTTCTGAATCGTCTGCTGATACCGAGATTCAAATTATCAAATCTCGAATGGTCATTGGTAGTACCGTTGATAAATTGAACCTTACTGTCAATGTAAAACCTAAATATTTACCCGTTATTGGTAAGGGCTTGGCAAGGTTAAAAGGGGAAGACAAACCATTAGCGGTTATTTCAAAACTGGATCTGCCTCATGAATTGATGGGTGAGAAGCTGGTTTTAACCGTAAATGCTGATGAGAGCTATAGCTTGTCATTTGATGGTGAGAAATTGCTAGATGGCCGTAAAGCTGAATTGGCACAATTCGGTGAAATTTCTATTTTAATCTCAGATCTTCAAGCTGAACCAGAAACAGAGTTTACTGTCGTTAAGCGTGCCCGATTAGTGACTATTAGCGAACTGCAAGAGGCAGTTACGGTCTCTGAGTTGGGTAAGAAAACGGGGATTCTGAAACTCACTTTGGAAGGCGAAGAACCGGCGGAAATTCAGGCAATCTTGAATAGCATTACTGAAGATTACCTGATGCAAAATATCGACCGTACTTCGGCAGAAGCGGAGAAAAGTCTGCAGTTTTTGCGTGGTCACCTCCCAGATATTAAGCAGCAACTGGATGAATCAGAAGCCAAGCTAAATGCTTATAAGCTTGAAAACGATTCGGTGGATTTAGCCTTAGAAGCGAAATCAGTGCTGGATACCATGGTAACGGTAGAAGCACAACTTAACGAGTTGACCTTTAAGGAATCAGATATTGCACAGCGTTTTACCAAGAGTCACCCGGCTTATGTCTCGTTACTTGAAAAGCGTCGTACATTAGAAGCTGAGAAAGCACGTATTGATCGTACGGTCTCAAAAATGCCAAAAACTCAGCAGGAAGTCATTCGCCTCAGCCGAGATGTCGAAGTCAATCAGGCCATTTACCTGCAGTTGGTCAACAAGGTACAAGAACTTAATGTCATGAAGGCCAGTGCGGTCGGCAATGTACGTATTCTTGATAATGCCGAGACTTTGGAAGAAGCGGTAAAACCGAAAAAAGCCATTATCGTTATTATAGCGACTATGTTGGGCGGTGTGTTGTCAGTGGCATTTGCTTTGGTGAAACAAGCTTTCCATCGAGGTGTTGAAAACCCTGATGAAATTGAAGCTATCGGCTTACCGGTTTATGCCAGCGTGCCGATGTCGGATTGGCAGATTGAGCTGGAGAAAAAACAAAAGGGCAAAAAGCAGTTATCGGTGCAAGATACTCTGTTAGCGGTGTCAAACCCTGCAGACTTGTCTATCGAAGCGCTGCGTAGTCTGCGAACCAGCTTGCATTTTGCCATGATGGAAGCCAAGAACAATATCCTGATGATTTCTGGCCCAAGTCCGGGTATCGGTAAATCATTTGTCTCTGCCAACATGGCGGCAGTCGTTGCAAAATCAGGCCAAAAGGTGTTGGTGATTGATGCGGATATGCGCAAAGGCCGTATGGAAAAACAGATGGCGGTCAACCCAAAACCAGGTCTGTCTGATTTCTTAAGCGGCCAAACCAGTATTGAAAACTTACTCAAAAAGCCGGGTGTTGATGGCATGGACTTTATTGGCCGGGGTGAAGTACCGCCTAATCCATCCGAACTGCTAATGCATCCTCGCTTTAAGCAGTTGATGGACTGGGCATCAGAAAATTACGATATCGTCATTGTCGATACCCCACCAATTCTAGCGGTGACTGACCCTGCTATTGTCGGTGCCCATGCAGGTACCACACTGCTAGTTGGCCGTTTTGGACAAAATGCCGTGAAGGAAATCGAAGTGACCAAGCAGCGCTTTGAGCAAAACGGCATTGAAGTAAAAGGCTTTATTCTTAATGCTGTAGTGCGCAAAGCAAGTAGTTATTACGGTGGTAACTATGGTTACTACAACTACAGCTACAGCAGCGAAAAATAATCTTTAAGTTGCAACTAATCAGCCTTCAGCTGTCAGAATTCCCTGATAGCTGATAGCTGATAGCTGATAGCTGATAGCTGATAGCTGATAGCTGATAGCTGATAGCTTTACTTCTAATATTTCTTCAAATCAAAATCTATTAAGCTCGTAGCTCGTAGCTCGTAGCTCGTAGCTCGTAGCTCGTAGCTCGTAGCTCGTAGCTCGTAGCTCGTAGCCTTCTTTTTTATCTAAGTCAGAAAATAATTATGGAAATTTCTCAAGCAAGAATGACCCACCTCAAACAACTTGAGGCAGAATCCATTCACATTATTCGTGAAGTGGCCGCTGAATTTGATAATCCAGTGATGCTTTACTCAGTAGGTAAAGACTCCGCGGTAATGTTGCACCTTACCATGAAAGCTTTCTTTCCTGCCAAACCACCATTTCCATTGATGCATGTGGATACCACATGGAAGTTCCGTGAGATGATTGAATTTCGTGATCGCATGGCAAAGAAATATGGCATGGAGTTATTGGTTCATACCAATGAAGAAGGCCGTGCAGCTAATATTAACCCGTTCGACCACGGTAGTGCCAAATATACTGACGTGATGAAGACCCAGGCACTAAAGCAAGCACTGAATAAATACCAGTTCGATGCTGCTTTCGGTGGCGCACGCCGTGATGAAGAAAAATCCCGTGCCAAAGAACGTGTGTACTCGTTCCGTGATAAAAATCACCGTTGGGACCCGAAAAGCCAGCGTCCAGAGCTATGGAACATCTTCAATGGTAAAGTAAACAAAGGCGAGAGCATCCGTGTATTCCCGCTTTCGAACTGGACTGAGCTGGATATTTGGCAGTACATCTACCTAGAAAACATTGAAATTGTACCGCTATACCTTGCTGATGAACGCCCAGTAGTCGAGCGCGACGGCACACTGATCATGGTAGACGACGAGCGTATGCCACTTCGTGAAGGTGAACAGCCAGAAATGAAGAAAGTCCGCTTCCGCACCCTTGGCTGCTACCCACTTACTGGCGCCGTAGAATCTGAAGCAACAACCCTTCCAGAAGTCATTCAAGAAATGCTTCTGACCAAAACCTCCGAACGCCAAGGCCGTGTCATCGACCACGACTCCGCCGGCTCCATGGAGAAGAAAAAGATGGAAGGTTATTTCTAAATTTCCAGAGGAAATTTAGAGCGGCTTGAAAGCTAAAAGGCTAGAAAGCGGGAAAGTAAATGGATTTTGAAAAGTTGGATGTATGGAGAAAGTCTTCTAGATTATCAGCTGACTTATATCTTTACTTTAAGAGCTGCAAAGACTACGGATTTAAAGATCAAATAACTCGTTCAGGCTTGTCTGTTCCTAGCAATATCGCAGAGGGAATGACAAGAGAAACAGAACGAGAAAAATACCGGTATCTATCTATAGCAAAAGGCTCTTGTGCTGAATTAAGAACCCAAATCTATATTGGTATAGAAGTACAATATATAGAAAAAGAAGTTGGTAAAAATTGGCTTAATCAGACAAGGCTTATCGCAGCCATGCTTGAAGGTTTAATGAAAAAATTAAAACCTAGATAGCATTCAAGCATTCAAGCATTCAAGCATTCAAGCATTCAAGCATATACACAGAATTTAAGATTTTATTTGGAATTAAAATATGTCCAACCAATCCTCCCTAATCGCTTCTGACATCGAAGCGTACCTAAAACAACACGAAAACAAAGATCTTCTGCGCTTCCTAACCTGTGGTAACGTAGATGACGGTAAATCAACATTGATTGGCCGTTTGCTGCACGATTCAAAAATGATTTTTGAAGATCATATGGCGGCAATTAAAAACGATTCCAAGAAGTTTAATACTACAGATGGTGAGTTTGACCTTGCGCTGCTAGTAGACGGTCTTCAGTCAGAGCGTGAGCAAGGCATTACCATTGATGTAGCTTACCGTTACTTCTCAACGGATAAGCGCAAGTTTATTATCGCAGACTGCCCAGGACACGAGCAGTATACCCGTAACATGGCAACCGGTGCATCAAACTGTGACTTGGCTATTGTAATGATTGATGCCCGCAAAGGGGTTCAAACCCAGACTAAACGTCATTCATACATTGCTTCACTTCTAGGTATTAAGCATATAATTGTCGCGGTAAACAAAATGGACTTGGTCGATTACAACCAAGACACTTACCGTCAAATTAAAGCTGATTACAAAGCATTTGCTGAGCAACTTGATATCCCTGATGTGCGTTTTGTGCCTATTTCTGCACTACGAGGTGATAACGTAGTAGAGCGCTCGGCACAGATGGATTGGTACCCTGGTGCAACATTGATGCAACTCCTTGAAACCGTCAAAGTCAATGAAGATAAAAACCTGGATGTTTTCCGTCTGCCAGTACAGTACGTTAACCGTCCAAATCTCGATTTCCGTGGCTTCTGCGGCACAATTGCCGGTGGTGTGATTAATGTCGGCGACAATGTTGTTGCTTACCCTTCAGGTAAATCATCATCAGTTGCCCGTATCGTCACCGCTGATTGTGACTTAGATAGCGCATTTGCAGGCCAGGCCATTACCCTAACCCTGGAAGATGAAATTGATATCTCACGTGGTGATGTGATTGTTAAAGCCACAGAAGATGCCACTAAGCTGCCAACAACTACCAACAGCTTTGAAGCCACCATTGTCTGGATGAACGAAGCTGAGCTTCAGCCTGGCAAAGAATATGAAATCAAAGTGGGTTCAAAGAACACCTTTGGTCATATTGAGAAAATCCAGTACCGTATTGATGTCAACACGCTAGAACAACATGATTCGACAGAAATGCAACTCAATGAAATTGCTAGCTGTGTAATAGAAACAGCAAGTCCAGTAGTCATTGACAAATACCAAGACATTCACGGCACCGGTTCATTGATTATCATTGACCGTCTAACGAATGTAACGGTTGGTGCTGGTATGATCACAAATACCTCTCTAACTGCTGAAAGTTCAAAGCTAAAAGTAAAGCTGTATACTGAAGCGGAGATTGCACTAAATAAATTAATATGCCAAAAATTTCCGGAATGGAATTGTAAGAAGATATATTAAGTAAGAGAGCTTTTGAAATGGCAAATGAATTAGACTTTATGATTGTTGGTAGTGCTAAAAGTGGCACAACATCACTTTATTATTATTTACAACAAGTTGAAGGCATTTTTATGCCGGAAAATAAAGAGCCACATTACTATCTAGGCGAATTTAAACATGGTTATGATAATGGGGTGGGTGATAAAGAAATTATTAAGTCAATGTATGTCACCAGTAAAAAAAACTACAATTCTCTTTTTGTAAAGGCTAAGAAAAGTGAAAAGATTGGTGAGGCTTCTGCTACATATCTATATGATCGAGAATCAGCAAAATTAATAAAAGAAGACAATCCTAATTGCAAAATAATTATAATGCTACGAAATCCAGCTCTAAGAGCTTTTTCCGCATATTCACATATGAGAAGAGATTATCGTGAAAATGTGAATGATTTTTATGACGCAATAAATGAAGAAGAATTAAGGGTAGAAAATAAATGGATGCCTATATGGCATTATAAAAGAATGGGGTTTTACTATGAACAAGTAAAGTTATATATGGAAACATTTGGACGTGAAAATGTTCATGTCATTATCTTTGAAGATTTTATCAAAGATATTGATGCTAGTGTATCAGAAGTTTTGTATTTTCTTGGTGTTGATGCTAATTTTTCAATAAAAAAAGATAAAACAAATGAGTCAAATATGCCAAAAAGCAAATTTATACATTTGTTTATAAAAAGGCCTAATATAATAAAGTCGGTTATTAAGCCGTTTATACCACAAAGTTTAAGAAAAAAAATTATCAAATATTTTAATGGTGTAAATAAGGGAGGCAAGCTTAAAATATGTAAAAGTGATGAAGTAAAATTGAAAAGTATATATAAAAAAGATATTGAAAATTTAGAAATACTTCTTGAAAAGAAAATCCAGCAATGGCACTAAATAATGAGTAAGCTAAGAGTTGATTTTTTTAGTTTGATTATAATCATATATTTATTATTTTCATCAAGGATATATTTTAAGTTCTTCGATAGTTCACTAATATATAATTTGCTTGCCATATCTTTATATTGTGTTATCACGGCATTTTTATTGACAGGTCTAAGCAAAAAAGTATTTATTAATCATAAAGCGATACTAATTTTACTTATCTACGTGTTTTTAAGCTTTATTTGGTCGTATGATAAGATTTCAACATTAAAAGCGTCAATGTTTTTGTTCTTATCAACCATATTGCTTATGGGATTACTGTATAAGAATCAATTAAGAAACAGCGCATATGCTCTGAAAAATTACTTTCTTACTGTTGTTTTTTTATCATCTATTTTCTATTTTGTTGGTATTGGCCAAATGGGTGAGCCGTACCCAGGTGTTTTGAATGGGATATTCCCTCATAAAAATATACTCGGTAGAGTATGTGCAATAGGTGTTATTTTTTTTGGCTGTTATTGGTATTCATATAGAAAAAATAAAGATATATTATATTTGCTGTTTTGTTTTGCTTTCTTGATATTGTCTGAGTCAAAAGGCGCAATATCAATTTTAGTTATATCTATTATAGTATTCTTTTTGGTATATAATTCATACAAAGGAAGCTTAATAAAGAAAATAGCAAGTATAACAATAATTGTATCTAGCTTTATTTTAATAAGTTATGTTTTAACTAATGCAGAAGTTATTCTTGAGCTATTAGGTAAAGATATTACACTTACGGGTAGAACTTTTCTATGGGATTTGGCTTTAGAGTATTTGAGGGATCAGTATATTTTTGGCTATGGATATGATGTATTTTGGACCTCGGTTATTGATTATAATAAACTAACAGCTTATGAAATCTATTGGGAAGCTCCACATGCACATAATGGATATTTAGATTTATTATTAGATGTTGGCTTTATTGGTTTATTGCTTTACTTATATTGCAATATTAAATTAATTAAAGATGGTATGAATGCGATTAAGAAAAGTGGTAGCAATGGTAAAGCTCTTTTATTGTTTTCAGTGTTAACATTGATTTATTTATTAGTTTCGTCATTTGTTGAAAAGTCATACTTTCAATATAATGATATTCAGTGGTGCTTTTTTATTTTCTCTTCTTTTTTTATTGATGAGATAAAGAGAACATAACATGTATAATATAGGTATTTACCGTAGTATATTTCCAGTTTATTCTGAGTCTTTTATTACAGAGCAAACAAGATTTCTTAATGAGTTTTCACCAGTCTTTATAACGAGAAATAAGAAATCAAATGAGTTTAAGAATACGCATTTAATAAACTCAGAGTATGCAAAAGTCCCTTTCGCCTTGTTTGGGTTTGGAATAAATAAACGGCTTTTAAATAATAAAATTGATTTAATTCATGCTCATTTTGGCCAGGATGCATTTTATGCTAGAAAGTTAGCAAAGAAATTAAATGTTCCATTTCTAGTAACATTTCATGGTCAGGATTGTACTGTATCAGATATACATAAGATTCGCTCTCTACAAATTAGTAACTTAAATTATCTTAAAGACAGAAAGAAAATATTCCGGGAGAGTGCGAAAATAATCGCGGTTTCTGACTTTGTGAAAAATAAGTTGATTGAGCAAGGGTGCCCTAAAGAAAAAATAATTACCCACTATATAGGGGTTGATTGTGATTTATTCAACTATAAAAAGAAAATAATTAATAAAAAGACAAAAATTCTTTGTGTTGGACGTCATACAGATAAAAAAGGCATTGATGATTTAATTGAAGCTTGTTCAATATTAAAAAACGAAGGGGTAATGTTTGAGGTTATTCAAATTGGTAAAGGTGAAGAAAACTATACAAAATATCTTGAGAGTTTAGTTTCAAAGTACAGTCTTAATGACTACTTTCACTTTATTGGTTCAGTAGAGCATAGTGAAATAAAGAAATATTTTCATAACTCAGATATTTTTTGCCTACCAAGCCGAGAGGCTAAAAATGGTGACTCAGAAGCACTAGGATTGGTTTTTAATGAAGCTTCATCAACAGGACTACCTATTGTATCAACAAAGCATGGAGGAATTCCTGAAGTGGTAATCGATGGGTTGAATGGTTTCAGCGTAAGTCCGAACTCGCCAATGGAGCTTGCAAGTGCATTAAAAACATTGATAAAAGATGAAGAATTAAGGAATACATTTGGTGTGGCCGGGTCTAAGTTGGTGAGTGACAAATTTAATTTAAAGAAACAAACGATTGAGCTTGAGAAAATTTATAAAAAAGTGGTATCAGAATGGAACGGTTATTAATTATTACACCTTGTAGAAATGAAGCTGAATATGCTGAGGTTACTTTAAAATCTATTTGTAATCAAACAGTTAGGCCTGATCTTTGGATCATTGTCGATGATGGTTCAACGGATGAAACTCCTAATATTTTAAAAAAGTATGAAGAGAGATATGATTTCATCAAGGTGGTTAAAAAGAACGATAGGGGAAGAAGAAATGTTGGCCCTGGTGTAGTCGAAACTTTCTATTATGGCTTAAATTCGGTTGATTATAAAAAATATCAATTTATTTGTAAGCTTGATTTAGACTTAGATATCCCAAATAAATATTTTGAAAGCTGTATACAAAAATTTAACAATGATCCTAGGTTAGGCACTTTTTCTGGTAAGCCTTATGTCAAAGATGGTGAGAAAGTTTCAATGGAACCAACAGGTGATGAAATATCAGTTGGTATGATTAAACTTTATAGAACTGTTTGCTTTGATGATATAGGAGGTTTTATTAGAGAGGTAATGTGGGATGGTATTGATTGTCACTTATGCCGATTAAAAGGGTGGAAAGCCCAAAGTTTAGATATTGAAGAACTAAGATTTATCCATTTAAGACCTATGGGATCTAGTCAAAAAAGTATTTATACTGGCAAGAAACGACATGGCTATGGTCAATATTATATGGGGACTTCTTTATTATATATGTTAGTAAGTGTGATATATAGATTGAAGTATAAGCCTTATGTATTAGGTTCTTTTTGTATCTTGTTTGGGTACCTTGAAAGTATGCTTAAAGGTTCCAAAAGATTTGAATTCCCAGGTTTCAGAAAGCATCTTAGGATGTTCCATCTAAGCTCATTATTTATTGGAAAAAAACGAACTTTAGCAAACATGAATAAGAAAATTGAACAGGAACTAAAATGACATTAGATAGAGTTAGTTTTCTCGGTTTGTCTATGTTTAACAATAATGTCTTTGAGGTGTGCGATTATATTGAGGAGAATGTTATTGGAAAAGGTTATCAATACCTAATTACACCGAATGTAGACCACTTAACTCGGCTTAATTATGAATATTCAGACGATTTCTATCAGGCTTATTTAAAAGCAAGTATAATCGTAAATGATAGTAGAATACTCTGTAAAGTATCTCAATTGCTTAAGGGGAACTTAACTAAATTTTGTCCTGGAAGTGATTTAACAGTTGAGTTATTAAGAAGAGTTAAAGATAAAAGGGTCTACATAGTTGGAAGTAACCAAAAGTCAGTAGATATTGTCCAAAAAAAATTCAAAATCAAAAATATTGATTTCTATTCACCTCCGATTGGTTTTATTGAAAACCAGCAAGAATGTAAAAAAATTGCTCATTTAATTAAAGAGTTTTCACCTGATTTAATAGTTCTCGCGGTAGGTAGTCCTCGACAAGAACAATTAGCACTTAAGTTAAGTAATGAAAATTTAAATGCTTTGGCTATCTGTGTTGGTGCTTCAATTGATTTTATTTCAGGAGATGTAAAAAGAGCGCCGTTAGTTTTTCAGCGATGTTCTTTGGAGTGGTTGTATAGGATTATTCAAGAGCCAAGAAGATTGTTTTTGAGATATTTTGTTTGTTTTTTTAGGTTGTTTAAGATTATTTATAGAGATGTTTTAAATAGAAAAACCAATGAGGCTTATTTATTTGACGAATAATTTAATTTCGTTTTTTTATTTTATAAATTTATACAATTAGGTCATATAATGAAAGTTAATGAGGAAATTTTACCAGTAATTCTAGCTGGAGGTTCAGGAACTCGCCTTTGGCCAATGTCTAGAACTCATTTCCCCAAACAATTTATTCCGCTTGTTAATAAATCTACGATGTTACAAGATACGGTTAGGCGTTTGCATAAAATTAAGCATATACCTCCATTATTTATTTGTAATGAAGAACATCGATTTATGCTTGCAGAACAACTGCGTCAAGAAAATATCAATCATAGCGGAATTTTACTTGAGCCTGTTGGTAGAAATACTGCACCTGCGATAGCTTTAGCCGCAATAAAATCTGTTGAGGAAGGGAAGGATCCGCTATTGCTTGTGTTAGCTGCGGATCATGTAATTAAAGATGTTTCAGCGTTTTCTGAGTCAGTTAAACAAGCAATACCATTAGCTTCTGAAGGAAATCTCGTGACTTTCGGTATTGTGCCTGATGCGCCAGAAACTGGTTATGGTTATATCAAAAAAGGTTCAATTAAATCAGTAAATTCTTACTCTGTCGATAAGTTTGTTGAAAAACCTGATCTTGCTACTGCAAAGAAGTATCTAGCTTCCGGAGAGTTTTTTTGGAACAGTGGCATGTTCCTTTTTAAAGCATCTCAATATTTAAAAGAGCTTAAAGAGCATCAACCTAATATTTTGTCAGCTTGTAGAACAGCATTTATGGGGGCGCATATAGATCTTGACTTTGTTAGGATTGACGAAAAGGCTTTTATTAGTTGTCCTGATAATTCAATTGATTATGCAGTAATGGAAAAAACTAGCGACGCTGTTGTTGTACCTATGAAAGCAGGGTGGAGTGATGTTGGCTCATGGTCAGCACTTTGGGAGGTTAGTGATAAAGATATATATGGTAATGCCCTGCGTGGTGATGTCTTAATAGAGAAAACTTGTAATAGCTATGTCTATTCACAGGATAGATTAGTTGCGGCTATAGGAGTGGAAGACTTAGTTATTGTTGATACAAAAGATGCAGTATTGGTGTCTCATAAAAATGAGGTGCAAAAGGTGAAAAGCATTGTGTCCTTATTAAGGGATGCCGGACGTTCTGAGTATTTACATCACCGTGAAGTATATCGGCCATGGGGAAATCATGATCATATAGCGGAAGGAAAACGTTATCATGTTAAGAAAGTAGTTGTAAAACCAGGACATCGAACTGCAACTCAAATTCATTATCATCGTGCAGAGCATTGGGTCGTTGTATCTGGAACAGCAAAAGTTAGACACGATGATGAAACTTATTTGGTTAGTGAAAATGAATCGACTTATATTCCTATTGGATGCGCCCATTCTTTTGAAAATCCAGGAAAAGTTCCATTAGAAATTATTGAGGTTCGTACAGGTTATTATCTTGATGAAGATGATATTGAACGCATTGAGTCAGTTGGAGAGGGGTACTAAGTAGTGTCTGTATTATCATGTTTTAAGGCTTATGATATTCGTGGTCAGTTGGGTGATGAATTAAATACCGATATTGCTTATCGAATTGGTAGAGCTTTTGGTGAATATTTGCAGCCTAAGAAAGTGGTTGTTGGTGGAGATGTCCGGCTTACTTCTGAAGAGCTTAAACTTTCATTAGCGGAAGGTTTAATGGATTCTGGCTGTGATGTCATCGATATTGGTGTGACCGGGACAGAAGAAATTTATTTTGCTACTCAGTTCTTAGGTGTTGATGGTGGTATTGAAGTGACTGCTAGTCATAACCCAATGAACTATAATGGTATGAAACTAGTTCGAGATGACGCTAAGCCAATTAGTGGTGATACGGGGCTTCGAGAAATTCAGCGATTGGCAGAATTAAATAACTTTCCTGAGCCAATAAAGAAAGGTACATACACTAGAAAATCAATATTAAAAAGCTACACAGATCATTTGATGAGCTACATTTCACCACAAAATATTAAACCAATAAAGTTGGTGATTAACTCTGGCAATGGTGCGGCTGGTCATGTAATTGATGAAATTGAATCTCGATTTGAACAGTCAAATATTCCAGTGGAAATTGTAAAAGTTCATCATAATCCAGATGGTAATTTCCCTAATGGTATTCCAAACCCACTGTTGCCAGAATGCCGAGAAGACACTACTAAAGCTGTGCTTGAACATCAGGCGGATATGGGAATTGCCTTCGATGGTGATTTTGACCGCTGCTTTTTATTCGATGAAAAAGGCCAATTTATTGAGGGATACTATATTGTAGGGCTTTTGGCCGAAGCATTTCTGGCCAAGGAGAAAGGTGCTAAAATCATCCATGATCCACGTTTGTCATGGAATACCATAGACATGGTAAGCAAAGCCGGTGGGATACCTGTTATGTCTAAGACAGGACATGCCTTTATTAAAGAACGCATGCGTAAAGAGGATGCAATCTACGGCGGTGAGATGAGTGCTCATCATTATTTTCGTGATTTTGCCTATTGTGATAGTGGGATGATTCCTTGGTTACTTGTTGCTGAGTTAATGTCACGGACTGGTTTGCCTTTGTCTGATATGGTTGAGTCTCGTATTGATGCTTATCCATCATCAGGTGAAATCAACTGTAAGCTGGATAGTCCCGAACAAGCGATTGAAGCTGTTCTTGAAAAATATAAATATGAAGCGCTACACATTGATTATACCGATGGAATAAGTCTTGAATTTTCAAATTGGCGTTTTAACTTAAGAGCCTCAAATACTGAACCTGTTGTTCGACTTAATGTTGAATCTAAAGGGAATAGGGAGTTGATGAAGGTTAAAACTAGCGAAATTCTTTGTCTTCTAAATAGTTAGCTGTTTAGGTTATACAATGTTGTATAAAATAAAATCACTATCAAATTTCGATATGATCATTGGAGCTTCATTAGCTTTCATTGTTAAAATTATTGCAGCAGTAGGTGCATTTTTATTAAACATCTTAATTGCGCAATTATTAGGTGCCGAACAGGCTGGGTATTTTTTCTTAGCGCAAGCTGTTATTTTTATTATTGCCGCAATAGCAAGGCAAGGATTTGATAATGCGCTTGTGAAATTTATTGCAGGGTACCGTGCTGTAGATAACCAGGTTTTTATTTCTGGGATTTACCAATATGCATTAGCTAAAATTGTTCCAGTGCTTATTGTATTTAGTGTTGCTATATGGTTGTGTAGTGACGTATTAAGTGTTTGGTTTTTTAGTAAACCTTTATTATCTCCGATTTTATCTGTTTCTGCCTTGGTGATTTTACCTCTATCTATTAGTCAGCTCCATGGTTTTTGCTTACAAGGTCAAAAACAAGTTGTTTTAGCTAGTACCTTTCAGTCTGCAGCAATGGCTGTTTTATCATTGATTATTATTTATGCTTTACAGCCTAATAGTGCAAGTGAAGCAATGTTAGGTTATGCGGGTGCAGGTTTTATAGTATTTTTGTTTTCAATTTTTGTATGGAATTATGGTCGTAAACCTAAACTATTTTTATTACCTATAGAAGAAAAAAAACATATTACTGATTCCGTTAAGCCACTATTTGTTATTTTACTCTTGGCACAGATAACGCAATGGTCTGGACAGTTAATGTTGGGAGCATGGAATAGTACAACGGATGTTGCTATTTTTGCTACTGCTCAACGTACAGCAATGCTAACAAGTTTTATTCTGATTGCCGTAAATTCGATAGCCGCTCCTAAATTCGCAGAAGCTTTTAAAAAAAATGATATACATAGTGTTAAGAATATAGCTAAGTTTTCCGGGCAGTTAATGACTATAGTTTCATTGCCTGTGATTATTATAATGTTGTTATTCTCAGAAAAATTAATGGGTCTTTTTGGTGAGGATTTTATTCAAGGGGCTAATATTTTACGTGTTCTTGCGTTAGGGCAGTTTGTTAATGTTATTACAGGTTCAGTTGGTTATTTATTACAAATGACCGGTCATGAGAATATACTTAGAAATAATGTTATTATATCTTCACTCATTATGTTGGTTGGCGGATTTATTGTTATCCCTGTTTTTGGGGTTTATGGGGCTGCATTAATTAGTGCTTTTTCAGTTGCAACTCAAAATTTACTTTGTGTTTATCAAGTTAAAAAAATGCTGGGTTTTAATACATTAAATATTTTTAGGAGTTAATGTATTACCTTTTATATTGTTAGAGGCAATAATATGAAGTACCAAAAAGGAGTTTTACAAAGTCGCCAAACGACGGTTGCCATGTTTACCCGTTTTGTGGACTCATTGGTTATTCTAGCGAGTTCAGTTTGGGTGGCCTACTATTTTGTCGAGCTTACCGATGCGGCAAATTATTTAGCGGCATTTATTGCGATGATGTCATTTTACGCAATCTGTGAACTTCAGCATTTCTATGTGTCGTGGCGTACCACGCCATTTCGTATGGAAGCTTGGCGGTTAAGTGTTAATTGGCTGTTTGCATTTTTGGTGGCCAGTAGTGCGGATTCTATGTTGGACTTCAACATGTTTTCCTCTATTACCCATCAGTTGACTTGGTTTGGTGTTACCTGGATTGTCTTATTGTTGTACCGCCGATTATTAAAAATGATACTACGTGCCGCACGTGGTCGCGGTTATAATACAAGGCAAGTAGCTATTGTGGGCGCCGGACGTTTAGGCCAAGAGCTTGCGAAACGAATAAATCGCTCGCCTTGGATGGGGCTCAACATTGTGGGACATTATGATACGTCAGATTATGTGGAATCAGACCATCCAGAACCAATTGCACGTGTCTTAGGTGATTTGGAGCAATTAGTATCGGATGCGAAAGATGGCATTATTGACAGGGTCTACATTGCGCTGCCTGTTTCTAAACAGGCGTACATTGCTAGCTTGGTGAATGAGCTAGCTGATACCACCTGTTCTGTGATGTATCTGCCTGATGTCTTCACTTTTGAGCTTTTGCACGCGCGAAGTGATAATTTGGGTGGTTTACCAGTGATTAGTATTTATTCTTCACCAATGGATGGTTCTAACCGTATTCTTAAACGGGCTTTTGACTTGGTGGTAGGCAGTTTAATCTTACTGTTGATCTCTGTTCCAATGCTAGTGATAGCTTGTGCGGTGAAGTGGACGTCAAAAGGTCCGGTGTTCTTCAAGCAACATCGCTATGGCATCGATGGTCACCCTATCAAGGTATGGAAGTTCCGTTCGATGAATGTGATGGAAAATGGCGATAAGGTCACGCAGGCCAAGAAGGGGGATAATCGCCTGACCCCAATTGGCGGTTTCCTGCGTCGTACATCTTTAGATGAATTACCTCAATTCATCAATGTACTCCAAGGCAGTATGTCAATTGTTGGCCCTCGTCCACATGCCGTTGCCCACAATGAAGAATACCGTAAGCTAATTAATGGTTATATGCTGCGCCACTTAGTCAAGCCAGGTATTACTGGTTGGGCCCAAATCAATGGTTGGCGCGGTGAAACCGATACCTTGGATAAAATGGAAAAACGCATCGAATTTGATTTAGATTACATTCGTAATTGGTCTGTATTCCTTGATGCCAAAATCGTTTTCCTGACCATTTTTAAAGGCTTCATTGATAAAAATGCTTATTAAGATTTGAGCTATCAGCTATCAGCTATCAGCTATCAGCTGAAAGTGTTGCAATTCCTTTAAGCTCTGATATTTTCTAGCTTTCTAGCTTTCTAGCTTTCTAGCTTTCTAGCTTTCTAGCTTTCTAGCTTTCTAGCTTTCTAGCTTTCTAGCTTTCTAGCTTCTTACATTCTTATTTTACTCTATATATTATGAACGAAAACATCGTCTGGCATGATCAAGTCATCAGCCACGAAGCGCGTGCTGCGCAGAAAAAACAAAAGCCGGTTATTCTTTGGTTCACCGGATTAAGTGGCTCAGGTAAATCAACTATTGCTAACGCAGTTGAAAAAAAACTGTTTGATAAAAATTGCCATAGCTACTTATTAGATGGCGACAATGTACGCCACGGCTTAAATAAAGATTTATCATTTAGTGATCTTGATCGCATAGAAAACATTCGTCGCATTGGTGAAGTGAGCAAACTGTTCGTTGATTCAGGCTTAATCGTGTTAACGGCTTTCATTTCACCCTTCATTGGTGACCGTCACCTTGTTCGTGAGTTAGTGAAAGATAATGAGTTTGTTGAAGTGTATATCGATACACCTTTGGCTGTGTGTGAGTCTCGTGACCCGAAGGGCTTGTACAAGAAAGCTAGAGCTGGAGAGATTAAAAACTTCACCGGTATTGATTCGGCCTATGAAGCACCAACTGCACCGGAAGTCCATGTCAAAACAGCAGAGCTGTCGATTGAAGAGTGTGCGGAGCAGGTTGTGAGTTATCTGGTTGAGAAAGGCTACATAATGGAGTGATCAGCTTTAAGCTGTCAGCGTTCAGAAAAGAGCTGTTCGCTTTCTTATCTTACAATCTTGACCAGAAACCTTTCTTCTTTAAATAATTCGCTGATCGCTGATCGCTGATCGCTGATCGCTAAAATTCAAAAGGGTCCCCATGTCCACCCATTACGACATTTTCAACGGTGATGCTGACGGTATCATCGCTTTGCTGCAACTTCGTCTTGCCCAGCCAAAAGAAAGTAAATTAATCACTGGTGTGAAACGTGATATCAAACTGGTTAAGCAGGCTAAGGCCGTCGCTGGTGATAGCTTAACCGTACTCGATATTTCTATGGAGAAAAACCACGAGGATTTGCAGCGGGTTCTTGACGCTGGTGCGTCTGTTTTTTATGCCGATCACCATCGAGCCGGTGATATCCCAGAGAGTGATTCGCTGGAGTCACACATTGATTTGGATGCAAATACCTGTACGAGCTTAATTATTGATCAATTGCTTGATGGCCAATTTCATCATTGGGCAATCGCTGCGGCGTATGGTGATAACTTGATTGCGATAGGTGATAGGTTAGCGGCTAAAGCTGGCCTTTCTCTTGGTGAGGCATCGTTCTTGAAAGAGTTAGGCACATTGATTAACTATAACGGCTATGGAGCAACCATTGATGATTTGCATTTTGCGCCTGCCGATTTATATCTAAAGCTATTACCTTATAGCTCCCCGTTTTCCGTTATTGAAGACAGTGAATCGCCATACCATGTATTAAAAGCCGGGTATGAAAGTGATATGAATAATGCGCAAGCTCTAGAGCCAATCGCCAATGGGAGTACAAGTGCCGCATTTGTCATGCCTAATGAGGCATGGTCTAAGCGCATTAGCGGTGTCTTTGGAAATGAGCTTGCCAATAAATCACCGGATAAAGCACATATCGTCTTCACGGAAAATGCAGACGGAACATTTACTGTTTCACTCCGCGCCCCTTTGAATAACAAGCAAGGCGCTGGTGATATCTGCAGCCAGTTCCCAACTGGTGGTGGCCGTGCAGCTGCTGCTGGAGTTAATGCATTACCTGCTGATATGCGTGATGCGTTTATCAAAGCGGTTAATGACTATTACAGCTAAGATTCCAGCTATCAGAAATTAGCTGTCAGCTATTAGAAACTAGCTGTCAGCTATCAGTTTAAAGCGATCAGTTCAGGGCTGTTATTCTTAGTCGTTGATAGTTTTATTTTAAGCTGTTGACGCTTTTTTAAATACAGCTCTTTCAAGCTATTACAGCTTACAGCTTACAGCTTACAGCTTACAGCTTACAGCTTCTAGCTCCCCAAATACCCCCAAATAAGGAAAAACAATGAGTACAGTTAAAAAAGCTGTCATCCCAGTCGCAGGGCTAGGCACACGCATGCTTCCGGCAACCAAGGCCATTCCAAAAGAAATGTTGCCAATCGTGGATAAGCCGCTTATTCAATATATTGTCAATGAGTGTGTAGCAGCAGGCATTAAAGAAATTGTGCTGGTTACCCATTCATCAAAAAATGCTATCGAAAATCATTTCGATACCTCTTTTGAATTGGAAGCAACGCTTGAAAAGCGTGTGAAGCGTCAGCTTTTGGATGAAGTACAGTCTATCTGTCCGCCAGATGTCACCATTATGCATGTGCGTCAGGGCCAAGCGAAAGGCTTGGGCCATGCGGTACTATGTGCCAAGCCTTTGGTCGGTGATGCGCCTTTTGCTGTGGTACTGCCCGATGTGATTTTGGATGAGTACACTGCCGATCAATCAGAAGAAAACCTTGCAGCAATGCTGAAGCGTTTTGATATGTCTAAAGCTAGCCAGATTATGGTTGAGCCTGTTCCTATGTCTGAAGTATCAAAATACGGTGTGGTCGACTGTGGTGGTGCAGAGCTTCATGGCGGTGATTCTCATGCGATGACGGCGATGGTTGAAAAACCTGCGATTGAAGATGCGCCGTCGAACCTGGCCGTGGTTGGCCGTTACGTGCTGTCTTCAAACATTTGGCAGAAGCTGGCGATTACCCCTCCTGGCGCTGGCGATGAAATCCAGCTAACCGATGCTATTGATATGTTAATGGCAGAAGAGGCGGTTGAAGCCTTCCACATGACAGGTAAGTCCCATGACTGTGGTGATAAGCAAGGCTATCTTCGTGCCTTTGTTGAATACGGCATGCGCCATGATAGTCTTGGTGAAGAGTTTAAAGATTACTTGAACTCGCTTTTTAATCCTACTTCACCTTTAAAAGCGGTGAGTTAATTTGTGTGGCGCCCTCGGGCGCCTATTTCGACTTATGATGACGCCTTCATTTATAGTTGCGTTGACGATTGTCTCGCTTTTTCTTGCTCTCATCTTTACACGGGTTAGGCCCTCGATCCTTTTCAGTGCGGTAGTTCTATTTTTCTATTTCCTTGGCTACATTGAGCAGGTAAGGATGCTTAGCTTCGGTGTCAACCAAGCAGTGATTACTCTGCTATTGCTTTTGGTCGCTTCTCTTGCCCTAGAGCGTACTCGGATTTTGGTTTGGGTTACGAAGCTTGTTTTTCGCTCAACGTTTAGAATGACGTTAGCCCGATTAGGTTTATTAGCCTCGCTGAGCTCTGCTTTTTTGAACAATACCGCGGTTGTTGCCTCTTTGATGGCGGGTTTAACCCGAAGTCAAGACTATTCTCCATCCCGCCTGCTGCTCCCGCTTTCGTACTTTGCCATTATTGGCGGTACATTAACCCTCATTGGGACATCAACTAACTTAGTGGTTAACGGCTTGCTGATAGAGCAGGGATATGCATCACTGCAGTTTTTTGATTTTCTGCCTGTCGGGTTGATGATTTTACTGGTCGCAGGCCTCGCGGTATATTTTTGTGCTTATCGTTTGCCCGATAAAGTGGTTAGTAATAAGCAACGCGGGGATTACTTTATCGATGCCGAGGTGCAGGCTGGAAGCTCATTGATTGGCAAGACTATTCAGCAAAATGGCCTGCGTGCTTTGGATGGTTTGTTCCTGGTCGATATCGTTCGGGATGGCCAGCTGATTTCTCCGGTCAATCCGCAAATGATGATTAAAGATAACGATAAGCTGGTTTTTTGTGGTGATGTCAAACACATATCACAACTGGAGCAGTTTGATGGCTTGTCACTGTTCGCCAATAGCAACGGCTTGTTGATCAGCAATTTGATTGAAGTGATTGTCAGTACAGAGTCCAGCATTATTGGCAGAACGTTGAAAGATACTCAGTTTCGCTCGCGCTTTGATGCTGCAGTGGTCGCGATTAACCGTAATGGTGAGAAGGTCTGTGGCAAACTAGGGGAACAAGTTATTTATGCCGGCGATAAGCTGGTATTGGCGGTTGGGCCAGATTTTGAAAAGCACCGTAATGTTGAGCGTAACTTTTTTATTATTTCTGGCCTGAAAGTCAAATCCCTTTTGCTGCCTTGGCAAGAAGCACTGGCCATTGGCGGTTTTGTCGCCATGATAGCTTTTGCGGCCACAGGTATTATGAGCCTATTTTCTGGATTGCTTATTTACGTTGCCGCTATGGTGTTAGCCAATGTGCTGACGGGGGCTAATATTCGCCGGCGTTTCCCATTTGAAATTTGGCTGATGATAGCCAGCGCCCTGTGTATTGCCGATGTGTTTACCAGCAGTGGATTAGCACTGCAGATAGCGAATATGGTAACAAGCGTGGCAGGTAACAGTGGCCCTTGGTTTGCCTTAGCGGTGATTTTTTTCATGACAATGGTGACCACTGAGATTGTTACCAATAATGCTGCAGCAGCCTTAGCATTACCTATTGCTTTGGGAGTTGCCGAGACATATGGTGTGAACTATATGCCATTTGTCATGGCTGTTGCCTATGGAGCTAGCGCTAGTTTCATTAGCCCGTTTGGTTATCAAACAAATTTGATGGTAATGAATGCTGGTGATTATAGAGTGGTAGACTTTATCAAAACGGGCTGGAAAGTATCATTGACTTACTCCCTAGTGGTGATTTTATCGACACCATTATTTTTCCCTTTTTAGATACTTTAAATTATTAATTAGGAAACACATGAAAATCGCAGTTGCAGGTACAGGTTATGTAGGCCTGTCTAATGCTGTGCTATTGGCACAGAATCATGAAGTTATCGCCGTCGATATCATCGAAGACAAAGTTAACATGATTAATGATCGTGTCTCGCCGATTGTTGATGCAGAAATTGAAGATTTCCTAGCGAACAAAGAACTAAATCTTACAGCAACGCTTGATAAACAACGAGCGTATCAGGATGCTGAGTTTATTATCATTGCAACACCAACTGACTATGATGTTGCTAATCACTACTTCAATACATCGTCTGTTGAGGCTGTGATTAAAGATGTGATGGATATTAACCCAAATGCAGTAATGGTGATTAAATCGACCATTCCTGTTGGTTATACCAAGCAAATTAAAGAACAGTTTAGCTGTGAAAATATTATCTTCTCGCCTGAGTTCTTGCGTGAAGGTCGCGCGTTGTTTGATAACCTTCACCCATCTCGCATTATTGTTGGTGAACAAAGCGAGCGAGCACAGATTTTTGCTAACTTACTAGTTGAAGGCGCGATTAAAGAAGATATTGAAGTGCTGTTTACCGACTCTACGGAAGCAGAGGCTGTGAAATTGTTCTCTAACACTTATCTCGCTATGCGCGTTGCCTACTTCAATGAATTGGATTCCTACGCAGAGTCCCACGGCCTTGATGCTCGTCAAATAATCGAAGGTGTTGGTCTAGATCCACGTATCGGTAGTCACTACAATAACCCTTCATTTGGTTACGGTGGTTATTGTTTACCTAAAGACACTAAGCAACTTCGAGCCAACTACCAAGATGTGCCGAATTGCTTGATTGGGGCAATAGTTGATGCAAACACCACGCGAAAAGATTTCATCGCAGACTCTATTATTAGTCGTAAGCCAAAGACTGTTGGTATCTATCGCTTAATCATGAAATCTGGTTCTGATAATTTCCGTGCTTCGAGTATCCAAGGCATCATGAAACGTATTAAGGCTAAAGGGATTGAAGTTGTGGTTTATGAACCCGTTCTTGAAGAAGAAGAGTTTTTTAACTCAACAGTGATTAAAGATCTTGAACAATTCAAAGTGATGTCAGATGTAATCGTTTCAAACCGAATGGCAGAAGAGCTCTCTACCGTAGCTGATAAAGTTTACACTAGGGACTTGTTTGGTTCCGATTAAATTAATTTTTGTTGAATGAATAGAAATCGGCATGTTTTTTAACAATTAAATTGCCGATTTCTTTTTGCAAGACTTACTGGGTGAAAAAAATAGCCTGATGTTTATTTGAAATATAAAATAGAAAATTTCACATGCTGAAACGATTGTCGGTATTAATTTACATAATAGCAATGCTATTTCTTTCACTAAAACCAGTAGGGCCTAAGATAATATCCATACCTTATATTTTTTATCTTCAGCATTTTATTGCCTATACGGCTTTTGTTATTGTTGTAGCCTATGCTGTTAATAACAAACAGGTGTTTTATACATCTTGCTCTGTAATCATTTTTTTTAGTGGTTTGATTGAAATCATTCAGCCTCGTTTTGGCCGGGAGAGCTCCATATGGGATTTTGTGGCAAATTGTTTAGGTGTTAGTCTAGGTATATTGGTTGTCTACTTGCTTCGTAAAGTTCGATGGCGTAAACATCAACGTCTAAGCTACAAAGTGAGCATAAATTGGTAATGCTATTTTTGATAGTCAATACTATGGGCTTGACACTCTTGTAGAGCCCATATAATTTCTCGCTTTCTCGCTTTCTCGCTTTCTCGCTTTCTCGCTTTCTCGCTTTCTCGCTTTCTCGCTTTCTCGCTTTCTCGCTTTCTCGCTTTCTCGCTTTCTCGCTTTCTCGCTTTCTCGCTTTCTCGCTTTCTCGCTTTCTCGCTTTCTCGCTTTCTCGCTTTCTCGCTTTCTCGCTTTCTCGCTTTCCCGCTTTCCCGCTTTCCCGCTTTCCTCTTTACTATTCGCCCACACCTCGTAAAATCACCCAGAACCCAGAACCCAGAACCCAGAACCCAGAACCCAGAACCCAGAACCCAGAACCCAGAACCCAGAACCCAGAACCCAGAACCCAGAACTCAGAACCCAGAACCCAGAACCCAGAACCCAGAACCCAGAACCCAGACCATGCTCAGAAAAATCCCTCTCATCCTTTACGCGCTGCTAATTCTTTTTCTCTCGCTCAAACCGACGGGCCCTGAGCTAGTCTCTATACCCCATATCGACAAAGTGCAACATTTCATGGCTTACGCCGTGTTTGCCATATTGGCTGGCTTTGCCGTACCAACCAAACGTAGTTTCTACAAATGTTGTTTTGCCATTGTGCTGTTCAGCGGCGCGATCGAGCTTATCCAGCCATCTTTCGGACGTGAGTGCTCGTTTTTTGATTTGCTCGCCAATTCGCTCGGGGTTAGCTTGGGTATGTTTGTCACGGCTTTGCTCCACAATCAGCAAAAGCGGTTGTGTGATTTCCTAAACTTAAGCTTGGATTAGAGTGATAATCTTTAAGTTCAGGCAAGCAAAGAGCGGAGTTTGTAGTGACAATTTTTGCTATAGCCAGAGTGATGTAAAGACAGAGCTGTAAGAAAGAATATGAATATTTTAGTTACGGGTGGGGCTGGGTTTATCGGCTCAGCAATGGTTCGCTATCTCATAAGCTATACAGATGACACAGTCATCAATGTTGATAAGCTTACGTATGCGGGATCCTTACGATCATTAGCTGACGTTGAAGGTAGCCCGAGATATGCCTTCGAGCAAGTAGATATTTGTGACAGAACCTCCTTAGAGCGTGTATTTAGCCGATACCAGCCAGATGCGGTGATGCATCTGGCAGCTGAAACGCATGTCGATAATTCTATCGATGGGCCTGCTGCATTTATTCAGAGCAATATTGTCGGGACCTTTACACTATTGGAAGTTGTCAGAGCGTATTGGCTTCAGTTGGATGAGGAAAAGCGCTTAAGCTTTCGCTTTCTTCACATATCGACTGATGAGGTATACGGCGATCTTGAACAAAATGGAGCACCGTTTACTGAAATGTCACCGTATGCTCCAAGTAGTCCATACTCCGCGTCAAAGGCCTCAAGTGATCATCTTGTTCGAGCCTGGCACCGTACGTACGGCCTGCCAATACTTGTATCTAATTGCTCCAATAACTATGGCCCTTATCAACACAGTGAAAAGTTGATCCCGCGAATGGTGGACAGCGCCCTTAATGGCAAACCTCTTCCCATCTATGGCGATGGGAATCAAATAAGAGATTGGTTGTATGTCGACGATCATGTACGTGCCCTTTATGCCATGTTGAAAAGGGGGAGGGTAGGTGAAACCTATAATGTTGGCGGTGCGAATGAAAGAAGGAATATTGATGTTGTAAGGCTAATTTGTAACCTATTGGAAGAGGTCGCTCCAATGAAACCTAAAGGGATCAATCGTTACGAAGACTTGATCACTTATGTTTCGGATAGGCCTGGCCATGATGTGAGGTATGCTATTGATTTTAATAAGATTAAAAAAGAGCTAGATTGGGAGCCACAAGCTGATTTTGAGGAATGCCTCTATAAAACAATTTGTTGCATAAATGAGGGAATAATAGATAAGGCATAATGAACATTGATATGCAATGAGCTTTATTCTTATAAGCGAATCTTTCTGTTGTTTTATGTTTTAATGCACCTTATAATTGTAAGATTTTTACTTTCTGCTGGGTTGGTTGTGGTTTGCTGGAATTATTAATACTAATAAATTTTGTTGTATCATTAGTGTTGTTAGTAAAGTGCGTTGGTTATACGTCTAATAAGGTTTATAATTCGACTGTATTATATTACCCTGTGTTCTTTATTTTCTTTCCAATTCATTCTTTTTTGGATTTGGTTATTGGTTACCCGCAGCTAAAAGATTCAATCTTAGCGCTAGAAAATGTGCTTCAAATACCTGAAGCGGAGTGGATTTATCAAATTTTCATATTCACTCTGAATATTGTTTTTATGCTACTTATATTAGGTAAGAAAGAAGACTTTATCATTAAATCTATAAGAATAAATAAAGTTGTTGAGGTTATGTTATGGTGTGTGGCTGTAATAGGGCCTATAAGTTTATTGACTGTAAGTGAACCTAATATATATTTTGTTTATGGGAAAATTAGAGAGTTTATAGGGCAGTCTCCATACTCTGAGTATAGTCGTGTATGGATTGCGACAACTTTTTCATCCATGTCTGTTTTGGCTTTAAGATTTTTCTATGGTGAGGAAATTAAATTAAAAGCTTCATTGGTATTATTCGTTATACTGTTGCTGGATATATATCTTAATAATAAAAGATTCATTTATGGCTTTTTCGTTATCTATGCGGCAATATCTTACCTTTATGGGAAGAAAAGCTTTATAAACACGTCCAAAATATATATATCTATTGCTTTGTTCTTCATTGTATATGTTTTTTACTCATTTAATTATAAATATCAATATGAAGTGACATCTTCTGAAGTCTATGCGTCGACTAGGCATGAGTTTGGGCGAGATGATGTGATGAAATATGTTATCAATGAAAAGCTTATAGAAAAAAAACAGATGGTTGAATACCCAGGTCAAACTTACTTAAGTATTGTATTGGCATTTGTACCTCGGAGTATCTGGGTTGAAAAGCCATATCCATATGCCCAATATCTTACTGGGAAAATACTGTATGGTAAAACAGGTCCAGCTTTAGCCGGGTGGAATATTACGAATAGCTTATATGACGAAGCGGTTTCTAACTTCGGATGGGCTGGTTTTGTTTTGATCCTGATCTTATTACCTGCTTTTTTAAAATATATAGATAGTAATAAAAACATTATTATTAAAATATCAATGTTAATGATGCTTGTTTTTTATACAATGACTAATGTTAACTGGTTTTTACCTTTAGTGTATATTTTAGCATTTATTATATTTTTGAGATTCGTTCTAGAAAATATAGGAAAGCTTTGTGTCTTCTTAAAGTTAAACGAGAGTAAATAAAGTGAGGATTCTGAAGTTTTTTAGCTATACATTCATTTCTGCAATAATTTATGCATTAACTCAATGGGGTATAGTCTCTGCAATTAGTCATATTAAAGGCGTAGAGTGGGTTGGTGTATATGCATTTGCTCTTTCGCTTGTTTTACCGATCAACATGTTCTTTAACTTTGGTGTAAGACAACTGATCTCTACGGAGAAAAATGATGTTGATATTAACAGCTATTGTTTATCTATTCTGGTATCACAGGCTTTAGGGCTTTTGGTTTGTATTGCATTTAGCTATCTCTTTTATCAAGAATATTTATATTATGTAGTTTGTTTATATGTGGTGAAAATTTGTGAGTCACTAGCGGAGACTGTATATGGCTATCGCCAGTGGCATGATAACTATAGAGCTATTGCAACATCAAAGATATGTCGTTCGATACTGCTTTTTGCATCTATTTCTGTATCACTTCTTGCTGGGTTATCGCTGTTGCAGTCAGTACAAATACAAGTTATAGCGGCCGTTATTTCAATTTTCTTACTTGATGTAAGAAAAGTAAGTGTAAAGTCTGGGCAGATATTAAAACAACAATTTTACCTATTGGGCCTGCCTTTGGCCGTTGCTGCTACATTACTTTCAGTGAAAACAATGTTTCCTCGTTTTTTCATGGAATATTATGCAAGCAACTTTGAGCTTGGTGTGTTTGCGTCAATGATGTATTTTGTGAGTGCCGGTGGCTTAGTGATTACTGCTTTTTCACAGGTTTTAGTACCGATAGTCGCAAGAACTAGCAGAGAGAAAAAAATCAAGGTCATTTATGGCGGATTTTTAGGCTCTCTTCTTCTTGGAAGTGGCTTGTCACTATTTATCTATTTATTTGGTGAGTGGGTATTTAAAGTGATTTATGGAGATGGTTTTGTTGTTAATCATTCTCAATTGCTTTACTTGCTATTAATAATTACGACGACATTTGTATCATCATATCTAGGTTACATTGCAAGTGCACTTAGAGTTCTGAAGCAGCAACCGTTGATTTATATATTCATCATTCTTGTTATGTTTATTGCATTCTACTTATTGAAGAGTTTTATATCAGTTGTTGATAGTATTTACTTAGTTGTTATTGTTGGTAATATCGTTCAATTCTTCCTTCTTCTTTATTTAGTCAAAATAGGATTAACCGATGAAAGTAGCTCACATTCTTAAAGCATTAAACCCCGGGGGGATTGAAGCTTGGCTTAAAGATTTATCTTACGTAGATAAGAATGAGCTGTACTACCTGGTTCAAGATGAGAATGAAGGCTTTTTTGACCGTGAAGTTGAAAAAAATGATGTTAAAATAATCAAAACGCCATTCCGCAATGGTCTGATTTCATATTCAATTTTTTTATATAAATTCTTTAAAACCCAAAAAATTGATGTAGTCCACTCACATGTTAACCTTTCATCGGGTTGGATTTTATTTCTTGCATTTCTTGCTGGGGTAAAAGTAAGAATTGCCCATTGCCATAATGACAAACGGTCAGAATACAAGAACGCTAAAGCGATAAAAAAAGCATACTTTTTAGTGATGAAGCTTTTTGTCAACATCTTTGCGAATGAAAAAATTTCAGTAAGCGTTGATTCGGCAAAGTCGATGTTTTACTCAATGGATAATGTGAAAATTATTCCATGTGGACTTAGTTTTAAAAGAAACTCTAGCTTAACTAAGAGTGAGCTTGGGTTGTGCGAAGATGATATTGTTCTCACTCATATTGGGAGATTTGTCGATCAAAAAAACCATGATTTTGTAGTTGAAATTCTGTCACATATGAATAATGAGAAAGTTAAATTACTGCTTGTTGGCCAAGGAGATAAAGAGCATGCTATCAGAGCGAAAGTGATGGAGCTTGGTCTTCAAGAAAGAGTTTTTTTCCTAGGGATAAGAAATGATGTTAATGAACTTCTTCATGATGTTTCTGACTTTTTTATCTTGCCATCTAAGTTTGAAGGTCTTGGCTTAGTAGCAGTCGAGGCCCAGTCTAACAATGTTTATACGCTAGTTTCTCAGGCTTTACCGGATGATGTTAAAATTTCTGATTTTATTGAGTTTTTAGAGATAGAATATCCAGAAGAGTGGGCTAATAAGATTAAAGAGTTAATTTTGAAGGATATGCATGAGCAATCAAGAATGATGACATATCATAATGAGAGATTCACAATTCAAACAAATATGGAAAAAATAAATAAGGTATATAAAAATGAATGGTCGTAATTTATTTAAACGATTGAAATTTGTTTTCAATGTACTTGATAAGTTAATAGGATTGCTACCTTTTTTTATTCGTTCAGCTATGTTTTCTCTATTTTCAGGATTTCCTGGAAAACTAGGTGTGGCGATCAGATATGTGCTTTTACGTTCTTTGGCTCGGAGTTGTGGTGAGAACGTTTATGTTGGTCGATGGTGTACAATTAAGAATTTTGAATGTTTAAATATTGGCAGCAATGTTAGCCTTCATGAATATTGTTACATAGATGCCAAAGGAGAATTAAACATTGGGGATAATGTATCAATAGCACATGGTTGCTCGATCCTTACTTTTGAACATACTTTCGATGATGCAAACCTTCCTATCAAATATCAGGAATTAAAACTGGCTGCGGTTTCAATCAGTGATGATGTGTGGTTGGGCTGTGGTGTAAGAGTACTGGCGGGTTCCGTTATCGAGGCGAGAACTGTAATTGGCGCTAATTCAGTGGTGAGAAATACACTAGAAAGTGGCGTATATGTAGGTTCACCTGCAAGGAAAGTAAGGCCTTTATAAAAATGAAATTACTATTTGCTCACGATCATGTTTTTTACTTGGATGATATGGGGGATTTTTATTCGCCAGGTAAGCTCAATAATACTAGCTTTGATCGGTATTTTGACTCTTTTTCTTCAGTAACAATCGTATCACGTTTTAAAAAGTGTAATGATCAATCGCTATTGTCGACGTTTAATAAAATTGATCGTGAAGGTGTTAATTTTATTCCATTTGACAATTTATCAAACCTAAAAAACCGATTTTTAAAATACAATCATTATAAGAAATTAATAAAAAGTATTATTAATCAGCATGATGGTGTGGTTGTAAGGCTACCAAGTGAAATTGGTTTTCTGGTTGCTAAATGTGCTTCAGAATTTAATGTACCTTATGCTACTGAGGTTGTCGCTTGCCCCAAAGATGCCATGTCGGGATTTGCAACGCTTAAGTCACGCCTTTACTCTCCTATTATTGTCTCGGAGATGAAAAAAGCAGTGTTTAAAGCGGCTGGAGCAATTTACGTAACGAGTGATTTTTTGCAAAAGCGATACCCATGTAGTGGTTTTGTCAGCTCAGCATCTAATGTTGAAATTTCGGAGTCGGTTGATAGAAAAATTATTGACAAGATTAGCACAAAGCAGTGTGTTGATATTGCATTAGTCGGAAATCTAGACAGTTTTCATAAGGGGTATGATACCGTTTATGAAGCAGCAAAGCTGCTTGATACAGGAAGTCGGCATTATAAATTCCTACTTGTTGGGCCTGGCCAACATTTTAAAAGATCGTTTCATACTGAAAATATCGTCTTTTCATACCCTGGTGCGATGAAGCTTGATGAAGTTGTCAATCTATTAGACTCTGTTGATTTATACATACAGCCGAGTAACCAAGAAGGCCTTCCAAGAGCGACGATTGAAGCGATGAGCAGAGGCCTTCCAGCTATTGTCAGTAATGCTGGAGGCTTACCTGAGTTGATTGATCATAATTTTGTTCATGAGGTTGGTGATCACCGAATGTTAGCTACACTTATCTGTCAATTGACAAATGATGATAGGGTGTATTCTGAACAATCAAGCAAGAATACAAAAACAGCTAGCCAGTTTATTCGGGATAACTTAAAAGAGATACGTGCTAATTTTTATGCTGATTATGCATTGTGTTTAAAGTAGAAATAGTGAAACTCAAATGGCGAATATTGTAATATCAGCAAATACCAGTTGGTATTTGTATAACTTCAGAAAAAATACTATTTTAGCACTTATTAATGCAGGTCATAGCGTTACTGCTGTTTCACCAACAGATGGCTATTCTGATAAAATAGAAGAATTAGGTGCTACTTTCCATCATATAGATATTGATCAAGGTGGAACTAACCCGATAAGAGATTTTATTACGTTTGTAAACTTCGTTAAAATCTATAAAAAAAATAAATATGATGTTATTTTGAACTTTACACCAAAAAATAACATTTATAGTACGCTTGCTGGTCGTTTACTGAAAGTTAAAGTAATTAACAATATAGCAGGGCTTGGTAGCTTATTTATTAATGAAAGTATCACTTCGAAGATTGCTCGCTCATTGTATAAGCTAAGTCAAAAGCATGCTGATTGGATTTTCTTTCAGAATAATGATGATTTAACGCTTTTTTTAAACAACGGTATAGCAGACGAAAGCCTCACGGAGCGTTTACCTGGCTCTGGAGTTGATCTTTGTCGTTTTAGCGTAAAACCTGCCGATGACGATGGAGTGATTCGCTTTTTACTTATTGCTAGGATGTTACGTGAAAAAGGAGTTTTACATTATGTTGAAGCTGCAAGAGTTTTGCGAGCTAGATATGGAGTTAAAGTCGAATTTAACCTTTTAGGCTTTTTAGCGGTAAATAATCCATCGGCTATTTCTGAGCCAGAAATGCAATCGTGGGTAGAAGAAGGGATTGTTAACTATTTGGGCGTTTCGGATTCTGTGGAACAAGAAATAGCCCGTGTTAATTGTATGGTATTGCCTTCTTACTATCGTGAAGGAGTGCCTAAATCTCTTCTTGAAGCCGGGGCTATGGGTAAAATAATAGTTACAACGGACAATGTTGGTTGTAAGGAAACGGTGGATGATGGTATCAATGGATTTATTTGTCAGCCAAAATCTACTGATAGCTTGGTTGATGCATTAGATAAAGTTATCCTCCTTTCGAGTGAGGAGCGTGAAGCTATGGGGCTTGCAAGTAGGTATAAAATTGAACGTGAGTTTGATGAAAAATTAGTAATAGATAAATATTTAAGCCGAGTAGAAATGTTGTTATCGTAATTTTAGGCGAAAGCACAAGCAGTGCTTTCGCCTTTTTATTACCTATTTTTTTTCAAGTATACGGTTAGAAATCTTTTTAATAGTGCAATGAAAATGCTTACAACGATACCGAATAATGTTGCAATTAGAACAATTAAGCCTCGTTTGGGACTGTCTTTATACAGTGGTTGAGATACTTCGTTCATAAATCTATATGTTTTAAAGGATGCATCAGTATCTCTCGAGTAATTATCCAGCATCGTGATTTTAGCTGTGTATTCTTTTATACGAGGTTCAAAAATATTTAGATCATCTAGGTCTAGTTTGCTTAATATCTTATATTTTTCACTCAGTGCTTTCGAGCCAATATGAATAGAAAAAATTTCATCATTTTGTTGGGCTATTGTATTGATTGGCGTGTTAATCCCAGCTGCTTCTGCAACCTGTAAAGCAAGTTGTGTGCGTTTTTTTTCAGTTTCTAGCTTTGACTGAATCTGGGTTTGAAGCAATTTTATTGAATAATCTAATTCTGCTCTTTTTTGTGAAATCAAACTATCAATATTGAGCTCTGTTTTTTGAATAACTTTTTTATTGGTAAACTCGATATACTTATTTAACAAATCAGTACTGGTCGTACTATCAAATGATTCAAATGCTAAATTATATACATTCTTTTCATTTCTTTCCTGGGCTGCACTAAACTTGTTTGACCATGTTTGAAGCTCTTTTGTCGATGATGAACTGTTATTATGTTCATTTACATACTTTTTAAATGTCTCATTATTAGATAAAAACTCCTTTTTATTATCTAAGGAGTTAAATTCATAGATGAAGTTTTTTAACAATTCTTTTGATTCTAATAAAGCAGTAAATGGGTTTTCAAATCTTGTATTAGCTGCATTTTCTGCCGTTTCAAATGCAGGTAAAAGTTTCGCTGTTTGCTTTTGAAGATCTGCATAATCATATAGTAATGGTGGTAATACTTTGGCTTTTGACGTCCAAGTCTCTTCTACTGTGTTTACATATAAAACTGCAGCTACTGCAAAAAGACCCGTTACAACTAGTACGGTTATTTTTTCATGCCATAATGTTTTAAGAATCAGTAAGAAATCAATTTCTTTATATAAACTATGTTCTTTTTTTGAGCTTCTGACGGCTTCACTTTTAGCATTGTCTTGGCTTTTCAAAACTTTCACCACTCATTAAAACCTAATGGTTTTCCTATGTTAACTGTAAAGGTTAAATTAATATTAGATAGACGTTGTTTTTCTAATAGCTGCAGTAATTTTCCAGATATTAGATAAGATGAGCAAATATAAAATAAAGCAAAAGATAAAACTCCAAAACATGATGTATTCAGGGATGTTTACCATCTCACCATATATGCCAAAAACAGCAAAACCGGTAGCAATTGTGCATATTGTGATTAATGTTTGAACAGAGTTTAAACCAAGTCTTTGGAAAATATGGTGAAGATGCTCGCGATCTGGTTTGAAGGGGGAATCGCCACGTCGGATACGGCGGATCATAATGGCAGCCATGTCCATCAATGGAACCGCGATCAGCCATAGCGCCGTTACTGGACGCAGTGGCGGCCTTGTTCCACCTTGGCTAGCTAAAAGAAGCATCCAAATGACAGTAAAACCAATAAGCATACTCCCTGCATCACCCATAAAAACTTTTCTCTTACGGCCAAATGCACCAAGGTTAAGTAAAATGTAAGGTATGATGGCAACAATAATGATGAGCAATACATACGCTAGCGAAGGCTTGCCATCAAAGTGTAATATGTATGCAAGCCCCCCGAAAGTTACAATAGACAAACCACCAAGCAAACCGTCGATTCCGTCTACCATATTAAACGCATTTATCGCACCAATAACTGCGATAATGGTAATAACGTAACCTAGAGTACCTAGTTTTATATGGCCAAAGCCCATCAAGTTACCTAATGTATTTAATTCAAGGCCAGCAAAGTAGATCATGCAGATTGACAGAGCGCCTTGAAGTAGCATTCGAACTTTAAAATCGACATCAAACTTATCATCAAGTGCTCCAACCACTGTCAAAGTGACTATACAAAAGATATATAGGCCTGAGTCATTGAGCACTTCGGGCTTGTAGTACAGAAATTGAGCAAGGCATATGCATATGGCGATCCCACCGACAAGTGGAACAGAGCCTTCGTGATGTTTTCTTGCATTAGGTTTATCTACAAGGCCAATGCGCTTTGCGAACCTTCTTAGAAGAAATAAAGCTGTCAGTGAAGAGAAAAAGACGAAAAAAAAGTCAGCAAACATTGGATACTACTAGTTGTTGTGTTTAACCATAATTAACCAATTTTAACAAGTTTTACAGGGTTACAGAAGTCAAAAGAATGATCTTGTCGTAACATCTTACAAAGATTTAGCCTTATTAGTTTAAGGATGAACGACTTTCTTTTTTATGCTTATGATTTAAAAGCGCATTATCAAGATACCTTCGAGGCATTTTATTTAGTTTCTTGAAAATAAACAAAAATTTATCATAATATTTATATTTATTTTTCAAGTTTTTGTTTCTGGTTGCTACGGAAGCGCGCGGTTATGCAATTTTGTTGTTGCTTTCGGACTGTATCTATGAAGTACGATTATAGGCTGATAATCAGACGTCGTTCATGTAGAATTTTAATGATTTTGAATGGGGAAAAGGAATGGATGTGGCTGAACTAGGCCATGGAAATTCTAACTTTATATGGGACAGTATGTTTAATAAAATTTTAGTGGTTTGTGTTGGCAACATCTGCCGTTCACCGTCGGGTGAATACCTTTTGAAGCACCACTTGCCGAACAAGCACATTGCCTCGGCAGGTGTCGGTGCGTTGGTAGGTAAACCAGCTGACAAAACGGCTGCCGAAGTCGCGCTTGAGCACGGTATCAGCCTGGAGGGGCATGTGGCCCAGCAGCTTTCCAGCGAGCTTTGCCGCGATTACGATTTGATTTTGGTGATGGAAAAAGGCCATATCGAAGCGGTAACCAATATCGCACCGGAAGCGCGTGGCAAAACCATGCTGTTTGGTCAGTGGATTGGCCAAAAAGATATTCCTGACCCATACCGTCAGAGCCGCGAAGCGTTCGACTTTGCCTATGAGCTGATTGATGAGTCAGCCAAAGCGTGGGCAAAGAAGCTGTAAGTATGTTCTTTGGTGAGTTGAGGGGTTAACGTTAAATTTGTTGAGGCTGCTTCTGAGTAAAGAATTTGCAGGAAGTACGCCACCCGCAGAGCAGGTGGCGTTATTGGGTTGCTTGTTGTTATAGCGGAGCTTCAGCTTGCAGAACAATCAGCTTAAACTTCTCGACATCGACCAGGCCTTTCACCGACATTTTTCGCCGCCGCTCACCAGTCAGTGAGCGGCTATCAGGGCTTTAAGGTTTAATGGTACTGAAGTCCGTAAAGCGGCTGGTGTATAGCACGCTGTCCGGCTTGTCTTCTGAATCACCGAGAACAAGTACGCCAGGCACTGAGCTTGATGCGTCTATCGCATTGATTGTCCGGTCATGGTTTACGGTATAGAGAACATCATTGGTAAAGCCATTTGGCTCCTGCCAGTACCAGATCTGGGTGTTTCGCGCGAAGTCATCTCTGCAGTCTGAGCTTAGTGTCAACTGGCCATTTGCGGTTTCCAGACACTGGTTGATATTGGCAACGCTGCGATATCTCTTCTCCTGGTCGTAGATGAACGACTGAGACTTAGAGCCATCGACACAGTCTTTAAACTGCAGGCTGCTGTTGCCGACAACAGTCAGACACTGCGCATTCTGCTGGCTTAGGTAAGTCGATTTGATTGTAACCGCGTCAGCCCCCAGGAACCAGGGGCTGTTCCAGTCGACCGTCACGGTAAACTGATCAGAGTATGTCAGTTTTTCAAAGTCACGGCCGGTCTTCCAGTTTGAGTTGCTGTCGGAGTTGTTCCACAGCTGGCTGCCGGATGCGTAGCGGCGGCCAATGATCCAGCGGTTATGACCAAACAGCGCCAGACTGTCTACCGTGGTTTTGACCACGATGTCAGACGTGCCGCCGGTTCCTTCTTTTGCCGCAATTTTGGCGATAAAATCAGGCCGCAGGCCGCTGACTGCCAGCGAGTTGTTTTGCTTTAGCTTGTCAAAGTTCCACGGGTTACCACGGCGCTCATCGTAGTCCCAGCACCAGCCATCAGCGGTACCCAAATCACAGAAGCCGTGTTCCGGGTCGACAGCTGAACCATATTTGTTGTTCACATATTTGATGTTGTAGCCATCTTTATTGGTTTTCGCGATCAGCCCAAACTGCTTCTTATTGGTGATGCTGTATTTATCGCTGAAAGAGTACTCAATATCTTTGATTGGGATCTTGGGAGAAAAGCCCAGGCCGACTTTAATGCTGGTAGTGGTTTCTTTTTCGATTTTGGACTCGACCTGGTCCTGCATTCTCGGGTAGAGATCATTTAGGTAAATCTGGCCGGAAGAGAGTTTCACGCTGTCGTTAATCTTGATGCCGACATCGATAGCGTCCAGGTACTCTTTATAGACATAGTTGGTGTTGCTGTTGTGATCCCAGCGGCGGTAAATATCAGACCAGCTGTCGGCCAATCCCATATCGACCCCGGAACCCTCTGCCAGGATGATCTCAACATACTTGTCTTTATCGCCAGAGCGTGCGTAGAAAGGGGATTTGCTGTAATAGCGAATTTTGTATTTCAGCGTGACGTTTCCTTTCCCCTGCCTTTCGACATTGAAGCGTCTGTGGACGATAAACTCCATTACGTTGCCGCTGTCCTGAGAGACAGACCTTTTACTCAGGCTTCGCTTATTGAGCTCTGTTTCCAGACTGGATGCGATATATTCAGGGTCAAGCACATCAAGAAGATAGATAGCCCGCTTATCTATATCGCTAGGCTTTGTAACCAGCACATATTTACTGTCTACACCAAGCCCTAACAGCTCAGAAGTGAACGCTCTTCTCTCATCAACGCTTATTTCAGCCAGATTTAAGACGTAGTAATTACAGTTTGACGGAACGTTTTTTTCTGGGCTGTACAGGTGGCATTCTTGTTGGAAGTAGGCGGTAGATGACTGAATCAGATCCGCCACAGGGTCGGTTTGATCAAGGTTAGATGCATAACAAGCGGAACCGACTGCCGTCAGCAAACTTAAGGCGAAGAAAGAGCTCGAAACTTTTTTCATGTTATACCTTTATGTTTATTATTAGATATAAATCAATATTTTATGGGTTGTTTGCGTGAGAATGTTACTCTTATTTTTGCTGATGTATTCATGAGTTTTATGAATGTGTGATTTTGGTTTACAAAATAATCAGCCCGGGAACCTGGTTTTAATATATGAGAATGTGCTGTAGTAGGAAGTCGTTAATAATATTTATTTAATACGGCTGTCATTATTTCTGCTTCACCATAAAAAAGATCCCGCTAAAAGCCTATATAGTGGCGCCTTCTGTGTTTTGTAATTAGATTTTATGCCATTTAATTTATATGGCTTGATTATTATAAAACGATTAAATTCTCCCTAAATAAGAGACTCATTTTTGCTATAGATAGCCAGATCTATGCGTAAGAATACCAATGCCACCAGATTGACTGATGGCATTTGGGTTAATTGTCGCTATTGCGGAGCATCAGCTTGCAACTCAATCAGCTTAAACTTCTCGACATCGACCAGGCCTTTCACCGTCATTTTCAGCGACGGGATCACGGGCAGGGCGAGGAAGCTCATCTGCACGAAGGGCTCGGCCACGATGACACCAATATTTTTCGCTGCCACTTTCAAGGCAATGATGTGACTGGTAATCGCTTCTGAGCTGTCGAGGCTCATGATCCCGCCAAGCGGTAATTTGAGATCAGCGGTTACTGTACCGTCCTCGACGACACAGTAGCCGCCACCGATTGCAAGCAGGTGATTGATGGCCTGAGCCATGCTCTGCTCGTCGGCACCGATAGCGACGATATTGTGTGAGTCATGGCCGACGCTGGTGGCTATTGCCCCCCGATTGAGTCCAAACCCTTTTACTAATCCTACGGCGGGCGGCAATTGGTGGCCGTAGCGCTCGACGACCGCCAGCCTGTTGATGCCGGGCTGATCAAATTTCCGGCCGTTGTAGTAGCTAACAAGGTGGTTGGTCAGCAGCTCGTCTTTGATTATTTCAATGACATGGTAGTTGCCGGGTGTGAGGGGGATCGCCAGCTCATCGCTTGCAACAACGCTATGGCGCAATGTGGCTTGCAGCGGCGGGGCGGAGGAGTCCAGCTTATCTGAAACTAGTTCGTCCAGTTTCAGCTCGTCAACAAATTGGCCGCCGATCACGACTCGTTGGATATCGACTTGTTCCAGATCGGTGAGCAAGTTGATATCGGCCTTGTAACCCGGTGCAATCAGGCCAAGACGATCTAGACCGAAGTGCCGGGCTGCGGACCAGGAAGCGACCCGGTAGGCCAGGTGCGGCTTGATCTTATGCTGTTGGATCAGCCGTTTGACCATGTAGTTGATATGGCCCTCTTTGGCTATTTCGTGTGGGTTGCGATCATCGGTACACAGCAGGCATAGCGGCGAGCTGTAATCGGTGATCAAAGGTGCCAAGGCATCGAGGTTTTTGGCCACTGAGCCTTCCCGGATAATCACGGCCATACCTTTGGCTAGCTTCTCTTTTCCCTCCTGATAGTTGGTGGTTTCATGACAGTTCTGGATCCCGCTGGCTCTATACGCTGACAGCTCCAGACCGCTGAGTAGCGGACAGTGCCCGTCGATGTTTAGCTCGCCGAAGGCTGCCAGTTTATTGAGCATTGCCGGGTTGCCGCCGATCACCGCCGGGTAGTCCATGACCTCGGCCAGACCCAGCACATGGGGATGCTCGAGATAGGCTTCCATCTCCTCGAGGGTGAAGTCGCTGCCGTTGATATCCAGATCGGCCACAGCCGGTACGCAGGAGCTGATCTGGACAAACATGTTCTGCATCAGTAACTCACTGCAGCGCAGGAACCATTCGATACCCTGTTTGCCCATCACATTGACCAGTTCATGTGGGTCGCAAACGATACTGGTGGTACCGAGCGGCAAAGTGGTGCGCTCGAACTCGAACGGGGTCATGGTGGAGGTTTCCACATGCATGTGGCCGTCAATAAATCCCGGTACCGCAACCTGGCCATTGCAGTCGACACTGCGTTTGGCTTGCAATACCTCGGCCTCCGGACCGACAGCCGCAATATACCCTTGGTCAATGACGACAGGGCCGGGAAGTACCTCCCCGTTGACCAGATCGAGCACGGATAGGTTCGTCAGCTTCAGCTCCGCTTTCTTTTCCCCGCGTAGCACCGTTAGCAGGTGTTGCAACTGTTCCCGGCAGAGCCGTTGAGTGTGCTTGTGTTTTAAGTTCGACATCATCACGCCCCCGGTTAGTGACCATCGACAAAGACAAACTTGATAATGAACAGCAGGGCGACAATGGCTACACCTGGGTGGATTTCGCGCCAGCGGTTAGTCCCAGCCTTCATGACGCAATAGGTAATAAAGCCAGTGGCAATCCCTTCGGTGATTGAAAAGCTAAAGGGCATCATTACCGTGGTGATAAAGGCCGGAGCCGCTTCTGTCATATCGCTCCAGTTGACTTTTGCCAGTCCGGAGGACATCAGAATCCCCACGTAAATCAGTGCGCCGGCAACGGCATAGCCCGGTACCATGGCAGCGAGCGGCGAGAAGAAAATCACCACAATGAACAGCAGTCCGGTAACAATCGCGGTCAAACCGGTCCGGCCGCCAACGGCTACACCGGCAGAGCTTTCGATATAGGCCGTCACGGTCGAGGTTCCCATATAAGCACCGGCTACCGAGGTGACTGAGTCTGTCATCAGGGCTTGTTTCATGCGTGGGAAGCGGCCGCGCTCATCGGTGATACCGCATTTTTCGGTAACCCCTATCATGGTGCCTGAGCTATCAAACAGGCTCACCAAGGCAAAGGAGAAAATCACCCCGGCCAGGGCGATATCCAGAGAGCCGGCAATATCCAATTGGCCGAAGGTGCTCTCGATACTCGGAGGCATGGAGACAATCCCCGTGTATTCGACATCCCCCATCAAGGCAGCAATGGACGTCACTACGACAATCGAGATTAACACTGCGGCATGGATACCGCGTGAGGCGAGGATCACGATAATAAAGAACCCCAGTGCCCCGAGCACGCACTGCAGAGAGCTTAAATCGCCGACGGTGATCATGGTGGCAGGGCTGGCGACGACAATACCGGCATTGCTCAGACCGACCAGTGCAATGAGCAGACCGATCCCACTGGGAATACCAATACGCAGGCAGGAAGGAATGTTGCTGAGGATCCATGAGCGGATACCGAGAGCGGACATCAGGGTAAAGCAGACCGCACCCCAGAAAATGGTCCCCATCCCGGTCTGCCAGCTGATCCCCATGCCGACGACAACGGAAAAAGCGAAGAAGGCGTTAAGCCCCATGGCGGGTGCCAGGGCGATCGGTAGGTTGGCAACCAATCCCATGGCGATACAGCCAAAGGCACTGATCATACAGGTGACAACAAAGACCCCGCTAGGGTCCATACCGGCGGCCGATAGGATTTGCGGGTTAACAAAAACGATATATACCATCGTCATAAAAGTGGTGATACCCGCAATCACTTCGGTAGAAAATGTGGTGTTATGCTCGTTTAACTTAAAGCGACGCTCAAAGAAGCCGGACTGAGGGGGAACTTGCTGGTTGGGAATCGAGCTCTTCGGGAGCTCGTTGATGGGGGCACTGCTCTCATTGCTAGGCATTTCCATAATTGATTCCTTTTCTGTATTCCATCTAACAGATAAGCGCCTGCAACCATGTTCTATTGCCCAATTGTCTTGCTGTAGGGACTTGTTGTTTTGAATTGCTGTTAGGGTTGCCCATGGAACATGTGGCTGGTTTTCAGGTGCTGACGAATTTTAATTTGCTACCAGAGAATAAATGCATGTTTTTTGTACAGGACTATTGTAAGGAGATTGGAAGAACATCCGCGGCGACAGCGATCTCATTTCACTGGCTTTATTATTCCGCAAACTTCGGGTTTTGATGAATACCTAAATAGCATTGTTGACCAGAGTCACATGTCATACGGTAACGGGTACGCAATTTTTTGAAATATGAATTTGCCGCACTTTTTTGGATGCTGGTTAAGGTTTAATCATCTCAGTCGCCAATAAATTAAATTGAGGATAATGGAGTGGCATGACGACCCAGGTTAAATCGCGTGGACGTCCCAGGCAGGAGGTCGATCAACCCTGCAGTCAGCAGGCTATATTGGATACAGCCCGCCGGTTGTTTTTGAAACGTGCCTACAACAAGGTCACGACCCGTATGATCGCTCGGGAAGCAGGGGTAGATGTCGCGCTGATTGGTTATTACTTTGAAAATAAGGCCGGGTTGTACAAGGCGGTATTTGACGATATTTACGCGCCATTTTTTGCCAAACTGAACCAGTTGGAAAAAGCATCTTCGAACCGCAACACCATCGAAGAGCTGTTTATGACCATTTTTTACTTGGATATTGAATACCCGGAACTTCTGGGCATTATTTATAAAACCTTGGTGTTGAATGACGGCCCAAGACGTAGTTATATCGATAAGTCGATACTGGCCTACACCGATGCTTTTCATATCAAAATCTTTTCCACCCTCCAGCGCAAGGGCTTTATTGACCCCGACTTGGATGTCGATTTGCTCAAAGACAGTTTCAACGCGCTGGTGATGACGCCGTTTTTCTTTTATCCGCTCAAAATCGAAGATAGTTCGCAGCAAGAGACAATTGCATACCTGGAAAGTCTGTACCGGCAAAATATCCGATTGTTCCTCTATGGCTGTGCGGTGAGTGAATAAAACAGCGAACTGAGTCTATCTCGTTAAATATCACACAGCAGTCTCAAGCAAGCATCAAAAATACTGACCTTATTTCCCTATTGCGACCTTGGTGCCCCCAGCGAATGCGCCTATACCATGATGTTCGAAAGCCGATCTATAGCGCTGTTTCATATTGCGGGTTGGGTTAAGTTGAATAGGTAAGATCTATTTCCTCGCCTGGTGGGTTTGACCTTAAGGAGGGTAGGCTATGGTTCAATCTTTGGGCGCAAAAAGTGCAGTTGCCATTTCCAAGGAGCGGTTTGGGGGCTTGCTTTTGATAACTTGCTGCTTATTGGCATTTGCCTGGGCAACGCTTCACCTGCCGTCTTACACGGCCTTTAAAAATTACCCCCTTACCGATGGCGTTTCATGGCAGCTTTTTGTCAATGATTTGCTGATGGTGCTTTTCTTTTTGATGGTTGGCCTTGAATTAAGTAACGAGGCAAAGCATGGGGCATTTAGAACCCTGCGGGCCATTTTGCTGCCTTTTGCCTCTGCGTGCGCGGGGTTTATCTGTCCAGCGTTGATTTACCTGCTGCTTGTGGGCGGTGTGAGCTCACCCTTGGGCAATGGCTGGGCGATTGTCACCGCAACAGATATAGCGCTGGCGCTTGGCTTGCTCTCGTTGTGTAGCCGCGTGCCGGTGAGCCTGAAAATGTTCCTGCTGGCGGTGGCTATTTTTGATGACGTGCTCGCCATTATTACCATTGCGGTCTTCTATACCGCAACCGTTGAAATGGCTTATGTAGGTTTATCGGTACTGATCACCAGCTTGGTATGTGTCCTGTCTTACCTCCAAGTAAAAAGGCCATTGCTGTATGTGTTGCTGGGGGGAGCCTTGTGGTTTGGCTTGCTCCAAGCCGGTATCCATCCTGTCCTAGCTGGTGTGGTTATCGGAATAGCTTTAAGCCAGAGTGGGTGCGCAATTGACCACAAGACAGAGTCCATGTTGCAGTGGATAGTCACTTTATTGATATTGCCTTTGTTTGCCCTGTCAAACGCAGGTGTTTCGCTTTCTGAGGCGTTTTCTTCCGTCGCGTTTGATCCTGTGGTGGCGTATGTTGCGGTTGCGATGCTGATAGGCAAGCCCCTTGGGGTGTTTGGCGCGGTTTGGCTGGGTGTCAAACTCAAGTCTTTTGACTTACCCGAAGGGACGAATATGCTGATGGTCTTTGCTCTGTCTGTCTTTTGCAGTATCGGTCTAACGCTCTCCCTGTTTATTGGTGAGCTTTCAGGGTTGGAAAGTGATCATTACAAACTGGGAATTGTGCTGGCTGCCTTGGTGGCGAGTTTGATAGGCCTGACGTTAATGCAGTATGCAACTACCCAGGGGAGTGGCGTCATTAAGGCCGGAGCGGGTAAATGAGCATAATTGATGGCGGCCCACAAGCAATAGTAATGTCCAAGTTGCTTGAAAGGCCGCTCCGATATCAAATGGTAGTTGTATAGTTTGCCTCCTTCACGCTAGCGTTTTCCATTACGCAAAGTAGATAGGTGACTAGGCTGCGTGACATCATATTTGCCTGCAAGGAAATCTCGAAGGTAGTGGTAGTTCAACAGGTGCCCTGATCCTTTCTTTTCAAAAACGTTCCCTTTAGTTTTATCGGTCTCATGCAGTACACCCAGTCTTGCGACAAAGTCTCCGTCGTTGGCAAAATGTTCGGTGAAAGGTGATAGATAATTTGATGGGCCTTTCTGGTTACCAAATGAAGGATACTCGTCATGGGCAGAGGCAAACGTATAGACCTCAAGGTGATTGAGTAATGGGTCTTTGTGATGCTCCAGGATGAGTTTGCCTACGACATTAGAGAGAATGATCCCACCTTGGGAGTGACCAATAACGACAATTTTATGGTGATGATTGGTGTCGGTATTTTTATCGATGGTATGGACTTTCAGTTGCTGTAATTCATCCCAAATAAGGTTCTTGGCAGTTCTGGCAATATTGGTATATTTGTCGAAGTCACGCCCGGTGATGGCTTCAAATATATCAGGGAGCATGCCATTGGTTGGGTTGTGCAGCGGAGTAATAGGACGGCCGAAGACTTTGCTGAGCATGCGGGCATTTTCTTTTGCCATGTCTTTACTGGTGCAAATTCCATTGATGAAAAACCACTTTTCGTTGGGTGTCGGGTTTGGGTTATCATCACGATAGTTTTGTTCAGATAAGCACTTAATTTTTTTCTGTATCATAAAGGGGGACAGGTCAAAAGCGGCTTTCAATAAGGTGATGAGATAACTTGCGGTGTTCGGGTAGTTCTTGCGGTTTAACTCACTGTCTTCTCCGTAAAAAGGCTCAATTGGGTTGTCGCCTAAGGCTTTGGGCAGGGTGTGTATTTCTTTTAGGCCGCTGGATACGGTTCCTAAAAAAACGCAGACCTTTGAGCTATCCAGAGTATCAATGAGGTTATCTTTGCTTGTATCAATCTTACCAATAGCCTTCCACCAACAATAGGTAAGCATTTTTGTTGCCAAACCCGTCGATTTCCTTTCTTGAGTAATAGCTTCCATGGTGCACTCCTCTCGGTAGTGAGTCCCTATTTTATTAGGTATATGCATTCATCTTGATAAGGATAGAGTAGCGCAATAATGCGTATAAAAAATGAACGGGTATCGCTTTTAGAACAGGCTTGCTTACTTAAAGCTGAAGTGGCTATGCTCTGTCAAAGGTGAGTTTATAAGGCTGGATTTTTTGTGCATTTAGCGTGCTAACATGAAAATTAAACCAATTTTTGGCTGGCCGGTATTGAATTTTTTCAATACCAAAACTCAGATTTCTATACACGCTTAGCCAAAAAAGCGTTTGTCTCATTGAGCACGATTAATGTCTCAATGAGATTTGGGTGCTAATTAAGTTGCTGATTTGAAATGGCTTTTATGGGGTGTTTCGGGGGTGTCTGATAGCCCAGGCTATTTGTGGCGCTTGTTTTCATGATTCAGCAAGCATCATCAAAATAAAAGGATGTGACAGCCTCTCACATCCTTTCTCATTGCTACTTATAGACAGCTACTCTTTCACTCTGTGCTAGCGAATCGTGCGGCCAAATAGTTGAATTTCAATGAAGTTGTTCCAGTCGTTTTCCGTATTGCCGTTGCAGACAAAACGGATATAGCGCGCTGGTGGATTATCCATCATATAACTGGTCATTGCATCGCTGGTGATCTCTGTGGTGACTGACGCAATATCACTAAAGCTCACCCCGTCGGTACTGGCCTGGATAGTAAAATGGTAGGCTCGTTCTGCCGCTTTGCGCTGGGCCCATCTAATTTCCGCTAGTGCGTAGGTGTTATCCAGCTCGATAGTATACGTGACGCCTTTTCCTTCCCCCGACCAGCGGCTGTCGAAATCATCATCGATGGCAAAGTGGGCAGCCCCTGTTCCATTCGGGTTTTCTATGCTGGCCACCGCCGTGGTCGGCAGTAGTCGCATCGGTGCCGGGTCGGCATAAACATACAGCTCGGCCAGGTTCAGGTATTCCGTGGTATTCGGGTTGCTCTCGATGCGGACAAAGCGGGCTGGCAGTGACGCAAAATTCCTCGGCTCCGCTTCGAACAAGTAGCGGCTTTGGACCGGCAGGGCTTCCGAGCGCCATAGCTCATTACGGTCAGCATCTAACAGCAAGACGCTGGCCCCGTCTAGTCGGCTGTTATACCCGCTGCGGTTCACCAGTTGTATGGCATTGATTGCCGTTTCTCCCAGCAGATCGACTTCCACCCATTCAACCGACGCCTTGTAGGTATGCATGAAGCTGTCTTCATCACCGTCGACCAGGCGGTCAGCCGTATATGCCCCACCAGTCCCGGTATATACCGATGATGCCGTCGCCGGTTTACCCAGGGCAATATTGTCGCCGAACAGCGTTTCCAGCCTTTCGTTGCTCAGGCTTCGCAGGGTCATGTATTGCTCCCAGCTCAGGGGCTCGGCCAGTACGTTGCCGGTCGCGGGGAGGGCGATGGCGTTTTCCGGGATCCAGCCACCACCAATAGGCCGGCCGAATGTTTCGGCAATATAGATATTGTCTTTGTCCAGCCATTCATCCGGTACCTCTCCGGCGTGCGTTTCCGACGGGTAGGGGATATAGCCAGGTTGCTGCTCCTCTTTCATATATAGTCGGTATGGCTGCTGCCAGCTGCCGATATCCAAGAGCATGTAGGATGTCGAGCCGGCCCGAAACACACCACCGCCAAAGTTGATATCAAAGTGCTTGCGGGTACGCCCATCCAGCGCGGTGTCATCTAACTCGCCAAATTCAATATTGCCCTGAACCACCGAGGTGTGGGGGTAGTTCCAGCGTTTATGGAACTCGAAGTCGACCACATTGTTGGAGTAGGCGTTGGTTAGTGTCGATGTCCCTTGGCGCTCAGTCAACTGGTAGCCGATCTCCATCCCTTCAATATGCATATCGCTAAGGCGTATCGACCCGGCGTTGCCGAATTTTTTGATGCCGATACCACGCGGGGCGTCCAGATCACCGATGATCACAAAGTTACTGTAATCCACTGCGCCGGCATACCAGCGGTCGTCACCGGTTTTAATGGTATGGGCAATCACGCCATCAATATCGCCACTGGCTCTTTCGTCTTTCAGCGCGGTGGGGCCGCCATAGATGATTAGGTTTTCATAGAGTCCCCGGATGCCACTTTTTTCCATCAGCTCATAGCCGGTGACATACTCCTGGTCATCATACTTGGAGGTAAGGTGGGAGATCAGGCGGGTTTCAATGAGGTTATCCTCGGCGTTGTCGATAAGCTCTTTCCACTGATGGACACCAACGTGGGCAAAGCCGGCGGCAATGTTGCCGTCCATGCGGATCAGACGCGACTGAATCCAGTATCCGCTGCCGAAATGACCCAGATCTTTGCCTTGGCTGCCCAAGCCGTGACCGCGAACGCCCAAGCCAGACGTTTTGCTGCCTATGGTGTACATGGCGACATTGTTGTCAAAGCGGCCCAGCTCGTCACCGGCTTCGGCTGCAAATCCCGCCCCCATGGTATTGAATGCGACATTGTGCTCAAAGAGGCCGTAGCTGGAATGGTTGACGAATCCCCAGGCGACTGAGCCATTGACGGCATTGCCGAGCACATAGGCGGGCTGGCCAACGCCCCCGGCACGATGGAGGTGGAAGGGATAGCGGGCTATCGGGTTCAGGCCGATGGTGTAGTTACCCTGCTCGTCGACAAGGGTATTGCTCTGCCCCCAGCGCTTGTTGGTGCGCCCAAGGTTGTTGAAGGCGGCAAAGGCGACGTCGACAGCATTGGAGTGCATCATCATGATGTGGCCGCGCTTGGTAAACTCCTTGGTGTTGTATTTGTCATCATGCTTGATAAAGACAGCTTCGTTGCCCGGTGCCGTCATAAATACGACGTTGCGGCTCAGGTTAATGATGTGGGCTGTTAGAGTCAGGGTCTCCTTGCTATGCCTTGGCAGAATATGGTCGTGTTGCAACGGGGCATCCAGGGTGAGCGTTTTTCCCTGGATCGCGGCGATGCGGCGTTCCTCGTGTTGATCGTTGCTGGTACTTAGCCCGGCAATGACGATGTAGTCACCGACTTGCCAGTTGACTGGTGCCTGTTCGAGTGCAATGACACTCTCGCCGGCCATGGCCTGCCGGTACTCGGCAACTGGCGATTTTTCATTACCGTGTATTCTCACTGCGCCTATCGCAACCAGGCCGAGGCCGAGCTTGTAAGGGTCGAAGCGCGGATGGGATGGGTCATCGGTAATAAAGCCTAAATCGGCATAGTCCTTGAAGATCACTGTTGCCTGATTGGCTGGGGCGATGGGATTGCCGTGGCTGCCAATTTCCAGTAGCCCGTCACGGGTCACGACTATCGTATCGACGGTCATTTCGGTATCGAGCTGGGAGGCAAAGGCCAGGGTGCCATCGATACGAAGAGTATCGAGCTCATCCATGCTCTTGCCATCGAATACCACATGGTGGCTGGGAGAGATAATGACACGCGCCCCGTTTGAAGGGACATTGCCGCCCCAGGTCGCCGGATCAAACCAGGAGCCGGAGGTTGCCGAGACATGGGTCGCCTGTGCTTCGCTGACCATGGCCATAATGGCTTGGTGTTCACGCTGCATGTCTTCTCGTATCGGGTGATCATGGCTCGGTGCTAAGTTGGTAAGGTGATGGTGCTGTTCGGGTAAGCTGGCACTGGCCATAAACGACCAGCAAAGCAGTAATCCAATGAGGGGATGGGTAGTTCGCATAACGCTCCTCCTTGAGAGTGTATGGACTGCGGTTTTCCTCCGCCCCCGAAGGGGCGGCATGCCGAGGGGCTTAGCTCAAAAAGCCCAGCGTTTTCTGGTTGAAGTTCGCGAGGTTGGGGAACAGCAGTTCCAGTGCCTCGGTAGGGGCGCCAAACCAGTGGGCCAGTGTCGCGGCCACTTGATCGGCGGAGGTGGTTGGGATCATCCTCCCGTTGTTGTTGATGGACCAGTTGCCGTCATGGAGCAGATCCGGTATATCGCCGTAGTACCGCCCGCCGATAACCGCATCGCCCATTACCAGCTCGTGGCCCGCCCAGCCGTGCGCGGTCCCGCTCCCATTGGTAAGCTGCGAACGGCCGAAATCAGACATGGTAAAAGTGGTGACATTGCTGCCGAGCCCCGAGATATCGAGCTCGGTCTGCAAGGCCGCCAGCCCGTCTGCTAGTTCCTTGTAAAGCTTGTCATGGGCCGCCAGCTGGTTGTTGTGGGTGTCATAGCCGCCCTGTACCACGTAGAAGATCTGGCGTTGCTGGTTCAGCACCGCATTGCCCTTGATCACCTTGGCGACCATGGCAAGCTTGCTGGCCAGGGAAGTTTTGGGGAACGGGGTCGACAGCTCTGCTTCGAGCAACGGATCTAGCTGCGCGCCCGAGGAGAGCATCTGCTGTTTGATGAGGTTGATTTGCTGGCGGAATAAATTGCTCCGCTCGGCAGCCATATCATCCTTGAAGGTTTGCTCAAGCCCTGCGGCCAGGCCGAAGGCCTTGATGTTGGCGCTCTCAGACAACAACACTTGCTGGTAGCTGCTGGACAACAAGAAGTTGGTTTCCTCGCCGGTGCTGTAGGCTGGGCTAAAGTCGTAAACTGGTGAGGCTAATGTATCAAGCAATCTCCCGGCCCATCCGGTCGCAATATCGCCGCCAACAAAACCGCTTCTTTTTGCCGCCTGCATATCGGCATGGGAGCCAAGGCGGGAGATGGACGGTACGGCGTTGGCCTCGAAGGCCGCTCTGTCACCGGCAGCGATAAGATTGCCGGTGTTGATGATCGCGGTCATTTTTCCTTGGCTGAATAAATCCGCCAGTGGACCGAGGGCCGGGTGGGCGGCAAAAGCGAGATCCCCGTCCATGGCCAAGTTCACCAGCTGGCTTTTTTCTAATGCCAGTGCGCCTTTAGCGGCACTGTATTCATCGTAACGGGCAGGTAGGGTCGGGATCAGCATATTATGGGAATCATTGCCTCCTGCCAGGAACACGCAGACCAAAGCTTTGTAGTCGCCGCCGGCGGCCATGGCCAGGTTGCGCATGCCAATACCGGTCGATAATGAAAGCAAGCCTGCGGTGGCGATGGACTTTTTTAAAAATTCGCGTCTTTTCATTATCGTTACTCCTGGACCAAATACTCTGGTGAGGTGACGGTAAGCCAGATCATTCCTTTACAGCGAATACGCCCGTTGCTGGAGCCGATGGAGTCGGTGAACTGGCGGTAGGCAGCAAGCATGGTGTCGCTAATGGGGCGGTGGTAAAAGGTTTGTTCGAGGTAGGCCATTTGTTCGGCGAACTTGGAGACATGGCTGTTGGCATAGCAAGCCGAAATATCGACTTTGTTGTTTTCATCGACTTCCGGGGTGTCGTAGTTTTTATTCTGGGCAATCACATCGTGGAGGGTGTTCAACAGCGGCTTGAAGGTTGACGTGTTGAGCACCGTAAACTCGGGGGCTGCCAGACCGGCCTCTTTCAAGCTGCCATCGGGCACGTCTTCAGGACGGTAGAAGTTGAACACCGATGGCGAGCCGAGAGGAATTTGACCGTAGGCTTCGGCGGTATTGATATCCCGGTAATAGCCATCAAGGTTGCCGCGCATGGCCATCGCCCTGGCCAGATTGGTCATGACAATAAGCGGCTCTTTGAGTTTGTGAGCCTCGCCGTTGCGGGCCTCGGGATCTGTCAGTATCGCTTTGGCGACGGTGGCGAGATCGCCGCGAACTCCTTCGCCGTTGTTGCGAAAGGCGCTGGCAACCCGCTCGATGTATTCAGGCGTGGGGTTGGATGTGACCAGGCGCTGGATAAGGATTCGGCTTACAAACACTGGGGTATTGGGGTGGTTGAACAAGATGTCGATGGCGAGCTGGAGATCTTGCTCCGCCGACTGGCCTGCGGCAAAAGCCAGTCCCATGACCTGCTTGCTACCACTGTCGTGACGCTCCTCGTTGGGTGCCATGGCGGCAAAGAGTTCGCCGTTGCTGAGGTCGTCCCAGTCGCTGTTCCCCGCAAGGTGCCAGCCGGTCAATACCCGTGAGAATTCGCCGATATCGGCTTCGCTGTAAGTGGCTATCGGATCTCCGGCAGCTGTCCGATAGGGGCGACCATCAGGCTTCAGTTCGTCCAAACCGATGGTAAAGAGCTGCATTAATTCTCTGGGGTAGTTCTCGTTGGGGCGAATGCCGGCGAACGGGTTCTCCTGCTGGCTGGCAATGGCCGTCAGGTAGTATCCCATGGCAGGGTGGCGAGAAACATTGAGCAGTAAGGCGCGGTAGTTGCCTAGGGCGTGTTCGATCAATAGGTCGTAGTAGTCGGTTAATAGGCGGGGCTGCTGGCTCAGTGTCGCATCCTTTTCCGATACTACCAGTATTTGGCTGAGGGCAAAGGCTATGCGCTGGCGTAGCTGGTCCGGCGCATTGATACTTCTGTCCCACCAGACGCGATACCGGGTTTTAGCGCTGTCATCGGCACCATAGGCAAGATAACTGTCGTAGCGGGGCAAATGATAGCTGGGCTCGGTAGCCACCTGCTCGTCAAACCATAGCTCAAAGCCACTGGCGCTCAGTGCTGCTGGTTCGCCGACTTTCGGGCCGAAGGTGGCCTGGAACAGCAGTGATGCGGCTTGTTCGGTCGTCAGCGAAATCTCGGGTAGAACCGGTGCTGGCGAAAGGGGATCGATACGGGGGTAGGCCAAATTGCCCGAGGTATTGTTACTAGGTTCAACTATCCAGGTGAAGGGGCCGTAGGTACTGGCTTCGGTGCCGTCGGTTACCGTAAAGGTCACGCCTGGGTAATACCCCTCTGAGCCTGGAGGGGGCATACGGTCAGCCCATGGTTTGGCCCAGAACACGCCGTTGCCATTGACCCAGATAAAATCGGGTAGGTTTTCGCTGGACCAGCTTAGCGTTGCTTCACCATCGTAGTCTACCGGGATCACCCAGCGGTACTTTTCACCGACAACGCCTCTCGGTGGCTCAATATTTGAGGGAATTTCGAGTTTTGCATGGCCGGGGGCGGATAGGACAATAGGGATGCTGACCCATAACCATGAGCTAGCCTTAAATCGTTGCATTGCTGCCTCCTTTTTTAGTTATTTATGTAATTTTTAGCAGGCAATATGCAGCAGGTGATGATGTTTTATTGGTGGTGTGAATGTCTGGGCTGGGTATCACATTTGACGGCGGGGAAGTGCTTTCATGATGTCAGAGAGGTGCTTTTATCAAGATGTATATTTATGAGTAGGCTTAAGTGGTGGCTGAATCGACAATACCTTCAGCTCAGCTTGGTAATTCATGCACTTGAGTTGATTGTTATCAGTATTTTTCGTGAACTCAGTCGGACTTGCTAGGTGAAATGCTGTAGTAGTATTGTGATTTAGTGAAGATCTCCCTAAGGATTATTAGGGAACTTGCATATGCAGATAATTCATCACGGTGCTTATAACGGTGTTACTGGCTCTTGCCATGAACTGCGCTGGGAGCAGTATGGCATTTTGGTTGATTGCGGTTTGTTTCAGGGTGAAGAGGCGTCGGCTTCTCTGAATATTGACTTCCCGGTTGACCATATCCAGGCCTTGGCCTTATCCCATTGCCACATAGACCACATCGGACGCATTCCCTGGTTGCTTGCTGCCGGGTTTCGTGGCCCGATTTATGCGACAGAGGCTACAGCGGCTTTGCTTCCGCTAATGCTGGATGATGGCTTGAAAATCCAGCTCAACCTCAACAAACATCAGCGCAGCAAGTTTTTGACGCTGGTCAAAAGCTTGCTGCGGCCTGTGCCGTTTGATTGTCAGGCCCCCGTTACCTTGCCAAGTGGCGATCGCTTAACCTTGTACTTTCGCCAGGCGGGACATATCTTGGGGTCGGCTTATGTCGAAGTGGTGCTGCCTAGCCGTGAAGTGGTGGTGTTCTCGGGCGATCTCGGACCGTCCAATACACCTTTGCTGGTTGATCCGACATCACCCAAACGGGCGGATGTCCTGGTACTCGAGAGTACTTACGGTGACCGAAGGCACCAGCGGCAGGCTGAGCGAAGTGATAGCCTGAAGCAGATCATCAGGCAATCGCTGCTCGATGGCGGGACGATATTGATCCCGGCTTTTAGTGTCGGTCGCACCCAAGAATTGCTGTATGATATCGAAAGCTTAATTGCCGATGCTTTTATGCCGCTGCTACAGATCAACAATGAAAGTATGGCCTGGCAAGAGCTGCCGATTATTCTAGATTCTCCCCTGGCCGATAAGGTGACTGAGCAATACGATCTGTTCCACCGTCTTTGGGAAAAAGAAGCGGTTAGCCGCAAAAGCATGGGACGGCATCCGCTGTCGTTTGAGCAATGCATTACCGTCCAGTCTCACCAGCAGCACCAGGCTATCGTGAACCGCCTGCAATCAACCAATGCCCCGGCAATAGTGGTGGCGGCCAGCGGTATGTGTCAGGGGGGCAGGATAGTGAATTATCTTGAGGCATTACTCCCTGATGCCCGCACGGATGTTGTATTGGTGGGGTATCAGGCAAAGGGAACGCTGGGGTATCGACTCTCCCAGGGGGCTAAACAGGTTGAAATAAACGGTCAGATAATTGAGGTGAAAGCCAATATTCATAGCCTTTCTGGGTATTCTGCTCATGCTGATCAACATGACTTGATACGCTTCGTTGAAAATATTGAGCAGGGGCCAAAGAAAATTCACCTTGTCCACGGTGAGCTCGTTGCCCAACAGGCACTGGCACAGTGGCTCGAGGAGATAAAACCCGAATGCGAGGTGGTGATCTCGGCTGAACAAATTACCGCCACGGTTTGATCTGGACTCTTAAGTGCTTTAGTTACTGCTATGCTGTATACACCTTATAAGGTAGTATGCGGGCTATTAAAGCTTTATTAGTTAAAGGATTGCGATTTATATAATTACATGCTGAGGGATGTAAGTGATTATAAGTGCACTGAAGTAATCGAGGTTGAGTAATGAAAATTAGCGTTGCGGGTACTGGGTATGTTGGCCTGTCAAATGCTGTGCTGCTGGCGCAGCACAATGATGTGGTTGCATTAGATATTGTTGCGGAAAAGGTTGAGCTGATTAACCGTTCGGTTTCTCCTATCGAAGATAAAGAGATCTCCGAATATCTGGCAGATAAACCATTGAACCTAACGGCGACAACGGATAAGCATGCGGCTTATGAGAACGCGGATTACGTGATAATCGCTACTCCGACAGATTATGATCCGAAGACCAATTATTTCAATACTTCATCGGTTGAAGCTGTCATCAAAGATGTGATGGCTATCAATCCCAACGCGGTCATGGTGATAAAATCGACAGTGCCTGTTGGCTATACCCAGCGTATCAAGCAAGAGTTAGGCTGTGACAACTTGATGTTCTCGCCGGAGTTTTTGCGCGAAGGACGCGCACTGTTTGACAACTTGTATCCATCTCGCATTATTGTGGGAGAGAAGTCCGAGCGGGCAGAAGTCTTTGCCAACTTGTTGGTGCAAGGCGCCGAGAAAGAAAATATTGAGGTGCTTTACACTGATTCAACTGAAGCAGAAGCGGTGAAGTTGTTTTCCAACACCTACCTTGCGATGCGTGTGGCTTATTTCAATGAACTGGACTCTTACGCGGAAGCGCATGGCCTCGATAGCCGCCAGATCATCGAAGGGGTTGGTTTGGACCCTCGTATCGGTAATCATTACAACAACCCGTCGTTTGGCTATGGTGGTTACTGTTTGCCGAAAGACACTAAGCAATTGTTGGCGAACTACCAGTCGGTACCTAACAATATTATCGGCGCCATTGTCGATGCAAACCGTACCCGCAAAGATTTTATTGCCGATTCCATTATTGCGAAAAAGCCAGAAGTTGTCGGTGTGTACCGCCTTATCATGAAAGCGGGCTCAGATAATTTCCGCGCGTCTTCCATTCAGGGCATCATGAAGCGTATCAAGGCCAAAGGGATACCTGTTGTGGTTTATGAGCCGGTGCTCAAAGAAGAGGAATTCTTCCAGTCCAAAGTGATGACTGACCTTGAAGAGTTCAAGCAAGTTTCCGATGTGATTATCTCCAACCGCATGACTGAAGAGCTTGCCGACGTCGCTGACAAAGTCTACACCCGCGACTTGTTCGGGGCAGATTAATATTTTAGTTCCTAGTTCCTAGAAAGAACGGGAACTAGGAATAGCAGGTCCTAGGAGGAACAGGAAGAGCTAAGAGCAGTTTTGCCCTCTTCCTTTTTCTGGCAATATTTCTGCAGGACCCAGGACCCAGGACCCAGGACCCAGGACCCAGGACCCAGGACCCAGGACCCAGGACCCAGGACCCAGGACCCAAGGTTCTCATTCTCAAGACTATTCTCAAGACGTCCTCCCAGATTGCTAACCCCAACTATACTTACAGACATATCAATAATCATATGTTGCGCTTTGGGGATAGTAATGATGAAATTTTCATTGGCGGCAATTGTTCTATCGGGCTTGATTAGCCTTACTGCTTTTGCGGCAGACTCGACCTCTACCAACACCTCTGCGTCCAAGCCAACGGCGATTTCGCAGCAGGCTAATGCCTCTATGAAGGCGGGTAGCCAGGAAACCGGTAAGGCGGCAGGCATCGATACCGCGTTTGCGGCCTCGGCCGGGGGGATCACCGCGACGGTATTGGCGGTGGGGGCGGCGGCAGTCGTAATTGGTGTTGCCCTGTCAGACTCGGGCGGCGGTGACGATCCAGCTCCTCCGGTTACCGTTCAAGCTGATTAATGACACTTGGAATTGCGGTCTCATTAGTTTGAGCTTGCTCCAGCACTAAAAAGCTTGGCTCACATCACTTGCAAGCCAAGCTTTTTCTAGGTTCTTAAACCTTCTTCCCCTTTACTAACTTCCTCACCCACATCCGCCCCGGGTGCAATGCTTCCAGCACACTGTTTGGCAGCGGCAGAGGATCACCGCAAATCTGCGAGGCCAGCAGTTCGCCGAGCAACGGGGCAGAGCTCAGTCCGCGTGAACCCAGGCCAATCATGGCGTAGAGGTTGGGGTAAACCGGCACGTCCTGTGCACTTTCCTGCTGGTTCTTCAGATCGGCATATTGCGCGAGCAAGCTGTCATATTGGCACACATCGCCAACAAACGGCAGGTGGTCGCGGCTGGCACAGCGAACGCCAGCACGCGCCTGTTCCGCCGACATATCAATGTCCTGCGGCCAGCTTGCTGCAGGCAGGCAGTCAACCAAACGCTGCTTGTTGTCGGCATGCTCTTCCGGGCTGAAGGCCAAGTCGGTACTGCCGCGGCGGTAGCTGGCACCGATACAGTGGCTTTCTCCGGCGGCATTGACCGGGGTGAGGTAGCCATCGTAGCAGAGCACGGTTTTCAGCGGGTTTAGTGTTGGGTTGGTCGGAATATGGCTAACCTGGCCGCGAACAGAGTAAGCTGGAATGTCCTTGGTCTGCGGGAATTCGGCAAAGCGGTGGCCGTTGGCCACAATGACGGTTCCGTGTCGGTAGTTTTCACCGTGTTGATCGGCCAACAGCCAGCTGCCGTTCTCTTGTTGGTTTAACTGCTGAATATCGGTTTGAGTCTTCAGCTCAAGCCAACCCATTTCCTGCGCTTGTTCAATCAAGGCGCGGGTGAGTTCCTGCGGGCATAGCCAGCCGCCAAGCGGGTAGTTGACGCTGCTGTGGCCCGATACCACGCCAGTTACCTGCTCGGTTTGTTCAACGTCTAATTGACGAATTAGCAGCTCAGGGAAGCCGCCTGTCATCATCTTGCCTAGCTTGCTGGTGGCATTGTCATCCCAGGCCAACTGGGTGACACCGCACCAGTTATGGGCAAATGACTTTATCTCGGCGGCTTGCTCGACAAACTGGCGAGCATAGAGGAACGCCGGGGCAAAAAATCGCGACAGGGCATCGTTGGAGCCGTTGAGTAGCGGGTACACGGCCCCCTGGCGGTTTCCTGAAGCCCCTTCTGCAGGCAGTTCGTCGGCACAGTAGAGGGTGGTTTTGATGCCGCGGCGCGCTAACGCGAGTGCCGTTGTCGCCGAGCCGACACCGCCACCAATGAGCGCAATGCTGTTGTCTTGATGTTCATTCGCCAGGCAGGCTGGCTGACGCTTGTACCATGGCTTGACGTTGCTGCCGTATTTTCGCTCAATCACACTGCCGGCCAGCATCTCGCGCTTGGTGCCGAAGCCTTTGACTTTCTTCATGTCAAAACCGGCCTCGATCAGGCCGCGGCGGACAAAACCGGCGGCAGTGAAGGTCGCGGTGGTACAGCCGGTGCGGGCGAGTTTGGCCATGCCGTTGAACAGATCTTGGTTCCACATTTCCGGGTTTTTGCTTGGGGCAAAGCCATCGAGGAACCACGCATCGACGATGCCGTCATTATTCGTCCATACTTGTGGCATGCAGTCTTTGATATCACCAAACCACAGGTCGAGGGTGATCATGCCATCTTCCAGCACGATGCGGTGGCAATCGGCCACGGCTGGCGGGTAGTGGGCGTGGAGTTGGCTGGCAAACTCGGCCAGCTCCGGCCATGATTGGTGGGCCTTGATCAGATCGTCTTTGGTGACCGGGAATTTTTCAAAGCTGATGAAATGCAGCTCTTTGGTGGTTGCTTCCGGGTTGGCCTGACGAAATGCTTTGAACCACTGCCAGACGGCTAGGAAGTTGAGGCCGGTTCCGAATCCGGTTTCGGCCACTACAAAACGGCGGCGGTCGAACGATTGCCAGCGTTCTGGTAAGCCGTTTTGGTGCAGGAAGACGTAGCGGGTTTCTTCCAGACCATTGGCGTTGGAGAAGTAGACATCGTCAAAGTCATTGGAAACAGGGGTGCCTGATTCATTCCAGTCCAGTACGGCATTTTCGATTTTTGCCGAGGTGGTTTGGCTGGCGGAAGGCGTGGTTGAGTCAGGTGACTGTTGGGCTTTATCAGACAAGGGGCGAAGCCTCATAGTTGGTTATTGCCGAGGATTGTACCTGATCAACAGGAAAGCTGACCACTTTTGGCGGCTAAACCCGTTATTATCGTCAGCGTTATACCCAAGTCACCTCAGGTTGATGATTGTTTTGGCTGAGGTTATTTGGGTATAAATGACAGTAGGAATTCATCATGAAACGAGCCGTAATTACAGGCATGGGTATTGTGTCCAGCATTGGTAACAACGTTAAAGAAGTGCTGGAGTCATTGAAAACGGGTAAATCCGGTATCAGCTTCTCTGAACAGTTTGCAGAAATGAAGCTGCGCAGTAATGTTTGGGGCGATCTGAAAATGGTCCCTGCAGAGCATATCGACCGTAAGAAAATGCGTTTCATGGGCGATGCTGCTGCGTTCGCTTACTTATCGATGGAACAAGCAATTGAAGATGCGGGCCTGACGGAAGATCAGGTATCTAATGATCGTACCGGCCTTGTAGCTGGCTCTGGTGGTGCGTCTTCTTACAACCAGGTTGCGGCAGTGGATATTCTGCGTGAGAAGGGTGTGAAGCGTGTGGGGCCATACATGGTGCCGCGTACCATGTCTTCAACCGTTTCTGCGTGTTTGGCAACACCGTTTAAAATCCGTGGTGTGAACTACACCATGAGCTCTGCGTGTGCAACGTCGGCTCACTGTATCGGCCATGCGCTTGAGCTTATTCAGCTTGGCAAGCAGGACGTGGTCTTTGCCGGTGGTGGTGAAGAGCTAGATTGGTCGCTGACCATGATGTTCGACGCCATGGGGGCGCTTTCAACCAAGTACAACGACGACCCAACCAAAGCTTCGCGTACTTACGATGCTGACCGTGATGGTTTCGTTATCTCTGGTGGCGGCGGTATGCTGGTTATCGAAGAGCTGGAGCATGCATTGGCTCGCGGCGCGAAAATCTACGGCGAAATCGTCGGTTACGGCGCGACATCTGATGGCTACGACATGGTTGCGCCATCAGGCGAAGGTGCTGTGCGCTGTATGAAGATGGCGATGCAGGATGTAGACAGCATTGATTACATCAACACTCACGGCACGTCTACGCCGGTTGGTGATGTGAAAGAGCTTGGTGCTATTCAGGAGCTGTTTGGCGACAACAGCCCGGCGATTTCAGCGACCAAGGCAATGACTGGCCACGCACTGGGTGCGGCAGGTGTGCACGAAGCGATCTACTCAACCTTGATGCTGGACAACAACTTCATCGCGCCTAGCATCAATATCGAGAACCTGGATCCAGCCGCTGAAGGCCTAGATATTGTGACTGAAACACGCGAGCAGGAGCTGAAGACGGTAATGTCTAACAGCTTTGGTTTCGGCGGCACCAATGCCACCTTGGTTATCAAGAAATACGAAGCTTAACCGACTTTTGTCATTTTCCAGGGGGTGGCACTGACTAAGTTACTCAGCTAGATAGTTTTTTTGCGGAGACTGCTCTAGCCTTTTGACCTCAAGTCAGTGCCTAAAAAACAGACGCGACATTGGCTGTGTGAATAGTATTTTCTTTTGCGGGAGCTGTCTATGATCCCAGTCGGTGTTTTATTCCTGGACCTTCGCCCAGCAGAGTATCTGCTGGGCTTTTTTATGGGTCAAAAGCGGGTGCCAGAACCTAGTGCTTAGTTCCTAGGAAGAGCTGGCCCTTGGAAGAGCGGGAAGAGCAAAAAATAAGAGCGAAGAGCTTGACTGGATATAGTAAGCCGTAAACGCTTCTTCAGAACCCAGAACCCAGAACCCAGAACCCAGAACCCAGAACCCAGAACCCAGAACCCAGAACCCAGAACCCAGAACCCAGAACCCAGAACCCAGAACCCAGAACCCAGAACCCAGAACCCAGAACCCAGAACCTTCTAGGTACTAGACTCCAGGATCTAGGATCATATACCTTGACTCTTCCCAAACATCCAATAGCATCTGCCATATACAAATAACCATCGAAGGACGTTTTATGAAAATCCTCATTGACGAAAATATGCCTTACGCCGAGGCGCTGTTTGGCCAACTGGGCGAGGTGATCAGCAAGCCGGGCAGGATAATGACTGCTGAGGATTTGGTAGATATCGATGCGTTGATGATCCGCTCGGTGACCAAGGTTAACGATGCCTTGCTGGCCAAAGCCAACAAATTGCAGTTTGTTGGTACCGCCACTGCCGGCCAGGACCATGTTGATCAAGCCTTGCTGGCTCAGAAGGGAATTACCTTTACTGCGGCACCCGGTTGCAACAAAGTTGGGGTGGCCGAGTATGTGCTGAGCAGCTTGCTGGTGCTCGGCCAGCAACAGGGCTTTTCGATTTTCGACAAGAGAGTGGGGATCATCGGTGCCGGCAATGTCGGCAGTTACCTGGCCCAATGCCTGGACGCGTTGGGCATAGACTACATGCTTAACGATCCTATTAAAGAGCAGCAGGGTGACAGCCGAAAATTTCATTCGCTACAAGATATTCGCTCGCAGTGCGATGTGATCACCCTGCATACTCCGATCACCCGAGAGGGGGACTATCCAACCCACCACTTGGTTGATGAGGCCTTTATTGCGGGCATGCAGCCGGGCGCCATCCTGATCAATGCCGCCCGAGGCCCGGTTGTCGACAACCAGGCACTGAAGTTGGCCCTACAGCAGAGCCAATCAGGTGTAGGCAAGGCGCTGACGGCGGTGCTGGATGTGTTCGAACACGAGCCGCAGGTTGACTTGGAGCTGCTGCCGTTGCTGGCCTTTGCGACCCCGCATGTTGCCGGTTATGGCCTGGAAGGCAAGGCACGCGGTACCACCATGGTCTATAACAGCTATTGCCAGTTTCTTGGCCTGGCCAAGGAAGTGAGTGCGGCCAGCCTGTTGCCGATCGCGCCGGTACCTCAGGTGACGCTGAGTCAGGAGTGGGACGAGCCGACACTATTTAGCCTGACCCAGCTTATCTACGATGTGCGCCGTGATGATGGCTTGTTCCGTCGCGAAATGGGCCAAACGCTAGCGGGAAGCCCTGAAATGGCGGCAGCTTTTGACCGGATGCGTAAAAATTACTGGGATCGCCGGGAATATAGCGCGATTACAGTAGCGGGCGAGGCCCATTTTGGGGTAGAGTCGCTGGCTAAATTAGGTTTTACAGTAGAGGAAAGGCCATGAGCCAGGAATTTGATATTGCAGTACTCGGTGCGACCGGCGCTGTCGGCGAAACGATTGTAGAAGTTCTTGAGGAACGCAATTTTCCTGTTCGCAATCTCTATTTACTTGCTTCTGAGCGTAGTGCAGGCAAAACCTTGCGTTTTAAAGGTAAGTCCGTACGTGTCACCAATGTTGAAGAGTTCGACTGGAGCCAAGTTCAGCTAGCTATTTTCTCTGCCGGGGCAGAAGCGTCAGAGCGTTGGGCTCCTATCGCAGCTGATTACGGGGTCGTGGTGATCGACAATACCTCCCGCTTCCGCTACGACTACGATGTGCCGTTGGTGATCCCTGAGGTGAACCCGCACGCGTTGGCTGAGTACCGTAACCGCAATATTATTGCCAATCCGAATTGCTCGACTATCCAGATGCTGGTGGCGCTGAAGCCGATCCACGAGGCATACGGTATTGAGCGTATCAATGTGGCGACCTACCAATCGGTATCGGGCACGGGCAAGAAAGGGGTTGATGAGTTAGCGGGCCAGACGGCCAAGCTGCTTAACGGCCTGCCTGCGGAAAGCAATGTTTACGACAAGCAGATTGCTTTCAACTGTCTGCCTCATATCGATCAGTTCATGGATAACGGCTACACCAAGGAAGAGATGAAGATGGTGTGGGAAACCCAGAAGATCCTGGGCGATGATAATATCCGTGTTAACCCGACTTGTGTTCGTGTTCCTGTGTTCTATGGCCATGCCGAAGCGGTTCACGTAGAAACCTGTCAGCCTGTGCATGTCGAAGAAGCCATCAGCCTGCTGGAAAACGCAGAGGGTATCGAAGTCTTCCACGGCAATGACTACCCGACTCAGGTTAGTGATGCCACCGGTAAGGATCACGTAATGGTGGCCCGTATCCGTGAAGACATCAGTCATCCATGTGGTCTGAACATGTGGGTGGTTGCTGACAATGTCCGCAAAGGTGCAGCGACCAACAGTGTCCAGATTGCAGAGAAGCTGATCGAAGAGTATCTATAAGATAGATCCTAGGAAGAACCAGTTCCTAGATCCTAGCAAAAGCGGTTATGGACTGGCTTTATAGCTTTAGGGATACTTTCCTCTAGGATCTAGGATCTAGGATCTTTTGAAACCCAAAGCGCCATGCTTTTTCAAGCAGGGCGCTTTTTTATTTTCGAATAGTTGATGCGAGTTTAAGCAATGTTGTATTTTCAACTTGCTGAATCTACTATCAATACCAGTCCAGTGAGTTCGCATGGGGCAAGAGTGCGACCTTGCTCCCGAACTATCAATTGGCTGGCTCGGTCACGCTCAAGGTTATTGTGCATAGGCCGACATGCAATATTCTTGTATCATACAACGCGGGTATTTGTGCACATGAAGTGCGCTATTCATTCGTAGCTATTTTTCCTGCCAAAGAGGATGACAGGCAGTGTCTGACCTTTCGACGATGATAAAACGTTTTTTTCTGCCGGTAATTTTTTCCACCGCGGTAATTTCTAATACGGCCAACGCGAACACCATCCGCATTACCGGGCCAACGCAAGGCGCACAGCCTGCTACCTCTTCTTTGCCGGCTGCCACAGTGCTGCCGTCGTCTGCCGATGCTATCCGCTATGGCCCGACCACCAGTAACGAGACGCTGTGGTCTATTGCTTCCCGCTACCGCCCGAATAGTCAGGTTTCCATCTATCAGGTCATCGGGGCGATTTTCCGCAACAACCCGCAGGCGTTTGAAAACAGCAATATTCATGGCCTGATCCCCGGCAGCTATTTGGTGATTCCGACCGAACAGCAAATGCGCCGAGAATATACCGATGCCATCAAGCAACGCTTGGAAGCCGACCAGCGTCGTCCAGCCAGCAGCCAGCATCGTACTTCTGCCCAGCCACAGGTGACAACACCTAAGCCGAAGCCGGTGGCGCAACAACCTAAGCCTGCGGCCCCAGCGCCAAAGCCTCAAGCGCCAAAGGCATCGCCAGCGCCTACCGTGGTTGCCCAACCGGAGCAAAAACCAGAGCCAGTGACCGAGGTTGAGGCCCGTGAGCCGGAAGCTGCGCCCAAGAGCGAGTTGATCCCGGCGAAACCGACGGTGCTCCAGGCCCAGTTGGATGCCTCCGATGAGCAGATGACCAAGCTGCTTGAAAGTAATCACCTGCTGCGTGTCCGCCTGGCTGAAATGCAACATGAAGTCTCGGCACTGAAGCAGCAGTTGAGCGATGATGAAGTGCTGCGCGAGCAAATCAAGGGCTTTATTGACCAGCAGCGTGCGCAGCGGGCGCAAATGGTTGAGCCTGAGCCCGGTATGTTCGACCGCATGATTGCCAATCCGTGGATGCTGGCGGCACTGGCATTGATCCCTGGCGCCTTGATTGCCGGTCTACTGGCTTACTTCCTGCTTGGCCGCAAGCGCGAAGCTGAAGACGATGTGAAAGCCTTAGATGCGCCGCAAGGCCAGGACGCAGCTGCGGTGATGCCTCCGCCGTCACCGACACTGTCTGATGATGAGGGTGTCCCGAACCTGACATTGGGTGACGATGATGATATCGGTGATCTGTTTGGTGATGACGAGCCCCTGTTCGATGATCCTGAAAGCAGCTTGTTTGGCCAGGATACCCCGCTGGAGTTGAAACCGGGTGGGGAAAGCAATGGCTTTGAGCTTGGCAGTAACCTTGGGGCGAGCAGTATCTCGGTCAATAGCGACGATGCGGCTATCGGCTTGGAAGACATGGAGCGGGCACTGGATGAAATGGACAGTAAGCCAGAGTCTAATCCAGACGAAGAGTTGGCCGCGATGTGGGAGCAGTCTCTCCAGGCGGATGATGACGATGAAGATAGCTTCGACTTGTCTTACGATGGCGATGAGCTAGATTTCGACTCACCGCTTGCATCGTCGGCGGAAGATGATCAGATTATCGATCAGGCTATGCTGGATGACCTCTTCGCTTCTGATGAGGGTAATGAGCCTTCGGTTTCTGCACAGCCAGAACTAGAGCCTGAGCAGTTGGTCGGCCAAGATGAGCTGGATGCCCTGTTCGACAGTGTCGGCGTTGACGACGCTGCGGGTAATGTGCCGAGCGAGCAAGATACGGCAGAGCAGGCTGCGGTGGACAAGGCGCTGGCCGATATTGAGATGATGGCGTCGCCTGCCGCGGAGAATGACTTTGCCTCGATGTTTGAGCAAGCGGTAGACCGCGAACCTGATATGTCAGCGGACCGTTCCACGGCGTTGCTGGACGAGCTGCTCGATGATGAAGACAGCCTGACGTCAGAAATTGAGCTGGAAGAGGACAGTACGGCGCTGCTTGATGAGTTGCTGGATGAGCCTGATGCGGACGATTTGTTGTCCAATCACAATATTGAAATTGCTGAAAATAGCACAGAGCTGCTAGATGAGCTGCTGGCCGATGTCGGTGAAGGGCTGGATACTGACGATCTCGATATTGATGACTTTGATGGTGGCCTGCTTGACGAAGGCATTGAAGAGCCTGCCGCACTTGACGATATCAGTATCGGAGAGGACAGCACTGAGCTGCTTGACGATATTCTGGAGCAGCATTCCGCGCCTGAAAGCGGTGGTGAGCCACAGCAGGCGCCCTTCAGTCAGGAGGCTGGAAAACACGACGATGCGGTCTTGGCAAGCCCAGAGGTTGAGAGCACAGGCCCAGAAGCGAGTGCCGGTCTAGAAGCAAGCCGTGACCTTGACCAAAGCGCTGGCCTAGAAGAAAGCAATGACCTTGATGGGCGCGCACCATTAGCAACGGCCGATGATGAGTTGCCACCACAAAACAATAGTGACAGTAGTGCGTTACAGGAGCGGCCTCAAGCGGCTTTGGAGCCTGAGTCTGAAATTGATGAAATCGAGCAGTTGTTGGCTGCGGCTGATATGGACTCGGCAATACGGGATGATCGTGCTGAGATTGAAGCGATTGGCCAAACCGTTGAGCAGCTGCTAGAGAGCTTGGAGGATGACGAGGGCTTGGAGGATGAGGGGCAAGTCATCGTTGATGATCCGATCAGCGTTGAAGCACTGAGCCCTGACGAGCGGCAATCTCCGCGAGAGGCAGCGTCGGCTGCAGAGCAAGCAGAGCCTGCCGCTGCAGTTCAAGAGCAAAGTGCGGCTGAACCAAGCGTAGATGAGTTCGATGAATTTCCGGTTTTTGATGAGGAAACACTGCTAGCGGAACTTGATGAAGCTCCTGAGCCGGAAGGGATCTTGCAAAAAGCAGGTGAAAAACTGGCGCAGAATGTCATTGATAGGGCTACTTTGTCCGTCGATGAGCTGCCAGAGTTTGATGAAGAGGCAGCGTTTAATGATCCGGAAATTGAACCGCTGCAAGAGCGCGAGCATGCGCTGAGCGAGGATGACGAGCAGGCTATGCTCGATAATGTCGTTCGCCAGCTGCAGCAGGCTGCAGAAGTGGCGGAGAAGCCCCTGCACCAGCCAGACGCTGCTGAGGCGCAGTCCGCGAGCGAGCCGGTCGATCTTGATCCAATACTGGCCGAGCCAGCCAGCCCATATTCGTTGCATGGCCGCCCGGACATTGAGTTTGAAACACTGGATCCCGCCAGCCTGCCAGAGTTTAGCGAGGATGATGCTCTGCAGGCCTCTTTCGATGAGCAGTATGAGCTGGAGCAGTATGAGCGAGAGCAGGGGATCAACCCGCAGTCATCGCCAGCCCAAGAGGCGGTTGCGCCTGCAGAGTCTTCTCGCCTGCAACAGGATCAACTGGCTGAAGCGGTTCAGGAGAAAATTGAACCGAATACCCCGGCGACTGATGTTCCCGAAGGACCGTTGAGTGACGAGTTTGTCGACTCGGCTGGGCTGGATATGGATGCCCTGCTCAGCGATCCTGAACTGCAGGCGGACTGGGAGCGAGAGCAGTTGGTTGGCCGTTCGCAGGAGGTGGCTGCTGATACGCACGCCGCCGATGACCTGTCGGAAGAGGAGCATGAAATTTGGTCGGCGAGTAACCCTGAACCCGAGCTCGAAGGTGAAGACTGGGGTGAGCAGCCAGAGATGAACATCGAAGATGTTCCAGTCTTCGATGAAGATGAGCTCATGGCTGAGGATAGTGCTGGTGCCGAGTCTGAGATCTATGCTGCGGAAGAGGCGTTGGAGCCTTTGCCTGCGATAGATGAAGCGGCCAGCGAATTAGTGACTGAGCCCCAAGCAGCAGAGCCGGCTAAGCATGAGCGGCCCGAGTCCTCTTACATCAGTATCGATGAGCTGATGAAAGATTTGGATGGTGGGCTGTCTGAGAGTGAGTTGGATGAAGCGCCGCTGAATCTCGATGTTGGCCTGGATGAGTTCCCGGATGTATTGTCTGATATCGGAGATCTGGACATCGACAGCCAGGGGGAGTTTGCCAGTAAGCTCGATTTGGCCAAGGCCTACCTCGAGATGAATGACAGCGAAGGCGCTCGTGGGTTGTTGGAGCAAGTCGCTCAAGGCGGCGATGCCCAACTGCAGCTTGAGGCACAAAGCCTGCTGGGGAAGATAAAAGGATAAGAGCGGAACCTAGATCCTGGTAAGAACAAAGGCTAAGAGCTTGAGTTGAGATAGCTACCTAGGTTCTAGAGTCTAGGAACCAGCTTTTGACTATCTAGGAGCTCGCATCTAGGCTCTACAGAGCCAAAAAAGCGGAAGCACATGCTTCCGCTTTTTTTGTTATACTCCCCCTCTTAATTTGAAAACCGGCCTTCGGCCGCCAGCAAGACGAAGAATATTATGCGAATAGCTTTAGGTATTGAGTACGACGGTGCGAAATACTACGGTTGGCAACGCCAGCGTGATGTAGACAGTGTCCAGGAACGTTTGGAAAAGGCGCTGAGCAAGATTGCCAATAAGCCGATTGAGGTACAGTGCGCGGGCAGGACCGATGCTGGGGTTCATGGTACCGGGCAAGTTGTACACTTTGATGTTGACGTTGACCGGAAAATGGCGGCGTGGAGCATGGGGGTAAATGCCCACTTACCTAAAGATATCGCGGTTCGCTGGGCCAAAAAAGTGGATGACGAGTTTCATGCCCGTTTTACAGCGACAGCACGCCGATACCGCTACATCATTTATAATCATGCCTACCGTCCGGCCATCTTGGCTTCTGGGGTGAGCCATTATCACGGCGAACTCGATGAAAAAGCGATGCATGAGGCCGGCCAGTACTTGTTGGGTGAGAATGACTTCACATCCTTCCGTGCTGTGTATTGTCAATCTCGCAGCCCTTGGCGTAATCTAATGCATTTGAACGTATCGCGTCAGGGTAACTTTGTGATCATTGATATCAAGGCCAACGCCTTTGTTCATCATATGGTTCGCAACATTACCGGAAGCCTGATTAAAGTCGGCCGAGGCGAAGAAAAGCCAGAATGGATCCAGTGGCTGCTGGCCCAGAAAGATCGCACATTGGCAGGTGCAACGGCAAAAGCGGAAGGTCTGTACCTTGTAGAAGTGGACTATCCTGAAGAGCATGAGCTGCCGAAAGTGCCTGTTGGTCCGTTGTTCTTGCCAGATTAATCTGACAGGTAACGGCTAGATTTGGCTCGGGCTAACTCGTAGTACCAGTTTTTTATCTACAGTTAGACGAGTTTGTGCTTTAATTCCACCTCGGAAAATTAACGAATTTGTAATTCTCTGCCGCAAAGACTTGTGCTAAGACCCTAAGGGCAGGGAAATAAAAGATAAAAGGTCATTCATGAGCTGGCTGGAAAAGATCCTTACAAAAAGCAACATTGTTTCTTCTCGCAAAGCGTCTATCCCAGAAGGGGTGTGGACCAAATGTACTTCTTGCGAACAAGTGCTTTATCACGCCGATCTAGAACGTAACTTGGAAGTTTGCCCGAAATGTGACCATCACATGCGCATGAAGGCGCGTCGTCGCCTGGAAACCTTCCTCGATGCTGAAGGACAAGTTGAAATTGCGGCAGAGCTTGAGCCAAAAGACAAGCTGAAGTTCCGCGATTCCAAGAAGTATAAAGATCGTCTGTCTGCTGCTCAGAAGGCGAGTGGTGAGAAAGATGCCCTTGTAGTGAAGAAAGGTACCTTGCTAGGCCAGCCGCTGGTAGCCTGTGCATTCGAGTTCTCTTTCATGGGGGGCTCAATGGGCTCAGTGGTTGGGGCCAAGTTCGTGCAAGCGGTTGATGAAGCCATTGCAAACAATTGTGGCCTTGTCTGTTTCTCTGCTAGTGGCGGTGCCCGTATGCAAGAAGCATTGATGTCACTGATGCAGATGGCTAAAACCAGTGCTGCGCTTGAGCGTCTGTCTGACAAAGGCCTGCCGTTCATCTCGGTACTGACAGACCCTACAATGGGTGGGGTGTCGGCAAGTTTGGCGATGCTGGGTGACATCAATATCGGCGAGCCGAAAGCTTTGATCGGTTTTGCTGGTCAGCGCGTTATCGAGCAGACAGTACGTGAGAAGCTACCGGAAGGTTTCCAACGCAGTGAGTTCCTGCTTGAGCACGGTGCGATTGACATGATTGTCGACCGACGTGAAATGCGTCAACGTATTGGTGGTCTGGTTGCCAAGCTGACCCAGGCTGAATCACCAATGGTTGTACCTGTTGAACAGCCGGTTAAAGCGGAAGAAGAGAAGGCGCAAGAGCCGAACGAGCAAACTGAAGAGTAAGCGCGTACCGCTAGGATTCGCTAACTGAGAACGGGGCTTTGGCCCCGTTTTTTTCTGTTTATCCCTTCTGTAGCACCCTCTCGATTTATTGCTCTTCTCTGTCAAGAATCAATACATTGCTGTTTGGTCTGGGCACGTTCAATGGTAAATTAGGGCTCATATTGTTATAGCGAAATGAAATATGATGTCCGGATTGACAGCACCTCAAGCAAACTCTTCTTTGGCCGCATGGCTGACCTATCTTGAACACCTTCATACCAGCGCGATTGATCTCGGCCTTGACCGCGTGCAGGCGGTGGCGCAGCAAGCGGAGCTGACCAAACCGGCCCCATGCGTGATCACCGTGGCGGGCACCAATGGTAAGGGCTCGACCTGTGCCATGATGGAAGCGATCCTGCTCAAAGCCGGCTACCGGGTCGGGGTCTATAGCTCTCCGCATCTCGTGCGTTATAACGAGCGGGTTCGCATCAACGGCATCGAATTGCCTGATAGCGCGCATAGCGAAGCCTTTGCCGCGATTGAGCAGCAGCGCGGTGAAACCAGCTTGAGCCTGTTTGAGTTTGGTACCCTTGCCGCCTTGTATCTGTTCAAGTCTCGCCAGGTAGATGTCGTTTTATTGGAAGTAGGACTGGGTGGCCGTCTGGACGCCACCAATGTCGTCGACCATGACGTGTCGGTGATCACCAGCCTGGCGGTTGACCATGTCGACTGGCTGGGTGATGACATCAGTGTGATCGGCTATGAAAAGGCAGGTATTTTCCGCAGTGGCAAGCCTGCCGTGTGCGGCCAGCCTAACCCGCCGGCCACGGTACCGGCCCATGCCGATGATATCGATGCCAAGCTTTACCAGGTGGGTTATCAGTTTGAGTACAGTGTCGAGGAAGATCATTGGCGCTGGCAAAGTGGGGCATTCACGTTGGAGCAGCTTCCGCTGCCTTCGTTGCCATTGCCAAATGCCGCTACGGCGCTGATGGCGCTGGCGGTTGCCGAGCTAGACATTAGCGATGAGAACGTGATTGAAGGGTTGGCCGATGCCAGCCTGCCGGGACGGATGCAGAAGGTATCAGAACAGCCTTTGGTGATCATGGATGTGGCCCATAATCCGCATTCGGCGCAGTATTTTGCCAAGCAGCTGGAAAGCATGAAGCACAAGCACGGCAAGAAGAAAATTCATGCTGTGGTGGCGATGTTGCACGATAAGGATATTGCCGCGACCATTGCAGAAATGGCACAAGTGGTTGATTGCTGGTATCCAGCGTCGCTGACAGGCCCACGAGCGGCCAGTGCCGAAGAGATCCTGGCCCATCTTCCGACGGGCACCGAGACACATCTGAACCCGGAAGCGGCTTATGACAAAGCGCTGACACAGGCAGAAGCTGACGATATGGTAATTGTATTTGGCTCCTTTTACACTGTGGGGCAGATAACCAGTCACATTGAAGCAAAGAATCAGGAGTAACTGTGGCAAGTAAATTTCAGAGCCGTTTGGTCGGTACGATCATTTTGGTGGCAATTGGGGTGATTTTTCTCCCCGATTTGTTCGATGGCAAAAAGCAGCATTACCAAGAGCAATTTGCCAGTATTCCGCTGCAGCCAGAAATCACCGATGAAGTCGAGTATGAATCGATCCCGGCTCCGGAGTTTGCAGAGGTGGATCTACCCCCAGAGCCGGTAACAGTAGTGATTGATGAGCCGCAGCCTGAACAGCAGGTTGAGGTTACCGCAGCGGCCATCGAGGCGGCTAACCAGCCGCTCAAGGTCGAGCCGCAACCGGTTGCCGAGCCGAAAGCCGGCAATCAAGACAGTGCCTGGGTGGTACAGTTGGGGGTTTTCCGCAATTTTGATAACGCCAACCAGCTGGTTGAGCGTCTTCGTAAAGCAGGATATCAGGCACATGTTTTTCCAAAACAACCTCAGCAAGGTGATCTTGCCAGGGTTGTCGTTGGCCCGGATGTGTCCAAGCAAAAGCTGTCGGGCGATATCAAAAAATTGGAAGAATTGACCGGATTGAAGGGCCGATTGGTCAGATTTAATCCACTAAACCCTTAGGTAAACGTTTGCGTTCTCATTTTTTCTGTTAGAATACGCACCAACAATAAGAATACAACAAATGATGATTTGGATTGATTACGTAATTTTAGGCGTAATTGGCTTCTCGGCTCTGGTGAGTTTGATCCGAGGCTTTGTTAAGGAAGCGCTCTCGCTAGTGATATGGTTTGCTGCGTTTTTCGTTGCAAGTAATTTTTATGCTCAGCTGGCAGCCTATTTCACTAATATTCAGGATGAGATGCTGCGAAACGGCAGCGCGATTGCTGCCTTGTTCATTGCGACGCTGATAGTCGGTGCAGTAGTGAACTATGTAATTGGACAACTGGTACAGAAAACCGGCCTGTCAGGCACAGACCGGGTACTGGGAATTGTGTTCGGTGGGGTGCGCGGCGTTTTGATTGTTGCGGCAGTGCTGTTCTTCATGGACGCCTTCACAGGCTTCGCGGATTCGGATTGGTGGCAGCAGTCCCAGTTGATCCCTCAGTTTGGCGTAGTGATTGAATGGTTCTTCACTTACCTGAAAGACACATCAAGCTTTTTACCGGGCGCTCTGTAGCGAACGGTGTTGGATGAATACCCAAGGTGACTTGGGGATATCAGGTTCAGTATTAATGTATTGATACCTAATGGAAAAGCTATCAGCGGGTATTTGGCCAGGCCGGATACCCGCTGAATTTCAAATTAAGCGTGACGAGGATTTAGGACATGTGTGGTATTGTCGGAATCGTGGGTTCAACCCCGGTTAACCAGTCTATTTATGATGCTTTGACCGTGCTGCAGCACCGCGGCCAAGATGCGGCTGGTATTGTTACCTTAGAAAGCAATCGTTTTCGTCTGCGTAAAGCGAACGGTTTGGTTCGCGATGTTTTCGAAGCCAAGCACATGCAGCGTTTGCAGGGTAACGTGGGGATTGGCCATGTGCGCTATCCGACAGCTGGTAGTTCTAGCGCGTCAGAAGCCCAGCCTTTCTATGTGAACTCACCCTACGGTATTTCACTGGCTCACAACGGTAACTTGACCAACGCGGGCGAGATCAAAGACCAGCTGTTCGAAAAAGCGCGTCGTCACGTTAACACTACCTCGGATTCAGAGATCCTGCTGAATGTATTGGCTAACCAACTGGAAAATGCCAAGACTTACCCTATCACGCCCGAAGAAATTTTTGATGCCGTCCGTGAAGTACACCGCATGGTATCTGGTGCTTATGCCGTGGTTTCCATGGTTATTGGCCACGGTATGATCGCATTTCGCGACCCGCACGGTATTCGTCCTCTGTGCCTAGGTAAGCGTGAAGTTGAAGGTAAGGTCGAGTACATGGTGGCTTCAGAGTCGGTAGCACTGGATGCGGTCGGCTTTGATTTCATGCGTGACGTGGCTCCGGGTGAGGCGATTTACATTACCTTTGATGGCCAGTTATACACCCAGCAGTGTGCAGACAATCCGGCACTGAACCCTTGTGTGTTTGAGTTTGTTTACTTTGCCCGTCCTGATTCATTCATCGATAAAGTGTCGGTGTACGGTGCGCGTGTAAGCATGGGCCAGAAGCTGGGTGAGAAGATAAAACGCGAGTGGGCTGATTTGGATATCGATGTGGTGATCCCGATCCCTGAGACCTCATGTGACAGTGCTTTGGAAATTGCTCGTACTCTCGATAAGCCATACCGCCAGGGTTTCGTGAAAAACCGTTATGTTGGCCGTACCTTTATCATGCCGGGTCAGCAAATGCGCCGTAAATCAGTCCGCCGTAAGCTGAATGCGATCCGCTCGGAGTTTAAGGACAAGAGTGTACTGCTGGTGGATGACTCTATCGTTCGCGGTACGACGTCAGAGCAGATCATCGAGATGGCCCGTGAAGCAGGTGCTCGTAAGGTGTACCTAGCCTCGGCTGCGCCAGAAGTTCGTTTCCCGAACGTTTACGGTATCGATATGCCAACCGCCAATGAGCTTATTGCCCATGGTCGCGAAGTGGATGAAATCAGCAAGATGATCGGTGCCGACGGTCTGATCTTCCAAGACCTGCAAGATCTGGTTGATGCGGTTGCTGAAGGTAACCCAGATATCCAGCAGTTCGAGGCCTCTGTCTTCAGCGGCTCATATGTCACTGGCGATATTGACCAGTGCTACCTGGATTACCTAGAGTCGCTGCGCAGCGAAGATGCCAAGACCAAGCGTGAAATCCAGCAGGATCTCGCTAACCTCGAGTTGCACAACGAAGGGGTGTAGGTACGGTACTTTGTTCCTATGGTTCTATGGATTAAGAACCAACCTTAGAGGTTTTTTGGCTTTTTAGGCTTTGTGTAAGACCATAGAAACGCAAATAAAAAAGCGAGAGCTGCTTAGCTCTCGCTTTTTTTGACCACAGAACCACAGAACCACAGAATCGCTATTCTAGTGACTAAACTGCGGGCCAATCCCCAGGTTCCACAGGATCACCGAGCCAGCGATAATAGACACCAGCAAGACAAGGCCACAGGTGACTATCGAGCTGGCGTAGATAAACCCTCGCTCCTCGGGAATATGCATTAGGATTGGAACGCCGGTATAGAGCAGATATACCGAATAAGCGATACCGATAAGGCCGGCAATCATCAGGAACCAGATCTGCGGGTAGATAGCAGCAATGCTGATCATGAAAAGCGGCGTCGCGGTATAGGCGGCCAGCTCCAGCGCCTGGGTATAAGTGGGCGTCGAGCCAAAGGTGTGGCTCATCCAGTACGTTAGGTAGGCGAGGGCAAAGACACCGGCAATCAGGGCAAAATACATGGCAACGGACATGGCCAGTGCACTGCCTTGGGTAAGGTAAATAGGGGCGCCGACGCCAATTCGCCAGCCAATAAACACGCTGGAGATGAAGGCAAACACAGGTGGCAGCAATGCAATGAGCAAAATATGACTTAAGCTGCTTTGGATCCCTTCATGTTCCTTGTCAATGGCCCGCCACTCTTGTTTGGGGTGGGTATATAAACCAAATAAATGTCCCAGAATCATAATGCTTCCTCATCAAATCGTGTTTATTTTCATCCGTTTTCGAAGAACCTTCCTTACGTTCCTGCTCGCAGTGTGCTCTTCTTGCTCGTTGTGGCCTTGCCTACCAATAAACACAGATACAGGGAGGCTTTTTCTGCCAGTACTATTAACATTTAGTCGGGGTTGAAAAAGTTCGCAAGGAGTTAAAAGCGGTTTTTAAGAGCGGTCCTATAGTCCTACGGTCCTGTGGGGGTGAAAAGCGGTGCGATGGAAAAGTTAGAAACTAGGGGCTTTGGCGATGATGTTTTATTATTCGTTATGGTTTGCAAGTGAAATGTAGTTCGCGAGTCTTCTTGTAAAACCACTGAATCACTGAATTTGAAGTTTAGCGAATAAACGAAAAGCGCCACCCGGAGGCAGCGCTTTGATGTGAAAGTGAGCGACTGTTACAGCTTGAAGTACTCGCTGGCAAACTCGATAAACAGTCGCAGCTTCTCTGGCTGGTAGTCACGATGGTTATACATCAGGTAAACGTCACGCTGGTTAGAAGACCAGTTCTCGAGGATTTGAACCAATTCCCCAGAAGCAATGTATTTTTCCAGCATGACATCTGGCATTAGGGTGATCCCCAGGCCAGCCATACAGGCTTTACGTACTACGTTGAGTTCGTTGGCTTCGTAGCGGCCGCGGTCTGAAACTGTGACTGTCTCACCGTCACGGTTGGTCAGGCGCCAGCGGAGCAATGGTTTACCTTTAAGCAAAGGATGCTGATGCAGATCCTGAGCGTGCTTTGGTTCGCTATTGGTTTTGAGGTATTCGGGACTGGCCACCAGAATATCTTTCACCGCGTTGATTTTGCGGGCAATCAAGGTAGAGTCGCGCTGCGGGCCAACGCGGAAGATCACGTCCCAATCTGTCGGGTCGAGAATTTCCGGGTCGTTGCTCATCATCAACTGGATGTTGATGGCCGGATGCTCTTTCATAAAGGCATTGAGCAGTGGCTGCAGCATCACCTTGGTGAGGTTCGACGGCGCAGCAATCTTTAATTTACCGGCAGCACCTTTGCACTCTTCGCTTACATGCTCGGCGGTATCGACCAGGCTCTGGAGCAGAGGGCTACACTCATCGTAGAACTTTTGTCCGGCTTCTGTCAGTGATAGCTTCCTTGCATGACGGTTTAGTAGTCGGATATTCAGGCACTCTTCAAGGGCCTGAATACGCCGGGTCAGGGTGGCAACAGGCACCTGGGTCTTACGAGACGTTGCTGTGTAACTGCCGTTTTCCACAACCATGCGGAATAAATTCAAATCGTCAAGCTTCATAACTGTACAACACTGAAAACTTATAATGGGGAATTGTATAACAAAATATGTAAAAAGATGTCGCTTTCACGACAACTTTTGCTGTAAATCAAGATATCGTGTGTTTTTGTTATTGCGCTAATTCTTAGTAATTGAAAAATTTAAATTTTGATGCTGTTAACAATTTTCAATATTTTAGCCAAAAGAACCATGAATCTCCTGACGCCCTGCGGATTTAGACCTATGCTTTTGGTAGGTTAGTCAAGCCTGTGGTTTGTAATGTCATGAGTACGCATTCCCAGTCCGACGGCACACGAGGTGCCACGCACCATTATCATTCTTCAGTCAGGGAGCAGGCTTTGCTTGAGGAAAAAGACGTTCTCATCGTTGAGGATGATCCAGTATTTAGAACTATGCTGACTGGTTTCCTTTCCAGCCAGGGCTGCCGAGTGCGGGAAGCTGAAAATGGATTAGAGGGGTTGAAGGCACTGCGTGAAGGCATGCCGGATATTTTATTGTGTGATTTGGCCATGCCGGTGTTGACCGGGATGGAGTTTGTCGAAGAGGTATCACTGCAGTATCCGATGGTGCCGATTATCGTGATTTCTGGTACTGGCAATATGTCGGATGTGGCGGCGGCGCTGCGTCATGGGGTAAAGGATTTTCTGATCAAACCGCTGGATAACATCATGGTGCTCAAAGCTGCGATTTTATCGGTGTTGAAAACGGAAGATTCCGTCACCCACAACCAGGGTTTTTCCAGTCAGTGGGTGAACCTCGAAGACGAAACCGTGGTCGACGAGGAGCTGGAATGGCATATCGAGGAGCTCAAGGCAAACCCTCGGGCGGCTCGGGAGTTGCTCATTGGCCTGATGCCGGAAACCGAATCTTCTCTCGGGGATTGGCAGCTCTCCTACTGTGTGTTGCAGGCAACCGATGTCCAGCCGGTTTTGCTTGATTATACCTGGTTGATAGATGGAAGGTTGGCTTTTTATCTGGTTGACTCGGCCACCGGTGGGGATAATGGTACGGCCACCACCTTGCTGATCCGGGCTTTTTTTAACGATTACCTGCGCACCCGGATGAGTGACCAAAATACCCTGTCGGGGCTGATCAAGCTGATTGAGAAAGGGATGCGCAACTCAGGTTATGCCTCACCGATTAAAGCAATTTTCGGTATTTTTGATGTCACTGACCGAACCTTGAATGTTGCCTCTGCCGGGTTGACGGCTAGATTGCAAACCAGTGATGGTGAGCAAGTGGTGAAGGCGCAGCCTTGGCTGGGCAACCAAGCCAGTAAAAATGGCAGCGTTAGCCTCAAACTGGCTGATTCTGGAGGGCGGCTGTCGTTGAGTGAAATAGGCTCTGCCAGTTTTAGCTTAACCTTTAAGCGCAGAGCCAAAGTTTGAGCGTGATAAAGATTGTCTATAACAAAGAAACGGAGAGCCAAGGCTCTCCGTTCTGTTTATTGTTCGCTTGAAGCGATTAGATTATGCCTCTACAGGCTGAGGCTCAGCCTCTTCTTCAACCGCCTTGCCTTCGGCGCCGTGCATCCAGCGGATAAGCTGGTTCGAGCATAGCAGCAGAAGGACGCCTGAAATTGTGGCAGCAATTGCAATACCGCTGAAGATAGCCATTGGGCCCGCTTCGCCAACGTGGGCACCGATAATACCTGCCACATAGTTAGCGATAGCATTGAAACCGAACCAAGCCCCCATCATCAATGAAGCCAGACGCAGTGGAGCCAGCTTGGTAACCATAGATAGGCCGATTGGTGATAGGCAAAGCTCACCCAGGGTATGGAAGAAGTAGGCACCGACTAGCCAGAACATTGAAGTCTTCACGGTGATGTCGCCACCTTGCTGCATCACGGCACCCATCATGCAAACGAAACCCGCCGCCAGGAAGAATAGACCCATGGCAAATTTAACCGGGGAGCTTGGCTCTTTAGGACCCATTTTCACCCAGATAGAAGCGATAAGCGGTGCCAGGGTGATCACGAAGAACGGGTTAAGTGACTGGAACCATGCCGCAGGGACTTCGAAGCTGCCGATCATACGGTCGGTGTACTGCTGAGAGAAGATGTTCATCAGGCCGCCGGCTTGTTCGAAACCTGCCCAGAAAATGACCACGAACATACCCATGATCAAGATAACCTTAAGGCGATCTTTCTCTTGTTTGGTCAGCGGTTCTTGCTTGCCAGACTTGTTCATTGCCGCCGCGCGTTTAGCCGCAGGCTCTTTACCGATATCGCCCAGTAGACGTTCGGCAAAAACCATCTGGGTAACGAGGCTGATCAACATACCGATGCCGGCAGTAAGGAAACCCGCTTTCCAACCGTAAGCGGCAGAGGCGGTACCGGCAATGATACCCGCCAGCAATGAGCCAAGGTTGATACCCATGTAGAAGATAGTGAATGCACCGTCACGGCGGTTATCACCTTCCTGGTACAGATCACCGACCATGGTCGAAATGTTCGGCTTGAACATACCGTTACCAATGATCAGCAAGCCTAGGCCGAGGTAAAAGGCTGTCACAGAGTGCGGGTCGACCATGCTGTTTGGAAGGGCAAGGGTAAATTGGCCCAGGGCCATCAAGATACCACCGATAATGATTGAGCGGCGCTGCCCCAGGAAGTTATCGGCAATCCAGCCACCGATGAGCGGAGTGATATACACCAGGCCAGTATAGATACCGTAAAGGTTAAGGGCGTCCTGTGTCGACCAGCCAAGACCACCGTTGATGGTTTTGTCGGTGAGGTAAAGGACTAGAATGGCACGCATCGCGTAGTAAGAAAAACGTTCCCACAGTTCGGTTCCAAACAGTAAGAACAAACCTTTTGGGTGGCCTAACAAAGTGCCACTACTAAGATTGCTCATAATTATTCTCTGAATTTAGTTGGTTTTGTGTTTGCTAATGTCGCACCTGTTATAAATGACAAATTATTAAACTGCAAATCGTTACAAATAAAAAACAAAACAAAAACAATGCAACGTGTTGATTAATAAGCATTTGTTTGCTATTTGCTCAAAATTGAAATTTCAGATTTCCAAGACGTGGAGTAAGTCAAATTCTAAATAAATGTAGATGTTTGGTGTTTTATTCTGAATTTATCGCTATTTGTGGTTTTGTTTGTTGTTGTCAGGCTGGGTTAATGATTGTTACATTTCGGGGTGAGCTGTAATTGGCCGACAAAGGGTTGGCGATTTGCTGTGAGCAGTGGCAAAACATTGTCGCTTAGGGTGGCTTAGGTATAATTAATTCAGGCTAGAGGATTAACTGACTGAGATTGCTATGAAAGATTGGTACCTACTATATTGCAAGCGCAGTGAACAAGAGCGAGCGGTGATCAATCTTGATCGTCAAGGGGTTGAGTGTTACTACCCGCAGGTGACGGTGGAAAAAATAGTTCGTGGCAAGCGGGTGACAGTTTTTGAGCCTCTGTTTCCGAGCTATATGTTTGTTTACTTTGACCCGGAAAACATCAGCTATACCACGGTACGGTCGACTCGCGGCGTCGCCGATTTTATCCGCCAGGGCGCGCGGCCGCAGGTTGTCAATCCGGATCTCATCTATAGCTTGATGATCAATGAAGACTCCGAAGAGCAGCAGTCCAAGCTGTCAGATCTGCCTAAACCCGGTGAAACACTGAAGCTGACTCAGGGGCAGTTCAAGGGGATCGAGGCCATCTACCAAGAGCCAGATGGCGAGAAACGTTCATTTATGCTGATTAATTTGTTGGGCAAGCCTGTCAAAGTCAGTGTCCAGAACGAAGACCTGGTGAAAAAGTGAACCCTTCTTATTGTATTGTTGGCTTCGCTCACAATGAGTTTGTTATAGTGGTTTGAATTATTTTAAATGGAACAAATTATGTCTACATCTTCCCCTGTACGTAAGGCAGTGATCCCGGTTGCTGGCTTGGGTACACGAATGCTTCCGGCAACCAAAGCGATTCCCAAGGAAATGCTGCCAATCGTCGACAAGCCATTGATTCAATATGTGGTTAACGAATGTGTTGCGGCTGGCATTAAAGAAATTGTATTGGTGACCCATTCATCGAAGAACTCGATTGAGAACCACTTTGATACGTCATTCGAACTGGAAGCGACGCTGGAGAAACGTGTCAAGCGTCAGCTGCTTGATGAAGTGCAAAACATTTGCCCGAAAGATGTCACCATCATGCATGTGCGTCAGGGCCAAGCCAAAGGGTTGGGCCATGCCGTACTTTGTGCCCACCCGCTGGTTGGCGATGAGCCTTTTGCGGTTGTTTTGCCGGATGTGATTTTGGATGATGCTGCTAGCGATTTACGCCGTGAGAATATGGCGGCGATGGTGAAGGCGTTTAACGAAACCCAGATCAGCCAGGTGATGGTTGAGCCGGTTCCGATGTCCGAAGTGTCGAGCTACGGTGTGGCCGATATTAGCGGTGCTGAGCTAAAACCGGGTGAAACTGCGGCAATGACCAAGGTAGTGGAAAAGCCAGCCCGAGAAGAAGCGCCATCTAACTTGGCCATTGTGGGACGTTATGTCCTGCCTGCAGAAATTTGGGCGCTACTGGCACGTACGCCGGTCGGTGCGGGAGATGAAATCCAGCTGACTGATGCTATTGATATGCTGATGGAAGATCAGCAAGTGAATGCATTCCATATGTCAGGCAAGAGCCATGACTGCGGCAGTAAGCTGGGCTATATGCAGGCATTCGTCGAATACGGCATGCGCCACGAGTCTTTGGGTGAAGAGTTTACTGCTTACCTGAAAGAGGTGGTGAAGGGAAACTAGCTCCTAGAAAGAAAAGTTCCTAGCCCCTGAAAAAGCGGAAGGCTAGAGCAAATAGCTTGACGTAATATAGCCATCAGCAGACGTTTTTACAGGACCCAGGACCAAAAAAAGCGAGAGGTGTTCACCTCTCGCTTTTTTGTTTGTGGAGCAGCAGGCTTTCTAGGTTCTAGGTTCTAGGTTCGCTCTCCATAAGCTTTAATCACTTTTCCGCATGGTATAGCTCACATGCATGCAGGGTATTCTCGATCAAAGTGGCGACGGTCATAGGGCCTACACCGCCCGGCACTGGGGTGATATGGCGGGCACGCTCACGGGCGATATCGTATTCAACATCCCCGACAAGCTTGCCGCTATCCAGGCGGTTGATACCTACATCGATGATCGTTGCCCCTGGTTTGATCCATTCGCCAGGAATGAAGTTGGGCTTGCCCACGGCAACAACAAGAATGTCGGCCTGGCGCACGTGGCTCTCAAGATCCTGGGTGAATCGGTGGCAGGTGGTGGTGGTGGCACCTGCCAATAAGAGTTCCAGGGTCATTGGGCGGCCGACAATATTGGAGGCACCAACAATTACGGCATGCTTGCCGCGAAGCGCGATGTTGTAGCGTTCCAGCAACGTAATGATGCCTTTGGGAGTACAGGAGCGTAGCTTGGGAATACGCTGGCACAGGCGGCCGACATTGTATGGGTGGAAACCATCGACGTCTTTTTCTGGGTCAATGTGCTCCAGTATCTTGGTGCTGTCGATCCCTGCAGGAAGGGGAAGCTGGACCAAGATACCATCGACTTCGTTATCACTATTGAGCTCGTCGATGAGGGCGAGTAATTCTGTTTCGGTTGTTGTGGCCGGTAAGTCAAAGGACTTGGATACAAAGCCAACCTCATCACAGGCCTTGCGCTTACTGCCGACATAGATTTGTGAGGCAGGATCTTGGCCTACCAAGACAACGGCTAATCCCGGAGCACGAAGGCCGGCATCGACACGTGCCTTGACTCGGGCAGCAACTTCTTGACGAACTGTTTGCGAAATGAGTTTCCCATCAATGATTTGAGCGGCCATGTTTATCCCTTGGACTGAAAATAACTGAACATGATACGAAGTAGCTTGGTTGGTTAAATATACCCACGGATGAGTATAATTGGGCTACTGAATTGTTGTATTGTCGCAAACAATGTTACGAAAATCCATACCGCAAACGTTTGCGTGTTGGTTTTGTTTACTTTTTGGAAATAGTTGCTGTTTTAGTGTGGTTATTGTTAGCGGCGCGAGCCGCTAGCCTCTTATTGCCCAATTTGGTCTATGTTTAAACACTTAAACGCAAATGCAGGTAAAATAGGGGAAAAGGCGTTGACGTTAGAGAGTGGGAACGTATAATTCGTCCGGTAACTTCAACGTTACGCCTAATGATGCGCCCTTAGCTCAGTTGGATAGAGCACGTGCCTTCTAAGCATGTGGTCGCAGGTTCGAATCCTGCAGGGCGTGCCATTTCCTTTCTTTTACGTTCTTGCTAACGGATCAACCGACCCGTATCAACCCCTGTTTTTCCGGTACCGCCTTGGTGTTGCTTTGTGCATCCTGCCATTTCGCTCATCAGGAACTGTTTCAATGCTTGCTTTTCTCGATCGTTGTCGGGTTGCCATGAGGCGATCACTGTTGCCTTATTCCTTTTCATTGTCTTGTCCTTTGTTTTGCGCAGCTTGTCTGTCGCTGCATGCTCTTGGGGAATACTCGATCAGTATCTTAAGGTTAGAAGTGGTTAAAATTTGTGCAATCCATCGCCTATTTAGAATCTTTTAGTTTGTTTTGGATCTAACTCCCTTTCACCAGGGAAGTATTGATCCGTCCCAATGGAAGAACTTGCCGCTATCGGTGGGAGCGAGGCCGGCTAACACCCGGCAGATCCGCTGGGCCGAGAGCGGTGGCAAGTAGAGTTTGTCGCTGCTAATGCTTTGTTGGAACGGGACGGAGAGCGGTGTGTCTGTGGTGCCTGGGTGTATCGTTGCCACGCAGGCGCGGGGGAAGCGCCTTTGCCACTCAATACTGAGGGTTTTGACAAACATATTGAGGGCGGCCTTGCTCATCCTGTAGCTGTACCATCCTCCGGCGCTGTTATCATTGATCGAACCTACCATGGCGGATAGGCACAACAGTCGAAATGGATCCTCTCGGGAGTAGAGTGGGTCGAGAAATTGTGCAACAGCAATGCTGGTATAGGTATTGGCATGGATGTTATCGGCGAGGAAAGATGGGGCGAGTTGGGATAAGCGTTTTTCCGGCATCCTGACAGGGTCTGTGGTATGCAGCAATCCTGCAGCATTTAGGGTCCAGTCCGGGAGGCCATAGTGGTCGAAGAGAGCTGATAATTGCGGAATCGCTTGTGAATTGTGCTGGCAAATATTACCCACGACGATTGCTACCTGGCCACTATAGTGGCCTTGCAGTTGCTGTAGTGCCGGGGAGGGCCGGCGGGTCAGGGCGGTAACCTGGTGGCCTTGTTCCACAAGATGCCGGCACAGGGCTAACCCCAGTCCGCCGCTAGCTCCGACAACCCAAACTTTCTTTTTCGCCGCTGTCATTACGATTCCCACCGTTAGGTCATGCAAAAGGATACGCATCGACATGCATCCAAGATCATTCTTATTTTGCAGACGGCAGCTGGTAAGAGATGCTCGGTAAAAATTCGGCGTTTAGGTGGGAAAAGAGGCAGTTAAAATAGCCTACGGTCAAAAAAACGTAAAAGGAACCGATTTTTTTGGGCTTTTCCCTTGTAAATGGATTTTTTGCCCCTATCTTGTGTGAAAGGTTTGATTGCGGTGCGGCCGCTCTGTCTCGACGGCAGGGCTGAGGATCGCTATAATACCGCGTTTTTAGTCCCTGGCTGGGTGAGTTTAAGCCCGCAAATGCAGGAACTATCAGAATTAAGGCGTTATGGTTTTGGCGTGGTTGCCAGCCATAACACGAAAAGGATGCCACCGTCAGTACGACTGATCGGCAACACCACTCAGGTAGCACTGAGTAAGTTTTGAGGTTAAATAAAATGCAAGTTACCGTTGAAACCACTGAAGGTCTAGAACGCCATCTAACTATCACAGTTCCAGCTGCAAACATCGAAGACGCTGTAACCGCTGAGCTGAAGAAAATTGCTAAGAATCGTCGTTTCGATGGTTTCCGTCCAGGTAAAGCACCGATCAAAATGGTTGCTCGTATGTTCGGCGCGTCTGTTCGTCAGGACATCCTAGGTGAAGTGATGCAGCGTCACTACATCGAAGCGATCGTTAAAGAGAAAATTAACCCAGCTGGCGCTCCAACTTTCACTCCAGTTGAAATCGCTGAAGGCAAAGACCTAGTATTCAAAGCGTCTTTCGAAGTATTCCCAGAGATCGAGCTAGCGGGCCTAGAAAACATCACTGTTGAGAAGCCAGCAGTAGAAGTGAAAGACGAAGACGTTGACACTATGCTAGAAACGCTTCGCAAGCAGCAGGCAACTTGGAACGAAGTTGAAGAAGCTGCAGCTGCTGACAGCCGTGTAACTATCGATTTCACTGGTTCTATCGACGGCGAAGAGTTCGAAGGCGGTAAAGCTGAAGGCTTCGCGCTTGCTATGGGCCAGGGCCGCATGATCCCAGGCTTCGAAGACGGTATCGTTGGTAAGAAAGCGGGCGACGAGTTCTCTGTAGAAGTGACTTTCCCAGAAGAGTACCACGCTGAGAACCTAAAAGGTAAAGCAGCAACTTTCGCTATCAAACTGCACAAAGTTGAAGCTCAGGAACTACCAGAGCTAACTGAAGAGTTCGTTGCTAAGTTCGGCGTTGAAGACGGTTCTGTAGAAGGTCTTAAAGCTGAAGTTCGTAAGAACATGGAGCGCGAACTGAAGCAAGCTGTTAAGAACCGCATCAAAGATCAGGTACTAAACGGCCTAGTTGAGCAGAACGACATTACTGTTCCTGCTGCTCTTATCGACCAGGAAATCAACGTTCTACGCCAGCAGGCAACTCAGCGCTTCGGCGGTGATGCTGCTAACGCTCCTGAGCTTCCTCGTGAGCTATTCGAAGAGCAAGCTAAGCGTCGCGTAGTTGTTGGCCTACTTCTAGGTGAAGTGATCAAGTCTGAAGAGCTAAAAGCTGATGAAGAGCGCGTTAAGGCTATCATCGCTGAAATGGCATCTGCATACGAAGATCCATCAGAAGTTGTTGCTTACTACGAGAAGAACGAGCAGATGATGAACAACATGCGCAACGTTGCTCTAGAAGAGCAAGCGATCGATGCGCTACTGGCCAAAGCTCAGGTTTCTGAGAAAGAAGTTAGCTTCAACGAGCTAATGAACCAGCCTGCTGCTTAATTTGCTGAAATTACTGTAGGGATTTGACTTTACTTCAAATCTTCTGCTAACAATGGTCCGTGTGAGAGTAATTTCATTCGGGCCATTTATTTTAGGGAAATAACGTTATGAGCTACCAAGAAAAAAACGCCATGTCGCCGATTTTGGATGCGCTGGTTCCTATGGTGGTCGAGCAGACTTCTCGTGGTGAACGTTCCTACGACATCTATTCCCGACTATTGAAAGAGCGTGTGATCTTCCTGACCGGTCAGGTAGAGGATCACATGGCCAACCTAGTCGTTGCGCAGCTTCTGTTCCTTGAGTCTGAAAATCCAGACAAGGATATTTTCCTGTACATTAACTCACCGGGCGGCTCGGTTACTGCGGGGATGTCTATCTACGACACCATGCAGTTCATCAAGCCGAACGTCAGTACCGTGTGCATGGGCCAGGCGTGCTCCATGGGGGCATTCCTGCTGGCGGGCGGAGCCAAGGGTAAGCGTTACTGCCTACCTAACTCCCGTGTGATGATTCACCAGCCGCTGGGTGGCTTCCAGGGCCAGGCTTCTGATATCCAGATCCATGCCCAGGAAATCCTAACGATCAAACACCGTTTGAACGGTTTGCTTGCTGAGCATACTGGCCAGCCACTTGAAGTGGTTGAACGCGATACTGATCGTGATAACTTTATGTCGGCAGAACAGGCTGTAGAGTACGGCTTGGTCGACGCAGTTTTGAGTCAGCGTGACTAAGTTTTTTTGGTCTCCGTGCAGCGACTTAGCCGCTTGCGCGGAGCAAAAATACTTGAGTTGTTATACACTCAAAACAAAGGCAATGATGGGGTAAGACCCGAAAAGAGGTTAGCGAATGACAGATAAGCGAAAAGAGAGTGGTAGTGGAAAACTGCTTTACTGCTCTTTCTGCGGCAAAAGTCAGCATGAAGTTCGCAAGCTGATTGCAGGCCCTTCTGTGTATATTTGCGATGAATGTGTTGACCTGTGCAACGACATCATTCGCGAAGAAATCAAAGAAGTAATGCCTAAGCGTGATGGCAATGAGCTTCCGACACCACAAGAAATTCGTGCAAACCTGGATGAATATGTTATTGGCCAGTCTCATGCGAAGAAAGTGCTCGCGGTAGCGGTGTACAACCACTACAAGCGCCTTCGCAATGGCGATACCAATAGTGACGGTGTTGAGTTGGGCAAGAGTAACATCTTGTTGATCGGCCCAACAGGTAGCGGTAAGACGCTATTGGCAGAAACATTGGCTCGTATGCTGGATGTTCCGTTCACTATGGCAGATGCCACCACACTAACCGAAGCCGGTTACGTGGGTGAGGATGTTGAAAATATCATCCAGAAACTGCTGCAGAAATGTGATTACGATGTAGCCAAGGCCGAGCGCGGCATTGTGTACATCGATGAGATCGATAAGATCTCCCGTAAGTCAGACAACCCATCAATCACCCGTGATGTCTCGGGTGAAGGCGTTCAGCAAGCATTGTTGAAGCTGATTGAAGGTACGGTCGCATCGGTACCACCACAAGGTGGCCGCAAGCACCCACAGCAGGAGTTCCTGCAAGTGGATACGTCGAAAATCCTGTTCATCTGTGGCGGTGCGTTTGCCGGCTTGGACAAGGTGGTTGACCAGCGTGTTGCAACCGGTACGGGTATCGGCTTTGGTGCGGATGTTCGCTCGAAAGATCAGTCGCGTACGTTGAGTGACTTGTTCGAACAGGTAGAGCCTGAAGATCTGGTGAAATACGGCCTGATCCCAGAATTCATTGGTCGTCTTCCGGTGACCGCGATTCTGAACGAGCTGGACGAAGATGCACTGGTTCAGATCCTGCGTGAGCCTAAGAATGCGCTGACAAAACAGTACGCGGCACTTCTTGAGCTGGAAAACGTTGAGCTTGAGTTCCGTGATGACGCCCTGGTTGCAATTGCCCGCAAGGCAATGGAACGCAAGACCGGTGCGCGTGGTCTGCGCTCGATTGTTGAAGCTGTGCTGCTTGATACCATGTACGAGCTTCCTTCAGCGGAAGGCGTGAGCAAGGTTGTGATTGATGAATCAGTGATTAAAGGCGAGTCTGAGCCTCTGCTGATTTACGAGAACACCGAAAGTCAAGCTGCAGGCGCTGAGTAAAATCTGCCCAGTACGGTCAAAAAAAGGAGGCTATCGCCTCCTTTTTTATTTTCTGATACATATCCCGTTGAATCTTGTGCCCATGCCCCCATATACTCAGTAATAAGAGTGAACGGAAGAGAGAAAAATATGAACCTGGAGCGTTCGGAACGCCTTGAGATCCCCGTTCTGCCACTGCGAGATGTGGTGGTCTACCCGCATATGGTCATTCCATTGTTTGTAGGCCGGGATAAATCTATTCGCTGCCTTGAAGCGGCGATGGATGATAACAAACAAATTTTGTTGGTGGCCCAGAAAGAAGCGGCGACCGACGAGCCTGCAATTTCCGATCTGTACGATGTTGGTACGGTGGCGACAATTCTACAGCTGCTCAAGCTACCAGACGGTACGGTTAAGGTACTGGTGGAAGGCCAGCAGCGCGCTAAGGTCGAAAATCTCCGCGACGACGAGTTCTTCACGGCCGAAGCTGAGTTCCTGGTAACCGAGGAGATGGACGAGCGTGAGCAGGAAGTCCTGGTTCGTACGGCCATCAATCAGTTCGAAGGCTTTATCAAGCTCAACAAGAAGATCCCGCCGGAAGTACTGACTTCCCTCAACGGTATCGATGAGGCTGCGCGCCTGGCTGATACCATTGCTGCTCACATGCCACTGAAGTTGGCTGACAAGCAGAAAGTGCTGGAAATCATCGATGTTGTCGAGCGCCTTGAGTTCTTGATGGCGATGATGGAGTCTGAAATTGACCTGCTGCAGGTGGAAAAGCGCATCCGCGGCCGCGTCAAGAAGCAGATGGAAAAGAGCCAGCGCGAGTACTACCTCAACGAGCAGATGAAGGCGATCCAGAAAGAGCTGGGTGAGCTGGATGAAGCGCCGGATGAATTCGAGTCTTTGAAGATGAAAATCGAAGAGTCGAAGATGCCGAAAGAGGCGCGCGAGAAGACGGAGCAGGAGCTGCAGAAGCTCAAGATGATGTCGCCGATGTCGGCCGAGGCAACGGTGGTCCGTGGCTACATCGACTGGATGTTGAGTGTGCCATGGCACAAACGCTCCAAGGTGAAGAAGAACCTGGCCAAGGCCGAAGAAGTGCTCAATGCCGACCACTATGGCCTTGAGCGTGTCAAGGAGCGCATCCTTGAGTACTTGGCGGTACAGAGCCGAATCAATAAACTTAAAGGCCCTATCCTGTGTCTGGTGGGTCCTCCTGGTGTAGGTAAGACCTCCCTGGGCCAGTCAATTGCAGCTGCTACTGGCCGTAAATACGTTCGCATGGCGTTGGGTGGGGTGCGTGACGAAGCGGAAATCCGTGGTCACCGCCGTACCTACATTGGTTCGATGCCGGGCAAGTTGATCCAGAAAATGTCCAAGGTCGAAGTGAAGAACCCGCTGTTCCTGCTCGATGAAATTGACAAGATGTCATCGGACATGCGTGGTGATCCGGCCTCGGCTCTGTTGGAAGTGCTTGATCCGGAACAGAACAATGCCTTCAACGATCACTACCTTGAGGTGGACTACGATCTGTCTGATGTGATGTTTGTCGCGACGTCGAACTCAATGAACATCCCAGGGCCGCTACTTGACCGTATGGAAGTGATCCGTCTTTCTGGTTACACCGAAGACGAGAAGCTCAACATTGCTAAGCGTCACCTGCTAGAGAAGCAAATCAAGCGTAACGGCCTGAAACCGAACGAGATCGAAGTTGATGACTCGGCACTGATTGGGATCATCCGCTATTACACCCGCGAAGCGGGCGTGCGAAGCCTAGAGCGTGAAGTGTCTAAGCTGTGCCGCAAGGCCGTGAAAGAAATCCTGCTCAACCCTGAGACCACGAAAGTGGTTATCACGCAGGACAACCTGAAGCAGTACCTGGGTGTTCAGCGCTTTGACTTCGGTAAGGCAGAAGAGAACAACCGTATCGGCCAGGTGACGGGCCTTGCATGGACCGAGGTGGGCGGCGATTTGCTGACTATCGAGACTGAATCGATGCCGGGTAAAGGCAAGCTGACTTACACTGGCTCGCTTGGTGATGTGATGCAGGAATCGATTCAGGCGGCGATGACGGTTGTCCGTACCCGTGCCGAGCGTTTGGGTATTGCGCCTGACTTCTACGAGAAGCGTGATATTCATGTTCACGTCCCGGAAGGGGCCACGCCGAAGGACGGCCCAAGTGCGGGCATCGCCATGTGTACGGCGCTGGTGTCTAGCCTGACAGGTAACCCGGTACGCGGTGATGTTGCCATGACGGGTGAGATCACGCTACGGGGTGAAGTGCTGCCTATCGGTGGCCTGAAAGAAAAACTACTTGCTGCTCACCGCGGCGGTATCAAAACGGTCCTTATTCCGAAGGAAAATGAGCGCGATCTGGAGGAAATCCCAGACAACGTGATTGCCGATTTGGAAGTCCGACCGGTACGTTGGATTGATGAAGTGCTGACCGTTGCACTGCAGAATAATCCAACCGGTATCGAGCTGGTGAACGCCCAAAATAGTGACCTGCAGCAAAGTTAAGATATGAAAAAACGCTTTCGAGGATAAAAACCTTGTCAGCGTTTTTTTGTGTGGCTATAAGTGAGTCCTAATTTGCCGTTAGCTCAATAAAATCAACGTCTACACGTGAACTTAAGTTTAGTGTTGATATACTGAAATAGATTCTTTTTGTCCGTGTTGTAATTTTGCCATGAAGGCTCCAAGCGGATAACGTTCATAGAGGGGATAGATCGTGAACAAAACTCAACTAGTTGATAAAATCGCTGAAAATGCAGATATCTCTAAAGCGTCTGCGGGTCGTGCACTGGATGCATTCATTGACGCAGTATCTGAGAGCCTGAAAGAGGGTGATCAGGTTGCGCTTGTTGGCTTCGGTACTTTCTCTGTACGCGAGCGTGCAGCGCGCACTGGTCGTAACCCACAGACCGGTGAAGAGATCCAGATTGCAGCAGCCAAAGTACCTGGCTTTAAAGCAGGTAAAGCGCTTAAAGATTCTGTAAACTAAGCGAAGGGCATTGCCCGCCAGTTTGTTTGAACAAACGAACATTCAGGTTGTCTTAATGGGCAATCTGGCATGATAAAGGGCGCATCCTGTCGGTGCGCTTTTTTTACTTTGGAAAAGTGTGAATTTTTCAGGTCTTCGCCTGTTAGCATTCTTCACTAATATCAATACCGGTAAGCTGTGATTTAGAACAGTCTATATTAGGCTTATCACAGGTTGGTATTACCATGCCAAATCGAATAGGTAGGAGATACGGCAAATTATGATGGAGCGTATGCGCGAAGGCGCAAGCAGCATTTGGGTCAAGATTATCCTTGGTCTGATTATTCTTTCTTTTGTTTTCGCAGGGGTAGGTAGCTACCTGGCTGGTGGCGGTAACCAAGTCGCGGCGAAAGTGGACGACCGTGAAATTAGCCAGCGCGAATTCGAAATGGCTTACCAGAACGAACGTAACCGCATGCAGGCGCAACTGGGTGATTACTTCTCGACCCTGATGGGTGACCCAGCTTACGTACAGCAGTTCCGCCGCAGCGTGCTAGACCGCATGGTCAATGATCTGCTCATCGAGCAGCGCGCCAACGCGCTTGGCTTGCGCATCAGCGATCAGCAGGTACGCCAGACGATTCTGTCTATGCCTGAATTCCAGCGCAATGGGGCATTTGATAACGAGCAGTACAATGCACTGCTTCGCCGCTCGGGCCTGACCCCAGACATGTTCGCAGAGTCTATGCGTACCGATCTGCTGCGTCAGCAGCTGCTGCTGGCTATCCAGGGCAGTGACTTTGCACTAGGTAACGAAGTCGCGGCATTGATCAAGCTTGAGCGCCAGGAGCGTGAAATCCGCACCCTGACACTGGATGTGGCTGACTTTACCCAAAAGGCCGAGGTCACTGACGAGGAAGCGCTGGCTTACTACGAGCAGAATCCACAACAGTTCACCCGTCCTGACCAAGTGAAAGCGGCTTACATTGAATTGTCGGGTGCCAACCTGAAGCAGACCCTGGATGTGTCTGAAGCCGATGCGAAAGCTTACTATGACGAGAACCAGAATAAATACGGCACTGCCGAGCAGCGCCATGCTAGCCATATTTTGGTTCAAGGCAAAGGCAGCGAGGCCAAGACCAAAGCAGAAAACCTGCTTGACGAGCTGAACAACGGCGCTGATTTTGCTGAGCTGGCCAAGACGTCATCTGACGACTCTTTCAGCGGCAAAGACGGCGGTCAGCTGGATTGGTTCGAACGTGGCGTGATGGACCCTGCTTTTGAAGATGCGGCATTTGCTTTGGGCAAAGGCGAGATCTCTGGGGTGGTCGAGTCTGATTTCGGCTACCACATCATCAAGCTGGATGATATCAAAGAGCCTCAGGTCAAGCCGTTTGCTGAGGTACGTGATGAAATTCTGGCGGAGCTGCGCGAGCAGCGTGCGGCAGAAGCCTTCTACGATCTTCAGACCCAGCTAGCAGAAAAAGCGTTCGAAATGCCAGATTCTTTGGAAGACGCTGCTGAAGCGGTACAGGGGACGGTGCAAACAACAGATTTCATCTCTCAGTCGGATGCCCCGGGCGTACTGGCTAATCCAGCAGTCCTGCAGGCGCTGTTTAGCCCTGAGGTTCGCGAAGACGGCCTGAATTCTGATGTTATCGAAATCGGTCCTGAGCATGTTGTTGTCGTGCGTGTTGATGACTCTCGTAATGAAATGGTGCTGCCATTTGACGAAGTGTCTGCCAAAGTGAAGCAGCAGCTGTCTGTAGTGAAGGGCGAAGAAGCGGCGAACGCCAAGGCTGATGAGCTGGTGGCTGCCCTACGTGACGGCAACACGGATGTGTTGGCAGACGAAGGCCTGAGCTTCTCTGAGCCAGAGATGATCAGCCGCATGGGTGCCGATCGTCTAGTTGCCCAGGTGGCGTTTGGTCTTGCCAAGCCTGAGTCAGGTGCGTCGGTATACGGTGTTACTCGTGATATGGCCGGCAACATGCTGATCATTGCGCTGGACAAAGTGGTCGAGGCGGATGTTGATGCGAATGCCGTTGACCCGCAGATGGCGCAGCAGCTTGAGCAGATGCATGCCCAGCAGGATGTGATGGCGACCTTGGATGTACTGCGCAATGCAGCCAAGGTGTCTTACCCTGTGTTGGATACAACTACGAACTAAATGTAACTAATACGTTACTAGACGGGCCGCCATTGTGCGGCCCGTCGTTTTTTTAAGTCGGGAAAGGTATCCCCTGTATACAGCGACTCATTGCTTCGTCACTCTATCCTCTCTTGTCAATGAAGGAGAAATGTAATGAAGCGAGTTCTTGTCTCTCTGCCCTTGGTCGTTGGGTTGGCGATTGGTATGGCAGCCCCAGTCTCTGCCACCGGGGATAGCCACGAAGGCATCGAAATTACCGTCAACATCAATGATGCCAATGCCGAAGAGCTGGATAAGTTACTGGTTGGTATCGGGCCGGATAAAGCCGCCAGTATCATTGAATACCGCCAGTTGAATGGGCCTTTTGAGTCGGCAGAAGACTTGATCAAGGTGAAGGGGATTGGCACATCCACCGTCGAGAAAAATCGCGAGCGGATCAAGTTGCAGTAACAAGGCTTGGTTGCTCCCTGGGGGTTACCAGCTTTGCAAAGGAGAGAGGTCAGTGGTTCTCCTTTGTTAATCGCCCGGGCGCCCGGACAAAAGGGGCCGGCCGCGGTAAGGGCTACTTATCAACGGCAAGCTTCTGTTTGATTCTTTCTGCCGCCGCAAATAACAAACCGCCACAGACACCAGCCAGGTGTGCTTCTACGGCGACTCTGGCTCCGATTAGCTCGGCTGAGCTGGCTGAGCCGCCTGCTATCTGCTCCCATATCACCTTGGCGCTCACGCCCAGCAGCAATAACCAACCGAGTTTGTCCTTCGCCTTGATATCCTGTATAGCCCCCCAGGCGAACAGGCCGTGGAGGACGCCGGATAGCCCTGCATACCAGTCCATGGCACTAAGCCAGAGTGTGGCACCGATGAAACCGGCAATGGCGAAGAGCAGCAAAGCAAGACGTTCGGCATTGAGGTAGCGGCGAAAAATGAAGGTAATGATTGCCAAGCCGAGACTGTTCATTATCATGTGTGGCCAATTGGTATGGGTCAGATTGCCGCTGATAAGCCGCCAAACCTCTCCTTGCTCGATGGCCGTACGCTGCCAGGCCAGCAACGGTTGTATGGCGGGAAGCTGGGCGAGGGCCGTGATACCGATGAAAATGAGTACAAAGATGCGAATAGACAAGGCTACCTCGATGAGTCGATATTGTGAACAGTGCGGCAAAGCAACCAAGGCATGTATCTGCCAGTGGATCCAACAGCTTGATGCTAAAACTGAATTGTGGATTTTACAACATCCATCGGAAGTAAAGCGTGCGATTGGTACCGCAAGGATCCTTACTCTCTCGCTGCCCAATGCCAGACTATGGGTCGGGGAGGACTTCTCTGGGCATCTCGAAATCAATCAGTTGCTTGCCGAGCCGGATCGCCTGGCCTGGGTGGTCTACCCGGGCGAAGGGGCATTGCCTATTTCGAGCCTGGCTGATGCGGGCGATGACCAAGCTGCCGGGATCAAGCGTACCCTGATCCTGCTCGATGGCACCTGGAAGAAAGCCTACAAGATGTGGCAATTGTCAGCGAACCTGCAGCAGTTGCCTACTGTCGCCCTCGACAATGCCGAGCAGGGCAACTACCGGATCCGCAAATCACCAAAATCGGCGGGGGTCTCGACGGTGGAGGCCGGCTACCTTGCGCTCTCGGCCTTGGAAGGCGAGGGGGATAAATTCGCCCCGCTGATCGAGGCGTTTAACCAGATGATCGAGTTCCAGATCCAGCAGATGCCCGAAGGGGTGTTTGAGAGGAACTATCGTTAAGAGCTGGCACTAGGAAAAGCTGGTCCTCGGACCTAGGAAAAGCAAAAGAAAGAGTTTGTTGGATTGAATGTAAAAGGAATGCTGCTAGCAGGACCCAGGACCCAGGACCCAGGACCCAGGACCCAGGACCCAGGACCCAGGACCCAGGACCCAGGACCCAGGACCCAGGACCCAGGACCCAGGACCCAGGACCCAGGACCTTTAGTCCCCCCCCTGAAACCCTATGCCGCTGGCCGCGGTCGGGTGGAACAGGGTGCTGTAGAGTCGCTGGGCGAAGCCGTCGGTCATGCCCGAAATATAATCGGCGATGATGCGGTGGGCATTTTCTCCTTGGTCACTGCTGTGGCGCCAGCGCTCGCGGGTATTTTCCGGCAGCAAACGCTCGGGATCCGACGAGAAGGCTTCGAACAGCTCCATCACTAACTGCTGGCCTTTGTACTCCAGCAATTGGATATCCGGTTTGTGGACCACATACAGGCTGACGAACTGCTTGAGCACCTCCAGTACCTGCTCCATCGGCTCAGACAAGTAGGCATTCCACTGCAACAAAGGCTCCTCGAAGCTGTCGATGCCATTTTGAATGGTCGGGGCGATATGGATGGATGTCAGCAGGGCATTGACCATGGCCCCGATTGCGTCTTTGCGCTGGTGGTGGGTGCCAAATAGCTGGCTGCTGAGCTGTCCGATACGCTCCTCCAGCCAAGGTTCGCCACAATCTGCCAGCTTGCTGGCCACCGCTTCCTGCCACTGCTCGCGGGTGACAATCCCCATCACAATCGCGTCTTCGAGGTCATGGACACCGTAGGCGATATCGTCGGCCAGCTCCATGATAGAGCAGTCTAAGGATTTGAACCGCGTTTTTAGGTGCTCGCTTGGCTTGGCGCGAGCATGGCGCATCTGGCCAAACAGCTGGCGGTCATGGTCGGATAACGGGGCCAATACCCAATCGAAGGTCTGGTGGTCATCGTTGTAGATCCCCTTGGCCGGGTACCAGTCCTTAGCTTTGAGGTGGCGGAAATGGTGGACATCTGCTGGCAGCTCTGTGGCACGGGTATGGCTGATAAATGCCGGGTATTTCAACAGTCCGAGCAAGGTGCGGCGCGACAGGTTCATGCCGAAGCGTTCGGTATAGGGTTCGAGTAGGGTGACGATCCTGAAAGTCTGGGCATTGCCCTCGAACCCACCGTGCTCCCGCATCATGTAGTTCAGCGCGACTTCGCCGCCGTGGCCGAATGGAGGATGGCCGATATCGTGGGCAAGGCACAAGCTTTCCATCAGGCTGTTCGAAGGCAGAAGCTCACGGAATTCGGGTTGCTTGATTTTCAGCTGCGCCACAATGCCGGTACCAATCTGCGAGGCTTCCAGCGAGTGGGTCAGGCGGGTGCGGTAAAAGTCATGGTGGCCGGCACCGTGGACCTGGGTTTTGGCCTGCAGCCGACGAAAAGCCGCAGAGTGAAGGATCCTAGCTCGGTCACGTTGGAAGGCCGAGCGATGGTCGTTGCGCCGCATTTTCTGCTCATTGCTTTTGCGTGTTTCCCATTGCTGGCTAAATTGTGGGGACAGGGAGATATCGGCCATTAGCTGATCTCATCTAGGGTTAGGTTGAAACTGTCGACAAAGGTCGCGAGGAAGTATTGCATTTCCGGGGTGGAGCGCTGTTGCAGGGTATGCTCAAGGTTGTTTTTGGCCGAGGTAAACTCGTGGTTGCCGACGTTGAGCTCCTCCAGGCATTTGAGGTACGCGCACAGGCTGTCGGCCTGTTTGACGATGGCATAGTCATCCTTGTCTATTTGGTGGCTATCGAGCAGCGGTGCGTAATCAGCACGGAACTCCTCGGGAAGCATCGACAACAGTTTTTGCTCGGCAGCGAGTTCGATTTTCTTGTACTCCTCGGCGATCGCCGGGTTGTAGTACTTGATAGGGGTCGGCATATCGCCCGTCAGCACTTCACTGCAGTCGTGAAACATCGCGAGCAGCGCGATACGTTCAGGGTTGGTGTTGCCACCGAACTTGCGGTTTTTGATCAGGGCGAGGGCATGGGCGACAAAAGCGACCTGGAGGCTGTGCTCCGAGATATTTTCGGTTTCGACACAGCGCATCAACGGCCAGCGCTGGATCAGCTTCATTCGGGCAAGATGAGCAAAAAAATGGCTTTGTTTCATAGCGGTACTTCTTGACGGACAGAACAGGTAACAAAATCAATCACCTTTTAAAGGTAACAGAATTTACCGCTAAGCAAACGATAATTCGCGTTTGGATCTTTAGGGGGACAAGCTAGAGAAATGAAATAATGAAGTAACATATATGCAGGATGTGATTTCAAAAGCGCATTAAGACATCCATGTCGCTCCGACCCGCCATCCATGGCGGGTAGGTTTTGAAATCTCACCCTGATATAGGTCTAATAACACGTTATATATCAATTTTTACTGGCGGTAGTTATGGAGGAATCGCTCCAAGCGGCCTATCGCCATTTCCAAGTCATCAACCCGCGGCAGGGTGACGATACGGAAGTGGTCCGGTTGTTTCCAGTTAAACCCGGTGCCGTGTACCACCAAGACTTTTTCCTGCTGGAGGAAGTCCAGTGCGAAGCGCTGGTCATCAATGATGTTGAACTTTTTCTGATCCAGTTTCGGGAACAGGTAGAGCGCGCCTTTCGGCTTGACGCAGGACACCCCCGGGATGGAGGTTAGCAGATCATAGGCCCGGTCACGTTGCTCCAGCAAACGGCCACCCGGCAGGATCAGCTCATTGATACTCTGGTAGCCACCCAGCGCCGTCTGGATAGCATGTTGCATTGGCACGTTGGCGCACAGGCGCATCGAAGAAAGCATTTCCAACCCTTCGATATAGCTCTTCGCCAGGTGCTTAGGGCCAGAAAGTACCATCCAGCCGGCACGGAAGCCGCAGACCCGGTAAGACTTCGACAGGCCGTTGAAGGTCACGCAGAATACATCGTCGGCCAGTGGGGCAATCGAGGTGTGCTGAGCACCTTCGTAGAGGATCTTGTCGTAGATCTCGTCGGCAAAAATGATCAGCTTGTGCTGGCGGGCAATTTCCACCACTTCCAGCAGGAAGTCCCGGCTGTAAACTGCACCTGTCGGGTTGTTCGGGTTGATCAGGACAATACCGCGGGTGTTCGGCGTAATCTTGCTGCGGATATCGTCTAAATCAGGATACCAGTCGGCTTGCTCGTCACAGGTATAGTGCACAGCTTTACCGCCGGAAAGGGATACGGCTGCTGTCCACAGCGGGTAGTCCGGTGCCGGTACCAGCATTTCATCGTTGTTGTTGAGCAGGGCCTGCATCGCCATTACGATTAGCTCGGAAACACCGTTGCCGATGTAGACATCTTCCACGTCCAGATCGAGCATGCCGCGCTTCTGGTAATGCTGGACAACCGCTTTTCGGGCCGAGTAAATGCCCTTGGAGTCACAGTAACCCTGGGAGGTCGGCAGGTTACGGATCACATCCACCAAAATTTCATCAGGGGCATCAAAACCGAACGGGGCAGGGTTGCCGATATTGAGTTTGAGAATCTTGTGCCCTTCTTCTTCCATGCGCTTGGCATGTTTCAGAACGGGACCTCGAATGTCGTAACAGACATTATTGAGTTTTGATGACATCCCGATGTTTTGCATTATTGGTGGTATCCTGTTTCAAGCCGTTAATGACAACAAATTACACTATAAAACCTTAAAAAATAAACACCCTACAGGAATAAGTAGCGTAAAATAGTGGTTTGTATAATTAAATTCTATGTTATGAGGTGGGATTCACTGGCTGCAGCGCAAAACAGGGGCTATTTTCCTCTCTTGGCAGAATAAAATATTACAATGAAGGGATTTGCTGGAGATTTCAGCAAAATATGATGGTAATTAAACCGGATTTGTCGAAACTGGCGGCAAAATATTATCTTGCGAGGCGTCATTCGCCATTCGTTTCTGTGAGGGGCAGGGCAATCATCGCTTGTGATGAGATGTGAAGATATATATTGAGTCATTACTTTATTAGTCAGAATGCGAGAACTGGGGTAGAATGCCATGATTCGGTATGTGGTCTATTGCTTACAGCTGCATGACTTGCTGGGGGGCCACATATAGGGCGAAAGATGCTAATTGATTAGCCATTTACCATCAGCCAAGGATGAGCCAATTTGGTGCTTGAGAGCTGAGTGAGGTTACCTTGACCGCGTTACAAAAAGCCGTTGAGTTACTACTTGAAAAAATTCGACAATCCACGCCAATAACTCAACGATTGACGGTAAAGCTGGAGCTTCCGGCCAATACCGATCTGATTGATTGGATGGAGTCCCAACCCCTGTTTCCCAAGTTCTATTGGCAGTCGCGTGATTGCCGAGAGGAAGTGGTGGCGCTCGGGCAAATTAAAACGTTCACTGATCCCAAAGCTGCCGAGAAAATCTTGGCGGATGACCAGCGTATCTGGGGGGGGCGCTCATTTGACGGTCGTACCCAGCGCAACAGGCGCTGCATGCCTTCTTTCTTCTTCCTGCCGGTATTGGAGATTTTCCGTGTGGACGGCAGCTGGCAGATGGCGGTGAACCTGTCAGAGCAAAGCCGAGACAAAGTTATCGATGCACTGGCCCAGCTGACGCTGGATACTATCGAAGTTCCGCAGATCACGAGTAAAATCCTGGGGCGCACTTACAGCCCTGACTTCTCTGGCTGGTCACAGATGATAGGCAATGCCCTGGAGGCTATCTCCCAGAGAGTGTTCGAGAAGGTTGTGCTGGCACGCAAGACCACCCTGACCCTCGATACACCGGTTTCGCCGGCCCAGCTGCTCAAGGCTAGCCGGGGCAGCAACCACAACAGCTTTCATTTTATGATGGCGCTCGATGCCAAGCATTGTTTTGTCGGTTCCACCCCGGAGCGTTTGTTCCTGCGCCAAGAGCAAGATCTGCAAACCGAAGCACTGGCGGGAACCATTGGCCGAGGGGCCGATATGGCCGAAGATGATCGCCTGGCACAATGGCTGCTCGACGACAACAAGAATCGCTATGAAAACCGCTTGGTGGTGGATGATATCGTCGACCGCTTGGTACCACGCTGCATCAGCATGAACGTGGCCCAGACCCCAGAGCTTATCCGCCTGCGCAAGGTGCAGCACCTCAAGCGCGGAATTGATGCCCAGCTCAATGACGGGGTCGAAAACTCTGAGTTGCTCGACAGCCTGCAGCCCACAGCGGCCATTGCCGGGCTGCCGAGGGACAAGGCGTTGGACTTCATCAGCGAGAATGAACCTTTTGCCCGTGGCTGGTACAGTGGTGCCGTCGGTTTTCTCGGGGCACGCCGCAGCGAATTCTGTGTCGCAATCCGCAGTGCCTTGATCATGGGCGATGAGCTGCACCTGTTTGCCGGGGCCGGCATAGTGCCCGGTTCGACAGCCGACAGTGAGTGGAAAGAGCTGGATCGTAAAACATCGACCCTGTGCAGTTTGCTGGCCAGCGATGAACCTGAGTGGGAGCGCCAGACGGCATGAGTAATGGGGTTTCGACAAGAGCGGCCTTGAACCAGTTGTGGGCAGGGCTGATGCTCGAAGAGCTGGTGCGCCACGGCGTGAAGCATATCTGTATTGCTCCCGGCTCCCGCTCGACGCCGCTGACCCTGGCGGCGGCAAAAAATGGCCAGCTGGCGATCCATACCCATTTTGACGAACGCGGGCTGGGCTTTCTGGCACTCGGGCTAGCCAAGGCAACGGCCGAGCCGGTGGCGGTCGTCGTCACTTCCGGTACCGCGGTGGCCAACTTGTTACCTTCAGTCGCCGAAAGTGGGCTGACTGGTGAAAAGCTGGTCTTGCTGACCTCCGACCGCCCGGTGGAGCTGATTGACTGCGGGGCGAATCAGGCTATCCGCCAGCAGGGTATTTTTTCCTCCCATGTGACCGCGTTTGAAGATATCCCTTCGCCGACCCAAGAGATCAGCCCTGCCTGGCTGCTATCAACCGTTGATAAGGCAATGTACCAGCAGGCACAGCGCGGTGGGTCTGTACATTTCAACTGCCACTATCCCGAGCCGTTATACGGCGAAGAGGGGGATTTCTCTGCCTACCTGCAGCCGGTCGAACACTGGCAATCTGGCCAGGCCCGTTTTACCCAGTACATTGATGCTGAGCGCAATGGTGCCGCGGTCGATCTTGAGCGCTGGCAACAGCTGCAGGGCACCAAAGGGATCGTGATTGCCGGCCGGGTTGCACCGAATGAGTTTGCCGCTATCAATACTTTGGCTAAAGCCTTGGGCTGGCCGTTGTTGGCCGATCCGCAGGCTGGTGGGAGCAGTGACTGGGCTGGTTTTGATGTCTGGTTGCAAAACGATAAATGTCGCCAGCAGTTACTGCAGGCGGACGCTATTATTCAGTTTGGTGGCCGTCTGGTTTCCAAACGCTTGGGGCAACTGATCGGTGCCAAACAATGGTCGCATTACTGGCTGGTGGACCCACTGTCGGTTGCGCTTGACCCGAGCTTTGCCGCGACCGTGCGCATTCAGGCCAATGTGTCTCGCTTTGCCGGGAAGCTTATTGAGCATACCGGATCCTCCGGTGCCACCTATCGTGGCTGGGCGGATTGCCTTAAAGCCGCCTCCAGCCAGTGTTTGGCCTCCGCCCGAGATAAATACACCGTCCTTAACGAAGTCAGTCTGGCTGCCCATATGATGGATTGGGTCGAGCGGGACACGACATTGTTTTTGGGCAATAGCCTGATTGTCCGCCTGCTGGATATGTGTGGCCGCATGCCGTCAACCGCGACGTTTGCCAACCGCGGCGCTTCAGGCATTGATGGTTTGATTGCCACTGCTGCCGGGGTGCAGCGTGCCAATCAGCAGCCAATGCTGTGTGTATTGGGCGATACCTCTCTGCTGTACGATCTCAACTCGCTGGCTTTGTTGAAGCAAGCCAATCAGCCGGTGGTGGTCGTGGTCACCAACAATGACGGCGGGGCGATCTTTGACTTGCTGCCGGTACCGGATGCGCAGAAGGACAGTCTATACCGCATGCCCCATGGCCTGAGCTTTGGCCATGCCGCGGGCATGTTCGGGTTGAAGTATGCCAGCCCGGCCACGCTCGCTGATGCCAAGCGAGCCGTTCAACAAGGCTTGTCTGTTGACGGGGCTACCTTGGTCGAGATCAAGACCCCGGCCGGAGAGAGTGGCGATTTGCTGCGCGAGCTATTTGGCGAGATCAAGCATGCGACTTTACTCTGAAACCTATGGTGCGCCTGTTGTTGGGGGAGTATCTAACCCAACCGGGCCCCTCAAGCCGACGCTGGTTTTTTTGCACGGTCTGCTCGGCTCTGGCCGGGACTGGCAGCAGGTTGTTACCCAGCTAAGCATTAAATATCAATGCCTTACTGTTGATTTGCCAGGCCATGGCCACAGCCGCTCAATACCGGCTGAAGAGTTCGAGCAGCGAGGCTTCGAGCTGACCAGCCAATGGTTAGCTGATACCTTGGAAGCCCGCGGGGTGACCCGCTATATTTTGGTTGGTTATTCGCTGGGGGCTAGGGTGGCGATGTACCATGCCTGCCACCGGGATACCGACTCGAAGCCGCAGCTGGCCGGTTTGATTTTGGAAGGTGGTCATTTTGGCCTGCCGCAAAGCGAACGAGCGGTGCGGCTGGATAATGATCGGCGCTGGGCGCAGCGGTTTGCTGCCCAGCCTATTGCCGATGTGCTGGCGGACTGGTACCAGCAACCGGTATTTTCATCACTGAATCATGACCAGAGACAAGGTTTGATTGCCAAGCGCAGTGATAACCTTGGCTCTTCCATAGCACATATGCTACTGGCTACATCGCTAGCCAAACAACCTCTCCTGCAATCTCAGCTAAACAGGCTTCCTATTCCTGTGCATTATCTTTGCGGAGAGAAAGACGAAAAGTTTACGCTTCTGGCTGCGGGCTCTGACCTGTTTTATCAGGTGATCGAAGAAGCCGGCCATAATGTTCATGTTGAGCAGCCATACTCTTTTGCCAGGGCCGTAGACGATTTTATTTCAAGAACATTATTTGAAGCACATTCTTACAAGAATAAGGCAGATGGAATTTTATGATGCGTAGCGCGAAACTTTACCAATATCAGCTTCCTATGGACTCTGGTGTGATCCTCCGTACCCAGCGTTTGGTCAACCGCGATGGCTGGATTGTCGAGCTGCAGGACGGCGATCACAAAGGCTATGGAGAGATTGCGCCACTGCCTGAATTCAGCCAAGAGACCGCAGAACAAGCCGGTGAACAAGCCAAGGCATTGCTTGCGCAGTGGGTCGCTGGCGAGGCGTTGGCGCTAGACAATGCATTACCATCTGTTGCATTTGGCCTGAGCATGGCAGAGCTTGAACTGCAGGGCGGCCTGCCACAAGCCGGCAACTACACGGTTGCCCCGCTGTGCGCCGGTGATCCCGACGATTTGGTTATCGCCCTGAATGACATGCCGGGTGAGAAGGTGGCCAAAATCAAAGTGGGCATGTACGAAGCTGTTCGCGATGGCATGGTGGCCAATATGTTCATCGATTCCATTGCGGGGATCCGCCTGCGCCTAGATGCCAACCGCCAGTGGACGCCACTGAAAGCCCAGCAGTTTGCCAAGTATGTGAAGCCGGAAAACCGCGGAGGCATCGCGTTTCTGGAAGAGCCTTGCCAAACCCCAGCTGACAGTTTGGCCTTTGCCCAGGAAACAGGGATCAACATTGCTTGGGATGAAACCGTGCGTGACGAGGGCTTTGAGGTCAAAGCAGAGCCGGGCGTGGTGGCGATTGTGATCAAGCCGACCCTGGTGGGCAGTATCCAGCGTTGTATGGAACTGGTAAAGCAGGCGCATGAGCAGGGTCTAACGGCAGTGATTAGCTCCAGCATGGAAACCAGCCTTGGTTTGAATCAGCTGGCTCGCTTTGCCGAATGGCAGACGCCGGAAGTGATCCCGGGCCTCGACACCATGCAGCTGTTCCTCAGCCAGCTGGAAACGCCGTGGCCTCAGTGTGAGCTGCCGGTGAAAACCCTGGCTGAATTGGATGTGGTATGGTCCAAGTAACGGCTGGCAGCCGGTCGGAGATGCCGGTGGAAGACGTCACGGATATGACATTTTCCACCTGGCCCTGGCAACATTGGGCAAAAGAGCGGCCGTCAGCGGTCGCTCTCTCATTTGGCGGACAGCAATTTAGCTGGGCCGAACTGGCCGACAGGGTCGAAGAGTATGCCCAGGGGTTGGTTGAGCAGGGCCTCAAGCGTGATCAGCTGGTGGCTGCCGTGGCTCCCAACTCGGTATCGGTGATCTGGTTGTTGCTCGCGACATTGCGTACCGGGGCCCGCTATGTCGGGCTGAATCCGCGCTTGAGCCAGCAGCAGCTTGCCGCCCAGCTGGCGCAGCTGGAGTGTGACTTTATTTGGTATCCGGCAAAGTCAGGTATGGATTTTGGCAATGGCCAAGCGTTGCCAACCCGGTTGCAGTTACTGCCGCCGCAAGTGCCACGTCTGGTGCCGGTGACTTGGCAGGCTTCCCGGGCTGCGACCCTGACCATGACCTCGGGCTCTACTGGCCAGCCCAAAGCGGTGGTACACAATGCACAGAGCCATCTGGCGAGTGCGGCGGGCTTGCTGCATTGGATGGCGTTTGAGCCGGGAGATAGTTGGCTACTCTCGTTGCCGCTATTTCATATTTCCGGAATGGCAATTGTCTGGCGTTGGTTATACCGCGGTGCGCAACTGGTTATTGAGTCCCCGCAGGGGTTGGAGCAGGACTTGAATACGGTAACCCATGCTTCACTGGTACCGACTCAGCTACAGCGTCTGCTGGCCAGCAGCCAAGCGTCGTCATTGACGTTGAAGCGGGTATTACTCGGCGGGGCGGTGATCCCGGTTAGTCTTACCGAGCGGGCCAAGCTGGCGGGGATCGAATGCTGGTGTGGCTACGGCATGACCGAAATGGCCTCGACGGTGACGGCCAAGCTGGCTGATAGCAGTGCTGGCGTTGGTGCGGTGCTGCCAAATCGTGAGCTGATGCTCAAAGACGGCGAAGTCCTGGTCAAAGGCAAGACCTTGGCGATGGGCTATTACCGCAACCGGACTGTTTTTCCGCTCTGCGATCAGGACTGGTTTGCCACCAAAGATCTGGCGGATTGGCACGATGAAGAGCTGTTTATCCGTGGCCGCAAGGACAACATGTTCATCTCCGGTGGCGAGAATATCCAGCCGGAAGAGATTGAAAAGGTGCTGCTGGCACACCCAGAGGTGCGTCAGGCTTTTGTGCTGCCGGTTAATGATACCGAGTATGGCCAGCGTCCTGTTGCGGTTTTGGCAACGTCCTCTGAGCTGGATTCGCGGCTCGAGGGGGAGTTGGTCACGTATATGAAACAGCAGGTGATGGGCTTCTGTCGTCCGGTGCAGTATTTTTCTTTGCCTTCGCACCTCAGCGCTGGAGGGATCAAAATATCCCGCCAGCAACTGGCAGGATGGTTGGCTGAACAAAATGGACCTGCTGACTGAAACAAAAAGGCCCGAGGTGACAATTATCCCCCCGGGCCTTTTTTATTTAATCGCTATTTTGGTTCTAGGTACTATTTACCTATTATCCCCTCGCAACGTCAGCACTTCTTCCCTTAGCTGGCTGCTGTTGGTCTCTTGCGGTTGAATCGGCTGCCCGGCGACAATCGTGACTTTTGACCAGAAGCGTTTAGGGATTTTCAGTAGCGCCCGTCCGCCTTCCCGGCTGAAGAAGCTGCCCCATAAACCTTGGATAGCGACTGGCACGACCGGGACAGGAGAGCGCTTGATGATCAAGTCGATCCCGCGCATGAAAGGCCCCATTTCGCCATCATAAGTCAACTGGCCTTCGGGGAAGACGCAAACAACTTCGCCGCGATCGAGGCGCTTGCTGACCTCGACAAAGGCTTTCATCACCGATTTCCTGTCGGTGGCATCGATCGGTATGACCTTGCAGGCCCGGCAGAAGGCCCGGATCATCGGTAGTTTGTAAATATCTCGGTCCATCAAAAAGCGGATTGGACGCGGGCACGCCCCGGCCAACAATAGGGCATCCATGTAGCTGACATGGTTACAGACAATCAGCACGCCGCCTTTTTCTGGAATATTGGCTAGGTTCTTATGGGTTACCCGGTACATGGTGTGGCTGACCAGCCAGACCATGAAGCGCCAGAAAAAGTCCGGGGCTTGGATGTAAATGTAGATGACCACGACCAGGTTCAGTACTGACAGGATCAGGAAGAACTGCGGTATGGAGAACTCCAGTACCGCCAGTACCATAATGCCGCTGATCGCACTGATGACCATGAAAATAGCATTCCAGATATTATTGGCAGCAATGACCTGGGCCCGTTCTTTTTCCTTGGCACGGTGCTGCATCATCGCATAGAGAGGGACGATGAATACCCCGCCAGACACCCCCAGCATAGTTAGGCAGATAAAGACACTCAGTAGTTGTGGGTTAGTCACAAACTCGACAATCGACTGGGTCTCGGTGATGGCCGTCGGCGTACTGAACATCAGGCCCGCCCCAAAGAGGGTGATCCCCATGCTGCCCAGCGGGACGATGCCCGGTTCGATGCGGTGGCCCGATAGCCGGTCACACAGTAGCGAACCGATGGCGATGCCGATCGAAAACAGGGTCAGCAAGAAAGAGACCGAGGCCGCATTGCCACCCAGGTGCAATTTGGCGAAGTTCGGGAACTGGGTCAGGTAGCAGGCACCGAGGAACCAGAACCAGCTGATCCCCAGGATACACTGGAATACGGTTCTGTCTTTGCGGGCAATGGCCAGCGTCTTGCGGGTTTGTTTTACCGGCTGCCATTTGAATTTCAGATCCGGGTTACTCGGTTTGGCCGATGGGATCCCTTGAGAGCACAAATAGCCAATCACCGCAAAGCTGACCACGCTGATGGCTGCGATATAGGTGGCCTGTTCTTGGTTGGCAATCACACCCGCCAGAAGGGTACCGATCAGAATGGCAAGGAAAGTGCCGGTTTCGACCAGGGCATTGCCGGAGACCAGCTCTTCTTTTTTCAGGTGTTGGGGAAGCAGGGCATATTTGGCCGGGCCGAAAAATGCTGATTGGGTTCCCATCAGGAACAGCAGGATCAGCAGCATCATGTAGTTTTCGCTGATAAAGGCCATGGCTGCCAAGGTCATGATGACAATCTCGGCCATCTTGACCATGCGCATGATGGTGGCCTTGTCATATTTATCGGTGATCACCCCGGCGGTCGCGGAGAATAGGAAGAAAGGCAAAATGAATAAGCCCGCAGCCAAGTTGATGATCAGATCACTGTCTACCGGTAATGTGCCCGGAGCGGCAAAGGCTATGAGGATCAACAACACATTCTTGTAGATGTTGTCGTTGAATGCCCCGAAGGCCTGTGTAAGGAAGTAGGGCAGGAAGCGCCGCTGGGTTAGGAGTCGAGACTGATCTGACATGAATACGTTAGCCTGAGTTCGAATAGATCATCGAAAGTAGTCACCGCAGCGAATGCGGTTCAAAAAGACGGTATCACTTGTTGATATGAGTGTATAGCTATCTGGCCTAAATTAAGGCCAGATACAAATTAATAAATGTTAATTGATTACCCTTTCCATGCGTTAAGGTAAGTAGTTAACAGGTTATCAATCAATGCTTTGCCATCAACGGGAACGGAGGTGAATAGCTTGTCATCAACCGATAGCAGGGTGATCCCGTGAACGCCCGACCAAATCACACGGCTCGCTTCAAGGGTTTCGTCACTGTTGAGCTTAGGGTTGATTTGCTGGATCAGGGTTTCCAGCATACCGGTCATGTTGTTGATTCGCTCTGACTGCCACTCCGGCAGCTCTTCACCGTTCATGGTGTGCTGGAAGATCAACTGCCAGCGATATGGGTTTTTCGAGGCAAAATCCAGATAGCAGTAGGCAAGGCGCTTGAGGGCATCTTCCGCTGATGTCGCTTCTTTCATTTCTGCTTCGGCCTGGGCAAACAGCTCATCCAGGGTCTGGGCAACGGCATGCAGCAGTAGCAGGTTGTAGTTACCGAAAACGTTAACCAAGGTGCTAGGTACATAGCCGATCATGGCCGCAACCTTGCGTAGGCTCAGTTCGTGGTGAGGGTGTTCAGCGAGAAAGTTTTTGACTTGCTCCAGTGTCATACTTACCAACTCTTCGCGAGTATGGTCGTTTCGTCTTGCCATCGAAGTTACTCTTAATCGAATAAGTCTTATTTTGCTTAATTGTAATATGCCCAGCCCGAGTGGGTATGATGCGAAATAAGTTTTTTGCAGAAAGGCAAAAAATAATTAGAACATTGTTCGATATTCTAGTGTTAAGCGCAAGAATAGGTCAAGCCTATTAGCTTTCTCTATTGTCATTTCTGGTATTTACTTGGTGAGTTGTGAGCCTAGTCAAGGCAAATGCCAGCACTTTTTTGAATGCTGGCATTGGTATTGTTTACTTTTGCAGCGCGGCTAAGCTTGGCGGCGTTGTTGGTTCTGAATCGAGACCTGATCGTTGAGGGTCCAGAAATCGACCAAGATACCGATGAGGAAGAAGCCGAAAGTAAGGAGATACAAGATACCGGTGAGCCATTTCCCCATGTACATGCGGTGCAGGCCAAAAACGCCGAGGAAGGTTAGCAGTAGCCAGGCAACGGTGTAATCGATATCGCCGCCGTGAAAGCGAAGATCTGCTTCTCGGTCCATGGAAGGGATCAGAAACAGGTCGATTAACCAGCCGATACCGAATAGCCCGAGGGTGAAGAACCAGATGGTGCCAGAGACGGGTTTACCGTAGTAAAAGCGGTGGGCACCGGTAAAGCCAAAAATCCACAACAGGTAGCCGATAAGTTTGCTGTGAGTATCTTGCATAAGTCATTCTGCCTACAAAATTATTATTAACACTTTGAAGTTATTAGAGTTACAGACTAATTCAATCCAGCGCGATATGAAACTATTCATTGATAGTTAATATTAGTAACAATTTGCTTGTGTGGTTTGGTTGACATTCAGTTGCTGAGGTTTACGATGCAATCTTCATTATGAGGCAAAGGTATTTCATTCGAATGAAACGCATCTTCACAGTATTTGCCCTTATCCTAACAGTCGCTTTCGTGGCGCCTGAGGCTGAGGCAAAGAGATTTGGTGGCGGTAAATCATTTGGCAAAAGCTTTAAAACGGCGCCAGTGAAAAAGCAGCAACCACAGCAAACGGACACCCTGAGACAACAGCAGCAGCCAGGCACTAATCAGGCCGCAACATCAAGCAAGAAAGGACTAATGGGCGGCCTGATGGGCGGACTATTGGCTGGTGGATTGCTAGCAGCCTTCTTTGGCGGTGCGTTTGAAGGTATCCAGTTCATGGATATTTTGATCTTGGGCTTGATTGCCTTTGTTATCTTTAAGTTGTTCAAAACACTGCGTGGGGCAAAATCGACGCCGATGGGCCATCGCGAGGCGTATGCAGGCAACTCCCCGCGCCAGCCTCAGCAGCCTCACCAGTTCCGCCAGCAGGCGAACCAGGGCGGCATGGGGCAGGACGAGTACGTATCGACCGACAGCGATGTGCCATTCAACCTGCCTCCGGGCTTTAATATGAATGCGTTTCTCAATGGTTCCCGCGAGCACTACCGTACCATCCAGGGAGCCTGGAACTATAACGATCTGGACAAGATCAAAGAGTATGTCAGCCCGGCGTTGCTGGAGGATTTGATTGCCGAGCGTGCCAAACTGGACGGTGAGCAGCACACTGAAGTGATGTATGTTGATGCCGAGCTGGTACGTGCCGACTACGATGCGAATATGGCGCAGCTGAGCATTAAGTTCTCTGGCCGTTACAAGGATCGCCATGAGGGTGTGGAAGAGGATATCACTGATATCTGGCACCTTGAGCGTGACCTGCGAACGCCGAACGCACCTTGGCTGATTGTCGGCATTCAAGCCTGACAACACTGAGCGAGATTTTGAAAACCGCCCCCCTAGGGCTAACACCGATCAGTTAAGCCATTGATCAGTTGAATGATCCTACGGTTGAGTGAAAATACCCTCAGACATTAAGTATGAGGGTATTTTTTATGTTGGCACATTGGCTGATCGATGTTGATGATTTTGCTTCACCTGACTCACTCTCTTTGTTTCAAAAAGAGTTGCCTCTTGAGTGGATTCAACAAGCACTCGATGACACCAACAAGGCAAGTTTAAGGCGACGGAAGCTACCTGCTGAGCTTGTGGTCTGGCTTGTTGTTGGGATTGGTTTATACCGTGATAGACCGATTACCGATGTACTTGATAAGCTAGACCTTAAGCTTTCCAGTTCTCTAGGTGAGTCCATTGCTCCGAGTGCGATCCCCCAAGCAAGAAAACGGTTAACAGCTAAGCCTCTCGAAGCCCTATTTACATTAACTTCACAGCATTGGGTACAAACAGAGGATAGTGAAGATACATGGTTCGGGTTAAAGCTTTTCTCTGTAGATGGCACGCAATTTAGGACCCACGATACCCCAGCCCTTGCAGAGCATTTTCAATACGTTAAGCACAGTAAAACTCGCCATACTGAATACCCAGTTGTAAGGCTATGTGCACTCTGCTCCCTCCGAAGTCGGCTAATCCATAATGTCGCTTTTGGTCCTAGCTACAAGGGTGAAGAAAGCTACGCCAAGCAACTCATTTCCTCTGCAACAGCCAACTCCCTTACTATTTTCGACCGATGCTATTTAGGTGCAGAGTTGATGATTAACTGGCAAAACCAACATGGTTCTAGCCACTGGATGACTCCCATTAAATCCAATACAAAGTACACAATCATAGAGCAGTTAGATGAAGACGGGCGTGACTTGATAGTAGAAATGAATGTTTCTCAACAAGCTCGCAAAAAAGATCCTCATCTGCCTGAAAAGTGGCAGGCTAGACTTGCGCTTTATCCAGAAAAAGATCAACCCAATCATATCAAAGGGGTTTTGACGTCCCTAACAGACAAAAAATATGACCTGCAATCCTTGCTTAATGTTTACTTCGAACGATGGGAAATCGAAAACAGTTACGGGGAGATAAAACACGACATGCTTGAGGATGAGATCCTACTTCGCAGTCAATCAATCGAAGGTGTTGAGCAGGAGATCTGGGGCACCTTAATTGCCTATAATCTAGTCCGGTTGGAAATAAGCCGAATAGCGAAAGAAGCTAAAGTGTCGCCTTTACGGATCAGTTTTATGATGGCTTTGAGGGATATCCAGGATGAATTAATGTGGTGTGCAATCGCATCGCCCGGCTCAATACCCAAGAAGTTAAGGGCAATGCGAGAGCGAGTAAAACGTTATATTTTGCCTGAGCGAAAAAAACGGCCCAAATCAAGGACCGTTCGTATCAGTAAAACTCGCTATGTGGTTCGCTCCAAGCATCTTAATTGATAGGAGTTAGCCCCCCTAGGGCGGTTTTTTTATAACAAAAATATGATCTTGCTCGCTCTCGCGATGGCTGTGAATTGATCTTGCCACCTACTTTTCTAGCGCCAAGCCGCTAGTATTAGAGTTAGGTTAAATCAGTAAGAGAGAAATGCATGCCGTACAATGCCGATTTGGTTCACGAGATGAACCTACTAGTGAAATTCCCAATGCACAGTGATTTGGAGGGGATTAAAGTACACAGTGATGCCGCGCCGGAAATGGTTGCAGCGGCGCAGCGTCTGTATGCGAAAGGATTGGTGACACAGGAAGACGGCGGCTACCTGACCTATTCGGGCCACCAGGCTGTTGAGCACGCCAAGTCGGTGCTGCGTATCCTGACGGGTAAGGTAGCGGTTTAGGTCATACTTTCCAGTTCGGTAATATTTGCTAGCGCCTGCTTGTTGCTATTTCCGCACAGTGACGGGCAGGCTTTAAACTGATGACAGACGGCAGGGCGCTCGGGCTTGCCGAAAATCTTACACAGATTGTTGTCGTCAAGCTGGATGCAGCGAATACCGGCCGGTTTGCCCTTTGGCATGCCGGGGATTGGTGAAGAAATACTTGGTGCAATACAGCACGCCCCACAGCCTAGTCGACATTCCATCACTTACCACTCATCTACACTTATCAAAACGGTTGCGAACGTTACCACTCTCGGTGCCTGTGATCAAAAAAATGTGGCTTTTGAGGCAGAGGATAAGAGTGATTCTTATTCCATGGCGTTATTGGTAGCGATAGGCTGGAATTACTTGCACTTTGCTAGCCCGGGAGCTATAAAACCGCCTCCATTGAAAGGCCTTGGCATAGCGCAAGGTGACAGCAACAGAAGGCAATGTGATGACGCACTACTGGCAACAGAAAGATTTGAAGGAAATGACCGATCAGGAGTGGGAAGCGCTGTGTGACGGCTGCGGCAAATGCTGCCTGCACAAGCTGATCGACGATGATACCGACGAAATCTACTACACCAATGTGGCCTGTAGCCTGCTGGATAACAAGACCTGCTCTTGTAAAGACTATCCGAACCGGTTCGAATCGGGCGAAGAGTGCCTGAAGCTGACCCGCGAGCGTATCGACGAGTTCGTCTGGCTGCCGGAAACCTGTGCCTACCGCTTGCTGGCCGAGGGCAAAGCGCTGCCAGAGTGGCACCCGTTGCTGACCGGTTCGAAAGACGCCATGCATGCCGCCGGTGAATCCGTGCGCGATAGCGTGGTGTATGAAATCGATGTGATTGACTGGGAAGACCACATAATCAACCATCCGAATAGATAGTTCACCTTACCTCCAGATGCCTTTAAGCTATTGGGATAATTACTTTTTACATCAAGTTTCTTGAAAAAAATGCCTGCATATGGATACTGACTCAAAATGATTATATTGGGTAGGTTCAATGAGTGCACTAAGGCGGGCGTATAAGCCAAGAATTCCAATGCCAAGCCACCAGTGCTCAATGGTCAACCGCGAGACACTGCCGCGGGAATGCGGGGTGTATGCCATCTCGCGGGGATTCGAGTGTCTGCTGGTGGGCAGTGCATCAGATGTAGGCAAAGCCCTGCAGTCGCTGCACAAGGTGGGTGACGTGCAAATTACCCACGGCTGCACGGCACAGTTCTGGCGTTGCCGGGAGCAGGATAGGCAGGCGATGGAACTGTCGTTTATCTATTCGATGGATCCCAAGTTCAATATTCACTTGCCGGACAACTTCGTTAAAATCATGACCGAGTACCTCAAGCCGGACTCGAGCCTGGCGGTGGAAGATATCGAGCGTTTCTTCCAGCATTTCCAGGCCAACCGGGCGTACAAGGTACACGAGCATGAAGAGCGTCGCCGTAAAACGGAAGTGACCCGGCTTGCTTACTTGGCGGCGTTCAGCGAGTTAACCGATGACGAGCTGGATACCGTGCAGGAGGCATTGGAGCAGGTCCGGCGGGAGCGCAGGGCGTAAGCCCGCTTGCTAAGCGTCTGGGTCTTGCCGGTTACCGCAGGCCATCATAGAAAAAGCCAGCACATCAAGATGTTGCTGGCTTTTTTGTTTGGTTTAATCGAGATTAAGCTTATGCCGCTAGGCCGGCATGGCTGCGTTCGAGGATCTCGACGATGGGCGCGGCTTTGTTGTGCTTGCGGATATCGGCAAACAGCTCCTTGGCCTGCGGGTACTCGTGGCGCAGGTAGGCAAACCACTGTTTGATGCGGTTCGGGTAGTAGAGGCCTTTGTCCCCTTTGATTTCGTAGGTCGAGTATTTTAGCAGCAGCTGCAGCACGTCTTCCCAACGCATGTGCGCCTCGTTGTGTTTGACCACATTGCCCAGGTTGGGCAGGTTGATGGCACCGCGGCACACCATCAGGGCGTCACTGCCGGTGACGTCCATGCAGCGCAGGCCATCCTGGTGGTTCCAGATCTCGCCGTTGGCAATAATTGGCGTTTTGATTTTCTCTTTTAGCCTACGGATATAGTCCCACTTGATGGTGTCGGCCTTGTAGCCATCGACTTTGGTTCGGGCGTGAACCACGATCTCATCCGCCCCGGCCTGGGCGACGGCATCGGCAATTTCATAGCAGTGGCTGGGTTCATCCCAACCAAGACGCACCTTGGCTGTTACCGGCAGGCGCGGATCGGTCGCACCGCGTACCGCCTTGACGATGTCATACATCAAGCCCGGATCTTGCAGCAGTACCGCCCCGCCCCTACTTTTATTGACCGATTTGGCCGGGCAGCCGAAGTTGATATCAATACCGGGAGAGCCAAGGGTAACCGCGCGGTGGGCGTTTTCTGCCAGCCAGTCCGGATCCTGACCCAATAGCTGCACCCGAACCGGTGTCCCTGAGGCCGTCTTACCGCCCTGACGCAATTCGGGGCATAGGCGGTAGAACACACTGTTTGGCAACAACTGGTCAACCACACGGACAAACTCCGTGACGCAGAGATCATAATCATTGATATCTGTCAGCATTTCCCGCATCAGGTGGTCAAGGACACCTTCCATCGGGCCTAGAATTACTCGCATGTGATTTCTCTTTTGTGCCAATGTGCAAAAGTATAGGCGCGGCAGCCCCGCGCCTGTTGGGTGCGAGATTTTAGTGGGTAATGGTGGGCTTGTCCAATACCAGGCTACGACGGCATGAGCATCCGCCCCGAAAGGGTAAAGACTTTAGGCAGTTCATGCCGTTGGGCCTCTTGGGCCAGTGTCAGCATTTTCCTGGCCACCTGCTCGGCCGGGATCGGATCCAGGTTGGCGAGCGGGCCGATAATTAACGGGTGGAAGAGATCGAAGATCCCCTGGACCAGTAACTCGTCTTTTCTCGGCTGGCTGCGCTCCCCCTTGAGGGGCCCGGGACGGACAAAGATGCAGTGCTCAAAGTCCATTTTCACCAAAGCCTGTTCCATTTTCCCTTTGCAGCGCAGGTAGTGGGAGGGCGACCAAGGACTGGCAAACAGGCTGGAGATGACAACGATATGCCTGACCCCTAACATCTTCATGGTTTTGGCCACCTCTTTGACCAGTTGGTAGTCCACCGCTTCCAGGGCCTTTTTGCTGCCGGCCTGCTTTTTGGTGGTACCGAGGCAGATAAATCCCACGGTCGGTGTCGGAGAGGCATCTTCCCATTCGGTGACGCGCAGATCGGGATGGATGATCTGGTGCAGTTTGCTACTGTGTAGGGGAAGCTCACGCCGAGAGAGGGCATATATCGCCTCAAACTCCGGTTGACTGAGGAGAAGATGTAAAAGTTCATCGCCGACCAATCCGCTGCCACCGGCAATAATTGCACTGCTACCTGTCATTAATTTCCACCATCCTGATGATAACTCCATCTTTTTTGCCACCATTTGCTGCAAAGTTCAACAGGTTTGTCTTTTAGCCACCAATTTCCTGTTCTGGCGCAAAAACGGCTGTACCCAAGTAACTTCAAGTCCATGTTCAGCGAGAATGACTTGGGTATATAATCAGCCGACGAAACAGAGAACGAGAACCGATCATGACACAACTAATGACATTACCAGAGGCTTGGGATGGCATGCCGGCCACCTTTATAGAAGGTGCACTACTGGCAGCCAACGCCAATCCGAAACCTTTGGCACCAGAGATCTGGCTACCTGTGTTGATCACTGGTGGAGTGGATGAAGACGAGCCAGTAGCGCTAGAGCAAGATGACAAGGTGTCGGTGTTAAACCACTTTGAACTGCAATACCGGCATATCAAGGCCGGTGAGTACACCTTGCCTGAGGCGGTGAGCTTTGAGCATGCCGGTGAGCTGACGTTAGCCATGCAGCAATTTGCCGAAGGCTTCCTGGCTGTATGGCCGTATATCGAGCCGAATTGGGCCGAGCAGCCACTGACAGACGGTACCATGCGCATGCTATCGGCATTAATTACCACCTTGATGCTGATGTTGGACGAGGACAATACCTTGGCACAGATGCAGGAGGCTGGGGTAACCGGTATGCCCGCGCCAGCAGAACTTTATGCTCAGTTGCCACTGATGCTGACTGAGGTGGTGATGGCGGCGGATGAGCTGCAGCAGGGCAATGCAGCTCAGGCCGTTAATCCTTACAAGGAAACCGGCCGCAATGATCTCTGTCCCTGTGGCAGCGGCAAGAAGTTCAAGCAGTGCTGTGGTAAGTAGTGTGTTGACACCGGAGCCCAACAAACAGAAGCCGGTGATCCTAGTGGTCGCCGGCGTGATCGAAAAGCAGGGAAGGTTTTTGCTGACCCAGCGCTTCGATCATGCCAGCCAGGGAGGACTATGGGAATTTCCCGGTGGCAAGGTGGAAGCGGGAGAGTCCGAGGCCCAAGCGCTGGAACGTGAACTTCGCGAAGAGCTGGCAATTGAGACCACCACTGGACCGTTTCTAGCCGACAGTGTGTTTGACTATGGTGACAAGGTTATCCATCTTAAGGGGTATCTGGTCCATTGGGTCTCAGGAGAGCTCGTTTTGCATAGCCACCAAGATGCCAAATGGGTTGAGCAAGAGGAAATTGATAGCTACTCCTTGTGCCCGGCTGACTATCCCATTGTCGATGCGCTGGCGAGATATTCCCTGTAACTGTCCTGCACCTTCGCTAAAGCGTTTAACCCCAGCCATCCGCTGGGGTTTTTTTGGTGCGCCGAGCATGGCGTTGTTCTAGGAGGTGAAAGTCCTCTACGGGCTCAGTCGAGCGAGAACCGTTAGCCTATGCAAGGGTGCCCACCGTGAGGTGGGATCTGAAGGAAGCAAACGGCAAAACTTGGTTGTGACGAACAGAAATCTGATAGTAGGCCAGTACAACTTGGGTAACCTAGCCATATATAGAATAGCCCAATGCCTCGACGGGAAGTGTGTACGGGTAAATCAGGCACAACCAAGGGAAAGAACAACGTCTTACCTCGGGAGATCTTATTAGCTGTCTCGGACGAGACTAGTGCAGCAGTGATGCTGCGTGACGGTTAATAAGAAGTCAGCAGAAGGCATAGTACCTTGGGGAAGTACAACCCAAGGGAAGGCCGGAACTGAATATATCAAGAAGCAGTCATTAGACACTCAATCATGTGGAGTCATAGCAAGATGAACAATATCTCTACGTACCAATGGGCAACACCGCAAGTGACGCTCATGGCCACGAAGAATGACAAGCATGTTTGGCGTAGACAGGAGGACGAGTCTTGGTGACCTCCACTCAGTTGATGGAGCAGATCTGTTCATCAACGAATCTGAACCAAGCCCTGAGAAGAGTAAAGAAGAACAAGGGATGTGCTGGGGTTGATAAACTCGACATAGCAGCCACTATCTCGGTGCTTCGGCAGTCTTCCAATGGGCAAGCGCTCCGCCAGAGCCTTCTGGACGGTAGCTATCAACCCCAACCCGTCTTGGGTGTAGAAATCCCTAAACCTAGTGGGGGAGTGAGGCAGCTAGGTATCCCAACGGTACTTGATAGGATCGTCCAGCAGGCCATCACATCAGTCCTGACAGATATCTACGAACCTAAGTTCTCCAACAGCAGTTACGGGTTCAGGCCCAACCGTAGTGCCCACCATGCTCTGGCGGCAGCAAGCCACTACATCAGGGAGGGGCGGGGTTATGTAGTCGATGTTGACCTAGCGAAATACTTCGATACTGTGAACCACGATAGGCTGATGCACAGGTTATCGAAAGATATCACAGATAAACGGGTACTGAAGCTGATCAGGTCATACCTACAGGCAGGCATAATGCGAAACGGGTTAGTCGAGCAGAGGCAACGAGGGACACCACAGGGTGGCCCATTATCTCCGCTGCTATCAAATATCGTATTAGATGAGTTGGATAAAGAGCTTGAACGAAGAGGGCATAAGTTCTGCCGATATGCAGACGACTGCCAAATCTACGTGCACAGTGAGGAAGCCGCAAATCGAGTAAAAGCCTCGATAACGGAGTTCTTGGAGCAGAAACTGAAACTCACGGTCAACCGGGAGAAGAGTGCAGCAACAAGAGTGACAGAGCGGACTTACTTAGGCCATCGCTTCCAACGAGATGGAAGTATCCATATCTCGAAGACAGCACAAACTCACATGAAGAAGCGAGTGCGTCAAATAACGAAGCGGAATCGAGGACGAGAGTTGAAGACAGTAATAGTCGAACTAACTCAATATCTAAGAGGTTGGCAACACTACTTCAAGCTCGCCATGCGGAAAAGCGCGATGCAGCGCTTGGATGAATGGATAAGACGGCGCTTACGGTGCTACCGACTCAAGCAGCGAAAACGCAGACACAGCATAGCGATATGGTTACGCCAAGAAGGCGTAAACGAGCGCAATGCTTGGAAGCTAGCGATGTCAGAGAAAGGATGGTGGCATCTGGCTTTATCGCCGCAGCTCAATCAGGCCATGCCAACGAAACGGTTCAAGGAGATGGGCATGTACTCATTGAGAGATGGGTATGAGTCACTGAAAATATATTCGGAACCGCCGTATGCGACCCACGCTTGTACGGTGGTGTGAGAGGACGGAGGCCGTGAGGCCTCCTCCTACTCGATTCAATAATGGCCTAGTGCCGCTTCTCGCTAAATGGCAATAAATGCTTATTATTGCAGTTTTATGATGTAAACATCGTAAGCTTTGGATAATTTTGTATCTATTGTGAAATTTAAGGCCATTTTTATCCACTTAAATTCAGGCAGCGGCATGATGCGAATAATGCCTCATGGGTATGATTTGTTTCCTGTTTTTAATCCAGTATAAACAAAAGTTTATGTTTGTTTATCACCTGCATATGACTTCGCTTTAGACGCTTGAATAATGTTGCTACAAAATGATTTTCAAGCGGTATCTGAAGAGTATTACTTAAAAATCTTATCAAACTTACGCACTAGGCGACCTTTTCACTCATTAAACTGTTGGTTTTAGTGGCTAGCGAATTGGTTTTACGTCCATGTGGCACGTCACTGACGCCACAGTAGCGGATCATGCCGCAGACTCAGTCAAAACTAGTTGTAAACTTACAAACAAACTCGATCTTTGGTGGGTAATTCTGCTTATTTCCTGTTCTAATACGCTCATCAACTGCTTGCTGGCTTTTATTCCAGTTGATGTATCTATCCTTTTTTTAATGTTTGGTTATATTTGCTGTGATTTGAGGTTTTGTTATGTCTGTTAAAGGGCAATTTAACGCAAGAAGTGCTGCCGCCGATACTTTTGCGATGGTAATTTTTAGTTTTATTACAGGCATGGTGATTGAAGTGTTCATCTCCGGGATGACATTCGAACAGTCTCTCGCATCAAGAACCTTGTCTATTCCGGTTAATATTGCTATTGCCTGGCCTTATGGCATGTTCCGCGACATGGTGATCCGTCAGGGAATGAAGTTGTCCGCCAGCGGCTGGATGAAAGGGCTCTCAGATATGCTGGCTTATGTGATGTTTCAGTCGCCGGCTTACGCGGGTATTTTGCTATTCGTTGGTGCTGATATTGACCAGATCATCACGGCAGTGACGAGCAATGCGTTTGTTTCGGGGGCATTGGGTGTGGTGTATGGCCAGTTCCTTGAAATGTGCCGCCGTATGTTCCGTGTCCCGGGTTACTACCAGCAAGCGTAAAAGACAAAGCCCCATCGTCTAATTCAATACCCAAATATATGGCCCCGAAGGTTCTTTCCTTCGGGGTTTTTGCGTTTATCTGCTTCTAAATTGCACGAAAGTGCTTGGATAAGTGCTGAACAGTCTGTTTCTATTTGTAAAAACTTATCTCTGATTGTGATGCTCGTAAAGGGTTGTGGGTTTGATTTAAATCAATGAAATGATCTGGTGAAATCATTCTTGTAAAAAATGTGTTGCGTGGTATTTGTTGTGCATGAAAATAAGTCATTGTAAATCAGTGTAATAGGGTTTGGTTATTACGGCGTGTTAATGGTTTGTTTTGTTTTCAGTGTTGGGATCTTTGATTTCAAAAATGACCTTTAGGGGTGGAGAGAGGCCAGTTCAGGTTAAATTCAGTTACAGCCATAGGCATATTGTTCATGATTTTATTGGCATAGTTACCTCAGTCAGTTCTGCAGCAAAAACTATAAATAGCGGGGAAGTAAAATGATTGAGGTACATTGGTCGCTAGCAGCGATGCTAGGTGTTAGTCAGTTTGTCCTGTGGGTGAAAATTGGTCTTTTCGGTCGCTTCTTCTCTTGGGTTGACCGCTGTTGCCAGGGTGTCGCTAAAAACATGTTCCGCGTTCTTTATGTCAGAATGCGCCCTACCAGCAAAGCGACAATGCAACCTACTGAGTTACCTTACATCCTAAGAGGCAAGCCTGCCTCGATGCATTTGGGAAGTTACATCCAAATGCAAAATGAACGCGCTGCAGCTAGAAATAAGCATTAAAAAAAGCCCCGGAAGGGGCTTTTTTGTTTTGGTTGCTCTTAGGGGGTCGCAGCACGGCGCCGTTTCATTTGGATTTCCAGTTGCGGGCTGGCTATCTGGATACCATGGTGGTTGAACTTTTGTTTGATACGATTGTGTAGATCGTGCGTGAGACTCAGGCGGTGGGCGGTTTCAGCCGCATATGCCCTGACCTCGAAGTTCTGGCTATCTGCTGTCAGTGTCAGGAAGAAGACTTCAGGGGCAGGGTTGTCGAGTACCAGTTCGCACTCTTCTGCCGCTTCAAACAGTAATTTGGTAACGAGGTCGGTGTTCGCTGAATAATTCACACTGATCGACAGGGTTACTCGGGTGATCGGATCTGACAGCGACCAGTTGATAAACTGCTCGGTGACAAATGCCTTATTGGGTACGATCACTTCCTTGCGATCAAAATCGACGATGGTGGTGGCGCGGGTATTGATCTTGGCAATGACGCCAGTCAGGTTGCGAATGGTCACCGTATCGCCGATTCGGATCGGTTTTTCGAAGAGGATGATCAAGCCCGAAATAAAGTTGGCAAAGATTTCCTGAAGGCCGAAACCAAGGCCGACACCCAGTGCGGCAACCAGCCATTGCATCTTCGACCAGTCGAAGCCAACCAAACCCGAACCGATTAAGATCCCCATGATTATCGCCACATAGCGGGTGAGCGAGGTAATGGCATAGCCGGTGCCCGGCGACAGGTCTAGATGCTGGAGGATCAGTAGCTCCATGGCACCGGGTAAGTCACGAGCAACAATAGCGGTGAGCCAGAAGGCAAGGATACCGAGCAATACGCTGCTGACCGAGATAGCGCTGAGCTCGTCGATGCCATCGATTTGGTTGGTGACATCCCACAGCGTGAGATCGCCAAGGTAGGAGATTGCCTGATAGAAGTCGGACCATACCAACGAGAGGCAGGCAAGGTAAATCAGTAACAGTAACGAGCGCAGCAAACGAAGTGACTGGGCGCTTATTCTGTCCAAATCCACTTCAGGCTCTTCAATCTCAATTTGCATTTCGTTACTGCCGAAATGCTCTTCTTTTTCTTCTTCTAGCTCGGCGATACGCTGGGCGATGATCTCCTGGCGCTTGGCTTTAGCACGCTCAAAGGCCAGTCGACGTTTCTGTATGAGCATCAGCCGCTTGACCAGGTAATAGATCAAGATGGTGATCACTCCGAGGACGGCTGAATACTCCAACTTGTGCATCACATCCTGTGACGAGGAAAGGTAGCCACTGAGCGCGGTGTAGTTCAGCCCTTGCGGGATCAGGATCAGGGTCCACCAGAACAGGTGGTGTCCAATATGGGCTTTGCCCTCGGGTAGATCGCCGTAGGTCATGGGCAGCTTTTCCCGGCACATTCGCCACATGAAATAGCTGATAGAGATATTGCTGATGATAAAGGCCAGACGGCCCAAGGTGGCATTGACATCAATATCGCTGTAGAGGTGGGCGAACTGTTGGATCACCATCATCGGCAGGTAAACCCACAGCAGGCGTTTGTAGTGGGTAAAGCATCGGCTGATAAGATCATGCTCCCAGCCGAAATGGCTAACCAGCAAGCCATTGGGACGCACAAGCTCGCGCATGAAGCAGAACATGACCAGGGCCATCGGGACGGTCAGCGCCTGACCGAGGTGGTGGACAAACGGGTATTGCCAGCCACTGGAGAATACCAGCCCGACCAGACCAACAATGATCGGGATCGGCCACGCCATCAAAAACGAGAAGAAAACATTGCTATAGCTGTAGCGGAACTTGTCCTGGGTAACCTTACCGATTTTCTTGCTGGTATCGGCAAGGAATCGTTTCCAGTATTTACGGCACCAATTTAACCCAAAAATGATGACGGCAATGATACTCAGGGAGAAGGCCAGTTTAACCTTATCGGCGGCAGCCGGGAATTTCACAAAGCCGATCCATTGATAGGGAGAAAAGAACCACTTGAGTTTCTCCCAGGTGGCAATGACAAACCTGACGCTGACCGGGTTGGTATCTGGTGCCCAAAAGAGTTGTTTGTTGGCCGAGGTCTGCAGATCATTGAGGTTACTGTTGAGCTGCTCGTAGGACACTTTGAGTGTCGCTTGTTGGTAGATCAGGGTATCGGTCTGGTCGATGAGCTTTTCAAGCAGGATTTGGTTGGCCTCCACCAGTGCATTTTCTTGCAGCAGCTGCTCTTCGGTCAGCTCTCGGTTGTTGGGGGAGGAGGCTTGATCTTTCAGCGAGTCCGCCAACTGCTGGTATTCGTACTTTTTGATCTGGTTTTGGGCTATATCCCTATCGAGTTGCTCGATCGGGGGATTGGCTGGCAGGCGGCTGATGCGGGTTCGCAAGTTTTCGCTGAAAGCCGGGCTGAGTTTGAGCCATTCCGCCATGGTGGCCAGATCGTCGGCCGTGCTCTCGACGCTGCGGATTTGCTCGCGGGTGGCTGTCAGGCGCTGCTGCACTTGCGCGCTCTGGGAACTGATGGTGTTCAGGGCGGCAATGTAACGTTTGTTGTTGATGGTGAGTTGGCGCAGGTGGTCGGGTTGCCCGTCCAGATCGAGTTCGAACTGGTCGTTTTGCTCTGAGGACAGATCGGTATCAATACGTTGCTGGCGGGTTAGCTCGCGCTGCAAGTTGTTACGGTAGGCCTGGCGGGCATCGATTTGCAGGTTCTGCAGCTGGATACGTTGTTTGACCAGTGTGCGGCGGTTGCCCGCACTGAGCTGTTCTGCTTCGAGCATATACAGCTCGCTGACATAGTACTGGTGCGAGATCTGGTGGACCAGTTGCTGGTTGCTGGCATCGGGCTGGCTTTCGATTTGCCGCAGCGCTTGCTCTTCCTGCTTGATTAAGTCGCGCAGCTGGGTCGACCGATACGAGAACTCATCGATCCCTTTTTCGATGGCCACCAATTCGTTTTTGCTGTTGTTGCGGCTTTGTTCCAGCTGGTTGATTTTCGCGTCTTGCTCTTTAATGGTATCAGCTAGCTCTTTTTGCGACATATTGCTGAAGTCGGGGAGCTTGGTGGTGGCAAAGTTGTTGATTTGCTGCTTCAGCTTCTCGTTAAGACTCGGGAAGTCCTCAATAAGCTGGCGGTAGCTCTGGGTTTTCTCATCGAAACCGACCGAGCTCTCAATCATGCCCTTGGCGCTTTGCAGGGTATCAAGCTCCTTGACGGCTTCGGGCGTATTGCCCTGTTCTCGAAGTTGTTCGATTTGCTTATCCAGGGCTTGGTTCCAGGCGTCATAATGCCCCTCCAGGGCAGGGACAAGGCTGGAGGACAAGCTTAGCGCAAGCAGGACGAAAGCAGAAAATAGCCGGCAGATCATAACACTCCAAAAGTACAGAGGCTCAGGCTCTTGTAAGCATAGTGGGGAGAATAAGCCTGAGGGATAATAGATTGATAATAAGTGTTAAATTGTAGTGTATAACAGACTTGATGGATATCTGACGAGTGCTTTGCTGGACATTGGTACAATTTGATCTATTCCTCACCAGTCGGTAAAAGAATTCGGTAAAAGCACTTGACCCTGATACGCTAAGTGATTACATTAGCCGCCGTTGAGACGCAAGGCGTCAAAACAACAATGTGGTGAGGTGTCCGAGTGGCTGAAGGAGCACGCCTGGAAAGTGTGTATACGGCAACGTATCGAGGGTTCGAATCCCTCCCTCACCGCCATCATCCTTACGGGTGATACAATTCGGAGAGATGGCTGAGTGGTTGAAAGCACCGGTCTTGAAAACCGGCATACGTTAATAGCGTATCTAGGGTTCAAATCCCTATCTCTCCGCCACATTCAAGAAAAGCCCAGCAGAAATGCTGGGCTTTTTCGCGTTCGCGATAAAGGATTCAAATCCTCTCATGCCCAGAGCGAACCGCCACATTCGAAGGGCTCGCTGAAATGCGAGCCCTTTTTGCATTTGGAATTTAGGGGGCAGCCGAGCGCAGCGAGACAACGTTGCTAGCCCTTTCCTCATACTTGCTTGAGCTGGGCCTCATCCAGCATCTGTTGCAGCTCCGGTAGGCAACTCCCGCACCCTGTGCCGGCTTGGGTCACTTGGCAGATCGCCTTTACTGAGTCGCAAGTCCCGCTCCGAACCGCTTGCGCTATGGTGTTGGCTCTGACCTGCTTGCAGGCACAAACCAAGCGTCCGGCTTGATGCTCGGGCAGGGCTTTGCCCGTGAACAGGGTTTGTACCAGAGGGTCCGACAGCGGCCGGCCAACTAAGGTAGACAAGTAGTCGGTCTCGCAGATCTGTAAGTCATTACTAACGATAAAGGCTACGCTCAGTTGGTTATTGTGGAACCGGGCATAACGGCTTTGGTTGCTCTGTGCTATATCGATATGCTGCTGTCCCCTGCCGTCTCTTTTTGCCTGCTGCGTTGCCAGCCATTTATGCAGCTGTTCAGGTGTTTGTTGCGAGGTTATCCGAAATATATAGCCGTTGTGACTGCGCTGGCAGGTCCAGTGCTCTTGCGGACTCAGCCAGTCCGGGACGTGGTTGGATTGACTGATCAACAGTGCTTCGCTCTGGTAGGGGGAGGGCTCAACGGATACCGGTGTGGCCTTGAACTCGGGTTGGCCTGACAGAGGATCGCGCTGCCCGGCGAGCAGTGCGTTGACTTTGCCCATGCTGGTGGTGCAATCACTCCAATGGAACGGGGCAAACATTTGGCCCGGGCGGCACTCAGGGCTGATCCGTGCCCGCAATAGGACACTGCCGCGGGCACTGGACACTTTGACTAACTTGCCCTGTTCGATTGAAAACTGCTCGGCATCTTGTGCTGACAGGGCCAGATATGGCTCGCTGGTGTGCTCGCTAAGGCGCGGAGATAATCCGGTGCGGGTCATGGTATGCCAGTGATCCCGTATTCGTCCGGTATTGAGCCACAGCGGATACCGGGACGAAGGTTGCTCTGCAGGTGGCCGGTGATCGGTGGCAATAAACTGGGCTTTGCCCGATGGCGTGGCAAATTCGCCATTGCCAAACAGCCGAGCCGTCGGTTGGTCGCACATCGTTACCGGCCATTGCTGCGGGGCCAGCTGATGGTATTGCTGGGGGGTGAGGCCGGCAAGGCCCACGAGGTTCAGCGGCCTGGAAAGTACCAGCACGGTGTTTCTCTGATTACCGGAGCCGGAGGAAGGCGGGGCCAATGTCTCTTGGCCCAGCGTAGTCATCTGGGCATATTCGCAAAAAATATCGGCCTCGCTTTGGTAGTCGAAGGCATGGCCGAAACCCATTTTCTTGGCCACCTCGCTGATGATCCACCAGTCTGGCTTGGCCTCCCCCGGAGATGGAAGCAGGCGTCGCTGGCGAGAGATCCGCCGCTCGGAGTTGGTCACCGTGCCGGATTTCTCCCCCCAGCCTTGTGCGGGCAGCGCGACATCGGCATGGCGGAGGGTATCGGTATCGGCCATGCAATCAGACACCACGACGTAGGGGCAGTTGGCCAAAACGGCACTGAGCCGCTGGTTTTCCGGCAGGCTAACAGCGGGGTTGGTGGCCATGATCCAAATCGCCTTGATTTTCCCGCTTTCAATGGCATTGAACATATCGAGGGCTTTGAGGCCGGGGGAGCGAGCAAGGTTGTCGGTTTGCCAAAACTCGCTGATTTGGCGGGTGTGGTCAGGATTGTCGAAATCCATATGGGCGGCTAGCATGTTGGCCAGCCCGCCCACTTCTCGTCCCCCCATGGCATTGGGTTGTCCGGTGACGGAAAATGGGGTGCTGCCCGGCTTGCCGATCCGGCCGGTAGCCAGGTGGCAGTTGAGGATACTGTTGACCTTGTTGGTGCCTGATGTGGACTGGTTGACACCTTGCGAGTAGACCGTAACGGTTTTTTCTGTGGCGGAAAAGAGCTGGTAGAAGGCGAGGATCTGCCCTCTGTCGAGCCCGGTTGCAGCCTGTACCGATTCGATATCACCAAACCGAAATGCGGTCGCCAGTGCCAAATCCAGCCCTTCGGTGGCTTGGTCAATATAGGTAAAATTCATCGCCCTGTTTTCACTGAGGAAGGCCAGCAAGCCATTGAACAGGGCAATGTCACTGCCCGGCAGCAGTGGCAGGTGCAGATCGGCAATATCGCAGCTCGGTGTGTGGCGCGGATCAATGACGACGACTTTGCATTGATTATTGGCTTTTGCTTCGCGGATACGCTGAAACAGGACAGGGTGGCACCAAGCGAGGTTTGATCCGGTCAGCACGATCAGGTCGGCCAGCTCGAGATCTTCATAGCAGCCCGGGACGATATCTGCCCCAAATGCGCGTTTGTGCCCGGCGACACTCGATGACATACAGAGCCGTGAGTTGGTATCGATATTGCCGCTGCCGATGAACCCTTTCATCAATTTGTTGGCGACATAGTAGTCCTCGGTCAGTAGCTGCCCCGAGACATAGAAGGCCACGGCGTTTTTGCCATGACGTTCGATGATATGGCGAAAATTGGTTGAGATATCTGCCAGTGCCTCTTCCCACGTTACATCCTGCTGGTTGATTCGCGGCGTCAGTAGCCGTCCTTCAATGCCTACCGTTTCTCCGAGGGCCAGCCCTTTAGAGCACAACCTGCCATAGTTGGCAGGGTGCTGGCTGTCGCCGCGGACCTCCAGGCTTCCATCGCGGTTTGCCCTGGCTTCAATTCCGCAGCCTACCCCGCAGTAGGCGCAGGTCGATTTAATCCACTTATTATTCTCTCTATGGGCCACCTGCTGTTCTCCTTGGCTGTGACATCGCTCTAAAACGTATTCAGCAATAACCAGGCCAGCTTTTGCTGTGCTGAAATTCCACTCGAAATTGGATGATTAGCTTTCTGTGTGTGAATTATTTGGATATAAATTCTGTATATACCCCTAAAGTGGTATTTTGACTTATATGAAATGCTGATTGTGTGGCTTTTTTGGTGCAAGAACATGTTTTCCTTGCACGGGGAGCGGGCAGTTACCGGCGCTATGAGCATCATGGCTTGGCCGGATAAGGAGAGAGCTAATAGCTATTAGTTGATTAATAACAATTGGTTAGGTTTTGCTTGGGAAGGGGGTGGTCGTAGCTGGCATCGTCTTTGCTGATGGTCTTGGTAGATGGTCTTGGTAATAGATTTCTCAGGATAGGTATGAGTAGGAGAGGTAAGCCAGCGATGAGAGAACAGGCAGGGAATGCCCTGATCAGCGCTTCAGTGGCGTCGGGGCGCAAGGTCGGAAAAGTGGACTTGGTCGGGGCTGGCCCCGGTGATCCTATGCTGCTGACCTTACGGGCAATGCAAAGCATTGAGCAAGCCGATGTGATTGTTTACGACCGCTTGGTTAGCAAGCAGATACGGGCATGTTTTCCGGCCAGTGCCCAGGCTTTGTATGTCGGTAAGGCAAAGGGAGAGCACAGCACCCGTCAGGAGGCAATCAACAATTTGCTGGTCGCACTGGCCTGGCAGGGGAAAAGCGTATGCCGCTTGAAAGGGGGGGATGCCTTTATTTTTGGCCGGGGCAGTGAAGAGATGTTGGCGCTCAAAGCGGCCGGGGTGCCTGTCGACGTGGTGCCGGGGATCACGGCAGCTGCCGGTTGCACCAGTTATGCCGGTATTCCGCTGACACATAGGGGAGTCTCGCAAGGCTGCACTTTTGTCACCGGCCATGCTGAGCAGTCGCTGGATCTTAACTGGCCGGCCTTGGCGCAGCTTGACCACACTCTGGTGTTTTACATGGGGGTCACTAAATCGACCATGATCCGCGACCGGCTGTTGGCCTGCGGCGCAAAGCCAACCACGCCGGTCGCCCTGGTCGAGAAAGGGTGCTGCCCCGAGCAGCGCACAGTGACCGGGCAATTGCAGCATTTGCCGGCGTTGGTGACACGGCACCAAGTGGTATCGCCGGCGCTGATTGTGGTCGGTGAGGTTGTCGCTCTGGCAGAGCAGCTGCAATGGGTCAGCCAGATTGCCGAACTACAGCAACAAAAACAGCTCCAGCTTTCAGCTTGAGAGCCATTGAGTTGAGAGCAGTAGAAACGACTAGTGAAGTCAGCCGCTCAGGGGAGAGCAAAATGGACAAGAAAAAAATCATCGTGGTCGGCAATGGCATGGTCGGGCACAAATTTATTGAAGACATGCTGGCTCAGGATGAGCGGGCGCAATTTACTATCCTGACTTTTTCCGAGGAGCCGAGGTTGGCGTATGACCGAGTGCAGCTAAGCAGCTACTTTAGCGGCAAGAGCGCACAGGATTTGGCGCTGGCCAACGAGGCCGAGTACCAATCCAACGGGGTTGAGTATTTGCTTAACGAGCAGGTCTGCGAGATTGATACCGCCGGGAAGTGCGTGGTGACCCAAAGCGGCCGGCGCGAGCATTACGACAAACTGGTGCTGGCAACCGGCTCATACCCTTTTGTCCCGCCGATCCCGGGCAATGACCAGCCGCACTGCCATGTGTACCGGACAATCGAAGATCTGGATGCGATTGCCGAGTCAGGGGCGCAGAGCCAGGTGGGTGTCGTGGTCGGGGGCGGGCTGCTTGGCCTCGAAGCGGCCAATGCGCTAAGACAGCTGGGGGTTGAGACCCATGTGGTGGAGTTCGCACCTCGGCTGATGGCGGTTCAGCTTGATCAGGGGGGGGGCGACTTGCTTGCCCGCCAAGTCTCGTCGCTTGGGGTGTCGGTTCATACCGACAAGGCCACGACCGACATTGTTGCCGGTGAATCCTGCCGTTACCGGATGAATTTCGCGGATGGCTCGTATCTGGAAACCGATATGATCGTATTTTCGGCGGGGATCCGCCCGCAAGACACCTTGGCCCGCCAGTGCGGGCTCAAGATCGGCGAGCGGGGCGGCATTGTGATCGATGATCACTGCCGGACCAGCGCCATGGATGTCTACGCCATCGGTGAGTGTGCCCTGTGGCAACAGCGGGTCTTCGGGCTGGTTGCGCCCGGTTACCAGATGGCGAAAGTGCTGGCCAGTCACTTCTGCCGGCCGAAAGCCGATGTGGCTTTCGTCGGGGCCGATATGAGCACCAAGCTCAAACTGCTGGGGGTGGACGTGGCCAGTATCGGCGATGTGAGTGGCTCGACACCGGGAGCCTTGTCTTATACCTATAGTGATGACTTGGAGCAGGTGTACAAACGGTTAATCCTCTCGCCCGAAGGTGACAAGATATTGGGCGCGGTGCTGGTGGGCGATGTCAGTAACTACCAGTCGCTGCTGCAACTCAAGCTCAACGATATGCCGCTGCCTGAGAACCCCTCGGTATTGATCCTGCCCCAGTTTGAAGGACAAGGTGCGCCATCGGGTATGGGGGTAGAAGCCTTGCCCGACAGCGCCTCTATCTGCTCCTGCTATGACGTGACCAAAGGTCAGATCAAGCAGGCCGTGGCCGATGGCTGCAGCTCGATGGCTGATCTCAAGGCGGCGACCAAAGCATCAAGCGGCTGTGGAGGCTGTTCGGCGCTAGCCAAACAAGTGATGGAGGCAGAACTGGCCACCATGGGGGTAGAGGTCAGCAACCATCTCTGTGAACATTTTGCCTATTCCCGTCAGGAGCTTGCTGATCTGGTGAGGGTGAAAAAGATCACGACCTTTGACGCCTTGCTCGAAGAATACGGCAACGGTCTTGGATGTGATATCTGCAAGCCCGCCGTGGGCTCGATAGTCGCGTCTTACTGGAATGACTATGTGCTGGCGGAGCCGCACCTCGAGCTGCAGGATACCAATGATATCTTCCTCGGCAACATGCAAAAAGACGGTACGTACTCGGTGGTACCGCGTATACCGGGCGGTGAGATCACCCCGGAAAAATTGATCGTGCTGGGTGAGGTCGCCCAGCAGTTTGACCTCTACACCAAGATCACCGGCGGCCAGCGGGTCGACTTGTTCGGTGCCCAGCTGCATGAATTGCCGCAGATCTGGCGCATCCTGGTGGATGCTGGATTTGAGACCGGCCATGCCTACGGCAAGGCGGTCCGTACCGTCAAATCCTGTGTCGGCAGTACTTGGTGCCGATACGGAGTGGCGGACAGTGTCAGTTTTGCTATTGATCTTGAGCATCGCTACAAAGGGCTGCGATCCCCGCACAAGCTAAAATTTGCTGTTTCCGGCTGTACCCGGGAATGTGCCGAAGCCCAGTCCAAAGATATTGGGGTGATCGCGACGGAAAACGGCTGGAACCTGTATGTTTGCGGTAATGGCGGGATGCGTCCGCGCCATGCCGACTTGCTGGCCGGCGATCTGGATGCGGAAACTCTGGTGCGTTATGTCGACCGCTTGCTGATGTTCTACATCCGCACCGCTGACAGGTTGCAGCGTACCTCGGTGTGGCTGGAAAACCTCGACGGCGGACTGGATTACCTCAAGAAGGTGGTGATAGATGATCACCTCGGTATTGCTACCGAGCTGGAGCAGGAGATGGCAACAACGCTCGGCCAGTACCAGTGTGAGTGGAAAACTACCTTGGCATCGCCTGAAAAACTCAAGCGTTTCAGGCACTTTATCAACAGTGAACAGCAAGATAGCCGATTGGCCTATGTGTCGGAGCGGGGACAGCGCAGGCCTATGACCAGGGAAGAAAGGGTACTGGAGCAAGGTCAGGCCAACATTGCGGCTGGCACTTCGCCCGGTGGATTTGTTGGTGAATCAATTAATGTTATTGATATTACGAAGTAAAGAGGAGGGTAGCATGGAGCAGAAGCAGGCTGAGTGGTATAGCGTGTGTCATCGAGATGCACTCATTAAAAACTCCGGCGTTTGTGTGCTATGGGGCCACGAGCAAGTGGCAATCTTTTACTGTCACCGGTCAGATTCCCTGTATGCTGTCGAGAACTACGATCCGATTGGTGAGGCCAATGTACTGTCGCGGGGGATCATGGGTTCGATAGGTGATGAGGTGGTGGTGGCCTCCCCCCTGTACAAGCAGCACTACAGCTTGCAAACAGGTCAGTGTATTGAGCAGCCGGAAGTGAAATTGAAGACTTTCGCGGTGCGATGCCAAGGAGAAAAGGTGCAGCTTAATTTGTAGTCAATTAGCTATTTACACTAATAATCACAGCTTTTGCTGTGATTATTTTTTCATGCTATTTAACCCTATATTTTAAATGGATAAGGAGTGTCGATTTGTTTCTAACAAGCAGGCCAAATTTGTTATAAATTGGATCGATATGGTGCTTGATAGTTAAGTTTTGGCTCATGTTGGTGCTGGATGGTTTGATTTAATGAGTTTGTAAGGGTAAGTTCTTGATATTTAAGTGTAATAATTTTGGTATGAACAATGCATTAAAGGTGTAAGTCAGTTAATACAGGAAGCACCAAAATGTCGGAAATAGGCAAGTTCAATATCCTTTCGTTTACGGGGAAAATGAAAATTCTCCACCTTAGTTGGTTCGCGTTTTTCATCACTTTTGTAGTGTGGTTCAACTTTGCGCCGCTGCTGCAATCGGTGAAAAGCTCGTTGGGGCTCACTACGGCAGAGATTAAAACCCTGCTGATCCTCAATGTTGCCTTCACCATACCTGCCCGGGTGCTGATCGGCATGCTCACCGATAAATATGGCCCAAGGTTGGTTTATGCGGCCTTGCTGGCTGTTTGCTCCATTCCTTGTTTTGTGTTCGCTTTTGCAGACAGCTTCGTCCAGGCGGCGATTGCCCGTTTTGCCCTGGGTTTTATCGGGGCCGGGTTTGTGGTCGGGATCCGCTTGGTCTCTGAGTGGTTCCCGCATCATGAGTTGGGGACGGCAGAAGGGATCTATGGCGGTTGGGGTAACTTCGGCTCTGCGGCGGCGGCCTTTACCTTGCCCACTGTTGCTGTGTTGTTCGGCGGCGAAGATGGCTGGCGTTACGCCATGGCGATCACCGGCATGATGAGTCTGCTGTTCGCCTTTGTATTCTATGCCAACGTGACAGATACCCCAAAGGGCTCGACTTATTTCAAGCCCAAGCAGTTGGGAGCAATGGAGGTGACCTCGAAAGGGGACTTCTTCCTGCTGCTGTTTATGAAGTTGCCTATGTATGGGGCCTTGGCTTTGCTGGCATGGAAGCTTTCGCCGACCGGGATAGGCATGCTGGGGGACAGCACGGTGATGACCATCTATGCCGTGCTTGCCCTGATTTATTGCTATGAAGTTCTGCAGGTATGGCGGGTCAATAAAACGGTATTTGAGAAGCCGGTGCCCGAAGTGCATCGCTATAAATTCAAGCAGGTAGCGATTTTGAATGTGTTGTACTTTGCCACCTTTGGCTCTGAATTGGCCGTGGTTTCAATGCTGCCGCTGTTTTTTTCGGAAACCTTTGAGCTCACACCGGTGATGGCCGGTATGGTCGCCTCTGCCTATGCCTTCATGAACCTTATGTCCCGTCCGGGAGGCGGCTGGATTTCCGATAAGTTCGGCCGTAAACCGACCTTGCTGATCTTGACGGCAGGGTTGGCTGCCGGCTACTTCCTGATGGGGCAGGTGGATAGCAGCTGGCCGCTATGGCTCGCGGTGGTAGCGGCAATGGCTTGTTCGTTCTTCGTCCAGTCGGGGGAAGGGGCGGTGTTTGCGACCGTACCACTGATAAAACGCAGGATGACCGGCCAAATCGCCGGGATGACCGGCGCCTACGGGAACGTTGGGGCGGTGTGTTACCTGACCATTTTGTCAGTGGTTGATTACAGTACCTTCTTCTACGTGATAGCGGCAACGGCGGTCATCGGCTTCATTACCTTGTTGATGATGGAAGAGCCAAGTGGGCAGATCGCCGAGATCAATGAAGACGGCAGTATCGTGATGATTGATGTCGCCAACCGATAAGCTTGGCCGGCCTACCCTGCAGGGGCAGAGTAGGCCGCCGGCCGTGCTGATGGAAAGTACTGGGGTGACCAACTGCAGGGTGAAGGGGCTCTAGGAGGAGAGGATGGATAACACAACTGGGCCAGAAGGCATATCCCACCAGAGAGCGGATAGGGGGGAATGGGCTTCAAGGACCAATACCCTAAAGTTGGACTTTGGCGGGTATTCGGTGGCCGGGTGTAAGCCCAGTAACCAAGATGCGTTTGCAATCTGCCAGCCTGCGCAGCGTGATGAACTGGTACACAAAGGGGTCGTTGCCTGCCTGGCAGACGGGGTGAGCTGCAGCGAGCAGGGGCAGCGAGCGAGCCAGATCAGTGTGAGTCAGTTTGTCGAAGAATACTATGCAACGCCAAAAACCTGGGGGGTGAAGCAGTCAGCAGGCAAAGTGCTGCATGCCCTGAACCAATGGCTTTACTCTCAGAGCTGCCAATCCGAGCTGCAGCATAACGGCTTGGTAACTACCTTTTGCGCCGTGATCATCAAGTTCAATACGGCTTATATAATGCATGTGGGAGATACGCGAGCCTATCTCTACCGTAATCAGACCCTGATTCCACTTACCCAAGATCACCGTCGCCAGCTATATGGTCAGCAGTCTTTTCTCACTCGCTCGCTGGGCATGGACAGCCACATTGAAGTCGATTTCCAGCAAATACGGCTAGAGCATGCTGACCGGCTGCTGTTGGTAACAGACGGCATCCACGAGTGGTTGGGCGAAGCCGAACTGCAGCAAATTTTGTCCGCGGCCGTTTTGCCAGCCGAACAGCAAGCTCGCCAGCTGGTGGAGGCCGCACTGGCATCGGGCAGCCAGGACAATGTCTCGAGTGTGCTGCTTGAAGTCCAGTCGCTGCCAAGCCTGACCATGGATGAATATATTGAGGAGTTGACTGGGCGGGTGATCCCGCCGGTACTGGAAGAAGGCAACCGGATTGACCAGTACCGTATTCTGCGGGTATTGCACAGCGGCCCACGGAGCCATGTTTATTTGGCGGTCAGTGAATTTGACACTAAACGCTATGTACTGAAGATGCCCTCACTGAATTTTGCAGAGGACTATCAGTATTTGCAAGGGTTCGTTCGCGAGGGTTGGTTGGGGGAGCAGATATCTAACCCGCGGATAATGAAGATTCATCCTTTTTCCCGTCATTCCCCCTTTCTATATCATGTCTGTGATTGGGTTGAAGGAAAAACATTACGTCAGTGGATGGACGATAACCCCAAGCCAGATTTAGGTGAAGTGCGGCTAATGGCAGAGGAGATAATTAAGTCACTTCGTGTTTTGCAGCGTCATCGCCTTATTCACCGCGATATCAAACCAGAAAACCTTATCGTTAATCAACTTGATCAAATTGTTATTATTGACTTTGGTTCAGTTTATTCTGAACACTTTGATGAAATACATACCCCTATAGTGGAAACCGTACCCGTTGGTGATATTAAATATTTATCACCAGAGTGTTTGTCTGGGGGAGAATTGTCCATGAGGTCTGACATGTATTCTGTATCTATCATTATTTACGAGATGTTGACCGGGCATTTTCCCTATTCTTTTTCTAAGACTGTTACATCGTCACCGGCTATAAGCCGATGGCCGGAATATATACCTTTGGGGAATTACCGCCGCGATCTGCCATCCTGGTTAGACCTGGTGATACGAAAAGGGTGCTTTCCTCAAGCCAATCTGCGTTATGCGGCCTTTTCTGAACTCGCCGGTGATTTGTTCCATCCTTCGGCTGAAATAATGAAGCAGGCAAGTGGACGTTGTTTGAAAAGCAAGAACCCGGTCAGGTTCTGGAAAGTCGTATCGCTCTGTTTGTTTTTTATTGTTATTGTGCAACTTACCATCTCTGTGCACTAATATTATTCATGTTGGTTTGGCTGGATTATTATTTGTAGGGTGAATGTTTTTAGGTGAATGAAATATTACATCTCGTCAAATTAATTTATTAATATTAATAACTGTGAATTAAATGAGATCGCCATTCCATTGTTAATTTATAATTTTTTGTGGTGAATTAGAAACACACTATAAATATAACCGGGTTCTTTAATCGAGCGGTTCAAGGCGAACCAACAAATTGAAGTGACCTATTTTTGTATCGTCAGCTAAAGGCTAATTATCTGAAAGGATAGGGCGCAAAACTTCCGGCCTAAGGAGCGGTCATGTTTGTTTCAATGATTTGCCTCTATGGTAGCGGGGTTACCTGATTGGGAAAAGCAAGATAAAAGCAGTGGCTTCTTCCCGTTAGCTGGCTTCCCACAATAATCATAATGGAAGCTAAACATGAATAAAGTTATTCACTTTTCGTTGGGCGCAATGTCAGTCATGGCAGCCCTTTCTTCACTTCACGTCAATGCCCACGGCTATGCTGAGTACCCAGCAGCCCGCCAAGTGATTTGTGAATCAGATGGCGGCCACTGGGGCCCATCTGATGGCTCGCAGATCCCGAATGAGGCGTGCCGCGCGTCATTTTTGGAATCGGGGACCTATCCATTGGTGCAGAAGAACGAGTTTGCAGCCTTGGTACCGAATTACAACAATATGGATGCCGTCAAAGCCGCAGTGCCCGATGGGGCTATCTGTTCTGGTGGCGACACGCGCAAGAGCGGCATGAGCGTGGCCTCTGAGCACTGGCAGCGTACTGAGATGAAAGCTGGTGAGACCTTCACCTTGCGCTACCGCGCAACCGCCCCGCATAACCCGAGCTTCTGGCAGTTCTACCTGACCAAGCCGGGCTACAATGCTGCCCATAGTCGTTTGGATTGGGATGATCTGGAGCTGATTGATACTGCAGGCAATGTAGCAGTGACGGAGGAAGGCAACGGCCAGTATTACCTAATCAATGTGACCTTGCCAAGCGGTCGCAGTGGTGATGCCACGCTGGTAACCCGCTGGCAGCGTAATGATCCGGTCGGTGAAGGCTTCTACAACTGTAGCGATATCCGTTTTGACGGTGAAGTGCTGCCGCCGGAGTGGACCTCTAAGGGCCAATACGTCAAGCCTGGGGTAGAAGCCCAGGATGGCGACAGCATCTGGTTCCGGATCTTCAATAAACAAGGCTCAGAAATTGTTTTCGAGAAGCTGTCAATCACAGCCACAAACGAGAACATCAATACCTGGTCATATGATCTGGCCCAGTTGATCAACGAGACATACCCGACTGTGACTCAAATCGGTGTGGAACAAGCCTCCGGCGATATCGTTTACCAGCCATCTGATCTGTATGCCAACCAGGTTTTTGTCACCAACCCAGATTATAGCTACGCTCTCGATGTGCGTGATGGGGATGTGATTGAGCCTGCGCCGGTAACCGTCCAAGGGCTGGAAAGTCAATACACCTTGGGGGCTGACGGTAAAGCTCACATCGAAGCCACGGTGAGCTCTGAGGGGCACTACAAGATTAACATGGCGCTGCTTGATAGCACCGGCCAGCAATTGGCATCGGACAATGATGTTATCAATAACAGCAGTGTTGGTATGTCACTGTCTACCAATCAGACGGGGTCGTTCAGCGTGGTAGTGACGGCGACAGATCCGGCTAGCAACGAGCAACAGGTGGTCGAGGCCAAGTCAATCACTATCAAGGAGAGCTCAGGTGGTGGGGATTATGATTATGCCTACCCTGAAGGTATCGGTAGCTATGTACCGGGCCAGACTGTGGTACTCGGCCGCGATGGCAATACCTACCAGTGCCGTCCTTTCCCTGAAGGCGGCTGGTGCAACATCGACTCGCCGTATCACTACGAACCGGGATACGGTTCTGCTTGGCAAGATGCCTGGATCAAGCAATAGCTAACCAAGTGGTGAGATCGGAAAAACGCTGGCACAAGCCAGCGTTTTTTTATGAGCGCTAGCTCACAAACGCTTCTACTGCTTAGTGATAAATCGAAAAGTAGTGTTTCTCCTTGTGGACAATGTTGGTGTGTAACCTGTTGATTTGGTGATCTTGCTCAAAATCCCCTCGATCATTTTTTGCCGGGAATTTATAACTTGTCTCAGATCAAATTGTTGCACACTTTTTTGGTGGTAGCTTTTATTCGCACACACAGAGACTGGTTACGTCTAGCCCGCCTGAACATTAAGTGGTTCTTTGGTTTACAAGCGGTTTATGGTAATTAGTTTTTGATAATTATGGAGAATTTATCATGAGTAGCGCATTTTTCATCCCTGCGGTAAACCTGATGGGCGCGGGCTGCCTGACTGAAGCCGCTGATTCGGTGAAAGCTCACGGTTTTAAAAAAGCCCTGATTGTGACCGATAAAGTGCTTAGCCAAATTGGTATGGTCAAGCAGGTTGCCGATTTTCTGGCACAGCGTGATATTAATTCTATTGTTTTTGATGGTACACAACCAAATCCGACAATTGGCAATGTTGAGGCCGGTCTGGCATTGCTCAGAGAAGGTGAATGTGACTTTGTGATTTCACTGGGCGGTGGCTCTCCGCACGACTGTGCCAAGGGGATTGCCCTTGTCGCTGCCAATGGTGGTGAGATTGCTGACTACGAAGGTGTCGACCAATCAGCTAAACCGCAGCTGCCGCTGGTTGCGATCAACACTACAGCCGGTACTGCCAGTGAAATGACCCGCTTCTGCATCATTACCGATGAAGCGCGCCATATCAAAATGGCCATCGTTGATAAGAACACCACCCCGTTGATGTCTGTCAATGACCCTGAGCTGATGCTAGCCAAACCAGCATCCCTGACGGCTGCGACCGGCATGGACGCGCTGACCCATGCGGTTGAGGCCTATGTGTCTACGGCGGCAACGCCGATCACCGATGCTGTGGCGATCAAGGCTATCGAGCTGATCCAGGCCCACCTGCGCACCGCAGTGAAAGACGGCCAGAACATCGAAGCGCGCGAGCAAATGGCGTATGCGCAGTTTATGGCCGGTATGGCCTTCAACAACGCTTCACTGGGTTACGTTCACGCCATGGCGCACCAGCTAGGTGGTTTCTACGATCTGCCACACGGTGTCTGTAATGCAGTATTGCTACCGCACGTCCAGCGTTACAACGCGCAGGTTTGCCCTGAGCGCCTGACTGATGTTGCTAAGGCGATGGGCATGAAGGTCGAAGGGCTGACGCCTGAGCAGGGTGCAGAAGCTGCACTTGAAGCGATCCAGGCGCTGTCCAAAGATGTCGGCATCCCGTCGGGGCTGGAGGTGCTGGGTGCCAAAGCCGAGGATATTGCTGTGCTTGCGGATAATGCCCTGAAAGATGCATGTGGTTTCACCAACCCGAAACAAGCAAGCCACGAGGAGATTTCAGCCATCTTTGCCGCGGCAATGTAAGCCTTTTTTGAGTGCCTGCTCAGCGGGAATTGATGAAAGATAAGCAGGCACTATCCACTGCACTATTGATTTTTGCGCCCGTCATCAAACGGGCGCTTTTTTGTTTCTGGCCGAAAGGCATAGACTCTTACACACTTTTCGAGAATGGCTTGACGTTAGAAGAAGTCGTGCCGGGATCGGTTGCGGGGGCGGATTGCTGATAGTCCAGCACCCCATTCTTTCCCCGTTGTTTGACTTCATACATCGCGAAATCAGCTTGTTGCAGTACTTCACTCATGCTTGATGCATTGAGCGGGTATTCGCTGCTGCCGATACTGGCAGAAATAGCGAAAGGTTTGCCATTCAACATTGCCGGCTGCTGGAAACTGTTGAGTAGTTTTTGGCTGATATTGATTTCGTGTTGCACCGCGAGCAATTCGATAACTGCAAATTCATCCCCGCCCATCCGGGCGACGTGGTAGTGCTCCCCGCTCAGTGCCGCTAACCGGTTTGCAACGGTTTTCAGCAGGGTATCCCCAGCATGGTGACCCAGGGTGTCGTTGACCAGCTTGAACCCATCCAAATCAATCAGGTAGAAGCGAAAGGGCTGCTTGGTATCGATTAACTCAGTGAGCTGGTGGTTAAGCCACAACCGGCTATGAATTCCGGTCAAGGTATCGCTCATTGCCAGCTTGCGCATCGACTTAGACTCTTGCCATAACGACCACAGTAAAATCCCGCCAAGCAGGACAATGGCGCAGAGCAAGAAATAAATAAGCATTTTCATCGCATGGGTCGCTTTTACTTTTTTGAGCAGATCGCCGCTCGATAGCCGGAATTTGTGGCTGAGGAAAACCACGAGATTTTCGTAGTTGTCCTTGACCTGCTTGCTCAAGTCTGAGTCTGCATTCTCCGGTTGGAGTGCAAGTAGCTGCGGCTCGATGGACTGGATATAGTCAAACTGCTTGCTGATTTGGTGGTAGGCGCCGTCAAAGTGGTAAATATGGCTGATATGGGTGTTGGTGAGGATGGTCTTGAAGCGGCTCCATAGAATTTCATACTGCAGCATCATATCGTTATGATCACTGGTGCCAACACTGTAGCGGTGCAGCAGGTGGTGGAATTCTGCATATTCTTTGTTGAGCTGGAGTACATACCATGCCACTTCATTTTGGCTGTTGGCAATAACATCTGAGTTGCGTTTGAGCGCGGTCACGGCCATCAGGATACTGATGAAAAGCAGCGGTGTTATAAAGGCGAGTAGGGTGGTGATTTTACGGCTACGACATTTTTCCATAACGCTACTCGGTTAGTGCGTTTCGATATACGCAAGTTGCCAGACCATGTTTGCTAGGTGCTCGGTTGCGGCGGCGTCGGGATGTTCATTCAATGAAATAATGATCCAGTACGGGCCGTAATCGCGCACTTTTAGATACTGGCCATCTTGCTTGATGGCCAGTAATGGGTTGTATTGCTTGATGTAATCATGGCTGACGACCACCGAGTAGTCGTTGAGGGCCAGCAGTTTGAGCTTGGAGACTGACAGATTGAGGTGCTCTAGCAGTGTCAGCAGCCGGACCCCTTGAAAGGTCGCGCTCTGCTCTAGCCAAGGCAGGTTAGTCGAGAGGGAGGTTTGGGGAAGCTGTTCGAGTTGGCTGCGTTCAAGCTCAAGCGACAACTTGTCCCCTGACAGGCTCTTGCCTGAAATCGCCAGCGGAATGCCTTTGCTCCAAGCGGAAAATGCAGTGGAAAGGCACAGGGAACCAACTAGACAAAATAACATAAGTTTCGCACGTGCTCGCAGCATTGAATCTCCCCCAATCATCATACTGAATTAATTGTAGTTGTTTCTTTAAGAAATGAGGCAAAGAAATGAAAACAAAATAGAATGAGTTCATTGTAATTTTGCTTTTTAAGCTTCATATAAAATCATTGGCTTAGCACTTGTTTGTGTGTTTTTTGAGCGTCAATAAGTGGTGAGATCAAAATAATTCCTGAAAAAACTTGAGCTGTTCAGGGTTACTCACTAGAATCCCCCTTCCTTTGCCGCTTGTATGACTTATGGTCTGGCAGGCGGTGCTTATGGTGAAAACCATGTCTATCAGGGCGGAGCCCCTGTTTTGACAACCTTATGGTTGTATCACTATTTCCGGCATCTAAGCGGAAATAATCAATAAACAATCTGTGTTCAACTTGTAAATCCAGGAGTGCAAATTGGAAATTTTCAATTTCGTTCTGGACAACTGGGATGTCATTGTCTCTCGAACTGTAGAGCATCTGTCATTGGTGAGCCTGGCCGTTGGCCTTGCAATGATGACAGGGGTACCTATTGGTATCGCAATTACCCAGAATCAACGTGTCGCCAATGTGGTGCTATACGTTGCGTCCATTATCATTACGATCCCTTCTATTGCCTTGTTTGGGATCATGATCCCTGTGCTGTCGATGATCGGCCAGGGTATTGGCTATCTGCCTGCAGTGATTGCGGTTCTGCTCTATTCGCAGTTGCCAATTATTCGTAATACCTACACCGCAATCAACAACGTTGACCCGGCCTTGCGCGAAGCGGCAAGGGGCATCGGCCTGACTAACATCCAGCGCCTGCGTTTGGTGGAAATTCCACTGGCAATCCCGGTGATCATGGCGGGTGTGCGTACCGCCGTGGTGATGAACATCGGTGTTATGGCGATCGCCACCTACATCGGTGCCGGTGGTTTGGGGACGTTTATTGCACGAGGGATCAGCCAGTCTGATCCGCGCCAGCTGATTGTTGGTGCTGTAGCTGTGAGCCTGTTGGCAATTTTTGCCGACACGGTATTGGCGAAAATCCAAAAGAAATTCACACCGAAAGGTGTCGTCGTTCACGGCTAAGTTTTACGAATTTAAGAGGGCGTTTTCATGATTCAACTTGAGAACCTGACAAAAGTTTTTGAAACACCACAGGGTGTGGTGACAGCAGCCGATCATATCAACATGGAAGTACCGACCGGCGAAATCTGTGTCCTGCTGGGCCCATCGGGCTGTGGTAAAACGACCACGCTGAAAATGATCAACCGCTTGGTAACCCCAACATCTGGTCGTGTGCTGATCAACGGCGAAGACACAACAGATATCGATACAGTGACCTTGCGCCGCAACATCGGTTACGTGATCCAGCAGATCGGTCTGTTCCCGAACATGACCATCGAAGAGAACATCAGCCTGATCCCGAAACTGATGGGGTGGGATGCCAAGCGCTGCACCCAGCGTGCCAAAGACCTGCTGGACATGGTCGCCCTGGATCCGAATACCTTCATGAAGCGCTACCCGAATGAACTGTCGGGTGGCCAGCAGCAGCGTGTCGGTGTGATCCGTGCGCTGGCGGCCGATGCACCGGTACTTTTGATGGATGAACCTTTTGGTGCAATCGACCCAATCAACCGCGAAGTGATTCAGGAAGAGTTCCTGAAGATGAACAAAGAGCTGAAGAAGACCATCATGTTCGTGTCCCACGATATTGATGAAGCGGTGAAGATGGCTGACAAAGTCGCGATCTTCCGTGATGGCCAGCTGGAGCAATATTCAAGCCCGGATCAGCTTCTGGCTCATCCTGCTACTGATTTTGTGGCCGATTTCGTCGGTACCGACCGTACCCTGAAGCGCCTTCAGCTGTCGACCGCCGGTGAAGTCATGGAACGCCAGGTGCCGACGGTAACCCCGGGCGATTCACTGGAAGTTGCCCTGCAGCGCATGAACGACTACGGCCACGGCATGATAGTGATGGTGAACAACCAGCAGCAGCCAGTGGGGATGATCACCAAGTCGGTGGCGATGAGCCAGCGTGGTTTGTGTGGCGATCATTATGACGGCCTGCCTATCTTGATGAACCAGGAGCAGGACTTGCGTGCCGTGGTGTCCAAGATGTTTGCCCACGATATCAGCTGGCTGGCTGTGGTCGATGAGCAAGGCCAATTGTGTGGTGAAATTTCACAGCGTGGTATTACACACCACCTGGGAGCCAGTTTCCGTAAAAAGGGGTAAGGGATGAAGTCTATTAACTTGAGCCCTTACTTCAATGCCTTGCTGCTGGTGACCGTGTTCCTGCTGGGGATCTGGGTCCAGTCATCAGGCTTTGTCGAGCAGTTTGTCTATTACTGGGATGAAATCCTGTATCTGTCGGGCCACCACATCAAGCTGACATTGATCTCAGGCTCTATTGCTATCCTGATTGGTGTTCCGGTGGGGATTATCCTGAGTCGCCCGGCCTGCCGTAAGGCCGCCGATTTGGTGATGCAGATCTTCAATATCGGTACCACGGTACCGACCCTGGCGGTTCTGGCTTTGTCGATGAGCTTCTTGGGTATCGGTGACAAACCGGCGATTTTCGCCCTGGCCTTTGCTTCGATCCTGCCGATCCTGCGCAATACCTACACCGGGTTGCTTTCGGTGCCTGCGCACCTGAAAGAGGCGGCAACCGGTATCGGCCTAACACCGATGCAACAATTGGCGAAGGTAGAAATGCCCAATGCGATGTACGTCATCATGGCGGGGATCCGTACTGCTTTTGCGATCAATATCGGTACCGTGCCGCTGGCTTTCCAGATTGGTGGTACCGGTTTGGGTGAGCTCATCTTCGCCGGTATCGACCTTTACGATACCCCTATGATGCTGGCTGGTGCTATTCCGACAGCGGTATTAGCACTGATCATGGATATGGTCCTGGGGGTGGTGACCTTCCTGATTGTGAGCAAGGGTGTTAACCCTAACCGTAAGTAATGGCACGGAGTAAAACTAAGATGAAACGCGTAATCGCTTTATTGGCTACCGTGGCAATGATGTTCTCGGTTTCGGCACAGGCGGCAGGCAAACTGGTCGTTGGCGGCAAGGGCTATACCGAGCAGTTGATCATGTCTTCGATGACCGCGCAGTATCTAGCGGGTCTGGGTTATGACGTCGACCAGCGCGATGGGATGGGATCAACAGTATTGCGTACGGCTCAGCTCAACGGTCAGATTGACCTTTACTGGGAATACACCGGTACGGGCTTGGTGACGTTCAACAAGGTGACAGAAAAACTGACGCCGGAAGAAACCTACCAACGGGTTAAAGCGCTGGATGAAAAGGTGGGCTTGATTTGGCTTGACCCATCCCAAGCCAACAATACCTATGCATTGGCTATGCGCCAGGATTTTGCCAAAGAGAAGGGCATCGAGTCGATCACCGATATGATGAACTGGCTGCAGTCGGAAGATGGCAAAGACGCGCAGATGGCCAGTAACGTTGAGTTCTCGGCTCGCCCTGACGGTTTGAAATCCCTGCTTGAGGCCTACGAGTTCGATATGCCGCGCCGTAACCTGCGTAAAATGAACTCGGGACTGGTGTACCAGGCACTGGCTCAGGAAGTGGTTGATGTCACGATGGTATTTGCGACCGATGGCCGTGTTAAGGCGTTTGGGTTCTACGTCTTGAAAGATGACCGCCAGCACTTTCCCAACTATGCACTGACGCCGGTGGTGCGCACTGATACGCTAGAGGCTAACCCCGCGTTGGCCCAGCAGTTGAACAAATTGTCTGCTCTGATGAATGACGAGACCATGTCCAGTCTGAACGCCTTGGTCGACGTAGATGGTCTGTCTATCGAACGTGTGTCGCGCCAGTTCCTGGAGCAAAACGGCCTGCTGTAAAGTTTGCCCGAGACCGGGTTACCTAGCGCCAAAAATCAATCAAAGGCCAGCATCAGCTGGCTTTTTAATGCCAGCCTGTATTAACAGTGAATGTGCGCATCAAGCGGTTTTCGGTTTTGATGCAGGCGGGTATGAGGTTTTATTATGACAAAACAAGTACTACATGTCGGTATTGCCCAGATCGCACCGATACTGGGCGATGCAGCGGCCAACCTGCAAAAACACCTAGCTTATATCGAACAGGCCCGTGAGCGTGGCATTGAACTGCTGTTGTTTCCTGAACTGTCGCTAACAGGCTACAGCCTGCGAGAAAAAACGCTGGATGTCGCCATGCCCGTCAGCCACCCGTTGTTTGACGAACTGGCCGCGGCAGCCGGTGATATGGTCGTCAGTGCCGGGTTTGTCGAGGAAGATAGTGCCGGTGAGTTTTACAATGCGCAAGCGATGGTGAAAAACGGCCAGCTGGTTCACGTCCACCGCAAGCTGAATCTGCCAAATTATGGCGGTTTGGAAGAAGCCAAATGGTATAGCAAGGGCCAAGGCCTGGAGCCGTGCGAGCCGATCGCGGGCTGGCCGATGCATACCCTGATCTGTGCGGATTTATGGAACCCTGCGTTGCCGCACCTTGCAATGCTGGACAAGCCCGCCCTGATGCTGGCTCCGGTCAATTCTGCGGCAGATATTGTCTCCGATGAATTCTCTAACCCGCAGGGCTGGAAAACCAATACCGACTTTATCTCGATGACTTATGGTGTGCCTTTGCTGATGGCAAACAGCTGCGCACTCGAAGGCAATAGCCGTTTCTGGGGCGGTTCGCGTATTCTGGATGCATTCGGTCATTGCCTGGCAGAAGCGGGGGACGAGGAAGCCTTGATTAGTGCCAAAGTTTCACTCAAAGATACCCGCGAGGCACGATTCCAGCTACCGACTATCCGAGATGCAGACAGCCGATTGGTGCTGGATTTGTTGGCAAAGCGGGTGGGAAAGTAATTATAAAGCAGTAAAGTTTTACTGCTTCTTCTGCAACTTAGCTAGGCGTAATTTCAAAAACGCATAAAGGCATCTATGCCGCTCCGACCCTGGAACGCCAGCCCGGGCCATCCATGCCCGGGTAGGCTTTGAAATCACCAAGCTATATTGCTTTTCTGCAAACGAATCAATTTATTACAGCAACGGGCTAAACATATAAAAGAACTGTTCAATCAGTTTGTTGCTGACCCGCCGTTTTTCCCATTCCCCCCTGTCGACCAAGCTCGAGTCACTCATATATTCCTTCTGTAGCCAGTTCAGTTGTTTGGTGAACTCGGCGTTATCCACTGCCAGGGTGACTTCGAAGTTTAGCCACAGGCTGCGCATATCCAGGTTAACCGTGCCGATCAGGCAATGGGTCTTGTCGATCACCACTGACTTGGTGTGGAGCAACCCGCCATGGAAGCGGTGGATGCGGACACCGGCGGCGAGCAGCTCGGAAAAGAAAGAGCGGCTGGCCCATTCCACCATGATGGAGTCATTCTTGTCGGGAATGATGATATCCACGGTGACGCCTCGGTGGGCGGCTCCTTTCATCGCATGCAGCAGGTTCTCGCTCGGGACAAAATATGGCGTGGTGATGACCACGTTTTCCTTGGCTTGGTAAATGCTTAGCAGTAGGGCTTGGTGGATGATCTCATCGGGCATCCCCGGCCCGGATGGGATGACCTGGATCATGTCGGAGGCTTCGACCGAGCTTGGCAACGTACATTCAGGTAACCGCGGCAAGAAACGCTCCCCGGTTTCCACTTCCCAATCCCAGGCTTGGATGCCGTTAAGGACCGCGACGGATGGCCCCGTAACCCTGACCATGACATCAATCCACTGGCCGACGCCGGCATCGGTTTTGAAATAGGCCGGATCGACCAGGTTCATCGAGCCGGTATAGCCAATCCTCTCGTCGATAACGACAATTTTGCGGTGCTGGCGCAAGTCCATCCGGCGCAGGAACATCCTGAATGGGGTGACTGCCAACGCTTCGACAATTTCGATGCCGGCATGGCGCATCAGCTTTGGCCAATGGGAGCGGAAGAAACGCATGCTGCCGGCTGCATCAAGCAAGATCCTGATCTCAACCCCACGCTTGGCGGCCATGATCAACGCGGTCGCCACTTCGTCGGCCAGCCCGCCGGGGTGCCAGATGTAAAATTCCATTTGAATGGAGTTGTTGGCCTGGTGAATGTCATCGATGAGGGAGCGCAGGATGGTCTGCGGCGAATCCTGTAGTGACAGGATATTGCCGCTCAGGGCCGGGATACCAAGGCGATTTTCGCATAAATCACTGATAGGGCGGGCATGTTCGCTCATCAGTTCCGGCTGGTGGCCTGGGCAGTCATTGAGGCGCTGGAACCAGTCGGCAAAAGGCTCGAACATGTCTTCGGCGCGTTGGGCGCGCTTCTTACCTAAATTGAGCTCACCGAATAACAGGTATGCGATCACCCCGCCAATTGGGATGATATAGATGATCATGAGCCAGGCGAGAGAGACGCCGACCACTCTGCGCTTGAAGACAATGCGCATGGTCACGGCAGCAATAATCAGCCAATAGAAGAAGACGCTTGCCCAAGCCAAGACTTGATAAAACTGTTCCATCTTTATTTTTAATGAGTTGGATATATTACTCTATTTTGCATTGAAACTAGAGGAATACCAGCGAAATTTTCTGCCAGTTATGTGCTATGTTTGATAAGGAGAAATCACTGAATTGTATGAGTAATGTGAAATTTGCACGAGGTTGAAGTGCAAAAAATAAGCAAAAAACGAAGAAATGAGGTAAAAAAGCAGTAAATGATCAAAAAGTAGATGAGCGGGCTTCACATTCTAATCGCAACCTGTTTTACTTGCCATATGTAGAGCGTTATTAAGAACCTTATAAGTGTACACATAGGTTTCCATTTACGTTTACACAACAATTTTAGACGCCTACGTAAGCAAACTCTAGCAAACACAACAAAACCTTGGAGAGAACGTGGCTACTACTAATACAACCACACAACCCCGCGATAGTTGGGGTTCTAAATTAGGCTTCGTTATGGCCGCGGCAGGATCCGCAGTAGGTCTTGGTAACATCTGGAAGTTCCCATACACAGCTGGTGAGAGTGGTGGTGGTGCTTTCGTAGCTATTTACCTATTGTTCGTTATCTTTATCGGTTTCAGCGTCATGCTGACTGAATTTGCCGTGGGTCGTAAAACAGGTCTTTCCGCAGTAGGTGCTTTCAAATCAACTGATCGCCGTTGGTCTTTCGTCGGTGTTATCGGTGTGGTTAGTGGCCTACTTATCATGGGCTTCTACCCGGTCGTAGGCGGCTGGGCAATTGCGTATATCTATAAAATTGCAACAGGTCTCCTGAGTACACCAGAAGCGATTGGTGACAGCTTTGGTGGCTTCATCTCTAACCCAGTCCAGCCTCTGTTCTGGATGGGGCTTTACTTGTTGTTCAACATCCTGGTGGTGATCAAGGGGATTTCAGGCGGTATCGAGAAAGCCGGCAAGATCCTGATGCCTCTTCTTTTCGCTATCCTTATCCTGGTTGCCGTCAAAGGCCTGAGCCTTCCAGGCGCGACAGCTGGCCTTGAGTTCCTGTTCAAACCTGATTTCTCTAAAGTCGATAGCACGGTTGTACTGGCCGCACTGGGGCAGGCGTTCTTCTCACTGAGTTTGGGTATGGGCTGTATGATCACATACGGTAGCTACCTGAAGAAGAAAGAGAACCTGGTACAAACCACCGCTATGGTGACGGCGATGGATACGGCAGTTGCCATCCTGGCGGGTGTGGCGATGTTCCCTGCAATGTTTGCGTTCAGCATGGAGCCAGCCGCCGGCCCTGGCCTGATCTTCGTTGTCGTTCCTCAGCTATTTGCGGAAATGGGTGGCATCGTTGGCCTGTTGCTTGCGCTTCTGTTCTTCATCGGCCTGAGCGTTGCAGCACTGACTTCTTCTGTTTCTCTGCTTGAAGTGGTTGTGTCATACCTGATTGACGAAAAAGGCATGAAGCGTTCGAGCGCGGTGTTCTCGGCAAGTGCGGTCATGGCCTTCCTGTGTGTATTCGCATCGCTATCGCTTGGAGGCTTGGGTCCAACACTGTTCGAGACCGGTGCTTTCGATATCTTCGACTTGCTAACTGACAAGATCTTCCTAGCGGTCGGCGGTATGTTGGTATGTATCTTTGCAGGCTGGCGTTTGAGCCGTAGTGAGCTTGAAAAAGAAATCACCAATGACGGCGAAATCAAATTCCCACTGTTCGGCCTATGGTACACCCTAGTGAAGTACGTGATCCCATTTGCTATCGCTATCGTTGCCATCGCGGGCGTGAAAGCGGGCTTTGACAGCGGTAAAGGTGAAATCATGGTATTGGGCCTAGCCATTATTGGTCTCGGTGCCCTGGTTTCTAAGAAACTGTAACTCTGTCAATACCATCGATACTTGACTGCGGGAGCCAATGGCTCCCGCTTTTTATTGCTCGCTTTGAGCGGTGTGGAAAAACTGCCGATAAGCGGTATACTTCGCACTCCCTATCGGCTAACGCTGTCAACCAAGAGCCCATCAGCGAAGAGCCAGTCAATGAAGAGTTAGTTATGTTCGATATTCTCCACACCCACCCAGATTTTCTTGTGATCAACAAACATCCAGGTGTCTCTGTGCATAAAGATGATGGCGATGTAATGCTGTTGCAAGAAGTGGCAAAGCAAAGTGGGGATGCGCAACTCTACCTGATCCATCGCCTGGATAAGATGACGTCGGGGATCTTATTGCTTGGCCGCAACCGCGAGGCAGCCGCCAAGCTGTCAGCGAATTTTGCTGAGCGTGAAGTTGAGAAGTTCTACGTGGCGATTGGCAGCAAGAAACCGAAGAAGAAGCAAGGTGTAGTGACCGGCGATATGACCCGTTCGCGCCGGAGTAGCTGGAAACTGGAAAACAGCCGCGAGAATCCGGCGATCACCCAGTTCTTTTCGGCCGCGGCAGGGCAAGGGCGTCGGCTGTTTCTGTGCAAGCCGCATACCGGTAAGACCCATCAGATCCGAGTGGCGCTGCGCAGTGTCGGCTCCGGGATCACCGGAGATGATATCTATGGCAACGAGCCGGCGGATCGTGGTTATTTGCACGCCTATGCATTGCGCTTCCGGTATGCTGGGCAGCAGTGGCAGTTTACCTGCCCACCCGAGCAGGGCGAGCTGTGGCAATTCGCAGAGACTCAACAGGTACTGGCCGAATGGGCTACGCCTTGGGAGCTGGCATGGCCCGTATTGCCTGGAAAAAGAAAATAGCGCCGGGCACAACGTTTCCCGTGCGGCAGTTGGTTATCAAGTAACCGGTTTTTAGCGAGGTTATGTAGGAAAATAGGGCTTAATGATAATAAATTGTGCAAGCCTTGTGTTTTTCATTGTTAATTCGCGACCAACTGCTGCTATTTTAATCGTTTGAAATTACATTACAGGAAAGTTTCACTTATAATATCGGTCTAGGATTTACCTAGACTGAGATTCAATATGCGCCTTACCCGCTCCGTGTCGCTTCGCATGCGATTGAAGAAAAAGAAGAACCAATCACGTTTTTGGGGGCTGGCGTCATTTCGTCGACAACGCAAATTAGTCAAACACCGCACCCGCCGCCAACGACAAGTTCGCCTTCAGGCCGAATACGTCCACCTCGCCAGCTATCGTCAACCCGAGCAAGAAAACCTTAAGCTCGTGGCTTAATATTATCTTTGCCGCGACGGTGTTTGGTATACTACCGCCCCTGAATTTCCCAACCCGGTAGAACTATGGAACCGAGTGCAGTAAAAAACCTTGAGCAACACCTAATGGCAGAGTTGGCGACGCCGCCACATGAAGTGCGCCGGTTATTCCATGGCCGTGGCCGCTGCTGGCCAGGCCTTGAGCAATTGACCGTGGATTGGCTGGGTGGCCAAGTGCTGGTTTCATTGTTCAAAGAACCATCCGAAGCCTTCTTGGCGGAATTGCACCAGATGCTCGAGACGCTGGTAGGCTCCCCTTCGTGGCTGCAATCAGGCGCGACATCGCTGCTGCTGCAGCACCGTGACCGTCAAGGCTCTCCGATGGAAGTGCTGTGGGGCGAGAGCCGAGAGTACCAAGATGTGGTGGAGAATGGCCTGACGTTCAAGTTGGATCTTGGCCGCAAGCAGAATAACGGCTTGTTTCTGGATATGCGCTACGGCCGTGACTGGGTAATGCGCCATGCCGAGGGTAAGCGGGTGTTGAACTTGTTCGCTTATACCTGTGGTTTTTCGGTTGCGGCCATCGCCGGCGGGGCAGAGCATGTGGTCAACTTGGATATGGCCAAGGCGGCCTTGAGCCGTGGCCGTGACAACCACCATCTAAACCAGCATGATTTGTCCAAGGTCAGCTTCCTTGGTCATGAGCTGTTCAAGTCGTGGGGCAAGGTACGCAAGCTTGGGCCTTATGATCTGATCATTATCGACCCGCCGTCATTCCAAAAAGGCAGCTTTGCCCTGACCAAGGACTACCAGAAAATCTTGCGCCGATTGCCAGAACTGCTGACGGCAACTGGCCAGGTTCTCGCCTGTGTCAACGATCCGGGTGTATCCTCGTCCTTCCTGATTGAAGGAATGGCTGCCGAAGCGCCGGAGCTTGCTTATCAGCACCGCTTAGAAAATCCGCCGGAGTTCAAGGATATCGACCCGGAAGGCGGGCTGAAAGTGCTGCTATTTGAGCGCTCGTAATCCCACAGAACCAAAAGAAAAAACGCCAGCAATGCTGGCGTTTTTTCGAGGGCTTTAAATCATCAGGATGAAAATTTCAAAAGCGCACGAGTACATCCATGTAGCTCTAAGCCTTCTTCCCTGAAGGCTAAGTTTTGAAATTTTATCCAGCTGTATAAAGCTTTAGTTGGTTGGGTTGATTGCGGGTAAAAAACGCCAATCGCCCGTTACTAATTCGCTAATTGACTACAAACCTCAGCAGTGATCGGCTGCGTCACCATCGGGCGGCCACGCATATCCATAATCACGATATTGTAGTTCACCCCCTCGCTCACCATTGGGCTGAGTTCATTGCTGTTGCAGTAGTTGAGTGCCGCACTTTTTGCTGCCTTGGTCGGTGGGGTCTTGCCGCCGCCGCCGTACAGGATGGTGATTTCGACAATGTTTTCCCGCGCCTGGGCTTTCATGATCTGGTATTGATCAATTTTCTCGTACGGGGCTTTGTTGTTGATTGCACGGGCCCGGGCTTTTGCCAGATCCATGATTGCCTGCTGCTCGGAGTTTGATGCGCAGCCTGCCAACAAGACAGCGCCTAATAAAACGAGGGTGCGTTTTAGCATAACGTTGTTATCTCAAATTACGGATTATGGGAGGACTTTCTTGAACGGCTTTACGATCACCTTTTCGTAGACACCGGCTTCGATGTACGGGTCGGTATCGGCCCAAGCCTGGGCGTCGTCCAGGGAATTGAAGTCAGCAATCACGGTCGAGCCGGTAAAGCCTGCCTCACCAGGATTCTCGCTGTCGATCGCCGGCATCGGGCCGGCGACCAGCAGGCGGCCCTGCTCTTGCAGGTCTTTCAAGCGTGCCAAGTGTTTTTCACGCACGCTAAGGCGGCGCTCAAGGCTGTTTTCGACATCCTGGGAAAAAATAACGTACCACATGTAGCTCTCTCCATGTAACTGCCGGCCCCACAATTACGTTGCTGAAACGGAAGGTGAGGTGACAATGAGTGATAAATTTTTCCTATCATAAATGAAAAAAAAAGCCCTAGCATTATGTTAGGGCTTTTTTGCGGAACTCGATGGTGTTGCATACCAGTCTACATAAGTCTGTGAGCAAAATTTATAACGTAAATTTCATAATTCAATGACTTATAAAGATTGGCACTGTGAGCTTACTTTTTAACTGGACGAGGGCGGCCGTTGCTGTCAATGGCAACATAGTTGAATGTTGCTTCACATACTCGGTAGCGTTCACCGACAGCATCAATGGCAACAGGCTTGACCCATACTTCTAGCGCGACGCTCATCGAAGAGTTACCGATCCGGCAGCATTCGCCGTAGCAGCATACAACGTCACCCACGCTGACAGGCGCCTTGAAAGCAATGCTATCGACAGACACAGTTACGACACGGCCACCTGAAATTTCTTTCGCCAAGATGGCACCAGCTAGGTCAAGTTGAGACATAATCCAGCCACCAAAGATATCGCCGTTGGCGTTTGTATCGGCTGGCATTGCAAGAGTGCGAAGCAGTAACTGCCCGCGAGGAATATTATTTTCTGATGTCATGATGCGACTCTGTACTACTCTGAATCAGGTTCTTTTGGCATATGGTGGTAAATATAGCCGCCGGTAGCAAGGGTGAAAATCAAAGTCAGGATCAACAGGCCGAATACTTTGAAGTTAACCCACACGTCCAGTGGCAGGCGGAAGGCAATATAGACATTCACGACGGCACATACAACGAAAAACAGTGCCCAAGCGCCGTTTATCCGGTTCCAGACGTTGTCCGGCAGGCTGAGTTCTTTGCCTAACATACCTTTTATCAATGGCTTGCCCAAAAATTGGCTGATAGCCAAGCCAACAGCAAAAATGCCGTACACAATGGTGACTTTCCACTTGATGAAGTTGTCATCGTGCATGAAAAGGGTCAGCCCGCCAAACACAGCGACCATGACAAACGTCACCAGCTGCATTTTCTCGACCTTCTTATACAGCATCCAGGTGACAGCCACCTGAATCGCCGTGGCGATAATCAATGCCCCGGTCGCGACATAGATATCATGGGTTTTGTAGAGAATAAAGAATACGACCAGTGGAATAAAATCAATTAGTTGCTTCATTTCAATAATTACACATGTTTGTTACTTGGCTACATAGTACACCAGTAAGCAAAAGGCTGCAGGTATTAACCCTACAGCCTTTGGTGTTTTGCCTGCATCGAGCGGGATATCGTTAGCCGTGGTGGCTGGATTCCGGCTCCGGCGTCTCCTGCGGCCCGTCATTGATCATGTTGTCGACAATCACGGCACAAGCGGCATCGCCGGTAATATTGAGGGCGGTCCGGATCATGTCGAAGATACGGTCAAGGGCAAACAGCAGCGGTAGGCCTTCGATTGGAATACCGGCTGCAAGCAATACCGCAACCACTAAGAAAGAGGGGCCCGGAACACCGGCCTGGCCAACAGCACCCAGCGTCGAGGTGACGATGATGGCGATATAGGCACCCATACCCAGTTCAACGTTGAACATCTGGGCAAAGAAGATGGCGACCAGGCCGTAGTAAATCGCATTACCACTCATGTTGATGGTTGCGCCTAGCGGCAGTACGAACGAAGCAGTTGAGTTTTTCACGCCCAACTCTTCCTCACATACTTCCATGGTGACCGGCAGGGTTGCCATGGAGGAAGCGGTCGACAGGGCAACAGCCTGTGGTTTTTTCATGGCCGACAGGAACTTAAGCGGTGAGGTTTTGCTGAATGCTTTGATCATGGCTGGGTAGAAGATAAAGCCGTAGATCAGGATAGCGACGACGTAGACCACAAATAGCTTGAACACGACCATCAAGGCACTAAAGCCAAAGGTACCAACGGCATCAGCCATCAGGCCAAAGACACCCAGCGGGGCGATTTTCATTACCACGTTGATCATCCATACCATGGCATCAACGATGGCATTTACGCCGTTGATCAAAGGATCGCGACGTTCTTTTTCCAGCTTAGAAACCGCAATACCAAAGAAGAGGCAGAAAACCAAAATTTGCAGGATATTCGCTTCGTTCAGTGACTGGAAGACGTTAGTCGGGATCATACCGAGTACGGTTGCCCAGAATGTCGGCATTTCACCCTTGTCGGCATAGACATTGGAGAACATGCCCTCGACGCCCGTCATATCGACGCCCACGCCCGGCTGGAACACCACGCCCATGAACAGGGCCAAGGCAACGGCCACGGCGGAGGTCAGGCCGAAGAAGCCCAGCGTAGAGAGGCCGACTTTACCAGCAGACTGGCTGCTGCCAAGCCCTGCGGCACCGGAGATAATGGCTACGGCAACCAGTGGGATCACCAACATCTTGATCAGGTGGATGAAGATGCTGCCCAGCGGGGCAAACATACTTGCAGACTGGCCCATCATCGCACCGACGAGGGTCCCCACACACATGGCAATGACGACTTGCACGCCGATATTGCCAAACAGTCCTTTTTCTTTTAACACGGTTAGATACCTCAGTTGTGTTTGATATTGTTCGCAAAAATATCGGAGAATTGTTTTGTAATTGTACTAAATGTTAATCCGATATTCTGCGCGTGTGTTTTTACACGGAAATATCACGTTGATCAATCATTCTTTTACCAGAGTAGCATTATTGTCTTTCAAACTTGCAATTTGTTGCTACCGGGCGTTAACAAGTTGGTTACTGTATGGGGGAAGGGCAAAGAGATCTTTGATCTTGAACCAAAAAGCAGCAGGGAAATAAAAAAAGCCGCCCGCAGGGTGAGCTGGGACGGCTTTTGTGTCACCGGCTAAGGGCTCAGCCCTTACGGGTTGCAGCCTTCATGTTGCTAATAAAGCTGTACATGTTGCTCAGCATGGCATCATTATCATCAAGGTTGTTTTCAATGACCTTCACCACGGCAGAGCCGGAGATCGCCCCGGCTGCGCCAGCTTCAATCGCCTCGGCAACTTGCTGTGGCTCGGAAATGCCAAAACCCAGTAGCGCAGGCGGTGCATTGTGCGCTTTCAGGCTGTCCAGCAGGTGATTGATCGGGGCTCCCGCTTTGGTCTCGGTACCTGTTACGCCAGCACGCGAAAGCAGGTATGTGTAACCACCACCGAACTCAGATACGGTTTTCAATGTTTCCTCATCGGCATTGGGTGGGGCAATGAAAATAGGGTGAATACCGTACTTTGCCGCCGCTGTCCGGAACTCTTCGGACTCTTTCAGCGGTACATCGGCAACCAGTACCGAATCGACACCGGCTTCGGCACATTGCTGGTAGAAGTTTTCGATCCCATTGGTGAATACCAAATTGGCGTACATTAAAAGGCCAATTGGCATCTCTGGGTACTTGGCTCGGATCTGGCTCAGCAAATCAAAACAGACTGCTGGGGTGGTGCCAGATTCCATCGCACGGATCGTTGCGCCTTGGATGGTCGGGCCATCCGCCAGCGGGTCGGAGAACGGGATCCCCAGCTCAAGGGCATCGGCTCCGGCTTCGACCAAGGTTTCAATGATCTTCAGTGATTGCTCCGGATTCGGATCACCGATAGTCACAAAAGGAACAAAGGCGCCTTCGTTTTTCGCCGCCAGGCGGTCAAATTGGGCTTGGTAACGATCCATTACAGCACTCCTTTTGCATCTAGAATATCGTGTACAGTGAAAATATCTTTGTCGCCACGGCCAGATAGGTTAACGACCAGCAGCTGTTCTTTTTCAGGGTTGGCTTTAATCATCTTTAAGGCGTGGGCCAGTGCGTGCGCTGACTCAAGGGCAGGGATGATCCCTTCGTTGCGAGCAAGCTCCTGGAAAGCCTCCAGCGCTTCATCGTCGGTTACTGCCTCGTATGTCGCGCGGCCTATCGCATTGAGGTGAGCATGCTGTGGGCCGACTGATGGAAAGTCCAGACCGGCAGATACCGAATAAGACTCCTCGACCTGGCCATGCTCGTCCTGCATTAGCGGGGCTTTCATACCAAAGAAGATCCCCAGCTTGCCGTGTTTTAGCGGCGCGCCGTGCATGTCGGTATCCAGACCTTTACCGGCAGGTTCGACACCAATCAGGCCAACACTTTCTTCGTCAATGAAATCGGAGAACATACCAATAGCATTCGAGCCTCCGCCGACACAGGCGATAACGGCATCGGGTAGACGGCCTTCTTTTTCAAGGATTTGCGCTTTGGTTTCTTCGCCGATGATGTGCTGGAATTCACGCACAATAGTCGGGAAAGGATGCGGGCCCGCAGCCGTACCCAATAGGTAATGCGCTTTGTCGTAAGTGGCCGTCCAGTCACGCATGGCTTCGTTGCAGGCATCCTTCAGCGTTGCTGAGCCCGAGTGGACCGGGATCACTTCTGCGCCCATCAGTTTCATCCGGAAGACGTTCGGGCTCTGGCGCTCAACATCTTTGGCCCCCATGTAGACGCGGCACTTGAGGCCGAGCAGCGCACAGGCAAGGGCCGTCGCCACACCATGCTGGCCGGCCCCGGTTTCGGCGATGATTTCCTCTTTGCCCATGCGTTTCGCCAGCAGCGCTTGGCCAAGGACTTGGTTGGTCTTGTGGGCACCGCCGTGGAGCAAGTCTTCTCGCTTGAGGTAAAGTTTGGTCTTGGTGCCCTTGGTCAGGTTCTGGCACAAAGTCAGGGCCGTTGGGCGGCCTGCGTAATCTTTCAGCAGATCGACAAACTCTTTCTGGAAGGCTGGATCTTGCTGGGCTTCCACAAAAGCGGCTTCTAGCTGGTCCAGCGCAGGGACGAGGATCTGTGGAACGTATTGTCCCCCGAACTCGCCGAAGTAGGCACTTATCTTACTCATGGTTTATTTTCCTTAATACTTTCTAATAGCCGCGAAAGCCGCTTTCAATTTTGTTGGGTCTTTTTTGCCGGGCTCGCTTTCAACCCCGGAATTCAAATCCAGTCCTCGACAGCCAAGGCTGGCTGCTTCACAGACATTGTCTGGATTGAGGCCGCCCGCGAGCATAGTGATTTGCTTCTGCTCGTCAGGGATCAGGCTCCAGTCAAAAGCAATGCCGGTGCCACCTGACAGGCTGCCGACTCTGCTATCGAGCAGGTGGCGGTCGACCTGCCACTTATCCAGCTCCGGTGCGTGATCGGTGATACCGTGGGCTTTCCAGATCTCGCACTCTTCGGGCAGCTGTCCCTTCAGGGCGGCAATGTAGTCGTGATCCTCGTCACCGTGCAGCTGGACCGCAGCCAGCGACAGGGCTTTGGCGGCTTTGGCAACGGCTCCGGGATCGGTGTTGCGGAAGACGCCGACGTATTTCAGCGGCGCGCCACTCATGATCATCCGCGCCTGCTCGATGTCGACGGCCCGAGGGGAGGAGGAGACGAAGATCAGGCCGCCGTAGACCGCTCCGCTTTGGTAAGCGGCCGCCGCATCGTCGGCATGGGTCAGACCGCAGACTTTGTTGTCGCCCAGCAAGACCCGGCGTACCGCCAGTTCCAAGTTGTCTTCGGCCATCAGCGAGCTGCCGATCAAAAAGCCGTTGGCATAAGCTGCCAGTTCGCGCACCTGCTGGTGGTTGTAGATCCCCGACTCGGAAATCACAATCGTGTCTTCCGGAAGGCGGGGGGCCAGCTCTTTAGTACGGTTCAGATCAATGCTGAGATCGCGCAGGTTACGGTTGTTGATCCCCACCACCTTGGCCTTGAGGGCGATGGCGCGCTCGAGCTCCGCCTCGTTGCTGACTTCGGTCAGGATCCCCAGGTTGAGCTGTTCGGCAACCTCAGCCAGTTCACGGTATTCCTCGTCATTCAATACCGATAGCATCAGCAAGATGGCATCGGCATGGTAGTGACGGGCCAGGTAGACCTGGTAGGTATCGATCATGAAGTCTTTGCACAGTACCGGCTGGGTCACCTGGTCGCGGACCACCGGCAGGAAGTCAAAGCTGCCCTGGAAGTACTTTTCGTCGGTCAGCACCGAGATGGCGCTGGCATGGCCGTTGTATACCCGGGCAATCATGTCGAGGTCGAAATCCTGGCGGATCAAGCCCTTGGACGGTGAGGCCTTTTTGCATTCCAGAATAAAGGCGGCCTGATCGCCTGATAGTGCTTCGTAGAAGCTACGGTCGCTCGGTACTAGGCTGTCTTTGAACGATGCCAATGGCTGCTCGGCTTTGCGCGCTTCAACCCAAATACGTTTGTCGGCGACAATTTTGGCTAGAACTGTTTCCATGCTTAACCTCGTGCTGCAAGTTGGCCGACAAGCTCAAAGGCCTTGCCAGACTTCATGACGTTGATGGCTTTCTCGGCGTTGGCCTTGAGATCCTGCTGGCCGAATAGGCGAAGCAGCAAGGCCACATTGACTGCCACGGCGCCCATCTGGGCATCGGTGCCTTTGCCGGTCAGGATATTGGTAATAATGGCACGGTTTTCCTCCGGCTCTCCACCCTTGATCGCTTCGAGCGGGTGGCTTTCAAGGCCGAAGTCAGCGGGCGTCAAGCTATACTCGGTGATTTCGCCATCGATGATTTCAGCCACCGTGGTTTCTCCATGGATAGCGACTTCGTCCAAGCCGCTGCCGTGGACAACCGCGGCGCGCTTCATCCCCATGGCTGCCATGGTCTCGGCAATCGGGCGAACCAGTGAAGCGTCGTAGACCCCCATTAGCTCGATGTTAGGACGAGCCGGGTTAATCAAAGGACCCAGTACATTGAAGATGGTGCGTGTTTTCAAGCTCTGGCGCACCGGCATCGCATGGCGCACACCGCCGTGGTATTGCGGGGCGAACAGGAAGCACACGCCCAGATCATCGAGAGCTTCGCGCGCTGTCTCCGGCGCCATGGCCAGGTTGATGCCAAATTTGTCGAGCAGATCTGAAGAGCCCGACTTGCTCGATACCCCGCGGTTGCCGTGCTTGGCCACCTTCACGCCACAAGCGGCGGCCACGAAAGCGGCCGTGGTGGAGATGTTGATGGTGTTGGCCCCGTCGCCGCCGGTACCGACGATGTCGGCAAAGTCGTACTCGGGACTCGGGAACGGATTGGCATTGGCCAGCAGGGCCTTGGCGGCTCCGGCGATTTCAGCCGGGGTTTCGCCTTTGATTTTCAGTGCCGTTAGGACTGCCGATAGCAGCACGGGCTCGACTTCGCCCTTGATGATGGCATCGAACAGGGTCTGGCTTTCTTCCTGGCTCAAGCCTTGCTGGTCGTAGAGCTTGTTGGCAATGGTGTAGATGGTCGCATCCATAATTAAAATCCTTGTTGTCTATACCGGCTGATGACTGGTTCGCTCATTATTGGTCGGTGACGACGTGACCCACGCCAGCGTATTGGTCAGTAGCTGGGCACCTTGGGTGGTGAGGATGGATTCCGGGTGGAATTGGTAACCGCACACCCGATCCTCATCATTGGTCACCGCCATGACCAGGCCGTCAACATCGGCAATGATATTCAGGCTCTCGGGTACCGTTTCGGCAACCAGCGAGTGGTAACGGGCAATCGATAATGGGCTTGGCAATTCACCAAATACGTCATGGCCGGTATGGGTCATCATGGCTGATTTACCATGAACGATTTCACCTGCGCCTGACACTTTGCCGCCATAGGCTTCAACAATGGCCTGGTGGCCTAGGCAGATGCCAATCATCGGGATTTTGCCACGAACCTGTTTGATCAGCTCAGGCATACAGCCCGCATCGGCAGGGGCACCCGGGCCCGGTGACAACACCAGTACCGGGTTGGTTTTTTCAGCCAGTGCCTGCTCCATTTGCTGGGCGGTCAGGCTGTTGCGGTAAATCGTTACTTCACAGCCCAGCGAGCGGAACTGGTCCACCAGGTTGTAGGTAAAGGAGTCAAAGTTATCAAGCAATACAATATGAGGTAGGGACATCCGTGGCTCCTTAGTGCGATTGACGTTCTGGGGCACTGTGTGCCTTGCGAATAGCCGTGATCACCGCCTGTGCCTTGCCGCGGGTCTCATCGGCCTCTGCCTGAGGCACCGAGTCATATACCACGCCGGCCCCGGCCTGCACGCTGGCAACATCATCTTCGACGTAGGCCGAGCGGATCACGATACAGGTATCCATATCACCATGGCCGGTCAGGTAGCCTACCGCACCGCCATAGCTGCCACGGCGGCGCTGCTCGACATCACGGATAAGCTGCATGGCACGGATTTTCGGTGCACCGGTTAGCGTCCCCATATTCATACAGGCCTGGTAGGCGTGCAGGGCATCCAGATCGCCACGGAGCTGGCCGACAACACGGGACACCAGGTGCATCACATGGCTGTAGCGGTCGACTTTGAGCAAATCGGCGACATAGCGGCTACCCGGTTCACTGATACGGGCGACATCGTTACGGGCCAGGTCGACCAGCATCATGTGCTCGGCGTTTTCTTTCATATCGCAGCGCAGTTCAAGCTCGATGCGGCCATCAAGATCCAAATTGATTGAGCCATCCGGGTTCTTACCGCGGTGGCGGGTACCGGCAATCGGGTAAATCTCAATCTGGTTGCTCTCGGTGCAGTACTTCAGCGCACTTTCCGGCGAGGCGCCGAACAGGGTGAAGTCAGCATCCTGCAGGTAGAACATGTAAGGACTCGGGTTGCCGATCTTCAGCTCTTTGTAGGCATTGAGCGGCGACGGGCACGGCAGGGTGAACTGGCGGGACGGGACCACCTGGAACACGTCGCCATTGACCACATGCCGCTTGAGGTCAATGACCTGTTGGCAGAAATCGTCGTCGCTGACACTGACCACCGGTTCGCACTCATCCACTAGCTGGGCAGCCGGAAGCGGCATTGGCTCGAGGCAGGCCTCCTTGATGTGCTGCAGGCGGCGGCTGAGCTCGAAATAGCTCGAGGTGTACTCGTCGCCCCCGAACAGGGTGGCCTGCAATTTGCCTTTGCGGCGCTGGTGGTCGATCACTAGCAGCGTTTCGGCAATATAGAAGAGGTAGTCCGGGCAGCGGTTGTCCTGTTTGACGCCCGGCAACGGCTCGAAACCGTCAACCACGTCATAGGCGAACAGGCCGCCGAGAAACAGGGCTTCACGCGGATGGCCTGCGATATCGAAGGCGTGCTGGATCATGCGCAATGCATCAAACGAGGAGGTTTGGCGTAGGCGGCTGTCTTCGTCGAGGGCGCGCTCTGCCGCCGGGAACGTCAACGCGAGCTGGCGTCCTTCGCGTACTGCGCGGATATCGGCGGGCATCTTGCCCTCCAGGGTCTGCAGTACATTGAGGCCGTTATCGGTCAAGGCTTCCAGGGTGACCACTTTGCCGCGGCAGACGATACGCACTGCCGCGTCGATGAGCATCAGGCTCTTGAGATCTTGTTTGGAGTCGATTTCGGCCGACTCCAGCAATAGGTTGTGTGGGCGGTCGCCACAGACGGAGTAATACAGCTCCGTCGGATCCGCAACATAGGGGACATCGAGGCTGAGCAGTTCCAGCTCGCCGACGCCTAGTGGGTTGGTATTCACAGCGTTCTCCCTGCCGCTTCTACAAACGGTTTCAACTCTTGCATCAACTGTTCAAACATTGGACCGGTCAGTGCCTGGTGGCCGTCCGACAAGGCTTCACACGGGTTAAGGTGTGATTCGACGATAATGCCGTCAGCACCAACCGCTGCCGCAGCACGTGACAGTGGGATCACCAGCTCACGCACCCCGGTACCATGGCTTGGGTCAACGACCACCGGCAGGTGGGTGCGCTGCTTGAGGTATGCCACGGCGTTCAAATCCAATGTATTCCGTGTCGCTGTCTCGTAGGTACGGATCCCTCTTTCACACAGGATGATATTCGGGTTGCCTGCGTCATAGATGTACTCCGCCGCGAGTAACAGCTCCTCGATAGTGGCTGAAAGTCCGCGTTTGAGCAAGACCGGTTTTTTGCTTTCACCGACAGCTTTTAGCAGCGCGTAGTTCTGCATATTGCGCGCGCCAATTTGAAGGCAGTCGATATATTCACACATTGAATCCATCTGGCTGACTTCCATCACCTCAGAAACGGTTGGGATACCGAGCTGCTCGTTGGCCTTTTTCAGCAGCTTCAGCCCCTCAATTCCCATTCCCTGGAAATCGTACGGGCTGGTACGCGGCTTGTAGGCACCACCACGCAGGGCAACAGCGCCGTGTTTTTTCACCACTTCGGCGACGCTCAGTAGTTGCTCTTCAGATTCAACTGAGCAAGGGCCGGCAATCACGGCAAACTTGTCGCCGCCCACAGCGGCATTGCCGAAACGAACCACGGTATCGTGGGCCTGCACTTCACGGCTCACCATCTTGTACTTGGTCAGGATCGGCTTGACGGTTTCTACGCAAGGGTAGGCATCAAGGTGCAATTGCTGGAGCACGCGCTCATCGCCCAATGCCCCCAGAACAATACGTTCCACGCCAGGCATGTAGAGCGGCTTGAGGCCGGCGCCTTCGATGCGGGCGAGAATTTCTTTGGCTTGTTGCTCGGTGGCATTTGGCTTGAGTACGATGATCATAGTCTTTTCCTTGTCAGGGCGCTGTTCACTCAGGCGCCCCGGTAAAATTGCTGTCAGGCTGAATCTGGTATAAAAAAACCCGCGTCATGGCGGGTTTGTGTAATCTGTTTAAGGCACAGCTAATCACACCACCCGCGTTGGGAAGTGCCACCACCAAGATGAGAAAGCGCAGAGCTGACGGTGAATTTGCTGTACCATGTATCTATCCTTTCAGTGTTATACAGGCCTATCAGTGAATATACTGGACGGCCAGTGACGTACTAGGTAATTACGTACTAGTAAACTAGTTCGCTAGAGTAAAGTCAAGAAGATAATTTATGTTGTTTGATTTACATAGCCACACCACCGCATCGGACGGGCGGTTGTCGCCGGAAGAACTTGTGTTGCGCGCCGTTGAGCGCCGGGTCGATGTGTTGGCGATCACCGATCACGATACTGTGGCGGGGCTGGCTGCTGCCGAGCAGGTGATAGAAGCACAAAAACTGCCTCTGACTCTCATCAAAGGCATTGAAATATCGACACTTTGGCAAAATTTTGATATTCACATTGTCGGTTTGAATATTGATCCTGAGCACCCTGCCATTGTTGCCCTGATTGAAGCGCAGGCACAGCGCCGCGCCGATCGCGCTGCCATGATGGGAGAGCGGCTGGAAAAGAACAGGATGCCGGGCGCGCTGGCTGGTGCGATGGCGATTGCCAACGGCGCGACCTTGACCCGCGCCCACTTTGCCCAGTGGATTGTCGAGCAGGGCTACGCCAAGAATATGCAGGCGGTCTTCAAGAATTTCCTGACCCGAAACAACCCGGGCTATGTGCCGCCCAACTGGTGTACGATGGCCGAGGCCGTTGAGGCAATCCACCGAGCTGGTGGGCAGGCGGTGCTTGCCCATCCCGGTCGCTACAAGATGACCGCCAAATGGCAAAAGCGCCTGCTCACTGCCTTTGTCGCAGCCAAAGGCGATGCCATGGAAGTGGCGCAGCCGCAGCAGTCACCCCAGGAAAGGCGCCTGCTCGGGGACTATTCGATCGACTACCAATTACTCGCTTCGCAGGGCTCTGATTTCCATTATGCCTCGCCATGGACCGAACTGGGCCGCAACCTGTGGCTGCCCAAGGGCGTGTCTGAAGTCTGGCAGGACTGGAGCGTTGAGAAGAAACGCATAGACGAGGAAGTGCACGATTAGGCGGCATTTCCCATGGAGGAAGAATGAGTCAGTTTTTTTATGTTCACCCTGAAACGCCGCAAAATCGATTGATCAACCAGGCGGTGGCGATTATCCGCAATGGCGGGGTGATTGTGTATCCGACCGATTCGGGCTATGCCCTTGGCTGCCAGCTGGAGAACAAGTCGGCACTGGAGCGGATCTGCCAGATCCGCCGCTTGAACGATAAGCATAACTTTACCTTGCTGTGCCGTGACCTTTCCGAGCTGTCGCTGTATGCCCGGGTGGATAACGCCGCGTACCGCTTGCTCCGCAATAACACGCCGGGTGCCTACACCTTCATTTTCAAGGGCACTAAGGAAGTCCCGCGCCGCCTGATGAACCCCAAGCGCAAGACCATCGGGATCCGCGTGCCGGACAACGCCATTGCGTTGGCCCTGCTGGAGGCGCTGGGCGAGCCGATGATGTCGACATCGCTGATTTTGCCGGGTAACGAAACCACCGAGTCCGATCCGGACGAGATCCGCGACAAGCTTGAGCACGCGGTGGATTTGATCATCAATGGCGGGTATCTCGGTGAGCAGCCGACCACGGTGATTGATTTTAGCAACGATGAAATGGAAATTGCCCGGGTGGGTGCCGGTGATCCGTCGCCGTTTGAGTAATGTGCATCAGGTTGTTTAGTGAGTGAAAAAATGACAGGAAATACCGGGCTATCAAGGTGTTTTCGGTGGTATCTCAGCTAAGCTTTTGGCATAATCCGCCATCGCTTTAAGATGGCTTAAAGCACGATGATATTTCGACGCCTGTGAAGGCGACAAAGGTTTGTCTAATGAGTGAAAAATTACAGAAGGTACTGGCACGTTCTGGCCAGGGTTCTCGCCGAGAAATCGAATTAATGATCCAGCAGGGTCGAGTCAGTATCGACGGTAAGGTAGCCAAGCTTGGTGACCGACTGGAAGATCTGTCAGTCAATGTTCGCATTGATGGTCACAAAATCCAGTTGGTGTCGTCTTCAGAAGAAGTGTGCCGAGTATTGGCGTACAACAAACCTGAAGGTGAACTGTGTACCCGTCATGATCCAGAAGGTCGCCGCACGGTATTTGACCGTCTGCCTCGCCTTAACGGTGGTCGCTGGGTATCGGTTGGCCGTCTTGATGCCAACACCGCGGGCCTGCTGCTGTTCACCACCGATGGTGAGCTGGCTAACCGCCTGATGCACCCAAGCCGCTGTGTTGAGCGTGAGTACATGGTTCGTGTATTCGGCGAAGTGACCGAAGAGATGGTGCGCAACCTGGTTAAGGGTGTTGAGCTGGAAGACGGCATGGCACGCTTCGAAGACGTGGTTTACGCCGGTGGTGAAGGTATGAACCATACTTTCTACGTGGTGATTACCGAAGGCCGTAACCGTGAGGTTCGCCGTTTGTGGGATTCTCAGGGCGTGACAGTAAGTCGCCTGAAGCGTGTGCGCTACGGTGACATCTTCCTGACCAAAGACCTGCCGCGAGGCGGTTGGATGGAGCTTGAACTCAAAGAAGTGAACTATCTTCGCGAGAAAGTTGAGCTGCCAGCCGAGACGGAAACCATGCTGACGGTTGAAGGCCAGAAGCGTAAGCGTGGCGTTCGCCAGATCCGTCGCGCCGTGCGTCGTCACGAAGAGCGCCTGAACGAAGACACCGGCCGCGGTCGCCGCGGACGTCAGGACCAGCGTCGCTCGCCTAGCCGTAACCAGGGTGAGGATAGCCGCAACGAGTCGCGCCGTAAGCCGTCAGGCAATCCATCCACTCGCCGTAACCAAGGCGAAGAGAGCACTAACGGCCCGCGCCGCAAGCCGTCGGGTAATGCCGCGAACCGTCGTAACCCGCTGAAGAACAAGCCGGCTAAGCCACGTAGCCGCAAATAAGCGTGGTCACAGCAGACGATAATTAAAAAAAGCAGCCATTGGCTGCTTTTTTATTATCTGCGGTTACACAGCCAATCACTAGCTGGCGGCGCCCGGCTTGCGCTTTGGCTGGGCATCAATGCACTGGCCGTTGATGTCCTTGCTCTCAGGGCCCATCAGGTAGAGATACAGCGGCATGATCTCCTCCGGGGTCTTCAGCAATGACGGATCCTCCGCCGGGAAGGCCTTGGCACGCATACCCGTGCGGGTCCCGCCTGGGTTGATGGCATTGACGCGGACATTGGTGTTGGCCATTTCATCGGCCAGGATCTGCATCATGCCTTCGGTGGCAAACTTGGAGATCGAGTAGGCGCCCCAGAATGAGCGGCCCTGGTGGCCCACAGTGGATGACGTGAAGACAATGCGGCCGTCTTCGGCTTTTTTCACCAGCGGCATAATCGCCTGGGTCAGCAGGAACTGGGCTTTGACATTGACCTGCATCACGTCGTCGTAGGTGTCTTCGCCGAGTTGGTCAAACGGGCTGAGCACGCCCAGCAGCGAAGCGTTGTGCAGGACGCCGTCCAAGCGGCCAAATTGTCCCTCGATAGTGTCTGCCATGTCGAGGTAGTTCTGCTTGGTGGCCCCCATCATATCCATCGGGATGATCGCAGGCTGCGGGTAGCCCAGGGCTTCAATCTCGTCGTAAACGGCTTCTAGCTTGGCGACGGTACGGCCCAGCAGGATAACGGTCGCGCCGTGGGCGGCATAGCTGATGGCTGCCTGGCGGCCAATTCCATCACCCGCTCCGGTTACCAGAATAACTCTATCTTTCAGTGAGTTTTCAGCGATTTGATAATCCACTGTGTACTTCCTTATTGGTTTTTTCGTTTGCCCATTGTATACCCAAATTATTCCCGCTTAAACGCGCATCTTGACGCGGTTTGGCTATATTGCGATAGCGGTATGGGTGACAACTTGGTTACAATGGCTGAATGTCAAAAAATGAGGACTCGACATTGGATTTTTTGTTTGATTATGGATTGTTCCTAGCCAAGATTGCCACGGTGGTTATTGCCTTCATCGCGATTCTGGTGGTGGCTAAAACAGTGAAAGGCCATCATGGAAGCCAGAAAGGTGAGCTAGAAGTCACTGACCTGACTGAGCAGTACAAGCACACCGTGCATCAACTGGAGTCTCACTTGTTTGATAAGCCGTTGCTCAAGGCGCGCGACAAGGCGGAAAAGAAAGCGGACAAGGAAAAGCACAAGGCTCGACAGAACGAAGTCAAGAAAGCGGCCAAAGAAGGTGACTTGTCTCATTCGCGTGAGCCCCGCCTCTTTGTGCTGGATTTCCATGGCAGCATCGATGCCCGCGAAGTGGCTTCACTGCGTGAGGAAGTCACGGCGATCCTTGCGGTGGCAATGGAAGGTGATGAAGTGTTGCTGCGCCTCGAAACAGGCGGCGGTATGGTGCATGGCTACGGTTTGGCTTCTTCCCAGCTTGACCGCCTCAAAGCCGCAGGGATCAAGCTGACGATCTCGGTCGATAAAGTCGCAGCCAGCGGTGGCTACATGATGGCCTGTGTGGCCGATAAAATCATCTCGGCACCGTTTGCGGTGGTCGGTTCCATTGGGGTGATTGCCCAGCTACCAAATTTCAATAAAGTATTGAAGAAAAACGATATTGAGTTTGAGCAAATTACCGCTGGTGAGTTCAAGCGCACCCTGACCATGTTCGGTGAAAACACCGACAAGGCCCGCGAGAAATTCCAGAGCGAGATCGAAGAAACCCACGGCTTGTTCAAGGCTTTCGTGTCGGAGCACCGCCCAGAGCTGGATCTCGCCAAAGTCGCGACCGGTGAGCACTGGTTCGGCAAGCAGGCGTTGGAGCTTGGCTTGGTAGACGAAATTGGCACCAGCGATGATTACATCAGCCACTCTTGCAAGGAGCGTGAAGTTCTACAGGTCCGCTATGTCCAGCGCAAGAAGCTGGCAGAAAAGCTGGCAGGTGCAACCGGTGATGCCGCTGACAACTTGCTGCTGAAATGGATCAGCCGCGGCCAGCGTCCTATTGTTTAAACATCGAGCGGTATAAAGAGGTTACGATGGATCAAAAGTGGGCCTTGTTTTCATTTCAAGGACGGATGCGCCGTCGCGATTACTGGATCTACAGCATCCCGGTGCTGTTGGTGTCGCTGCCGGTGTTTCTTTATTCGACACCGGAAAACGCGGGCAACTCGTTGCTGAATATTTTGTCGATTGTGGTGTTGGTGTTTGTGTTCTGGGCTTCGGTGGCGCTGAATGTGAAGCGCCTGCATGATCGTAACAAGAGTGCGTGGTGGATCATCCTGACCTTCTTGCCTCTTATCGGTCCGATCTTTGTGATTGTCGAGCTGGGCATTTTGGATGGTACGCCGGGGCCTAACCAGTTTGGTGCTGATCCTAAGGGGCGTGGCAACCCGCCGCCGGCTCCGCGTCCTGATGATCAGTCCAAGGACAGCAAAGAGACAATGACCATCGATATGTGATCATTGTATCTTGGCGCCGGACAGTCAACAGCCCCGCTTCGGCAGGGCTGTTTTTTTTCGCCATGATGGCAGGGCGGAATTATTTGCCGAGGGTAAACTTCGGCGATAGCTGGTGGGCAAGGTATTTGAACATGTTGAAGACTGCCGTGGTCTTTTCGGTCGGCAGGCCCTTGTCATCGAGGAAGAATTCGCCTTTGAAAATCAGTACCCCGCCACGCTCTTCAACGGAAGTGGCACGCATACCGTCGATGTAGGCTTCATGATCTTGAATTTGCTGGTTGGCAATCATTAGCAGGTCATCAGTTGAAATGGTTTCTTTGGTGCTCATTGTGTCTCTCTCATCTCACAGCAGGTGCCGGCAATGTCTCCGGCCGAGGCCGCTAAGTGTATTGGAGTTGGTGGACGATGACAAATTTTGCACCCAAGTGGGCACTGCCATTTTTTTGGCGTTGTTGATTTTTATCGGAGACTGGTTATATCTTGAAATAAAGTGGGCGATAAAACAGCAAGGTACAAAGAATAGGCATTAACTGTTTGAATTACCGAAAATCTGTGAGCAACGGCAAAAAATCGCGGTTTTTTATAGTCAAAGTGTTGCTGAGGTGGTAATGATTAGCGCCCATTGTGGGAGTTGTTTTTAGCATTGCGGAATAAATGAGGGGAATATCGCGTTGCAGCACGTCTTGTCGGCACGCTTTTTTCCTGTACATTGAATGGCGTAACCAGCTGTTAACAAGTGGGGAAGGGACGACCAAACGGTCCCATTTTGTTAAAAAGCAGTTGACCTTCTCCGATTGTAGCCCAATATGTAAATACCAATCACATTACGTAACTAGTTATCCGGAGCAGTCCTCAACCGGTTGGATTTCGAGATTTAAATAGTTACTTAATCAGTTTGGTGTACCAGCGTTGCCGTGCTAGCTCTAGTTTTTTTAGCGTGCAACTAGTTGTTTTAATTTTAAGTTTTGTGAGCACGAGGACGTAATAGAATTATTATGGGTAAATCTCTCGTTATTGTGGAGTCCCCAGCCAAGGCGAAGACAATCAATAAGTACTTGGGTAAGGACTTCGTTGTTAAGTCAAGCGTCGGTCACGTTCGTGATTTGCCGACCGGTGCACGAAGCACGGGCAAAAAAGCGGCGGCTACTTCAACCAAGGGCTTGAGCGCAGAAGAAAAAGCGCGCATTAAAAAAGAAAAAGAACGAAAAGCGCTAATCAATAAAATGGGCGTTGACCCTTACAATGACTGGGCAGCCCAGTACGAAGTGCTTCCTGGCAAGGAAAAAGTGGTCAATGAACTACAGAAGCTAGCAGCAGACGCTGACTATGTTTATCTCGCGACCGATTTGGACCGCGAAGGGGAGGCTATTGCGTGGCACCTTCGTGAGATCATCGGCGGCGATGATGAGCGTTACAAGCGAGTGGTTTTCAACGAGATCACCAAAAATGCTATCCAGCAGGCTTTCGAGCAGCCGGGTGAGCTGAACATGGATGGCGTCAACGCGCAGCAGGCACGCCGCTTCCTTGACCGCGTGGTCGGCTTCATGGTTTCCCCTCTGTTGTGGAAGAAAGTCGCGCGTGGCCTTTCTGCGGGCCGTGTACAGTCGGTTGCGGTTAAGCTGATTGTAGAACGCGAACGCGAGATCAAGGCGTTCGACCCGGAAGAATACTGGGACATGCATGCCAACACCCAAACCGCAGGCAGCGATGCCCTGCGTTTGATGGTGGCACAGCAAGCGGGCAAGACGTTCCGTCCGGTAAACGAAGCTGACACCATGGCGGCGAAAGCCCTGTTGGAAAAGGCGGCCTTCCAGGTCAAAGACCGTGAAGACCGACCAACCAGCAGCAAGCCGTCAGCACCGTACATCACCTCGACGCTGCAGCAGGCGGCAAGTACCCGTCTGGGCTACGGCGTTAAACGGACGATGGGACTGGCCCAGCGTCTGTACGAGGCGGGTTACATTACCTATATGCGTACCGACTCGACCAACCTGTCGAAGGAAGCGGTAGAGGCGGCGCGTGAGTTTATTGCTAGCGAGTACGGCGATAACTACCTGCCGTCTTCGCCGAACGTATACGGCAGCAAGGGCAATGCCCAGGAAGCGCACGAAGCAATCCGTCCTTCCAGCGTTGACGTGAAAGCGGAAAACCTTGAAGGCATGGAGCAAGATGCGATCAAGCTCTATGACTTGATCTGGCGTCAGTTCGTGGCTTGTCAGATGGTGCCGGCTAAGTACGACTCAACCACGATTACGGTGGAAGCGGGCGACTTTACCCTGAAAGCGAAAGGCCGTACCTTGCGCTTTGCCGGTTGGACGCAAGTACAGCGCCCGTCAGGCAAGAACGAAGATACTACGCTGCCAATGGTTCATGTGGGCGATACGCTCAAACTGGAATCGTTGGAGCCGAAACAGCACTTTACTAAGCCACCTGCACGCTTTACCGAAGCGGCACTGGTAAAAGAGCTGGAAAAACGAGGTATCGGTCGTCCTTCAACCTACGCCTCCATCATCTCGACCATTCAGGATCGTGGTTATGTGCGTGTTGATCAGCGTCGTTTCTATGCCGAGAAGATGGGGGAAATTGTCTCTGACCGTCTTGACGAGAGCTTCGCAGACCTGATGGACTACGACTTTACCGCCCGGATGGAAGGCAACCTCGATAAAATCGCCGAGGGCGAAGCGAGCTGGAAGTCGGTGTTGGACAAGTTCTTTAGCGACTTCACTACCGAGCTGGAAAAAGCCGAGTTGGACGAAGCCGAAGGCGGTATGAAGCCGAACAACATCGTACTGACCGATATCAAGTGCCCGACGTGTGAGCGTCCGATGGGGATCCGAACTGCTTCAACCGGCGTGTTCCTGGGCTGTTCTGGCTATGCGCTTCCGCCGAAGGAGCGTTGTAAGACGACCATTAACCTAGGTGACGAGGAAGGTATCGTCAATGTGCTGGAGGAAGACGTTGAAACGGCAGCCCTGCGTGCCAAGAAGCGTTGTCCGAAATGTAGCACGGCGATGGACGCTTACCTGATCGATGCCGACCGTAAGCTGCATGTATGTGGTAACAACCCGAGTTGTGATGGCTATGTGGTTGAGAAAGGCGAGTTCAAGCTCAAGGGCTACGATGGCCCGGTTATCGAGTGTGATAAATGTGGCTCGGACATGGAGCTCAAGAACGGTCGCTTCGGTAAGTACATGGGTTGTACCAACGAGACCTGTAAGAATACCCGTAAGATCCTGAAGAACGGTGAAATCGCACCGCCGAAGGAAGATCCGGTTCATCTGCCTGAGCTGCCTTGTAGCCAGGATCCTGATGCGTATTTCGTACTGCGTGACGGTGCTTCCGGTTTGTTCATGGCGGCCAGTACCTTCCCGAAATCGCGTGAGACTCGTGCGCCGCTGGTAGAAGAGCTGGTGCGCTTCAAAGACCGCTTGTCGCCGAAGTTCATGTACCTGACCGATGCGCCGACAGAAGATCCGGATGGCCGTCCGACCGTGGTTCGCTTTAGCCGCAAGACCAAAGAGAACTACATCCGTTCGGAAATCGATGGTAAGCCATCGGGCTGGACGGGGCTTTACATTGACGGTAAGTGGGAAATTACCGACAAGCGCAAGAAGCCGAAAAAAGAGAAAGCTGACGACTAATAAAAAACCGCCGACAGGCTAACACCGATCAGTTAAGCCATTGATCAGTTGAATGATCCTACGGTTGAGTGAAAATACCCTCAGACATTAAGTATGAGGGTATTTTTTATGTTGGCACATTGGCTGATCGATGTTGATGATTTTGCTTCACCTGACTCACTCTCTTTGTTTCAAAAAGAGTTGCCTCTTGAGTGGATTCAACAAGCACTCGATGACACCAACAAGGCAAGTTTAAGGCGACGGAAGCTACCTGCTGAGCTTGTGGTCTGGCTTGTTGTTGGGATTGGTTTATACCGTGATAGACCGATTACCGATGTACTTGATAAGCTAGACCTTAAGCTTTCCAGTTCTCTAGGTGAGTCCATTGCTCCGAGTGCGATCCCCCAAGCAAGAAAACGGTTAACAGCTAAGCCTCTCGAAGCCCTATTTACATTAACTTCACAGCATTGGGTACAAACAGAGGATAGTGAAGATACATGGTTCGGGTTAAAGCTTTTCTCTGTAGATGGCACGCAATTTAGGACCCACGATACCCCAGCCCTTGCAGAGCATTTTCAATACGTTAAGCACAGTAAAACTCGCCATACTGAATACCCAGTTGTAAGGCTATGTGCACTCTGCTCCCTCCGAAGTCGGCTAATCCATAATGTCGCTTTTGGTCCTAGCTACAAGGGTGAAGAAAGCTACGCCAAGCAACTCATTTCCTCTGCAACAGCCAACTCCCTTACTATTTTCGACCGATGCTATTTAGGTGCAGAGTTGATGATTAACTGGCAAAACCAACATGGTTCTAGCCACTGGATGACTCCCATTAAATCCAATACAAAGTACACAATCATAGAGCAGTTAGATGAAGACGGGCGTGACTTGATAGTAGAAATGAATGTTTCTCAACAAGCTCGCAAAAAAGATCCTCATCTGCCTGAAAAGTGGCAGGCTAGACTTGCGCTTTATCCAGAAAAAGATCAACCCAATCATATCAAAGGGGTTTTGACGTCCCTAACAGACAAAAAATATGACCTGCAATCCTTGCTTAATGTTTACTTCGAACGATGGGAAATCGAAAACAGTTACGGGGAGATAAAACACGACATGCTTGAGGATGAGATCCTACTTCGCAGTCAATCAATCGAAGGTGTTGAGCAGGAGATCTGGGGCACCTTAATTGCCTATAATCTAGTCCGGTTGGAAATAAGCCGAATAGCGAAAGAAGCTAAAGTGTCGCCTTTACGGATCAGTTTTATGATGGCTTTGAGGGATATCCAGGATGAATTAATGTGGTGTGCAATCGCATCGCCCGGCTCAATACCCAAGAAGTTAAGGGCAATGCGAGAGCGAGTAAAACGTTATATTTTGCCTGAGCGAAAAAAACGGCCCAAATCAAGGACCGTTCGTATCAGTAAAACTCGCTATGTGGTTCGCTCCAAGCATCTTAATTGATAGGAGTTAGCCGACAGGCGGTTTTTTTATGCTTGAAAGCGAAGGAGGCTGGGAAGAGCGGATTCTGGTTCCTAGGAAAAAATCAAGAGCAAAAGAGCTTTAAAAAGCTTCGGTAATCTAGAGACTGCTTGCAGGACCCAGGATCCCTTAAACTGTTGCAGTCTCGAACGTCGGTACGCCGCTGTGGAAACGGAAGCTGTCGTCGGGGCTGTTGATGAGCTCCGCCTCGCGGGCACCGATTGCCTTCACTCGAGCGCTGATATCAGCGCCTGCGATTTGCTCGGCCAGCTTGAGGTAGTCTTGATAATGGCGGGCCTCGGAGCGCAGCAGGGACACATAGAACTTTTTCAGCTCCTCATCGAGGTAAGGAGCCAGCTTGGCAAAACGCTCGCAGGAGCGGGCTTCGATGTAAGCGCCGATGATCAGCTTATCAATCAAGGTACCTGGCTCATGGGTACGAACAATCTTCATCAGTCCTTTGGCGTAGCGGCCGGCACTTAGGCTGGAGTACGGGATACCGCGGTTGCCCATAATTTCCAGAACCTGCTCGAAGTGGTGGAATTCTTCCTTGATCAGGCGAACCATCTTGTCGATAAGCTCTTTGCCATGGGCAAAATCGGCCCTGGGCGTCAGTTCGGCGGCCAGACCGTTTTTCCGGCCATGGAAGTTGCGGGTATCGCGCTCGGCACCATAGACGAATTCTTCGTATGGCTTGGCCCATTCCAGTAACGCTTTTCCACTCTCGGCATCTACCGCGTACTTGCGGATCAAAAACATGGCGGTCTGGCTGGCTTTCAGCTCGCAGTTGCAGTGGTCAACCAGAAGCGCGGTGAGGTTCTGGGGTTTCTTGGCTTCGTCGATCCAGGCTTCTGGCGTCTCGCATTGCAGGAACTGCTTGATCGGCGCCAGTAGCGTGTCGATCATCTGTTGGCTTGTATTCATCGGTTAGGTTTGTTGAGTCTTGTTGTTGATATGCGGCCAGTATACCAACGGTGGGGATGAAAGAGCCAATCGCCAGAAAAACAAAGGCCACCGTAACGGTGGCCTAGTATCTGGAGCGCGTCTTGGCCTGTTTGCCGTGTCGCAAACAGTGTTACCATTTGCGCTTGGGCTGGAACAGGACATCCAGCTCATCCTGCTCTTTCTCAAGCATTTGCTGGCGCTGCTGTTCGTGGCTCATGTTCTGGCTGCTATCAACGTCTTGCAACATCTTCTGCAGCTTCTCGCGGGCCTGATTGGCATAGTCGTCATTTTTGCTCGACAGCACATCGATGCCCTTCTTTAGCAGCTGCTTGGCTGTACCCAGCTGTCTTTTGACACGGGCATCATTGGCGCGCTTGATCACATTCTCGATATTGATCCTCAGCTGGATACCCTCTAGGCGGGCATTCTCGGTCACAAAGGCTTGGGTCGGCATCCGGCCTTTGCTGTGCTCGCTCTTGATGACATTTTTCAGGCGTTTGACAAGCTGAAGCATGCCAAGCGCTTGCTTGTCGGTACTCGGAACCTTGAAGCTGGCCACATCTGCCTGAGAATAGTTGGCCTGGAGCTGGCCGATTTGCTCGGTGACATTGGTAATTCGCTGCGGTAGTGACTTATCCGCTGGGTCCGTTTCCTTCATGGCCTGCAGCGAGAACAGTACCCGCTTGTTTAGGCAGACCAGTAGATCCTTACTGTAGGGAAGGTGGTGAGCGTTACTGATCAGCTCTTCGGTTGCATCAATAATGGCGATGAATTTTGCTAATTCCTGCTGCTTTGTGCTTTCCAGTTTCTGTCGGTACTGAATAATGATGTTGTAGCCAACGATCAAGATCAGCAACAGGCTTACCAGGCCAATAATTAGTGGCATGCTCATGGGGTAGAAGACCATCCGTGCTTACTCAAGCCCTATAAGATACACCATATCGATAATGGGTCATAGCGGCGAGATCGCTTTCTCGAAGATCTGCCCGGGAGCTGGTGGTTTTTTCAACGCTGACGCGCTGGCAAGGGACAAGTGTGTGCCATTTTGTGTTAAATGTCGCTTAACGGTTGAAAATTTGACATACGATGCTGGGAAACTCGGTCTATAAGTTATATAACATAACGTTATATAACCCCGCACAGAACTGCGCCGGGCATAACTCCAAGGTTGGGGTGAAGATGATAACGGACGATCATTAGGCAGGACCATGAAACTACAGCAACTGAAATATATCGTAGAGGTCGTTAACCATAACCTGAACGTTTCTGCCACGGCAGAGAGTTTGTATACTTCCCAGCCTGGGATCAGTAAGCAAGTCCGGCTGTTGGAAGATGAGCTGGGGGTGCAGGTTTTTGAGCGAAGCGGCAAGCATTTGACCCAGGTGACACCGGCAGGGGAGTCAATTGTCAAAATTGCCCGGGATATTCTGGCCCGGGTGGAAAGCATCAAGTCGGTGGCAGGTGAGCATACCCACCCGGAAATGGGGACGTTGAACATCGCGACCACCCATACCCAGGCTCGCTATGCCCTGCCTCCGGTGATCCAGGGCTTCACTGCCCGTTATCCCAAAGTGACCTTGCACATGCACCAAGGCACGCCGAGCCAACTGGCCGAGGCGGTGTCCAAGGGGACCACAGATTTTGCCATCGCCACTGAGGCACTGCACCTGTATCAGGATATGATCATGCTGCCCTGTTACCACTGGAACCGTTCGATTGTGGTCAAGGCCGATCACCCCTTGGCGCAGAAGTCGGAGCTCACCATCCATGATCTGGCGGCCTACCCGCTGGTCACCTATGTGTTTGGCTTTACCGGGCGCTCGGAGCTCGACAGTGCTTTTAACCGCTCGGGGCTGACCCCGCGAATCGTATTTACCGCAACCGACGCGGATGTGATAAAGACTTATGTGCGGCTGGGCATTGGGGTCGGGGTGATAGCCAGCATGGCCATGGATCCGGCCACCGACAGTGACCTGGTGGCGATTGACGCCAGCCACATCTTTGAAGCCAGCACCACCAAGATTGGTTTCAAGAAAGGGACTTTCCTGCGGAGCTACATGTACGATTTCATCAAGCGTTTCGCCCCGCACCTGACTCGGGAAGTGGTCGATCAGGCGGTAGCGCTGAAAACCAATGCCGAAATCGAGGCCATGTTCGCCAACATGCCGCTGCCGGTAAAGTAACCGCTCCTCAGGCTGCCACTCGGCAGCCTGTTTGTTTCTTATCTTGAAAGGGTCTCTTTCTGCCCATTTGCCCTAATTAGGTTTACAATAGCGGGCTGTCTGATTAATCCAAGAGTACACCATGCACGCCCCGCGCTTTTCCCAACTTGATCGCCTACTGACGGATACCCGTGAATGGTGGCAGTTTATGCCCTTTTCCACGTCACAGCCCGAATGGGAGCAGCGTCACCCCGCACTAACTCAATGGCTGCTGGGCTTGGATGATCAGCAACTCGCCCTATTTCGTCAGGATGCCGGCTTGCTCGCTGATGCGCTGAGCCGCTGGATCCCGCAGGCCGCCGCCATGCACCTGCTTGCCTCGCTTGAGGCTTTGCCTCAGGTCGAGCGTACTACGCCCCGTGGTCTCGATGCCGGTATTCCGGGCCGCAAATGGCAACAGCTGCAGGCGTTCAACGGTGTGCTGCCAGCGCTGTCGCTGCCATGGCTGGAATGGTGTGCCGGAAAAGGGTTTCTCGGAAGGGTGCTGGCCGCGACGCACAACACGGCGGTAACCAGCCTGGAATGGCAGCAGGCACTGTGCGAAAGCGGTGACGCAGCCGCCCGTAAGCTGGGGCTGCCGATGACCTTTGTCCATGGCGATGCGTTTTCACCGCAGAGTGGCCAATATATTTTATCCCAGCAGCATGCGGTCGCTTTACATGCCTGTGGCGATCTGCACGTCTCGCTGTTGCAGCGTGTGGCCGAGCGCAGGGGGCAAGCGGTCAGTGTTTCGCCCTGCTGTTACCATCTCATCCGCGACCGTGCCTACCAACCGATGTCGATGCCGGCGAAGCAAAGCGCATTAACCCTGAGCAAGCATGATCTTCGGCTGCCGTTGCAGGAGACGGTGACGGCGGGCAACCGAGTTCGAAATCTCCGCGTTGTTGAAGTCAGCTTCCGGCTTGGCTTTGACAGCCTGCAACGCAGCGTAACCGGGCAAGACGATTATCTGCCGGTCCCCAATGTCCAGAAGGCCTTGTTCAATGATGGCTTTGAGGCTTTTTGCCGCTGGGCAGCAGGGCAAAAGGGGCTGATGTTACCGGAGAATATTGACTTTGCCCATTGGCAGCATGTCGGCGAGCAGCGGTTTGACTGGGTCGAGCGGTTGGAGTTGCTGCGCCAGCTGTTCCGCCGGCCGTTGGAAATGTGGCTGGTCTATGACCGGGCATGCTTTATGGAAGAGGCGGGGTATACCGTGACGGTCGGGACCTTCTGCGACAAGCCGATCACCCCGCGTAATATTATGATCCATGCGGAGTTAAAGGATTAAATGGAAACCAGCACATTAGTATATTGCGCCATTGCCCTGGCGGCAGGGTGTTTTGTACAAAGCACCGTGGGATTCGGTATGGCCATCGTTGCGGCACCCATCGTGTATTTCTTTGAGCCCCGTTTTGTGCCCGGCACCATTACCTTGGTTGGCTTGGTGCTGGCGCTGATCAATATGTGGCAATACCGCTCTCAGGTGTCGTTTCGTGGCTTGGGCGCGGCTTTTGTCGGGCGGGTGCCAGGGACGATCGTTGCTGGAGCATTACTGCTGTATATCACCGCGGAGTCGTTGGCTTTGGTGCTTGGTGCTGGAGTCTTGCTGGCGGTGGTGATCAGCTTGCTCAAAGTGAGGATCAGGCCAACGCCGAAGGCTTTGTTCTGGGCAGGATTTGCCTCGGGGCTGATGGGGACATCAACGGCTATCGGCGGTCCGCCTATGGCCCTGGTCCTGCAACATGCCGAGGCCGGCAAGCTCAGGGCCAACCTGGCGGGCTATTTCACCTTTAGCAGCATCCTTTCGTTGCTCGCCCTGACCGCGACAGGGCACTTTAGCTGGTGGCATTTCAAATACGGCATGATGATCATGCCTGCGCCTATCTTGGCCAGTTTGTTTGCCTACCGGATCCAGCATTTGATCCGGGCCGAGTGGCTGCGCTATGCCTTGCTGGTGCTGTGCTCGGTCTCAGGGGTGATTGCCATTTGGCAGGGAATGGCACCGAAATTTGTCTAGCGGCACGGGAAGGCTTGGACAATCCTTGTGCACAAGGTGGTAAACAGTAATAAGGCCAGTCACTGACTGGCCTTATTATTAATGGTGCGCCGAGCATGGCGTTGTTCTAGGAGGTGAAAGTCCTCTACGGGCTCAGTCGAGCGAGAACCGTTAGCCTATGCAAGGGTGCCCACCGTGAGGTGGGATCTGAAGGAAGCAAACGGCAAAACTTGGTTGTGACGAACAGAAATCTGATAGTAGGCCAGTACAACTTGGGTAACCTAGCCATATATAGAATAGCCCAATGCCTCGACGGGAAGTGTGTACGGGTAAATCAGGCACAACCAAGGGAAAGAACAACGTCTTACCTCGGGAGATCTTATTAGCTGTCTCGGACGAGACTAGTGCAGCAGTGATGCTGCGTGACGGTTAATAAGAAGTCAGCAGAAGGCATAGTACCTTGGGGAAGTACAACCCAAGGGAAGGCCGGAACTGAATATATCAAGAAGCAGTCATTAGACACTCAATCATGTGGAGTCATAGCAAGATGAACAATATCTCTACGTACCAATGGGCAACACCGCAAGTGACGCTCATGGCCACGAAGAATGACAAGCATGTTTGGCGTAGACAGGAGGACGAGTCTTGGTGACCTCCACTCAGTTGATGGAGCAGATCTGTTCATCAACGAATCTGAACCAAGCCCTGAGAAGAGTAAAGAAGAACAAGGGATGTGCTGGGGTTGATAAACTCGACATAGCAGCCACTATCTCGGTGCTTCGGCAGTCTTCCAATGGGCAAGCGCTCCGCCAGAGCCTTCTGGACGGTAGCTATCAACCCCAACCCGTCTTGGGTGTAGAAATCCCTAAACCTAGTGGGGGAGTGAGGCAGCTAGGTATCCCAACGGTACTTGATAGGATCGTCCAGCAGGCCATCACATCAGTCCTGACAGATATCTACGAACCTAAGTTCTCCAACAGCAGTTACGGGTTCAGGCCCAACCGTAGTGCCCACCATGCTCTGGCGGCAGCAAGCCACTACATCAGGGAGGGGCGGGGTTATGTAGTCGATGTTGACCTAGCGAAATACTTCGATACTGTGAACCACGATAGGCTGATGCACAGGTTATCGAAAGATATCACAGATAAACGGGTACTGAAGCTGATCAGGTCATACCTACAGGCAGGCATAATGCGAAACGGGTTAGTCGAGCAGAGGCAACGAGGGACACCACAGGGTGGCCCATTATCTCCGCTGCTATCAAATATCGTATTAGATGAGTTGGATAAAGAGCTTGAACGAAGAGGGCATAAGTTCTGCCGATATGCAGACGACTGCCAAATCTACGTGCACAGTGAGGAAGCCGCAAATCGAGTAAAAGCCTCGATAACGGAGTTCTTGGAGCAGAAACTGAAACTCACGGTCAACCGGGAGAAGAGTGCAGCAACAAGAGTGACAGAGCGGACTTACTTAGGCCATCGCTTCCAACGAGATGGAAGTATCCATATCTCGAAGACAGCACAAACTCACATGAAGAAGCGAGTGCGTCAAATAACGAAGCGGAATCGAGGACGAGAGTTGAAGACAGTAATAGTCGAACTAACTCAATATCTAAGAGGTTGGCAACACTACTTCAAGCTCGCCATGCGGAAAAGCGCGATGCAGCGCTTGGATGAATGGATAAGACGGCGCTTACGGTGCTACCGACTCAAGCAGCGAAAACGCAGACACAGCATAGCGATATGGTTACGCCAAGAAGGCGTAAACGAGCGCAATGCTTGGAAGCTAGCGATGTCAGAGAAAGGATGGTGGCATCTGGCTTTATCGCCGCAGCTCAATCAGGCCATGCCAACGAAACGGTTCAAGGAGATGGGCATGTACTCATTGAGAGATGGGTATGAGTCACTGAAAATATATTCGGAACCGCCGTATGCGACCCACGCTTGTACGGTGGTGTGAGAGGACGGAGGCCGTGAGGCCTCCTCCTACTCGATTGGCAGGCGCGAAATACTACTGCACCACCTCTGGTTTTTGCTCTTGTAGTGGGGCTTCCGGAATAGTGTTGAGCAAGGAGAAATTTCGCTCCTCATGCTCATGGGCTGGCATTGGCCGGCCGAGGTAGTAGCCTTGGCAGAAGTCGAAGCGGCATTGCTGCAAATAACGCAATTGCGCTTCGGTCTCGACACCTTCAGCCACCACTTTGAGTGCCAGCTTTTCGCAGATGGCCTGGGTCGCCTCAATAATCGCCTGGCTGCCTTTGTGCTCCCCTTGGACAAAACTCTGATCCAGTTTAACGGTGCTGATCGGCAAATCCTGCAGCTGCGACAAGGAAGAGTAACCGGTCCCAAAGTCGTCGAGATAAAGCTCTAGGCCCAGGGAAGCCAGATCATCCAAGCACTGTTTAGCTTCATCGTACTCCTGCAGCATGGTGGACTCAGTGAGCTCCAAGGCTAGCTGTGACGGAGGGATCTGGTAGCGGTTCAGCAACCCTTCGATGGTCGGTGCCAAGCTAGATTGCAGCTGGGCACGGGAAAGGTTGACGCTCATGATAAACGTCTTGCCGTATTTTTCCCGCCATAGCGCCAGTTGCTTGCAGGCGGTTTTGAGGATCCACTTACCAAGCGGGACAATCTGGCCGGTTTCCTCGGCCAGTGGGATGAACTCTCCTGGGGAGACTTGCCCCAACTCCTCGTCGTGCCAGCGGATCAAGGCCTCGAAGCCTTTGAGCGACTTTGAGTTCATGTCGACAATCGGTTGGTAATAGAGCTCGAAAGCCTCGGCTTCTAGGGCCAGAGTCAGGTGGTGCCGCAGAGTCATCTTTCGATAGAGAGCATCTGCCATATCAGGCGAGAAGTGGTGGCTGCGGTTACGGCCGCGTAACTTGGCACGGTGCATAGCCATGTCGGCTTGGGTTACCAAGGTTTCGATATCCCGCGCATCGGTCGGATAGTCCGAGGTGCCGATACTGCAACCAATGGACAGCTCGCCTACCTCCTTGAGGTGGAAAGGGCGGTTCAGGGCTTTGATCAGCTGCTTAGCAAACGTCGCCGAGTTCTCGATATTTCGGTGCTCAGCTTGGACGATAAACTCATCACCGCCGAATCGTGCCAGTAACCCTTTGAACTTCACTTCTTCTTGCAAGCGAATGGCGATGGCCCGTAGCAGTTTGTCGCCAATGGCATGGCCATAGGTATCATTGACCAGCTTAAAGCCATCTATATCGAGGAATAGCAGGCTATACGGATGCTGACTGTGCTGATTTTCGACAATGGCGTTCGTGATACCGCGGCGGTTGAGCAGCCCGGTCAGAAAATCATGCTCGGCATTGTATTTGGCTTTGTGGAGCTGTTCTTTTTCCTGGCTGATGTTGATCAAGCTCAGGAGCAGTTGGTGCTTATCGGACAGCCACTTACCATCGATATTGAGCCAGTGGTGACTTTTTCCGGTCCAGCACAGGCGCTTGGCCTTGAGAACACCTTCATTGCGGGCTGCCGCCAGCCATTTATCAGCCAATTGGGCGTCACCGAGAAAACTGGCCAGATCTTTGAGATCTTCTCCAAAAGAATGGGTAAAAGAGTTGTTAGCACTGATTAGGCTACCGCTTTCATCGAACAGCAAGGCGAGGTTTGAGCTGCCTGAGAACGCCAACTCTCGGCGCAGGCTGGCTTCTTCGGCGATCACCTCAACCAGCATGACAGTGTTGCCGTCGGGACCGGGCATACCCGAAAAATAACATAATGCTTTTTTGATGACATCGTTAGGGGAGAAGTACCACCAGGTCTTGATTTTCTCTCCCTGCTGGAAACGGCTTAGGTAGCCATCCAATATGGCATCAACCGCTTCGGACATATCGAGGCTGAGATCACGGGCTGTGAGTTCGTCGGTAGTTTTCGCTTCCCACAATGGCAATGCGGCGGAGTTTGCCCAGAGAATGCGTTTTTGGTGAATGTCGAAAATCCATACAGGAGTCTGCAGGAACTCTAACAGAGAAAAATTTTGGTTCATCACCAAGGCTTTGTTATTTATTGTGATATTTGTCAGATGCTATATCAAAAACGGCGTTCTAAATATGCATGCGGTATAAAATCGTGACACTTCTTCACGAAATATGAAATAAAATATGTAATTTCTTGAAAAGCAGCAAAAAAGGCGATAGAGATCGCACTTTTTTGCTGTCTATTTCTTTACTTTACTGCAAAGCCAGTTTTAGTTCGAGGCCAACGAAGACCGGATCGTAGGCAGCTCCTGCATCAAGGGCGAAGCTGGCGGCATCGGTATTGCCGAACCACGGTGTGTAAGTAAGGCTAACATCGGCGTCGCCACGCCACCAGTCGGTTACCCAGTAGTGGATATGGCCAACGGGGTTGAGCAGGAATAGGCTGACGTCGCCCATGGTTTTTGAGCCCATGACCTTGCCACGGTTGGCGGTAATTTCCATTTCGGTCTGGAACATCCACTCACCCACTGCCGCGCCGAACAGCGGCGTGACAATAATGTCCTGAATCGATGGGATTTCGGCAAAGGCTTCTACCCCGTACTCCCAGAAGAATGTCGACATGGTTGCCGAATAGAGGAATGACTCCCATTCGTTAAATCCGGAATGGCGGGCTGCTGTGTAGTAAACACCGCCGAAATATGGGTGCATGATGTAGTTCAGATAGTGATCATCTTTGTCCCAGACTGGGCCGGCCTTAACATTGTCCCACCATTTTTTGCCCAAGCCGCTTAAGTTGGTATCTTCCGGATCCCAGTTGGTGACGCTCTCGGGCAAGAGGGTCATCAACCCGACGGTAGCAACGCTCAAACCAAAAATGGTGTATGACTGCTCCAGTAGGTAATCCCAATCTTTTTCCGGCGCGACGGATAAATGTTTTGGCAAACTGTAGGTTGTCGGCTCGGAAGTCGCTGGTTGCAGTGCAATCCCTTGATCCATGGCTGCGTACTGGTATCCGTGGGCCACCCCCAGATCCTGAGCTGGCTGGGTCGCATAGTTGTTTAGAAAGGTTGGCTGCTGGTAAGCACCAAGGTTGGCATTCTCATTCCATGCGAATGCAGGGGTGCTGACGGCAATCCCCAGGGCTAGAGTTGATAGAAGTGAAGTGCGCAAGATACGCTCCGCAATAGATCAAGGTGGATAGGATAAAAAGTGCGGGAAGTATCACTGAAATGATAAAAAATTCCTAGTAGCAATGGCCTGAAATCGTACAGTTTTGTGCAAAAAAATTGTAAAAAACACCAATTTATATGAATGATTGGAAAAATAAATTATTTTGCTCAAATTTATTTCAGGCGGAAGGCCCAGCGGCAAGCGGAGGACGCTTGCCGCTGGGTTAGCTATTAACCGACAGCCGGGATCACGCCTGCCATCTGCAGAAATTGGGCGGTAATAATGAGGACTCCAGCCCCGGTTGCAGCGAGCAGGGCGGGCTTGCCGCCGGCCACCTGGTAGCCACTGTTCGCTTCGAGCTGCTTGCGCTGGGCGCTGACCATGGCGACAGGCAGGAAGATCGCCAGGATAACCAGTGCAATGGCAGCGAAACCCAGTGCCGTGATAAAGCCCTGTGGATAAAACAAAGCGAAAGCGAGTGGTGGAATGAATGTCATCGCTGCCGTTTGTACGCGGCCATGCTTTTTGTCGTTTTGCTTAAAGCTGTCGGCCACAAAATCAAACAGGCCCAGGCTGACACCCAAGAAAGAAGTGGCCAAGGCCAAGTCAGCGAAAACTGAGACGGACTGGCTAACCATTGGGTTGTGCAGCATTTCACTCAGTGTGCCAATGAATGAGCCTAGGCTGTTGCTAGCCATCAGATCTTGCTGGCTTAGTACGCCTTGGCTGGTCAGTTGCCAGAAAACGTAGATCAGTAGAGGCAGCGAAGAGCCGATGATCATGACCTTTTTCAGGGCTTTGATATCCAAGCCGATGTAGCGCACGATAGATGGAATACTGCCGTGAAAACCAAACGAGGTAAAGATCACGGGCAGTGCCGAAATGATCAGGCCTTTTTCAACCGGCATATTGACCAGGTAGCCGCCTTCGACATTTGGCGCCAGCAAGCTGAGCATTACCACCAAAGCAATAACCTTCAGGGTAAACAGTACTCGGTTAACCATATCGACCGAGTGAGTACCAATCGCCACAATGCTGGCAATCACCAGGGTAAAAATGACGGTGCTGGTCTGTGCCGAGACTTCCAATCCTACCCAGTTGTTCAGTTTGTCGTTGAGTTGACCACCTCCGCCGGCAATGTACGCGGCACAAAGCGAGTACATCAGAAAGCACACGGCAAAGTTGGCGAGGAACTGGCCTTTTTTGCCGAGAAGGTCACGGGCCAGGGAATTTAGCGTGGCTTGGTGATCGGCGTACTGATGCACTTCTAACATTAAGAGGGCGGTGTAGGTCATCAAAGACCAGATACCAAACATGATCAAAGTGGCTGTGGTAAAACCAAGTCCGGCCGAGGCCAGGGGAAGGGCTAGCATGCCCGCGCCGATGGTCGTACCGGCGATGATCAGCATACTGCCGAAAGTCTTGTTCATAGACATGGGGTTATTTGCTCCGAGTATTCAATAGGTTCGTGCTCGGGAGGCGGTGTCTGCACCTGTGGTTACTCCCTTTTCATCCATCAAGAGGGCCACAATGGCAATGGGGTGTCATTTATTATTTACACTCTACCTAGCCATTGCGGCTATCGATAGAAAGTGCTCGTTTGGTGTTTTTTCATGGCTTAATTGATTCCCATTAGTGATATATGGCGGTTTTAAGCTCTTTGATAAGGCTTGCGTCTGGTTGTGAACAATATAGCGATTGGATATGACTGTCAACTTTTGTGTTTTTGTGTGTAAATAATAATTTACAGTTGTGGTGTGTTTTTAATGTCTTGGTGCCATAACTGGCTGAGTGGGATAGCCTTCGTGGAAAAATAACGTGCTGAAATAGCAGGAGATATGCTTGAATAGGCAATACCCACCTCGATGTGCTCTGGTTGCGTCATTTTCGGTATGTCGGGGGGATATGGTAAAAGCCGTTGTCTGGCTGATGAACAAAGCCAGATGCTAAAAGGAAGTCGCAGGTCGACAACATGGGAGAAAATATGCTGAAGGTAGCAATGATAAGTACGGGCGAAGAAGTGCTTCACGGCGACATTACTGATACCAATGCCGCTTGGTTATCGGCACTGTTCTTTCAGCGCGGGTTCCCTCTGTCGCGGCGGACTACCGTGGGTGATCAGCTTGATTTCTTGGCCAAGGAAATTGAGCATTGCAGCCTCACTGCCGATGTGGTGATTGTCAATGGCGGTTTAGGCCCGACAACCGATGACCTGACCGCACAGGCCGCGGCCATTGCGGCAAATGTCGGCTTGGAGTTGGTCGACGAGTGGGTCGAGGCGATGGAGCAGAAATATGCCCAACTGGGGCGCGTGATGCCCGAGACCAACCTCAAGCAGGCGATGTTGCCACAAGGTTCGGAAGTATTGGATAACCCCATCGGCACTGCTTGCGGGTTCGCGATGCAGATTAACCGAGCCTGGGTTTTCTTCACCCCCGGGGTCCCGAGCGAATTCAAGAAAATGACCCATGAGCAAATCCTGCCGCGGCTGGAGGAGAGTTACACCACCAATGCTCGGGAGTGTATCCGGCTCCATACGTTTGGTTTGTCGGAATCGGGTATTGGCCAGTCGTTGCAATCTATTGCGCTGCCGGAAGGCTTCGAGCTAGGTTACCGCTCAGCGATCCCATTTATTGAAGTGAAGGTGTTCTGTCCGTCAGAACACCCGCAAACCCAGGCATTGGTGGCAGCTATTGCCAGCCTGTTAGGGGATAACCTGGTTGGCCATAACCAGCCTTTGCTGGCGGAGGTTGGCGAACTCGTTGAAAAAAATGGGTATTCACTAGCGCTAGCCGAGCATTTTACCGGCGGCTTTCTGACTAGCTGGCTACATGATGACATACGACTAGCAGAGCATGTCGCTCAGTCCTGGGTGCTGGGCAGAGGCAATGCGCCTGAGTATACCGCTAAGCTACCGCTAGAGGCTGCTTTGTCACTGGCGCAGGCTGCTCGGGAGAAAAATCAAGCGGATCTCGGCTTGGCTATAGGGACAGAGCAAACCGATGGCGTGGTGGTGGCGTTGGTGACACCCGAAGGGGAATGGGCGCAGCTAGTATCGACCAAACGCCGCTATGCCGTGCGTGATCACCGTCATGTGTTGGCTGCCCTTGGCCTCGACATGCTCCGCCGCTGGCTGGAAGGCAAACCGGTGTTTGGCCATTCGGAATCACTGCAGCGTGTTACTCACATCGAAAACAGATACTAGCCGTTACAGTTGCTAACAGGGGGCTGCCGAACTATGGCAGCCCATTTACCGAGGAGCTTTGTAGTCACTTACCCGTGACCAATAGCTTTAACATGCATATTGGCGACATACTCGTCCTCGGCCCAGTAGATCCGGTCGGCAACCATGGCCTCGGGGTTGAACTCGACACCATCGAGCACGCGTCTTTTAAACGCGTGGTAGCCCGATCTGTCGATGAGGTGTCCCATGTGCAGGTATACCGGGTTACCTGCAAGCATCTCTTTCTCAAATTCAAACAGATTGTTCAATACCTGATGGATTACATCTTCGGTCACCCAGTTCATGAACAGCTTGCCGACCCTGGGGGTTTTCTTGGAGGTCCGCCCACCCAGTTTAACCATATAAAGCTGTTTCGGATTTCGCTGCCAGGCAAGGGTTGGGCAAGCGAGGACACACTCGCCGCAACCAATGCACTTACTCTCTTCTTTGACCGCTTTGCCATTTTCAAGGCCCAGGCAATCAACCGCATGGTGTTGGCAGGCGCGGACACATGCCCCACAGCCAATGCAGCGCTCACTGCTGAATTCAATCTTGGCAACCCCGAGCACACCAAAGTCCGACATGTTGGCCTTGGCGCAGTCATTGGGACAGCCGGCCAGGACGATTTTTAGGTGGTAGGGTTGAGGGTAGACATGGTGCTCCAGCCGCTGGGCAAGGCCGGTGGTGTCGGTATTGGCCTTCTGGCAAATCCGACTACCTTGGCAAGCGACGATATTGCGACCGCCAATGCTCTGGTAACCTGCTTGGGTATCTTCCACGTCTATACCGCACTGTTCGACCGTGATGTCCTTGATGAATGGCTCGAGGGCGCGGTTTACCGCTGGAATATCTTGATATTTTATCCCCGGCATAGCCAGCTTCTGCCGGGTCGTCAGGTGGATGACACCATTACCGAACGTTTCCGCAATATGCTGGGCGGTGGAAAGCAGGTAAGCGGGCATGATCCCCCCCGGGATACGGACACTGATCATGCACTCACCCCGCTCCTTGGACAGGCGGTAGTCACCATTGGCGCGGGTTTTAATAATGTCGATGTCGAGACTCATGGTCACTCCTCAGTCAATCATGTATTGGGCTTGGTCGAAACGAAATACCGGGCCATCGAGGCATACGTATTTGTCACCGATCCGGCAGTGACCACATTTACCCACGGCACAGGCCATGCGGCGCTCGTAGTCGACCCAGATTTGTTCCTTGCTGAGGCCGCGTTCAAGCAGCCCTAGTACCACGAATTTGATCATGATAGGAGGACCCACCACGATGGCCTGAATGGCTTCGGGGGCCGAGAAATCGAGCTGATCGATGTAGTCGGTCACGCGGCCGACACAGAACTGCTCATCAGGCTCACCCTCATCGAGAGTGACAATCAAGTTTTGCCGCTGACGCCACAGCGTGAGATCTGGCTGGAAAAGCACGGCTTCACGGTTTTTGAACCCCAGGATCATATCGAGCTGTTTTACGGATTCGGGATGACGGCAGAAATGCGACAGCAAGCCTTTGACCGGGGCGACACCTGTCCCCCCGGCAATGACAATCAGTTGTTTTTGCTCGTATTCAGCCATCGGGTAGCCGTTGCCGTGCACCCCGCGCATCCACACTTTGTCACCGGGACGAAGCGCAAAAAGCTTATCGGTGACTTGACCGACTTTCCTGATCAGCAAGTCAATATAATCGTCGCCGTAGTCAGAGACGGAGATCGGCGCTTCGCCGGCGAGTGGCAGTGAAATTTCGACAAACTGGCCGTAGTGAACGTCGAAGTCCTTGGCGACACGGAATGTCCATTCAAGTTCGGTGTGCTTTTCAATCGCCAGGATGTCATAAGCTGTTGGCAACAGCTTGTTAGCTGCCTCACCGTGGTGCTTGTTGTGGCATTGGCATTGGCATTGGCAGTGGTGGGTAGGTGCTTGCTCAGTCATGTTGTGGCTCCAGCGCCGCTGAGTTAATGGTGCTTTCTACCACGTCACTCATTCGATTGATGATGTTGGAAAATGAAATGTAGTGCGGGCAGCGGTCGTCGCAGCGGCCACAGCCAATGCACATATGGTCAGTACCTTGGCGGGCTTTGTAATCATTGACTTTGTGCAAGGCACGGTAGCGCAGTCGTTCGCCGGTTTTATCACGGAAGCTATGACCACCGGCCATGTCGGTGAAATTGCCTGTCATACAGCTTGCCTGCTGGCGGCGCCGCTCACCAATACGGGCTTCGGTGTTGTAGCTGATATCGAACACGCTGTAGCAAGTACAGGTAGGGCAAGAAGTGGTGCATCGACCACAGCCGATACAGCGTTTGTCATAGCTTTGCCATAGCGGGTAATGCGTCAGGATGTGTCTGATCCGATCCGGATCGTCGCAGACCTGGTCCGGGGTGCGGACCTTGACCGGGTTGCTGGTGACAAAGAACGGTTCGAAATCGTTTTCTGCGCCAAGCAGGTCAAAGTAAGCTTGCAGGCTTGGATCTTTGATACTGATGGCCACGCCGTTGTCATCAAATCGCACCGCTGCGGCGTAGTTGTCTGTCTTGTTGGTACCCATCGAGACGCAGAAGCAGTTGTCGAAACTGCTTTGGCATTCGAGCAAGACCAGTTTTACTTTCTTGCGAAGTCGGTCGTAGTACCAGTCGCGATTGTTGCCGTTTTTCAGGTACATATGATCAAGTCGCTCTAGCGCGTGGATATCACACGAGCGGGCGAACAACAGGATAGGTTTGATGTTATCGCTTGGCTGGATGATTTCATCACCGTGGAAATGAAACAGGGTCTGGGTGATAGGCAGCACTGTTTCCTTCGGTGAGAAATGGGACTTCTCCTGCCAGACAATATCAGCTGCATTTTCGATATCCTGATAAATCAGGTTGTCGGTATGGGCGAACCGCCCGCCGAAATGTTCGTAGGCTGGTGCCAAGACGCGATACTGTGAGCGCAGATGTGTCAGCGCCTCATCGAGTTCATCAAGCGTGAGGTATTTAGCCATCAGATAGCTCCTTGAAGTGAATGTTCAAATAGGTGTTCAGTTTGCTGGTGGTTGGAGTGCCATTTGATCTGATTGGCTAAATCGACGGTCTTACCGACGACAATTAACGACGGGGCAGAGGGCTTATGTTTGAGCAGGCAATTTTCCAGCTCGATGAGGGTGGTACTTAGCTGGTAATGCTGTGGCTGGGTACCGTGGCTGATAATGGCTGTTGGGGTGTCTCCTGCCATGCCGTGCAGCATGAGGCTGGAAGCAATCCATGCTGCGCAGTGCAAGCCCATGTAAAACACCAGCGTATGATTGAGATTAACTAGGCTTTCCCAGTTGATCTGGTACTGCTCGTTGTTGCCGCGGGCTGTCACCGCGGTAAACCCTCGCGAGACTCCTCTGTGAGTGAGCGGAATACCACTGTATGCGCAGCAACCTAATGCCGCGGTGAGCCCTGGAATCACTTCAAATGGGATTTGTTGCTGTTCAAGGGCAATGGCCTCTTCGCTACCGCGGCCAAAAACAAATGGGTCTCCTCCCTTGAGGCGGCAAATACGCAGCCCCCGTTGAGCCATGGAAACCAGCATTGTGTTGATGCCTTCCTGAGTCGCTGAAGGGTTGTTGTAACTTTTGCCTACTTCGATGATATTGGTGCCAGGCTTGGCATTTTGGATGATCGCTTTGGTGACGAGATGGTCATGCAATATGACATCGGCCGATTGGACTGCCTTTAACGCCTTGAGTGTCAGCAGTTCTGGATCGCCGGGCCCGGCACCGACCAAGGAGACAAAACCTTGCCTGTCACGGTTCAAATTGCTGCGAGGGCGGGGGGGCCGGATAGGCAATGGGCTAGGGCTTGAGTTGCTTTTTCGTAATGGCATAAAGGATCTTTCCGAAGCGAGGGTGAACAGCCAAGCTGGTTTATCTGTTTGAAAGCTAAATGCTTGAACTTTAACTGCCTGAAATGGTTGCCTAAAATGTAGGGCAAATCTATTTGGACTTTGTGAATAGGCCGTTCAGTAAAAATGAAAGGAGGTGCATAAGGAAGGAGGGGGATAACCCCTTTGAAATTAAGTACCTGAAAATAAATGTGATTTTTTCGAAATGCTAGTAATTCTCAATGAACAAAAGAGCCGTGAAAAGTCGTAGATAGTCCGCAATGTAAGTTTGCTTAAACGGTACGGTTAATGGCTGGAACAGGGGGAAGGAGAAGAGGTGTGTAGGGCTGGGCTGCTGGCATGGCTAACAAGGGAGAAACAAGGTATTACGGAGTTTGGCTGAGCGAAACAAGCACCCCCAACAAAGGGGCTCAAAGGTTGGCTTGTAGTTCTTGCTGTTGCAGTTGGTAATCGAACTCGACCTCGACATTGCTCTTTGGCACTGAGCAACAGGCCAGCACTTCGTTGGGGGCGATAAACGCCATCGAGTCTTGCTGGTCGAGCGCGCCGGATTTTAGTTTGCAGCGGCAGGCACCGCACATACCGTTTCGGCATTGGTATTCAGGTTGAAAGCCCGCTTTTTCCAATTGGGTGAGCAGAGGCTCACGGCTGTTGCCGTGAACCTCCATACCATTGACGCGAATGGCGACTCGACTCATAGTTCGAAGTCACCCAGGTCATCGGCGCTGACATCGTTGTCGATCTGGCCAACCAGGTAGGAGCTGATCTCCGCTTCCTGAGGCGCAACCTGGACGTTGTCAGATGAGAGCCAAGAGTTGATCCAAGGGATCGGGTTCTGTGTCGCACCCGGGTAGGCATGCTCAAGCCCCACCGCTGCCATACGTAGGTTGGTAATGTACTCAACGTATTGGCACAGGATGTCTTTGTTCAGGCCGATCATCGAACCGTCTTTGAACAGGTATTCTGCCCACTCTTTTTCCTGTTCGGCCGCATCACGGAAGATAGCAAAGCACTCTTCCTTGCATTCTTTGGCAATTTCAGCCATTTCCGGATCGTCCTGGCCGGTGCGCAGCAGGTTCAGGATGTGCTGGGTACCGGTTAGGTGCAATGCTTCGTCACGGGCGATCAATTTGATGATTTTAGCGTTACCTTCCATCAATTCACGCTCGGCGAATGCGAACGAGCAGGCGAAGCTGACGTAGAAGCGGATCGCTTCCAGCGCGTTGACCGACATCATGCAAAGGTAGAGCTTTTTCTTGATGTCACGCAGGTTTACCGTGATGGTGTCGCCATTGACCGTGTGCGTGCCTTCGCCGAAGCGGTGGTAGTCACTGGTCGCGGCGATCAGATCATCGTAGTACTTGGAAATATCGCCAGCACGCTTGATGATATGCTCGTTACCGACAATATCGTCGAACACGACCGCAGGATCGTTAACGATATTACGGATAATGTGGGTGTAAGAGCGCGAGTGGATCGTCTCGGAGAACGACCAGGTCTCAATCCAGGTTTCCAGCTCTGGGATCGACACAATCGGCAGCAGCGCCACGTTAGGGCTGCGACCCTGAATTGAGTCCAGCAGGGTCTGGTACTTCAGGTTGCTGATAAAAATGTGGCGCTCGTGATCCGGCAGGTTGTTGTAATCGATACGGTCGCCGGACACATCCACTTCTTCCGGGCGCCAGAAGAAAGAAAGCTGTTTTTCGATCAGCTTTTCGAAAATCTCAAATTTTTGTTGGTCATAACGCGCAACGTTGACAGGCTGGCCAAAGAACATTGGCTCTTTTAGTTGGTCGTTATTGGTTTGACAGAAAGTGCTGTATGCCATCTTATCCTCAACATCGGTGGGAGCCGAAGCTCCCACCGTTTCAAATCATTAAATCTTGCAGCTTGTGCAGTCGTCTGCGCCTACATCGCCCTGGCTATCAGAAGCGCCGTCACGGGTGTTGTGGTAGTACAAGGTTTTCACGCCGAGTTTATACGCTGTTAGCAGGTCTTTTAGCAACAGTTTCATCGGCACTTTTCCGCCCGGCTGCTGGCTCGGGTCGTAGTTGGTGTTGGCCGAAATCGCCTGGTCGATGAATTTCTGCATGATGCCAACTAGCTGCAGGTAACCGTCGTTGCTGCCGATGTTCCACAGCAGCTCGTAGTTGTCCTTGTACTTGCTGTATTCAGGCACCACCTGCTTCAGGATGCCGTCTTTCGATGCTTTTACCGATACGTAACCACGTGGTGGTTCGATGCCGTTAGTCGCATTCGAGATCTGCGATGATGTCTCTGATGGCATCAAGGCTGACAGGGTTGAGTTGCGCAGGCCGTGGGTTTTGATTTCCTCACGTAGCCCTTCCCAGTCGTAACGCAGCTCAGCAGTGCACACTTTATCGATATCTTTCTTGTAGGTATCGATAGGCAGGATGCCTTGCGCGTACGTTGTCTCGTTGAATGCCGGGCATGCCCCTTGCTCTTTTGCTAGGCCTAAAGACGCTTTTAATAGGTAATACTGGATTGCTTCGAACGCTTCGTGGGTCAGGTTGTTGGCGCTGCCGTCCGAGTAGCGAACACCGTTCTTCGCTAGGTAGTAAGCGAAGTTGATCACGCCCACACCCAGGGTACGGCGGTTCATGGTCGAGCGGTATGCCGCTGGCAGTGGGTAGTCCTGGTAATCAAGTAGTGCATCAAGCGCACGTACGGTCAGATCTGCCAGCTCTTCCAGGTCATCCAGTGTATCAATGGCGCCTAGGTTGAACGCAGATAGCGTACATAGGGCGATCTCACCGTTTTCGTCTTCCACGTTGTTCAGTGGCTTGGTCGGCAGGGCAATTTCCAGGCATAGGTTAGACTGGCGGATTGGCGCTACGCTTGGGTCGAACGGGCTGTGGGTATTACAGTGGTCGACGTTTTGTACGTAGATACGGCCGGTTGAAGCACGTTCTTGCATTAGCAGCGAGAATAGCTCGATCGCCTTGACGCTCTTGCGCTTGATGCTGCTGTCCTGCTCGTATTTCACGTACAGGCGCTCGAATTCGTCTTGGTCTGCGAAGAAGGCATCGTATAGGCCCGGCACGTCAGACGGAGAGAACAGGCTGATGTTCTCGCCTTTGATCAGGCGGGTGTACATAAGTTTGTTGATCTGTACGCCGTAGTCCATGTGGCGGACACGGTTTTCTTCAACACCACGGTTGTTCTTCAGAACCAGCAGTGATTCTACTTCGCCGTGCCACATTGGGTAGAACAGCGTTGCCGCACCACCGCGCACACCACCTTGAGAGCAGCATTTAACCGCGGTCTGGAAGTACTTGTAGAATGGGATACAACCGGTGTGGAATGCCTCACCGCCGCGGATTTCTGAGCCTAGGGCACGGATACGGCCAGCGTTGATGCCGATACCGGCACGCTGCGACACGTAACGTACAATAGCGCTTGACGTTGCATTGATCGAATCCAGGCTGTCGTCACACTCGATCAGTACACATGAGCTGAACTGACGAGTTGGGGTACGAACCCCTGACATAATAGGTGTCGGTAGTGAAACCTTGAACTGGGATACCGCATCGTAGAAACGCTTGATGTAGTCCATACGGGTGTCGCGCGGGTATTTGCCGAACAGGCAAGCGGCGATCATCATGTATAGGAACTGGGCACTTTCGAAGATTTCACCGCTCACACGGTTCTGTACCAGGTACTTGCCTTCCAACTGCTTAACGGCAGCGTAAGAGAAGTTCATGTCACGCCAGTGATCGATGTAAGTGTCCATCAGATCAAATTCTTCTTTACTGTAGTCTTCCAGCAAATGTTTGTCGTACTTGCCTTTTTCGACAAGGTTGGTGACGTGGTCATACAGCTTTGGCGGCTCGAATTGGCCGTAGGCCTTCTTGCGCAGGTGGAAGATGGCCAGACGGGCTGCCAGATACTGGTAGTCAGGCGTTTCTTCAGAGATCAGATCAGCTGCTGCTTTAATGATGGTTTCGTGGATATCTTCAGTCTTGATCCCTTCATAGAACTGAATGTGAGATTTTAGTTCGACCTGAGACACAGAGACGTTTTCCAGGCCTTCTGCGGCCCAAGTGATCACTCGGTGGATTTTGTCTAGATCGATACTTTCTTTGCGTCCATCACGCTTGGTAACAGTGAGCTGTTGATTCATTTTTGGTAGTTTTCCCAGATTTCCATCAGTAGCAGTGTTTTTTGTAAGTTTTAGCAATGAGGTTAGCAAAGATTGTGATCTTTGTTAGGTTTCTGACTGCCGATTAAAACACTACATATTGGGGTGTTGAGCTTATAGTGTTACAAGATAGTGGTGAGGGCAGGGTAATGCAAGGCGGTAATTTTTAACCGGCTGTGGATAACATGGGGATTCATAAAATTAAGTCAGTGCCTACTAACTGATTTGCGCAGGTGTGACAATATCATAGGAAAAATCAAAAATTTTTAAGGATAAAAAAATCGCCTGCAAAAAAAAAATTCTTGATTTTTTGCAGGCGTTGGACGTACTGATAAACCTTATGTTTTTTGGTTATTTCTTGGTTAGTTAGTAGCACGTCTCAGGTGCTGACAACGGCGATGATGTCGCTCGGGTGGGTGAGCACGCCGTGTGCGTGCCAGTCTGACGGGGTGTGTTCTTCACCTATGTATCCCCAGCCGGCAACATAGCCAGTCATGTTGGCGGCTTGGGCGGCGATCATGTCTTTTTCGATATCCCCGATATAAATACAGTCTTGATGATCGATACCCATTAGCCTGCTTGCGTGGAGCAGTGGTTCCGGGTGGGGCTTGGCGACGGCGAGGGTATCACCACAGACAATGGCTTGGGCGCGCAGCAAGGGGGGGAAGAAAGGCAGCAGCATATCGGTCAGGAAACCGGGTTTGTTAGTCATAATTCCCCAGGCAATGTCTCGCTCCTCCAGCTGTTCGAGCAAGGCCGCTACACCGTGGTAGAGCGAGGTATTGACGCAGATCTTTTCTTGGTAATAGCGCAGGAACTCCTCTCTTAACGCCATGATATCGAGGTGTTCGGGAATCGTGCCGAACCCGGCAGTCAGCAAGCCCTTGGCACCCATGCTGGTGTTGGCCTGGATTTGTTGCTCCGTCAGTGGCGGCAGGTTGTAGTCGGCCAGTACTCGGTTGGCCGCATCGGCCATATCCGGGGCGGTATCAAGTAAGGTGCCATCCAAATCGAACAAAATCGCTTTCTTCTTGGTTGTCATAGCTACATATCCTTGTATCGAAAAAGGGGCTTTAAGATCAGTATATACGCGGCGACCAGCGAAAAAGCGATCCCTGCAGCTAATTGCCATAATATTCACGGTGGTAGGCTGGATAGATATCAACGCCAGGCTGGCGGGAGGTTACTGTCGGGAGGCACAGGAATTTAGCTCGCTAGGATCGAGATACCCTAGCGAGGGGCACCGGCTCGCAGTTGTGGCTACTGCTTGGTGGTATGAACGATATAGTTGACGTCGACATTGTTGCCGAGCCAGTAACGGTCGGTGAGCGGGTTGTAGTGCAGGCCGGTAATATGGCGGTCTTGCAGCGGGGTGGCATCAATCATTTCCAACAGCTCTGACGGCCGGATAAACTTCTCGTGGTCATGCGTGCCCTTTGGTACCAGTTTGAGCAGTTGCTCGGCACCGACAATAGCGAACAGGTATGACTTGAAGTTACGGTTCAGGGTCGAGAAGAAGACATGGCCGCCAGGCTTGACCATTTTGGCGCAGGAGGCAATCACCGAAGCCGGATCGGGTACGTGCTCCAGCATCTCCATGCAGGTCACGACATCATAGGTCTCAGGGTGCAGTTCGGCATGCTCTTCGGCCGTGCGCTGGACATACTCAAGCTTGGTGCCGGTTTCCAGTGCATGCAGGCGGGCCACGGTCAACGGCTCTTTGCCCATATCAAGGCCGGTAACCTCGGCGCCTTCGACCGCCATGCTCTCGGCCAAAATGCCGCCGCCGCAACCGACATCCAATACTTTTTTGCCAAACAGGCCTTCTGCTTTATCTATTACATAGTTGAGGCGCAGGGGATTGATCTGGTGCAGCGGTTTGAATTCGCCTTCCAAATCCCACCAACGGGACGCCATTTCTTCAAATTTGATGATTTCTGCAGGGTCTACATTCAACTGCTTAGTCATGAATCTTTGCCATATTCCTTTCTGATAGCGGCATTATAACCCCAAGCATGGAGAAGGTGCAGTTATTGGCGATAATTTATTGCCATGTTATCGCAGTGTTGTTGAAAAAGACGAGGATGAGTCGTTACGGCGCCGGGCCACCGCTGTCGCTCGGCATAAAGAGGAGCGACAGGCGTTTCCGGTAGCTGGAACAAGCAAAGAACAGAGAAAGGGGAAGTGAGAAAAAATTACCTGTCCTTAAAACAATTCAGGCTTAGGAGCGGTGCTGCGCGATAGTCGCATTGTTGCTTCTAAGCCTGGTAAACATTCCGTGTTTGCATAGGTATTACTCGGTTGGTTCTAGCATGGCTAGCTGCATCATATCAGCCTGTACACCGCCTGTAGTCATTGCAATACCTGCGATAATGAGCATAAGAAGATATTTGCCGCCGATGATACACATGCCTAATGTGGTGATTACTCTGCCTAACATAATTGACCTCGCTTAACTGCTAATTGGTGATTTTTGAAATCTTAGATTTTGTTCTTGCGGGTTAATTGTACCTAAATGCATAGAAGCAAAATTGATAATGATCAGTTTTCTGTTCAGCTTTCGGTCAGCTCGGCGAAGAAGTAACATAATTCCGATCTTGCTCAATAATTTACAATTGGTTGCAATTTGAACGTGCCAGAATCAAAAATGAGAAAAGTAATAAAAAACAGGCTTTGAGCAAAAAACAGGCTGTCAGAAGGGTAATACTAAGATAAGTGCTTTCGATTTTTTTCCAATCCGCTAAATTACTCACAACATAATGGTGAAAGGTGTGCCTATCTGGGCTGAAATATGCTATATTCTCGCACCTTGCACGTATGGTACCAGACGTTATAGATATCGCCTTAGATTGGCTCTCAGCCCGTTTTAGCGCTAACTATGCCGTTTGGTATACGTATACGACAGAAATTACCTGAGGGATATTGGCTCCATGAGCGATCTTGCAAAAGAGATCACGCCCGTAAACATTGAAGAAGAGCTGAAAGGCTCGTATCTCGACTACGCGATGTCAGTCATCGTGGGTCGTGCTCTTCCTGATGTGCGTGATGGCCTTAAGCCGGTACACCGTCGCGTCTTGTTCGCGATGAACGTACTGGGCAATGACTGGAATAAAGCATATAAAAAATCTGCCCGTGTGGTCGGTGACGTAATCGGTAAATATCACCCGCATGGTGATAGCGCGGTTTACGACACGATCGTGCGTATGGCGCAACCTTTCTCTCTTCGCTACATGCTGGTAGATGGTCAGGGTAACTTCGGTTCGATTGACGGCGACTCCGCCGCGGCAATGCGTTATACCGAAGTGCGTATGGCCAAGATCGCCCATGAACTATTGGCTGATCTGGACAAAGAGACGGTAGATTACGTTCCTAACTATGACGGTACCGAGCAGATCCCTGCGGTACTGCCGACGAAGATCCCGAACTTGCTGGTTAACGGCTCATCGGGTATCGCCGTTGGTATGGCAACGAACATTCCACCTCACAACCTTGGTGAAGTGATCGATGGTTGCTTGGCCTACATCAATGATGAAGACATCACCATTGATCAGCTGATGGAATACATCCCGGGTCCCGACTTCCCGACTGCCGCGATGATCAGCGGCCGCAAGGGTATCGTTGATGCCTACAAGACTGGCCGCGGTAAAATCTACCTGCGCTCTAAAGCGGAAATCGAAGCTGACAAGAATGGCAAAGAGACCATTGTTGTTACTGAAATCCCATACCAGGTCAACAAAGCCCGCCTGATCGAAAAGATCGCCGAGCTGGTGAAAGACAAGAAGGTAGAAGGGATCAGTGCACTGCGCGACGAATCTGACAAAGACGGTATGCGTATTGTTATCGAATGTAAGCGTGATGCTGTCGGTGAGGTGGTGCTGAACAACCTCTACGCACAGACTCAGCTGCAGACCACGTTCGGTATCAACATGGTGGCACTGGACAACGGCCAGCCGAAGACTTTCAACCTGAAAGAAATGCTGAAGTGCTTCGTCAACCACCGCCGTGAAGTGGTGACTCGCCGTACTATCTATGAGCTACGCAAAGCCCGTGAACGTGCCCATATCCTTGAAGGCCTGGCACTGGCACTGGCCAACATCGATGAAATCATCGAGTTGATCAAAAACGCGACGACGCCGGCTGAAGCGAAAGCTGGCCTGGTTGCGCGCGGTTGGGATCTTGGCAACGTTGCCGCGATGCTTGAGCGTGCGGGCACCGATGCCGCTCGTCCAGAATGGCTGGAAGAGCAGTACGGTATCCGCGACGGTCAGTACTACCTGACCGAGCAGCAGGCACAAGCGATCCTGGACCTACGTCTGCACAAGCTGACGGGGCTGGAACACGAGAAGATCCTTGGCGAATACAAAACGCTGCTGGAAGAAATCGCTGAGCTGATGCACATCCTTGCAAGCTCAGAGCGTCTGATGGAAGTGATCCGCGAAGAACTTGAACTGGTCAAAGAGCAGTTCAACGATGTTCGCCGTACTGAAATCACCGCAGCGAGCCACGACATCGATCTGGAAGATCTGATCAACCAGGAAGATGTGGTTGTCACCCTTTCTCACGAGGGTTATGTCAAGTACCAGGTTCTGAGCGACTACGAAGCACAGCGCCGTGGCGGTAAAGGTAAGGCGGCAACGCGCATGAAGGATGAAGACTTCATCGAGCGCCTGCTGGTGGCCAATACCCACGATACGATTCTGTGCTTCTCGAGCCGCGGCCGCATGTACTGGCTGAAAGTGTACCAGCTACCGCTGGCAAGCCGTACCGCCCGTGGTAAGCCGATTGTCAATATCCTTCCGCTGGAAGAAGGCGAGCGTATTACCGCTATCCTGCCGGTGAAAGAATATGCAGATGACAAGTTCATCTTCATGGCAACGGCAGACGGTACCGTCAAGAAGACGCCGCTGACTGACTTCAGCCGTCCTCGCAGCGCGGGTATCATCGCGGTTAACCTGCGTGACGGTGACTCGCTGATCGGTGTGGATATCACCGAAGGTAGCGATGACATCATGCTGTTCTCGAAAGCCGGTAAAGTTGTCCGCTTCTCTGAAGAGCAGGTGCGTGGCATGGGCCGTACAGCGGCAGGTGTTCGCGGTATCAAGCTGGCCGAAAGCGACAAGGTTGTGTCTCTGATCGTTCCTCACAACGCGGGCGATGTATTGACGGTAACCGAAAATGGCTACGGTAAGCGTACTGAACTGGAAGAGTACCCGGCGAAGAGCCGTGCGACTCAGGGCGTGGTTTCGATCAAGGTCTCTGAGCGTAACGGTAGCGTTGTCGGCGCTGTCCAGGTTGAAGACGGCGACGAGTTCATGATGATCACCAACGGCGGTACGCTGGTTCGTACCCGTGTGGCTGAAGTGAGCCGTGTCGGCCGTAACACCCAGGGTGTCACCCTGATCCGTACTGCTGATGACGAACAGGTTGTTGGCCTGCAGCGTATCGATGAGCCGGAAGAAGAAGAGCTTATCGAAGATGCTGAACTGGTCGAAGCTGAGAATTCTGCAGAGGGTGAAACGCCAACTGCCGACACCGAAGCAGACGACTCTTCTGAGCAGGAATAACTAAGTAGTTAGTTAATCTGATAAAAGCGCAGCCTTAAGGCTGCGTTTTTTTATGCCTGCGAATATCAGCAAGAGTATTTTCTCTTTGCCTCTTTTCAGCACCGTTATAAAGGTGTAAAACAGACCTAAGTCACAACTTTGACCACAACCTTATGTTTTTCCAGCAGGAGCAAGTCTTACACCATGGACAACGTTTATAACTTTTGCGCCGGCCCAGCGATGATCCCGGCAGACGTATTGAAAAAGGCCCAACAAGAACTCGTTAATTGGAATGATCTCGGTACCTCGGTGATGGAAATCAGCCACCGCGGCAAGGAGTTCATTGCCGTGGCCAAACAGTCCGAGCAAGACCTACGCGACCTGCTGTCCATCCCTGACAACTACCATGTCTTGTTCTGCCATGGTGGTGCTCGTGCCCAGTTTGCGGCGGTACCGATGAATTTGTTGGGTGAGGCAGATAGCGCCGACTATATGGATGGAGGCTACTGGGCGCACAGCGCCGCCGAGGAAGCGGCGAAATACTGCCAGCCGAACATTGTCGATATCACCTGCGAGCGCGACGGCAAGAAAGCGATCCTTCCGGCGGCCGAGTGGCCACTGTCTGGCGATGCTGCCTTTGTCCATTTCTGCCCGAATGAAACCATTGATGGTATAGAAATCCGCGATCTGCCGGTAACGGACAAGCCGATTGTGGCGGATATGTCGTCGACCATCCTGTCTCGCCCTATCGATGTGTCGAAGTACGGTGTCATTTATGCCGGGGCGCAGAAAAACATCGGTCCTGCCGGCCTGACCATCGTGATTGTGCGTGATGACTTGCTCGGTAAGGCGAAATCTATCCTGCCGAGCATTTTGGATTACAGCGTGCAGGTCGACAAAGAGTCGATGTTCAATACCCCGCCGACCTTTGCTTGGTACCTGGCTGGCGAGGTGTTCAAGTGGCTCAAGGAGCTCGGTGGTGTGGAAGCCATGGCGCAGCGCAATATCGCCAAGGCCGATGTACTGTATGACTACATCGACCAGTCGGACTTCTACCGCAACGATGTCCATCCGGACAATCGCTCATTGATGAATGTACCGTTCCAGCTCAAGAATCCAGCACTGGATGCCTTGTTCCTCGAGCAAGCGGATGCCGCCGGTTTGAAAGCGCTGAAGGGCCACCGCGCAGTCGGCGGTATGCGTGCCTCGATTTACAACGCCATGCCGATTGAAGGTGTGCAGGCGCTGGTCGAGTTCATGAAGCACTTCGAGCAGGAAAATGCCTAACACCGCCATGTAACCTGCTATTGCTCAAGACAAAAAAGCCGCTTCACAACAGCGGCTTTTTTTGTCTTTGCCGTGTTCTTGTTGCCGTCACCGCTGGCGGGATTGTTCCGGGTAAATCAGCTTATCGGTGTCGAACCCCGCCTCTTGGGCAATGGCCACATAGCGGGAGATTTGGGGCGCGTCCAGCTCGGGCTCTCTGGCTAGCAACCAGAGGTAATCGGTGCTGTAGCCGCTGACGAGGGCAACGGAGTAGTCCGGCTCGAGAAAGAACACCACATAACTGCTGTAGAAGGGGCCGAAGAAAGAGACCTTGAGGTGGCCCTGGCTATCGTCATCGACAAACACCGCCCGGCCATCGGCTTGCTGCCACTGCTGCTCTTCGGTATCAAACCCGCGGTTGAGTACCGTTATCGAGCCGTCATCATTGCGGCTATAGACGGCACTGACATTACTGAGGCCACGCTCGAAGCTATGGTCGAGCCGGGCGATTTCGTACCAGGTACCGAGGTAGCGCTGTACGTCAAACGGTGACACGGGCTCGATCGACGGCGGCATCCCGGTACAGCCCGACAGTAGCACCCATAGCCCTGCTAAAGTTAGCCTGGATAAATTACACCGCGCCAAAATGTTTACCATGTTCCTCGCTCCTTGCCTGAGGTGGGGAAGTGAAGACCAATGTGGTGGTGAATTTCGCGCTGTCGTCGACGGGGGTAAACTCCCATCCCATACGTTCGCAAATTCGCTCAACGATCACCAGCCCACAACCGTATCCTGCATTAAACGTAGCATGGCCATCGTGATAATTGGTGATAGTCAGCTGATTCTCGACCAGCCGGATCTGGATATCGCCGACACTGTAATTGAACGCATTTTTGATCAGGTTGTTGATGACAATATTGATAAAGCTCTCCGGTGCGGAGATCGTACTCGCCGAGTGCGTCTCCAAGACGTAACTGGCGTCCTGTTTGGCGAAAATGGGGGCCATGGCATCGAGTTGCCGGCGGAGGTTATCTTCCAGCGGGTAGGTCCCGAAATGGTGGCGGTCAATGCTTTCTTTACCCAGCAGCAAGAAGGCTTCGGTTAACTCGCGCATCTCTTCGCTGGCTTGCTGCAGACGGTTGATGGCTTTGATGGCCACTGGCGGCTGGTTAGGCACTTTGCCCAACAGCTCCGCCGAACCCTGGATCACCATAATCGGGGTTCGCAGTTCATGCGAGGCGAAGCGGCTGAACTCGTGCTCGCGCTGAAAATAGCGGGCAATGTTTGTCTTGCTCTCATGCAGTGCCTGCTCGATCTCCCGGGTTTCTTTGTAGTCGGTCTCGACCAAAAAGTCCGGCTGGTCAGGCGGCATATTGCGGATTTTGTGCTCGATGGTTTCGAGCGGGCGAGAGACACTCTTTACGAAATACCAGCTGTAGATCAGTACCGCGAGGGAGACGGCCCCGCCCAAGCTGAATGTCATGAAGTGCAGGCGGGCTTCGTATTCGTCGAGGTAGTCGTCGGCATCATCCTGGAACACGATGTAGAACAGGCCATCACCGGATGGGTGCTCGGTGACGAGGAAGTGCTTGTCCTCCTTACCCAATAGGTGCTCATAAAAGCCGGGCTCCTGGTAGCTATCAAGCCAAGCCGGTGGGGTTTCTTTGCTCCAGTAGCTGTAGAACTCATGCTCATTGGGGAGCTGGGCCTGGTCCCCAAAGCGCTGGTAGTCGCGGCTGTAGCGGCTTGCCTCGGTATCGAGCCAGTGGTGGAGGCTGATGATCTCAAGCTCATTCTCGGCCAAATAGATCACCGACCAGAACAAGGTAAACATAATCAGCGTGGGAATGCCGAAGCTCCAGCGGATCTTGCGGTAAATGCTGGGGTAGGCTTTAGGCTTTGAGTCGGTATCCTTGGCCATGAATCGTCTCTAGTCGTGGTTCTACGAAGTCTTTGTCGATAGCATTTCTCAGGCCATAGACATGGCTGCGCAGGGCATCGCTACCCGGCGCATCGTCTCCCCACACGCTGTCTATGACTTCCTGGCGGGATACTATAGCGGGGGCCTTTTTCACCAGCAGCGATAGGATTTTCAGTTGGATACGGCTGAGCTTGATCGGCTTGCCGGCCCGGAGCACCTCGCCAGTGGACTGGTTGATGGTAATGTCGGCAAAGTGCAGCAAGCCAACATCTTTGCGTGCCCCCCGGCTGGCCAGCGCTTGCAGCCGAAGGCACAGCTCTTCCATGGCAAAGGGCTTGACGAGGTAATCATCGCCGCCGGCCTGGAAGGCGGCAATTTTGTCCTCCAGGCTGTCCTTGGCGGTCAAAAACAGGATCGGGATGTCACACAGCACTTCTTGGCGTATTTTCTTAACGGCTGAAATACCGTCGATTTTGGGCATCATGATATCCATGATGATGACATCGTAATGGTTGTCCTTAACCAGTTGGATTGCGCCAAGGCCATGGTATGCGCAGTCAATGGTATGGCCTTCTAGCTCGAGATAATCAGCCAGTGTTTCGGCGACATGGTGGTTATCTTCGACAATCAGCACTTTCATAAGCCAGTTTATTTATCCTCGTCAGACATTTCTTCACGCTTGCTTCACAGGCAGCGTAATAACATACCGCCAGTTAGTAATTATGCGCAATTAATCATAGGTAAAGTATGAAAAAAATGGCACTAGCTTCTCTGGTCGCAATAGTGTTGGCCGGTTGCGGCGGAAGTTCCGGTTCGGGTGGCTCGTCGGCGGAGGTCAAAACCGGTCGCCTTGACGGACAGGTTGCCGATATCTCGCACAGCAACAAGACCCTGAGCGTAAACGGGTATGCGCTGCGCAGTGAAGGTGCCCCGGTCATCTATCGTGATGGCGTGACCTTGCCGTTTGGTGAACTGGTCAACGGCATGCGAGTGCAGATCGATGCTGACGATAACCTGATTGAAACGATGAAGCTCGATCCTTCCCTGACAGGCGTTGTCACCGCCATCAACGGCGAACAGTTTACGGTCAACGGTATCACGATGACTTTTGCGGGTCTGGCGGGGATCAATGTCGGCGACTGGGTGATGGTGACAACTTACCCGCTGGCTGACGGCTCGGTGGAAGTGGTTGCGGTGCAGAAAGTCCCCGATCTTGGTTTTGTCGAGATCGAGGGGCCGGTTTCCCAGCTCGACAGCGCAGCCTATACCTTCAAGATCGGCACGGTGACCGTGGACTACAGCCAGGCAAAAGTGGATGACGACGATGAGCTGGCCAACGGGGCATGGGTCGAAGTCTACGGTGATATGCATGGCACGACGCTGGTGGCTAGCGAGGTCGATGTGGAAGATGATCTCGATTACGACGATACCGAAATCGAAGGGGTCATCTCCTGGGTCAATAACAACCTGACCCAAATTGAGCTCAACGGCCGCCTGCGTATCGAAGTCAACGATCGCACCGAGTTTGACGACGGCCGCCGCGAGGATCTGGCATCGGGGCGCTGGGTCGAGGTGGAAATGGCCTATCGTTCAGGGCGCCTGGTCGCGACTGAGATTGAATTTGAAGACGATGGCAATAGCGTCTCGGGCAAGGAGTTCCAGGCGGTTGGCGAAGCGAGATACCGAGCGGGTGTCTTCACCATCAATGGCATTGAAATCGAAATCAATGGCCAGACCGAGTTCGACGATGGCCTGAACCACGACAATCTGGATACCAGTTGGGTCGAAGTTGAAGGGCGCTACCTTGAAGACGGCAGCGGTGTGGGCCGCTACGTGGCGATCGAAATTGAACGCGAAGACCGTTTTGACGATGAAATCGAGCTTGAGGGGCCGGTCAAGGGCGGGACGATCTGGGGCTATGCGGCAACGGATAACTCCCTGGCGAAATATGAGGGCCGCTGGGTCGATCTCGACTGTGACTTCAACGGTACAACGCTATCGCGCTGCGACGACTAGAGCCAAGCTGAGTAGAAACGATATCGGTTATTGAAGCGCCTGCGGGCGCTTTTTTGTCGTTACGGTCCGGGGGAAAATGGCTGACGCATTCAGTACTAGCGAACGGAGGCATTATTCGTTACTCTGCAATGACTGCGACCAAACAGGATTAATGAAAAAACAGATGGAAAGTTTAACGTTACAGCCGATCAGTAAGATTAATGGCACCGTGAATCTGCCAGGTTCCAAAAGCGTCTCGAACCGAGCTCTGCTATTGGCGGCGTTAGCAAGCGGTACGACCCGACTGACTAACCTCCTTGATAGTGATGATATCCGTCACATGCTAACAGCCCTGACCAAGCTGGGAGTGAGCTATCAATTGTCTGACGACAAGACCGTGTGTGAAGTAACAGGCCTTGGTGGCGCATTCCAGCCAACCGAAGCAATGGAACTCTTCTTGGGTAACGCCGGTACAGCCATGCGCCCGCTGGCGGCGGCACTGTGCCTGGGGGAGGGCGAGTTCGTTCTCACGGGTGAGCCACGCATGAAAGAGCGTCCTATCGGTCACCTGGTTGATGCCCTGCGTACTGCTGGGGCGGATATTACCTATTTGGAAAATGACAACTACCCGCCGCTTAAAATCAAAGGTACGGGCCTGAAAGGCGGCGAGGTGGAAATCGACGGTTCTATCTCGAGCCAGTTCCTGACCGCGTTTCTGATGTCGGCGCCGCTGGCCTCGGCCGATACGGTGATCCGCATTAAAGGCGAACTGGTTTCGAAACCGTATATTGATATCACCCTGCATATCATGGCCCAGTTCGGTGTCGAGGTGGAAAACCGCGACTACCAGGAATTTGTGGTTAAAGGGGGCCAGGCCTATCAGGCTCCGGGTGACTTCTTGGTCGAGGGCGATGCCTCGTCGGCGTCTTACTTCCTGGCTGCCGCCGCGATCAAGGGCGGCGAAGTGAAAGTGACCGGTATCGGCAAGAAGAGTATCCAGGGGGATGTGCAGTTTGCCGATGCTCTGGCCGCGATGGGGGCAGAAATCGAGTGGGGCGACGACTACGTGATTGCCCGCCGTGGCGTGCTCAAGGCGGTCGATATGGACTTTAACCATATTCCCGATGCCGCGATGACGATCGCCACCGCCGCCTTGTTTGCCGAAGGCACCACGTCTATCCGCAATGTCTACAACTGGCGGGTGAAGGAAACCGACCGTTTGGCGGCGATGGCAACTGAGCTACGCAAGGTCGGTGCCGAGGTAGAAGAAGGCGAAGACTACATCACGATTACCCCGCCGGCACAGCTTACCCATGCAGCCATTGACACCTATGATGACCACCGCATGGCGATGTGCTTCTCGCTGGTGGCACTGAGCGACACGCCGGTGACGATCAACGATCCTAAGTGTACCTCCAAGACCTTCCCGGATTACTTCGACAAGCTGGCCATTCTGAGTCATTAACTGTCTGGGTTGTCATTAGTTAAGCAGAACCCGTCAACTGGCGGGTTTTGTTTTTTATCTCGAGGTCTATTTGGCCTGAAGACCGATTACTGATTGGTATCACAACTTTTTTCTCGTATAATATGCCCCCGTTTGAGAGCGGCAATACGTATCGGCACGCCCATGGGGTGCCGATACGTATGACTGCTTAGATTTAAACAAGTTTGGAGATTACCTATGTCTACTCACGCGCCAGTGATCACTGTCGATGGACCAAGCGGTGCCGGCAAAGGCACGCTATGTATGCTGTTGGCAGATAAACTGGGCTGGAAGCTATTGGACTCTGGCGCTATCTACCGCGTGCTGGCCCTGGCGGCGCTGCACCACGGAGTTGACCTAGAGTCTGAAGACGCACTTGTACCTTTGGCGGCTCACCTGGATGTGCAGTTTATCGCTGAAGGTGAGTTGGTAAAGGTGATTCTTGAAGGGGAAGACGTGTCGGGTGAGCTTCGTAAGGAAGAAACCGGCATGGCAGCCTCCAAGGTGGCAGCGCTGCCGCGCGTGCGCGAAGCCCTGCTTCGTCGCCAGCGTGCATTCAGCGAGGCGCCGGGCCTGGTTGCGGACGGCCGTGACATGGGCACCGTGGTGTTCCCTCAGGCAGAAGTCAAGATCTTTCTCGATGCCAGTGCCGAAGAACGTGCGAATCGTCGCATGAAGCAGTTGCAACAGAAAGGGTTAGATGTTAACTTTGACCACCTTTTGAAAGAAATTCAGGAACGTGACTACCGAGATCGCAACCGTGCGGTCGCGCCGTTACGTCCCGCGGCTGATGCATTGGTGCTAGACTCTACAGAGATGTCTATCGATCAAGTCATCGAACTGGCATTGGCCCATATTGAAACGAAATTATCAGCCGAATAATTCGGCATGATGGCGTCGGTGTCACGGAAGATAACTGACTTTACTACCAACCCCATGCGGTAGGATACCCATGGTTGTTAATCACATTGAAGATTAAATAATGACTGAATCTTTTGCTCTACTTTTTGAAGAGTCTCTAAACGAACTAGAAACACGTCCAGGTGCAATCGTTAAAGGTACTGTTGTAGCTATCGAAAACGGTTACGTACTAGTTGACGCAGGCCTTAAGTCTGAGTCTTCTATCCCTGCTGATGAATTCAAGAACGCTGCTGGCGAAATCGAAATCGAAATCGGCGCAGAAGTTGACGTTGCTCTAGACGCAGTAGAAGACGGCTTCGGTGAGACTAAACTTTCTCGCGAGAAAGCTAAGCGCCACGAAGCTTGGATCGTTCTTGAGAAAGCTTACGAAGACGCTGAAACTGTTGTTGGTATCATCAACGGTAAAGTTAAAGGCGGCTTCACAGTTGAACTTAACGGCATCCGTGCGTTCCTACCAGGCTCTCTAGTAGACGTACGTCCAGTTCGTGACACTGCTCACCTAGAAAACAAAGAGCTAGAGTTCAAAGTAATCAAGCTAGACCAGAAGCGTAACAACGTAGTTGTTTCTCGTCGCGCAGTTATCGAATCTGAAAACAGCGTTGAGCGTGATGAACTTCTTGCTTCTCTACAGGAAGGCATGGAAGTTAAAGGTATCGTTAAGAACCTTACTGACTACGGTGCGTTCGTTGACCTTGGTGGTGTTGACGGTCTTCTACACATCACTGACATGGCTTGGAAGCGCGTTAAGCACCCATCTGAAATCGTTAATGTTGGCGACGAGATCAACGTTAAAGTTCTTAAGTTCGACCGTGAGCGTACTCGCGTATCACTAGGTCTTAAGCAGCTAGGCGAAGATCCATGGGTAGCAATCGCTAAGCGTTACCCAGAAGGTACTAAGCTTTCTGGCCGCGTAACTAACCTAACTGACTACGGCTGCTTCGTTGAAATCGAAGAAGGCGTTGAAGGTCTTGTACACGTTTCTGAGATGGATTGGACTAACAAGAACATCCACCCATCTAAAGTTGTTAACGTGGGCGACGAAGTTGAAGTTATGGTTCTTGATATCGACGAAGAGCGTCGTCGTATCAGCCTAGGTCTTAAGCAGTGTAAAGCTAACCCATGGCAGTCATTCGCTGAAATGCAAGCTAAGGGCGATCGCGTAACTGGTAAGATCAAGTCTATCACTGACTTCGGTATCTTCATCGGTCTTGAAGGCGGCATCGACGGTCTTGTTCACCTATCTGACATTTCTTGGAATGTTGCAGGTGAAGAAGCAGTTCGCGACTTCAAGAAAGGCGACGAGATCTCTGCAGTTGTTCTAGCGGTTGACGCAGAGCGCGAGCGTATCTCTCTAGGTATCAAGCAGATCGAAGAAGACCCGTTCAACGGCTTCGTTGCAGTTAACAAGAAAGGTGCTCTAGTTACTGGTACTGTTACTGCAGTTGACGCGAAAGGCGCAACTATCGAGCTAGCTGAAGGTGTTGAAGGTTACCTACGTGCTTCTGAAGCATCAGTTGACCGTGTTGAAGACGCAACTCTAGTTCTTTCTGTTGGCGATTCTGTTGAAGCTAAATTCACAGGCGTTGACCGTAAGAACCGCGTAATCAACCTATCTGTACGCGCTAAAGACGTTGCTGAAGAGCAAGAAGCTATGGCTAACCTGAACAAGCAAGAAGATGCTTCTTTCGGTAGCGCAATGGCTGACGCTTTCAAAGCGGCTAAAGGCGAATAATTGAGCTCGGGGGGATCACTTTTCCTCCCAAGCGGTTATACTATTGAGAAACATACTAAAAACGGAGTGTTTATGACAAAGTCTGAATTAATTGAAAGACTATGCAGTCAACAAACACATCTTTCTGCCAAACAGGTAGAAGATGCTATTAAGGAAATCCTTGAGCATATGGCTACGACCCTGGCTGAGGGTGACCGAATCGAAATCCGTGGCTTTGGTAGCTTCTCTTTGCATTACCGCGCTCCACGTGTAGGTCGAAACCCGAAAACAGGTGACAAGGTTGAGCTGGACGGCAAGTACGTTCCTCACTTCAAGCCTGGCAAGGAATTGCGCGACCGTGTTAACCAGTCTATTGCTAGTTAAGCACGTTTAGAACAAAAAAACGGCATGCTGTTAAGTATGCCGTTTTTTTATGCGTATTGATCATGGTCTGATGAGGCAAAATCTTGCATAATCAGGCCATACCCGTCTGTGCTTATACCAGATGTTTTTTTCGGTTTTGGGGCATTGCCTTTACCAGATAGGTATCATCTATATTTCGTTCAAGTGAGAAGGATTCACGATGAAAATTCTGACCGTACTCTTACTGGCTGCGTGTTTCTTGGTTACCCTTGCGCTGGGTGCCCAAAATCAGCAGTTGGTGAACTTTGACTATTTGATTGCCCAGGGAGAACTCCAGCTATCGACATTGCTGGGTATTGCCTTCGGTTCCGGGTTCGTTATCGGCTGGCTGATCTGCGGCCTGCTGTACCTCAAGGCCCGTTTCACCAAAAACCGCCTGAGCAAGAAAGTCCAAAAGCAGCAACAAGAACTGGATCAGCTACGAGCCGAGCCAGTTAAGGAATAACATTTAATGCTAGAACTGTTGTTCCTGTTATTGCCTATTGCTGCCGCCTACGGCTGGTATATGGGTAACAGGAGCGCTAGTAACAAGCAACAAGAGCAGTCTCATCACATGTCACGCCAGTACGTGACAGGCCTGAACCTGCTGTTATCGGACCAGTCCGATAAAGCAGTGGATGTGTTTATTGAGCTGCTCCAGGTTGATAGTGAAACGATCGATACACACCTGGCTTTGGGAAATCTTTTCCGGAGCCGGGGCGAAGTTGATCGTGCGATTCGCATCCACCAAAATCTGATTGCCCGCCCAAATCTGACTATTGACCAGCGTAATCTCGCTTTGCAGCAGTTAGCCCAAGACTATATGGCGGCTGGTTTTTTTGACCGCGCCGAGAAAATCTTCGAGCAGCTGTTGGATGAACCCGACCACCGCAAAGGGGCGCTGCAGCAACTCCTGACCATTTACCAACAGACGCGAGAGTGGGAAAAAGCGATTAATATTGCTAGCCACTTGGTCAAGATGGGGAAGAGCAGGCTCAAACACGATATCGCCCATTACTGGTGTGAAATGGCGATGCTGGAGATGAGCGCGCAGAACCCGGATAAGGCCAAGCAGCTCCTCAAAAAATCGCTGTCCGCGGATAAAACCTGTGTCAGGGCCAGTATCATGCTGGCAAAGATCTTGATTGCCGAAGATGAGTTCAAATCGGCGGCCAAGCAGCTAGAGCGTGTTGCCGAGCAGGATATCGAATTCATCGGTGAAGCGCTGCCGCTGCTGCTGGAGTGCTACGAAGCGATGGACAATGAGTCCGGCTGGCTCAAGTACTTGCGCTACTGTGTAGAGCAAAAGGCAGGGTCGACCGCCGAGCTGATGCTGGCCGACGAGATTGCCAAGCGAGAAGGCCCGACGATGGCCCAGACGTTCATGACCCGTCAATTGCAGAAGAACCCAACGATGAAGGGTTTCTATCAGTTGATGGACTATCATCTGGACGAGGCCGAGGAAGGCAGGGCGAAAGACAGCTTGACGACGCTACGAGGTTTGGTTGGCGAGCAGATTAAGATTAAGCCTCACTACCGCTGCCGCCAGTGTGGCTTTGCCACCCACTCTCTCTATTGGCAGTGTCCTTCCTGTAAGGGGTGGGGTTCGATCAAGCCAATTCGCGGTTTGGACGGCGAATAAGCTGAAGTTTACATGGTTAAATTGCCATTAAAAGCCCGCTTGTAGTTCAAGTGGGCTTTTTTGTGTCAAAAGTAGGGCTTTTTAGGGCGAATTATTCAACTAGATTTTTTTTGGACTGCTTTTGACCATCGAAAAAGATGTTGAAAAATTTAGTTGGCGAATGAAACGATTGGCTGTTGGTGTTGGGTGTGGTTTTTGGCTGTTTGGTGCGGTTTGTTAATTAATGCTCGATAAAAAACTATTTTGCTGTACAATCCTGAGCGCGCTCAGCATGCTGGGCTAGTTTGACCTTATAACTAAGCAGGAGATGCCATGTTAGATCCAAAAGTAATTGTCGCTCTCGACTACCCAAGCCAAGACGAAGCACTAGCCTTTGTTGACCGGATTGAACCGGGCAGTTGCCGATTGAAAGTTGGCAAAGAGATGTTTACTTTTTTTGGCCCTGACTTTGTGCGTAAACTGCATGAGCGGGGCCATTCTGTATTCCTGGATTTGAAATTCCACGATATCCCGAATACTTGTTCCCGTGCGGTGGCTGCTGCTGCTGAGCTGGGTGTCTGGATGGTGAATGTCCACGCTAGTGGTGGCGAGCGTATGATGACCGCCTCGCGCGAAATCCTTGAGCCCTATGGCAAAGATCGTCCGCTACTTATCGGTGTAACGGTATTGACCAGTATGGAAGCGGCTGATCTTAAGGGGATTGGTATTACCGCCGAGCCGAAAGAGCATGTCTTGAACCTTGCCCGCCTGACGAAAAACAGCGGCCTTGACGGTGTGGTTTGCTCGGCCCAGGAAGCGAGTATGTTGAAAGCCGAGCTCGGGAGCGAGTTCAAGCTGGTGACGCCGGGGATCCGCCCAGCAGGTAGCGCGGCAGGCGACCAGCGCCGTGTGATGACGCCGGTTGAGGCGGTGAAAGCCGGCTCTGACTATCTGGTGATCGGACGCCCAATTACCCAGGCAGCAGATCCTGCTGCGGTACTGGCAGAAATCAACAAGACACTTGCCTAACCAGGCATCTCGCCGATAGTTTTCAGGCAGGCCCTCAACGAGGGCCTGCTTTTTTATTGTCCGGTGATATCAATTCCGTGATGCAGCAGACAGTTGCTTGCCGGGAGTCATCCTAAACTAGATTAAGGTAATCGGATTGGGAGGCCCAATGGACTCGGATTTAGCGTTAACCTCTCCCTATATCAGGCTGGCCATTGCACTTCTGCTTGGCGCAATCATAGGTATTCAACGCGGATGGGTTGAGCGCAATGAAGCAGCAGGGAGCCGGATTGCCGGGATCCGCACCTATTCGCTGGTCGGGTTGCTTGGTGGTATCTGCGGCTTGTTGGCCGAGCGCTTTTCCGAGTTGTTCCTCGGTTTGTCTTTTGCCGCACTAACCATCCTGTTGACCGTCGCCTACTCCCACCGCCTGAAATTGAAAAGGCAAACCAACCTCAGTATCACCGGCTTGGTAGGGGCGTTGCTGACCTTTCTGCTCGGGGCTCTGGCTGTGGTCGGCGAACCAGCCTTGGCGGTTTCTGCCGCGGTGATCACCGCCATCATCCTCGATAATAAACAAGAGCTGCACTCAGCGCTGCAGCGGCTGCAGGAGTATGAGCTTGATGCGGCGCTGCGACTGCTGCTGATCTCGGCGGTACTGCTGCCGTTATTGCCCAATGAGCCGATGGGACCGTGGGGAGCGATTAACCCTTACGAGATTTGGTGGATGGTGGTATTGATTGCCGGCATTTCCTTCGTTGGCTACTTCGCGATGAAAATCGGCGGGGCACAAAAAGGTATCTTGCTGACTTGTCTTTTTGCCGGGCTCAGCTCCTCGACGGCGCTGACATTGCAGTTTTCCCATCTGTCGAAGCAGCAGCCCCAGCTCAATGGGCTGCTGGCTAGTGGGATTCTGCTCAGCTGCGGCACCATGTTTCCTCGTATCTTGTTCGTGTGCTCTGTGGTCAACAGGCAATTGATTGAACTGCTGTGGTTACCTATGTTGCTGATGATGCTGGGCTTCTATGTGCCGGCCTGGTGGATATGGCAGCGAAACAAGGCGGATAGCCAGATGAATCCCGAGATGAAACAAAACCCCCTGGCGCTGACCTCGGCATTGAGTTTTGGTGTGATCTTGCTACTTATCATCCTGCTGGCCAATGGTTTGCAGGAGTGGTTCGGCGATACAGGGACACTGGTACTGGCGGCGATTTCAGGGATCACCGATGTGGATGCCATCACTCTTGCCTTGGGGCGCCAGAGTGCCGGTGGCCAGATGCTCGCGACGGCAGCGACAGGGATTTTTATTGCCGCGGCCGTGAACAGCTTGGTCAAGATGGGGATGGCGTGGTTCATCGGTGAGCCCGGGCTGCGAAAATACGTCGCCTTGCCGGTAACGGGCGCCGTGATATTGGGTGGCTTGGCGGTATTCTTGGCTTAGTCTGGAGGCCGTTTGACGAGGTGGTCTTGATAAAACAAAAAACGGGCAAGGTGCCCGTTTTTTCGTTTCACGTATTGGCAGCGCAGGCCTAGCACTCAATTTTCGGCGTTGCCCTGCTCAGGCGGGTTGTCCGGTCGTGGGATGGGGCTGAGAAGTGGCTGTCGAGCAACTTCTGGGTCAGCGCGTGCTGCGGGTTGCTGAAGACCTCACTGGTTGTGCCCTGTTCGACAATCTCACCGTGCTGCATCACGATAACTTTATCGGAGAAATGCTTGATCACCCCCATGTGCTGCGACACATAGATGTATGACAGGCCCATTTCTTCCTGCAGCTCGAGTAGCAGGTTGATGATCTGAGAGCGCATCGACATATCCAGCCCGTTGAGCGCTTCGTCGGCGACAATGATACAAGGTTGCAGGATCAAGGCCCGGGCCAGTGACACACGCTGTTTCTGGCCGGTCGCCAGCATCTGCGGGTAGAAGTAAGCGTGTTCCGGCAGCAGGCCGACACGCTTCAGGGTTTCCATGATCCGGCGCTCACGGGCCTGCGGGGTCATATTGGTGTTTCGCTTCAGCGGCCCTTCGAGGATTTTGCCGATCTGGATCCGCGGATTGAGCGAGGTGTTGGGATCCTGGAAGATCATCCTGATCAGCTTGCAGCGGGTCTGGTAATCCCGGTGAGCCAGCGGCTCGCCATTGACTCGGATAACGCCTTCGGTCGGCTCGACTACGCCCGCGAGCATTCGGGCCAAGGTGGATTTCCCCGAGCCGTTTTCCCCCATAAAGGCGATAGTCTCGCCGGCCTCCAGACTGAAGGAAACCGGCTTGACGGCCTCTATAGTACGGCGGCGGAACAAGCCTGAGCGGTAGTGGTAGTCTTTTTTCAGGTTCTCGACTTCAAGTAACGCACTCATTTGGTACTGCTCTCCATGTTCAGCGGGAAGTGGCAGCTGAACTTGTGATTCTTGATCTTTCTGCGCTTTGGCACTTCGACACATTTACGTTGGGCGTGCGGGCAGCGGGGCCCCAGCCGGCAGCCGATTGGCAAATGCTGGAGTGGGGGAATCGAGCCCGGCAGGGTTTCGAGTTTGCTCTTGTGGGCGAGCTTATCGAGGTTGAAGTCAGGCATCGCTCGCAGCAGTGCTTCGGTATAGGGGTGGTGCGGCGACTCCAGCAACTGCTGGCGGTTGGCAGACTCGACTGATTGGCCGCAGTACATCACCGTGATCCGGTCTGCCCACTGGGTTACGGTGGTCAAGTCGTGGCTGACCAGCAAAATGGTGGTGTTGCCCAGTTGGTTCATCCGGCTGAGCAGGCGGAATATCTGCGCCTGGGTGATCGGATCCAAGTCATTGGTTGGCTCATCGGCGATCAGCAGGCGAGGGCGGTTGGCGATAGCCATGGCGATCATCACTTTCTGGCATTCACCGTCGGTGAGCTCGTAGGGATAGCTTCGCATGACCCGGCGGTGCTCTTTGATCCCGACTTTGTGCAGCAGGGCAATGGCCTGCTTCTGGCGCCAGTGGAAACGCTGCCAGAAGTAACCGTCGAAAGACGATGACGGGATCGCTTCTTCTAGCTGCTCGCCGACTTTCTCTGACGGATCCAAACACGAGGACGGCTCCTGAAAAATCATTGCGATCTCGCGGCCAACCACCCGTCGTCTTTCGCGCGGCGTCAGGGTCAGCAGATCGATATCCCCGAGGCGGAGGCGATCGGCACTGACACGCCAGTTGCTCTTGGTCACGCCGGCAATGGCTTTGGCGACCAAGCTCTTACCCGAGCCGGATTCACCTACCAGGCCGCGGATCTCGCCCTCGTTAATAGTCAGGCTCATGCGGTCAACCGCTTTCACCATGCCTTGTGGCGTATCGATTTCAATGGTCAGGTTACGAATATCTAATAGTGGCATCAGTCAATCCCCGCATTAATAGCTTGGCGGAGTCCTTCCCCTACTAAGTTTACTACCAATACACTGAACGTAATGGCCAGCCCCGGCAAGGTGACTGTCCACGGCGCTAGGTAGATAAGTTCGATGGAATCGCCCAGCATCGCCCCCCATTCAGGCATCGGTGCCTGGGCACCAAGGCCAAGGAAGCCGAGGGCGGCAATATCGAGAATGGCAATTGAAATTGCTCGGGTAAACTCGTTGGTGAGCACCGTTAGGATATTGGGCAGGATCGAGTTATACAGCAGGTAGAAGTTGTTGGCACCATCGAGGCGTGCCGCCATGATGTAGTCTTTCTCTACCTCGTTGTGCACTGCGGTATACACCGCACGGATAAAGCGCGGGATCAGCGCCAGCCAAATGGCCAGCAGGATATTGGTTTCGCCTGGTCCCATGTAAGCCACGACGATGATCGCCAGGAGCAGTGACGGGATCGAGAGTACCGTGTCCAGCACGTGGTTGAGGAAGCTGGATTTCAGGCCTTGGGTCATCCCTGCCAGAACCCCGATCAGGATCCCGATTGTCGCCGAGGCGAGGGCAACTAATACCGCGTAGCCAAAAGTGAGGCGGGTACCGAGCAACAGGCGGCTGAGCATATCACGGCCGAGATCATCGGTGCCAAAGAAGTATTCCACCTTGCCTGCGGTATCCCACGACGGTGGCATCAGCAGTTCGCCGACCTGGCCGAAGACATCATAAGGTGCCAGCCAAGGTGCCAGCAGGGTGACCAGAATAAGGAAAGACAGGCACCACAGACCGAACATCGCCAGGGAGTTGTTTCTGAAGTTCTGCCATGCCCGCTCCAGCTGGGTCGGGATCTTGGTCTCCTGGTAGATGTTATTTGATAGCATACCATTCCTTCCTTACCAGAGGGTTGACAAAGGCACCGGTCAGATCAGACAGGATGTTGGCAATCAGGATAAAGCTGCCCACAGTGATCACACCGGCCTGGATCGCGACATAGTCCTGGGCCGAAATGGCATCGAGCAACCAGCGGCCGATCCCCGGCCAGTTGAAAATCGACTCGGTCAGCATGGCAAAGGTCATCATGGTCGAGAACTGCATGCCAAGCTTCGGAATAATTGGCGGAATGGCATTTCTCAGAATATGGCGGGTGATGATTTCGAACATCGACAGGCCCTTGGTCTGGGCGACCTTGATGAAATTTTGATCCATGACATCCGACACCGATGCGCGGGTTAGCCGGATGACTTCAGTGGTCGGCGCCATTGCCAGCACCACGGTTGGTAGCACAAGGTGCCTGATCGTATCCATCAGGGCTTCCGCGCGGTATGGCTTGTCAGACAGCATCACATCAACCAGGGCAATGCCGGTGACGTGATCAATTTCGTACAGCAAGCTGTATCGGCCTGAAACGGGCAGCCAGCCTAATTCCAATGAAAACAGCATGATAAGTAGCATCGCCAGCCAAAATAGCGGAATAGAGTACCCTACCAGGGTGATCGACGAGATAGCGGTGTCGATGAATTTACCGCGTTTAACCCCGGCCAGCGTACCGATTGGAATACCGATCAGCAGCGATAGCACAAAGGCAAAGAAGCTAAGCTCAAGGGTGGCCGGGAAAACGGCTATGACCTCATGGACGATGGGATCGCCCTGCAGGTTCAATCCCAAGTGGCCCGACATCAGGTTATCGAGATAGATCGCCCAACCCGACCAGAATGGCTGGCTACTCCACAGCGACGTGCCGTCGAGGCGTAAGATACTGTAACCGATCAAGGTCAGGATCAGCAGGGTGATTAGAAAAAGGTTCAGCCTACGGATGGTATAGATAAACATATTAGATCTCGCTCCGGAATACTGTCGAGAAGGAGCGGGTGCCAAATGGACTCATCTGCAGCCCCTGCAGCGATTTGTGATGGACCTGGAAATGGACGCCATGGGCCAACGGTACAATCGGTACCTCCGTATCTAAGATATCTTGGGCCAGGTGGTAGTAATTGAGCCGCTGGTTGAGTTTAGGGGTGCGAGAAGCCAGCTCGAGCAGGTTGTCAAAGCTGAGGTTGCACCAGTTCGCCACATTGAGGCCGGCTTGCTTGGCATCGCAAGAGAGCAGTGGCCGAAGGAAATTGTCCGGATCGCCATTATCGGCAACCCAGCCGGTCAAGATCAAATCACTGTTGAATTTGTCAATGGCACTAAAGCGGCTCACCGTATCTTGGGTGATGATGTCGACTTTCACCCCGACCGCGTTGAGATCGGCCTGGATCAGCTCAGCAGTCTTGCGCGGGCTTGGGTTGTAGGGGCGTGGCTCCAGCGGTACCCACAAGGTCAGGGCCAGGTTCTTGTCGTAGCCGGCTTCCTTGAGCAGGGCAAGGGCTTTAGCCGGATCGTAGTCCAGTGCCTGGCTGCCGTGGTTATAGGCCCATGACATCGGCGGTAGGATACTGCGGGCCTTGGTGCCGGTTCCGTAGTAAACCGAATTGAGCAGGTTCTCGCGGTTGATGGCATGGTTTATCGCCTTGCGAACGCGAATGTCGCTCAATTCTGGCTGGTTGTTGTCCAGCGCCAAGAAGGCCACATTCATGCCGGTTTGGGCGTTGAGGCTGAAATCTTCGTCGGCGCTGATGATCGGAAGCTGGCTGGCAACCGGAGACGACAGCACATCACACTCGTGGCTCAGGAGCTTGGCCAGCGTTCCCGTGCCGCGGCTGGCAATGTCAAACACCACTTGCTCCATTGGTGCCGCTCCCAGCCAGTATCCTTCATGGCGATTAAGCCTGACAAAGTCATTGGCCTGGTAGCTGTCGAGGTAAAACGGCCCGGTACCGACCGGTAAGGAATCGAGCTGATCGGGTTTACCGGCACGCAGTGTTTGCTCGGCATATTCCTGCGAGTGGATCACCGCGTAGGTGGTCGCCAGGTTGGCCAAAAAGGCATTGTCAGGCCGGCTGAGGATAAATTTCACCGTGAGGGGGGCGACCACTTGGATGTCTTCAATCAGGTTAGCAAAGCCCTGGCTGTCAAACCATGGGTAGCGACCGCCGGAAACGGCATGGAAAGGATGGTCAGACTGGATGACTCGCTTAAAGCTAAACACCACATCCTGTGCATTAAACTGGCGCGTAGGTTTAAACCAATCGGTGGTCTGGAACTCGATGCCTTCCCGCAGGACGAAAGTGTAGGCCAAGCCATCGTTACTGATGTTCCAGCTTTTGGCCAGTGACGGCAGGGGCTGGTGGCTAACCGGGTCAAGCAGTAACAGGCGATCGAACAGTTGCGCAGCCAAGGTATCAGCCGTTAATCCACCATCGATTAATTGTGGGTTAAAGGTTGTTGGCTTATCTTGTCCGCAATAGACGAAGCCTTGGCTGCGAATATTGCTATCCTGCTGTGGGTCATCACTACAGCCAACCAGGCCGGCAAGGCTGACGCACACAAGCAAAAGACGAGTATAGGCGCTCATAGAATAAGGGATTTTTTTGGAAACAAGATTATAAATTTACCACTATCCCACTCCGCCACCAAGTCACCTCATTAAAATACCTGTGATTTATGGGTTCTTTATGAGCAAAAACCGTACAAACTCACTCATTTCCGACCAACTGGTACTTGCGCAGTAGGCCCCTAAGTTGATGGTAGCTCAAGCCGAGTAACTCAGCCGCTTTGCGCTGATTGAACTGGGCTTGTTCCAGGGCCAGTCGCAGCATGGCAACTTCCTGATCTTGCTGCCATTGGCGGAAGTCGATGGGCAACCCCCACTGCTCGCGGCTGCTGTCGTTGGCCGGGGGGACCTCAAGTTGAGGCGCCGTGGTGTCGATGAGATTTGCCTCATCCTGCAACCAAGGTGGCCTGAACGGGTCAATGATGATGGTGTCGACCGGGACATCTTCGAGACCATGGCGAAAAACCGAGCGTTCCACCACGTTTTTGAGTTCGCGGATATTGCCGGGCCACCGGTAGGCCTGCAGTTGTTGCCGGGCATGCTGGCTAAAGCCGGCAAAAAAGGCGAAGTTGAGCTCACGGCACATTTTCACGGCGTAGTATTCGGCCAGAGGGAGGATATCTTCTTGGCGCTCGCGCAAGGGCGGAAGATGGATGATGTCGAAGGCGAGCCGGTCGAGCAAATCGGCACGGAACTTACCGTCCGCCGCCAGTTGCGGCAGGTTCTCGTTGGTGGCACAGATCAGGCGGACATTGGCCTGGCAGGTTCTGCTGCCACCGACACGTTCGTACTCGCCGTATTCAATGACCCGGAGTAGCTTTTCCTGTACCCCCATGGGAGCTGTTGCCAGCTCGTCGAGAAACAGGGTGCCGTTCTCGGCTCGTTCGAATCGGCCTTGGTGCCTGCCCTTGGCACCGGTAAAGGAGCCGGCTTCGTGGCCGAAGAGTTCAGAGTCGATAACCCCTTCGCTCAGTGCCGCACAGTTTAGCGAGATCAGCGGCTGGTCCCAGCGGCGGGAGAGGTAGTGCAGGCGCTGGGCAATCAGCTCTTTCCCGGTGCCTCGCTCGCCGATGATCAGGATAGGGCGGTCCAGCGGGGCAAGGCGCGAGGTTTGATCCAGTACCGTGAGGAACGCCTCAGACTCGCCGATCAGGTTATCTGTTTTGCGCATGGTTAATCTCGCTAATAGTTGGCGTAATTACTTACACCTTAGCAGGCAATCTATGAAGGTGTAAAGCTAAGTGCATGATATGTAAAAGACTAAAAGTTGGCATGCATGTTGATATGACTAGGATAGAGCGGTTCTATGGTACTAAGGCCCGATGGGACATTATCATTACGGGTAACTTCTGAATTGACGGTTAACCAGGAAATGAAAGCCTGCTGACAGGACCACAGGACCACAGGACCACAGGACCACAGGACCACAGGACCACAGGACCACAGGACCATATTTATTTTAGGAGATAATTACTATGGGCATTTTTTCTCGCTTTGCCGACATTGTTAACGCCAACGTCAATTCCTTGCTGGATAAGGCCGAGGATCCGCAAAAAATGATCCGTCTTATCATCCAGGAGATGGAAGATACGCTGGTTGAAGTCCGAACCTCTTCTGCTCGCGCCCTGGCTGACAAAAAAGAGCTGCAGCGCCGCATCCAGGCCATTGAGTCCCAGAGCCGTGATTGGCAGGAAAAAGCCAGTCTGGCGATTCAGAAAGGCCGTGAAGATCTCGCTCGTGCAGCGCTGATTGAAAAGCAGAAGCTCAATGATGTCGCATTGACCTTGCACGAAGAGTACAAGCTGGTGGAGGAAACCATCGAAAAACTGGCTGCCGAAGTGGCTGAGCTAGAGCGTAAGCTGCAAGAAACCCGTGCTCGCCAGCAGGCACTGGTAATGCGCCACAAGGCTGCGGATACCCGTCGTGACGTACGCCGTCAATTGGATACGGGTAAAGTCGACGAGGCTCTGTCGAAGTTTGAACAATACGAGCGCCGGATCGACGAAATGGAAGCGGAGGCGGACAGCTACAGTATTGGGCGCGGCAAGAACCTGCACGAAGAGTTTGCTGACTTGCAGGCGCAGGACGAAATTGAAAAAGAGCTTGAGCGCATGAAAGCCAACCTCAAGGACAAAGAGTAATTCACCTTAACGGGAGTTGGTTGTTATGATGGCAGTGGCGATTGTGACGATCTAAAGAATTGAATCTGCGCGAATTTAAGGAGATAAATAATGTCTATGGGGTTTATTGTTGGGCCGTTAGTCGTATTCATGATCTTTGTTGCCCCGCTGTGGTTGATCCTCCACTATCGAAGCAAGAAGCATGCAAGTGAAGGGCTGTCTGGTGAAGACCAGCAGAAACTGCAGGAGCTGGTGGCTCGCGCAGAGCAGATGCAAGAGCGGATCGTGACCCTAGAGCGTATTCTCGATGCGGAAGTCCCGCAGTGGAGGCGCAAATTATGAATAAGACCCTCTACCGCGACCCGAAGAACGGCAAGTTGGGTGGCGTTTGTGCCGGGGTTGCCGAATACTTTGGTATGGAAATCTGGTTGGTGAGGATCCTCACTGTGTCAGCGTTCTTACTCGGGGTGGGCTTCGTTGTCACCTTGGCTTATGTGGCCGCTTGGCTGATCCTCGACAAGATGCCCGAGGAACGGATCCAGCAGCAGACGATTTTCCGCGAGCACCAGGTCAAGCAAAAGCCTTGGCAGGCTGGCAAACCCGCCGGTCAAATCCTTCAAAATGTCGAAAGCGAGCTCGACAAGATGGAGCAGGAGCTGCGAGACATGGAGGCCTATGTCACCTCCTCCGCTTTCAAGGTCGACCGCGAATTTCGCAATCTGTAACGGTCGAGTACGCAGAAAAGCAGGCTATTGCCTGCTTTTCTTTTTCAGGCCGACCCAATGCAAGGTTAACGAGGTGATTCATCAAGGGTTAATCGGCAGGCCTGTATAGTCCGGGGCATGGTTTCTCTGGATTTTTTAGGGGCTTTGGGAAGCGACCCGCCTCGCGCTGTGAATGTATTTTTCAGGAAAGTTTATGAATCGATTTAGCAATGAGCTGAACAAACTGGTGAACCGGAGTTTAGACCGCCATGTCCGTTTGGCGGTGACGGGCCTGTCCCGGGCGGGGAAGACCGCTTTCATTACTTCGCTGGTTAATCAACTTATGCATGTGAGTACTAACCCTCGGTTGCCGCTTTTTACCGCCGTCAGGGACGGCCAGTTACTGGGTGCCAAGCGGGTGCCGCAAATTGACATGCATGTCCCCAAGTTTGCCTACGAAGAAGGGATGACGGCGCTGCTGTCGCAGCCGCCCTGCTGGCCCGAGCCGACGAGGGATGTCAGCCAGACCCGGCTGGCACTGCGCTACAAGCCCCAGCGGGGGCCAATGAAACTGTTGCAAGATACCGCAACCTTGTACCTGGACATTGTGGATTACCCCGGCGAGTGGCTGCTGGACTTGCCGCTGCTAGAGCTGGACTTCATGGCGTGGTCGCGCCAGCAGGCCCAGATCCTGAAAGGTAAGCGCCTGGAGCTGGCATCAGAATGGCTGGCGATGGCCGAGTCGTTTGATCCACTGGCCCCGGCTGACGAGGCATTGATTGAGCAGATCTCGGCCCGTTTTACCGAGTACTTGTACAAGTGCAAGGCGGAAGGCGGGCTGCACTGGGTGCAGCCGGGGCGTTTCGTCCTGCCGGGTGAGCTGGCCGGGGCGCCGGTATTGCAGTTTTTCCCTATGGTCTGGCTTGAGAAAATGACCGAGCAGCAGTGGAGTGATGCCAGTGAGGAAACCAACCTTGGCATGCTCAGGAGCCGTTACCGCTATTACCAGCAGCATGTGGTGAAAGCGTTCTACAAGGAACATTTCTCCAAGTTCGACCGCCAGATCATCTTGGTCGATTGCCTGCAGCCGCTCAATGCCGGGCCGGAGTCTTTCAATGATATGCGCCAGGCGCTCGATCAACTGATGCAAAGTTTCCGTTACGGCCGAAGTTCAATGCTGAGGCGTTTGTTCTCGCCGCGGATCGACAAGGTCTTGTTTGCGGCGACCAAGGCCGATCATGTCACGCCGGAACAGCACCCCAATTTGGTCAGCTTGCTCCAGCAGCTGGTGAATGAGGCATGGCAGACCGCCTCGTTTGAGGGGATCAAGATGGACTGTGTCAGCCTGTCCTCGATCCAGGCGACCGAGCCGGGTTTTGTCGACTACCAAGGCCGCCAGGTCCCGGCGCTGCGGGGGCATCAGATCGGTGGTGGGGCCAAGACCCTGTTTCCCGGTGAAGTACCGCGCCGGTTGCCGAGTGATACCTTCTGGCAGCAGTCGGGCTTTGATTTTATGAATTTTCGCCCGCTCGAAATGCAGAGCGACGAGCCATTGCCCCATATCCGGATGGATAAGGCGATGGAATACTTGTTAGGGGACAAATTACGATGAGTGAGCCGCTGAAAAGTAAAATTGTTTTTGACGAGCCCGCCAAACGCGAACCGGCTGGCGGCGAGGTCGAGTTGACCTCCCAGATGCAGTTTGCCGAGCAGGAGAAGAGCTTCTTGCCCGAGGCGGCGGACAATGAACAGTCGGACGTTGAAGAAGAGCTGGCCAGAGCCCTCAGGGGCAGGCCCAAACGCCGTACAGGCTGGCTCAAAGGACTCCTGGTTGGCGGCGCAGCCATGGTGGGGTGGCAAACGATCGACTATGTTGTTACGGCCTATCAGGGCGGTGACTGGCTTGCCCTGGGCTGGAGCGTGATTGTGGCCGGTATCGCCGCCGCGGGGATCACCGCGCTGGGGCGAGAACTACTGAGTTTGCGCCGGCTAAAGCAGCGCCAGAGCGAGCGGGAGCAGGCACAGGCCTTGCTTGAGGCCGATGGCATCGGCCAAGCCAAGGCCTTCTGTACCCGGCTGGCGAAGCAAGGCAAGGTGATGGACGAGCATGCCGGTTACGACAAGTGGCTGCAGTCTCTGGCCGCTACCCATAACGATCGCGAAGTCATGCAGCTCTATGATCGCATGGTGCTGGGCCAGCAAGATAAGTTGGCGCGACAGCTGGTGGCCAAATATGCCAGCGAGGCGGCGGTGATGGTCGCACTCAGCCCGTTAGCCTTGGCTGACATGCTACTGGTGGCCTGGCGTAATTTCCGGCTTATTGACCAGATCTCCAAGGTGTACGGGGTCGAGCTGGGCTACTGGTCACGCATCAAACTGGTCAAACTGGTGCTGGCCAACATGGCGATCGCCGGGGCCAGTGAAGTGATCGCCGATAGCGGTATGGATATGCTGTCGATGGACTTGGCTGGCCGGGTGTCGACCCGGGTGGCGCAAGGGGTCGGTGTCGGCCTGCTAACCGGCCGATTGGGACTCAAGGCTATCAGTTTGATGCGCCCGTTACCGTGGCAGCCAGAGCAACAACCCAAGTTGAGTGAAATTCGCAAGGACCTGCTTAGCCGGCTGACCCATAAAGACCGTCGGGACTGAGTTTTTCCACACCATGAAGGCCCGTTTAGGGCCTTTCTTTTCTCTTTACTAAGCCGTATTCCTTTTCCGAAGAGTGTATTCATTACGCCGATTTTTGGTTGCCGGTGGATTGATAGTGCGCAACCTCTCAGGTATGGGTGTCAATGACTTGACTCCAATACGGGGAAGGCGCAAACTTCTTGTGTCAACAATTCCTGACACCTTGGAAGATAAGAAATATGAGGCTACAAGTCTTTTGTGAAGACCGACTTGGCATGACCCGAGAGCTGCTGGATATCCTTGCGAGCCGGCAGATTGACTTGCGGGGCATTGAAATTGACCGGGTTGGGATTATTTACCTGAATTGCCCTGAAGTTGAGTTCGAGCAGTTCAGTCAGTTGATGTCGCAGATCCGCCAGCTGGATGGTGTGACAGATGTCAGAAAGATCCAGTTCATGCCGAGTGAGCGTGAACACAAAGAACTGAAAGCATTGCTGGAAGCCTTACCTGATCCGTTTTTCTCTATTAGCTTGCAAGGCAAGATCGATCTCGCCAATGATGCCGCTGAGGTACTGCTCGGCAAGAGCAGAGAAGATATTGTCGGCGAGCATATTCAGACTTTTGTCGGTTTCAATATTCACCATTGGCTTGAAAAAGACAATGCTAGCCGCCGCAGTGAGTTGGTGGTGCTGTCCGGCCTCGATTACATGATGGAAATCATGCCGGTGTATGTGACCGACGAGACGGAGGAGCAGGTACTGGCCAGTGCGGTTATCCTGCTCAAGTCTCTGTCCGAGGCCAAAATGCCGCTGGCGATGCGTCAGCTCAGCGGTGACAATGGCTTTGAGCATCTTGTTGGCCAGTCTTCCCGCTTCAAGCAATTGGTGTCCCAGGCCAAGAAGCTGGCGATGCTGGATGCGCCTTTGCTGATCCAGGGCGAAACCGGTACCGGCAAAGAAATGCTGGCCCGGGCCTGCCACCAGCGCTCGCTGCGCCGCGACAACCCATTCCTGCTGGTCAACTGCATGTCGATGCCGGACAATGCTGCCGAAACGGAGCTGTTCGGCATGGCCGCAACCGCAACCGAACCGGGTAAGAAAGGGATTTTCGAACAGGCCGATGGCGGTATCGCCTTCTTGTACGAAGTGGGTGAAATGTCGGAGCACCTGCAGATCAAACTGCTTCGTTTCCTGCAAGACGGTACCTTCCGCCGCGTCGGCGAAGAGAAAGAGATGAAGGTGGATGTCAGGGTGATCTGTTCGACCCAGAAGAAACTGCCAGAGCTGGTCGCGACCGGGCAGTTCCGGGAAGACTTGTACTATCGCCTCAATGTCTTGTCTCTGACCGTGCCGCCGCTGCGTGAGAGAACCGCCGATATCGTGCCGCTGGCGGATTTGTTCCTGAGCCAGTTTGCCCAGGAGTTGCAGCAGCCCAAGCCGTCTATCTCGGCCGAGGTCGCCCAGTACCTGAGCCAGTATGCGTGGCCGGGCAACATTCGCCAGCTGCGCAATGTGTTGTTCCGCGCCATGACACAGCTGGAAGGGACGGAAATCAGCGTCAACGATGTCCAGCTGCCGGAAAACGAGTCGGCCACGGTGATCAGCGAGGAGACCCTCGATGGCTCGCTCGACGAAATCATGAAGCGCTATGAGTCAGGTATTCTCAATAGCCTCTACCGGAGCTACCCGTCGACGCGCAAGCTGGCGAAACGGCTCGGCGTATCTCACACTGCTGTGGCCAACAAGTTACGTGAGTATGGGATTGGAAAACATTAAGTTCCCAATTAGCGACGGTGACTTACATTAATGCCAATGCCCGATGAATTTCATCGGGCGTTTTGTTTCCAGCGGATCCTAGATAAAGCAGTTCCTAGATCCTAGAAAGAGCTAATCATCTTAGCCATTAGTGAAAATCTGTATCTCGGAACTAGGATCCAGAAACTTGCCCCTTAACTCTTTCACTTCAACAACGTCAACTTCCCCTGCTCGAGCTCCCTGAGCTGGCAGATGAGATCTTGGCCGTAGCGGCAGCTCTGCTGGGCCTCGACCTCGGTTGCGACGCGGTGGCACGGGATAATAATCGGGATTGGGTTGACGTTCTTAGCCATGCCGATAGCAAGGATTGCGGTGGAATGCGCAATGTGGGCGGCTATTTGTTGGTAGGAGCGGTGGCTGTTGTAGGGGATTTCGCTGATGGCTTGCCAAACTTGCTGCTGGAAGTCGGTACCGGGAGGAGCGAGGGGGATGGTGAACTGTTTTCTTTTCCCGTCGAGGTATTCGGCCAGCTGGGTGATGTAAGTGGCCATGAATGCTGGATCGTGCTCCCAATGGCTGTCTGGGGTAAATCCGCCACTGGCGATGGTCAGTTGTCGTAACCCCTTTTCGTCTGCTAATAAGTATATCTTTCCCAATACCGTATCAAGGTAGTCGTAATACATAATCATCACTGTGTTGGTTAAGGTCAAGCGCGGCGCGGCTATCACAATGATAGCTCAAACATGCGGGCAAATCTTTGTCCTGAAATAAGTTTACCTTGAGGGTGTATTCATCGCCCGCGGGCTGTGCTAACGTTTCAACATCGTATGTAGCATAAGGATGATGTGCTGTTGTTTCATTCTATTATCAGCCGAGCGACCTCGATCAATATTGGTGACGCGACGGTTAGGCTTATTACCACTAAAGATGTTGCGGCCATAACCGCATACTATCAGCGCAACCGGGCCTTCTTGCAGCCTTGGGAGCCGCTGCGCGAGGAAGCCTTCTTCACCGAAACTGGTTGGCAGCGGCGACTGGAGCAGCTGATGCAGCTGCATAAGCATAAAATGGCTTACTACTTTGTTATCCAGCAACATGGCAGTGACGAGATATGCGGGGTGGTCAATTACAGCAACCTCGTCCGCCATCCTTTCCATGCCTGCCATGTTGGCTACTCGCTGGATCAGGACTGCCAGGGGAAGGGTCTGATGAGCCGGGCGCTGGCTGCGACCAATGACTGGATGTTCGAGGATCAGTCCTTCCACCGGATCATGGCGGCCTATATGCCCCGCAATGCCAAGAGTGCGGCGGTATTGAAGAAATGCGGTTATGTGATTGAGGGGGAGGCGAGGGATTACTTGCTGATCAACGGTAAATGGGAAGACCACATACTGACATCCCGGCTCAATGCTGACTGGACCATCCCGGTGTAGATCCCGCCGACTGCATGCATCAAAGAAAAAACGAGAGCCAGGTGGCTCTCGTTTTGGTTATGGCATATCCGGAGGCTGGCCGCTTGGGTCAGATCCGCTGCCACAGTTCGGTGTAACGGCCATTTTGGTCAAGCAGGGCCTGGTGTTTGCCCTGCTCGATGATCTCACCTTCGTCCATCAAACAGATATGATCCATCTGCTCCAGGCCAACCAGGCGGTGGGTAATGAACAGCACGGTCTTGTCCTTGGCGTGTTCGAGCAGCAACGTCATGATCTGCTGCTCGGTACGGCGGTCGAGCCCCTCGGTCGGCTCATCCATCAGCAGGATCGGTGCATCGTGCAGCAGGGCACGGGCGATACCGATACGGCGGCGTTCGCCGCCGGAGATCTGGCGACCGCCTTCACCCAGCCAGGTATCCAAACCTTTGCCTTCGAGCAGGGCACCGAGGCCTACTTTTTCAAGTACTTCGCAGAGCTCTTCGTCGCGGCCTTCGGGTTTGGCCAGCAGTAGGTTCTCACGCAGTGAGCCATTGAAGACATCGACACGTTGGCTTACAACCGTGATGGCCTGGCGCAGAGGCGCTTCTTGCCACTGGGGCAGCGGTACGCCATCCAAGGTTATTTGCCCTTGCTGCGGATCCCAGTTGCGTGTGAGCAGCTGCAACAGGGTTGATTTACCACAGCCGGTACGGCCGAGCAGTGCGACTTTCTCGCCAGCTCCGATTGCCAGTGAGATATTCTTCAGTACCGGCTCATCACTGCCGTAATAGGTATAGCTGATCGCCTGGATATCCACTGAGCCTGCAACCGGTGCGGTGTGGCCGTCGGGATCAAACGGAGTATCCGGCGTCGCCTCGATGATCTCATTGAGGCGGCGGGCAGAAGTCAGGGTCTGGCCCAGGTACTGGAAGGCACCGGCTACAGGCATCATCAACTCGAAGCTGGCCATTGTCGCAAAGGCCACCATCGCCACGAACGGATCGGGGGCCTGGCCTGCAATCCCGTCTGCCGCTATCCAGGTGATCAATACCAGGGTCCAGCCGGTTGCCGCCATCAAAATGGCATTGGCCAGGCCGGTCAAGTTAGCCATCTTCCGCTGGGCAGCCAGCAGGGCTTGCTGCTCATCAAGGGCCGCTTGGTAGTAGCGATCCTCGGCATTGAATAGCAATAGCTCGGCATTGCCCTGGATCCAGTCCAGCATCTTCACCCGGTAGTTGGCCTTGGCCATGGTCAGGGTTTCGCCGTTGGATTTGCCCAGGCGGTAGAAAACAACCGGCAGGGAAAGCATCAGGGCCAGCAAAATAGCGCCCAGTGTCAGGCCGATAGTGACATCGAACCAAGCGAGGAAGCCGGTAATCGCCAACAGGCCAATCACACCGATGATCAGCGGGCTGACCAAGCGCAGGTAAACATGGTCCATGGCATCGACGTCGGCAACCAGGCGGTTGAGCAAGTCGGCATCGCGCAGGTTGGCTTGACGACCCGGGATCAGCGGGGTCAGCTTGCGGAAGAAGAACAAACGCAGATCAGCCAACAGCTTGAAGGTGGCATTGTGGCTGACCACGCGCTCGCCCCAGCGACCCGCTGTACGGGCGATCGAGAAACCACGCACGCCGGCGCCCGGCAGCATGTAGTTGAAGGTCTCTCGGGCGATGGTAAGGCCCGTCACCGCGGAGGCGGCGATAAACCAGCCCGATAGGGTCAGCAGGCTCATGGCCGCAAGCAGTGTGCCTAGCCCGAGCAACATGCCAAGGGTCAGGCCGAACCAGTGCTTACGATATAGCTTGAGATAAGGGATTAAATCACGCATCGAGATCCCTCTTGTCGGTATGGGCCAGCATCTCAGCAAGCAGGCCTTGCTGGCGGATCTGTTCGAATGGACCATTCTGGACCAGTTTGCCGTTTTCCATCACTAGGACTCGGTCCATGGCAGCCAGTTGGTCCAGGCGGTGGCTCACCATTAGCGTCGTCTGGCCGTTGACTGCCGTTTTCAGGCTCTCCAGCACCAAGTGCTCCGAATTGGCATCTAGGCTGGCGGTAGGCTCATCAAGCAACCAGAAAGCCCCGCTTTGCAGCATGGCACGCGCTACCGCGATACGCTGGGCCTGGCCGACCGATAGTCCCCCGGAGCGGTCACCGACCTGATGCTGGTAACCTTGCTCCAGGCGCTGGATGAATTCATCGGCGTAGGCTTGTTGTGCGACCTGCTTGATGTGTTCCTCGGTGGCGAGTGGGTTGCCCAGGGTGATGTTGTCGCGGACAGTGCCGTGAAGCAATAGCGGGTTTTGGCCGACCCAGCTGATCGCCTGGCGCCACTGGCTGTGATCAAGCTCGCTAAGCTCGGTACCGTTGATTTTCAGGCTGCCACGGTAGGGCAGGAACCCCAGCAGCGCATTGAGCAGGCTGGTTTTGCCGGCCCCGCTCGGGCCGACCAGGGCGACTTGTTCGTGGGCATTGATGCTAAAGCTGAGCGGACCCGCCAGTACTTGGCCCTGTGGGCTCAGCACTTCTAGCTGCTCGGCACTGATGGAGATTGTTTCCGGAGAGTCGAGGTTGGTTTGGCCTTGGCTCATGCCATCAGCTTCGCTGTTGAGGAATTCGACAATGGACTCTGCCGCCCCGATGGCCTGGGCCTTGGCGTGGTAGAAGGTGCCCAGATCACGCAGCGGCTGGTAGAACTCCGGCGCCAGCACCAGAATGAACAGACCGGTAAACAGGCTAATTGGCACCCCGTAGTGGCCGAAATTGAGCTCGCCGATAAAGGAGAAGCCAAAGTATACCGCAACAATCGCTACCGAGATGGCGGAGAAAAACTCCAGCACCGCCGACGAGAGGAAGGCCATGCGCAACACTTCCATCGTCCGCTTGCGCAGCACGTGGGAGGCGGCGTGGAGGTTTTCCGCTTCTGCCTCGGCACGGTGGAACAGGCGCAGGGTCGACAGGCCTTGCAGGCGGTCGTAGAAGTGGCCAGAAAGGCGTTGCAGCGCCTTGAAGTTGCGGCGGTTAGCATCGGCCGCCCCCAATCCAACCAGTGCCATGAACATAGGCACCAGTGGTGCGGTGATCAGGAAGATCAGCCCCGCGGCCCAGTTGAGCGGGAACACGGCGAACAAAATCACCAGCGGAACCAATACCGCAATCGACATTTGCGGGATGTAGCGGGAGAAGAAGTCTTGCATTTCTTCTACTTGCTCCAGTACCAGGCTGGCCCATACACCGGCAGGCTTGCCTTTGATGTAGGCGGGACCTAACTGCTGCAGGCGCTGGAGGATCAGCTGGCGGATGTGGAGCCGGATTTGTTCGCCGCAGCGGTAGCCGAAAATTTCTCGCCCCCAGCTACAGCCAGCCCGCAGGCCGACAATGATAAATAGCCCGACAAAACTGGAAACCAGTTGGTATTTATCGGTGTGTTCAATGATGAGTTGGTGCAGGATATGGGCCAGCAAAGCGGCCTGGCCAACGAGTAGCAACCCCGACAAGAACCCAAGGCCGACACTGAGCATGAGCCAGCGTTTTGCCAGCTTACTCTGTGATTTCAACCACTTGGTTAAATCGCGTTGTAATTGTTTGTCCATATTAAATTCTTGAGCCGCTAAGGGGAGCCGGCTTAAAGGTGAAGGCTAAAAGGCCACCATGGAAGGTGGCCAAAACTATTATTTTTGCTCTTCTAGCGCGTCGAGGTAACGCTCTGCATCAAGGGCAGCCATGCAGCCGGTACCTGCTGAGGTGATGGCCTGGCGGTAGGTGTGATCCATCACATCACCGGCGGCAAAGATGCCTTCAACGCTGGTCTGGGTGGCGTTACCTTCGGTGCCTGACTGGACTTTGATGTAACCGTTGTTCATCTCCAGCTGGCCCTCAAAAATGCCAGTATTCGGCTGGTGGCCGATAGCGATGAACGCACCCATTACATCTAGCGTTTCGGTCGCATTAGATTGGGTATCCTTGATGCGAACGGCAGTAACGCCCATCTCATCGCCCAGCACTTCATCCAGTACGCGGTCGGTGTGAAGGGTGATGTTGCCGTTTTCAACTTTGTCCATCAGTCGCTTGATCAGGATTTTCTCTGAGCGGAAAGTATCACGGCGGTGGATCAGGTGAACTTCCGATGCGATGTTGGACAGGTACAGGGCTTCTTCGACGGCGGTGTTGCCGCCGCCGACTACGGCCACTTTCTGGTTGCGGTAGAAGAAGCCGTCACAGGTCGCGCAGGCAGAGACGCCGCGGCCTTTGAAATTCTCTTCTGACTCCAGGCCAAGGTATTTGGCTGAGGCACCGGTTGCGATAATCAATGCGTCACAGGTGTATTCACCGCTGTCACCTTTCAGGCGGAAAGGGCGCTGGCTGAAGTCAGTCTCGTTGATATGATCAAAAATGATCTCGGTGTCGAATCGCTCAGCGTGCTCTTTCATGCGATCCATCAGCCCAGGGCCCGTCAGGCCTTCGGCGTCACCTGGCCAGTTTTCAACTTCTGTGGTGGTGGTGAGCTGACCACCTTGCTGCATACCCGTGATCATGACCGGGTTGAGGTTGGCACGCGCAGCATACACTGCGGCAGTGTAGCCAGCAGGACCAGAACCAAGGATGAGCAGTTTACAATGTCTTACGTTACTCATTACTTCTCCAGGCTGAATGAGATTTTTTAATCTTGTGAAGGGTGATTGTAGGTAAATTGAAGCGCTATGGAAAGAGGGGATTGTAGCGCGGGCTTTTCCCCTGCAAGCGCATGCTGCCAAGAGGAATACCCGGCAGCAGGGATTATTTTTTTAGATGGATTTGCTATAAGAAATAGCTGATAGTTATATATAAATTACGTGCTAGTGCATGCTAATAGCGACAGTTGGATCAGTAAAGTGCAAATTGAAGCTTTCAGCAACCTCTTTGCAGGTGACCTTGCCGTAGATGATATTCATGCCGGCAAGGAATCCCGGATCGTCCAGCAGGGCCTTCTTGTATCCCAAATTGGCCAGCTTTATCACATACGGTAACGTCGCGTTGTTAAGCGCGAAGGCTGAGGTTCTTGCCACAGCTCCCGGCATATTGGCGACACAGTAATGGACTACATCATCGACGATATAGGTGGGGTCGGTGTGGGTTGTCGGGTGCGAGGTTTCAAAGCAGCCGCCCTGGTCGATTGCGACGTCAACCAAAGCCGAGCCTGGCTTCATCTGCTTGACGTGTTCGGCGGTAATGAGCTTGGGAGCGGCGGCTCCGGGGATCAGGACCGCGCCAATGATAATATCGGCTTCGGGCACCAATCGGTCAATGGCCTCGGAGGTCGAGTAGACAAGATTGACGGCGCCTTTGAACTCGCAGTCCAATGCCCTAAGCGTATCGACATTGCGATCGAGCAAGGTGACGTTGGCTCGCATGCCAACAGCCATACGTGCGGCATTGGAGCCGACAACGCCTCCTCCTAAAATGATCACATTGGCCGGCTCGACGCCGGGTACGCCGCTCAGTAGTAAGCCTTGTCCGCCGTTAGAATTCTCTAGCGTTTGCGCGCCTGCTTGGATAGACATTCTGCCAGCAACTTCAGACATCGGGGCGAGAAGCGGTAATTTGCCGGAGGAATCCGTGACGGTTTCGTAAGCAATACAGACAGCTTTGCTGTCTATTAGGTCTTTTGTTTGTGGAAAATCTGGTGCAAGATGAAGATATGTGAATAAAATTTGCCCTTCGGACAGCATGGCTCTTTCTACTGCTTGAGGCTCTTTTACTTTGACAATCATCTCTGATCTGGTAAAAACTTCTTTAGCGTTAGAAATAATTGTAGCGCCAGCGTTCTCGTAGTCTGAGTCTGACAGCCCGATCCCGACACCGGCTTGGCTTTCGACCAAGACTTGATGGCCGAGTGATGTGAGCTCACGGACACTGCTGGTAACCAAGCCAACACGGTATTCGTGATTTTTGATTTCTTTGGGGACACCAATAATCATGCTGCTCCTCCCTTGGCCTCTAGTATGTTTGGCTATTGACAAGGATGTAAATGCAGATCTAATGGCAGTATAGTTTGACTAATAGAGTATTTGATTCTAAAAAATAGAAAGATGTAGTATATTTTTTTGCAAGGAAGTAAGAAGGTGGAATAAAAAATGGTAGATACCAAGAAAAAACCATCCAAGGAATTGGATCGTATTGACCGTAACATATTGAATGAACTTCAAAAAGACGGTCGTATTTCAAATGTAGAGTTATCCAAGCGTGTCGGCTTGTCTCCTACGCCATGTCTTGAGCGTGTACGCCGCCTAGAGCGTCAGGGCTACATCAGTGGCTACACCGCGCTTCTCAATCCGCAGTATCTCGATGCCTCCCTGTTGGTGTTCGTAGAAATCACGCTAAACCGTGGTGCGCCGGATGTGTTCGAGCAATTCAACAAGTCAGTGCAGGAACTGGAAGATATCCAGGAGTGCCACTTGGTATCCGGTGACTTCGACTACTTGCTGAAAACCCGTGTATCTGACATGTCGGCATACCGTAAGTTGTTGGGTGAAACCCTGCTGCGTCTTCCTGGGGTGAACGATACCCGTACCTACGTGGTCATGGAAGAAGTGAAGCAGACCAACAATCTTGTGATCAAAACGCGTTAAGTTTCACATTTGAAATATGCCACAGCCCAATTAGCTTGGGTATATCAATCGAGCGGCTCTTGGCCGCTTGATTTGTTTTCGGGCCAAGCATTCCCGGATGCTCGCCCCTTAGTTCGTCACGTTGTTAGCACCGTCCCCCCCAAGTTGCTGGGATTTTCAGCACATGCTGGGAAAAAATCGCCATCCCTTTCGCGCTCGCCCTTTTCAAAATGGCAAAATTGGACGCTATTTAGTATAAGATAGGCAGTAGGGCCTATTGACCTTTTGTGGTTGAATTCAAAAGATCATCAGGCCTTATTTTTACTGGCGTCTGACACGCCACCAGCGATTGGCACAATAATATCAACGAGCAGGGATGTCCTTGTTCTGATAGTTAAAAAGATTCAATGTATCTGCCCTACGAATCTCCACCAAGACAGGTTGGGGTGGGCGTTACGCAATTTGTTACATCGGAGTGTTTTTTTGAGGAAAGTAAAGGGCAAGAAGCAGCCTAAAATGCGTCTTTCCGGGGGACAGCGCTTACTGGAGAGCTTTCTGATCATCGGCATCTTGTCGGCGATTTTCATCATGGTTGCGCTGTTGAGTTTCGATCCTGCTGACCCTTCTTGGTCCCAGACTGCTTGGGAAGGGCCGGTGCAGAACAAGGCCGGGTCCTTCGGTGCACTGGTTGCCGACACCTTGCTGTTTACGTTTGGTTCCCTGGCCTACCCGCTGCCTGCGGTCATTGTTCTTGCTGCCTGGGTCCTTTTCCGCAGACGCCGGCAGCCTCTCAGTGTGGATTACATGATTTACGGCACCCGTTTGCTCGGCCTGCTGATCATCTTCGTCGCCAGTTGCGGGCTGGCCGACCTCAACTTTGACGACATCTGGTATTTCTCCTCTGGTGGGGTGATTGGCGATGTGGTATCGAATATGGCCCTGCCTCTGTTTAATTTGCTGGGGGCCACTCTGATCCTGATGTTTGCCTGGGCGGTGGGCTTTACCCTCTTTACCGGGATCTCCTGGCTGACCATCGTCGATACCATTGGCGAAACGGTACTCGGCTCGATGGCATGGCTGCTGAACAAAGTGCGCGCCGATAAATCAGAGACGCTGACGCCGTTTGCGGCAGACATTCCCGGTGAGCATCAGACTGAATTCGGCCGCCAATTGGCCATGCAGCAAGCGGAATCCGAACCTGATGCAGATGATGTGCTACTGGCGTCGAGTAGTCGCGCAACGTCAGAATCTGCCGATGACCGCAGTCGTTTTGCCCGCCAGGAACCGAGTTTCAATCGGTCTGAGCCAGGTGATCCTTTGCTGGACGGGGCCGGATACGATGCTGATCCGCTGCTCGATACCCGCGAGCCGAAAATTGTCATGCCGGAACGTCACCGCCAGGCCCAGGCCGCAACGGCTGCCGCGGCGATAGCCTCTGCACCAGATGCCGGGGCAAGCCAGGAAGCCGAAGCCCCGGTGGCAGTAGAGCAACCGCTTAGCCAACCATCGGTGCTGGCAGAGCCGGCCTATGCCACTACCTCGGCGCCAGTCCAAGCCGTCGCTGAACCTTACTCAGAGCAGCCAGCGGCCGTGCCCGTTGAACCGGCTCACGATTTGGTCAGCGAAGAGATTGTTGAGGTCAACTCGACTCAGCAAGCGAAAGGCATGACAATTGCCGAGCTTGAAAAGCAGCTGGATATCGATGAAAACTTCACGGTATACGTTGACGAAGGCCAAGTTGTTCCTCACGGGCAGAATGGGGCCCCAGTCCTTCCTGCGGCTGAGCAGAGCAGTGGACCGGTTGCCACACCGGCGGCCCAGGCACTTGATAGCGTGATCGACAGTACCGTAGGTGAGGCTGCGCCATCAGCGGCTGCGTTGGCCATGGCGGCAGCACCCGTAGAGGATGTTCCGGCACAGGATGCTCCGGCCTTGTCGGCTGGGATGTCCTTCAGCGACGAGAGCTTCACCCCGGAGGCGATGCAAGCACATTCATCGCCGGTTCATTTTGAGCCTGTTACAACAGAGCCTCATGATGCAGAGGTTGGCTCTTTCGAGCCTGCTGTGCCAGAGGCAACGGCTATGGCTGAGAGCAACCGGGAAAGGCCAACGGAAACGATGTCACCAAACGGTGTCGAGTTGGATCATGATATTGAAATCGGTGTTCAGGATGGCATGTCCGAGCTGGAGCGGGCAGAGCGCGAAATTGCGCCTGCCGGTGGTGAGGACAGTAGCGAAGACGGCCTGAGTGACGAAGAGGCATTCCTCAAGAAAATCCGTGATGCCCAGAAAGCCCAAGCGCAAGCGGCCGGCCTGGACAATCCGTTCTTGATGAAGCGCGAAGCCGACTTGCCGAAGCCAACTTCGCCTATGCCGACGATTGATCTGCTGGCACCGCCAAAGCAGAACGTGCAGTCAACCACCGAGGAAGAGCTCAAGCAAACCGCGATGCTGGTGGAAGCCAAGCTGGCTGACTATAAGATCAAAGCGAAAGTGGTTGGGGTGTATCCGGGGCCGGTCATTACCCGTTATGAGCTTGATCTGGCACCAGGTGTGAAAGTCAGCCGCATCTCCGGCCTTGCTAAAGATTTGGCGCGTGCCTTGTCCGCATCTGCGGTACGTGTGGTTGAAGTTATTCCGGGTAAGCCGTATATCGGTCTCGAGCTGCCGAATGTGAACCGTGAAACGGTATATATGTCTGAGGTTGTCGCTAGCGATAACTTCCAGCATAAGAAGGGCGCTCTACCGATTGTATTGGGTTACGACATTGCCGGTGAAGCCGTGGTCGCCGACCTGAGCAAGATGCCCCACTTGCTGGTTGCCGGTACCACGGGTTCCGGTAAATCGGTGGGGGTCAACGTGATGATCTTGAGCTTGCTGTACAAGTGTAAGCCTGAAGATTGTCGCTTTATTATGATCGACCCGAAAATGCTGGAGCTGTCGATTTATGAAGGTATCCCGCATTTGTTGACCGAAGTGGTCACCGACATGAAAGACGCCAGCAATGCCTTGCGCTGGTGTGTCGGTGAGATGGAACGTCGCTATAAGCTAATGGCGGCTTGCGGGGTGCGTAATTTGGCAGGCTTTAACGCCAAGTTGGAAGAAGCCGCTGCCGCAGGCCACCCAATCCACGATCCTCTATGGAAGCCGGGCGACAGCATGGATGAGTACCCACCACTGTTGGAAAAAATGCCGAGCATTGTGGTGATTGTAGATGAATTTGCCGATCTGATGATGGTTGTCGGTAAGAAAGTTGAAGAGCTGATTGCTCGATTGGCACAGAAAGCGCGTGCAGCCGGGATCCACCTGGTGTTGGCAACCCAGCGTCCATCGGTAGATGTCATCACCGGCCTTATCAAGGCCAATATCCCGAGCCGGATGGCCTTTACTGTATCGACCAAAACGGACTCGCGCACCATCCTCGACCAAGGCGGTGCCGAATCCTTGCTCGGTATGGGTGACATGCTCTACTTGCCAGCGGGCAGTAACCACCCTGTGCGTGTTCATGGTGCGTTTGCCTCGGATGAAGATGTACACAACGTGGTGAACGACTGGAAAGCCCGTGGCAAGCCACAGTATATCGAGGGCATTCTCGAGGCAGACCAAGGAGCCGAAGGCCTGTTGCCGGGCGAGACCCCAACCGGCGGTGATGACGATTTGGATCAGCTGTTTGATGAAGTGGCGGCTTTTGTTGCCGAATCGCGTCGCGGCTCCGTGTCAGGTGTCCAGCGCCGCTTTAAGATCGGCTACAACCGAGCGGCCCGAATCGTCGAGCAACTCGAGGCGCACGGTATCGTGAGCCCGCCGGGCCACAACGGCAACCGTGAAGTACTGGCACCACCGCCGCCGCCACGTGATTAACCCACAACATAACCAGTAATTACCATGCCTGCTACGATCAAAGGGCAGGCATTAGAAAAGGTTTAACAGAATGATTAAAAAAGTGCTTTTGAGTATGTTGGTAGCCAGCCCGCTGTTGCTGGCAGGCCAGGCATTGGCAAATCCGCAGCAGGAATTGAGTACTCGCTTGGGCAAAGTCAATGCCTTCAGTGCCGACTTTACCCAAACGGTCGTGAGCCCCGAGGGCAGCCTGCTGGTGGAGGGTAGCGGTGATGTATCCATCAAGCGGCCGAACCTGTTTCGTTGGAATACCGAAACGCCGGATGAGAACATTCTGATCTCTGATGGCAAGACCCTATGGTATTACAGCCCGTTTATCGAGCAGGTTACCGCGATGTGGCTCAATGATGCCACCGATCAGACCCCGTTCGTATTGCTGACTCGCAACAGTGCGGCTGACTGGGCCAACTACAATGTGTCGCAAACCGCCGACACTTTCACCCTGACGCCGAAAAGTGGTGCGTCTTCGATGGGGCAGTTTGTCGTGACGGTTGCCAAGTCCGGTGAAGTGCGCAGTTTCTCGGTGGTTGAGCAAGACGGCCAGCGAAGCAATTTCAGACTGTCTAAATTTAAGAAGCACACGCCCGCAGCGAGCCTGTTCACCTTTACGCCACCAGAGGGCGTGGAGCTGGATGACCAGCGCAATTAAGCGACAGCCCGGCTTTCAAGGCCGCTAGCAAGCGACAGTGAACCAGATTGACTTAGGTGGTACGGCAGTACCACCTAATTTTGTTTTATGACCAACTCAAATCAGCAACGATTCGGGTTGGTCCAGAGGAGCGGTGATTTTGAGTAATTTCAGCCTGGACTTTTCGTCGGATTTCCGGCCGCTGGCAGCCAGAATGCGTCCACGTACCGTGCAGGAGTACATCGGCCAGAAACATATCCTGGCAGAAGGCAAACCGCTGAGGCGTGCGCTGGAAGCCGGACACCTGCATTCGATGATCCTGTGGGGGCCTCCTGGCACCGGAAAAACCACTTTGGCAGAGGTGGCGGCCCACTATGCCAATGCCGAAGTCGAACGCGTGTCGGCAGTCACCTCCGGGGTGAAAGATATCCGCGCGGCTATCGACAAGGCGCGCGATAACAAGATGGCCGGCCGCCGGACTATCCTGTTCGTCGATGAGGTCCACCGCTTTAACAAGAGCCAGCAGGATGCCTTCTTGCCCCATATCGAAGACGGTACGGTGACCTTCATCGGTGCCACAACAGAAAACCCGTCTTTCGAACTCAATAACGCATTGTTGTCCCGCGCCCGGGTCTACAAGCTCAAATCCCTCGATACCGATGAGATCCTCGAGGTGATTGAGCAGGCCCTTGGCGACAAAGAGCGCGGTGTTACGGAAACCAATCTGGTGTTTGTCGATGAGGTGAAAGAGCGCCTTGCCGAGTTGGTCGGCGGCGATGCCCGCATGTCGCTGAACTACCTCGAGCAGCTGATCGATATGGCAGACGAGGATCAGCAAGGCAACAAGCAGATCACCCTGGCCCTGTTGGCCGAAGTAGCCGGGGAGAAAATTGCCCGCTTCGATAACAAGGGGGATTTGTGGTACGACATGATTTCGGCCGTACACAAGTCGATTCGCGGCTCGAGCCCGGATGGCGGCCTGTACTGGTATGCCCGCATGCTGCAGGCCGGTTGTGATCCGCTCTATGTTGCCCGCCGACTGCTGGCCATCGCTTCGGAAGATATTGGCAATGCCGATCCGCGCGCGATGCAGGTTGCCGTGTCGGCTTGGGACTGCTTTACCCGGGTAGGCGCCTACGAAGGCGAGCGGGCTATCGCCCAGGCAATCGTGTATTTGGCCTGCGCGCCGAAAAGCAATGCCGTGTATACCGCATTTAAGCAGGCCAAGTTAGATGCCGCTAACTATCCTGATTATGAAGTGCCGCATCATTTGCGCAATGCGCCGACCAAGTTGATGAAGGAAATGGGCTACGGCCAGGAATACCGCTATGCCCATGACGAGCCGGGTGCCTATGCCGCCGGCGAGAGCTACTTCCCGCCTGAGTTAGCGGGCACTCGCTATTATCAGCCGACAAATCGGGGCTTAGAGACCAAAATTTCTGAAAAGTTAGATTATCTTGCTTCTTTAGATGCAAAAAGCGCGTCAAAGCGCTATCAATAATAGGGCTTTTTGGGTATTGTTGAGGGATCAGCGTTAGGTTGCCTAACGCCTTCTGAATTATAAATTATTTAGCCACCGTTTTGGCTAAATAATGTGCACTTTAGAACAATATGAGCACAGGATTAGCATGCTAGATTCTAAATTACTTCGAACTGAGCTGGACGCAACAGCCGAAAAATTAGCGCGCCGTGGTTACACTCTTGATGTAGAGCTACTACGTTCCCTAGAAGAAAAACGTAAGTCACTTCAGGTCAAAACTGAAGAGCTTCAGGCACTGCGTAACTCCCGATCGAAGTCCATTGGCCAAGCGAAAGCGAAGGGCGATCACGAAGAAGCTGAGCGCATCCTTGCTGAAGTTGGCAACCTAGGCTCTGAGCTGGACGAGGCGAAGAAAGCGCTGGCTGCACTGCAGGTTGAGCTGGATGCCATCGTACAGACTATCCCTAACCTACCGGACGACTCTGTACCTGCCGGTAAAGACGAGAACGACAATGTTGAAATTTCTCGCTGGGGCCAGCCACAGTCTTACGACTTTGACGTGAAAGATCACGTTGACCTAGGTGAAATGGGCGATGGCCTTGATTTCGCAAGCGCGGTTAAGCTGTCTGGCGCACGTTTCATCGTGATGAAAGGCCAGTTCGCCCGCCTGCACCGTGCAATCGCCCAGTTCATGCTGGATCTGCACACGGACGAGCACGGCTACACAGAGATGTACGTTCCTTACCTGGTGAACTCTGACAGCTTGTTCGGTACTGGCCAGCTGCCTAAGTTTGGTGCTGATCTGTTCCACACTCAGCCACTGACTGAGAAAGTGAACGACGAAGAGCCTCGCACTCTGTCTCTGATCCCGACAGCAGAAGTACCTGTTACCAATATGCTGCGCGACACGATTTCTGAAGAAGCGGACCTGCCAGTTAAGATGACTGCACACACGCCTTGCTTCCGTTCAGAAGCGGGTTCTTACGGCCGTGACACCCGTGGTCTTATCCGTATGCACCAGTTCGACAAGGTTGAGCTAGTACAGATCACTCGCCCTGAAGATTCAATGGACGCCCTGGAAGAGCTAACAGGCCACGCTGAGAAAGTACTTCAGTTGCTTGAGCTGCCTTACCGTAAGGTGATCCTATGTACTGGTGACATGGGCTTCGGTGCCGTGAAGACTTACGACCTAGAAGTATGGGTTCCTGCACAGGAAACTTACCGTGAGATCTCTTCTTGTTCTAACTGTGGTGACTTCCAGGCTCGCCGTATGCAAGCGCGTTTCCGTCGTAAAGGCGAGAAGAAGCCTGAGCTAGTTCACACCCTCAACGGTTCTGGTCTAGCGGTTGGCCGTACTATGGTCGCTATCCTAGAGAACAACCAGGAAGCTGACGGTCGTATCCGTATTCCTGAAGTACTTCGCAAGTACATGAACAACGCGACCCACATCGGTTAATCCGTTACGCGTAAGTTCGAACAGAACACCCCCAAACCCAGCCGATTGGCTGGGTTTTTTTTGGGGCTTGATAAACAGGGAAAAGAAACAACCATCTGGCAGGGTGACTACTGTTTGGTTTTTTATGCGATAAAAGTGATTATTTTATCGTTTTACTATTGTGTCCTTAATTGTATTCGATATAATCGCACCATTGAGAATTTATTCACTTTTATTGAAAGTGTAATCATTCAGGAAGCAGTAGAATGACAGATACCCTTTTAGCGCAAAACCATCACAAGACCAGCCGGAATGTGCTGATGTTCGCCATCCCATCATTACTTGGCTTGTTCTTTTTCTTGGCACCACTGACCGTCAACGGTGACTTTACCTTCCCGCTAGCCCTGATGGCTAAAGGCTTCAAGGCCGTGTTGGGGGACGCTATCTTGCCGTTGGTGACGGCGGTGATCTGTTTGTCTGCTGTGATTTCACTACTGGCAAGTGTGGCAAAGCCTAGTTTTGTAACCCAGTCTTCTTTGCTGACTCGCCTTTTTGTATTGAGCCCAACCTGGTTAGTTATTCGTAGCCTGGGGGCGGTATTTACTCTAGCGGCGCTTCATCAGCTAGGTCCAGAAATGTTCTGGAATGAAAATACCGGTGGCCTGGTGCTGCATGATCTGCTGCCTTCACTATTCGTGACTTTCATCTTTGCCGGCTTGCTTCTGCCTTTGCTGCTTAACTTCGGCCTGCTTGAACTGCTGGGCACCTTGCTGAGCAAGTTCATGCGTCCGGTGTTCAGGCTACCGGGACGGGCGGCGATTGACTGTATTTCATCTTGGTTGGGTGATGGTACGGTTGGGGTTATTCTGACCAGCAAGCAGTACGAGCAGAAGAAATATACGGCTCGTGAGGCTGCTGTGGTGGCGACCATGTTCTCGCCGGTGGGGATTTCGTTTTCGCTGGTGGTACTGACCCAGGTTGGCCTGCAGAACTACTTTGTCCCTTTCTATGCTGCTATTTGCTTGTCGGGCGTGGTTGCAGCCATGGTGATCCAGTTCCTGCCGCCTCTGTCTTACAAGAAAGATCTCTATATTGATGGTACCAAGCCGAACCGTGATGACGAACTGGTACCGCAAGGCCAGTCAGCGATGAGTTTTGGCATGGACTTGGCCCTACAGCGTGCCGATAAAGTGAAAAGCCTTGGCTCGGTAGCCAAGGAAGGTATCCACAACGCACTGGATATGGTGATTGGCGTGCTGCCAGTCGTCATGGCAATCGGTACGCTTGGTCTGGTTGTGGCGGAAACGACGCCGCTGTTCTCGCTGCTGGGTGCACCGTTTGTGCCGCTGCTTGAGTTACTGAACGTCGCAGAGGCACAAGCCGCCGCGCAGACAATGCTGGTGGGTTTCACGGACATGTATGTGCCGTCAATCATTGCCGCTTCGAGTATCAATGCCGAGCTGACCAAGTTTGTTGTTGCGGCACTGTCGGTCACCCAGCTGATTTTCATGTCGGAAACCGGCTCGGTGATCCTAAGCAGCAAAGTGCCAATTAACTTCCTTGAGTTGGTGGCTATCTTTGTTCTGCGTACGCTGGTGACGTTGCCGATCATCGTCGCGATTGCCCACTTAATCTTCTGATCTCAGTTCTGCTTCCATTCTTCTATTGCCCGGTCTTAGTGCCGGGCAATGATCTGCACCACTTTCTTATCCTCCCTCGTTGCCAGCTCCGGCAATTTAATCGACAGCTGTGCACCGATATGGCCAAGTACCAGATCAAACAGGTGAAATAGGGTATCCGACGCCTCTAACGAGAACTGGTAGAGTTGGTGCTTGACCAACTCCTTGTCATGACCATTCATATTGATGCTGTCGTAGTGGCTGAACAACTTCTCGATGATCAGTGGTGGTACTGCGGGATCACCGGGCAAATGCAGCTGCGCCATTCTACGTTTGAGGATCTGGGCGTGAAGTCCAAGCTCTCTTGCCATGACATCGGTGCCCATCTCATAGTTTTCAATGGCATAACGGAAGCGACTCAGGCTGTCGATAGCATTGAGCATCACTGGCCATGTACCTTGATAATGTTTGAATAGTTCGTCTTTCTCGCACGTGATAAGGCATTGGGTCAGGGTATCATCAATCAGGTACAGCACATGGCGGATGGCTTTACCGTGGGTGGACTGGTTGCGCTGCGTAGAATACTTGGGCCATTCATCGAGCATGGTGCTCAGCTGTTTGCTGAGGATCCGGTACATCGGCTTGTTGGGCTTTTCTGCTTGGCTGATCAGGCTGTGGAGTAGGGTCTTGATTGCGATCGCTTCGCTCAGGCTCTCTGCCGAGGTGTGCTTCAAGGCCTGGTGCGAGCGGCGACGATGGAAACGCAGCAGGTGGATCAGCTGACGCAGGCCGATAATTTGATTGAAGCGGCTTTGCAGCAGGTCGCGCTGTTGGTGGGTACGGACCATGACGGCACTGAGCAAAATGCCAGTAAGACAGAGGATAAGAAAAAAATAAAGCATATTGCCTCCCGAAACATAGATGCCAGTTTATGGTTAGCTATGTAGCAAGCATTATTCCATCCTGGATCAAGAGGCAGAAAAATTAAATATATAAATTTCAAACGCTTATTTTTGAACGGTTGAGAAGCCCGGAGGAGTGGGCGATATCGGTGCAACCATGGTGGATTGTGGTGCAAAAAAAGCTCCCGGATGGGAGCTTTTGGTATGGAGTGCCTTAATCGCGAATTGGGTGTAGGTGAACCTCTTCTTCTTTTTCGCCCGCATGCGGGTCGTTGAAGCGGTTGATATCCATCTCACCTTCTGATTTGGCAACGATACAGGTGACGCAGCTATCACCTGTGATGTTGACTGCGGTACGGATCATATCCAGCAGACGGTCAACACCCATGATAATTGCGATACCTTCAACCGGAAGGCCAACTTGGTTCAATACCATTGCCAGCATGATAAGACCGACACCCGGCACACCAGCAGTACCGATCGAAGCCAGAGTTGCTGTTGCAATGACCATTAAGTAATCACCCATGGTCAGGTCGATGTTAAATGCTTGGGCAATGAATGCCGTCGCCACACCCTGCATGATCGCCGTACCATCCATGTTGATGGTTGCGCCAAGTGGTACCGTGAATGATGCGATACGGTTTTTCACGCCAAGACGCTTGGTCGCCGTTTCCATAGTTACAGGAATTGTTGCGTTTGAAGACGCGGTGGAGAAGGCGAACATGATCGCATCTTCCATCTTCTTCAGGAACACTTTCGGGCTCAAACCGGTGAAGATTTTGAACAGTGAACCGTACACCACGATACCGTGCAGCAGCAGAGTACAAGTCAGTACCAGGAAGTAACCTAATAGATTGAAAATCGCATCAAGACCTAGACCGGTGAACAGTTTTGCCATCAGGAAGAAAACACCGAATGGGGCAATGTTCATCAGCAGGGCAACTAGCTTCATGATCACTTCATTGAGATCAGCGAAGATACCTGCAATACGCTCCCCCGGCTTGCCTGCAGCGCTGATTGCGATACCGAACAGGATAGCGAACACGATGATCTGCAGCGTGTTACCGTTAGCCATCGAGCTGATTGGGTTGGTCGGGAACATGTCGATAATGACCTGACCCAGTGACGGCGCTTCTCTAGAGGCAAATGTCGTTGCAGCAGAAAGGTCTGCACCGGCACCTGGCTTGAACAGGTTACCCATAACGAGGGCCAGTGAAATAGCAATCGCGGTGGTGCTCAGGTAGAACGCCAGAGTTTTCCCGCCCAGGCGGCCCAGCGTGCTGATGTCTTTAAGTGTACTGGTACCGCACACCAGAGAGACAAACACCAGTGGCACAACGAGCATCTTCAAACTTGCAATGAAGATTGCACCACCGACCTCGAACAGGCCATTCACAATATATTCGTGGACAAAAGATGATTCAGAAAAAAGTGAACGAATAATGAATCCTGTCAAGATGCCCAGAACCATACCCAGAATTACTCGGCCGGTCAGGGACATTTTTTTCTTTTGTGCTTGCATGAATAAAACACTCCTTATAATTATTCACTCTGTAAATCTTTCACCAGAGCGCGGAGCAGGTTAACAGCACTTCGCGTGTTAATGCGAAGTAAAATGCTGAGCAATAATCAAAGATATGTTTCAGATCACACTTTTTGTGGCAGTACGATATTCTGAAAACATATTTATTAACTGAATTTTAACGCACTCGGCGGTTTTTGGGCGTTTTTTGTGCTGATAAATCGTTTTGAGCGAAATTTTGCTAAGGTTTTGCCGAGTTTGCACCTGATTTTCGGGGGTGGGAAAAGCCCCTTTTAACATTCGCTTTTGCAGGATTTTATGGTGCTTGATGCCCGCAAAGTATCAGGTGTGACGGCAAGGTTAAATTATCTGCCTGGCCGGTAAATTCTAAGTGATTAATCCTGCTTTCCTGGGTTTATTCTGGGTCCTTATTTTCCATTGGTATGGTGTTTTGCACTTTTGTTGCGGGTGCCGCGTTGTCGCGAAATCAGGCGGCCATAACAAACCAGCACCACCTGACGGCAGGTATGCTGGTTGCTATGTTTAACTGCCTGATTTTAAAGCTTATGCAGTGGCGCTGGTTGTATCCTCCAACAACATCTCAATCCGAGAGACATAGTCGTGGTATTCCGCGGTATTGTCTTTGGCGTAATGGAAGTTACGGAAGTATCGCGTCATGGCCGTAAAGTACTTACGGGCTTCGGCTTTATCTGAGAAGTCGTACTCGGTGCGGATCACATCAACCACCTTGCCGAAGACAAACTGCTGTCGCTCGAAACTACACGACGCGTCGACTTCGTCGAAGGCATCCTGCTGCAGGTACACCATGTCGAGGAACAGCGCTTTCTGATAGACCACGTAGTCCTCCAGCGAGATCCCTTCCTCACCGGTTACCTGCATCATCTGGCCGATGCTGTCGCCGGTCGATAGCAGGGCCTTCATCTCTTTGACCGTAGGTACCCATTCTGGGCCGAGGTTTTCGGCATACCAGCCTTCAAGTTGATCGAGGTAGCGGGACCAGGAGATCAGCGGGTCAATGGCCGGGTAGAAGCGCTTGTAGGCGCGGTCATATGACAGGCCCAGGAAGGTCTTGACCGTCCCCAGGGTTGACTGGGTGACGGGTTCTTCGAAGTTACCGCCGGCGGGAGACACCGAGCCAATCATGGTGAGCGAGCCGTCCGTGCCGTTTTCGTTATCCACCACACCGCAGCGCTCATAAACGCCCTTGATGGCCGAGTCCATGTAGGCCGGGAAGCCCTCTTCGCCAGGGATCTCCTCCAGGCGGTTGGACGTTTCACGCATCGCCTGTGCCCAGCGCGAGGTCGAGTCGGCCAGCAACAGTACGTTGTAGCCCATCTGGCGGTAGTACTCGCCCAGTGTCAGGCCGGTATAGATTGAGGCCTCACGAGCCGCAACCGGCATGGATGAGGTATTGCAGATGATAACGGTACGGTCGATAAGGGTACCACCATGCTTAGGATCCGGCAGGTGAGGAAACTCTTCGATGGTTTCGACCACTTCACCGGCACGCTCGCCACAGGCCACCACGATAACAATGTCAGCGTCACAATAGCGGGAGATCCCGTGCTGTAGTACAGTTTTGCCCGAGCCGAATGGGCCCGGTACACACCCTGTTCCGCCACGGGCAATCGGGAAGAAGGTATCAATGGTACGGGTTGTGGTCACCAAGGGCTCATTAGGGAATTTGCGCTGGGTCTTGCCACCGTTTTTGGTCAGGGTATTGGCGATAGATTGGCGCACTGGCCACTTCTGAACCATGGTCAGGTTATGCTCCTTGCCGCGGTTGTCGGTGATGTGAGCAATAACGGTATCAACCGTAAAGCTGCCTTCCTGGATCCAGGTTACTTCGACTTCGCCCTTAATATAGAAAGGCACCATAATCTGATGGGTAAAGCGGCCCTCCTGCACCGTCCCCAGCGATTGACCAGCACGCAGTTTGTCCCCTTTTTTGGCTACTGCCGTAAAGGCCCAGGTCTCGGCTTTATCGAGCGCGTCTACCTGCACACCACGTTTGAGGAACTTGCCATGAATTTGCGCCAGGCGCTCAAGCGGATTTTGCAGGCCATCATAGATTTGGGCCAAGATCCCAGGCCCCAAGTCGACGCTCAGCATTTCCCCGGTTTGGATTATGCTGTCACCGACAGCAACGCCGCGGGTATCTTCGTAGACCTGGATATCGGCAGAATCACCGCGTACACGCAGCACTTCGGCCATCAGCATTTCGTCAAGGCCGTCGGTTTGCTTGCGGCTCGGCAGCACATACACGACTTCGTTTTTGACCAGTTGGCCTTTCTCGCCCGGGTTCAGGCGGATGGTCAGGGTATCGCCAATGACTGCCGTAACGTGGGCAGTCGGCGTTTTATTGATTAATTCCGTGCTCATTGAACAACCTGTTTGTCTAAATTAATGCGGTAGATCACTGGCAAAGTCACCCAGTGCGTTCTCTACGAGTTGGTCGAATCGCTCGATAGCTATTTCGCTGTCGTAAGTGGTCCAGCGGAAAACCAAATTCCAGCGCAATAGGTAAATCACCACGGCTTCGAAGCTAAAGCGCTCTTTGGTGCTGATACGGTCTAGCTGCTCCCAGACGGCCTCGAGCAAGGCTTTTTCAACGTCCAGGCTCTGGTCGTGCTCCATGTACCGAGCGACATCCGGCAGCCAAGGGAAAGTAAAGTGCAGATTGAAATAAGGCACATTCCAGTTGCGGCGGATAAATTCGTAGCGGGTACCAAAGCTCCATCGCGGCTCGGCCGGGGCTTTTTCTCCGGCTTTTTTACGCCGCAGGGCGGCCACCACAGAGCGCATGTCCAAGCGCCAGTCAATCAGATCCTGCAGCACTTTGCTTTTTACCTGGCTGCGTGCCCGGGTGGCAAACTTGATCAGCTCGGCGTCATCGGCATCGTCTTTGGTGCGATCCCAATGCATGATTTGCTCAATCATATTGAGGCGCCTGCGCTCATCGAACGACAGGGCACTTAATCGACGCTCCAGTTGGTAACGGGAAATCGGCGTGATTTTGCTATCAAACAGAGAGTCGATATGCGGCAGCGACGTCAACAGGCCATGATATGCTTTATCAGACATATACGTTCCTTGTTAAAGGAGAGGCAGGGCAAGCCTGCCTCTTGTACTTATTTGACGATACCTTCCAACAGCGCGCGGAAACGAGGCTGGAGGTGGTTAAGCATCATTTGGGTGACGGTTTCATCCGACAGTGCCACTTCGATATCTTTATCTTTCAGGCGGAACACAACGGCGTTTTTGTTATCCTCGCTGACGTTGAAGGTCACGCCTTCGCGCAGCATCTCGGCCGCCTGGGCAACTGCGAAGTGGATCAGGGTGCCTTCCTTGAGTTCTTCGGGGTTGGCGCTCAAATCGTTCACGCCGACTACGCGGGTCGGCAAGATCACTTCAACCGGCTCATCGGTTTTGATCGCGCTGCGGCCGGCCACTTCGAGGATCATCTGCTGCAACAGCTTTTCATCCGTCATCTGGGTACCGACTGTTGCCTTGATCTGCTTGGCAAACTCATCTTGCAAGAAAGCCTTGAGCTCCAAAATCGCGTTGCGGTTGGCCATTTCGAACGCCTGCTTGCCGGCGGTTGAAATAAAGTCGGCTTCCTTGCGGGCATTGCCAAGGATCAGGCCTGCTTTATCACGGGCTTCGGCAACGATGGTCGATGCCTCTTCACGCGCTTCGGCAATGATTTGGTCGGCAGCTTGCTTACCGGCCTCGACACCTTCCTGGCGAAGTGTGTCGACCAGCTGCTTGATCCCGGCGGAAACCGGTGTGGTGTTTTGATTGTCTACTGGCATGTTCTGTTCCTTATGCGCCGATGTTGGCACCCATGACTAGCGCAAAAACGAAAGCAAAAACCGAGAAGCCTTCAACAATTGCCGCTGGGGCAATCGATAGGCCGAATACTTCGGGCTTGTTCTTAGAAGCATTGATAGCAGCCGAGACTGCCTGCCCCTGGTAGATAGCAGAGAACAGCAGGGCCAGACCTGTCATCAAGCCAACACCGAACAGACCGCCAGCGGTTTCGGCGTCGACACCAATACCTGCTAGGGTGAACATAATCACGATACCGTAGATAACCTGAGAGGAAGGCATGGCAGACAGACCGATGTACTTACCGTAACCAGATTCAACATCCAGCATGGCACCACAAGCAGCCTGGCCGGCTACCGAACAGCCGATAGCTGAACCAATAGCACCCAGTGCAACAGGAGCGAACGCGCCCAACCAGCCAAGTGCAATAACAAATTGTTCCATGTTTTAATCCTCTTTCTTCCGAAAAGCTTTGAATGGGTATCCTTCGTCGGATAGGCCCCAGTTAACAAATTCAATTACGTTTAGGCGCATACCGTGTACCACGCCACTCATGACACAGAGCGCGAAGTTGAGAATATGGCCAAGCAGCAAGATCAAACCGCCAAACAACACCCCTGAAACGGGCTGGGCTTCGACCACTTGTCCTGCCAATGAGTTAAATGTCATCGCCAGCGATGCACCGGATAAGCCAAGTGCGAACAGACGCATGTAGCTCAGGATGTCACCGAAGGCACTGGTAATGTTGTAAATCGCCTTGGCACCATCGAGTACGCGGAGTGCCATATCCATACGGCTATTGATTGGCCGGTCACTGCTATAGACACACACCAGGCCGGCGCCGCCCAGCATCAACAGTCCGCCGAGCCCCTTGCCGAACCAGCTCCAGACCGCGCCGCTGATCCCGAACCACAACAGCATGCCGCCAAACATCAGTGCCGCCCAGCCAAGCGGGGCGAAAGCACGTTTGTGGGGGCGGTTGATGTAGGCGGTCATCACGTTGGCGATGATCAGGTGCATGACACCGATAAAGACCGACAGCCGCATCATGGCGCCGTAGTCGTTCATGTCGATGATGTGGAAAAAGCCCCAGAAGCTGCCTTCCTCTGGCGCGATACCAAAGTAGCTGCCGGCGAGCACGCCCCAGAAAATGCCCAGCCCGGACATGAACAGCCCCATATTCTTCAGTCGCTTGCCTTCTGGCGAGGCATCGAACTTGTCACGGAAGAACAGGATGATCAGGCCGAGAATGGCGCTGTACATGGCATCATTCATGATCATCGCGAAGAACAACGAGAACGAATAAAACACCAGGTTGCCCGGGTCCCATGCACGGTAGTTAGGGGTCTGGAAAAAGCCCATTGCCTCGGCGCCTCCTCCGGTAAGCTCGGAGTTTTCCAGCAGGGTCGGAGGCTGGTCATCGGCTTTGGGATCTTCGAACAGCACGGCAGAGCCATAGGCCTCGGCCAGCTCGAGCACTGCGTCCTGGGCGTCGGCCGGCATCCATCCCTGGATCAGGAAGAACTCGCCTTCATCCTGAACTCCAGAGGAAGCCAATAGCAACTCGGCCTTGTCCTGACTGGCTGCCAGGGACTGGCTGAGCGGATAGATCCAGCGGGTTAGCGCCTCGCGTTCGGCCAGCAAGTCTTCCAGGTGCTGCTCGGCAATCTCTAGGTGTTCCTCGACCTGGGATAGGCTATTGCCACCAATGTGCGAACGGTCAACCGGAAGCAGTACCGGATCGGGCTCGGACTCAGATACAATCACGATATAGGCATTTTTCTGGTCCCTGTGCACCTCTTGCCAAGGCAGATCAACCTCTGCCATAGCAGAGAGTTTTTTCAGTGGCAATAGGTAAAACCAGAAGCGCAAGTTGTTGATGGTGCTGATGTCAGGTAGTTCAAACTCCCCCCAGGGACGTAGCAGTTGCAGACGCTCTTTGAGCAAATCGCGCTTGTCCTGCTGCTGGCGGATATGGAGTTTGTTTTCGAGGATCTGGGAGACCAATTCCTCGACATCTACCAAGTCCTTGTCCCTGACTGGGCGGCGCCTGCGCTCGACCCGGCTCAGCCAGGCCAATGCCTCGCTGGCATCGGAGGGCTGCTGCATGGCCATCGCATGGTTGGCGTCGGCCTCATCCTGGCTGAGCGGGATCAGGTGCATGCAGCCAAGGGCCTGCAATGCCATCAGGATTTCTTCCCGGCGGGAAGCTTGACCACCGAGTGTCAGGCGTTTTAGCTGTTTGATACTCATGATTGGCCTCCCTGCGCTTTCTCTTGCTGTGCCAGCACTTTTTGTTTCGATAGCTTGGCGTTCATTACCGCGGCGCGATCTTGATCCGATAGGTAGATGCCAATCCGTTTGATACTTTCTTGGGTATCAGGGATAAGTACCTTCGAGAACAAATTCACGCGCTGGCTGGTGATCCGTGTGGCATCGCTGATCAGCTCGTAGCGTTGCTGGTATACAGCCAGTTCAACACGCAAACGAACCATTTCCTTCAGCTGGCGGACCACACTATCGACCCAGTGCGGGCGGGCAAGATAACTGTATGGGGTCACTTCGATGTCGACCGACTCGACAATCGGGACCCGGCAACCAACAATGTTCTGGGTGGCTAGCTTAACGTCGGTGACCTTGACCAGGTTATTGACGTTAATATCCTTGCAGGCGAGCATCGGAATTGCTTCCTCTACCACCGCGCGCAAATCGGCAACGCGTAGTTTAGCTTGCTCCAGAGCCTGCTCGGCTTTTTTGCGCTCCAGCATCAATTGTTGTCGCTTCAGTTCCAACGCAGGTAGGTAGCGGTTGTAGGTTTTCAAACTCCGCTTTTGCTTGTTTAGCGAGCTTTTGTTAAGTGCTACCTTAGCCATGGATTAACCCTCTGCTGCTTCTGTGTCCAGATCTAACTGCTCTGGATACGGCCAGTACATTTCCAGCAGGCTGTCTTTGATCAAGGTTTCTTCGGGATCAAAACACTCCGCGAGGATTTTCCAACTGAAGTCCAGGGCGTCTTCCAGGTTCATGTCGACGTCCAGTGTCATGAAGTTGTCCTTGAAGTACTTGCCGAATTTCAGTGTTTTCTTGTCATACTCCGATAGTTCGAACGCCATGGCCTGCTTCTGCTGGGCCTCGACGGAATCAGAGTAGAAGCGAATCATCACACTCATGATGGCGCTGTGATCTTCTCGGGTTTCTTTGCCGACCACCATCTGCTTAAGACGGGACAGCGAGCCGAATGGGTCAAGCACGCCATCGTGCAGATAGAATTGTCCTTCGGTGATGTATCCGGTGTTATCCGGTACCGGGTGGGTGACATCGTTGCCCGGCATGGTGGTCACCGCCAGCAAGGTGACAGAGCCGGCGCCTTTGTAGTCGCAGGCCTTTTCGTAGCGTTTGGCTAACTGGGAGTAGAGATCGCCCATGTAACCCCGGTTAGCGGGGATCTTGTCCATCGCGACCCCGATTTCTTTCATCGCATCGGCATAGGAGGTCATGTCGGTCAGCAGCACCAGTACCCGTTTGCTTTCATCGACAGCAAAATGTTCCGCGACCGAGAGCGCCATGTCCGGTGCCAGCAAGCGTTCAACGGTAGGGTCCGAGGCTTGGTTGACAAACATCACGGTACGGGATGACACGCCGGCTTCCTCAAACTGGGTTTTGAAGAAATGGTAGTCGTCATAGATAAGCCCCATTCCGGCGAAGACCACCACATCGGCTTCGGCCTGGATGGCTATGCGGGCGAGGAATTTGTTGTATGGCTCGCCGGCGACAGAGAAAATAGGAATTTTCTGCGATTCAACCAAGGTGTTGAACACATCGATCATCGGCACGTTGGTCCGTACCATGCGGGTGGCTAGCGTACGGCGGACCGGGTTGACCGAAGGGCCGTCGATTTCAACCTTGGGATCGGTCTCAAGCTCCGGACCATGGTCGATTGGCTGCCCGGCACCGTCGAAGATGCGGCCGAGGATATTCGGTGAGTAGGTGACCTGCATCGGTTGGTCAAGGAAGCAAACGGCGGCATTGGTTGAGAGACCTTTACAGCCGGCAAAGACCTGAAGCGAGACTTCTTCGTTGTCGATTTTGATGATCTGAGCGAGCGAGTAGTTTTCACCGTTTTGCTCGACCATCGCGAGATCGCCGTACTTGGCCTTCGCATTGCTTGACGAGAGGTTGGGTACTTCTACCCGGATCAAATCACCGACGATACTGAGTATGTTGGTGTAACGTAATAGACTCTGTGGCATTACAAATACCTTGATAACTGCCTGGGGGATGAGTGTATAAATGAGAGGAAACAAACCATCCGTGCTCATTTTTCGACCCGCTGTTGAATTGCTTGCCCATCCAAGGCCGCAATTCAAAGCACAGTTCCTAAGGTTATGCTCATGTAGCTCATTTGGTACCAATCTGTTGTTTCAATTGATGTCAAATTGTTAGCAATGATTTCCGTCACATCGGTAAATTCGAGCTTATAGCTCGGATTATCCATGGGTATTGTCGGGGGGAACGCCACTGGGGATTATTGGTAAATATCTTAGGTTGTTAATTTTAAAGGTTTTTGTTTGGATTGCTGATTGCGGGGGAAAAAATGCCAGCATTGATTTTATTTTCTTTCTGCGATCTGTCTTGCAGTTTTCAAAACTGGAAAATTAGATATCACCAATATTTCGTCTTTTAACATATGTAAAAAAAGTTAATGAATCTGGGGGCGGCGGGAATGGTGGAGTGGTGGTTTTTTGCACGAAATCCATTTTGGTGAGAAAAAAGTTAGGCCGGTGACCAAGCAACGTTGCCGTAGGCAGGAGAGGTTACGGATCACTCTCCACCTTTGGGCCGTTTGCTGCCGGCTGGGGAGGGCGCATTTTCTGAATCAACCCATTTCATAAAGACTTGATAGCCCGCAGAGAGGAAAGCGGCTCCGATAAACATCCCCAATATGCCGCCAGACATCATGCCACCAATTGCACCTATCAAGACTACCGGCATTGGTACATCTAGCCCCCGGCCCAGGATCATGGGTTTCAGAAAGTTGTCGATCAGGCTTGCAGCAATGATCAAAATAGAAAATATCGTATTGTGCAGTGTTGAGTTCTCTCCGCTTGACCACAGCAGCCCAACTGCGACGAGAGCCACAATCGTCACTGGCAGCTGCATAATTGCGAATATCAAAGCAATCAATGTAAACAATGCCGCTGCGGGTACGCCAGCAAGCGCAACGGCTGCACCAAATACCACCGCGGTGAGGAATGCAATGCCAATGATGCCAACAGCAACCTGCCTGATCGTCGCAGTGGTGAGATGGTGTAATTCCGGTCCAATTTCGCGGTTGGAAAAGCTGGTGAAAATCCGACGTGTCGAACGGCTAGCTGGCTCAGCCCAGGCCAGCATTATGCCTGCGAGAATAATGGCTCCAATCATCAGGAAGACACTTCTTGCAGCGCCGCTTGCCTTCTCTACAAACCAGCTGGACAAACTTTTGAGTTGCGGTTGACGTCTTTCTACGAAACGGGGGAGATCTGCTGCAGCCTCTTGCCAGGCTTCATGCATTTTATCTCCCACCAATGGCCACTCTTTGACACTGGCCGAAGGTGCAGGTACCTCGAGGGTCCCTGCCTCGTAAGCTTCATAGGCGCCAAATATCTTTGATGCGAACGAGTTACCTACCATGGCAGTTGGGATACCGAGCACTAGCACACCGACAATGGCTATTAGGGTGGATGTCCGCGCAGCGGACCAGCCAAACTTAGCTTCCAGGAATTGCCGGACAGGATAAAGTGCAATGGCAAGTACTAAAGCCCACATTAAAATCGGGAGAAAGGGCAAGAATGCCCAAAAGCACACTAAAACAATTAAGGTGATAACCGAGAAGCGGATTAACGAGGCCGTAAACGCTGCCGACAGTACTTGCTTTAGGTTTTCATTATCATCGCGATTCAATGTGTATCCCTCTTTGGTGAACCATCAAGGTGCAATTGTTCTGCATGCAAATCGGCTTTATTTGTAACGTGTGCTAATTAACTATAAGTGGCTTTGCCTGGTCTTCCGTCGCATAAATAAAAATTTCGCCTTTATTCAGATATAAAAAAACCAGCTCAATTGAGCTGGTTTAGTCATGGGCGTCTGTTAAGACCGGCGTATTACATTACGCGCATACCTGGCTGGGCACCTTCGTGCGGTTCAAGGATCCACAGATCTTTACCGCCAGGGCCTGCAGCAAGGATCATGCCTTCAGACATGCCGAACTTCATCTTGCGTGGCTTCAGGTTGGCCACCATTACCGTGTGCTTGCCAACAAGCTCTTCCGGCGTGTAGGCCGACTTGATGCCTGAGAATACCTGACGGGTTTCACCGCCGATATCGAGCTGGAACTTAAGCAGTTTGTTCGCTTTAGGCACTTCTTCGCAAGAAATGATTTTGGCGATACGCATATCAACCTTGGCAAAATCATCGAACTCGATTTCGTCTGCAATCGGGTCTTTGCTCAGTTCAGTTTCTGTCTTCGCTGCTTCAGCTTTTTCTTTCGCTGCGACTTCAGCGGCCGCATCTTCTTTCGAAGATTCAACCATGGCTTCGACATTCTTGGCATCGATGCGGTTGAACAGCGCTTTGAACTTGGTCACTTCGTGGCCGGTTAGTGGCTGGGCAATACCATCCCACGTCAGCGTTTCGTTCAGGAAGCCTTCTGTACGTTCAGCAAGCTGAGGCATAACAGGTTTCAGGTAAGTCATCAGTACGCGGAACAGGTTGATACCGACAGAGCAGATTTCCTGTAGTTCCTGATCTTTGCCTTCTTGCTTAGCCACAACCCAAGGAGCTTTCTCGTCAACGTACTGGTTGGCTTTGTCGGCCAGGGCGGTGATTTCGCGGATAGCGCGGCCAAACTCGCGGGTTTCGTATAGCTCGGCGATGCGATCAGCCGCTGCAACGAACTCTGCGTATAGCTCAGGCTCGGCAAAGTTGTCAGACAGTTTGCCTTCGAAGCGCTTGGCGATGAAGCCTGCGTTACGAGATGCTAGGTTAACAATCTTGTTGACTACGTCGCTGTTTACGCGCTGGGTGAAGTCTTCAAGGTTAAGGTCCAGATCATCGATACGGCTGTTCAGCTTCGCTGCGTAGTAGTAGCGTAGGCATTCTGGGTCTAGGTGCTGCAGGTAGGTACCGGCTTTGATGAAAGTACCCTTAGACTTAGACATCTTGGCACCGTTCACCGTCACGTAGCCGTGCACGAAGACGTTGTCCGGCTTGCGGAAACCCGCACCTTCCAGCATTGCAGGCCAGAATAGGCTGTGGAAGTATACGATGTCTTTACCGATGAAGTGGTAAAGTTCGGTTGAGCTGTCTTTGTTCCAGAACTCGTCGAAGTTCAGGTCATCGCGCTTGTCACACAGGTTCTTGAATGAGCCCATGTAGCCGATAGGCGCGTCTAGCCATACGTAGAAGTACTTGCCAGTCTCGCCCGGGATTTCAAAGCCGAAGTAAGGCGCGTCACGAGAGATGTCCCACTGCTGTAGGCCAGACTCGAACCATTCCTGCATCTTGTTGGCTGTCTCGTCTTGCAGGGCTCCTGACTTGGTCCACTCTTTGAGCATGCCTTCGAATTGAGGCAGGTCGAAGAAGAAGTGCTCAGAATCTTTCATTACTGGTGTTGCACCAGAAACAGCAGATTTCGGGTTGATCAACTCGGTCGGGCTGTAGGTTTCGCCACAGTTGTCACAGTTGTCGCCGTACTGGTCGTCAGACTTACACTTAGGGCAAGTACCTTTTACGAAACGGTCCGGTAGGAACATTTCTTTTTCCGGGTCGAACAGCTGAGAAATCGTACGGTTGGTGATGAAGCCGTTTTCTTTCAGCTGGGTGTAGACGAACGACGCCAGCTCGCGGTTCTCTTCAGAGTGCGTGCTGTGGTAGTTGTCGAAGCTGATATCGAAGCCAGCAAAGTCAGCCTGGTGCTCTTTGCTCACTTCGGCAATCATCTGCTCAGGTTCCATACCCATCTGCTGGGCCTTAAGCATGATTGGAGTACCGTGTGCATCGTCTGCACAGATGAAATGAACTTCGTTGCCACGAAGGCGCTGATAGCGCACCCAGATATCCGCTTGTACATGCTCAAGCATGTGACCCAAGTGGATAGAACCGTTAGCGTACGGTAGGGCGCAGGTCACCAGAATTTTTCTTGGATTTGCAGCCATAATGTCTTATTTCGCTCGTGATGGGTAATAAAAACGTAGCTTTGAATAGTACCTGATGGATAGCACCTTGCCTAGGAGGATCTGCGGTAAAACACGGTAAAATGGGGCGTTAAATAACCATCGGTGTTAGGATGTAGGTAAACAATAAATGTGGAGCGCTAAAAGATCATGAGCAGTGACTCAATTACTCGTTTCGAAAGCGTGGCAGATATTTGCCGTTGGCTGAACCAATTTGAACACCCTTGGCTACATGATGAATGGGCCGAGACGACGAATGTGGTATCGGTGTCGGCAGACGGTAAGATTTCGGTGACCTTTCCGTTTGCTGCCGGTGTGGTTGCCGAATTACTCGAACAGTGGATCATCACCCAGCAACAGCTCCACCACATTGCCAGTGATACCCAGTTTGAGATTGGTTGTCGTGTGGCCCCGCTGGCGACAGGCGACAAGCAACCATTGAAGGGAGTAAAGAACATCATTGTGGTGAGTTCGGCCAAGGGCGGGGTGGGGAAATCGACCACTTCGGTTAACCTTGCGCTGGGTTTGCAGGCGCAAGGGGCCAAAGTGGGTCTGCTGGATGCGGATATCTATGGTCCGTCGGTGCCTATGATGCTGGGTACTGTCGATGAGAAACCGCAGTCTCCGGACGGCAAAATGATGATGCCGATTGAGTCATGCGGTCTGTTTACCAACTCGGTGGGGTATTTGGTGCCAGCGGAGAGCGCGACCATTTGGCGTGGCCCGATGGCCTCGAAGGCGCTATCTCAGATCATTGCCGAGACCTGGTGGCCGGATCTGGACTATTTGGTGATTGATATGCCGCCGGGTACCGGTGACATCCAGCTCACACTGGCGCAGCAAATTCCGGTTACCGGGGCGATAGTCGTCACTACCCCGCAAGATCTGGCGCTGGCCGATGCCATCAAGGGCGTCAACATGTTCAACAAAGTCGATGTCCCGGTACTGGGCGTGGTCGAGAACATGAGCTACCACATCTGCAGTAATTGTGGTCACCACGAGCCTATCTTCGGTACCGGTGGTGCCGAGCGTATGGCGCAGGAATATGCCGTCCCGCTGCTAGCCCAACTGCCTCTGCATATCAAAATTCGTGAAGATATCGATAACGGTAAGCCGACAGTGGCGGCATCCCCTGACTCGGAACAGGCTCAGGCCTATATCCAGCTGGCCGGTTCGGTGGCGAGTCGGCTGTATTGGCAGGGCACGCCCGTAGCCGAGCAGATCACAATTCGTACAATGTAAACCATTGCTCTGGTCCATCTTGCAGAGTTTCTGAGCAAATGAGGCGGATGCCGCTTTTTTACTGGCATCTGCCCCTACATCTGCCTATAATCAGGCGGTTTATTTATGCCCTATTTAAGTCATTTCCTGACACAGTGAGTGGTAGGAAATGTTCTGCTTATTACGGTTTGTCCACTACGCCACGTTGTTTTACAGGTGCTTTCTGATATGTCTGAACACTCTCACCAATGCGTTATTATCGGTATTGCAGGGGCCTCTGCATCCGGTAAAAGTCTGATTGCCAGCACAGTTTATAAAGAGCTAAAAGAAAAAGTAGGCGATCATCAGATCGGTGTTATCACGGAAGATTGCTACTACAACGATCAAAGCCACCTAAGCATGGATGAAAGGGTAAAGACTAATTACGACCACCCAAATGCCTTGGATCACGACCTTCTTTGTGACCATCTTGAGCAGTTGATCCGCGGTGAAGCGGTGGAAGTGCCTCAGTACAGCTACAGCGAGCACACGCGTATGGCTGAAACCACTACGATGACACCGAAGAAAGTGATCATCCTGGAAGGCATCCTGCTACTGACTGATCCTCGCCTGCGTGACATTATGCATGCGAGTGTTTTCATGGATACGCCACTTGATATCTGCTTGCTTCGTCGCCTGCAGCGCGATGTGGCCGAGCGTGACCGTACCATGGAGTCGGTACTTGACCAGTACCAGAAGACAGTGCGCCCGATGTTCATGCAGTTCATCGAGCCTTCGAAGCAATACGCGGACATCATTGTTCCTCGCGGCGGTAAGAACCGTATCGCGATTGACGTACTAAAAGCCCACATTGCTAAGCTGCTGCGCGCATAACGTCCGCACTGGCAACTGATTTTGAATAGGCAGCATTACGCTGCCTATTTTTTTACCTGCCGAATACAAAGGAACCTTCGTGCTGGAATATACTCTATGTACTTGAAGTCACTTGGCTATATGCCACAATGAGCCATGGTTAATTTGTGCTGGGCTCGATTGATGGGCATGGATGAAAAGATGGGGATGTAATGAAAAAAATAATAATGGCATTGCTTGCGGTCGTTGTGGTTGCTGTTATCGGCATCGCGGCCTTGGTGGCTTTGGTTGATCCGAACCAGTTCAAGCCGATGATTGCCGAGCAGGTGAAAAAAGCGACCGGTCGCGACTTGGTGATTGACGGTGATATTAGCTGGCGCTTTTTCCCAAGCATTGGATTTGATATCGGCAAGACCGAATTGAGAAATCCGCCAGGGTTTGCCGAGCAAAATCTTGCCCAGTTCGATCAGGCTGAGCTTTCTGTCTCTGTCATGCCGCTGTTTTCCCAGCAGCTGGAAATTGGCAATGTAAGCCTGCTGGGGGGCAGGGTGTTTATCCAGACGCTTGAGAGCGGCGTCAGTAATCTTGATGGCCTGTCGGGCCAAGACCAAGCTGAGTCGGCAACAGAGCAAGCAGTGAAACAGCCCGTGCAGACGGCCGAACAGCAAGCTTGGCAGATCAGCTTGGCTGGCGTCGAAATCAACAATGCCAGCGCGCTTATCATTGACGACCAAGCGGGAAGTCAAACCGAAATTTCCCGGCTTGACTTCTCCCTGGCACAATTTGCGCCAGGTGCGTGGACAGCGGCGCAGTTCAATATTGCCGGGAGTGCGGGTGAGCTGAGCTTTAGTGCTGAAGGCCAAACCGAGCTGTTGATTGCCAAGGCGTTGGATGGCGCTGAGCTTAAAGCATTGTCTTTGAGGGCCAGTGCTAAAGATTCGGCCAATGATATCCGCAACGCCAACATCTCGCTGGACAGCTTCAAGCTGGGTGAATGGTCAACGGTTGAGTTTGTCATTGAAGGTCAGGTACCAGATTTGAGCTTCAACACCCAGGGTTCTACCCAACTGATGGTGGATGAGGCGGTTAAAGTCATTGATTTGAAGGCGGCTAAGGTCAGTGCTGATGTTAAAGGTGCCAACCTGCCTCGCCCTGAGATGAAGATTGGCCTGGACGCGGATGCCAAGTACCACTTGGAGAAGGGGCTGGCGGAGCTGCCTGCTATCAAGGCGTCGGTGGATGAATTGGCTTTGGCGGGTAATGCTTCCTTCGAATCGGCAGATATTCCGGTGATCCGCTTTGACCTGTCGTCTGAGCAGATAGACCTCGATGCATTCTTTGGTACCGGAGGCGACAAGCCAACGGCATCGCAAAGTAATAGTGATTCGAGCCAAGCGGGTACAGCAGACGAGGCCGCGGGCGAACAGGACAAAGACCGAGAGCCAGATCTGAGCGCGCTGAAGACCCTCGATGTTGCCGGTAAGCTTGCAATCGGCCAGTTCAAAGCGGCGAATGCGCACCTGAGCGATGTGCAGCTGGCGATGACAGTGAAGAACGGCGTGTTCGAGCTGAGCCGTCTCGATGCCAACCTTTACCAAGGCAGCATGCATGCCACCGCTAAAATCGATGCCAACGGCCAGTTGCCGACGTACCGTGTGACCCAGCAAATCAAAGGAGTTCAGGTCCAGCCGTTGCTGGTGGATGTGGCACAAAATGATACCTTGGCGGGAAGTGGTGATATTACCGTTAATGTCGCAGGTACCGGTTTGGCTGAAAAGCGCATCCGTGAAAATATTGCTGGTACAGTCGATATCCGCTTTGCCGACGGGGCGATTTATGGCGTCAATATTCCGGAGATGATCCGTGAAGCCCGCGCAACGCTGAAGGGACAAAAAGCCGAATACGTCAAAGAAGAGAAGAAGACGGATTTCTCCTCGATGTCTTCGACCATCAAGCTGGGCCAAGGCGTGGCTTCTACCAGTAACCTGGATATCGACTCGCCGCTGCTCCGCATCAACGGCCAGGGTTCGACCAGCTTGGTCAACGAAACCATCGACTTTGCGGTGAATACCTCTGTGGTTGCCACGAGCAAGGGGCAGGGCGGCAAAGACATTGATGAAGTGGCTGATCTGACGGTGCCGATTGACGTCAAAGGTAATTGGAACGAGCCGACGTTCTCGCTCAATCTGGCTCAGCTGCTCAAGCAGAATAATGAGCTGGAGCAAAAGGCACAGCGTGAGGTGGAACGCGGACTTGAAAAACTCTTGGGCGACAAGGCCAAGGATGATGATATCAAGAAAGCTGCGGATAAATTGCTCAAGGGACTGTTCAACTAAGTTGTCCGGGCAGCCCCTGCGAGGGAATCGCTAAACACCAAAAAGGCCACATCTGTGGCCTTTTTAGTGGTGACTGGCCGCCCAACCGGCCGCCTTAGCTCAAGCGGTCTGCTTTCTCTTCTTCGCGGATTTCTGGCTTTCTAGAATATCCTGGAAGGCCATCAACAGATCGATGGCCGACAACATGCCGACTAATTGCCCCGTCTTATCCAGTACCGGCGCCGCGCCGACTTGGAAATCCAATACCGTGCTGATGGCTTTGGTGAGGGTATCGTAGGTACGGACATGGACAATGTCCCGGATCATCACATCACGAATATGCCACTCATCCGTCAGGTGGTATTCGTGGCCGATCTCTGGTGATTCATCGACCCAACCCGGGCGGCGAAGCTCCCTGTCGCTCACGATCCCAACCAGCTCCCCTTCGTCGTTGACCACGGGCAGATGGCGGATATTTTCGTCGCGCATCAAGAAAAAGGCTTCTCTCAGGCCGGTTTCCGGTGAGGTGGTGATAACTTTGCGAGTCATGTATTCCGAGACTTTTGTTGGCATTGCATCTTCCTTTTATTCAAAGTTGATGGGTGTTGCCTGATTTACCGTAGCGAAAATTTGATGTGTGATCTGCGAGCTATCGCCAGTTTTTACTCAGGAAAAGATCAATTAGAAAACATAATCGTAATAAATTGCGTATCTATTGATGGCTCTGTTAAGGTGGCGGTCTTAACGATTAAAACGGCTGATTTCTCGGTTCAGGTTGAGGATAAGGAATTATTGTGGATTCAGTAACACAAGCCGCATTGGGAGCGGCGGTCGCCGGTGCGGTGGCAGGACGGAAGTGTACGCCGAAGGTTTTGTTGGCTGGCGCTGCTTTGGGCACGCTACCGGATCTTGATGTCTTGATCAGTTACGGTGACCCTGTTTCTGATATGGTGAAACACCGGGGATTCAGCCATTCGCTGTTCGTGCTCATCCCGTTTTCATTTTTACTCAGCTGGCTATGGCAAAAATGGCAACCAACCCGGTTCAGCTTCATCCGCCTATGGCTATTGGTTGCAGCCTGTTTGGTCACTCATCCGTTGCTCGATTCATTTACCGCATACGGCACCCAGCTGTTTTGGCCGATCAATGTTCCGATCGCTATCCCAAGCTTGTTTATTATCGATCCGCTCTACACGATACCTCTGCTGCTGGTACTGCTGGCAAGTCTGCTGTGGCGAGATCGTATCGCCAAGCTCTGCACCGCTGGGCTTGCGGTTTCAACTCTGTATATCGTTTGGTCGGTTAGTGCGATGAATGTGATCGACAGCAGGGTGGAGCAGCAGTTAGCGGGCACGCCGCTTGCCGGGCAGCCGGTCTTTATTACCCCGACGCCATTTAATACCGTACTTTGGCGAGTCGTAGTGAAGGGGGAAGGGCATTACTTCGAAGGGTTATCGTCGATATTAGATGGGAATACCGAGATAGATTTTCTGCAAAAGCCCTTGGGAGCTTGGCCGGGGCAACTGGATTCAGAATACCAGCAGATGCTGGAGCGTTTCGCGGGTGGTTTTATCAAGTACGAGCAGCGCCAGTCTCAAATCGTGGCATCGGATTTGAGGATGGGAATGGGGGAGCAGTTGGCTTTCCAGTTCGCGCTTGCTGAAAATACCAGCGATTGGACAAGCATTGAGCCAATCAGGGTCGAAAGCCCGAGGGGGAGGCTGGCCCAGATCCCTAACTTGTGGCTTCGATTGTTAGGCAACCAAGATATCGATGCAAATTTATGCCATGTATCTGAATGTCCGCAGCCGTCAGTACCGTTGGCAAGCCGATAAGTATAGACGCTAACAGAAATGAACTCGGATGGCTGACTAAGGTATGAATATTTACCTTGTCAGCCATTTTTTCGCTGTGTCGTGATGAAAAGTGTAGCGGCTTGGTTAATATCTGGTTTGTCATTAGTGCGGTTTCTGTAGCCAGCTGTCGCTTAGCGTACAGCGTTTCTATGCTACCTTTCACAGTTCAAATTACCCACAAGAAAGAACCTGCGGAAATTGATACTCATCAATTAGCTGCAAGCTCTACGCTGCCATTATGCCTCCAATTTCATCTAACTACCTCTTATGGGGTAAACATTTCGATATAGGGAGATAGCGAATATGCTGTACTTGGAGTTTTTATTTCTCCTTTTGGTGCTCTACGCTGGTAGCCGTTTTGGTGGTATTGGCTTGGGGGTGGTATCGGGTCTAGGCCTATTGGTTGAAGTCTTTATTTTCAGGATGCCACCGACCTCACCGCCGATCACCGTTATGCTGATTATCTTGGCCGTTGTGACCTGTGCTTCTATTCTGGAAGCGGCTGGCGGTCTTAAATACATGCTGCAAGTTGCCGAGCGTATTCTGCGCAGCAACCCTAAGCGTGTTACTTTCCTCGGTCCACTCGTAACATACACCATGACGTTTATGCTGGGCACAGGCCATGCGGTTTATTCCATCATGCCGATTATCGGTGATGTGGCGCTCAAGAACGGCATTCGTCCCGAGCGGCCGATGGCGGCGTCTTCTGTTGCTTCCCAGCTAGCAATCACTGCCAGTCCAATTTCGGCAGCCGTGGTGTACTACCTCGCCCAGCTGTCTGGTGTTCAGGACAGCATTCATTTGTTGACCATCCTGATGGTGACCGTGCCATCGACCTTGTTGGGTACCTTCTTACTGTCACTATACAGCTTGCGACGCGGCGCCGATCTGACCGAGGATCTGGAGTACCAGCGCCGCCTGCGCGATCCGCTATGGAAAGATAAAATCCTGCATACCACGGCGACGTCGCTGGACGAGAAGCTGCCGACGTCCGCCAAGCATGCGGTATTGCTGTTTATCCTGGCGCTGGTATCGATTGTGGTTGTCGCTATGGTGCCTGAAATCCGCACTATCGGTGACAGTGCCAAGGCCATTCCGATGTCCGTTATTATCCAGATGATGATGCTGGCCTTTGGCGGCCTGATTCTGCTGGTGACCCGCACCAATGTGCAGAAGGTACCTGAAGGGGTCGTGTTCAAATCCGGTATGGTGGCTGCGATTGCTATCTTCGGTATTGCCTGGATGAGTGATACTTATTTCCAGTATGCGATGCCGTCATTCAAAACCGGTATTACGGAAATGGTACAGGACTATCCGTGGACATTTGCGCTGGCGCTGTTCATTGTCTCCGTGGTTGTAAACAGCCAGGCGGCGACGGCACGCATGATGCTGCCTGTCGGGATGGCAATGGGCCTGAATCCGGCATTGCTGATCGGTTTGATGCCGGCGACCTATGGCTATTTCTTTATTCCCAACTATCCATCAGATATTGCGACCTGCAACTTCGACGTTACCGGAACGACGAAAATCGGCAAATGGTACTTCAACCACAGCTTCATGGTACCGGGTCTGATAGGGGTAGTCTCTGCCTGTGCGTTCGGCTACACCATCGCGCAAATTATCGTATAGATTAATCGATCCAGTAAGTCAGTTCATCTCGTTAGGCCAGCAACTTCGGTTGCTGGCTTTTTTGTTGTGCGCCGAGCATGGCGTTGTTCTAGGAGGTGAAAGTCCTCTACGGGCTCAGTCGAGCGAGAACCGTTAGCCTATGCAAGGGTGCCCACCGTGAGGCGGGATCTGAAGGAAGCAAATGGCAAAACTTGGCCGTGACGAACAGAAATCTGATAGTAGGCCAGTACAACTTGGGTAACCTAGCAACATATAGAATAGCCCAATGCCTCGACGGGAAGTGTGTACGGGTAAATCAGGCACAGCCAAGGGAAAGAACAACGTCTTACCTCGGGAGATCTTATTACCTGTCTCGGGCGAGACTAATGCAGCAGTGATGCTGTGTGATGGGAAATAAGAAGTCAGCAGAAGGCATAGTACCTTGGGGAAGTACAACCCAAGGGAAGGCCGGAACTGAATATATCAAGAAGCAGTCACTAGACACTCAATCATGTGGAGTCATAGCAAGATGATCAAAATCTCTACGTACCAATGGGCAACACCGCAAGTGACGCTCATGGCCACGAAGAATGACAAGCATGATCGGCGTAGACAGGAGGACGAGTCTTGGTGACCTCAACTCAGTTGATGGAGCAGATCTGTTCATCAACGAATCTGAACCAAGCCCTGAGAAGAGTGAAGAAGAACAAAGGGTGTGCTGGTGTCGATAAACTCGATATAACAGCGACTATCTCGATGCTTCGGCAGTCTTCAAATGGGCAAGCGCTCCGCCAGAGCCTTCTGGATGGGAGCTATCAACCCCAACCTGTTCTGGGTGTAGAAATCCCTAAACCTAGCGGGGGAGTTAGGCAACTAGGTATCCCAACAGTACTTGATAGGATAGTCCAACAGGCTATCACCTCAGTACTGACAGATATCTATGAACCGAAGTTCTCCCACAGTAGTTACGGGTTCAGGCCCAACCGTAGTGCCCACCATGCTCTGGCGGCAGCAAGCCACTACATCAGGGAGGGGCGGGGTTATGTAGTCGATGTTGACCTAGCGAAATACTTCGATACCGTGAACCACGATAGGCTGATGCACAGGCTATCGAAAGATATCACAGATAAACGGGTACTGAAGCTGATCAGGTCATACCTACAGGCAGGCATAATGCGAAACGGGTTAGTCGAGCAGAGGCAACGAGGGACACCACAGGGTGGCCCACTATCTCCGCTGCTATCAAATATCGTATTAGATGAGTTGGATAAAGAGCTTGAACGAAGAGGGCATAAGTTCTGCCGATATGCAGACGACTGCCAAATCTACGTACACAGTGAGGAAGCCGCAAATCGAGTAAAAGCCTCGATAACGGAGTTCTTGGAGCAGAAACTGAAACTCACGGTCAACCGGGAGAAGAGTGCGGCAACAAGAGTGACAGAGCGGACTTACTTAGGCCATCGCTTCCAACGAGATGGAAGTATCCATATCTCGAAGACAGCACAAACTCACATGAAGAAGCGAGTGCGTCAAATAACGAAGCGGAATCGAGGACGAGAGTTGAAGACAGTAATAGTCGAACTAACTCAATATCTAAGAGGTTGGCAACACTACTTCAAGCTCGCCATGCGGAAAAGCGCGATGCAGCGCTTGGATGAATGGATAAGACGGCGCTTACGGTGCTACCGACTCAAGCAGCGAAAACGCAGACACAGCATAGCGACATGGTTACGCCAAGAAGGCGTAAACGAGCGCAATGCTTGGAAGCTAGCGATGTCAGAGAAAGGATGGTGGCATCTGGCTTTATCGCCGCAGCTCAATCAGGCTATGCCAACGAAACGGTTCAAGGAGATGGGCATGTACTCATTGATAGATGGGTATGAGTCACTGAAAATATATTCGGAACCGCCGTATGCGACCCACGCTTGTACGGTGGTGTGAGAGGACGGAGGCCGCGAGGCCTCCTCCTACTCGATTTTTTGGGTCAGGGAATTAAATAAAGTTACGTTGAAATAAATAAATACATAAAAGCAACTAATTGAGTATATAATTGGTCAAAAAATAACTTTGTTTGTTGGGAAGTGGCGGTGATTCAATCACCGTTTGGATGATTGATAACAAAAGATAATCTGTGAGGCGGCAATCAATAATTTAAAACGGGTTTTGGCGGGGGCTGACTTTGAGTCTCTTAGAGCCAAAATGCACAACAAAATAGTTAAAAAAGCAGAGGCTTACTACAAGACCAAGCTGGGTAAATCCAAGAAGCCTCAATCACACGAATAAACGTAAAAGGGAGTGAATATTCACTCCCTTTTACGTTTAATCGTGCGAATTGCGATAGCCGGGCTCTTCGGCGTCCTCGTAAGGCCAGTAATGATGGCCGACGCGGATGATGAGCGTTGCCGCGGCCAGAATAAAGGCGGCAACCGATAGCCAGACTATATAGACACCATCGAGCTCTTTCATACCGAGTGTGATGTATCGGGCTATAGCCATGATCGCGATGTAAATCGGATATCGAACCGGGATCTTGCCGTTGGTGACAAACTGCTGAACCATGGCCAGCACTTCAAGATAAATAAACATCAGTAAGATATCGGTCAGTGCGATTTGGCGGTTGGTATAAATCACAATGAACTCATTGATCATGGCAGCCAAGGTTGCCAAGGTGATACCGACCAGCAAAATTGCCTCGAGAATATGAAACAGTTTTAGAAATATCTCGCTGAATTTTTTTGGTAAATGTGAAGGCATTTGTGTCCCTTGTAAGACTTGTAATCGGCCTAGAAGTTAAAGCCTGTTATGAGCCAAATATTGGCTTTTTCTTGCCAAGGGTCAAGTAAAAAGTGTGACAAAGCTCGAGATTGATAAGTAGCCACATCTGATTGATAGAGTGGCTATTTACAAAGCTGTGATGGTATCGCGCAGGCTTACCAGTCCACGCCTTTGCGTGCTTTGATTCCACTTTCAAAGGCATGCTTGATATTGCGAATTTCGGAAACAGTATCAGCCATTTCAATGAGTTCCCGATGGGCACCACGGCCTGTAACAATAACCGATTGCGAGGCTGGACGGGCATTGATAGTTTCAATGACTTCGGCCAGTTCAATATAGCCATAGGTCACCATATAGGTCAGCTCATCGAGAAGAATGACATCATAACTATCACTTCCCAACATTTTTTTACACTCCGCCCAGGTGGCTTGGGCTGCTGCCGTATCTGCTTCTTTATTCTGGGTTTCCCATGTAAACCCGGTGGCCATGACCGCAAAATCGACACCGTGTTGTTCAAGTAGGGCACGCTCACCGCAGTCCCAGGTACCTTTGATGAATTGGCCGACGCCACATTTCTGGCCATGTCCCACAGCACGGGCAATAGTGCCAAAGCCCGACGTGGACTTGCCCTTGCCATTACCGGTAATGATCAGGAACAGGCCTTTTTCTTCCTGGGCAGAGGCGACTTTGGCATCTATTTCTGCTTTGACTTTTTGCTGCCGGGCTTTGTAGCGGCTGTCTTTCTGGGTTTGATCTACCATTGATGAACCTTTTTATTGTTGGGCTACCATTACCAATATGATCAGATAACCTGTGATTTCAGCAAGTTGCTGACAGGCGCCAAGGCAATCTCCAGTATAGCCGCCTAATTGCTGGCTGAACCAGCGACCGCAGGCATAGCGGACAAGAAGGAGGGCGGCAGTAAGCGAGAGTGCCATTGGCAGTGGCAAAAACAGTAATATAAAGAAACTGGTGATAATTAAAACCCACAAATCTTGTTGGCTTTGCTCATTGGCCAGTGGCTTGACTTTGCTTTGTTCATCGAGCCGAACATAGGGGTAACTGAAGATCAAGCTGGCGGCAACGGCACGGCTTAGGCCGTGAAGGCAGAATAGTGCCGAAGCGGCAAGAGTCGGCGAGAGCTCTGCCAAAGCGGTCAGGCTGGACCATTTGATAGCAAGCACGACGAACAGCGCTGCCGCACCATAGGTGCCGAGCCGTGAGTCTTTCATGATCTCGAGTTTCTGCTCTGGCTGCCAGCCGCCGCCAAACCCGTCAAAGACATCGGCCAGACCATCCTCGTGGAAAGCCCCGGTTAGCAGCAGGCTGGTCGCCATCGCAATGATGACCGCCACCGAGCCTGGCAGGACAAGGTGGGCGAGCCAGAAACTTGCCGCACTCGCCAGACCGATAACCAGGCCGACCAGGGCAAAATAGCGGTTGGCCTTGTTTAGCAGGTCAGCGGAGTAAGGGGTATCGGCTGGGATAGGGATCCGGGTAAAGAAAGCGAGGGCGATGAGAAATATCTGCCCCTGCTGTTTGATCGCCTGAGAATGCAATGTCATGGTAAGCGGCCTTGTTGGGTGAGTTTGGAAAACAGTACGTTACTTTAAGCCAGGATAAGATACCAGTTATAGTGTGACTGCAAATAAATGCATTTTAAGCTGATAGCAGTCTGGCATCTTCCCTTTTTTCCGTATACCATCCTGTTTATTTGGAAAGGGAAGTGATGAAATGCGCAGGGTGATCCTGATGTGCTGCTTGGTAGCGGCAGGTTGTTCAAGTAGGCTGCCGACAGACGAGGAGCGTGCGGTATCGCAGGCGGCCAATCGGCGTCAATTGGTAGAGGTGAGCTATGTTGCGGATGCCAATGGCCTACAGTGGGTATCACCGCATCTGGCGTTGTCAGATTACCAACAGGTCATGGTGGAGCCCGTCAGGTTGCATCCGCGCACCCAAGCGGTTCACCAGATCCCCCCGGCTGTCCTGGGGCGGGTGTCGCACAGGCTGCAGCTGCGCTTGGAGCAAGAGCTGGCAACCGGTGTTCCTGTAGTCGACGAGCCTGGGCCGAAAACAGCGATTCTGAGAGTCGAAATAAGCCGCGCCAGTACCGATATGGAAGATATCAAAATCACTGAGATTTTACCTTACGGTGCGCTCATTGGCGGCACCAAGGCTCTGCTAGGTACAAGGGATCGCAATGTCAGGTTATTGGTTGAGTCGCAGTTGGTCGATAGTCAAAGTGAGGCGATTTTGGCTGAGCGGGTCAGCGTCCTACTGGCCAAGGATGTGCTGGAAAATAATCGAGAAATGTTACGCTTCGAGCAAATTCAAGCGGCTGTTGATCAATTTACCCAAGATATTGTCTATTTTATTCGCTTGACCGCTTATACTGCCAAGGAGAATGAACAAAGTGTTCAGTGAAAGATGAAGGGCGGTGAGTAAGGAGTGACAATGACACAGCGGATTTTAGTGGTATGCATGGGTAATATCTGCCGTTCGCCGACAGCGGAGGCGGTTCTGCGGGCCAAGGTGGCGGAGCGGGGGCTAGATGTTGAGGTCGATTCTGCCGGAACTATCGGCTTTCACCAAGGTGAAATGCCGGACCACCGAGCCCGAGCAGCCGGCGAGGCGCGCGGCTACAGTTTTGAGGGAATGCGTGCCCGACAGATCATCGATGGGGATTTCGAAGCCTTTGACCTGATTCTGGCGGCTGATAACGATAATCTGCGAGACTTGAAGCGAGTCTGTCCGACGCATCTTCACCGCAAGCTAGCACTGTTCCTTGAGTATGGCCGCCAGGATGTCGCGGAAATTCCAGACCCATATTACGGTGGCCAGCGCGGCTTCGATTATGTGCTCGATCTGGTTGAGGAAGCGGCGGAGGGTTTACTCGATAGACTATAGTGGCTTGAAACCGATATATAAAAACGCCCGCATTTAATGCGGGCGTTTTTTATTGGTATAACCGTATGGATTAGCCGAGGGTATCGGTAGCGACCTTGTAGGTCGGGTCTTCCATCAGGTTCACTTCGACCAGGTTGCCTGCTTTTTTCAGCAGTGAGCGGCACTCTGGGCTCAAGTGGCGAATATGTAGGGTCTTGCCTTGGTTAGCATAACGCTCGGCAATAGTATCGATCGCTTCAATTGCCGAGTGATCAGCAACGCGTGACTTGGCAAAATCAATGATTACATCGGCAGGGTCGTTCTTGGCATCAAACAGCTCCAGGAAGTTGGACACCGAGCCGAAGAACAGCGGGCCGTCCAGCGCGTACACTTTCGAGCCGTTGTCATCAATATAGCTTGAAGCGTAGATGTGTTTGGCGTGTTTCCAGGCAAACACCAGCGCAGAGTAGATCACACCGACGATAACAGCTAATGCCAAGTCAAATGCAACGGTAACACCGGTAACCAAGATAATGGCGAAGAAATCGTGTTTTGGTACTTTGCGAGCCATTTTGAAGCTTGCCCACTCAAAGGTACCGATAACGACCATGAACATCACCCCGACCAGCGCTGCCAGAGGGATGATTTCAATCAGTGACGAGCCGAACAGGATAAATAGCAATAGACCTACCGCACCTGTGATGCCGGATAGGCGTCCGCGGCCACCGGAATTGATGTTAATCATTGACTGGCCGATCATCGCACAGCCACCCATGGCACCGAAGACTGAACAGGTAACGTTCGCGACACCCTGGCCAACACACTCGCGGTTACCTTGACCGCGGGTACCGGTCATCTCATCAATAACGGTCAGGGTCAGCAGCGACTCGATCAGGCCTACAGCGGCCAGAATCAAGGAGTAAGGCAGGATGATGCGCAGGGTTTCCATGTTAAAGCCAACTTCAGGGAGCGCGAATGTTGGCAGTGAGCCTGCTAGGGTAGCGTTGGTATCGCCGCTCATAGAGCGGACAAAATCAATCACCGTACGGGTATCCAAACCAAGGCCGTGAACCAGTAACGTGACTGTAATAATCGCAACCAGAGAAGATGGCACCGCTTTAGTCAGTTTCGGTAGGAAGTGGATGATGAACATGGTCAGGGCAACTAGGCCAAGCATGATGTACAGCTGTGAGCCTTGCATCCACTGCAGGGTGCCAGAAGCATCCGGTACCTTGAACTGGCCTAACTGGGCTAGGAAGATAACGATAGCTAGGCCGTTTACGAAACCTATCATTACCGGGTGCGGTACCATGCGGATGAATTTACCGAGCTTGAATATGCCGGCGAGGATCTGCAGCACACCGGCAAGCATAATGGCGGCAAAAAGGTACTCAATACCGTGTTCTGCGACCAGGCTAACCATAACAACAGCCATGGCACCAGTAGCACCAGAGATCATTCCCGGACGACCCCCAAGTACGGCAGTCACCAAGCCGACGATAAAGGCAGCGTACAGGCCAACCATCGGGTCAACACCTGCAACGAAGGCGAAAGCAACCGCTTCAGGTACGAGGGCAAGGGCAACAGTTAGCCCTGAAAGAACGTCATTTTTGACGGATTGTCGTGAAAATTGTGGGAATTCAAACATGCTTATTGGTTTTGATCTGACTCTGGTGGTGGATTGAAGTAGCCGTGCCGCAAAGACGGCTACAAAGTCGCGGATCCTACAGAAATCTGTGATTCAGTTCAACTTTCAAGCGGAATTATTCAACGGGGTTGTTAGTTAATGTAAGAAACTTTGATGCTGGTGATGTTATTGGTGAAAAGTGGCGGTAGTTGCAAGGGGAGGGAGCTTGATAAGCGGAGATAGGGTGAAAAAAAAGCCATGCAAAAATGCATGGCTTTTTATCAGGTTGCTGGCGTTGGCTTACTCAGCTTTTGGCATCGTAGACTGAGCGCCCGAGGTCGCGTGGCTAGTGGCCGTCTGGCTACCGGCTTGGCGAGCAGCAAAGCGAGCGGCGCGCAGCGGTGCAATTTCAACCACCGCTGGCTCTGCAGTTTCTGCTGGTGCAGGTGCTTTTGCCATGGCTGCGGTAGCATGCTGCCCACGTGGAGAAGTGGCACAAACCTGCGCAGCTTCAACGTTGGTAACCGTCGCTGCAACTTCAGCTTCAACGACCTCTTCCAAAGGTACCTCAACGTCAGCCTGTTCGGCTTGCGTCGCTGGCTCTTCTGCAGGCTGTTGAGCGTGCATACCCAGCATTGCTGCTTGCGCCGCCGCGATAGCAGCAGCAACGTCTGACTCTGCAGTCGTTTCTTGCGCTGGTGCTTCCGTCTCTTCAACCGTCGCCTCGGCCACAGCTGGGGCTTCAACCGGCTGCTCTTCAGCAACAGGTGCTTCTACTGCTGGTGCTGGCGTTTCAACTACAGGCTCCTCTGCAACTGTTTCAGCACGCAGCGGGAACGCTTTACCCATGGCTAGCTCAGGCATAGCAACGCCACCCAGTGCAGGAGCCGCTTTGTCCGCAACTTCAGCTACTGGTGCTTTGGCTTCTGCAGCTGTTTCGATTGCTGCTACTGCAGGTTTGCTTGCCGCAGGCCATACTTTGCCCATCGCCATTTCAGGAGAAGCTACACCGCTCTTGAGGCGAACTGCCGGCTTGCGTTTTTCAACGATAGAAACCACATTTTCGATATCGTTCAGGGTATCGGTGACTTCTTCAACCGCGTGGCCGACAGCGTCCGTCACCATCTTCTCCATGTCATCGCCTTTCTCTGGGCGGGTGTCACGGATACGACGGCGGCGCTGGCCGCTGGCACGCAGGTGGCGAGGAGAGCGACGGTTACGGCGCTGACCTTCTTGCTCACCGTTCTTCTCTTCGGTCGATTCAGCAACTGCTTTGGCTTCCTGAGCCATGGCAGTACCCATTTCTTGAAGTTCAGACTTGGCTACAGGTGTCTCGGCTACCGCTGGCTGGGTTGCTTCTACTGCAGCGACCTCTACATCATCGGTAATACGTACTTTCTTACGCATTTCACGACGCTGGCGGCGCTGTTTCACTTTGGCCGTTTTTTCCTGCTCCTGGCGCTGTTCTTCAACAACCGGCTTGTCAGCCTTGGCTTTCTGATCCTGCTCGCGGTCGCGACGAGGCTTCTGGGCCTGGGCATCATCACGGTCACGGCGCTGACGCTTCTGATCTTTGTCCTTACGCTGCTGGGTTGGCTTCTCGGCGCTCTGCTCCGGCTTGTCTTTCGCTTTTTCGTTGCGACGACGAGCTTGGCGCTGCTCGCGCTGTTCGGCTACCTGCTGCTGCTTGTTGCTTTCAGACTCTTGGCGATCCTGACGGCCACGGCGATTGTCTTTACCTCGGCGGCTGTCTTGCTGGCGCTCACCACGGCGGCCTTCCTGACGCTCACCGCGACGGTTGTCTTGGCTGCGGCGGGTGTCCTTGCGGTCGCGACGATTGCGCTTGCTTGGCTCTTTCTTCTCTTTCGGTTGCTCTTCCTGCTCAGTACCTGAGAAGAAGCTAGCAATGGCAGTGAAGATGCGGCTAAAGAAGCCTGGCTTGGCATCGGATGCTGCCGCCGGTGCTGCTGCTTTCTTAGCTGGCTGAGGCTTGGCTTTCGGCGTGGCTGTTGTTTGCGCCGGAGCGGTAAAGCCCTGCAGTACAGGCTCCTCACGTTTCTTAGTCGTACGCTCTTGCGGGGCAGACTCAGAAGATTCAGCTTCGCGCAATGCTTCCAACGTGCTTGGAAGGTTGTATGACAGCGTATCGTGCTCGTCACCAGAGCGGACACGCACCACTTCAAAGTGAGGCGTTTCCATGTCGGCGTTTGGCACGATGATCACACGTACATTGTGTGATTTCTCGATGTACTGGACCGAGCGTCGCTTCTCGTTGAGCAGGTAAGACGCTATCGCCACCGGCACAATGGCCAGGACCTGCGAGGTGTTGTCTTTCAGTGCCTCTTCTTCGATTAGACGAAGGATTGAAAGCGAAAGCGATTCACTGTCACGGATCACGCCGGTACCGCTACAGCGAGGACACACATGGTGGCTGGCTTCAGCAAGAGACGGGCTCAGGCGCTGGCGAGACATTTCCAATAGACCAAAGCGTGAAATACGGCCGATCTGAACACGCGCACGGTCCATGCGGACGGCTTCGCGCAGGCGGTTCTCGACTTCGCGCTGGTGGCGAACCGGTGTCATATCGATGAAGTCGATAACAACCAGGCCACCAAGGTCGCGTAGGCGAAGCTGACGGGCAATTTCGTCTGCCGCTTCCAGGTTGGTCTGAAGCGCGGTTTCTTCGATATCGCCACCCTTGGTTGCACGGGCAGAGTTGATATCGATTGAAGTCAGGGCTTCAGTCGGGTCGATAACAATAGAGCCACCAGAAGGCAGGCGAACCTCGCGCTGGAACGCGGACTCGATCTGGTTTTCGATCTGATAGTGGTTGAACAGCGGTGTTTCGCTGTTTTCATACAGTTTTACCCGAGACAGGAAGTCAGGACGAACCTGCTGGATATGATCACGGGCGCGGTCGAAGATTTTCTTGCTGTCGATAACAATTTCACCGATATCACGGCGTAGGTAGTCACGGATAGCTCGGGCAATAACGTTGCTTTCCTGATGGATCAGGAAAGGCGCCGGTGCCGAGTCAGCAGCATCTTTAACACGCTCCCAGTGGTTCAGTAGGTAGTTCAGATCGTATTCAAGATCTTCAGCTGACTTACCAACACCAGCAGTACGTACGATCAGCCCCATGCCCTGAGGCAATTCAAGCGTGCTAAGTGCCGCTTTAAGCTGAGTACGCTCTTCGCCTTCGATACGGCGAGAGATACCGCCGGCACGAGGGTTGTTAGGCATCAGTACCAGATAGCTACCTGCCAGGGAGATAAAGGTCGTAAGGGCGGCGCCTTTGTTGCCTCGCTCTTCTTTGTCGACCTGGACAATCACTTCCTGACCTTCTTTCAGCACTTCCTTAATGTTAGGGCGGCCTTGGTAAGAGTAGTCTGCTGGGAAGTAATCGCGGGCGATTTCTTTAAGAGGGAGGAAACCGTGGCGTTCTGCACCATAGTCAACGAACGCTGCTTCCAGACTTGGTTCGATACGTGTGATGCGTCCTTTGTAGATATTTGCTTTTTTAGATTCGTGGCCAGGGCTTTCGATATCTAGATCGAACAGCTTCTGCCCATCAACTAATGCGACGCGCAACTCTTCCTTCTGAGTTGCGTTAATCAACATTCTTTTCATTATATTGTACTCGTTTTTTTTCATGTGCTAGTGCACTTAGAAACGTGTCTTTACTGGTGGTGCCGGACCCCAAGTCTGATCTTAAATGCAACCTCACGGCTGGAATTCAGGGGTGCTATGTGGCAACACGTATCATCCAACTGTACCAAGACGTTTAGATCTGAAAATGTACAGCTGGTTCACCGATGGTAACGGCGGTATCTGTCACACCAATAAAAAATTCGTCGCTTAAGGACACTAAAAAAACACTCCGAGGAATGAAACGTCTTACGCCACATGCTGCGTTTTTCATCAGAGCGGTATATATAGTCATCAGTTGGGTGTTATTCTGTTCACCCTGTTGGCAGAATAGGCAAATTTTCCTACCCTTGCACGCCAATCATAGCAGGGTGACTTTTTTGCGGCAATCTGCTTTGCATGCATGTTAGAATGAAACCCATGAAAGATGATAAACCAAAAGTGCAGTTCATCGAAATATCTGATGACTTTGCAGGCCAGCGGATCGATAACTTCCTCCGAGCTCGGCTAAAAAATGTACCAAAAAGTATGATTTACCGCATTTTGCGCAAAGGTGAAGTGCGAGTGAACAAAAAACGTATAAAACCAGAATACAAACTGCAGGACGGTGATCTTGTTCGGGTTCCTCCGGTAAAGGTACCGGAAAAAGAAGACCAAGCACCGATCAGTACCAAGCTGGATAAGGTGGCCGAGCTTGAGGCGTGTATCATCTATGAAGATGACCACATGCTGATCCTCAACAAACCGTCCGGTACCGCAGTCCATGGCGGCAGCGGCTTGAAGTTCGGGGCAATCGAAGCGCTGCGGGCGTTGCGCCCGGAAGCACGCTTCCTGGAGTTGGTCCACCGTATCGACCGTGATACCTCCGGTATTTTGCTGGTGGCGAAAAAGCGTTCGGCGCTGCGCAAGTTGCAGGAGCAGTTCCGCAACAAGACGGTACAGAAGTATTACTTTGCCCTGGTGATGGGGGAGTGGAAGGCCAGCTGCAAGAAAGTGACTGCGCCACTGCTTAAAAATGAGGTCAACAGTATTGTTCGGGTTAACCCTAACGGTAAGCCTTCTGACACCCGTTTCAAGGTGCTCGAGCGGTTAGACCAGGCGACCTTGGTTCAGGCCAGTCCGGTCACGGGCCGTACCCACCAGATCCGTGTCCATTGCCAATATACCGGCCACCCGATTGCCTGGGACGACCGTTACGGCGATCCGCGCTTCGATGCCTTTACCAAAAAGGTTGGGTTGGATCGTCTGTTTCTGCATGCAGCGAACATCAAGTTCACTCATCCGGGCAGTGATGAACTAATGGATATCAGCGCGCCGATGGAGAAAAAGCTGCAGCAGGCTGTGGAGAAACTGCGCCGTAAGGCGTAGCACCTTCATTAGTATAAATGAAGCCGTGCTCTCGCAGGCAAGGAAGCAAAGGCTCTCACGGGTAATGATAAAACGGCAGTTTCGACTGCCGTTTTTTATTGCTGGCGTGCAAACATACTACTACAGAACGCTGACACCTTGTTTAGCCAGCATTTCCCGTAGGGCAATCAGTGGAAGACCGACCAGGGTGTTGGGGTCGCGGCCTTCGAGTTTGTCGAACAGGGCGATCCCCAAACCTTCGCTCTTAAAGCTGCCGGCGCAGTTGAGGGGCTGCTCACGCTCGACATAATGGCGGATTTCGGCATCTGTCAGTTGGCGGAAGTGAACATGGAAAGGTTCGCAAATCACTTCGCTTTCACCCGTTTTGGCGTTGTGCAGGCAAAGCCCGGTATAAAAGGTAATGGTTTGGCCACTGGCGGCCTTCAGTTGGCGGCAGGCATTTTCAGCAGTATGCGGCTTGCCAATGATCTTCCCGTCGATAACACAGACCTGGTCGGAGCCGATAATCAAGTGATCGCCATGCTCGTCAGCGCAAGCAAGCGCTTTGGCCTTGGCAAGACGGGTGACAAGTTGTTCTGCTGGCTCATTTGGCTGCGGTGTTTCGTCTGCATCGGGCTTGGCCGTGGTAAAAGGCAGGCCGAGTTTCTGGAGCAGTGATTGGCGGAAAGGGGAGGTCGAAGCCAAAAGTAAAGGTTGGTGCATGACTATTACCGGGTTAATGCTAGGTTGTGGTAGTCTACGCATCTTGCTTTGCGATGGCTACGTTATAATGGAAGGTGAAGCAGGCTTAATGGTCGGCTTTTCACCAGTTTTTGTGTGTTATTTGAGCTGATGCATGCTGTCTTACAAGTTATTGGTGGATAGGCAGATAACAGATAAAATGGTGGAAGTGGCAGTGCTGGAGTGCTTGTATCTGGCATCGAGCATACGAATTGGCTAAATGCTGTTAATTCGCGCACATTTCCTTTGACTCAAACTGATTAGAAGGCTAATATTCGCGCCCTATGCAAAAGGTAAAATTGCCGCTTACGGTTGACCCGGTTCGCGCAGCTCAGAAAAAACTCGACTACGATGGCATCATCAAAGCCGAATTACTTGAGCGATTGGCCGAGTCAACGCAGAGCGTAACACGTGATGCAAACGTCACCTTATCATTTGACCTGGACCAGCGTCGTATCGCATTTATGCGCGGAAGCGCAGACATCGAAGTGATGCTGACCTGTCAGCGATGCCAGGAAGGATTCAAGCACGAATATCGTGTTGAGTTCTGTTACAGTCCGCTTCTCGACCCAGAGAAAGCAGATGATTTACCGGAAGCTTATGAGCCGGCTGACGTCGACGAAAATGGTGAGATCAATCTGATTCAAATCGTCGAAGACGAATTGATTTTGGAATTGCCGCAAGTCGCTATGCATGATGAAGCTGACTGCAAAGCCAGTGGAAACATGACTTTTGGTGAGATCCCCGTTGCTGATGAGCGTCCGAATCCGTTTGCAGTATTGAAAAATCTAAGTAAGTAATTTTAACAGGAGTAGGGTTAATGGCCGTACAAAAGAGCAAAAAATCACGTTCAGCACGTGGTATGCGTCGTTCTCACGATGCACTAACAACTGCAGCTGTATCTGTAGATTCTGCAAGTGGTGAAACTCACCTACGTCACCACGTAACTGCTGACGGTTTCTACCGTGGCCGTAAGGTTATCAACAAGTAAGGTTGAGCCTTGAGTGGTCTAACCGTTGCACTTGATGCAATGGGCGGGGATTTCGGTCCTCAAGTAACAGTGCCTGCCTCCGTGCAGGCACTGTTGCAATTCCCAGAGCTCAAAGTCATTTTATTTGGTGATCAAAGTGCGATCACTGCCCAACTATCCCTCCTGAATCATACGAATCACCCTCGTCTTCGCATTGTTCACTGCGACCACGTAATAGCAAACGATACCCGGCCTTCTCAGGCGTTGCGCCGTAGTCAGGGCTCATCGATGCGCGCCGCCCTGGAAGCGGTTGCCGAAGGCTCTGCCGATGCGTGCGTCAGCGCAGGCAATACCGGTGCTCTGATGGCACTGTCTCGTTATATTCTCAAGCAATTGCCCGGTGTCGATCGTCCCGCGCTGGTGTCTGCTATTCCGACCCACAACGAGACCAAGACCTGGCTGCTAGACTTAGGGGCTAACGTATCCTGCGACGCCGATACCTTGTTCCAGTTTGCGGTGATGGGCTCGGTGCTTGCTGAGCAAGGTCACGCGGCCTCACCGCGGGTTGCGCTGCTCAATATCGGCGAAGAGGAGATCAAAGGTAACGATCTCGTCAAGCGCTGTGCTGAAATGCTGGCCGACTCCCCGGATATCAATTACATCGGCTACCTTGAAGGTGATCAGCTATATAGCGGCAAGGCCGATGTCATTGTCTGTGATGGTTTCGTTGGCAATGTCAGCCTGAAAACCAGTGAAGGGGTGGCGAACCTGTTTATCGGCGCGATTAAACGTGCTATTTACGGTAATCCGTTCAAGCAATTGATAGCTAGGTGGCTGTTTAGTGACCTGTTTAACAGCTTGAAACAGTTGAACCCCGACCAGTATAACGGCGCGAGTCTGTTAGGATTGCGCGGTATTGTGGTGAAAAGCCACGGAAGTGCTGATACAACCGCTTTGACTAATGCGATTGGTGAAGCGGTACACGAGGTCAAACGGCAAATACCGACAAAAATCAGTGACCGTTTGGAAGAAGTCTTACTCGAGAGGCATTATTAGTCTTCATGTATAGCAAAATTTTAGGTACTGGCAGCTATCTGCCGGAGCAAGTACGTTCTAATGCCGACTTAGAACAAATGGTTGAAACCAACGATGAGTGGATTGTAGCTCGTACCGGTATTCGAGAGCGCCGCATTGCCGCCGAAGACGAAACTGTCGCGGTAATGGGGTATCAGGCGTCATTGAATGCCATTGAAATGGCAGGCATTGAAAGAGATGACATTGACCTGATCATCGTAGCGACTACCAGTGCGAGCCACGCGTTCCCTTCGGCTGCTTGTCAAGTCCAGGGAATGCTGGATATTAAAGGCTGTCCGGCCTTTGATATTGCCGCGGCCTGTTCAGGCTTCGTCTACGCCTTGAGTGTTGCTGATCAGCACATCAAAACAGGTATGGCGAAAAATGTGTTGGTGATCGGCTCTGATGCGCTGTCGCACCGCTGCGATCCCAACGATCGCTCGACTATCATTCTGTTTGGTGATGGTGCTGGTGCTGTCGTAGTCGGTGCCAGCGAAGAGCCGGGTATCATCTCGACCCACCTCCATGCCGATGGTCATTTTGGTGGTTTGCTGAGCCTAGGCGTGCCGGAGCACGGCCAGGACTTCAGCGACGACAAGTGGCTGTATATGGCAGGTAACGAAGTGTTCAAGGTGGCAGTCACCCAACTGTCCAACTTGGTGAAAGACACACTGGCTGCCAATGACATGGACAAATCCGAGCTTGACTGGCTGGTACCGCACCAGGCGAACCTGCGTATTATCAAGGCGACAGCAAAGAAATTGTCGATGTCGATGGATCAAGTCGTTGTAACACTTGATCGCCACGGTAATACCTCGGCAGCCACTGTGCCGACAGCGCTGGACGAAGCGGTGCGTGATGGTCGCATCCAGCGTGGCCAGACATTGCTGCTTGAAGCCTTCGGTGGTGGTTTCACTTGGGGCTCTGCGTTGGTGAAGTTCTAAGCACCTTCTTTATATTTAGTTTGGGCGGGTTGGCCGAGTGCCACCACGCCCGATTTAGCAAAACTGAGTGTTCAGTTACACAGAATAAGGATTCTCGAATGTCTAAGTTCGCGATTGTATTTCCGGGTCAAGGTTCTCAAACCGTAGGTATGTTGGCTGAATTGGCCGAGCAGTACGATGTGGTTAAGCAAACTTTTGCTGAGGCATCTGAAGTATTGGGTTATGACCTGTGGGCACTGGTACAAAACGGCCCAGCTGAAGACCTGAATCAAACTCACCGCACTCAGCCTGCGCTTCTGACGTCTTCAGTGGCTATCTGGCGTGTGTGGCAGGAAGTGGGTGGTGCGCAGCCAGAAGTACTGGCCGGCCACAGCCTAGGTGAGTATTCGGCACTCGTCTGTGCGGGTGTTATCGAATTCAAAGATGCCGTTAAGCTGGTTGAGCTACGCGGTCAGTTGATGCAAGAAGCAGTGCCTGCGGGTGTGGGCGCGATGTCAGCCATCATCGGTTTGGACAACGACGCGATTGCGACGGCGTGTGCAGAAGCGGCGCAAGACCAGGTGTGTTCACCGGTCAACTTCAACTCACCGGGCCAGGTTGTGATTGCCGGTAACAAAGAAGCGGTTGAGCGTGCTAACGTGCTTTGTAAAGAAGCGGGTGCCAAGCGTGCAATGCCACTGCCAGTTTCTGTACCTTCGCACTGTGCACTGATGCAGCCAGCAGCCGACAAGCTAGCAGAAGCGCTTGAGAACATCACTTTCTCGGCACCAGTACTACCGGTTATCAACAATGCCGACGTGGCAACCGAGACCGCTCCTGCCGCGATCAAGACCGCACTGGTTAAGCAGTTGCACAGCCCGGTTCGCTGGACCGAGTCTGTTGAGCGTATGGCGGCAGAAGGCATCGAGTCTCTGCTTGAGTTTGGCCCTGGTAAAGTATTGACTGGCCTAACAAAACGAATCAACCGTTCACTCAGCGGCGCAGCGGTTAACGACACCGCGAGCCTTGACGCTGCTAAGTAACCTATTTCATCAAAGAGGATTAACAATGAGCCTGGAAGGAAAAATTGCGCTGGTAACAGGTGCGACCCGTGGTATCGGTCGTGCGATTGCCGAGATTCTGGTTGAGCGTGGTGCCACTGTTATCGGTACTGCAACCTCTGAAGGCGGCGCAGAAGCGATCAGCGCTTATCTGGGTGACAATGGTAAAGGCCTTGCGCTGAATGTCACGTCGCCTGAATCTATTGAAGCTGTACTTAAACAGATCAAAGAAGAGTTCGGCGATGTTGACATCTTGGTTAACAACGCAGGTATTACCCGCGATAACCTACTGATGCGTATGAAAGATGACGAGTGGCAGGACATCATGGACACGAACCTAACGTCTATCTTCCGTCTGTCGAAAGCGGTACTGCGCGCAATGATGAAAAAGCGCCACGGCCGTATTATCAGCATCGGTTCGGTAGTGGGTACCATGGGTAACGCTGGCCAGACTAACTATGCAGCTGCAAAAGCAGGCCTGATTGGCTTTACTAAGTCTATGGCACGTGAAGTTGCTTCTCGTGGCATTACGGTGAATGCTGTAGCACCGGGTTTCATCGAAACCGACATGACCAAGGCGCTGACAGACGATCAGCGTGCAGCCACTTTGGCTGGCGTACCGGCTGGCCGTCTTGGCGATCCGCGTGAAATTGCGGCAGCAGTGGCTTTCCTAGCTTCTGAAGACGCTGGTTACGTAACCGGCGAAACCCTGCACGTGAACGGCGGCATGTACATGATTTAATCAAAAAAGTTGCATAACTTGATGATGCAAGTCAAACTCAACTAGTTTTCACCGAAAATCGTGGTTTGACCAGCATGTTGAGTATTGCAACTTTTGCAGTATTGAATAAACTACAGCAAATCGCATTAGCGAATTCTTGTTTTAAGGAAATAGATTAATGAGCAACATCGAAGAACGCGTAAAAAAAATCATCGTTGAGCAACTAGGTGTAGACGAAGCTGAAGTTAAGAACGAAGCATCTTTCGTTGACGATCTAGGCGCTGACTCTCTAGACACTGTTGAACTAGTAATGGCTCTTGAAGAAGAATTCGACACTGAGATTCCAGACGAAGAAGCTGAAAAAATTACTACAGTTCAAGCTGCAATCGACTACGTTGTTGGCGCTTCTGAGTAATTAAAGAACTCCCTCCAGGCGGTCACCATGACCGCCTGATTTTCTTTTGAAACCTGTTTTATCCTCAATTCCCGGAGAAATTAATCGTGTCTAAGCGTCGCGTAGTTGTTACTGGCATGGGTATGCTATCACCGGTAGGTAATTCTGTTGAATCATCTTGGAAAGCCCTTCTAGCCGGTACCAGCGGTATCAGCACCATTGAACATTTTGATGCTAGCGCATTCGCTACTCGTTTTGCTGGTATGGTCAAAGACTTCAACTGTGAAGAATACATGTCGAAGAAAGATGCCCGTAAAATGGATCTGTTCATCCAATACGGCATTGCAGCAGGCGTCCAAGCATTAAAAGACTCTGGCATTGAAGTAACTGAAGAAAATGCAGCCCGTATTGGTGTTGCTATCGGTTCTGGCATTGGTGGTCTTGGCTTGATCGAAGCTAACCACCAAGCATTGATGGAAAAGGGCCCGCGTAAAATCAGCCCATTCTTCGTTCCATCAACAATTGTAAATATGATTGCTGGCCACATGTCTATCATGCACGGTCTTCGTGGTCCAAACATTGCAATCTCTACTGCGTGTACAACTGGCCTTCACAACATTGGCCATGCAGCGCGTATGATCGCATACGGCGACGCCGATGCGATGCTAGCCGGTGGTGCAGAAAAAGCATCGACACCGCTAGGTATGGGCGGCTTCGCAGCGGCTAAAGCACTTTCTACCCGTAACGACGATCCTCAGGGCGCATCTCGTCCATGGGACAAAGATCGTGACGGTTTCGTCCTTGGTGACGGTGCCGGTATGATGATGCTTGAAGAATACGAGCATGCAAAAGCACGTGGTGCGAAAATCTACGCAGAGCTTGTTGGCTTTGGTATGAGCGGCGATGCTTACCACATGACATCACCAAGTGCCGACGGTTCTGGCGGTGCATTGGCAATGGAAGCGGCTATCCGTGATGCTGGCATCAATGCAGACCAGATCGGTTACGTCAATGCTCACGGTACATCGACTCCTGCTGGCGACGTTGCTGAAACGCTGGGTATCAAGCGTGCAATGGGCGCAGCAGTTGACAAAGTGATGGTATCTTCTACCAAGTCGATGACTGGCCACCTATTGGGTGCGGCTGGCTCTGTTGAAGCTATCATCACTGCTATGACTCTGGTTGATCAGGCTGTTCCGCCAACAATCAACCTAGAGAACCCTGATGAAGGTTGTGATCTGGACTACGTTCCTGGTGAAGCGCGTCAGGCAAATCTTGAGTACGCACTGTGTAACTCTTTCGGTTTCGGTGGTACAAACGGCTCATTGCTGTTCAAGAAAATCTAACGATAACCTGTTATCATAGAGCGGCTCGGTGTTACGCACCGGGCCGTTTTTTTATCTGTACGTATGAATTTATCGGCAGGCAGCAAGATGATCCTGATCAACGGAAAACCCAGCAACCAGATAGCGGTGACCGACCGGGCGATGCAGTACGGTGATGGCTGCTTCACGACTATGCTGGTAGAAAGAGGCATGGTGCGCCTTTGGCCTTTTCATCTCGAACGGCTGAAGGAAACACTGACATGGTTGGAGATGGCTGAGCCGAACTGGGATGAACTTGCGGAGACCGTCGATAAGCTTGCTGCCAATTACCCGGAGAAGGGCGGTCTCAAGGTGCTGATCAGCCGTGGCAGTGGCGGCCGGGGCTACAGTGCCGCCGGCTGTGACCATACCCAAGTGGTGGTATCGGAGTTTGCATGGCCGCAGCAATACCAGCGGTGGCAGCAAGAGGGCATCGTACTTGGGGTCTGCCAGCAACGTTTGTCCCATTCACCGATGCTGGCTGGCTACAAACACCTCAACCGCCTTGAGCAAGTGATGCTCAAGCGGGAAGCCGAAAATCGCCAGTGGCTGGATGCGGTGGTACTGGATGTTGCGGGCAATGTGGTTGAATCCATAGCATCGAACATCTTTTGGCGCAAAGGCCGTACCCTTTATACCCCATGCCTGGCATTATCTGGTGTGAGGGGGGTGATGCGGCGGCATATATTACAGTTGGTAAACGAATTGGATTATTGTTTAGAAATTGTCAATTCGCCGCTCGATAGCTTGCTTTGCGCAGATGAAGTCTTTATTACTAATGCCCTCATGGCGTTAGTGCCAGTTAATGAAATCAATGGAATAACATTTACTCAGCGTACTTTGCTGGGTGAGCTGAACAAGAGGTTGTACACGTGCTAAAGAAGTTGGCAATAGCTGTGATCCTGCTGGGCCTAGTGGCTGCTGGTGGACTGGGGTGGTCGTATCAGCAAGTGAAATCATCGCTGGACATGCAGGTGGAAAACCAGCAGGAAGTCTTGTTGACGGTAAGGGGCGGTACGTCATACCGCGGTCTCCTTAACCAGCTGGTTAGAGAAGATATTTTTGCTGAGTCCCCATGGACGCGTTGGATCCCGAGGCTTGAGCCGCAATTGGCAAACCTGAAATCCGGTACGTACCAGATCAAGCCGTCAATGACCTTGCAGGAGGTGCTGACCTTGGTTGCCTCCGGCCGCGAGCATCAGTTTGCCATCACCTTGGTTGAAGGTGAGCGTTTTGTCGATTGGTTGGTACAGTTGCAGCAAGCCCCTCACGTAACCCATGCAACGGAAGGGATGAGTGAAGTCGATATCGCCAAGGAACTGGGTGCAAAGGTTGAAAAGCTAGAAGGCTTCTTGCTGCCAGAAACCTATCACTATACGGCGGGGACCTCGGATCTTGAGCTGTTACGCCGGGCCTACCGAGATATGCAGCGTCTGCTGGATGTTGCTTGGAATGAGCGTGATGCCAAAATTCCACTGAAAAACGCTTATGAAGCCTTGATCATGGCATCGATTATCGAAAAGGAAACGGCTGTTGATGATGAGCGTGGCTTGGTGTCATCGGTGTTCATGAACCGTCTCAATAAGGGGATGCGCCTGCAGACGGATCCTACCGTTATTTATGGAATGGGCGACAAATATGAAGGCCGGATCCGCAAGCGCGATCTGCAAACACCGACCCCATACAACACCTATACCATTTTCGGCCTGCCGCCAACCCCGATTGCAATGCCGAGCAAGGCATCGGTACTGGCTGCGGTGAATCCGGATGACAGTACGTACTATTACTTTGTGGCTGATGGCAAAGGCGGCCATAAATTCTCGAGAACACTGACAGAACACAACCGTGCTGTGCGTGAATATTTAAGAATACTAAGACAACAATAATGACTGGTAAATTTATCGTAATCGAGGGGCTGGAAGGCGCCGGCAAAAGTACTGCCATTGAGCAAGTGATCCAGGTGCTTGCCGAGCAGGGTATCAAAGATATTACGTCGACCCGCGAGCCGGGGGGCACGCCATTGGCTGAGCAGATGCGTGCCTTGGTTAAACAAGGCCACCCCGATGAGCCACTGACGGATATGGCTGAGTTGTTGCTGCTTTATGCTGCCCGTTCTCAATTGGTTGAGAATGTTATCAAGCCGGCCCTGTCACAGGGCCAATGGGTCGTCGGAGACCGCCATGATATGTCCTCACAGGCCTACCAAGGCGGTGGCCGTGGCTTCGACCGTACGGTGATGGAGCGCCTGCGCGATACCGTACTCGGGGATTTCCGCCCGGACTTTACCCTTTACATGGACATCGACCCGGTGCTAGGCCTCGAACGCGCCCGTGGGCGCGGTGAATTGGATCGCATCGAGAAGATGAATATCGACTTTTTCCACCGTGCGCGTGCTCGCTTCCTCGAATTGTCTGAAGCGGATCCGAGCGTGGTGATTATAGATGCGAGCCAGACGCTCGAAGCCGTGACAGCCGATATTCGCCAGGCTGTCAAACACTGGCTGGAGCGGCAGTAATATGCTTTATCCGTGGCAGGAAAGTGTATGGCAAGGCTGGCAGCAGTTGCTGGCCCAGGGAAGAATGCACCATGCAATTCTTCTCGTTGCCCCCCATGGCAGCGGACGTGAAGCACTGGCCCGTCATCTGGCGAAAACGGTCTTGTGCCAGAATGGGGCGGCAGGGGTAGGTGGCGAACCTTGCGGGGTTTGCCATAGCTGCAAGTTGTTTGTAGCGGGCACCCACCCGGATTTCCATGTGGTGGCGCCACTGCAGGAAGGCAAGCAGATCGGTGTGGATACGGTCAGGCAGTGCAACCGTTGGGCGGTTGAAACGTCACAGCTAGGCGGTGAACGTATCATCTTGATTGATGGGGCCGACGCAATGGGCGAGGCGGCGGCCAACGCGTTGCTGAAAACCCTGGAAGAGCCACCATCAGGTTGCCAGTTTATCTTGCTGGCTTCTTCGCTGGATAATTTGTTGCCGACTATCAATAGCCGCTGTAATAAGTGGCGCTTGGCGATGCCAGCCGAACAAGATACCAAACGCTGGGTAGAAAAGCAGTTGATGCAGACTATCAAGTTGGAAACTGTCAGGCTCAACGGTTCAGCACCGCTGGCAACCCAGCAGTTTATTGAACAAGGCCAGGATATCCGATATGCCAAGTTGTTGGCTGCCTTTGCCGAGTTTTTGCGACCGCCATTTATCGGCTTATATGATGTTGCAGGCTTGTGTACTCAGGAAGGTCACCATAGCCTTAAATGGTTGAGTTACTTCTTGGTCGATTGCTTGAAGTGGCAACAGGGCGCAACCGCGCACTTGGTTCACAGTGAGTCACTGCCCTTGGTCGAGCAAGCGGCAAGTGTGATTGCTCCCATGACCCTGTTGGATCAAACTCGTGAGGCGAATAGCCTTTACCAGAAGCTTGAACGGCATCCAGGGTTGAATGCTGAGCTGCTAATTGTCGAGTGGCTGACCGGCTTCATGGGTCAACAGTAATGCTTCAGTTAAAGAAGCATCATGAAATTAATGAATACAGAGGAAAGAACCGTGCTAGTTGATTCGCATTGTCACCTGGATAAATTGGATTACGAGCAACTTCATACAGGGATTGATGATGTGTTGGCCAAGGCTAAAGCCCGTGGCATTGATTACTGCCTGTCGGTGGGGGTGACGCTGGACAGTTTCCCGACCATGATGGAGCTGATTGAGCCGCACGATAACGTCTTTGCATCATGTGGCGTTCACCCGCTGGATATCGAAGCCGGCTTTGATTACGACAAGCTCAAAGAGTATGCCCAGCATGAGCGAGTGGTAGCGATCGGTGAAACTGGTCTTGACTACCATTACCAACCTGAGCTTGCCGAGCAGCAGAAAGAGATTTTCCGCCATCATGTGCGTTTAGCCGTAGAGCTGGACAAGCCTCTGATCATCCATACTCGTATGGCCCGCGAAGATACTTTGCAGATCTTGCGTGAAGAAGGTGCAGAGAAGTGTGGTGGTGTGTTGCATTGCTTCACGGAGAGCTTGGAGATGGCACAAGCCGCTATCGAGCTGGGGTTCTATATCTCTATTTCGGGTATTGTAACCTTTAACAAGGCGTCTGAGCTCAAGAATGTTGTCAACCAGTTGCCACTGGAGCGGCTGCTTGTTGAAACGGATTCGCCATACTTGGCGCCGATCCCATACCGTGGCAAGCAGAACCAGCCTGCTTATGTGCGTGAGGTTGCTGAATATATTGGCTTGCTTAAAGGTGTTTCGGTCGAAGAAGTCGAGCAGGTTACCACGGATAACTTCTTTACGCTTTTTTCGCGAGCGAAACGAAGCTAAGAGTAAAAAAGGGGCTTTGGCCCCTTTTTTTTATGATTTTTGTATCCTATTTATTCGCTCATCAATAAGTATCAACGAAATCTACAATTAACACCAAAAAACACCAATTAAAGTTGATTATTAACTTCGTAACGTAAAGTAACACAGCTTACATTACTGAAAGATAATTACAGGTTGCTGTAAGTGGGTTTGTGTGTTGTTTTTTCTTTATCTATCAATGGATTGTGTTTAATTTGCATCTTTAGTAGTCGAAATTTCAACTGTGATCTATATTGAGTTTTGAAATTATATTTCATGACGTATTGGTAATTTTGACAGCCATCAAGTTATATTTAGCACCGCATTTTATACTTAACCTGTATTAAAAATGTCGGTCTTATTGGCAAGATGGCTACGGGGGTAGGCCGCTAATAAAGACCGAAAATCTAAATAAAACACTCACTCAGGAGCACATTATGTTTAAGAACCTTTTTGCGAACCTGCAAAAAGTCGGTAAGGCGCTGATGCTTCCAGTATCAGTACTACCGGTTGCCGGTATCCTACTTGGTGTTGGTGCAGCTAACCTTGGCTTCATCCCAGAAATCGTCTCTAACCTGATGGAACAAGCAGGTGGTTCGGTATTCGGCCAGATGGCCCTTCTTTTTGCTGTTGGTGTAGCTCTAGGCTTTACTAACAACGACGGTGTTGCAGGTCTTGCAGCTATCGTTGGTTACGGCATCATGACCGCTACACTAAGCGTAATGGCGGGTGTGATGGGTGTTGAGTCCATCGACACTGGTGTACTAGGTGGTATCCTCGTCGGTGGTGTTGCGGCTTGGGCATTCAACCGTTTCTTCCGCATCCAGCTTCCAGAGTACCTAGGTTTCTTCGCTGGTAAGCGTGCAGTGCCAATCATCACTGGTTTCTCTGCTATCGGTCTAGGTATCGTTCTATCTATCGTATGGCCACCAATCGGCGGCGCTATCGGTGCATTCTCTGACTGGGCTGCTCACCAGAACCCAACAGTGGCATTCGGTATCTACGGTATCGTTGAGCGTTCTCTGATCCCATTCGGTCTACACCACGTTTGGAACGTACCTTTCTTCTTCGAAGCAGGTACTTGTGTTAACGCTGCAGGCGAAACACAGAACGGTGTTCTAACTTGTTACCTAGTTGCTGACGAAGCTTCTCGTATCGCTGGTAACGGCTTCGGTCAGCTAGCGGGCGGTTACATGTTCAAGATGTTCGGTCTACCAGCTGCAGCAATCGCTATTGCTCACTGTGCTAAGCCTGAAAACCGCGTTAAGGTAATGGGTATCATGGCATCTGCTGCTCTGACTTCATTCCTAACAGGTATTACTGAGCCAATCGAATTCTCTTTCCTATTCGTTGCTCCTGTACTATACGGAATTCACGCCCTACTAGCTGGTTCTGCATACGTTGTTGCTAACATCCTAGGCTTCGTACACGGTACTTCTTTCTCACACGGTCTAATCGACTTCCTAGTTCTATCTGGTAACGCACAGAAGATGGTTCTAATGGTTGGTGTTGGTCTGATTTACGCTGCAATCTACTACGTAGTATTCCGCACTGTAATCACTAAGCTTGACCTTAAGACTCCTGGCCGTGAAGAAGAAGAAGCTGAAGCAGGTGCTGCAGTTGAAGGTTCTGAGCTAGCGAAAGACCTAGTTATGGCATTCGGTGGTAAAGACAACATCACTGGTCTTGATGCATGTATCACTCGTCTACGTGTAGCGGTTGCAAGCGTTGACAACGTTGACCAGGAAAAACTGAAGAAACTAGGTGCGGCAGGTGTTGTTGTAGCTGGTGGCGGTGTTCAGGCTATCTTCGGTACTAAGTCTGACAACCTGAAATCTGACATGGATGAGTGGATTCGTAACAACTAATACGAAATACTGATTCAATACTTCAAAAGGGAGCTTCGGCTCCCTTTTTGTTTTTCTGGTTCTGTGGTTCTGTGGTTCTGTCAGTCTATGCTGGAGATCAGGGTAGGGGGTTAGTAGTATTAGTGCATAGGTATTGGTATGTTAGTTAGCGTATTGGATTTTCTTTTTACTGTTTCAGGAATAGGGGTGCTGCTTTCAATCATCGGGTTTATTCTGATGATGATCTTTGCCAAGCGCTTAAATCCAACAATCATTAATGTGATGGTGATTAACTTTGTTATTGCGTTGGCCTTGATGGTGAGCTTGCCTCAGCTCGGGCGAGCTGAGCTTCGAAGCCGGCTTGCTGATGGAATTGACAGTATTTCATCTGATGAAGCCTTCAACCGTAATTTAATGGCTGAAAGGCTAACTAATATCAAATATGTTATTGGGTCAAATTCACATCCGAAAGAGCGTTTCGATATAGTGGTCTACACCAAGAGAGAAGAGATTCTGCTTCAGCTTGCCAGGGATTCAGTAGAGCAAAGTACCTATTGGGTCTACTACCCAAAATACCGCTTTTTCACCATCAATGAAGTCGGCAAGGTAAGGCTATAAACCCCAGAGCCTCAAGGAGCTTTCCGCTCCTATCTAGGGCCAAGCACCCAGAACCTAGGACCGTTTTTCTTGGAACTCGGTATCAACAAAAAAGCGAGAGTCTCAGACTCTCGCTTTGCTTTTCTTACTCTTATCTAGGTTCCAGGAACTAGGATCTATTTTGTTCTTACCCTGCACCTAGGGCCTAGGCTCCTGCTCTTCCTGCTTTTACAGCGACAAAAAGAACAGCATCAACACCGGTACTAGCAAACTCAGGATAAAGCCGCTGACAATGGCGATGGGGACGCAGCGGATCCCACCGCAGTTCTGGATCACCGGCAGGGTAAAGTCCATCGCAGTGGCACCGGCATAGCCGATGGCAGTACTTGGGTAGCGGGTGATCATCATCGGGATCAGGCTCAGGGCGACAAGTTCGCGCAGCAGCTCATTGAGGAAGGCTACCCCACCCATGACAGGACCCAGGCTGTCACCGATCAAGATCCCTGCTAGTGAGTACCAGCCAAAGCCTGAAGCCATTGCTAAGCCTTGGTTATAGGGTAGGTCGAGCAGCCATGCGGCAATCAAGCCACCAGGCAACGAAGTTGCGATGATCGTTAAGGCAATGATGATGCCTTTTTTATTGAGTAGGATCTGTTTTAGCGTCATGCCGCTATTTCTGAGCTGGATCCCGATCAGAAACAGCAGAAGCAACAGAATCACCTCACTGGCCTGGTCGACCCAGCCCAACTCGATGCCTGTGACAAGGCCTATAACCAATCCCCCTGCAACCACCACAATGAGCTTCAACGATTCCATCACCATGTCACGTAGCGGAAGTGTGTGGTGGCCATGCTCTGTTTCAGTGGGCATTAGCCTGTCCAGCAGGGGGAGAGCAAGTAGGTTGCAGGCACTGATTATTAAAAAGAACACTAACGTATAGGTGATAATTTGGTTCAGGTTTTGCCCAATATTGTCTAGGCCGGCCAAGCTAAGTCCCATAAGGGTCAGGATTACCAAAACCAAACGGCTGGTCTGGGTGTTGATAAAATCCAGTACTGAAGGATTTTTGACGGTGATGAGGTAGCCGATAATTAGCGGCAGGAAAATATAAAGCATGCCAGAGAACATGTTGGTCCTTTTGTGGTGTCGGTGGTGTAAGGCGGGCAGATCCGTCCCCCGCGGTTGGTATTACTGGGCTTGGTATAATTTCAGCAGCTTATCAGGTAGGCTGAGAATGGGTCAATATTCATTCTCAGCCAATTTACACGTTTGTCATCACAGGGTGTGATAGGCACGAGTGGCGGTAGCTTTATAGCCCGCTATTGTTGATAACGGTCTTGAGGCGTTGGTTGAATTCCTGAGAGGGCAGGTTGGTTAGTTCATACATGACTTCAGCTCCAGCAAGATCGAGTTCGACATGGTGTTCATCGATGGCATCGTCATTGCTTTTGAACATCAATAGATGATGGGCCATACGGGCTACGTCAAGATACCCGGTCTCGTCATCAGATGAACGGCTTCGCAAGAATTGGTTGGTTGCAACCTCGAGATAATCATCGTCGAAGCCCCAGTGCTTGAGTATGACCTTGCTGGCCTCTTGGCAACTGTGTTGGAAGACATACTTAGCTATATCAATGTCGAGATAGTTGCCGCTGTCGAGATATGACTGATATTCGTGGATCAAGCTAAATAGGCCAATGTCAGCAAACAGCCCTGCCAGCAGGGCTTTTTCTGGCTCGATGTTTTTGGGAAATTCATCGTGACTCGCTAAGCCATGGCTTATCAGGGCCATGGTCGCCGCCAGCTGGCGCGAGCGTATCGCACTCTGCTTTAGTAACTGATTGCATTCCTGGCTGAAGTGGTAGCGCAGTTTAAGCTCTTCGATGGCTTTGGCGGTAATAATATCCCTTACCCGAAAAATGCCCAGTCGGCTAACGGCAGTGTAGATATCATGACATACCACATTGCGTCGATTGAACATCATAGTGTTAGATATTTTCACGATATAGGCGGTTATGCCCGGATCATCGATAAGCAAGTCTGCAACACTGCGAACGGTTGTCTCGTCATCATTGCAAAGCTGCTGGAGTTTGTTAAGAACAGACGGGATAGGGGGAAGGATAAGCCGGTCTTTTTGGACTGCCGATTTAACTAGAGAACAAAATTCTGACTCCAATCCCTTGATTATCTTGTCGTTTTCAGGTCTCAACCAAAAAAAAGATACGTGAGTCATTTTTATATTATTAAAAGTCTGGACTTGGCTATTCTATCGGGACTGGCGGGGGATAGATAGAGCCAACTTCATAATTTCAGAACTTACTGTCCAGTTGGTCAACTTTCAGGCGAATGGAGCAGTTTGTGTAGGAAACGTGTGGTTAATTTAGCCGTATCTTGTGTTATCAACAGTTGCTTATAGTGTACTTCAAGCGGTAAAACTTCAATCCATCTCTGGCAAACCCAGGAAATATCGTCCCACGAGGCATCTGGGTATAAGGCCCCAATTTCAGGCATTGTTTGGTAGAACAGTTTGAGTTTTTCTGCCAGTTCCGTATCGGCTTTTGGGAGGGGGGCTGATTGCCAGTTAGGGTAAAGAGTGGCATCACCTTGCATCAAGCTGTCGCTATCAACGCTGATTCCATGCAGGCGGATTTTCTGTGTACCCTCTACCACAATAGATAGCAACCCGGCGTTATTCTGATCAAAATTAATGACTTTACACTGGGTGGCGATAGCTGGGATCTGCTTGAGCTCGCTCATTTCCTCTGATTCATTAATCATGCACAGGGCAAATGGGCTACGATTTGCCAGTGATTCTCTTAGCATCCGCAAATGGCGTTTTTCTATTAGCGTAAACGACGCCCTTCCACCTGGCAAAAGATGGGTACTTGATGGATAGAGGGCGATCTTATTCATGGTATGGCCTAAAAGAATACCTGTTGTGTAAAAGTTAGTGATAAGAATAAAGATAGTGGCTGCTGCATATTTTGGGATCTTGATCGGATTTTACAGCCGCCTAAATGTGGTCGAAATTGCCACAACTCGCTTATTTTTTGCTTCGTAATATGTCTGAATTCTCACTTTTAAATGTTCGCTGTTTCATATGTGGCGATTATTTTTTGGCTATGTCAAAGTCATCTCAATGATGCGGCTCAGTTCAGTCTGGCTGCAGAAAAGATAAGCCATTAACCGTTTAATGGGAGAATAATTGTGCTAGGTTTCAGGGATGAGATATTTAATTATTTGCGCGAATTTGGTGGGTTTGAAAAACGCTCCATGTTCGGTGGTACTGGTATTTTTATAGACAGTGCCATGTATGCCATCATTACCGATGAAGCGTTATTCCTTCGAGGTGGTGGCGAGCTCGACCAACAATTGACTTCGTTGGGCTGTGAAAAGTTTAGGCATATCAAGCGCAGCACGACTGCTGTTGTGAATTATTACGATGTTTCTAGGGTCTACCAGCAGGATCTGGCGCTTTGCTCAAGGCTGGTTAAGCAGTCCATTTCTATTTCGACCTCTGAGAAAAACTATAAGATGTCAGGAAAAAGCAAAAGGATCAGGGATCTGCCTAATATGCGCTTAACGCTGGAGCGAATGGTCAAAAAAGCGGGCGTACCGGATGTCACCAGTTTTGTTTCTCTTGGTGCTGTGGAAGTTTTTCGCAAAGTTCGCCAGAGCCAAGGCAAAGATCTGGACGTGAAGTTGCTATGGATGTTTGCCGGGGCGATCGATGGCTGTCATTGGACATTGCTTAAAGATGATCAGAAACAGCGCTTATTACGTGATGTGGAATAAGTGAACCACATTATTTCATTGCTAACAAAAAGCCACTTTTTCGAAGTGGCTTTTTTATTTTCTCCTTCCGGGAAAACGTTGGGGGGAATCTGATCGTTTTTGGGTATATCATGTGATGATAAACCCATGCCGTTCAGAGATATATGCGATTACCACGTTTGACAGGACCTGTGCTTTCAGGGCTCCATTGCTTCCTTATTGCTGCCGATCAAATGAGCTTTACCCGCGCTGCTGAGATCCTATGCCTGACCCAAAGCGCGGTAAGCCACAAAATTAAAAACCTGGAAGACTCCTTAGGCGTAAAACTGTTTATTCGCCAGCCGAGGAAACTGACCCTGACCGACGAAGGCAAGCGGCTCAAGGAGGTTTTGGCGCTTAATTTTGGGGATATTGCCAATGAGTTGAGGGATCTGAGGACACTTGAATTAAGTGGTGATCTCAATGTTTCGGTGCCACCGACATTTGCCCAGCGTTGGCTGCTGCCTAGGCTCAATAGCTTTTTGGAAAAGTACCCGGCGTTGCGTTTTCACCTGCGAACTCGCAACGAGCTGGTGGATTTCCACACCGAGTCCTTTGATTGTGCGATTTATTTTGGCAATGGTAAGTACACCGGACTGCATGTTGTCAAGCTGATGGATGAAAGCATGGTCCCGGTCTGCAGCCATGAGTATGCCGAGCAACATGGCTTATACGGAAACCCAGCCAAGCTGTCCTCTTGTATGCTGCTGCACGATGCCGCACCCTGGGCCAGAGCGGGGAAAAACGATGAATGGCAATATTGGGCCCAGCAAAATGGGGTTGTGCTGCCAGCAGCCGGTTGTACGTTTGACCGAGCCGATTTGGCACTGCAGGCGGCGGAGCGGGGGATTGGCGTCGCGATCGGGCGAGCATCATTTATTGCCGAGCAGCTTCAGTCAGGGCGTCTGGTGACACCATTTACCTTGTCTGTACCATCACCCCAAAATTACTTTTTGGTGTGTCGTAAGGAAATGGCGACCTCACCCAGGGTGAAGGCATTTATCGATTGGCTTGGAGAAGTACAGGCGTAATTGGCCCGACAGCCAAAGTCCAGATAGCAAAACGCCCTGCAGCGGCAGGGCGTTTTGGGGGATATGCGCCGATTAGAATTTGAATCGAGTCGACAGCATTACCTGATCACCATATAGCTCGTTGAAACGACCTGTTACGCCGACGGAGAACAGCTCTGTGGCGTGGAAGCGGCCGTAGACACTACCGATCACTTCTTCGTAATCATCAATGTTCAGGTGACCGATGGTACCGCCAACTTCTAGCTGTGGACCAAGCCACTGGCGCACGCCCAAGTTCACTTCAACACCGAACTTACCGCTGGAGCTATTCAGGGCACCTTTGTTTTTAGCACTGCGGGCTTTAATCTCACCCGTAATATCGGCCCAGTTGTTGACGGGTGCGTGGAAGCCTACCCCTAGCGCAGCATCCCAGTCGCTGTCGAATTCGGTGTCGATACTACCAGTGATGTGGGCATTCGGGTGAATAGACGTGCTGAAACCAGCACCGTAAGTCAGCGGGCTAATACCAATACGAGCCTCAGCATAGTCGTAGCTGAAATTGCTCATTGTCGGCTGGGCTGTTGCCTGAGCCGCTGAAACAGATGCCAGGACAAGACCTGAAGCAATTAGGATTTTACGCATGACAAATTTGTCCAATGGGCTAAAAATAATTGGATTATTTTAATGGACAAAAGCCAGTGTTCATAGCAGTTTTAGAGAATTTTGCTGTCTTGTTTATGAGGAAATAGGCATAAAAATGGACAAAATTGGTAAAATTTTATGATCTCTTGCTGCAACGGCTTCAAAACGCCACTCTGGGCAGGTGTGCTCCTGCCCATGGTTGCAGTGTTGTTGCGTGCAAGCAATTGTCATTGCAAAAAACTATTTAGACCAGCTCATTTCCCGAACGCTGTTGCTGCTCAAACTGCTTAATATTGTTCAAGGTGGTATCGGCAATATTGCCAAGCGCTTCTTCGGTAAGAAAAGCCTGGTGGCCGGTAAAGAGTACATTGTGGCACGCCGACAAACGACGGAAAACGTCGTCTTTAATCACGTCGTTGGATTTGTCCTCAAAGAACAGATCTTTTTCATTTTCGTAGACATCAATACCCAAGGAGCCGATTTTGCTATTTTTCAATGCCTCGATAGCATCTTTCGAGTTGAGCAGCTCGCCACGGCTGGTATTGATGATCATCACGCCATCGCGCATTTTGCCAAACGCCTCGGCATTGAGCATGTGGTAGTTTTCATCGGTCATCGGACAATGCAGGGTGATGACATCGGCCTGGTGGTAGATGTTATCCAGACTGGTGTATTCGACACCCAGTTCAATCGCCACTGGATTCTGGTATGGATCGTAGGCGAGTATATTCATCCCCAGCCCCTTGAGGATACGGATGGTTGCGATACCGATTTTCCCCGTGCCTATTACCCCGACGGTTTTACCGTAGAAGTTGAAGCCAGTCAGGCCCTCCAGTGAGAAGTTGGCATCCCGGGTACGCTGGTAGGCGCGGTGGATACGGCGGTTGAGGCTGAGCATAAGGCCAAGGGTGTGCTCGGCAATGGCTTCAGGGGAGTAAGCAGGAACTCGGACGACCTGAATACCGAGTGATTTGGCCGCTTCGAGGTCGACCTTGTCGTAACCAGCGCAGCGCATGGCGATGAGTTTTACGTGGTTTGCTGCCAGCGCTTCAAGCACCGGTCGGCTCAAGTCGTCGTTGACGAAAGCGCACACGGCGTCGTAACCCTGAACGATTTTGACGGTTTGAGGCGTTAGGCGGAAATCGTAGAAATCGAGCTGATGGTTGTAGTGTTGATTAATCAGCTCGAAGGAGTTCTGGTCATATTTTTTGGTGCTGAAGACTGCAACTTTCATGGATCACCTTTTCGGGTTGACTCTACCTCGGCGATTGCCTTGGACTAGTGTAATTGGTCTTGTTGTTTTGTGACCAAGATAACACTTCCGCCCTGTCCCGAAAAGGTTTGTATGACAATTAAATTTGTAGGGTTATATGTCTGACAGCGATATCCGGCGGTGGCTCAGCGCTTCCATGATCCGGTTGGTGTCGAGGATCTGCATCCACGCTATCAGCTCGGCCTCGGACTCGTTGTCGATCATAAAGGTGGTCAACTGGTCAATTACGACCTGTTTGAGCTGGTCTCCGTTCCATGGTTTGGCGATGTAATAATCCAGGCTGGCGTTGTTCACTGCCTGAACGGTTTCCTCTAGACCTGCCTGGCCAGTCAGCAAGACCTTGCGCGCATTGCAGGACTCTTCCTGGTGCTTGAGCTCGATAAGGAAGTCGATACCGGTTTCGCCGGGCATAATGTGATCACACAGGATCAGTGCCAGCGGCATATGGTCGGCAATAGCATCTGCGAGCACTTCCTTGGCTTCATCGACCGACTCCGCGGCTTCTATTACAAAATATTCTTCCAGCGCACGTAAATCATTAAGCACGCTATCGAGCACTTCCCGCTCATCATCAACGCAAAGGATCAGGTACTTGTTCATAGGCTCTCCTTAGCTGCCTCATCCAAAGGCAACGTGACTATCATTCTGGTAAACAATCCAGGTTCGGATTCGACCCTGATACTGCCATTGTGTTGGTGGATGATCTGCTGGCAGACAGACAATCCAATGCCAAGTCCGAAGTCTCCTTCTCGCTTGGTAGTAAAATTCAGTTCAAAGATCTTTGTCTGCTGGTCCGGCGGGATCCCCTTGCCGTTGTCCTCGACAATGACTTCAATGGCCTGCTGGCCGTTCTGTCCCGAGGTTACCAATCGGGTAATAACCTTTATCTCGCCCGGTTCATCAATGGCGTCAAGGGCATTGGAAATCAGATTGGTCCACACTTGCTGCAAGGCGATGGGCTGGCACTGTATGGGCGGTAGTGGATTGTATTCTTTGATGACATGGTGACGCTTAAGCTTGTTTTCGAAGATCACCAGTGTATCTTCCAGCCCCTCATGAATATCGACAAAGTGTATTGACTCATCGTCTTGCCGCGCATAACTTTTAAGGCTCTTGACCAGATCCGCAATACGTTGGGCACAGACATTGATTGAGCGCAGGAAGTTACCCATCTGGTAATAATTTTCCCATTCGGCCAAAACCTGCGACAGATTATTCTTTTGCGGGAGCAACCATTCTTGGAGGTGGCTATCGTCATCTATTCCCATCTGAACGACCTTGCGGGCTAATTGCCTGTCGCCGAGTGAGTCGGTTAGTCGCTTGGCCCGCTGGCGAGCCTCTGCCGTGGATAGAGGCCGTGACTGCATCGCCTGGTGCATAATGTCATTACCGCGGTCCTGGTTTTCATGGCTCAGCGCGGTTTTGGTAATGCTACCAATGGTCTGTTGGAGGGTATCGCTGCCCCGCAGGATCGCGGATACCGGGTTGTTGAGCTCATGGGCCACGCCGGCTACCAACTGGCCCAACATTGCCATTTTTTCCTTTTCAACCAGCTGGTGGTAAGCCTCATCGAGCGACTTCAGGGTCTGCTGCAGCCGCAATTCGGTTTGGATACTGCCTTTGAGGCGGCGGTTGAAGTTACGTAATAGTAGGTTGGTGAACAGTGGCAGCAGTTCGCTGCGGGAGTTCATGACCTTGTTGAACAGCTCCCGGTCGAGCTTGATCACGTCGGTAGCGCACAAGGTCACACCGGTAGAAAAGGAGTTCTCTCCGGAAATGAATGACATGCCGCCGACGAGATGGCCAGGTCCAGCCCTAACGACCTCATGACGACAGCCATGTTCATCTTTTTTGTACAGCGCAACCTCGCCGCTGGTGATGAACCAGAGGAAGTTATTCGGCTCGCCCTCCTGGGTCAGGATATGGTCGGCACTGTAACTGCGACAGGCCCGGGTTTCATCTTTGCTGGCAAAGAAATCGTGCAGGGCATCAATCACCTGGTTGGCCAGGCTGGTATCGTCGAGGGTATGGCTATGCTGGATAAAACCCGAACGGAAGCGAGACATTTGACGTTCGATATGGGCATTGAGGATCCGGCGGTGATCAAGCAACTGGCTGTACTTGAGCCAATCTTCATCGGGATGTTTCAAAACGAACTGTGTCAACTCCTTGAGCAACACTTGCTTGAGCTCTTGCGAGTTCCAGGGTTTGGTGAGGCAATAGTGCAGCCGGCCCTCGTTCACTGCCTGCATGATGGCATCAAGCTGTGGCATGTCATTGAGCAGCACCGATCGCGCCTGCTTGCTGGCTGGGAACTGATCGAGAGAGACCAGGAAGTTGACCCCCTTGTCTTCGCCCAGCTCATTGTCGCAGATCACCATGGCGACCAGCTGGTTGTTAGTCGCAATATCATCAAGGATCTCATTGGCTTCAGTAATGCTATAGGCATTGTAGATGTCAAAAAGAGAGGCAAAATCTGCCAAATCTCGATTGAGCTTTTCAACTACGAGGGGATCGTCATCCAGACAGACAATCGCAAAATTATTCACCGTTACACCCTTCTTGCTCAGATAACGTTTGCCCAGGTACGCGCAGGCGATAGGGCCAGTAAAACACGTCAAATTATTGCTATATGGCTGTTATATTTAGATACTTTAATCGCAGTGTATAAGATCTAGTCATTCTGGACTGAGAGCCACCCTGCAATCGCGTGAGAATATTATTACCGGTTGTCCAAGGTGTGACTGTGAGCCGATTTGCGGGGAGCACTGGCAAAATATCTTAGAAAATCAATGCATAAATTTATTGTTCAGCAAGCTATGATAGACTGATCTTTTCATCTTCAGATCTGGGACCTAAAAATAATGCTAGGAAAAGTTGGTGCCGTTGGTGGTGCAGTGGCTGTGGCACTGTGTTGGCCGTTTGCCACGGGGCAAATTGGCGAGCGTATTTATCTTGATACGTTTGGGCAGTATGAAAATCCGTATCTTGCTGTGTCCAATGATACCTATCAGCGCGGATACCTGACGTCTGAGGCGGTATCAAAAATCGAGCTAAAGGATGAGCTGAAATTTCTGTTTGAAGATGAAGGCTTACCGACCGTTTGGTTTGTGAAGCACCATGTCAGCCATGGCTTTATGGGAGTCTCCTCGACTAGCGAGCTGGTGGTGGACGATGCGCTCAAGCCAATGACAGCTGCACTGTGGGGAGAAGGGGTCTCTCCTGTTACCTTTACCACTAACACTGCGTTGACACGCAAGACTGATTTTACTTTCCAGATCAATCCAATTAGCGAAAAAGAAGTCAATGGCACCAGTGTTGCCGTAGCTTCGTTTGTCATGCAGGGGACGGTGAATGCTAAGGGGGCAGGCGAGTTTCACTATCAGCTTCCATCCGCCAACCTCACAACGGCAGCCCGCGAAGAGATGGTGCTAAAAGGGCTGAAAGGCGGTGGTAAGGGTTATCTGGACGGGCAGTTCTGGATCGGTGACCAAGCGCTGACGTTGGATGAGGTGCGGTTTGTCGATTTGAACTCCGAGCAGAGCCTGGATGTGGCCGAGCTGGCGGTCGGGATGGAAAATGTGCTTATCCAGCCTGAAGTAGCAGAAGGGCAGGAGAAGCCTGAGCTGCAGCTATCGAATTCCAACCATATCAAGGTTGGCAAAGTTGTGATGCTAGACGGCAGCGAATACCGTAACTTCAACTTCCAAATGGCCTTCTCTGAACTGGATTATCCCTCATTGAGCCGTTTGGGGGATATGACCGATGACTTGGACGAGCCACTCACCGAACAACAGGCGATGGAAGTCTCTGCGGCACTGGATGCGCTGGTAGCCAAGGGCCTTGCATTCTCTATTAACGATTTGAGTGTACTTGCTCCGGAAGGGCAGGTGACCAGCCGCCTGAACATGACCGTCGCTCCTGGGATCAGCAATATTTCCCAGAATATTGGCCAGATTGCGGAGAAGCTAGGGGGGGATCTTCACCTTAGCTTGCCGGTGGAGCTGGTCGAAGCGGATCCGCTGCTTAGTGAGCGGATCGATATGCTGGAGCAGAGTGCGATTGTCGAGCGCAATGCTACCCACTACCTGCTAGATATGCAGATTGAAGGTGACAAGGTTATCTTATCTAACGGTGACCAGCTGCCCTTTGCGATGCTGTTTATGCTTTTCATGTAACCTGCAGTTGCGTGTGCTAGTACGAAAAACCGCCGTTACCAACGGCGGTTTTTTTGTTGGTGCGCCGAGCATGGCGTTGTTCTAGGAGGTGAAAGTCCTCTACGGGCTCAGTCGAGCGAGAACCGTTAGCCTATGCAAGGGTGCCCACCGTGAGGTGGGATCTGAAGGAAGCAAACGGCAAAACTTGGTTGTGACGAACAGAAATCTGATAGTAGGCCAGTACAACTTGGGTAACCTAGCCATATATAGAATAGCCCAATGCCTCGACGGGAAGTGTGTACGGGTAAATCAGGCACAACCAAGGGAAAGAACAACGTCTTACCTCGGGAGATCTTATTAGCTGTCTCGGACGAGACTAGTGCAGCAGTGATGCTGCGTGACGGTTAATAAGAAGTCAGCAGAAGGCATAGTACCTTGGGGAAGTACAACCCAAGGGAAGGCCGGAACTGAATATATCAAGAAGCAGTCATTAGACACTCAATCATGTGGAGTCATAGCAAGATGAACAATATCTCTACGTACCAATGGGCAACACCGCAAGTGACGCTCATGGCCACGAAGAATGACAAGCATGTTTGGCGTAGACAGGAGGACGAGTCTTGGTGACCTCCACTCAGTTGATGGAGCAGATCTGTTCATCAACGAATCTGAACCAAGCCCTGAGAAGAGTAAAGAAGAACAAGGGATGTGCTGGGGTTGATAAACTCGACATAGCAGCCACTATCTCGGTGCTTCGGCAGTCTTCCAATGGGCAAGCGCTCCGCCAGAGCCTTCTGGACGGTAGCTATCAACCCCAACCCGTCTTGGGTGTAGAAATCCCTAAACCTAGTGGGGGAGTGAGGCAGCTAGGTATCCCAACGGTACTTGATAGGATCGTCCAGCAGGCCATCACATCAGTCCTGACAGATATCTACGAACCTAAGTTCTCCAACAGCAGTTACGGGTTCAGGCCCAACCGTAGTGCCCACCATGCTCTGGCGGCAGCAAGCCACTACATCAGGGAGGGGCGGGGTTATGTAGTCGATGTTGACCTAGCGAAATACTTCGATACTGTGAACCACGATAGGCTGATGCACAGGTTATCGAAAGATATCACAGATAAACGGGTACTGAAGCTGATCAGGTCATACCTACAGGCAGGCATAATGCGAAACGGGTTAGTCGAGCAGAGGCAACGAGGGACACCACAGGGTGGCCCATTATCTCCGCTGCTATCAAATATCGTATTAGATGAGTTGGATAAAGAGCTTGAACGAAGAGGGCATAAGTTCTGCCGATATGCAGACGACTGCCAAATCTACGTGCACAGTGAGGAAGCCGCAAATCGAGTAAAAGCCTCGATAACGGAGTTCTTGGAGCAGAAACTGAAACTCACGGTCAACCGGGAGAAGAGTGCAGCAACAAGAGTGACAGAGCGGACTTACTTAGGCCATCGCTTCCAACGAGATGGAAGTATCCATATCTCGAAGACAGCACAAACTCACATGAAGAAGCGAGTGCGTCAAATAACGAAGCGGAATCGAGGACGAGAGTTGAAGACAGTAATAGTCGAACTAACTCAATATCTAAGAGGTTGGCAACACTACTTCAAGCTCGCCATGCGGAAAAGCGCGATGCAGCGCTTGGATGAATGGATAAGACGGCGCTTACGGTGCTACCGACTCAAGCAGCGAAAACGCAGACACAGCATAGCGATATGGTTACGCCAAGAAGGCGTAAACGAGCGCAATGCGTGGAAGCTAGCGATGTCAGAGAAAGGATGGTGGCATCTGGCTTTATCGCCGCAGCTCAATCAGGCCATGCCAACGAAACGGTTCAAGGAGATGGGCATGTACTCATTGCGAGATGGGTACGAGTCACTGAAAATATATTCGGAACCGCCGTATGCGACCCACGCTTGTACGGTGGTGTGAGAGGACGGAGGCCGTGAGGCCTCCTCCTACTCGATTGCGCCGAGCATGGCGTTGTTCTAGGAGGTGAAAGTCCTCTACGGGCTCAGTCGAGCGAGAACCGTTAGCCTATGCAAGGGTGCCCACCGTGAGGCGGGATCTGAAGGAAGCAAATGGCAAAACTTGGCCGTGACGAACAGAAATCTGATAGTAGGCCAGTACAACTTGGGTAACCTAGCAACATATAGAATAGCCCAATGCCTCGACGGGAAGTGTGTACGGGTAAATCAGGCACAGCCAAGGGAAAGAACAACGTCTTACCTCGGGAGATCTTATTACCTGTCTCGGGCGAGACTAATGCAGCAGTGATGCTGTGTGATGGGAAATAAGAAGTCAGCAGAAGGCATAGTACCTTGGGGAAGTACAACCCAAGGGAAGGCCGGAACTGAATATATCAAGAAGCAGTCACTAGACACTCAATCATGTGGAGTCATAGCAAGATGATCAAAATCTCTACGTACCAATGGGCAACACCGCAAGTGACGCTCATGGCCACGAAGAATGACAAGCATGATCGGCGTAGACAGGAGGACGAGTCTTGGTGACCTCAACTCAGTTGATGGAGCAGATCTGTTCATCAACGAATCTGAACCAAGCCCTGAGAAGAGTGAAGAAGAACAAAGGGTGTGCTGGTGTCGATAAACTCGATATAACAGCGACTATCTCGATGCTTCGGCAGTCTTCAAATGGGCAAGCGCTCCGCCAGAGCCTTCTGGATGGGAGCTATCAACCCCAACCTGTTCTGGGTGTAGAAATCCCTAAACCTAGCGGGGGAGTTAGGCAACTAGGTATCCCAACAGTACTTGATAGGATAGTCCAACAGGCTATCACCTCAGTACTGACAGATATCTATGAACCGAAGTTCTCCCACAGTAGTTACGGGTTCAGGCCCAACCGTAGTGCCCACCATGCATTGGCGGCAGCAAGCCACTACATCAGGGAGGGGCGGGGTTATGTAGTCGACATTGACCTAGCGAAATACTTCGATACCGTGAACCACGATAGACTGATGCACAGGCTATCGGAGGATATCACGGACAAACGGGTACTGAAGCTGGTCAGGTCATACCTACAGGCAGGCATAATGCGAAACGGGTTAGCCGAGCAGAGGCAACGAGGGACACCACAGGGTGGACCATTATCTCCGCTGCTATCAAATATCGTATTAGATGAGTTGGATAAAGAGCTTGAGCGAAGAGGGCATAAGTTCTGCCGATATGCAGATGACTGCCAAATCTACGTGGGCAGTGAGGAAGCCGCGAACCGAGTAAAAGCCTCAATAACGGAGTTCTTGGAGCAGAAACTGAAACTCACGGTCAACCGTGAGAAAAGTGCGGCAACAAGAGTGACAGAGCGGACTTACCTAGGCCATCGCTTCCAACGAGGTGGAATTATCCATATCTCGAAGAGAGCACAAACTCATATGAAGAAGCGAGTGCGTCAAATAACGAAGCGGAATCGAGGGCGAGAGTTGAAGACAGTAATAGTCGAACTCACTCAATACCTAAGAGGATGGCAACACTACTTCAAGCTTGCCATACGGAAAAGCGCGATGCAGCGCTTAGATGAATGGATAAGGCGGCGCCTACGGTGCTATCGACTCAAGCAGCGCAAACGCAGACACAGTATAGCGTCATGGTTACGCCAAGAGGGCGTAAGCGAACGCAATGCGTGGAAGCTAGCGATGTCAGAGAAAGGATGGTGGCACTTGGCTTTATCGCCACAGCTCAATCAGGCCATGCCAACGAAACGGTTCAAGGAGATGGGCATGTACTCATTGCGAGATGGGTACGAGTCACTGAAAATATATTCGGAACCGCCGTATGCGACCCACGCTTGTACGGTGGTGTGAGAGGACGGAGGCCGCGAGGCCTCCTCCTACTCGATTCAAATCTTCCTCAATCCTGTGCGGGTAACCGGGTTTGCGCCAAGATAGGTCATGCCTATTGATAAAATTGCTCATTTCAATTTAGTAATTTCAAGGAAATAGACGACACTTATATCAAAAGGAGGTGAGCCCGGAGTGGGACCACCAATTTGAAAAATTATGGTCTGGGCAGTCAGCAACGAGGTGGATTGCTCCGGCAAGCATGAATTAGGGGGATGTATGGAGTCGTTGAAGGTGAAGGATTATATGAATGTGCGTCCGGTGACATTCGAACCCAAAATGTCTCTTTCTAAGGCACTGGACAAACTACTCTCTTCAAAACAAATCGGTGGTCCGGTTGTTAATGAGACCCATCATGTCGTGGGTTTCCTTTCCGAGCAGGATATGATCCACAAGCTACTCAAGGTAGGGTATTACTGCCAAGATACGCACACGGTTGAAGAATGCATGCGGCCAGATGTGCTGACCGTCTCGCCTGAGGATTCAATTATCGAATTGGCTGACATCATGGCCGGGCAGAAGCCGAAAATCTATCCGGTTGTCGACAATGGCCGCCTGGTTGGGGTGATCACAAGACGGGATGTGCTGACAGCCATAAGTAACCAAATCGTAGATTGTTTCAAGCATCCGGTTTAGTTGACGAAGCCGCAAAGAACATAGAAAGGCGCCTCGAGCGCCTTTTTCGTATCTACCACGCAAGGAATGTTTGTGCCTAGACAAAGCCAATCCCGCCAAGAAGCGAACATATCACGACAAATACCCAAAAAAGAGGCCAAGTTTGTCACCGGATCGCCAATGAAGCATATTGTGGTGATGTCTAGTACCGGAGCCGTTGGCCTGATGGCCCTGTTTCTGGTGGATCTGCTCGATATGTTTTTCATCAGCTTGCTGGGAGAAGTCGAATTAGCCGCAGCGATTGGTTTTGCTGGGACACTGGTGTTTTTTACGACTTCCGCTTCCATCGGTACGTCTATTGCTATGGGGGCGCTGGTGTCGCGTTCGTTGGGAGCCGACCAGCCTGAGCAGGCTCGGGTAATGACAATAAACATCATGATATTTGCCGTTATTTTTAGTGCGGTGCTGGTGTTCTTTATGCTTGGCAACCTGCAAGCGCTGTTGGCGATGATAGGAGCCAAAGGGAAGGTTGCCGAGGCGGCGACCGATTACCTTACGATACTGATGCCCAGTGCGCCGGTTGTCGCGGTGTCGATGGCCGCCGGTGCGGCACTCAGAGGAGTCGGGGATGCCCGGCGTTCGATGTATGCCACTATCATCGGGGGAGGGGTGAATGCGGTGTTTGATCCCCTGCTCATCTTTGGCTTCTCAATGGGCGTTGAAGGGGCCGCAGCGGCCTCTGTGTTGGCGCGGGTGGCTGTGATGATATTCTCGATCCATGCTGTGATTATCCACCATGATCTGGTTGCCCGCCCGCGGCTCGGCGCTTTTCTGTCTTCGGTTCTCCCGGTCTCAGCGATTGCCTTTCCGGCAATACTAACCAATACCGCCACACCGATCGGCAACGCTATCGTGACCAGCAATATCGCCCAGTTTGGTGAGAGCTTTGTTGCGGGCTATGCGGTAATTGGCCGGATCATGCCGGTTTGCTTTGCACTGGTTTTCTCGTTATCCGGGGCAATCGGCCCTATCATCGGGCAAAACTTTGGCGCCGGCCGCTGGGATCGTATCCTGCGCTCGCTGTCGGATGCGCTTAAGTTCGTGACGGGTTATTGTGTCGCGGTCTCTATTCTGCTTTGGCTGGTGCAGGATTGGTTGGTTGCCATCTTCAGCCTGGAAGCGGAAGCCGCAAGTCTGATCTCGGTCTTTTGTACCTACATCGCCATTACGTTTATCTTCAATGGTGCGATGTTCGTCGCCAATGCCGCTTTTAACAACCTCAATCGCCCGACCTGGTCGACAATGCTCAATATGGGCAAGGCGACCCTGGGGACGATTCCGTTTGTCTGGATCGGGGGGAACCTTGGCGGGGCGGCTGGGGTGCTGATTGGACAGGCGGCGGGAACGATTGTGTTTGGGATCGTCAGTGGCCTGCTGGTGGTCAGCCAGGTTCGAAAAATGGCTATCGAACATGAGCAGCAGCAGGCAGAGCCGGAAATACTAGAGCCGAGTGTGCCTCTGACCCCGTTCTGTTCGTCACGGACCTATATGGGGCATGAAGATGTCATAGAGGAGAGCTTGGCGAGCGATACCAAGGCCTGAATTTGGTTTTTCAGTAAGTCAATTGTTAAAAAGAGTTATATTTCACTGGTTTATTGATCTGTTCCGGTGAAATTTCCTACCTATAGACGCACAATCACTTAATCTAGATTTTGACCGGTAGGCAGAAGCGCTACCGGTGCTTCTGCGCCTGCTGAATGATGACTTCCATGGATTTGCCTAAACCAGCAGCGACAGACGCCAGATTTTGTGTTTTTAAGGGAATAATGTAAACATGCGTCAATATCTTAGGGTGATCATACCCGTTCTCATCCCCCTCATCATTCTGATGCTGCCGGCATCAGCGTTTCCAGTCGAAGGGTTAACCATTGTCCAGCAGCGGGTTATTGCCATTTTCTTGCTGGCGGCCTTGTGCTGGGTGCTGGAGCCAATACCGATTTATGCCACTTCCGTAGTGATTATCGTGTTGGAACTTTTGCTCCTCTCCGATAAAGGCTTGTATTTGTTCCGGGGCGCTGAAGGGCAGCCGCATTTTGGTGAGCTGCTGAACTACAGTGATATTATGGCAACCTTTGCCAGCCCGATCATTATGCTGTTCCTCGGTGGTTTCTTCCTCGCCATGGCTGCCACCAAATACCGCCTCGATGTCAACTTGGCCCGGGTGTTGCTAAGGCCTTTCGGTACCCAGCCGAAGTACGTCATGTTTGGCCTGATGCTGATCACTGCCATTTTCTCCATGTTTATGTCGAATACGGCGACCACGGCCATGATGCTGTCGATTCTGGCCCCAGTGATAGCCCTGTTTGGCGCCAAGGACCCGGGCAAAATCGCCTTTGCTCTGTGTATCCCGGTCGCTGCCAACATTGGTGGTATCGGTACTCCAATTGGTACCCCGCCCAATGCGATTGCCTTGAAGTACCTGACTGGCGACAACATGATCACCTTTGGTGAGTGGATGTTCTTCGGTGTGCCGTTTGTTGCGGTGATGCTGGTCTTTGCCTGGGTGCTGATCAATGCGCTTTACCCGGCCAAACAGGAAAAAATCGAGCTGACCATCAAAGGGAAGTTCTTGATGACACCGAAGGCGATCACAGTTTACGTGACTTTCGCCCTGACGATCATTCTATGGTTGATGGGATCGGCCCACGGCATGAACTCATATACCGTAGCCCTGATCCCGGTGGCGGTGTTCTCGCTAACCGGTATTATCAACAAGGAAGATCTTAAAAAGATCTCGTGGGATGTGCTGTGGCTGGTCTCGGGGGGGATTGCCCTCGGCTTGGCGCTGGATCAGACCGGACTGGCCAGACTGATGGTGCACAGCATCCCGTTCGATAGTTTCTCGCCATACATCGTCCTTGGTGGCTCGGCGCTGCTGTGTCTGGTCATGGCTAACTTCATGTCGCACACCGCAACGGCCAACTTGCTGATGCCGATCATGGCGGCATTGGGTACCTCCATGGTCTCGCTGGTGCCGCTTGGCGGTGAGATCACCCTGATTTTGGTGGTCACTTTCGCAGCCTCGCTGGGGATGTCCTTGCCAATCAGTACCCCGCCGAATGCCCTGGCGCATGCCACTGGCCATGTCCAGAGTAACCAGATGGCCCGTGTTGGGGTGATCATCGGGGTTGTCGGTGTGGTGCTGAGCTTTGCCATGATTTGGCTTCTGCACCTGATTGACCATATCTAAGAGAGTCGCCATGCATCAACCTAAAGCCATGCAGCGGATCATTGATGTGTACTTTCGTGATCCCGCCCGGACCGAAGCGGTTAAGGCCGGCACCCAGGTGCTGGTTCAGGATGGTTATAACGACAAGCTCTACTGGGTGAAAAAAGGCGAGCTGTCTGGCTACCTCAAGAACGAAGCCGATGTAACGGCAAGAGTGTTCAGGGTCGAGCAGGGCATGTTTTTCGGTGTCCACAGTTTCTTTGCCCAGACACTGATGGCGTCGACCACGGTGGTGGCGGAAAAAGACAGCGAAATCGCCTGGATCGATCTCAAAACCCAGCCGGTCGAGCCCGAAACTTTCGGCTCGTTGGCTGAGCAGTTCATGCCGGTTATGGTCCATGAACTGGCCCAGCGCCAGATGATGACCGGGTTGCAGGCGATTGAGAAAGAGAAGGCGCTGCAAAAGCTTTATGCTGCGGAGCAGATGACGACCTTGGGCCAGCTGGCCGCTGGCATAGCCCATGAACTCAACAATGCGGTTGGGGTGCTAAGCAGTAAAACCGAGGGCTTGCAGCAGGGGATCTGTCGCTTCCTGGAAGAAAACAAGCCGGAAGTCAGTCCGTTTCTTGATCTGGGGATTTGCGATGGCCAGGCTGTTACCTCGGCACAGGCCCGCAAGCGCGCCAAGCAGCTAGAGCAAGATCTGACGCTCCAGCGGGATCAGGCCAGGCAATTGGCCCGGGCAGTACCGGTAGGGGACATTCCGAATTACTGGCTCGATAATCTCGACGAAGCCTTGCAGTACTGGGATATCGGCCGCGACCTGCATGATATGAAGCTGGCTGCCAAGCATGCCGCCAGTATCGTCCGCTCGGTGAAACAGCTCGGTGGCACAGACAATGCGCGCCAGCCCGAGGTTGATGTTAACGATACGATCCACAAGTCCCTGGCCTTGCTGCAAAGCAATCTGAGGCGAGTCAATGTGGTACTGCGCCCGGCGGTGCTACCCACGATGACCGCGAGCACGACCGAGCTGGTGCAGGTGTGGGTCAATATCATCAAGAATGCGTGTGATGCGATGGAGCATACGGCCGAGCCGCAGATCGAGATCATCACGCGCCATTCGAAAAACCGCTTGCTGATCACCATCAGCAACAACGGGCCGATGATCGATGAAGCGACGCGGCGCAAAGTGTTTCAACCCAACTTCACCACCAAGAAAGGAGGGTTGTCGTTCGGATTAGGGCTGGGCCTCTCGATAGTACAGCGGATAGTCAACAGTTATGGTGGCACCATTGCACTGAAGAGCGACCTGGAGAAAACAAAATTTCGTATCAAACTGCCAATCGCGTAAGGGAATGGTTATGGAAAAACTAAACATCATCTGCGTAGATGATCAGAGGGAAGTACTAAGCGCTGTATTGAAAGATTTATCACCTTTGAATGATTTCTTTCATGTCGAAGATTGTGAATCGGCGGATGAGGCGCTTGAATTGATGGACGAGCTGGATGCCGAAGGCGAGTTCATTGCTTTGGTGATCTCAGACCATGTTATGCCGGGCAAAACCGGGGTCGAGTTGCTGACTGAGGTTTCGCAGGATAGCCGCTTCCACAAAACCAAGAAGGTCTTGCTGACCGGACAGGCGACCCATCAGGACACCATTGCGGCAATAAACCGCGCCCGCATCGAGAGCTATTTCGAAAAACCTTGGAAAGCTGACAGCCTGCTGACAACAGCCAGGAGCTTAATCACCGAGTACATCTTTGATATGGGGATGGACTACCAGCCTTGGATGGAGATCCTTGATAATGGTGTGGTGTTTAGGCGCCTAAGTTAAGGTTTTAGCTAAAGGCTTAGCCAAGGGCTAGTAAAACTAAAAAGCAGGCTTTTGTGCCTGCTTTTTGTATCTTGAAGTCGCTTGGGTATATTTAAGCCGCCACAATATTGTTTCTGACCAAGCCGCGCTTGATATTGCGGCACATTTTGCCAAAGCGAGAAATGTCGTCGAAGTCCGGCGAGTCACCCCGCTCCAATATACATTCCCAGTAAGACACTTCAGACTCGAGCAATTCCATCAGTTTTTTCGGGCAGCCAATACAGCTGTTGTCCGGGCCACAGACAAAGGTGTCGGGATCATACAGCGGCAGCTCTTGCTTAACTTGTTCGATGATCAGTTGCATCGCGGTGCGGCGATCGGGTTTCTTAGCCATAGTCGGTGCTGGATGTAGGGGAACAGGAGGGCAGAGGGTATATAACATGGGAGGGGGATGTCCATAGCCAATTAGTGGTTTTGTTTATTGCTAGCAAGTGGGGCTCTTTGTGTATCTTACGACTTGACCTTGGACTTAGCTCCAAGGTTTATAGTTACAGTATGGTGATGCTAATCACTATCAATAACGAAAAGGAGAAGGCCATGTGTGCCCAATGCAATAATAAGAAGTTACATGTTCATGCGGACAAAGCTGCCAGCTTTGGCCAGCCATCGGTTGTGGTTGAAAATAACAGCCCGGAACCGTGCTGTGCATCAAGCAGCTGCCAATCAACACAAACCTCATCAATTACGCAAGAATCGGAGCTGTCGCCGGGCGATGATGATCCTGCCTCCGGAGCCTCCAAAGGGTGTTCAGTTAATAAAATCACTTCCGCAGAGGCAGCGGCCAAATTGTCATGTTGCAGCTCAGGTAGTTGTGATAGTTCAGCGACGGATGAACCTACCCCCGATGACCTTGCTCCCGCTCCTCATAGCACGACATTAAGTTGGAAAGTCGAAGGCATGGACTGTCCAAGTTGTGCTAATAAACTCGAAAGGGCCATTAACGGCTTAGAGGGTGTTGCTTCGGCGAAAGTGATGTTTGCCACTGAAAAATTGGTCGTCAACTGCCAATCTGCTGCGATGTCGGAGGAGATTGTAGCGAAAACCCGCGAAGCAGGCTTTATTCTCTATACCACTGACAATACACCTGAAGACAGCAAGCGGATGAGTTTATTCCGAGAGATCCTGCCCGTATTGACGATAGCGGTGATGATGCTGGTTTCTTTTTTGCTCAACCAGCAGTCTCAAGCCATGGGGTTAGCTGCCTTTACCGCAACGACGCTGGTGGGTTTGCTCCCTATCGCCCGCAAGGCTGTCAGGTTGGCCAAGAGTGGCACCCCATTCTCCATCGAAACCTTGATGAGCGTGGCGGCTATCGGCGCGCTGTACCTGGGGGAAACGGCGGAAGCGGCGATGGTGTTGCTGCTGTTTTTGATCGGTGAGCAACTGGAAGGTTACGCGTCTGCGAAAGCCAGAAGTGGGGTGAAAGCACTGATGGCCTTGGTGCCGGAAAAAGCCAGCCGAGTATTGCCGGACGGTCGCAAAGAGCAGGTCTCGGCGAGTGAGCTTAAACCTGGCGATATTATTGAAGTTGCGCCGGGCGGCCGGTTGCCCGCTGATGTCGAGTTGATGGATGCGGCGGCCAGCTTTGATGAAAGTGCCTTGACCGGCGAATCCGTTCCGGTAGAGCGTTTACCTGGTGAGCAGGTGATGGCTGGTGCTTTGGTGGCCGATAAAGTGGTGCGCCTGAGGATTATTTCCGAGCAGGGCGAGAATGCCATCGACCGCATCTTGCATTTGATTGAGGATGCCGAATCGCGCAAGGCTCCACTGGAGCGCTTTGTCGACCGGTTCAGCCGCTGGTATACCCCTGCGATGATTGTGCTGGCCGCTCTGGTGGTCGTCATTCCACCGATGTTGTTCGGGCAGGCGTGGGACGAGTGGTTATACAAAGGCCTCACACTATTGCTGATTGCCTGTCCGTGTGCCTTGGTAATTTCCATTCCGGCGGCAATTACTTCAGGTCTGGCGGCGGCAACACGTCGAGGTGCTCTGATTAAAGGCGGGGCTGCCCTCGAGCAGTTAGGCAAGATTGAAACGGTGGCATTCGACAAGACCGGTACCCTGACCGAAGGAAAACCGGTGATGACGGATATTGTCAGCTGGGATGGCGATGAAGCCCGCTTGCTGCGCCAGTCGGCTGCGGTAGAGATGGGATCAGCCCACCCTCTGGCACAAGCTGTGGTCAATGCTGCTCAAGCACGCGGTTTGGATGTTGAAGAAGCGCAGGAGCGCCAAGCGTTGCCGGGCCGCGGGATCCAGGGCAATTGCCAGGGTGATACCCTGATGCTGCTAGCTGCCGACCGTCTACCACTGGGCATTACGCTGACCGCGCAGCAGGCTGAGCAAGCCCATGAGCTTGAAGGCCAAGGAAAGACCTTGGTGGTCGTGTTGCGTAACCAGCAACCTGTCGGGTTGATTGCCTGGCGTGACAACTTGCGCGAAGACAGTGCCAAGGCGGTAGAGCAACTCAAAGCGATGGGCATCCACTCCGTTATGCTAACTGGTGATAACCCGCGTGCCGCGGCGGCGATTGCCGGTGAAATAGGGATTGCCTTTGAGGCGGGACTGTTGCCTGAAGACAAAGTGAAGCATGTCGAGCTGGCCAACCAACGTACCAACGTCGCTATGGTTGGCGATGGCATTAACGATGCGCCTGCGATGAAAACGGCGTCGATTGGTATTGCGATGGGTGGGGGCACCGACGTGGCATTGGAAACGGCCGATGCGGCTCTGACCCATAACCGTGTCGCTGAGTTGCCGATGATGATCGCGTTGTCGAAAGCAACGCTGGCCAATATCAAGCAGAATGTGTTCTTGTCGCTGGGTCTGAAAGGGGTTTTCCTGATCACCACCTTGCTGGGGATGACGGGACTTTGGGTGGCGGTGCTGGCCGACAGCGGGGCCACCGCGCTGGTGACCCTCAATGCTCTTCGCCTGTTGAAGTTCAAGCTTAAGGACTAAACCGGTAATGATAGTCAAAAGGCACCCTCGGGTGCTTTTTGACAGTTTGAGTACCATGGCTTGTAAGTGTCCCCAAACATCAACGTACGCTGATAGCTGTTTCAAGCGACAAATGCAATTATCACCAAGTCCAAGGAGAGGAGCCATGCTCGAGTTAAAGATCCCGCCGTTATTGCTGTTCAATATCTTTGCGGCCGCGATGTTACTGCCGGCAGATTACCCGATTAAACTGGATAACGAAGGCTTTTGGGCAGGCAGCCTACTGATAGCCATCGCAATGGCGATAGCACTGTCAGCAACGATGACCTTCAGGCGGGCCAAGACCACGGTTAATCCCTGCCGGTTTGATAATGTCAATGCATTGGTGACTTCCGGTGTGTTCGGGTACTCAAGAAACCCGATGTATCTTGCCATGGCTATCGCCCTGTTGGGTGTTGGCTTGATAGTGGGCACAGTGGTTACGGCCGTGTTGGTGGTTGTCGGATTCGTCATTTATATGACGAAGTTTCAAATATTGCCAGAGGAGCGGTTGTTGGCCGAGCTGTTCGGCGCAGAGTACCGCCGGTACTGTCAGCAAGTACGGCGCTGGGTTTAGGCTATCCCAATTGTGTTCACTCTACTCGCTAAGGAGAGGAAAGTAGCTCAATTTCGCTAATTGTTGTTGGCCTCATAAAGTGCGTAAGCGAAAGCGGTTACTCTTGCCTATCACCTTTCATGGAGGCTAATAATGATGAAAACAGAAAAAAATAAGACAATCGCCATTGTTTCAGCAATCTTTTTCTTCATCGGACTCGCGGCATTTAATATTAGCGGGCTCGGTATTGTTCCGATATTTATTGTGGTGATTTCCTTTTTTACGTCACTGATACACGGCTGGCTGTATCTTTCCGGGCATAAAGAGACCGATGTTTTCACAGCCTATCAGGATGGCGCCAAAACCAAGGCGAAGGCGCTACATTCGGGCTTCAAAGGAAAAGCCGGTAAGGAGTAATGGTTTACTTCAACAGTCTATCTGCCGTTTACAGCGTGAAGCCCTAAAGCGGCAGGGGGAGATTTGCTGGTGCAGGCATCATAGCCCCCTGGTGGCATTGTTTGGTTACGAGCAAGAGCCACAGCAAAAACCGGGTTCACCGTGTTTCTTTGTTGTTTTAGTCTTTTCGGACTCTTGACGTTCGCTGGAAGCAGGTTGCTCAATAAACGTCTTATCTTCGGCTTTTTCGTTATCTTTCTTAAAGATCTTGGTAAATGAAATGGCCATTCTACTTCTCTCCTAGTGGTCTTGTGTGATGCAGCTTATAAGTTGTATTTTTTATATATGTTATAGTTTACCCAAGATGACTGTCAATGATTAAGATGGAGGGAAGAATGTTTGGGTTGTTACTAGCATTGCATATTATTGCCGCAACTATTTGGACTGGCGGGCATATTGTATTGTCGCTGGTAGTCTTGCCGTCGGTGTTAAAAAATCGCAATCCACAGCAGTTGCTGGATTTTGAGCAGGTATACGAAAAAATCGGTATGCCAGCGTTGATCATCCAGGTTGTTACAGGACTCATGCTGGCATACAGAATGCTACCGGATATCACCCTATGGTTTGATACCAGCATTCCTTTAGCTCATGGGATCATGGCTAAACTTTTGCTGCTGGCACTAACCGTACTATTTGCGCTGGACGCAAGATTTAGAGTGATACCGAAATTGTCTCAGGCGAATCTGTGGGATATGGCGTGGCATATTATCCCGGTTACGGTGATTTCTGTGCTGTTTGTTTTGGTTGGTGTCTCTTTCCGGGTTGGCTGGCTGGTATGATAGGAGGATGCTGAATCGTTTAACAGGTGCAGTAATAGAGAGAGAAGGAGTCATGAACACAACGGATGTTATGCATGCTTACAACAAGCATGAAAGAAAGGTTATCAATGATCTCGATGGAAAGGTGATTGATACGGATGGTGTGATTAAATTTGTTTCTGATAACCCCGAAGGGAGTTACATCTCTTTTTACGGTCTCAACGAGCAATCCGCCAAGGCTGCTATTGAACGGGAAGTGGCTTACTTTTCTCAATTGGGTAAAGCATTTGAATGGAAGACTTATTGCACAGACTTACCGCAGAATATTGGTGAGCTGTTACTGAGCAATGGCTTTGAGCAACAAGAGTCAGAATCCTTTATGGCGTTAGAACTGTCAACCGTCTCTGGGCGTGAGGTTGATGACAGCCGGATAGTTGAAGTGTTTGATGCCAAAGGGATCAGAGATGCTGTCTGCGTGCAGGAGCAGGTCTGGGGCGGAAATTTCGATTGGCAATATACCCATCTGCTCAATATGAAGACCCAAACCCCGGATAATATCGCTATCTACGTTGTGTATGACGACGGCAAACCGGTAACCTCGGCCTGGATAGTTTATAACGATGAGAGTCCGTTTGCGGGGATCTGGGGAGGTAGTACTATCGCTGAATACCGGGGAAGGGGACATTACTCGTTATTGCTCAACAAGCGAATCAACGAAGCGAAAAAGAGGGGCAAACAATATTTAATTATTGATGCTTCTGAGATGAGTCGCCCCATTGTTGCAAAGCATGGCTTTGTCTTTGTCTCAACAACCACGCCCTATATCTTTGAGCCGGGCAAGCAGCCATAGAGATTGGATGGGGCATCCTTTTGCAGGATGCCTGTTTGTTATGCCGAGTTATCCGGCGGCCAGCCAGATGCCGACGCCCATCATCAGCGAACCGGCAATCCGGTTTAGCATCTGTACGTTGCCACGCTGTTGCAGAAAACGGCGCAGTGTACGCCCCCCGCTTGCATACAGCAGCAGGCAGCTGAATTCGGTGATTAGGATAATGCTGATCAGCACCGACAGCTGTGGTAACAGGGCGTTGCCGGTATTGATGAACGGGGGCAGCAGCGAAATCATAAATGCCCATCCCTTTGGATTGGCAATGGCCGTAACAAACCCCTGTATGGCCAATCCGACCGCAGAGGTATCCACTTCCTCATCGATATTATCCGGAATTGCGAGCTTGCCCCTAGAGCGCCACATCTGGATCCCCAGCCAGAACAAATAGCCGCCACCGAGATATTTTAGTAGCAGGAACATTGCAGGGTAGTTGAGCATAATGGCTGCCACACCTACCACAGAAGCGATGGAAACCAATGCGACCCCGATCAGCTCCCCCCACATCATCGGCAGGCTTCTGCGAACCCCAATCGTCATACCCAGCGTCATCGATAGCGTCATGCACATTCCAGGCGTAACCGAGACGAAAAAGAAAGTAGGAATAAAAACAGCCAAAATGGCGAAGTCGATCATCAATTAACATCCTTGCGGTTAACTATACTGACGGGGCAACGAGAATAATTGAAAAAATATTATCAGTTAACTCAATAACAAAAAATAGTGTGATAAGCCGCACGGGCAAACGTTTTTTGGTGATCTGTGTCACTTTATCATGAAACATGAAATTAATGTAATTTCGCTTACTGTGACTGCGATCACTCAAATGCTAATTTTTATCAGCTATCGTAATTAAGTGTTTACGAACTCTTATTATGAATAAACGGTTTATACCCAAGTGATTACCAGATAGCTGACTCAGCGCTGGGATCTTCATGTTGAAGCCATTTGGGTATAAACAAAACTAATCAGCCGCTGGCCTCAATTTCCCTACCAGGCGGCAACAATAGAAAGGATATGATTATGTCTGACAACGCAGTATTCCATTTGGGTGTGAACAAAGCAGATCTTAACGGTGCAGAGCTAGCCATTATTCCTGGTGACCCGGCACGAGTTGAAAAAATCGCAAACCTAATGGATAACCCTGAGTTTCTAGCAAGCTCTCGTGAATACACGGTGTACCGCGCTAAGTTGGATGGTAAGTCTGTTGTTGTTTGTTCTACCGGTATTGGCGGCCCGTCTACGTCAATTGCTGTTGAAGAGTTGGCACAGCTGGGTGTGCGTACGTTCCTTCGTGTCGGTACAACCGGTGCTATCCAGCCGCACATCAACGTAGGCGATATGATCGTAACGACGGGTTCTGTCCGTCTAGATGGCGCAAGCTTGCACTTCGCCCCAATGGAGTTCCCTGCGGTAGCTGATTTCGATGTGGCTACAGCAATGAAAGCGGCATGTGATGCCGATGGTGCGACCGTTCACACAGGCGTAACCGCATCAAGTGATACGTTCTACCCAGGTCAGGAGCGTTACGACACATTCTCTGGTCGTATTGTCCGTCGTTTCCAAGGCTCGATGAAAGAGTGGCAGGAAATGGGCGTGCTTAACTTCGAAATGGAATCAGCAACGCTGCTAACCATGTGTGCAAGCTCAGGCCTTCGTGCCGGCTGTGTTGCTGGTGTTATTATCAACCGCACTCAGAAAGAAATTCCGGATCACGCAACGTTGAAAGAAACAGAAGCGCGCTCTATCAAGGTTGTGGTTGAAGCAGCCCGCCGTATGCTTGCTGAGTAATCGGTTATTACCCAGCCGGATACCGAGTAGAGAAGCCAGCTCAATTGAGCTGGCTTTTTTTTACTTCCAATAACCGCACATGCAGCGGCTGTCGTTTGGTACCTTGTATCTGGTTTCACTTGCATAAATATACTGGCGATATTTTGCTCATGCAGGGTACTGTGCCCAAGCAGGTTGCTGTTACATAAGCAAGGTCTGGGTAACATTTGAAATAAACTGTTGTTGGTATTGTTGCATCTATGGCGCATGTTTCTGTCGGTAATGAAAATGAACAGGCTCCATTACGTGACCCTGAGTCCATAGTTATTGGCAGCGACAGCTTTTATCAGTTTCTTTAAGTAACAAAGAAACCATTTTGCCAACAGTGATCTGCTTGCAGGAAATCAAAATTTAGTAAAAAGTTGATTGTGATATTGATTCCGAACTTAACTTACTGTTATGAATTACTTTTCACTTCATTCCGGATGGTTATTCAAGGCGGTTTGATTAATTGTTTTACTGAAAAATTTTACTGTGACTACGATCTATTTTACTTAAAATTTTACTCGTTATTATTTCCTCCGCTAATAAACAAGCTTGTTATATGTAAATAAAAAAGCGCCTGCCAGCCAATACAAGAATCGCACAGATCACGGCGGCGGGTGACATCGGGGGATTTTTTAATGACTTTTCGTAAAACGTGTTTAGCCGTGTTGATTGGTTCCGTCGTGGCATTGGCGGGGTGTAATAGCAGCAGTAGCAAATCAGAAAAAGAGGCCGGATTACCGAGCAACGATTTTATCAATGTGATCGACAGAAGTGGCGCGCCAGAGTACCTGCGCGATTATGACGAATACAGCAACTTGAAGTTTAACGCGTTTGTTGACAACGGGGCCTGGCACGGTCACTTGCTACCGGCAGATGAGCAAGGCTATGGCACCTTTGGCGGTATCATGCAGGTGACCCAGGAGTATGCGCATTTCATGTCGGGCCAGACATTCGACAAACTTCACATTACCGATACCATCAGCGGCGAGACGATTGATCTTTCCGCAGCCGAAGCCAAGGTCTACAGCACGCCGGGGGCGCTGGTACAGATCTTGAAGACCGATAAGCTTGAAGTGCAGATGGTGCTTCGCTTTGTCACCGATCGAACCTCGTTGGTTGAAACCAAACTGACTAACCTGACGAGTCAGGACATGGATCTGCAATTGTTGTGGGACGGTGAGCTGCTGCAAAAGGCGCGCTCGACACCGGGTTACGAAAACCAGACCGTTGACCAGATGTATCCGGAATACAATCGCCAAATCCACGCCACGGATAATGGCCTGAAAATCACTTTCGGTGACATGAAAGGCAACTGGGCAATTCGTAACGATGATGACAGTGAGTTCCGTATTGCCCGCTCGGTCAGCACCCAAACACATGTGATGCCAAACGAAATCTCGTACGCCTCTGTTGGCCACCAGCCGCTGTCAGCAAAGGGCACTGCGAGCATCTACACCACTTATTCCCACCTGCACAACGGTGCTGAGGTAACGAAAGAAACAGGCAAAGTAACGGATATTCTCAACAACCCGCAGCCATACATGATAGCTGCCGATGAGCGTTGGGCGGGTTACCTGTCATCGGGCATGGTCAACGGTCAGGCGACCGATGAACAGGCGCGGGTTGGCGTAAAAGCCATTATGACCCTTAACGGTAACTGGCGTTCGGCTGCCGGTGATGTCCATCAGGCAACGGTGACGCCATCGGTAACGGCGCGTTGGTTCTCCGGTAACCTCACCTGGCCTTGGGATACCTGGAAACAGGCTTACGCCATGGCGCACTTCAACCCAGATGTGGCCATGGACAATATCCGCACGGTATTTGAATACCAGGTGCAGGAAGACGATCCGATCAGGCCGCAGGACAAAGGCTACCTGCTTGATGTCGTCACGTATACCTTGCCGGAAAACCGCTGTGGTGCCGGCTCCGAGAACTGGAACGAGCGTAATACCAAACCTTCCCTGGCGGCTTGGTCGGTGATGGAAGTGTATAACGCGCTTAAAAACGAGTTCGACCGTCCGGCAGATGCCCAGGCCTGGATTGATGAGATGTATCCTAAGCTGGTGGCTTATCACGATTGGTGGCTGACCAACCGAGACCATAACGGCAACGGGGTGCCGGAGTATGGTGCGGCAGTGGACCCGGCGCATAATACCGATGATGGCCACATGTATGTGTGGGTTAAGACCGATGATGATTTGGTAGGTGCTGTCGGCCAGGGAAATATCCTTGAGCAAAAAGGAAATGAATACAAAGTAAAAGGAGTGGATAGCTACAACACCATCCTTGATAAAGTGATCTACCAGGAGCTGCATGTGGGTGCTCAGGAAGCCGCTGGCTGGGAATCCGGCATGGATAACGCCGCCCGCTTTGGCTTTATTTCAGCCGAGCAGCTTCAAGCGTACGCCGATGTCCAGCACGGCGGTGATGTGGAAGCGGCGAAGAAAGACTGGGAAGTGCGCTTCGCCGAGAACCGTGGCAGTAACGATGAGCTGCTGGGCTTCTCGATGCTGCAGGAGTCAGTAGACCAAGCGTCGTACATGTATTCCGACAATAAGTACTTGGCGCAAATGGCGACCCTGGTGTCAGCCAATGTTCCCGGCAAACAGCGCGGCCAGGAGTTCCTCGACGGCGCGGCGGCCATCAAGGACTACATCAATACCTGTATGTTTGATGCCAACACCGAGTTCTACTACGACATCCACCTGAATGTCGACCAGGACGGCAACCCAGCACCAGTAATGAAAAACGGCATTGCCTGCGCCGGTGAGCCGATTGTCGAGCGCGGACGCGGTCCTGAGGGCTGGGGGCCGTTGTTCAATGGTGCCGCGACCCAGGAGCTGGCGGATAAAGTGGTACGGACCATGATGGAGCCGGAGGAGTTCAACACTTCTGAAAAGTATATTGGTGAGGGGATTTCACTGCCGACGGCTTCGCAAACCAACCCGGCTTACCATGCTGACATCTACTGGCGAGGCAGGGTATGGCTAGACCAATTCTACTTCGGTGTGCGTGCGATGGAGCAATACGGTTATGGCAGCGAGGCGGTGCATATGGCCAATGAGCTGTTTGCCAACGCCGAAGGGATGACTGAAGACGGTGCGATCCGCGAAAACTACAACCCGGAAACTGGTGCGGTACAGGGGGCCACGAACTTCTCTTGGAGTGCTGCCCATATGTATATGCTTTACAGAGAGTTTTTTAAGAACTAATCGCCCTGCCTGACAGCAGATAAAATGAAAGCCAGCTCCTGCGAGCTGGCTTTTTGTTTGCAGCAATACGTTGTACAAACGCTTGTTTAGTCGAAGCTCTTGGTATGCAGGCTTCGCCGAGTATATTCATTCCACTCTTCGGTTAGTATTGAATAGGTGAGAGTACTCGAGGTGCGCGTATACAAAGGAATATAGACTTCACCGTGTTCATTGGTTTTGTATACTCTCCCGCGGTTAGCTGGATTACTGACGCTTACTCTGGCATTGACAGCCGGTTTGCCATTTTCAGTGACTTTCACCCAGCTACCTACTTGGGTGTCGATAATTCGGATATCAGCAAAAGCGAGTGAGCTAGCAGATAGCATCAGCGCTGCGATACTTGCTTGTTTGAATGTCATGTAAACCTCTCAGACAACTTACCCTGACATTGTTGTATTGCCACCTTCATCATTGATCACACTGGCAAGCAAAAGAAGGTGATGTCTGGTTTCGATGGAATAGCCAATCGCGTCGGTAGATAGCTGCTAGAGATCAGTATAGATAAGGTCACCCACTCCAGAAAGAAACCCGCTGCTCTTGCAATCACTGTGATTACCCCGTGCCAAACGCATCGTGAGCAATGCCGTTGTGGGTCAATTGGGTTCAGGGACAAATTTTGTAACAGAAGGAGTGATGGATTTTTGAACTTGCTATTTGAGCTCGATGATAACCGGGCATATAGTTAATACATACCGACCGTCGGTCGGTCAGTGTGAGGCAGGGTATGTCGAGAGTCGTCAAGTCGCCGCAGGAGCGGCGGGCAGAGTTCATCGCCGCGGCCAATGAGCTGTTTTTTTCCAAGGGGTATGCCAATACCTCGGTCAACGATCTCATCCAGCATGTGGGGGTGTCCAAAGGGGCGTTCTATCACCATTTCGATTCCAAGCAAGCGGTGCTGGAAGCGTGGAGCGATGACATGCTGGCGCAATATCGCCAGGTGATCGGTGGACTGGTGGATGATCCTAACCTCAGTGCCCTGACCAAGTGGGCACTCTTGCTGCGTCGTACCAACCAATGGGAAATCGGCCAGAAGGCAATCATGCTGGGCTTTGTCAAAATCATCAATATGGATGAAAACCTACAGCTAAAACATAACTTCATGCAAAAGGTCAGTGCGTTGCTCGCCGGTTACTACGAAGCTATCTTGCGCCAGGGATCTCAAGAGCAGGTGTTCGATGTGCCTTTTCCGGCGGTGACGGCCAGATTGATGGTGACTGTGCTCAACGGTTTTTCTGAAGCCCTCACCCGAAAAATGCTGCAAGCCGAGCATATCCAAGATCTGTTTGACGGTGTCGTGGATGAAGTGAAAGCCACCCAGCAAATACTGGAAAGGATGGTCGCGGCAAAGGCTGGCAGCATGCCTTTGATTGATGACGAGTTGCTGCGGGCTTGGTTCACAGGGGAATAGAGATGCGATTTGTGAAGGTGCTGTTTGTAATGTTGGTCTGTTTTCCGGCTTGGGCCATGGCGGAGTCAGCGACATCGATTGTAAAAAAGTCTGATCAGCAGATGCGGGGGGATTCCAGCTACAGCGAGGCGACGATGCGCATTGTCCGGCCAGACTGGACCCGAACCATGAGCATGAAAAGCTGGACCAAGGGTTTGGATTTGTCATTGGTGCTGGTGACGGCTCCCGCCAAAGACAAAGGTACGGCTTCTCTTAAACGCTACCGCGAAATGTGGAACTGGCTACCTAGCATTGAGCGGGTGGTCAAAATTGCCCCTTCCATGCTAGGCCAGTCGTGGATGGGGTCGGATTTCACCAATGATGATCTGATCAACCAGTCGTCGATTGTCGTTGACTATACCCATGCGATGGTTGGCAAAGACGTCTTCGATAATGACCCGACCTGGGTAATTGATGCGATAGCCAAGCCCAATGCGCCGGTTGTCTGGAGCAAGGTGAGGCTGTGGATCTCGCAACAGACCTACCTGCAACGCAAGGTGGAGTTTTACGATGAGTTCGACGAGTTGATCAACACCCTCAATACTTACGAGGTGAAGTGGATGGGCGGGCGCCAGGTTGCGACGCGAATGGAAATGCTCCCGGCCGATAAGCCGGGCAACAAAACCGAGATCATCACCCATCAGGCCCAGTTTAATTTTCCGATCAAAGAGAGCTTTTTCTCCCAAAGCCAGATGAAAGCCCTGCGCGACTGATGGGCAGTTAACAAGGAAGGACCATGTTACTGAAACTAGCTTGGCGCAACATCTGGCGGCAGAAAAGGCGGACTCTCCTGACGGCATCGGCGTTGGCGCTGGCATTGGCACTCTCATTATTTATGCGCAGCCTGCAAGAGGGTACCTATGCCAATAATATTGAAAATGCGGCGCGATTCTATACCGGGCTGATCCAGCTCCAGCATCCTGAGTTTGCCGAAAGTCACAGCATCGATGATTTGCTCGTCATGGATGAATCTTTTCTCCAGCCGGTATTGGCGAACGTGCATATTAACCGTGTCCTGCCGCGGATAGAGTCGTTTGCCCTGGCGGCCTCCGCGGATAAGTCTAAAGGGGTGATGGTGCTCGGGGTCGATACGGTCGCGGAAGATAGTTATTCCGGCATTTCAAACCGCCTGATCCGGGGAGCGTTTCTGGTGCCTGACGATCAGCAAGTCCTGGTTGGTGAGGGGCTGGCCCGGTATTTTGGCTTGGATGTCGGTGACGAACTGATCCTCTATGGACAGGGGTATCGCGGGCAGACGGCCGCGGGTTTGTACCGGATAAAAGGTATCCTCGATTTTCCGGTTGCCCAACTGGATAACCAACTGGTGTACATGCCGATAGCACTCGCTCAAACTCTCTACAGCACCGGGGAACAAGTGACGGCCTGGGTGATGGATGTCAAGCCGCTTGCCCAGCTGCAACCGACGGTCGACCTGCTGGGCGAGGCGTACCGCAGCGAGGTAAATGTCCGGGATTGGCAGGATCTGGCGCCGGAAATGGCCCAGCAGATCCTGATGGATAAAGCCGGGGGGATTTTCATTATGTACCTGCTCTATGGCGTTGTGGGGTTTGGCCTGTTTGCGACTCTGTTGATGATGACGCTGGAGCGGCAACGTGAATTCGGGGTTATGCTGGCAACCGGGATGCTCAAGCGCAAGATAATTGCCTTATTAGGCTTGGAATCACTGATGATCGGCTGGTTGGGGATTGCCATGGGTATGGCAATTACGCTGCCGGTGCTAATTTGGTTCTACTTCAACCCGATTGAGCTAACCGGTGAAACCGCGGAGCTGGTGCTGGAGATGGGCTGGGAGCCTATCTTGCCCATGTCGCTGGACCCGGTGTTGATGCTCAACCAAATGGTGATTGTATTGGGGCTGCTGGCCATTTGCCTGATTTATCCGATGTGGCGGATCCGCCGCATCGATGTGGCCAGGGCGCTAAAAGGAGGCGGTCATGCGAACTGACATGCTGTTCAAGCTGGCGTGGCGTAATCTTTGGCGCAATAAACTTCGCACGGCGATCATGCTGGGTGCCATGGTGTTTGGCCTGATGGGGGTCGTTGCCATGATGGGGTTCCTGTCTGGTATGTACGGCAGCATGATCCACAACGCCATTGCTTGGCAAACCAGCCATATTCAAATTCACAACCGGCTCTATCTGGATGATCCCGACATCAAGCACACAATTGTTGAACTGGCCGATGTCGAGCAAGCCGTGGCGGCGCTACCCGGGCTCAAAGGGTGGTCAGCCCGGTTTGTTGCCGATGGTATGGTGGCGTCAGCGCGCAGTAACCGCGGTGTCCGTATCAATGGCGTGGATCTCGACGCGGAGTCAAAGGTTACGCCGCTGGTAGATAATATCACCCAGGGGCAATGGCTGAGTGAAGAAGGACGGAACCCGGTATTGGTGTCGGAAAAAACCGCCTCGCGCCTCAAGCTTCGAATTGGCTCCAAGGTCGTACTGACCTTCACGGATGCCAACGGCGATGTCAGCGGGGCCGCCTTTCGGGTGCGGGGGATGTTCAAGACACCCTCTACCAGTTTTGATGATGGCAATGTATTTGTTCGCCGGACTGACCTAACCGCGCTGGCTGGTATTGGGGGCGCCCATGAAATCGCCATTTTGCTCGATAGCGATGAGGCGGCCATGGTGCAGGCAAGGCGATTGGGTAAAGCGCTGGCGGCAACGGACGACAGTGCCGCGATGGCGAGGGGCAACCGGGTTCGAGACTGGCAGCAGGTCCAGCCTATGCTGGCTTCGATCATCAACCAGCAAGGGCTGAGCAATGCCATCATGCTGGGTATCTTCGTGGTGGCAATGGGCTTTGGTATCGTCAATGTCATGCTGATGTCGGTTTTCGAGCGTACCCGTGAGTTCGGGGTGCTGATGGCTGTTGGCATGCAGAAACACCGGGTGTTTTTGCTGATCATGCTGGAGACTACGTGGCTGGGGGTAACCGGGGCCGGTCTTGGCTTGCTTGCCAGTTTCTCCTTGATTGGCTTGCTGCAGTACACCGGGATACCGCTCGGGGCGATGGCCGAAGGACTGGGGGCGTTTGGGGTCGACACCTTGCTGTACCCGCATGTGTCCTTTGCCGAATACCAAATGATCTTTTTTACTGTCGTTGCGGCCAGCCTTCTCGCCGCACTTTATCCTGCCCGGCAAATCCTCAGGCAGCGCCCGGTTGATGCCATGGCTGAGATGCACTGATGAAAAAGCACTGATAGCGAGAAACGGATGACCATTACCATAAAGCAGTTATGCAAAACCTATAACCCTGACAGTGATTTTCCCGTACATGCGGTAAAAGATCTCGATCTTACGGTCGAACAAGGCGAGTTTGTTGCGATCATGGGGCCATCGGGCTCGGGCAAGACAACGTTGCTCAATATGATCGGGGGGATCGACAGTCCAAGTTCGGGGAGTGTGCATATCGATGGCTGCGATATCTGCCAGCTCGACGAAAAGGCATTGATTGCTTTTCGCCGCGACCATGTCGGCTTTATTTTCCAGGACTACAGCTTGCTGCCGGTTCTTACCGCGCTGGAGAATGTCGAGTTCGTGATGCAGCTGCAAGGGCACGATGAAGCCACCTGCCGCCAGCGGGCCAGTGCACTGTTGGCGCAGGTGGGGTTGGCAAGCCAGCAGCACAAGCGACCGGCCAAGCTCTCGGGTGGGCAACAGCAGCGGGTCGCCGTCGCGAGGGCGCTGGCGCCTCGCCCCCGTTTTGTGATGGCCGATGAGCCGACCGCCAACCTCGATGCCCAGAGCACCGCCGAGCTGCTCGATATCATGCAGCAACTCAATGAAAAGGAAGGGACCACCTTTATTTTCTCAACCCACGACCCTCGGGTGATCACGCGGGCCAAGCGGGTGATTGTGTTTGAGGACGGCAAGCTGAAGGAGGATCGCCGCCAGTGAGCAGGTATCGAAATAGCGTCGGCAAACCGCGACTGTCAATGCCGGTTTGGCTTTTGCTGACAGCTGGGGGACTGTTATCCCCGCTGGCATGTGGCCAGATCCCGGGCCTGGAGCCGGAAAAAGATTGGGATCTCAACGGATACGTGAAGTACATGGCAACGGGCACATTGCCGGACAGCGGCTCGAATGGCCTTGATCACCTGATCCATCAGCGCTTCAATTTTGAATATCGGTTTAATGGGCAGTGGCGGTTCAATGTCGGGATGCGCAATCGCCTGCTGTTTGGTGATGCCGCCGAAATCCCCGGTTACGGTGATCTGGTTGCGATCGATACCGGCTATATGGACTTGTCGAAAAATTGGCTGGACAAAAAAGGCGCCGTGGGGAATAGCCAGCTTGATCGCCTGTATGTCAATTGGCAGCGCGATGACTGGCAGGTGCGAGGCGGCCGTTTCCGGGTCAATTGGGCGATGGCCACGCTGTGGAACCCGAACGATATCTTCAATTCCTATTCCATCTATGATTTTGACTACGAAGAGCGTGCCGGGAGCGATGCGGTGATGGTCAGCCGTAAGCTCGGTTTTGCCAGTTCTTTCGATGTGGTTGTTAACCCCAACTCCGATAGCAACCTGAACAGTTACGCCGGCCGGTATCTGTTCAATCACAATGGCTGGGACTATCAGGTATTGGCCGGAAAATCCCTGTGGGATCATGTTGTCGGGGCTGGCTTTGCCGGCGATCTCCAAGGGGCTGGTGTCAGGGGAGAATTGAGCTGGTTCGAGCCTGATCAGGATGAATGGCAGGGTGAGCCGCTCGAGCATTCTGCGGTAGCCACACTCGAAACCGATTACAGCTTTGGCGGCCAGCGCAACTGGATGGCGCGGGGGGCGGTGCTGTATATCTCGAACCCGCAGACCCCACGCAATGCCATCGCCTTTTTGAACCTGCCGCTAACCGCGAGGACCTTGAGCTTTACCCGCTGGACGGCCTATGCGGATGCCAGTTTGGATGTTACCCCCCTTAGCCGTCTGACTCTGTCAGCATCATACTATGATGATGGCTCGTATTTTGTCGGTGCCAGCAACAGCTACTCGTTGGCGGATGACTGGCAGTTGCTCGGGGTTATCCAGCGCTTCGACGGCAGCGGCAATAGCTTGTTTGGTGACACCGCCAGTACCTTGCTGTTTGCCCAGATTCGCTGGAATTTTTAAGTTAGTCCAAACTGGGTAATAGTGGGGTATTGCAAGCGATAAATACTGATTATGCATGCTTATTGGTATCAATGACAGGGTAACGGGATAGCTGATGATAACACTCGAAGGGATTGACCATGTGGTGCTGAGAACCACCAAACTGCCTGACATGCTCCATTTTTATTGCCAGGTGCTTGGTGCAAAGCTGGAGCGCGAACTGCCCAAGGAGATGGGGTTGGTACAACTGCGTGCCGGTAGTGCCTTGATTGATCTGGTAACCGTTGATAGCCAGCTTGGCCAGTTAGGCGGTAAGCCGCCTAGCCAAGATGGCCGCAACGTCGATCACTTTTGTTTGCAGATAGCGCCTGTTTCGGAACAAGCGCTGCTTGAGTACTTATCCCAATACAATATTTCCTGCGAGGGCTTCGCCGAGCGCTATGGCGCTGAAGGGTTCGGCCGCTCGATCTATATTCAAGATCCTGAAGGGAATGTGGTGGAGCTCAAGCTGAAGTGCCAATGAACGTCATTAGCTAGAGCGTTGACCGCAACTGATAAAGTGTTCGGTACGAGCGATGCTCGAGATCCTTGGACGTCAGCCCAAACTGCTTGGCCAGCTGTTCAAGCTCACCTTTATATTTTGCAAGAAGCGATTCATCATTGGTCATGATGGCAAATTCTGCAAAGTGGCCAATACCATCGAGGAAGTCCAGGGTAATGTGGTACGGACCGACAAAGTAAATGCTACGCACTTTCTTCATTAACAAATAAGGCTCATAGCCCATGGTCGCCAGCATGCTTTTGGCGGCCTTTGCATCAGTGATATTGGTCGCTTCGCAGCGATCAGCCTCCGGCCCTTTGACGATCCAGAGCTTGATGCCCGATGGTTCCATTTCGCGGATAGCGACGCTCTTGTTTTGGCTTGCCAGTGAATGCTCGGGCGTGTCGAAGTACCAATCGGTCTCTATGTTGTCGACTAGCATAACTTCATGGTGGAGCGAACTGAGCACCTGTAAAAAATCAGATTTTGATTCCACACGGTACTTCAGCTCGACTTCATATTTTCCTTTGAAGTGTTCACTACTCATGTCTGCTTTCCGGGTGCTGGTTTTCAGTTTTGTTCATTTTCATGAATACGGCGGATCAGCTTGGCGGGGGTACCACCGTAAAGGCTGTCAGGTGGCACGTCTGAATTGACCACGGAGTTGGCGGCGATAACGGAGCGGGCACCGATGGTGACACCTTGGTTAATCACGACGTTACCACCAATCCAGACATCATCTTCGACGGTAATGGGCTTGCAGGTGGTCGCCCATTGGCGGCGCTCGAGGTAGTTCAGCGGGTGGCTGGCGCAGTAGAGCTGGGTATTTGGGCCAATGAGTACATTGTTGCCAATGGTAATCTTGGCACCGTCCAGCATGGTGACATTCATATTGATGAAGGTTTTCTCACCGATATAAATGGTTTTACCGAATTCGCAGTGGAAGGGAGAGCGGACGATGCTTGAATCGGGTATGTCACCCATCAGTTGGCTGAGGAGAACACTGCGCTGGGTGTCATCAATGGTTTGGTTTAACGCCATCAACACCTGTGCGGCGTTGTCACGAATGTGGTTGATCCCTTGATCGCTGCCGTCAAAGTCTTTGCCTGCGAGCATTTTCTCGAATTCGGTCATTGTCTTTCCAATCTGTCTCTATTTGGGCCGGTCAGACAGCCCTGAGTATATTGTTGCAAGGACTATAGCGACCTCATGATATGATGAGAAGTGATTAAAATTCATTATTCAGCTGAATCAAAGGAATATCATGATCGATCTATCCCGCCTGCTAAAAAATGATATGAATCTGTTGATTTGCCTGTATGTGCTATTGCAAGAGCGCAGTGTCAGCCGGGCAGCAGACAAGCTGTATTTATCGCAGTCTGCAGTGAGCAAACAGCTGACAAAATTGCGCCAAGTGTTTGATGACCAGCTTTTCGAGCGCGAGTCGAAAGGCTTGTTGCCCACCCCAAAAGCACTGTCTTTGGAGGCTAAATTACAGCAGATCTTGCTGCAGGTCGACCAGCTCAGTGATCCCGACCGCTTCGAGCCGGAGAGCAGTACCCGTTCATTCAATATCGATCTGATTGAAACGGCGTACGCGACAATTTATCCCCGTTTTTTGCCGGCGGCGTTAGCCGAAGCGCCGAATATCACCATAAACAGCCGCGACTGGAATGCAAACAGCCTCCAGCGCCTGCAAAAACGGGAAGTGGACTTTGGGATCGGGATTTTCGAGTGGGACAGCCGGGCGAAGACCCATGTCCAGACTATTCCAGACACGCTCAGCTATGTTGAGCTAATGCGCGACTCATCCGCTTGTGTAATGCGCAGAGGACACCCCGCGCTGCAGGAGGAGTGGAGCCTGGAGACCTTTTTGAAATACCGTCATATCCAGGTGTTGACCGGGGGGATCACCAGCTGGTTATTGCATGAAGTGCTGGACTCCAAGCGTCTTAAGATAAACAACGCGGTAAATATGTCGGATATTGCCAGTGCGGTAAAGCTGTGTGAGAAGAGTGATTTGCTGACCTCTTACCCTTATGAGTGTGTGCGCGATTTTGTTGATAGCGCCGACATTGTGATCAAGCCGCTGCCGATTGAATTAGACCCCGGCGGTCAGTTCTTGTTGTGGAACAAGCAGTTCGACACGGATCCCAGCCATAGATGGCTCAGGGAGCTGATTATCAATCAGTTCAACGGCAGCGAGTGAAACCGGCGGTTACTTCTGGTGTAGCCCCATCTTGCACAGCTGCCTGAAGTCCTTGGGACTGACATCGGTATGGCGCTTGAAGAATTTGGTCATATTGGTGGCTTCGTTGAAACCGAGCCGGTTGGCCACATCGGAAATCGAATACTGGCTGAAGGCCAACAGGCGCTTGGCCTCAACCAGGACCCGTTCATCGACGAGCTCTTTGACACTGAGGCAGGCGTGATCCTTGGCAAGCTTGTCCAGCTGCTTGATGCTTTTGCCCAATGCCAGCGCGATTTCCCCTGCTGTCGGTCTTTGCTGGAAATGCTCGTCGATATATTTTTTCAGCCGGTAATAGTCGTTGTGGCCAATTCGCTGGGTGGATTGCAATTGTTGCTGGTAGCTGGGTACCACGGCTTTGAGGATGATGGACCGGATCAGATTGCGAATGATCTCGTCTTTGAATTCAGAGGTCGATGCAAACTCATTGACCATGGCATTGAACAGTAGCCCGATATCGTCATCGACATGGTGGACGCAATTAATGTGGCCCATGGCGGTGAGCAAGAGATCGAAGTAGGGATCGGTATTGCCACTGGACAGAAAGCTGCAGTCGAACGAAAGCACGTAGCCATCGACCGCACGCTGTTTGGCAAAGGCATGGATCTGGTTCTTGCCCAGTATCAGCATAGATCCGGTACGCAGTCGATGCTGTTGGTGTTCGACGTAATGCACGCCTTGGCCCTCGGTGATATAGATCAATGCACTGAAGTTAAGCCGGTGTGGCCTGGAAACGGTCTCTAAACCCCTTAGGGTATAGAGATCTGAAATCCTGTTGATAAAGGGATTAATCAGGTTCACTTCTCTGTTCAGGCGCTCGAGAGGGATGCACTTGCTAGTCATATCTATCTTTACAAAAGGCGCTTGGCGTTCGGCCAAGCCCTTACACTCCATGGAAACTGCGGCGTAGCAGAGGTGCTTGCTGCTCGCTTTAGTATTTTTCTTGCGTCAAATCGTTAGCCATTTGCCGGAAGTCGACTTTTGGTGCGCTGTTGAGCTCCGTGGTCTTGGCCGTCGGCTCGGTCTGGCGTGACACACTGTGCAATATCGAGCGCTGAGGTGCATCACTGCTCAGGGCCATGAAGCTGGCACTGATTTGCAGCATGATGACAACAGAAGCCAGGCAATAAAATACGAGGGAAATACGCTGTCTCATCGGTGGCCTCCAGTATGTTCATGGCGAGTAGGTACGTCTTCCGCTGCGATTTGTTTTGGTGCCGTTCGTTTGGCCATGCCTTGTCGCCGCTTGCGAGGCTTGGCAGCCTGTTTGATCCACTGCTTATTGAAAACGACAAAGTCAGTTAAGGTATTGATCGGACACAAACTTTGGCACCAAGGACGGCGGACGATTAATGAGGTTAGGAGGATCATCACAGTTAGGATAAACAGGTACATACCGCCGATCATGCCAAAGGCGATGCCGAAGGGCTCGTAGACAAAGGCGGCAGGGTTGCGGAAATAAGCCCCCAGACAGAGGGTGGCCAGCAGCAGGAAGCGGGGAAACCAGATAAACAGTGAACGGCGTATCGGTGACGCTTTGGCTTTGCCGACCTTGGCCAGGCATTGCTGGACGGCACCGAATGGGCAGAGGCTCTGGCAATACACGTTCCGGTTGTAGTAGAGGATACAGCCAATGCTCAGCATCAGCAGAATAAATGGCGTGTAATTGGCGACACCGCTGAGCCAGGTGCCGGAGACTAATCCAGCCATGGTGGAAGCCGAATAGAGTGACGCGGAGTGGAAGCCAAACAGCAGGGTAGAGCCAGCCAGCAGCACGGCATTCATTTTGCTCTTGTGCTCAGAGCGGGTGCGGCTAACCCAGACTGCCGCAACGAAAAATAGCAGGGCCGCAGCATCAAGCCATTTCAGGTAATGCCACGCGGGCTTGGCCTCGGTAAACTGGTAGCCAAATAGCCGCAGCCGGATCGGATCGGCCGCTTGGTTCAATGCCTGGGTATAGGCCTTCGAAGTCAGGGTGGCGCCGGATACCGCATCTACAGACAATGCGGTTTTGATATTCTGGGCCAGCAATGATTCGGGCAGTTTCTGCTCGGCCACTTTGTCAAAATAAGAGGTTGTTTCTTTAGAGCCCAGCAAGGCAATGGTTTCTATCTCCCCTTGATGGGAAAAGACCGCGCCGATGGTTAACTCGCCGCCGTAGCCAACGCCGGTGCCGAAGCTGACCCACTTGCTCGTATCCTGGGTAGTTTCTGGCGCAGGGTTGTTCTCAACACTCGGTACGATTTGATAGAGCAGGGGAGCCACTTCGATAAGCTGTTCGCCGCTGGCGAGGATACTGTCGAAGAACTGGGTTTGGGAATGGTTGGTGCGCTGCCCGCCGAGGTACCATGCAAACGCCAAAGCCAAGATAGAGATAACACTCACAAATTTGTCGAAGCGGCTATTACGCCGAGGTTTGGTCTTTCTTTCCATATATCTCCAAAGCCATGAGGCATCGATCCGATGCCTCATGGCTTATTCCTATCATACTGTGATCAAAATAGGTTAGCGCTGTATTCAGAACTAGCGACTCAGTGCTTCGGCTTCAGGGCGATGAGTACTCTTAGCAGGACTGCCCCTGCGATAACGAGGCCGGTGCCGACAAACCCGAGGAAGTACCAACCGGCAAGGCCCTCGTTTTCACCCAACAGGGTAAATGCCCCGGCAATGGTGAGAATGATCGAGGCCCACCAGGTACCGGCCAGTGTCCATTTCCACCAGTTCATCCCCAGTTTAAATTGCTTGGCCCATTGGTTGGCGCCGGCAAAGACCAGTACCTGTAAAGCGCCGAATGCCATCCAGAACAACGGATCCAGTATTGTTGATTGTGGAAACATCAGAAGCCCTCCCAGTTGCCGTCATAGTCCCAGGTCTTCTTGACCTGGAGGTAATCCTCGCTGCGTAGCCACTCCGGCGGTTGGTGGTAGCCTGCAAATCGCCCGCCGTTCCAGTCGCCGTGGTAGGCTTCTGCCTCTGGGTAATAGAAGAAGTTATGCTGCATCGCCAACAAGGTTTTGCGGGTCAAGCCGGTTGGATCTCGCGGGTCGGTCTCCTTGACCAGCGCATGGATCCAGTTGTTCTTGCGGGTATATGGGCATACCGCGATACAGACCCTGCACCCCATGGCGGTCTCCGTTGGACCCTGGCGCCACATGGTCCAGCAACTGTCCTGGTTGAAGTCGAACTTGCGATAGCCTCGCACGACGGCATCGGGTTTATCAGCTTTGCTGATCGAGCCGCTCGGGCAAGAGTCCGCGCAGATTTTGCACTCTTCGCAGAAGTGTTTCACTTTGGTATCGATCGGCTTGTCAGGCTCCATATCCAAATCAGTGATCACGGCGGCAAGGCGGATATTCGGACCCAGCTCCGGGGTCAGCAGGATACCGTTACGGGCGGCTTCGCCCATACCGGCCTGAATTGCCAGTGGCGGCACGACGATCTCATAGTCCGAACCCGGCCACTGTGGCCGGGCCGCGTAACCCAGTTCACCCAGGAAGGCTGCCATCAGCCCCGAAGCATTCTTGGCGCGGAAATAGCCGTCATAGGAGGTAGAGTAGCCGATAGAAGCATACATCGGGTCCCAGTTCATTGGGGTACCGAAGATAATGACATTCTTCCAGTGTTTCGGAATGCTCTCGTCCCAGTCGGGCATACCGCGCATGGTGTTTTTGAATACGAAGCTCGGGTCCAGCTTGGTGATGCCGACAATGCTCATGCCGAACTTGAACGCCATTTTCTTGATCAGCTCTGAGGCGTGTTTAGGCGATTTAAAGGCTTGAGGCTCACGCTTGACCCACTGGAAATCGACCTCATCGGGGTGGCCTTTGGGCTTCGGAGGGAAGTTGCTGCTATTGCCCTTCAAGTAAGCCGCAGAATAGGCCCAAGCGAGGGCAAAGCGGTCACGGTGTCGTTCGATGTTCTGGTCGTGCTTGGCCTTTTCTTCAAATGACTGGTACATATCGTCCCAGCGTTCTGGGTGGCGGGAGTAGTACTCACGCACCTGCTCATTGGGGATATCACGCCAATCCTTAGTGGGTACCCAGCCGTTGCCCATCTCTTTGCCCAGTGCACGGGTGCGGTGGAACAGGAAGTCGCTCCATTCAGGACGGACGGGCTCGCTGACCACTTCCATTGTCGGGGCGACATCGACCCGGAAAGGCTCGCGGTTGAAATACATATCTTTGCCCGCTTCGGTGCGACCCCAGCCGACGTTGGCATCTGGGTCACGGCCCAGTACAAAACCTGCACCGGCGGCGGCACCCACGGTGGCAGTGGCTGCCGCAACACCACCAAGTTTGAGGAAGTCGCGTCGCGATGTACTGGCAACGCCTTGTTCGGTTTTTTCTCTCACGTTTGCTCCCTGTGTATTAGTTTAATTCGACGATATCGAGGCTCAGTTTCTTGTTGATGGTATTGATGAGCGCTCGGTGAGTAACTTTGTAATGGCCGGATAGCTTGTTGAGTTCGACCATAATGTGCTGGGCCTCGGCCCATTGCCCGCTATGGAAATAGCAAAGGAAAAGTTGCTCGAGGCTCCATTCTTCATGCGGTTCGAGGGTCAGTAGCTGTTTGAGATCAGGCTCGAGCTGGTCAAAAAGATTGAGCTCGGCTTTGATGCGGGCACGGATGTTGAGTACATCGAAATTGCTAGGGTGTACGCTTAGGTATTGGTCCAACGCTTCAAGCGCTTCTTCCAGTCTGCCTTGCTGGTGGGCACAGATGCCAGCCAATCGCACCAGCTCGAACGATGAAACCTGGTTTTCGAAGGCGCGGGTGATCCATTTATCAGCCTGAACGTTCTCCCCCAGCGCCAGGTAACTGCTGGTGGCGGTGATGTAGGTAGAAACCAGCGAATGATCTTTGCTGTAGGCCTGTTCGGCATATTGTGCTGCCAACGCGAAGTTGCCTTCTTGGTAATAAAGGCCAGCAAGATTCTGGTAGCCGCCGATAAAGTCAGGGTCGGTGGTGATACTGCGCTTGAAGCTCTCTTCGGCCAACTCGCTTTGACCCAGATACAGATGGCTAAAGCCGAGGTGGCAGTGCAGCAGGGGATTGTGGGTATTGAGGGCTATCGACTCTTCGAACATCGATTTTGCCATTTCGTAATCGCCCAACTGCTGGTAGACCAACCCGCAGCAGGTTTTGAATTCTTCTTCGCTGAGCAGGGGCTTATGGTTATTGATGGTTACCATGGCAAGCTGGCACATCTGGGCGGCCATCAGGGTTTCGAACAGGAATTTCAGCTGGGCTGGGCTAAGCCTGTGTGTAGCCACGATGTCACTCATGATTAACGTAAAGGCTTCATGTTCTAACCAGTCGGCATGGCTATGTCCTTGGGTGTCTTCGCTCTCCCAGCTTGTTTGCTGGCGCTGTTGTTGCTTGGGAAACTGTACTTGTAAAAACAGCAGACGCTCGTTGAGCGGTGCGAGTACGTCGGCAGGATCAGGGAACTGCGTGATCTGTTTCTTGATATATTGGTAGAGCTCAATCCACTTACTGCTAATCATTCGGGTGTCCTTGGAGAAAGATCAGCTCAAGTATTGTGGATACGGCAAATGGTCAAAAGGTACAAATCTCCCCGTTTTGGGTAGAAAAATGCCCTTTGCTGACAATGTTGATTTTAATCAATAGATGTGTTCGGAATGAAAGGGCTAAAAGCAATATAGCCCTTTGTATTTATTGAGTTTGTTTTGTAAGGCTAATGGTCGCTGTGGGTTGATAGCAGGCCGTTGTCACTACCAAAACCGTTATGGATGTAGTCATCTGCACCGGGGTCATTTTCCCACGTTGAACCATTGATCAGGTAGCGGAATTGATATTGGCCATCTTTGGGCAAGCGAAGTTTCAGGCTAAAGATTTTCTTTTTGTTTAGTTTCATCGGGGTGGCTTGCCACTGGGTAAAGTCACCCGATACCGCAACGGTTTCGGTCATGCTACCTGCTTGAGGCCATTCGAAAGTGACTTCGACTTCATCTTTGGTTTTAAAAAAGCGCTTTTTAATCATGTTCACTCCTTGGAATAAAGCGTAATGATGAAAGCAAGCAACTTAAATGCCAATAATCAATGGGTTATACAGTGGTAGTAAAAGGTGGCATAGGGCTGGAAATTGTTGCCAATGCCCCATAAAGGGGCAATGGATGCACCATGACTAAGCTGAGCTTATGGCCTGCGAGTCTGCAAGTTTGGAATAACGGGTAACTCGTCATGAAAAGCGCCTTTTGCTGCCATAAAACCAAATGTATACGGAGCAACCTGTAGCCCTTGGCGGGCACGGTGGTCTTGGCTTTCGCGTAGCAGGTTAAATAACCAATCATCTAGCTTATGGACAACTTTTTGAAACTCGTCTTTGGTGAGATCGGCTTTCAGTGTAATGAGGAAAGCATCCTCATCGTCGGCCGATATACCGATGACTCGCTCTTGAAGTCTGGTTAATACTTGATGGGTAAAAAACTCGGGAAATTTAGAGCCTTTTTCGAATGAGGTGTGGGTCGGGACACACAGCTTTACTTCATGAGCTAGCCCTAGGGTGATTAGCCCTACTTTTTCCAGCTGCCTTAGATAGAGGTGAACGGAAGCGTTATTGAGGTGATATTTAGCTGTAATTTCAGCAACGCTTTGGTGCTCGGTCAGTTTTGTCCAGAACGTAAATAGGGCAGGGTTATCCCAAAATGCCTGATCTTGCTCAGAGGTGAAAAGGGGGATTTTAAACAGGTTTTTCTCGGCCTCTACTAGCAGGTTTGAAAGCGGTACATCAATGAGCTGGCAGATAGCAATGAGTCTCTGCATGGAAAGAGGCTGCTGGTTGTTCAGCAGGCGCTTGATGCTCACATCAGAAATACCTAATTGGGTCGAAAGTGCTCTGTAGTTAATGCCGTGCTTTTTGAGCTCCCTTTTGATTATCCGGCATACCTCGAAGGACAGTTGTTCTTCCATATTGTTTACTTTTCCTTTTCCATGTTGTCGGGCACGTGAGGTGATACATGAATGGTCATTATACGATGCTTTTTTGTTCATTGTTGTTCTGGAGGGTCAATATGAGACTCTTTGAAAAACAAAGGACATGGAGGAGCAAGATGACACGGGAGGCATTGGTATGGCGTTATGCCATTCAACAATTTATACACTGGACGATTGTCGGTATTACTATTCCGGTGTTGATACTGCTTTTTCAGGCCAGAGGGTTTAACTTACAGGATATTGGTCTGGTGATGGCCGTTTGGGTGGGCAGTACTGCGGTACTGGAAGTGCCCCTTGGTGGTGTTGCGGATAGGTATGGCCGTAAAGCCACCTACCTTGGTTCGTTGATCGTCAATATACTGGGTTGTTTTGCTCTGTTGTATGTCACCGAACTAGTAGAGATGTTGTTCTCAGCCTTTATGCTAGGGGCGTCTCGGGCCATTTACTCTGGCACGCTTGATGCTTGGTTTTACGATGCCTTTCAACAATGTCGCCAGCACAAGCTAACATTTCATACGGCACAATCCTATGTGAATATTTCTGTCACTATTGGATTGGCTTTGGGCTCGCTGCTTGGCGGCTGGCTGCCGGACTATGTGGTGAGTACTGGTGCACAGTGGGCCAGCATTTATGATCTTAATCTTGTGGTGGTGATTGTCGCAAATACCTTTTTGATTGCTGTCACGGCAGTGCTGCTCCGCGATAATAAAGAGCAAAACAAAGCTGTTGATTTGAAAGCCACTAACCTAAGTGTTTCGGTCCAGGCTTTAAGTGAGGCGTTTACGCATGATGTTATCAAGAGGCTGATGCAGACAACTATCGTTTATGGTGCAGTGCTAAGTGCCGTAGAGACATTTTGGCAGCCTTATCTGATGGCGATAATACAAACGACCACCAGCGGTCCGAATGAGAGTAGCATCACGCTGTTTGGCATTTTAGCAGGGCTGTATTTTTTGATGTCTGCTTTATCTTCCTTATTCTCTATCCGTTTGTTGGCTTTTTGTAATGGCTCACATAAAACGTTGATGCTTGCAACTCGGATCTTAGCCGGTCTTGTTTTGATAGCCATGGCAAATAGTGATGAAACTCTTTCGTTTACTTTGTCTTATCTGGCTTTTTTCTTCTTTTTTACTCTGGGCAATAGTTCTCAAAGCGTGCTGACCCATGAAAATACCCAGCCGCAGCATCGGTCTACCATGTTGTCGGTGAGCTCCTTGGTAGTGACTTGCGGGGCGGTGGTTGCTTCATTGTTGTTTGGCTTTATCTCTGAGCATTATGGCATTTCACTGAGCTGGCTGATTTGCGGAGGGGCACTGGTAGTATCTTCAGCGTGGTTCGTCCTGATCCCTGATAATCACAGTGCTGCTGCCCAGCAGTAGAGAGATACCAGCGCCACAACAAAAGAGGGAGAACGTATGTTCCCCCTCTAAATTCACTGAGATAAGTGCCAAATTCAATTAGGCGATATTGTGGCTTTGCCCACCGGCGTCTTTGAACCAGTTGTAGAGGTGGGTTTGCAGCTCGCTGAGCTGCTCCGGGCCGATAATGGCCAGGCCAAGGTCCTGGGCGCGCACCACATCGTGATGGCGAAGAGGTCGAAAGCTCACCAGCATGGCACGGGCCTGCAGGCCGCCAAGCAGGTCTCGCAGTGATTCTAGCTTGTACAAGGTGTCGTCACCGTCGTCACGCATGCCTTTTGTTTTGCATTCGATAATATGGAGCTTGTTGTTTACCACTGTGGCAACATCAAGCTCATTACGAACCTCGCGATCGCCAATCTGGCGGTAGACCTGAACACCCAGCGAGTGGTCTTGGATGGTCGGTAGATCGTTCTGGATAGCCCGTACTGTGCTGTGTACCAGGTTCTCTAGCCACTCGCCGTTGGCGAAGCGGCGTGCTTCCTCATGCTTGAAGGTTAGGGTGCCAGCCTGGTAGGTCGCGAGGCCGGTTTCTTCCAGGTCTTTGATGAGCATTCCCAGCTCTTTGTAGCCTTGCTGCTTCTCGCTCAGCTCCACATCGAGCTTTTGCTCTTTGCGACAAGTGGTGGCCAAGTAGTTGAGGGTGGCAAGGCCGGGGCCGAGCTCAAGGGCCGAGCTTGCCCAGCGTTGCCCCAACTCCCAAAGCTGCTCGTTGAGCTCTTCAGGTACCAAACTCTCGGGTAATTCACAGCGGGCACCGAAAATGGTCAGGTAGTCGGTTAGTTGTATGCGGTCTTCCACTTGCTGTTGCTCGCGGTCTGCCGGGTACAACCAGCACATTTCGTCACTGTACGGCTCGATGACATAAATTGGCCAATGGTAAGTGCGGAAAACTTCATAAGCGGATAATAGGCGGTGACGCAGGCCGCAGCTGGCATTGAACCAGACATCGGTTTGTTCGACTTTGAGTTTTTCTGCCAGCTCGATAATACGAGCGCGAATGCGGGTGATATTGATGGAATCAGGGATGATGAAAAACTCGGCGTCGATATTGCGGGGAAGCAAAATCGACGCTAGGCGGTCGTATTGTTCTTGCTGCGCTTCGGTGCCGATAAAAATCATTTTATTGGCCGGGATGCCGTGGTCGAGAAGTGGGGTGATCAGTCTCACGGGATCCTGATCGATAATGCCAACATGTGTAATCATAATTATCCTTAAGCGTTATCTGTGACTGTGCCGGCTCATCGATAATGGGGTACAAAGGGCGGCCCGGGCTTACTAGTCAGTGACGCTTTATATTTGTCATTCTTTATATATGCGGACAGTGTTCATTAAAATCAAGTCACACTGTTGCGTATGCTCATATTATTTTGTGCTTGATGCTCTGTTTGGTGAGCGCTGATTCAATAACTTAATTGAATCAATTCAAAGAAATGTCTGAGCTATGTAAGTGTTTGTCAGGATAAATGAAGTTTTGTTCCACTTCGCAAGCAAATTTTGGCAGAAAATTGTGGTGCCGGCAGCAGCCTGCTGATTTGCTGCAGGAAAAGGATTGAAATTATCGCGGTGTCAGTAACAATAGGTGGTGAAACCAATAACCAGAATGATTATGACCCAGAAACTTACAATCCTTGATATTGCCAAGCTGGCAGGTGTTGGCAAATCTACCGTTTCCCGAGTACTGACCAATGACCCTAAAGTTAAGCCGGCGACCAGAGAAAAAGTCGAGCAGGTGATCCGTGAGTCCGGTTACGTGCCGTCCAAGTCAGCCCAGGCGATGCGCGGAGGGAGTGCCAAGGTGGTTGGGGTCATTCTCTCGCGCCTGGATTCTCCTTCTGAAAATAAGGCGGTCAGCGGTATTTTGGATGTTATCTACAAAGCTGGCTATGACGCCGTGATCATGGAAAGCCAGTTCAGTGCCAAAAAGACCAACGAGCACCTGGCGGTGTTGCAAAAGCGCAATGTCGACGGGGTGATTGTGTTTGGTTTCTCGGGCTGCGATCTCAGCAGTATTGAACAGCTCGGCCATAAAGCGGTGGTTATCGCCACCGATACCGACACCATTTCTTCTGTCGACTATGATCACCAGGGCTTGATAGCGCTTGCCATGGACAAGCTGGTCTCATGCGGCAAGCAAGTCATTAGCTATATCGGGGTGGATGAATCGGACCGTACCACGGGTCTACTTCGCCTTAACGCCTACCTTGATAGCTGCCGCAAGCTGGGGATCGAGCCGTGTTACCAGACCGGACAGCTGAGCTATGACAGCGCTTACCATATTACCGACCAGGTGCTCCGTGAAGGTACTGAAGCGATTGTCTGTGCCAGTGATACCTTGGCAATGGGGGTCGCCAAGCGCTTGCAGGAACTGGGTCGCACTGATATTCAGGTCTCCGGAGTCGGGGCGACGGATCTGCTGTCGTTTCTGTTCCCCAATACCTTCAGTATCGACCCGGGCTACTTTGAGGCCGGCAAAGCCTCGGCCCAATTGCTGATAAAGCAGCTGTCGGGCCAGCAAGAAATTACTCACCTGATCCAGCAAGCGTCTTACTAAGCGGGAACTTGGTAGGCGACACCGGAGGATCTAAATCACAGGTTTGCTATTAATCTATAAAGGTAGGTTGTGAACTGATTCACGAAATGGGAATGTTCCCATTTTCATCAGCCAGCGGATCTGACACTATTTGCGATATCAAGTGGGAACATTCCCATTTAATTAAAAGTGAACAAAGACAGACAACCCAACACATTCCTATTTTTATAACGATGGACAATCGGCATGAGTAAGATTAACCAACAGCAGATAGAGCGTTTGGTCGAGTTAATCGGCGGTAAGGACAACATTGCAAGCGTCAGCCACTGCCTGACCCGTTTGCGTTTTGTACTGGCAGACACAGACAAGGCGCAATTAAAGGAAATTGAAAAGCTGGGCATGGTCAAAGGCTGCTTTACCAATGCTGGCCAGTTCCAGGTAGTGATTGGGACTGAAGTTGACCAGGTATATAAAGTGTTGAATGAGTATACCGGCCAATCGGGGGCTAGCAAGGAAGAGGCTAAAGTGGCTGCCCGCCAGAATATGAGCCTGCTGGAGCGTGGGATCTCCCATCTTGCTGAAATCTTTGTCCCATTGCTTCCGGCGATTATTACCGGTGGTTTGATCCTCGGTTTCCGTAATGTCATCGGCGACATCAAGATGTTCGATGGCCAAACCCTGACAGAAATCAGCCAGTTTTGGGCGACGGTTCACTCTTTCCTATGGCTGATTGGCGAAGCGATCTTCTTCTTCCTGCCTGTCGGTGTGTGTTGGTCAACCGTGAAAAAACTGGGCGGTACGCCAATTCTGGGGATCGTGCTGGGTGTCACATTAGTATCCCCACAGTTGATGAATGCCTACCTGATAGGCCAGCAATTGCCGGAAGTGTGGGACTTTGGCCTGTTCACCATTGAAAAGGTCGGCTATCAGGCGCAGGTGATCCCTGCCATGCTGGCCGGTATTGCCTTGGCCCTGATCGAAACCAACCTGAAAAAAATCATCCCCGCTTACCTATACCTAGTGATTGTACCGTTTGTGTCAATCATTACTGCGGTCATTCTGGCTCATGCATTCATCGGGCCGTTCGGCCGTATGCTGGGCGACGGTGTGGGCTATGCGGCTCAAGCTGCAATGACCGGTGACTTTGCCATTTTCGGGGCGATGATCTTCGGCTTCCTGTATGCCCCGCTGGTTATTACCGGTATCCACCACACCACGAACGCCGTGGACTTGCAGCTGATGCAATCTATGGGGGGGACACCGATCTGGCCTTTGATTGCCCTGTCTAACATTGCCCAGGCATCAGCGGTTGTTGGCATCATCATTATCAGCAAGAAAACCAATGAGCGTGAAATTTCGGTTCCGGCTGCGATTTCAGCTTACCTAGGGGTAACAGAGCCCGCGATGTACGGCATCAATCTGAAGTACAAGTTCCCGATGCTGAGCGCGATGATTGGCTCGGCGATGGCGGCGGCAATTTGCGGTAGCGCCGGGGTAATGGCGAACGGGATCGGTGTTGGCGGTCTACCGGGCATCCTATCGATTCAGCCGCAGTACTGGCTGGTGTACTTCATCGCAATGCTGGTGGCGGTAGTGGTACCGATGGCACTGACCTTGTTCATGTACAAGCGTGCCGAAGCAAAAGGCGAGTTGAGTGAAGCAACGGCTTAGTGGCAACCGCCTTCCTGAGTAATTTTGTAGCTGGCCGGAACGATTTAAATGGCCAGCTACCTTTTTCTGATTTGTTAAGTGTGCAGGTTATTATGTTGAAACAGCAACTTGAATGGTGGCGTACCGCTACGATTTACCAGATTTATCCGAAGAGCTTCTGTGATAGCGGCAGCAAGGGAACCGGTGATATTCAAGGGATCATTGCTAAGCTCGACTACCTTAACGCCTTGGGGGTCGATGCGATCTGGCTGACGCCGGTTTATTGCTCGCCAATGGTTGATAATGGCTACGATATTTCCGACTACTACAATATCAACCCCGATTTTGGCACCATGGCCGATTTTGACCAGTTGCTGGCACAAGCGCACCAGCGTGGTATCAGAATTGTTATGGATATTGTCGTTAACCATACTTCAACCGAACATGCCTGGTTTCAGTCGGCGCTGGGCGACAAGAGCAGTCCGTACCGAGATTACTATATCTGGAAAGACCCGGTTGACGGCGCTGAGCCTAATAACTGGCAGTCGAAGTTTGGTGGCAATGCTTGGGCGCTGGATGAGGCGACCGACCAGTATTATCTGCACCTGTTTGCCAAAGAGCAGGCCGATCTGAACTGGGAAAACCCGCAGGTCCGGGAAGAAGTCAAAGAGGTGATCAGCTTCTGGGCCGAAAAAGGGGTCGATGGCTTCCGCCTGGATGTGATTAACCTGATCTCCAAGCAGCAGGATTTCCCTCATGACGATATTGGCGATGGTCGCCGTTTCTACACCGATGGTCCCCGTGTTCATCAATACCTGCAGGAAATCAGCGAAGCGGTGTTCCAGAAATACGGTTCGGTGACGGTGGGCGAAATGTCTTCCACTACCCTTGAGCACTGCCAGCAATACTCATCGCTTGATGGCAAAGAGCTGTCGATGGTGTTTAATTTCCACCACTTGAAAGTCGATTACCCCAATGGCGACAAGTGGACCAAGGCCCCGTTTGACTTCCATCAGCTCAAGTCGATTTTCAATCACTGGCAGCTGGGGCTCAATGGCAAGGGTTGGGGCGCACTGTTCTGGTGTAACCATGACCAACCTCGGGTGGTTAGCCGCTTGGGTGACGATGTTAACTACCGGGTTGAATCGGCCAAGATGCTGGGGGCGTCGGTGCACATGATGCAGGGCACCCCGTATATCTTCCAAGGTGAAGAAATCGGTATGACCAATCCGGGCTACACCTCGATTGACCAGTATCGCGATGTGGAAAGTACCAACATGTACGACATCATGGTGAATCAGCAAGGGGTGAGTCATGACGCGATGATGGCCATTCTGGCGCAAAAATCCCGCGATAACTCCCGTACCCCGATGCAGTGGGACGACAGCGACTATGCCGGTTTCTCCAAGGCAGAGCCTTGGCTGCAAGTCGCAGGGAACTATACGCAGATCAATGCCAAAGCCGCGGTGGAAGATCAGAACTCAGTGTTCCACTTCTACCGCCAGCTTATCCAGTTGCGTAAAGAGGTTGCCGTTATCACCGACGGAGATTACGCCGACCTGATGCCGGAGCACGATCGTATCTTCTGCTACAAACGCGAGTCAGCCAGCCAGATTTTGCTGTGTGTGAACAACTACTATGGCGAGGAGGTCGAATGCCAGTTACCGCCAGAGCTGGATGTTAGCCGCAGCGAGTGCTTGCTGTCGAACTATAGCGACGCTATGCAGGTGGTTCAGCAAAGTCGCTTTGTCCTCAGGCCCTACGAAACTCGCATTATTCTTATCGCCAAATAGGCGTGGCTTGAGGCAGATAACCCAAAAAAAGCGCCCGATGGCGCTTTTTTATTTATGAGCTGGCCTGTCATGATGCCAGCGCCATATAGCCTTGAGGTGGAGTCGTGTTGGCCAATACGGATTCTTTTAGCCGGCAATAGGCTTCGATACGGGCGTTAGCCCTTTCAACCTGGCCCGGCAAAGGACGGGCTGCAGCGTAGGGCGAGGAGCCCCAATAGAACAGGTAGAAGGTTTCAAAGGTACGGGCAATACGGTTGGGGGTAGATTCTTTGAGACAGGCTTCAATGAGTTTCCAGGCCGATCCCAGAGGAGTGAGGGTGGGTTTGATCTTGATGAGGTATTCCTGTATCCAGCGACCGCGATCTAGCGGTTTATTCATACAAACGCCAATGGCAGTATGCGATAATACGGTCATTAGCTGATCAGTGTTGGTATTGTAGCTATGGCGGGTTTCCAGAATATATTTCAACGGCGTCATGGTACATCCTCTCCTTTATATTTTTGTTTGGAGTAAGATAGGTAGTTGGTGAACTTTATTTACGTTACTTATGTGGGCTTCTGCTATTACGTTTATGTTTGTTCTCAAAATACAGCGCGATCCTGGCGGCTATAATCAATAAAGCGATAGCAATTAGTATATTAATAAATACGGTGATGAAATCAGGCATATTCATATAAATGCTCTCGCCACCATATGGACATTGGAGTATTCGCCAATGTCAATTTCAGATGGCATTTTATCGGCGTCTTTATTAGACAGGGCGATATTGAAATCCATAATCCCGGGAAAGTGTGTCTTCAAGGACATTCTGGCTAAGTCGATGGCCCGGAGCGGGTGGCTGGATGAATAGTGATAATGACCAGCGTCGATGTCGACCTGAAATATATATGCAAACTGGTCGCGTACGGCTCGAATAAAGACATTAACTAAAGCCGGGAAATAACAGGCATAAACAATGAGCTCTGTATGGGTACCGGATTCTTGCTGCACGTGTATATCTCGTATTTCCACCAGCCCCTTGGCCGCAATATCATGGCTTACCAGCAGCTCTTCGACGGCCGAGATGCGTGATGTTGAATAATCCGTCACTAGATCGTAATGCATGGCATTTATGCTGGTGGTGTAGCGTACAGAATTGTTTGACTCGAATACTTTGATGACGATTGACTGCATTCTTTTTTCTCGTTTTGGGGATGTGAAGCGCGATACAGGAGGCTATCTAGCGAGGAAGCCGCAGGGGGTAAGTACGGCTTCTTCACAGGCCTGATGTTAGCCGGCCTTGTCCAAATTCGCGGTATTAAACTGCACGGGCGAATTGCGGGAGTTTTGCCCCTTCTTTTGTCAAGGCGAGCTGCCAAACGCTCAATCGGCGGCTGCGGAATGCGCCGGCGCAGGACAAGAGGTAGTAGCGCCACATCCGATAGAATCTTTCATCGTATTTATCCGATATGTTGCCCCAGTTTGCTTCGAAGTTCCGGCACCATGCCATGAGTGTCTTATCGTAGTCCGGCCCGATGTTGTGCAGATCTTCAATGTTGAACTTGTGCTCCATGGCTGTTCCCAGCTGGGAAATAGAGGGGATCACGCCGTTGGGGAAGATGTACTTGTTGATCCAAGGGTCGGTTTCCGTCTGGGATTGCGGGCTGCCTATGGTATGGAGCAAGAATAAGCCGTCGTCGTTGAGGAATCGGTGAGCACAGGCAAAATAATCGCTGTAGTTGCTTGGCCCGACATGCTCAATCATACCGATTGATACTACGCGGTCATAAGTGATGGCAGGGACATACTGCCGGTAATCCTGGAGGATGAAGCTGACAGGCAGTTGCTTACGGCGGGCGATTTCCATTCCCATAGAGGTTTGCTCTTTGGATAAGGTCAAGCCATGGCAGATCACGCCATAATGCTCGGCAGCGTAATTCATGAAGCTGCCCCAACCGCAGCCAATGTCCAGGAGTCGCATGCCAGGCCGCAAGTCGAGCTTGCGGCATATCAAGTCCAGTTTTGCCGTCTGCGCGCTGTCTAAATCGAATGATTCTTTCCAGTAGCCACAGGTGTAGGTCATACGCTCATCAAGCATATTTTGGAATAAGTCGTTGCCAATGTCATAATGAAACGGCACATCTGTATTGCAGCGCTCCACACTTTGCCGGTTGAAAAAACTGACGACTTTCTTTCTGCCAAGGTGCGCTCCGAGCAAGAGTTTGGCTTTGACGCCCAGTTTTTCTTCAAGGTTGTGGTGAGTAATGCGATTGACTAACTCGTCTATTCTGTCGCAGTCCCATAAGCCTTCCATGTATGTTTCACCTAAACCCAATGAGCCATCCATGAGGATTCTGTCCAGCACGGCTTCATCGTGTAGCCTGATATCCCAATCTCGCGTGCCATTTATTTTAATATCGGCCGGGCTTAACAGCTCATTAAAAAGTTTCAAATAAGACATAACTTACCTGCTGAGTTTTATATAACAGTGTGAGATTGGAAAGTACCATGATATTGATAATCATGATGTTCATTTTTTTCTAACCTACTATTTAGTAGAACTAACATGAGCGGTGGATATTACACGGACTCGGCCAATGCTGATTGCATGAAGGGTAAATGCTGGGAGGAAGGGATTAATTGAATGCGCTAATTCTTTTTTAAGTGTGATATGTAATATCAACAATTACATTGTATTTTGGGTGGTATGGCTTTCGTCAATGATTATAGAATTTGGCCGATGCATTGAATAATCTATTTTATAAAACTTGTAGATAAAGGACCTGTTTATGTATTTATTTGCTAATAAATGCAAAAGGGCATCCCGAGAGATGCCCTTTCTTTTAACTAGCGGTTTACCCAGATGTTTTAGACGGCAGGTACCTGTGAGGCCAATAACCAAATAGCCAATACGAAGAAGATCAAGCCCATGAACTTGTGTTGGTTGGTACGGAATTTCTCGTTCTTAAGCAGTGGCTGGCCCAGGCTGCCGATCATGGTGACCAAGAACAGGTTGAATAACAGACCCAGTACATTCAATAGCAGACCTAGCACTAGCATTTGTTCACCGGAAGTCGCCGTAACCTGAGTGGATACAAACTGCGGCAGGAACAGAACAAAGAAAATCAGCGCTTTAGGGTTAAGCAAATTACTTATCACCGCTCGGCGGTACAAGGTTTTGGCAACACTGTTGCTTTGCTCAAGGGTTGGCGCATCGGAAGGCTGGGTGCGCATACAGTCCCAACCCATTTTCAGGAGGTAGGCACCGCCCAGTAGACGAAGTACCTGCAGGGCAATCGGGTTCATGGCAATCAATGCTGAGACGCCCATGGCTGCCAGCAGAGTGAGGATCAATCCTGAGGTGGCATTGCCCAGGCTGGCAAAGACCCCCACCTTTTTACCGTAGCTCAGGCTGGAGCTGGCGATGAGCAGCATGTCGGGGCCAGGGATGAGCAGCAGGGCGATCACGGCAGTCAAGTAAACGGGTAAAATGGATAGATCAATCATGGCTATTCGGTGTTGGAATTACAAGGTGCTGGATTCTAGTTCTTTTTGTGGTTGATTTAAACGCAAAGATTGTATTTTTTGGTTTGTTTATTTGCCATGTGAGTATTTTGTTTGTTAATTGTTCTGAGGAAGGCATAAGATTATTGTTCGTCGCTGAGTGAACTCAGTGTCTTTCAAACAACCACTAGGACATCGCAGTGACCACCATTACCATTGAGCAAAGCCAATTACCGTCATCGGTGTCGTTGCTGGCAAAGGCTTTGCTGAAAAAGGGGAGAGAGCCTTTGCCAGAGATAGCAGTTGCTATTAATGGCTTTGTTTTTGAAAGGGATAGCGTCAACCGTTACAACACTTGCTGTGGCTTGCCACAAGACAGACTACCGCTCCCTTACTTGTTTGTGGCCACCCAACCCGCCCAATTGCTCTTGCTTACCCATCCTAACGTCTCGTTGAAATTGCTGGGCATGATCCACACCCATGTCAGTTTTCAGCAACAAACGCCACTGCTAATCGGCAAAGCCTATGATTTCACGCTTGGCGTGGCAGAGTGTATCCAAAGCGAAAAGGGCATGGAGTTTGAGCTGGAGGGGCGCTTTCATCTCGATGGCGTGTATCAGGCAGGCTATCGCAGCCGTTGCCTGTTGCGAAGCAAGCAGCCAGTGTCGGACAGCCGGAAAAAACGCAATGTCCCTTCAAGCGATGCCGAGGCACAATCACCGGCATGGGAGACGCTGGAGACATTGATGCTGACGCCCCGGATAGCGCGAGGCTATGCGGCTGTCTCGGGCGATTACAATCCTATTCACCTGCATTGGCTAACCGCCAAGCCGTTTGGTTTCAGGGCACCGATTATCCACGGTATGTACTCGGCCGCCCGCATGTATGCGGTACTCGAGTCCCCGGTTTGTCATGCTGAGTTTGTGTTCCGCCGTCCGGCCTTCTTGCCTTCAACTGTACAGTTGCAGGCCCGGGAGGGCGAACTCAGGCTGCTCAATAGTGAGGGTAAGCCGTTGGTCGAGGCCAAATACGCGCTCCGAGAGCCTAAAGCGGAGAACCAGAATTAATAAATAGTTACGTTTCAAATGTATATAGAGAGTATGGCAGCAACGAAACTTCGCTATTATGTCGCTTTAACAAATCATAACCCCAAGTGTTAACCCGCTTGGTTTGCAAAGGAAAGTCAAATGGATATTCAGCGTATTAACCCGACCAAGCGATGGTCTGATGTGACGGTCTTCAATGGTATTGCGCATTTTGTTGAAGTGGCCGAGCAGGACACCAGCGCCGATATGGCCGGTCAGGTCAACCAGATTTTTGCCCAGGCCGAGGCGATGCTGGCCAGTGTGGGCAGTGATAAATCCCGCTTGTTGTCAGTGACTATCTACGTCACCGATTTTGCCAACTTCGATGCGTTGAATATCGCTTGGGAAGCGTGGCTGCCGGAAGGTTGTGCTCCAAGCCGCGCTTGTGTCAAAGTCGAACTCGCTGATCCTGACTTGTTGGTGGAAATGGCATTTGTTGCCGCGGCTGGATAATTCTATGGCATGGTCCTAAAACAAATTTATCTTTTTGTTATGTAATGGGCCATGATGGTGTTGTACGGTATTTTTGCTGGATAACATCATGTTGAATTTTAATATGGAGGACGCAAGTCAAGTGTGTGTTGGCGCATTTGCCCTTGCTGTCCCTATCTCGTTTTCCGAGGAAGCTTGGCGGCTAGGGGAAACCTTACCTCTCCCTAACTTGGTTATGCTGTTCTGCCTCGCGGTTTTTTTCCTGGGTGTCTTCACCTACGAAAGTGTGTTTCAGAAAAATATCCAGCACCGGCTTGCCGGCTTTGTTTTTCGTATTGTCATTGCCTATCTGATCACGGCGGTGGTTGTTTCTCTTATCCTACTGGCGTTGGATAAATTACCCTTGCTCTCCGATCCGCTGACTTCGTTCAAGCGCATAATCGTTATCGCCATGCCGGCTTCGATGGGGGCTATCGTCGTCGATAGCTTTGACAAAGAATAGGCTGTTAAAGCATTGCGACTCCTTACTTCTCCAACGAAAACGCCATTACAAGCGCTAGCGGCTTGTAATGGCGCTATTGATAGTTACCTACCAATATCAGTTAAGCGGCTTGTTCATTTTTTACCTGAGCTGTCTCGTTGGTCCGTGCCGCCAACTTGTTGGCGAGCGAGTGAAGCTCAGGCAGCATGCGCTGGATAAGGTGCAATTGCTGCAGCACCATGCGGGCCGATGTCGAATCCTCATCCCGCCACAGTGATAGGCGCTGATCCAGTTCGCTGTCGGACTCTGGTGCCTGGGCGCAGTGGTTACCTGCCAGTTGCGCAGCCAGACAATCTAAGTGCTGGTGGATCTGCCGGTGGGCCTGCGAGACCAAGTGGTGAGTACTTTCATCTTCTAGCTGGGTACGGTGCGCACCGAGAGCGGAAATATAGCTCAGCATGGCATGGTTGAGTGTCAGGAAGCGGAAGCTCTCATCCGTTGCCATTCGGTAGCGGCCGGGTTCCAGTAGCATGTTACTAATCGCCGTACTGAGCTGGGCATCGGTATTGTGGGCATCCCGGCGTGCAATGCGGTAATTCAAGCTGTCCTTCTTCCCAATTCGATACTGGCCAATAATTTGCGCCAGATAGTCTCGGTTGGTTTCGATTGCTGATGCCATGACTTTATGCAGACGGCGGGCTTGCCAATCCGGCAAGATGAAGCTTACCGCCAATACCGCCAGCAAACAGCCCAGCAGGGTATCACCCAGACGAGGCAGAATGACCGCAAAGCCTTCACCAAGCTGGTTGAAGCAGAACAGCACCAACAAGGTGATGAACATGGTCGCCACGCCATAATTGGCGGTACGGAAGGCAAAGAACATCACGCCGGTAAAGACCATCAGTACCAGCTGCCCTTCTTGTCCCGGGAACAGATACAACAATGGCATCCCAATGAGCAAACCGGCTAAGGTGCCAATCACCCTTTGTTTCAGCCTCTGGCGGGTCGCACTGTAGTTAGGCTGACAGACAAACAGAGTGGTCAGCAAAATCCAGTAGCCTCGCTCCAAATCGAGCCCGAGAATAATCCCGTAGCCTACAGTTAGGGCAATGGCCATGCGCAGCGCGTGGCGGAACAGCATCGAGCTAGGATCGAGCTGGGCGCGGATCCGCTGCCAGCGCTCTTTCATGCTGCGTGCCTCGGTATCCGACAACTCGTTGTCACGGGCATTGTCGGTGGTCGAAACATCAGGGTTGCTGACGTTCGACAACTGGCGTTCAACCGTGGCGAGGTTGTTGAACAGGTATTCGAGCTGATTGATATACACCCGGCGCTTGGGATCGTTCTGGCTTTTCAGGTAAAGCAGGGACTCTTGCAGCTCATCCAGGGCTTTTACGCTTTCAATCCCATGGCTGTATGGTTTTCCCATCGCTAGGGCATGGGCAATCTCCCGGCATGCACTGGCCTGCCGGGTCAGCAGCCGCTGGAAGCGAAACAGCACATCACTGCGCTGGAATTCAGCGGCGAGATCCTGGTAGCGGTAGTGGGAAGAGCTGGCCCGCTCATGGATATCCTGCACCAAGAAATAGATCTTGAGGAACTTATCTCCGGTTTCATTCGGGTGTCCGCGCCGGGCGCGGTGAAGCAAGGTTGCCTTGGCATCGTTTAGCGCGCTGACCACCTTGGCATTCTTGGTGGCCGCTTGCAGTCGCAGTGGCTGGGGCACTAAATCGGCTACCGGCTCGAACAGCTGGCTCTTGCTATCGAGGTAGCAGGCCAGTTCGGTAAAGACTTTCGACAGGCTCTGCTGAACCGGCTGGTTTGGCCAAAGTACCTGCCAGCTTAGCGACAGTAGTCCGTACCAGGTTGCGCCCCCGAGCAGCAGCATAGGTTGGTACCACAGGTTCGGGCTTTGTGCCGCCCCGAGCATGGTATAGACCGCCAGTAGCAGTGAAGCAAAGGCGATACTGGCATAGCGGGCACCCATCGCCCCCAGCATGATAAAGCCAAAGGTTGAAGTAAAAAGCCCGATCGCAAACAGCGGAGGGTAGGGAAACAAGAGTTCGATCGAGAAGGCGGCAAGCACGAAACAAAGCAGGGTGGTGATCAGTGCTTTGATCCGCCCGGTCAGGTTGTCATCGGTTTCGGCTAGCGCCGAGGCAATGATGCCCAGGACTAACGGGGTCACTTCAGAGGTTGCTTGCAGATACCAGCAGGGCAGAGCAACCCCAACCAGGGCAATAAGTACACGAATGCTGTAGTTTATCCGGTCATTTGCCCAGTAACGACGCAGAGTTAATTGTAAGCGGCTAGTTGTCATTGTTTTTATGGTCTTCCTATTGAAGCGCTAAAGATAGCAAACTTCAGTTAGCAAGCGTTATATATCCCTATAAAAAATGCAGTTTTACCGGGGGTGTTGACCTTACGAGGCTATTTTTTGCGCGGGCGTGACCCCGGGCCGGATCCGACGGAGCGTTTGCCGGCTATGCCTACAAGGGAAAACAGGTTTTCATGTATAACAACGACATATCCAAAGCTTGCGCTGGGTGATTTTTACCCGCATTGCCGGAAATGCCAGCGGGATGGCCCGGTTCTCCCTAATCATTTAGCAAAAAATTTACGCAAAAGATTTTTTGGACGCTAGGGTATATCTATATAACTTGATACTCTAAGAACAGAGTGTTTCCTCGTTATTGGTTGATATCTATCCAGAACATTTGGGTTAGGAGCCAATATCGAGCGCGAAAGCTAGCGTAGCAGAAGTAAGTTGAGTGTTGGTGACAGAATGCGTTTGACAGCAGGGTGGTTGGCCCAATGGCTCGCCCAAGGTGATTATTGCAGTATTGCTCTTGGTGATAATTGTTTGGTGCTTGATAGCCAGACAGAGACAGAAGAAATTCCCTTTGATGAGTGGGATGGGGCCATAGACGTTCACCGCGGCGTGTTATGGGGCAGCTTTGAATTGACCTCAGCGGATCAGGAGTATTGCTGGACGGTACATGGCCTGCCATGGCAGCAGTGTAAGGCCTTTGCCAATATGTTGCTCGAAGCCTACCGCAACTGGGCGCAAGGCCGGGTCGAAAAGCTCGATAACCTGCTGCCAGTGATGCTTGAACGTATTGATCGCTATGCCCAAGCCGACGGCTACCTTCGTGAATCCTCCCACCGTCAGTTATACCGTTATCTTGACAACTCATTGGCCTCGACCGGTCTAACCCGCGAGCTGGCGGCATCGTTCCGCCCGCTGGCGTTCGAGAAGGTTGAACCTTGGCTGGAGGGCAATGAAGAGTGGGTGGAAGAAGCCAACAACCAATGGCTGGAAAAAGAAACTGATAAGTGGTCGTCGTGGTTCGATAAGTTTGAATCGTCGCCGTTAAACCCCTCCCAGCGCGAAGCCGTGTTGATTAATCAGGATCATAACTTGGTGCTTGCAGGCGCCGGTACGGGGAAAACCAGCGTATTGGTTGCCCGCGCCGCCTACCTGATTGCCAACCAGCAGAGCCAGCCCGAAGAGATCCTGATGCTGGCGTTTGGCCGCAAAGCCGCCGAGGAGATGAGCGAGCGACTGGCGGCCAAAGTCAGCGATCGCATCAAGGTGGCGACCTTCCATAGTTTGGGCACCCAAATCATCAAGGCGGTCGAGAGCGAGATGCCAAGTGTCTCACCGATCACTTTGGACGACAAAGAGCGCGCCAAGTGGATTGCCCAAGTGCTGACCGAGCAATGGGAAACCGCTGCTTCGGCCAAGCGCTGGCAGAAGCACCTGACCCAATGGCGCATTCCGGGCTTCAAAGCGGACAATTCGATGGAAAAGCAGGCCAAGAGTGAACAACTGGCAGCTTGGGTATGGCGTCATATCGAGTTGATTGGCCAGCGCGGAGCCAACAAGTCTCAGCTGGTTGAGAGTATCGAAAAGCATGACAATGAATCTGCTCGGGCGCGGATGAAGAGTGAGCTGGCGCTGCTGTGGCCATGCTACCGCGCCTACGAGCAGCACCTGAAGGCCAACAAGCAGATTGATTTCAACACCATGATCCAAAGGGCGACCGAATACGTCAAAGAGGGCAAGTTCACCCCGCCGTGGACGTTTGTCATGGTTGATGAGTACCAAGATATCTCGCCGCACCGTTTGGCCCTGATCGAAGCGCTCTGCCATGCGGGTGACAAGGACCAAAGACCAACTTTGTTTGCAGTTGGGGATGACTGGCAGGCTATCTACCGCTTTGCCGGAGCCGATGTGAACCTGACTACTGGCTTTGAACAGCGCTTTGGCGCCAGCCATATTACCGAGCTGGATACCACCTACCGTTTCAATAGCATGATCGGTGAAGTGGCCAATGCGTTTATCCAGCAGAACCCGAACCAGCTGAAAAAAGATCTCACCAGCTTCAAGAAACAAAAGCGCAAAGCCGTAACGTTGCTGTGCCAGGACTTGATCGACCAGGAGCTGGCCCAACTGGCCTCGCAGCAAAAAGGCGAAGTGACCACCTTGCTACTGGGACGCAACAACAACCAGCGCCCGGAGAAGCTCAAGCAGTGGCAGGAAAAGTGGCCGCACCTTGGCATTAACTTCATGACCTGCCACGCCAGCAAGGGGCGTGAAGCCGATTTTGTCTTCATCTTAGATGTGAACCGAGGCGTATTTCCGGCTCCAGACCGCGATACTGGCCTCGCCGCTTGCCTCCAGGCCCGCGGGGAAAGTTTCACCGATGCCGAAGAGCGCAGGTTGTTCTACGTCGCACTGACCCGTGCCAAGAAGCACGTTTGGGTCTGCGCCGAGCCGCAGAAGCCATCGACATTCGTCAATGAGCTGATTGACGACGGCTACCCGGTGATGAACAAGATCAAGCGGGTGAAAGCGAAGCAGAAGTAATTTCGTATACAGCCCCCCAAAAAAATATCAGCAAGCTCGCTATTCAATAGCGAGCTTGCTTTTTTATTTAAGCGGACGTTGTATCTTCCTGCTTTCTTTTTTGGGTTAGGCTTGTTTTGCCGGTGAGGCTAAAACGAAGTAGTTCATAAATTTTATTTTCTAGCTCTTCAGGGGTAGCAAATAAAGAATGGCTGTAATACCAGTTTCTATGTTTGCCAATAGTAAAAAGCCCCCGGCCGGGCTTATTGCTCTTTTCAGTAACTGATACTAGCCTGTCAGCGTAAATAACCTGTATTTCAGAATATGTATTGGTCCACTGCTCAGGCGTTCCATCGTACATAAACACCTCGGTACCAGGCTGAGCCTTGTCATTGTAAATTGCTTTTAGGCTTGCCACGCCCTGAAGAACCTCTAGTGTTTCACTCGGTAATTTAATCATGACTTGTCCTTAATCTAATGATTGTACTTGATAAAGTATTTAATATGTTGCTCTCTGTGACATGCTAAAGATTAGAGTGTTAAACGAATGAATTAAATTACAGGCTATTACACTAATTTAATGCTTGCCGAGAAATGGTGGAATAGATTGGCTTTCAGTTTATTAACTGTTCAATTAATAAAAGTTGGCTCTTAGATTTTCATGATGACTATTGAATGGAAAAGGTACTTCAAACGGCGTTAAGATACGATAATAAATATTTCCGAATAGTATGCTTCCTTGCAATTATGGAGAAAAGGATATGAACACTGTAACAGTAAACATTGATGTTGATAACCGTGAGCAAGGTATACAGTTTGAAGCACTGTTTGCTGAATATGCGAAGGCCAATTCAGTAGAAATTAAGCCGCATGTTGTAAAACAGTTATTTCGACTGCCTTATTTCCATGGATTCATTTGCTTTGTTGATAATGAACCTGCCGGCTTTGCCGTCTGCTTCGAGTCTTACTCTACCTACCGGGCGCAAAAAGTACTCAATATTCATGACTTCATGGTTTCCAAGGCGTTTCGTGGTAAGGGTATTGGCCACGCTCTGCTGCAGGGCGTCGAACAATACTGTGCGAGTAAGGGGTACCTAAAGATCACCCTGGAAGTGGACAGTGACAATATAGCAGCCACACGACTCTACAAGTCATGCGGCTACGATGATTACCAACGGGCGCAAAAAGGATTGCTGCACTGGCAAAAATACCTCATTTAACAGGGGGAGCAATCCATTCGAGTTAGCGGAAATCAAATAGTTCGGTATGGAAGTGCTGCATGTCAAAGTGTTCATCTCTCAGCTGCTGCTGGATAGCCGTGCTAAATGTCGTCGGTCCGCAAAACCAGACACTTGAATGCAATATGTCCCCGTTGTGCCGTTTGATATCACCGATGGTCAGGAAGTCATGCAGGCGGTTGTCTACAACATGAAACTCCACATTGGTCCCGTAGGTTGCCGATTCCAAATCCCGGATAAGCTGTGGCGATGGATTCTCGGTACAGTAATAGAAAAGTATCGGCTCAGGGCGGTCGAGCTGTTTCAACTCCGCTAATCTTGCTTTGAACGCCGCGCAACCAATACCTCCGGCAACCCAGATTTGTGGCTTGTTGTCATTGAAATTAAAATGCCCATAGGGGCCTTCCACAGTTACCTTCTTGCCTATTTCCAATCGTTGGTGAATTGTTGAGGTGAAATCACCCAAGGCCTTCACCAAGAATTGGACACTTGTTCTATTTCTTTGAGTATTGCCTTTGCTGCCGCCTGCTGCAGTAATTGTAAATGGGTGCGGCTCTTCTCCGGCCAGGGTTAAAAAAGCAAACTGCCCTGAGGTGTGGCCGGGCCACTTGGGGGCATCGATATCGATAAGCGTGGTTTTATTCTGCTCGTCGTATTGAATACTTGTTACGGTGCCTTGATATTGCTGACGTTTGCCAATCAGCCCGAAGAGGCTGAATAGCGCGCTGAAGACACCTATCACGACGGTACCAATAACAATAGGGGTGATTATGTCATCCCAGTAGGCATGCTTCAGTAATACCAGCGAGTGATAGGCAATAAACAGAAAGGTGATAGCCATCAGTTTATGGATAAACTTGAATCGCTGATATTTAATTGGGGCAAATAGCGCAATCAAGATCAGGGCGATGAACAGGTAAAGCGTCCACTCACCAAGGGATTCGGCCCCTCCGCGGAGGCTGTGAATGGTGGCGTAGAAAGAATCAGGATCAATAGTCAGGTTTGGTTTTGCTCCTCGTTCCATCACACCATAGCGAACCAACTGCTTTGGAACGATAGCAAGCAGCCAGTGGATGGCTCCAAATACGACGGCGTAAATACCCAGCCACTTATGTAAGCGGTACGATTTATCAAGACCTGCGGTCAGTCGCTCTATTTGTGGCAGGCGCAAGGCGAGTATCATGACCAGCGTTAAGAGTAGGGTCGAGATAATCCCAGTGATCTGGATCAGCGGGCTGCGCCATTGCATCAACGTGGAGTTATTAAGCAAATCTGGCTCAGCTTGCAGCCAGATCAGGATACATAGGAAGATAATACCTACCGAGGTTAAATAGAGATTTTTCATAATATAAGCTCCCGTTGAGCTTATACTCTAACGCGCAGAATGTAATAGAACGCCAATTGAAGTAAAGGAGTGTAAATCGTGCTTTTTCGCAGGGGGCGCGCCTCCCCGGCTCAGCAAGCATGGCCTGAGCCGGGGAGGGGGGATTATGCTGATTGCAATTGAGATACAGCTAGAGCCGGTCGGCGGCGGATCACGTAGCGCAGGCGCAGCAGCATAAACAGTGCCGCAACGCTCAGGCCGGTGACAATTCCCACCCAGAAGCCGGTTTCGCCCATGGCCGGTACCACCTTGTCAGTCAGCCCCATTACCATGCCCAGAGGCAGCGCCAAGCCCCAGTAGGCGGTGATCGCCAGGATCATCGGCACTTTGGTATCTTTGTAACCCCGCAGGGCGCCATTGGTGGAGGTTTGCAGTGCATCGCTAAACTGGTATACCGCGGTATAAATCAGCAGCGTAGCGGCGGTTGCACTGACCGCCGGGTCCGTGGTGTACAGGCGGATGATCCAATCAGGGAACAGCAGGAAAAAGCCCACGGAAATCAGAGAGAGCAGGCCGGCGACGGCAATACCGAACAGGCTGCGCTCCTTGGCCCCCTGTTCGTTCTTGGCTCCCAGGGCATGGCCAACACGGATAGTGATACCAAAAGAGAGACTCATCGGGATCATATAGGTCATGCTCGAAATGTTCAGGGCAATTTGTGCCGCTGCGACATTTTCGGCACCGATACGGCCAATCAGCAGGGCGATTACGGCAAATATACTGCCGCACACCGCGATGTTCATTCCGATAGGCACGCCCAGCTTGAGCAGGCGCAAGCCATCTAGGACTCTCGGCTTGATATCCGCAAAGTGAATGATCTTTTTATAATGGTGATGCCCTTTGATGTAAGAGTAGAGCAAGCCGGACATCACCCAATAGACGACACTGGTTGCCCAGCCACAGCCTACTGCGCCAAGGGCCGGGAAGCCAAACTTTCCGTAAATCAGCACGTAGTTGATCGGGATGTTTAGCAGCAGACCGATAACCGAAACCAGCATCGGGGCTCGGGTGTTGTTCATCCCCTCACAGAAACCGTTAAGGGTATAGAACAGGGCAATTCCCGGCACACCGAAAGCCAGTGCCAACACGTAGTCGCCGGCAATCGGGATGATTTCAGGGGCGACACCGATGGTGCTGAGTATATTGCCGCCTTGCGTCAGGTAGATAATCAGCAGGCTGCTGACCGAGCCAGCGACCCAGAGCATCTGGATGAACTCGGTACGTACTTTATCGAGTTCATTGGCACCGCGGTGAAAAGCAACCACCGGCGTGAGTGCCATGATGATGCCACGAAGCAACAGGGAGACCGGCAACCAAAGGCTGGTACCCAAGGCAATCGCAGCCAGATCGGCAGCGCTGACTTGGCCGGCCATGGTGGTATCGACAAATCCCATCGCCTGGGTGGCAAGCTGGGTCAGAATGATTGGAATCGATAGGTTCATGAGTGAACCCGACTCACGGGTAAAGCGAGAAAAAAGCGTTGAGCTTTTCTGTGATTGATTTTGCATGGAGTATTGATAACACCAATATAAATGCACCAGTGGAAGCAGGATGGCGGGTGTGCATTTTAGGGTGTGCCTTTCGAGGCGGGGGGAATATATCCAGCCTGTGCGCAAAGTGCAAGACCGGATATGTAAGTAGGTGTGGAAGAGCTTTTGTATTGGCTTAGGCGACCTGCTCTTGAGGGCTCTCATTGAAGCCACGGAAGATATTACTCAGGGTGATCAGAGCGAATACCGCGATGACAATCGATAAGTGCCAAGGCTGGCTGAGGCCCAGCTTCACCAAGCTCATGCTGACAATCGATGAGGCAATCATCTGTCCGCCTCCCGACATGGCCGCGGCAGCGCCGGCTTGCTTCTTGTACGGTTGCATTACCATTGCCTGCGAACAAGGCAGGGCAATACCATTTCCCAATATCATCAGAAACTGGCCCAGCATCAGGTATAGCGGCTCAACCGGGCAGAAGAACAGCCACAGTGCCGCACAAGCATGCAGTACCGGGGTGAAAAACAACATTTTCTGGGTGCCGATTTTCGGCCGGACCCGGTTGGTCAGGGTGGTGCCTGCCAGCATGCCAAGAGCCGGGATCAACGCCCACATCGCATATTCGTCGGAGGTCATGCCGATTTGGTTTTGCATGATGAAAGGCATGACTGAGACAGTGGTGATCATTAGGCTGAAGTTGAGCCAGCCGATACTGGCAAAGCTCATGAAATAGCGTGAGGTAAGCAGCTGCCAGTACTGCTGGGCGATGTTTTTTGCCGAAGGCACTTTCGACCTATTTTTCATGGTCTCTTTGAAACGCAGCGCAATCACAATCCAAATCAGGCTGACGTAGCCCAGCAGGGACGTGAACACCATGGTCCAGCCGAAATGGAAGTTAATAAACCCTCCAATCACAGGTGCCATCAAAGGGGTCAGCGACGCAGCCATTGCAATGTAAGACATGGCCAAGGGTAATTCTGCACCGCTAAATTGGTCACGGGTGGATGCCCGCGCTAGCACGGCGCAGCAACCGGTACCGAGTCCCTGAAGAAAACGGCCCAAAACCATACCGGTAAAAGAATGGCTGAACGTGATGATCACCACCAGGCCGGATAGGGCGATCAGCAACCCTGTCATCAGTACTTTCTTACGGCCCAACGCGTCCGAAATGGGGCCGTAGAGAAACTGTGACGGGCCAAAGCCGAGCAAATAGATACTGACCAGTAGCTGTGCCTGATCGAGCGTTATGTCAAAGTCTTTGGCAATCCATGGCAGGGAAGGGAAGACCAATCCCATACTTAGCTGCCCGACACTAATGATCAGGCAAACCAGTCCCAAGGCTTTCCAGAAATTACGATCTGTCATTACAGGTTGTTATCCTTGTGGCGTTTGCAGGTGTGCCGGGTACGCAATGCGCCTTCATCATCGAACTGGCTTAATTTACTTTTTACACGCTTGACGGTGGAAATGCTGACATTACAGCTATCCGCGACGTGTTGTAGTTTGTGGCCTTCGAGCAACATGGCCGCGATTTCCCGGTGTTTCTCGCGATCGGCAGGCCGGCCGCGGAATTTTTGCTGCCACAGCTCGGGATCTTCCTTTATTGCTTTGCGGCTATGCTCGGCAGCCAGCAACCTGCGACGGGTCTGGACATTGCCATAGCCGCTGAGAAGAGAAAGCAGCACCCGGCTCGCCTCCGCCTGTGGCGCAAACGTCAGCGGCTCGGACAGGGTGTAAAGTGTGACGCCCTTGTCGAGCAGTGCCGATACCGTTGCCTGGACCTGGTTGAAGTCATGCCCCAGTGCCGTCAACCACCAAACCCATATTGCGTCGCCGTCTTTGAGGCTGTCGAACATTTGGCGAAACGCTCGGCGTGCCATCGGGTCGATATCACCACGTACGCGATCTTGGACTTGCTCTGCCCCCGGTTCGGCGGCAAGCAAGGCATCAATTTGCTGCTGGTAGTCGGTATTCCTGGGAGAGAATCGTGAATAGATATATTTTGCCATAAAGCAAAATTTGGCTCACTTGATGTAATGGTTCATAAATATACCGTGGTCAACCTTTAAACACAATGAACAGAACCTGACTTGGTGGTGTTGTGGCGGATATTCAGGCCATTTTAGCTAACGGTCATTACCAGCTTACCGCTATGTTGCTGCTCTTTAAGGTGTTTGAGTGCTTCGGGAAGCTGGCCGAAGGCATAGACGTGATCCACCATAGGATCGAGCTTGCCCTCGCTGACGAGGCAGGCCAACTGGTTACCAATATCAGCGAGATGCTGGATATGCTCGATATGGCCGTGGGAGTAGGTGCCGTGCAGGGCGACCTCATGCAAGCTGAGCGCTTTGGTTGTCGCCAGCAGTGGTATCTGGTTGAACTGATCGGCAATCATGACAATATGGCCGTTGTAGCGGACCAAGGCGCTCATGGTGCTGCCCGACTTGGCCGACACACAGTCAACCACCCCGTGTACTAATTTGTCTTCGGTGTATTCGATAAGCCGCATGGCGATGTTTTCCGTCTGCGGATCAATAACTTCATCCACACCGTAGGACAGAAGCCGTTGGTGGTGCTGGCTGTCGGCAATGGCATAGACAGTGGCGCCAGCCAATTTTGCCAGTTGGACGGCGAAACCGCCCACACCGCCTCCGGCACCGGTAACGGCGATGCTTTGCCCGGCCTCGAGCCGGAGTTTGTCATGAATGGCGATCCACGCCGAGTAGCCTGCGCAGGGAAGGGCTGCAGCCTGGGTGAAGCTGACATTGTCGGGTAATCGACTGACCGCATAGGCTTTGGCCTTGCTGTATTGGGCGAAGCCCCCGCCGTCCCGGGGATCAATAAATGCCATGACCCGATCGCCGGGCTGGAAATGGTGGACGTCCTTACCGACGTCGGTGACCGTACCGGCAATATCCAGCCCGATAATTTGGGGGTAGTGCCAGGTAGCATAGCCCCAATGCGCAAGTTTATAGTCGATAGGGTTGAGGCCGACAGCTTCTACCTTGATACAGATATCTTCAGCGGAAGGGACGGGTTGGGGCGCCGTAGCCAGTACCAATTGATCGATACCCTCCGGCTGGTTCAATTTCCATGCTTTCATTGGCCACCACTGCGATTCTTGTTGTATGTCATGTGTTTATTGTCTCTTATAACAATAAACCAAATTTTCACTTTTGGGTGGTTTGGGCGCAGCGACGGGGCGGAAGAGGCTACAGGCGAGGAGGCGGTTGCTGATTAGGGTAAAACCCGCCAATAAAAAACGCCTCTTGGCGAAGAGGCGCTTGCTGGACTCTAGGCGACGGCCTGGCTGGAGTGTTCTTAGCCTAGGCGTTCGGTTAGGTACGCGTCGTAATCGGGGATTTCGATCTCGACCTTTTCCGCCAGTTTTGGCGAAGAAATCATGAAGTTCGCGCTGGCACGGTTGGTTGCTACCGGAATGTTCCAAACTGCTGAGATACGCAGGAGGGCTTTCACATCAGGATCATGGGGTACCGCATTGAGTGGATCCCAGAAGAAAATCATCATGTCAATCTTGCCTTCGCAGATCAGTGCACCGAGCTGTTGGTCACCCCCCATAGGTCCACTGAGCAAGCAGTTGATCTCAAGACCCGACTCGCGTTCAATCATATGGCCTGTTGTACCTGTGGCGTACAGAACATGGTCTTTTAACTTGTCCTTGTGCTCATTGACCCAGCGAAGCAGGTGAGCTTTACAATTATCATGAGCGACAAGCGCGATGTGTTTGGTTTCTTCCATTGTGCGGGTTGTTACGTGCATCTATTACTCCACAGAGACAAAATTGACAACAGCTGTCGCACAGAGTTTACGGCTCGAGTATGACAGCTGTGTGGTGTTATCTGTATTTTTATAACGCCATATGTAATGGATTGCACTTGGCAAGGGAATAGCATGTGCAACGCAATTCGAGGCATCAGGTATAAGTACCAGAGCTGACCATGGAAGTACAAAGAATTCTTTTCAAATCATTGGCTAGGTAACAGAATTCTGTCATGCGGGACCAGCCGTGGCCGGTCCTTGGATGGAAATACAACAGGGTAGGTGTCGGTATTACGGCGCTTCCACATGGAAGACGGGGCGAAATTCCGCAGGAGAGAGCGACTCGGCAATGGCATCGCTGTCGAGGCTAGCCGGTGTCAGCAGGGCAAGGATCGGGGCGAGATCTTTGTTCAAAGGCTTGCCTTCCAGATACCTGACCGCCTGATCGACTGACAACATTGCCTGCTGGGCCATCTTATCCGTTGGAGCAAAGAGGATTTTGCCGCGCAGCAAACCGCGATATACCCCATGACTGAGGTAGGTCGACAAGATCTGGGTCTCACCGCTCAAGTGCTTGGTTCTCAGTTCACTGATCGCAACTTCTGCCGCTACCGCCCCACCGACAATGTAGTCAAAGTGCTGCTCGCTCGCCAGCAGCTGCTGGATCAGGTTACGCTGTAGTTCCTTGCTGTGATCGGCCCATAACGTTGTGACAATCTTAATATCGCTGTCTTTGGTCGCATCATAAAAGCCCTGTACTACCGGCTTGGTGCCGCCACGTTTTTGCGGCCCGGGCAGCAAGGCCACATTGACCATACCACTGCCTTTGGGGTGGCGTTTTGCCAGAAACTGGCCGGTAAGGTGCCCCATCTCGTACCAGTCAATCCCGACTCTGGCGATGACATTGTCGTGGCTATCTTGGTCGGTGGTATCGAGGTAGTTGATGGTGGCAAAGACCGGAATATCCTCGGTCAGCTGGGTCAGCATATTCTCGTAGGCTAGGCTGTCGACGGTACCAAGGATAATGGCGTCGGCTTGCCATTTCCGGCAGTCAACAAGTTGGCTCTGCTGTTTATCGAGGTTCGGGTAGCCACCGGCTTCCAGTACTTTGAGCTCGACGCCGAGCTTTTTCGCATGTTCTACCATGCCGTAATTGACAGACAACCAATAGGAGTCTTTAAGGTGCGGGTAAACGGCACAGAGCTTCCACGGTTTGCTGGCGGTATCGAGCGGTTGGTAATGGATTTTCGTGGCTTGTTTGTTGGCCTCGAAAGGAGGGCTGTAGGCGATAACCTCGACCGCATTTGCTGTGTGGCTGAAGCCGGCGATTGCCAGCAGTGCCATCGCAATTTTGTTTATCATGTTGCAACCGTCTGGAAGTAGGTCTGTTGTTTCGGCTGGCGAGTATATTCCAGCCAATAAGAGTAGAGCAATGTTGTGGTTTATCATTAACTAGCTTGGGTATAATAGCATTTTTACTGTTTTCTGTGAGATGTGCTCGGCGAATCTTCCTGCTTTCTGTATTGTGTTAAGCAAACTGAAAGAGGGTGCATCTTCTTCTCTGCCACGGTTTATTATATGACCTTTACTCCCAGTAGCATTGGCCAGAAACTGCTGATTGCTTTTTCAATGATGGCCGGCCTGATGATCATCGCCGTAGTGATTGGTGTGGCCGGTTTTTCCCTGGTGGCCAAAACCGAGCGGACGGTGATCAATGCTGCCGTCCCAGCTTTGGTCGAGGCTCGTCAGCTGTCGGATCTCAGTACCCGGATTATCTTCAACGCCCAGGTGCTGGCAAAGTCAAAAGATGAAAACGAACGGGAGCAGCAGGGCAAGTCGCTGACACTTCACATCCGTGCCCTGAACAACAGCCTGAAATCTCTTGATCAGTATGCGTTCGAGCCTGAGCTGATGGCTCAGCTGGAAACCGATGTCGAGAACATCGTCAATAACCTTGCCATGCTGGGGATGCTGGTGGGCAGGAAGCTTGAACTTAGCGAGCAGGTCAAGGCGCTGAATAACACCATGACGGCAGCCACCAAGCAAATCGACGAACTGTCACAGTCTCAGGTTTCCAATGCCAATACCATTGCAGTGGCAAACGTGTCTCGCATTTATGATCTGGTGAAGAAAGATGACAAGGAGGCGGTATTCAATGCCCTCGACAGCTTGGTCGAGGTCGACATGGATCTCAGCGAGCGCCTGTTCGAGCTTCGTTTCCTTTCCCTGCAAGTGATTAATATGCTCGATGACAGCGAGCAAGTGAAAACAATCGGTGAGTTGGGCAAACTCAGGGAGCGTTTCGAGTACGCGGTTGGTGTCATTCAGCAGCGGGTGAAATCGGTAGAGGATCCGAGCCGCTCAGAGCAACTGCTTGAGCAGGTCAAAGCACTCAATAACGACGGCGAGTTCTTCGCCAACATGGAAGCGTTGATCTATTCCCATCAGGATGTCGAACGGATGGAGCAGCAGAACTTGGTGCTGTTCCAGCAGTTGAACCAAACCGTCGACGATATTATACAGGCGGCGAATACCGGTACCCAGCAGGCAGTTACCCAGGTCGATGAAACCCTCACAGTCGCGCGAAATAGCCTGATTGCGATTTCTGCCCTTGGGATGGTGGCCTTGGTGCTCATTATGTGGCGCTATGTTTATGCCCGGGTGATCCGCCGGATCAATGATTACAGCAAAGCCCTGATGGCACTGGCTCGGGGCGATTTGGCGATCCGCTTAACCACCCAGGGTGATGATGAGCTCGCGCAGATGGGGCGGGCGATTATGGTAGCCCGTGATACCGCCTACGAACGGCACAGGCTGGCGCAAGTTGAATCGAAGATCCGTTCTGAGTTGCAGCAGCATAAAAATAGCCTGGAACAATTGGTGGCAGAGAGAACCAGCCAGTTGGAAAAGGCTAACGAGAAGCTCAACCAGGAAGTGCAGAACCATGCTAAGGCGCGGGATGAAGCTGAGCAGGCCAACCGGGCGAAATCGGCATTCCTGGCGACCATGAGTCATGAAATCCGCACTCCGATGAACGGGGTGCTCGGTACGGCATCCTTGCTTGCCGATACCGGACTCACCGACAAGCAGGCGGAATATTTGAAGGTGATCAATCGCAGCGGCGAAACCCTGCTCGATATTCTCAACGATGTGCTGGATTATTCGAAGATCGAAGCCGGCCACCTGGACATCAGACCTGCTAATTTCTCGCTCCATACTTTGGTCAAGGATGTCTACAGCCTATTTGCCGGACGGGCACAGGGTAAACATATCCGTTTGCTGACCGAGATTGATGACAATGTCACGGAATACTGGGTCGGGGATGCGACACGTATCCGCCAAGTGTTGGCTAATTTGGTCGGCAATGCCGTCAAGTTTACTGAAAACGGCCAGGTGTCGGTGTATGTGACCGCATCGGCGCATGACCCTTCTCGCCTGCATTTTGAAGTGGAGGATACTGGTGTTGGTATCCCCCACCATGAGCAAGAGGTAATGTTCGATGCCTTCCAGCAGTCAAGCGAGGGCCGTCAGGCGGTGGGGGGAACAGGATTGGGACTGGCTATCAGCAAACGTATCGTCGAGGCCATGGGCGGGGAAATTGGCCTGGTCTCATCGCCTGGCGAAGGGAGCTGCTTCTGGTTTACCCTGACGCTAGAGCCTGGCGAGCAGAGCGAGGTTTCAAGCCTTGAAATGGTATCGAGCCTTCCTGCGGCCAAGGTGCTGCTGGTGGAAGATAATCCGGTCAACAGCCTGGTCGCCGAGGGCTTCCTGCGCCGCTTGGGTCATCATACTGTGGTGGCCGAAGATGGCCAGCAGGCGAGGGAAGTCTATGCCGGGCATGACTTTGATATTGTCCTGCTGGATATTAATCTGCCGGATACCGATGGGGTAACCTTGCTTGGTGAGCTCAAACGACTCAAAGGTACGGGGCAAGTTTCCGATACGACACCATTTATCGCTTTTTCTGCCCATGTGTTCAATGAAGAGGTCGAGCAATATTTGGCCGCCGGGTTTGCCGGTTTCCTACCTAAACCGCTGGTCGAGCACCAACTGCTGGATGTCATGAATGCGATTTTAGGTGGTAATGAGCATGTCGGTGCTTTAGAGCAAGCCCATTTTGTGCAGGAAGAAGCGGCGAGTAATAGCCGTAGTGACAATGAAGAAGATGTCGAGGTAAGTGCAATCATGACCGAGCAAATACCGCTGTTGGATGAATCTGTGTTGGGTGGTGATCTCCAAGTGCTGGGCCAGGCGATGGTCGAGAAGATGATCTCTCTGTTTGCCGAGTCATCGCAAGCGACCATGGCCAAATTGCTGCCGGCCATGCAGAGTGGCGATAGTGCATCGGTATCTGGCCTGTCACATAACCTCAAGGGGGCGGCAGGTACCATGGGGTTGCGCCAGCTGCATCAGGTTTGCTTGGAAATCGAGAAATCGGCAAAGGAAGGCAAGGTGGAAGAGGGGGCAGCCAATGAGCTCGAGGCAGTGTATCAGCAATCGCTCAAGGCGTTAGCAGATGCTTTTTCTAACGGTGACAAATAAGAAAAGGCTACTGGTAAAATAGATGAGTGTAGCAGGAGGTAACTTCCATCCTGCCACAGCAAGGACCACTGAAAAGTCAGTGGTTTTCTTTATTTCTCTTTATAAAATGCAGACTTCGGCGCGTTGGGAATGTCACCGGTTTCGGTCGGGTTGCTAGGATCCCCGCTCCATTCAAACCAGCCACCGTCATAGACGCTGATGTCTTGCCAGCCCATCACATGGGCGTAGAAGAAGGCCTCGGATGCTCGCCAGCCGGTACCGCAATAGAACGAAACCGTCTGCGATGCGTTAATGCCCCAATCTTTCCAGAAGTCAGTCATGATATTAGGACTGATCATGGTGTCATCTGGGTTGCGGAAGTCTTCCAGATGGTAGGCATCCGATCCCGCGTGGCCCCATTTTGAACCCTTGATGCGGCCTTTGGGCTCGATGTAGCGGTAACCACTCGTCTCACCAACATATTCGGCCCAGCTGCGGATACTGACCAATGACTGATGTTCAGGATCTGCCAGGATTTCACGTGCTCCTGGAACATCAATAACGTAGTGCGGATTGGCTGGAATAGTGCGGCCAAACTCGACAGGCTTGGCGTGGTTACGCAGTGGCTGGGTTGAATAACCTGCATTGACCCAGGATTGCCAGCCGCCGTTGAGCAGGCGTACATCATCAACACCGGCATACATAAGTAGGCTGGCGGCGCGGGCTGCGGCGGTATTGTCACGGCCGTACAGGATCACCGTTGTATCGTGGGCGATCCCCAATTCTTTGATGGTCGCCGCTAGCTTGCTGTCGTCAACTCGGTTCCACCAAGGCTCTGATTCAATATTGTTGGTATTGAGGTAGAGTGCAGAAGGTATATGGGCGGCAAGGTATTTTGTCGGTGGTCCCCAGGCGACCTCGACCACTTTGTAGCCTTTTGCCGGTGGGTGAAGGACATCTTTGCCGTTGATCAGCTGATTGAGCCACTGTGCAGGTACAAGCTGCTGGTAGTTTTCAAGCGCAGTAAGCGGACCTGAAAAGTCAGTAACCGCCTGGCTAATAAGCTGAATATTGTTATTGCCAAGGCTCTTAAGCTGGGATTGTAAAATGTCCGCTTTTTCAGGCTGGCAATAGAGATAAGTCGGCTTGGTCAGGTCGATACCGCGGTTTTCGAGCTCGGCTCGGACAACCTGGGGGCGAAGCGTCGATAGCCAGTCGGCATCGAAATTAATAGCACCAGGAAAGTGGCCACCACGTGTCTGGTTGGCTTCGGGCCAGCCGTTGTAGTGATTACTCGACCGACAATCGATGATTTGAAAGTCTTGGTTATTTTCGGCGGCTAACTGATCAAAAGTTGCCGCCATAAGTTGGGGACTCATTACGGCTGCAGAAGAGAGCAGTGCCCATTTTGTTAGTTTCATTGGAGTTACCTAGCATAAAAAACAGAGCCAGCATTATATTATGCTGGCTCGCTACTTTATTGATATAAGTAATGTTCTTTCGGTTTAGCTTGCTTGCGCTGCGGTATTTTTCGAGCGGTTCACATTTTTGCTACTAGGCTTGCGGCCACGTTGGTTTGGCTTTTGGCCTCTTGGCTTCACATCGCTGTTACGGGAGTTTTTGCCGTTGCCGTTGCCGTTGCCGTTGCCGTTGCCGTTGCCGCTACGTTTGCGTTGCTGGCCGTCAGCATTACGAGGTTTATTGTCACCTTGTTTTGGTGCGTTACCTTTGCGAGGGCCTGAGTTGCGTTTTGGCTGGTTACTGCGGTTGTCGCCACGTTTTTCAGTACGCTTTTCAGTATTGCTTTCTGCCGCTTCTTTTGGATTTTTTGGTTTCTTTGGCTTTTTCGCTTTAAGCGGTTTGATCGGCAAAGAGTTCGGTAGCGCATTGGTTGGCACAAAGCCCATTACATCTTTGCGCTCAAGGTGCTGCTGAATCAACTGCTCAATGGCGTTAAGCTCTTTGATTTCATCAGCGCATACCAGTGAAACTGCATGGCCTTCAGCTCCTGCACGGCCGGTACGGCCAATACGGTGAACATAGTCTTCAGCCACATTTGGCAGGTCGAAGTTGACTACTTGTGGCAGCTGGTCGATATCGATACCACGGGCGGCGATATCGGTTGCCACCAAGATGCGGATCTCACCGGTTTTGAAGTTTGCCAATGCCTTGGTACGGGCACCCTGGCTCTTGTTACCGTGGATAGCCGCCGCGGTAATGTCACGCTCTTCAAGGTATTTTGCCAAGCGGTTCGCGCCGTGCTTGGTACGGGTGAAAACCAGTGCCTGATGCCATTTTTTCTCTTGGATCAGCTTGGTTAGCAGCGCCGGCTTTTTCTTCTTGTCGGTTGGGTAGATCCACTGCTGTACCGTTTTGGCTGTGCTGTTGCGCGGTGTTACCGAAATCTCAACCGGGTTGTTGGTCAGCTCGCGGGCCAACTCACGGATTTCTTCCGAGAAGGTTGCAGAGAACAGCAGGTTCTGACGCTTGGCAGGAAGTAGCGCCAAAATCTTTTTGATGTCACGGATAAAGCCCATATCCAGCATACGGTCGGCTTCATCAAGTACCAGTACTTCTAGCTGGTTGAACTTAACAGCGTTCTGGCCGATAAGATCCAACAAGCGGCCTGGAGTGGCAACCAGTACGTCGGCACCTTTGCGCATGCGCATCATCTGCGGGTTGATTTTCACCCCACCGAATACGACCGCCGAGCTAAGTGGCAGTTTCTTGGAGTAGGTTGCTACATTTTCACCCACCTGTGCCGCCAGCTCGCGAGTTGGTGTTAGAACAAGTGCTCGCACTTGGTTCGCACGTACGATAGGGCCTTTTGATAGGCGCTCAAGAATAGGCAGGGTGAAGCCTGCGGTTTTGCCTGTTCCTGTTTGAGCTGCGGCCATAACGTCTCGACCTTCCAAAACCGCAGGGATAGCCTGTGCCTGAATAGGAGACGGGGTTTCATAGCCTTGGTTGGCAACAGCTTCAAGGATTGGGGTACAAAGGCCCAAAGAGGCAAAACTCATAGATAATTCTCAGTTGGATGAAAAGTATGATCTGCCTCACACAGGCAGCAAGCGGGCTAGCTTACAGCAGGATCGGGAAAAGTCCTAATCTTTCAGATTATTCTATCGGTCGGCCAGTGATTGTGGATCAGCTTTCACCGCTTGCGATAAGTGTCTCAAACCGCTCATTGCCGCGCAGGGATTCGAAGTCCTGCTCTTCGGCGGCTAGCTCGCGCAAGGAGGCACTGTCACGGACCGCTTGTTCCAAGTCATTGATAGCCATTTCTTCGGAGCCGAGGCAGGCATAGGCACAGGCACGTTGATAGAGCGCATGGGCATTTCTGGGATCGAGTTCTAATACCCGGTTACACAAGCTTAACGCCCAGTGAAACTCCCTGATTTCCATCACCGCATCGGCTTTGTAGGTCAGGGCTTCCAAGTCACCGGGGCGGATTTTCAAAATGTCGTCATAGACCTCGATTTTTTGTTCCGGCGTCTGCAGGCCCTGCGAACGTAACCACAGGTTGTGGATTTCGTTGATGGTTTCAATCTCTTTGTTGTTCTGGGCAATGATACGGGTTTTGCGCTTGAGATCTTGTTCGAGGCGTTGGAACTTCTTTTCATATTGTTCAGCAATAGACTGGAGTTGTTGATCGGCGGCTTTCTTGGTGTTGTCGCGCAGCTCACGCAGCGACTGCCAGCCGATCAGGGCAAACAGGGACGCGGCACCAGCAATGAGGTAGAAGAAATAGGTGACAGTGACATTGGCGTAGTTCATCGACTTATCAGCAACAGCCAGTTCCCGGTCGGTGATTTCGATCACCAACCGGCGTTCGAGATCCTGCTGGTCGATACGCAGCGCCTTGAGTTCGTCAAGTACGTACCTTTCCATCAAGGGGCGCTCCAGTATTTTATCTTCTGCTGGCGGTGTCTCGGCACTGGCAAGGGCCGAAAAGGCGAAGGCAACGAGTAGGATCAGATGACGAAATAGCATAGAGACTTCCTTGAGCAAAAAAATACCTCAAAGATCAGTCTAAAGGAACGGTCGTTCGATTGGAAATCGCAGGGGAAAGAAAAGCGCTGATGGCCTGAGTATGTTGATTGCTTACTAACAACGAGGCACAGGAAGAGATTGGTTGGCGGCCAAAACCTTGGTTACCACCAGCGCTGGAGAGACGTCGAAATAGGATTGCTAGTCTTCGAAACCACCTTCTTTCTGAATGGTAGCCAGCATCGACCTGCGCTTGAGCTCTTTATCGGCTTCTTGCTGGCAATGGACGGTGTTGGCTTCTTCGAAGCTGGTTTCTGCAGTGTTTGAAAAAACAAAATCTTTATTAAAAATCAGCATGACGTTTTACCCTCAAGTCATCATGTTGTTTACGGATCACATCCTGTCTTGATTTGGTTAAAAAACCATCATCCCTGACTAATTATTTTAAGGAGGAGGAAAGAGGCGTAGTTCACACTTTCTTTGCCTACGTAGGCGTAGAGCGACCAAAGGCTCGTCAATCTATACCGAGCAGCTCTAGTGCGAGTCGGGCTGAGTCAAACGCAAACTCAGAGGGGGCAATCTCATGGCGATTGATCCATTTGATAGCCGCAACATCATCATTTGCCTGCATTTTTGGCTTGCTATCAAGTGTTATCTGATAGAAGGCATCACAGGTTTTGTACGTCGTACCTCGGTATTTATAAGTATTGGGTGCCGAGCCGATATAGCGCATGCCGGCAGGCTGAAAGCCAAGTTCTTCTTCGAGTTCGCGGCAGAGCGCTTGTTCTAAAGATTCATCGTAATCGACAAACCCTCCCGGGAAATCGAGCATGCCTTTACCCGGTTGCCGCCCTCGCTCTGCCACCAAGATATCATCACCGCAGCAGATAACCGCCAGCACTGCCGAAGCGGTATTGTGGAAATAGGTAAACTGACAGTGGTCACAGCGAAACGCTTTGGCCTCGGCGCGTGATAGTGTGGCTTGTCCGCAAGATGGGCAGAACATAGGGCACTCTTGATAGTCGAAAATGAAAAGAAGAAACAAGTCGCGAGAATAACTTAGTAAACCCGTGAATGCCAAGCGTGATTGGGTTAAAATTCAGTAAGCGTTATACCCAAGTCTTTTGCGCTGAATAAAGCCCCTTGAAGTTACTTGGCTGTATAGCGCCTGTGTATTTATTGAAGTCACCACTGGTTTAGAAAAATGTCTGAAGAACACGAAGAGTATGAAGTTGAGGCCCTTGGCGTTGAGGTGAGTGCCCAGCCAATAGAGCTTTACAAGGTATTGAAAATTGCCAATGCCGTAAGTGGTGGCGGTGAAGCGAAGTTTGCGATTGCCGAAGGGTATGTGGCGGTAAATGGTGAGTTGGAGCAGCGCAAGCGCCGCAAGGTTTACGACGGCGATGTGATTGAGTTCAACAACGAGTTCTATTTGGTGCTTTGTGATCAGCCCGTGACAGAAGTTGCTGACAAGCCAAAGAAAGCCGCCGAGCCAAAACCCGCACCACGCACAAAGTCGAGCTCAAAACTGGCAAAAGGCAAAGGGCAGGGTGCCAAACCGAAATCAGGCTCACAAGCTAACCGCTCTCAAGGAAATAAAGCCAATAAAGGCCGCTCGGGCAAAGCGCCGGCCAAAGGTCCTGCGGACAAAGCGACGGGCAGAAAGCCAATTAGTTTCTAAGCGAATCTGTGACAAGTCAGTTTTTTTGACAACATTGGATAGGAAAGGCCGCGTATTCGCCTGTCTCTTATGCACAAATCCCCGAGCATGCTCGGGGATTTTTTTTTGAACTCACTTTCGAAGTTGTGATCTGATCATTTAATAGCTATTAAATGGATGATTAAGATGGATAAAAATACTCATGAACAATGGGCAGATATGCAATTTGGGCAAGCTAACCTCAACGACCCTAGACGAACTCAGCGTTTAGTCTCTTTAGCGGCTTCACTTGCTCAACAGCCAGGAGTTGCTGTGTCAAAATTATCCCTCTCACCTGCTGATATGGAAGGGGCATACCGGTTTATTCGTAATGACCATATCGAACCAAAAGATATCGCTGAGGCGGGGTTTCAAGTAACTGCTCAAAGAGCCGCAACCCATCCCATTTTACTCGCCCTTGAGGATACAACCGCTTTAGTCTTTAGGCATCAATCGGTTAAAGGTGAACTAGGGCATATTAATCAGGGAGATAATAATCGAGCCATCTTGGCACATTCGATTTTGCTTTTTGCTCCACAAAACCACGATATTGTTGGCTTAATTGAGCAGCAAATGTGGACCCGTGACATATTGAAACGAGGCCAGCGACATCAACATGCTTCGCGGCCTTACAAAGAAAAAGAGAGCTATAAGTGGGAAAAGGCCTCTCAGAACATGGTTGAACGATTAGGCACTAATATAGATAAAGTGATTTCAGTATGTGACCGTGAGGCTGATATCTACGAATATCTGGCGTACAAAGCGCAAAATAATCAACGATTTGTTGTGCGTTCAATGCAGAGCCGATGTATCAAAGAGCATGACAACAAACTCTATGACTATGCTGAGCAATTACAAAATGCGACGCCTAAAGTCTTGCATATACCTCAAAAAGGGGGACGTAAAGCGAGAGATGTCGTCCTTGATATCAAGTACGCAAAAGTCACACTGAAAGCACCAGCCAATAAATCATCTCAGCCCGATACCGCTATGTATTATGTCAGTTGTGTTGAACAAGGCGATAGAAAAGACAAGCTCGCTTGGCACTTACTGACATCTGAAAGGGTCACAAAAGCAGAAGATGCGGAACGCATTGTCAGCTATTACGAACACCGCTGGTTAATTGAGGACTACCATAAGGTCTGGAAAAGTGAGGGGACAGGAGTTGAAGAGCTCAGAATGCAAAGTCGAGATAATTTAGAGCGGATAAGCGTCATTTTAGCATTTATAGCCACACGTTTATTACAGTTACGCTTTATGAGAAAAACGTGTTCTCAGGCTGATCATAACTGTGAAAAGGTATTGAGCACACAAGCTTGGAAGTTGTTGTGGTTGAAAATGGAGAAGAAAACCATTCCCGAGTCGCCACCCAATATATCTTGGGCTTATGAAAACCTTGCAAGAATGGGGGGATGGAAAGATACCAAACGAACAGGAAAGGCATCAGTGAAAGCCCTATGGGAAGGATGGTTCAAGTTACAAACCATCCTTGAAGGCTATGAGCTAGCAATGTCTCTTGACCATCAAAACTTGTGATCAAGAGACAGGCGTATTCGCGGCCTTTTTGTTGGGGATGTGCTTGTGCCAGCAGAAACACAAGCGCTAAGCCGCGCGATGGTTGCTAAGCCCGTATTTCTTGATTTTGCGGTACAAGGTCGCAATGCCGATCCCCAGCTCTTCGGCCACCATCTTGCGGTTGCCGAGGCGCGAAATTGCCTCTTCTATACGGATTTTTTCCATCTCTTCCAAGCTCATCGAGCAGTCGTCATTCAAGATCTCCTGCGGACTTGTGGCTTCAGGGGTTTGCTCAAAATAAGGCGGAAGCAAATCGACGTCGATTTGGTCACCTTCAGGGACAACATTGACGAGGTATTCCACTAAGTTGCTTAGCTCTCGTACGTTGCCCGGCCAGTGGTAGGCATTGAGACGGCGCATGGCTTCTTCACTGATCCCCGGGTACGTCACCCCGATTTTCTGGGTGTGGTGCTCGAGGAAATAGTTGATCAGTAGCGCGATATCCCCTTCACGCTCCTTGAGCGGCGGCAGGTGGATAGGGATCACGTTGAGGCGGTAATACAAATCCTCGCGGAATTTGTTGGTGGCGATCATCTCCTGGAAATTACGGTTGGTGGCCGAAATAATGCGGATATCTACCGGAACCGCTTTGTTGGAGCCAATCGGCATCACTTCCCGCTCTTCCAGCACGCGTAACAGCTTGGCCTGCAGGGTCATCGACATATCACCGATTTCATCGAGGAACAGCGTGCCCTTGTTGGCGGCCTGGATCAAACCGGTTTTGCCTTTGGTAGATGCGCCGGTAAAGGCGCCTTTGACATAGCCGAACAACTCGCTTTCCAATAGCTGATCAGGGATAGCCGCACAGTTGATCGCAATGAAAGGGTACTGGCTGCGATCGCTCAGGTTATGGACCGCATTGGCGATCACTTCCTTGCCGGTACCGCTCTCGCCGTTGATCAGGACGCTCGATGGGCTGCTGGCAATGCGGGTGATGAGCTTCTTCAACTGGCGCATCTTGCTGCATTCGCCGATAACGGTGGCGAACTGTGGCTCATGATCCGGGATCATCAATGCGCTATTAGGTTGATGAAAGGCCATCAGGAAAAGTTGATGGCCGTGGGCGTTATAAAACTGCCCGACTAATAATTCCTGCCGGCCACCGAGTGAAATAATATGTTGTTGGTGGCCCTTCATCTCATTGTTGTGCAGAGACAGTGGCTGAATATTAATTTCAAGGCTGTGCAGCGCCTCCTGCGTTATATTCAGGTTGTTGAGGGCGGGCTGGTTGCCGTATTTTACCCGGTTGTTTTCATCGAGTACTAATACGCCCTGGTCCATGTTTTCAATAAGATTGGTAAACACCTCGTCGAGACTGTCACTATTACTGTTTTTCTCGACAACTTTAGATACCACTATTTGGGCAATATGTTTGATGTAGTCAGAGAAAAGCTGGACATTGTCTTTGATCCTCTCGCGTGATTCTTCACTGAACGCAACGAGGCTGATCACCCCGAGGCAGCGATCCTCAATCATGATCGGCACACCGAGGAAGGCCATTTCACGACAGCCGTTCTTGTTGGTGCAGCCCTCGCACAAAGGATCGGTCCTTGATTTGACGACAACTTTTTCTTCATGTGTTTCAAGTATATACCTGAAAATCCTTGAGCTGGTATTTAGCTTTTTTCCAAAAAACTTACTATAGGGACCAGTACCTGCAATTCTGACCAAATCGGCATCGACGACTTCGGCGTCGATTTTCAACACCGCCGACAGCATTTGGGTGAAGCGGAGGATAGTCGGTTGCAACTGCATTAATTCTGAGGGTCTTGGTGTATTCAGCATATTGACTGGCTTATTCCTTTAATGACCGAATTAACATAAAGAAAAACCCAGTTATGCTGTTTGATATGTGTCAGGGTTTTTAGATTGAATATTTCAAAATGAAATATTTTGCTACCAATGTCACACGGGCATATCAATATGATAATTCCCCTTTTTTATCACTATCATTTTGGTCTAGCGAGTTGATACCTCTGTGATAGCTGGTATTTCTATTGCCTCTCTATTCTTTATGAAAGATCGATACTCTTAAATCCTTCATCCCAGTATTCATGCGGGCTTTCAACGAGTAACAATAAATAATATTTTCTAAATTCAATGTTGGCACAGTTGTTGATTGTACTGAATTAAGTTCCGAAATAATTACCTTTGTTAACCCTTAGTTTAAGCCTGAAATTTATAAGCAATCTCAGTGCCTTAAATCAAAAACCAAATGAATGATCGCTGATTGAGCAATGCTGAAGGCTGTCATTACCCATTAAGCGACTGGCCCGTGAAGAAAAGCGCTGCCAGGGACGTATAACAATTGAAACCGGGAAGAAAAACATGAAGAGCATCAACGAACTGATCAAGGAAATTAATGAGCTTAAATCTGAACTGCACGACAAAGACTTTCTGTTGACCTGGGAGCAAACCCCGGAAGAGCTTGAGCGTGTATTGAAAACAGCCCAAGCCCTTAAATCAATGCGCCAGGAAAACATTGCTACCAACGTGTTTAACAACGGTCTCGGAATCTCCCTGTTCCGCGATAACTCAACCCGTACTCGTTTCTCTTATGCTTCGGCTATCAACATGCTAGGTCTTGCTCAGCAGGATCTGGATGAAGGCAAATCCCAAATTGCCCACGGTGAAACGGTCCGTGAAACGGCTAACATGATTTCATTCTGTGCCGATGCCATCGGTATCCGCGACGACATGTACCTAGGGGCGGGTAACGCTTACATGCGTGAAGTGGGTGAAGCCTTGGATGACGGCGTGAAAGAAGGTGTGCTTCCTCACCGTCCGGCACTGGTGAACCTGCAGTGTGATATCGACCACCCAACCCAGTCTATGGCTGACTTGGCATGGTTGGAAGAGCACTTCGGTGGCTTGGACAAGCTGAAAGGCAAGAAAATTGCGATGACATGGGCTTACTCGCCAAGTTACGGCAAGCCACTGTCTGTGCCTCAGGGCATCATCGGTTTGATGACCCGCTTCGGTATGGATGTCACCCTGGCACACCCAGAAGGCTATGACCTGATCCCTGAAGTGGTTGAAGAAGCACGTAAGAACGCAGAAGCCTCTGGTGGTAGCTTCACTCAGGTTGCCAGCATGGAAGAAGCGTTCAAAGACGCGGACATCGTATATCCGAAGTCTTGGGCGCCATATCAAGTCATGGGCCGCCGTACAGAATTGCTACGCGCTAACGACCATGATGGTCTGAAGGCATTGGAAAAAGAATGTCTTGCACAAAATGCCAACCACAAAGACTGGCATTGCACCGAAGAGATGATGAAGCTGACCAAAGGTGGCGAAGCATTATACATGCACTGCCTACCAGCAGACATCACTGGCGTATCTTGCGAAGAAGGTGAAGTGGAAGAATCGGTATTCGAGAAATACCGCATCGCGACCTACAAGGAAGCGAGCTGGAAGCCATACATCATTGCCGCAATGATCCTTAACCGTAAATACCAGGAGCCTGGCCACATTCTGCAAGAGCTACTGGATGATGCGAAGAAGCGCGTTAAATAACCGCGTGGAGCATCGATGCTTCTCCTGCCTTGGCTCGCTGGCCATGGTGTGACAGGGCAGGGAAAACCTAGTCGATCTATCTGTATCTTTATGCTTGGGCCATGCTAGCCCATTCGCGGGGGAATACCCTTGAGTAATTAAAGCCCCCGCTTTTTTCTTTCTCTAATTTTACGAGGTCTGGTCGTGTCTACGTTCACTCTTAAAATGGAGATCGCCGATAACCGCCACTATAACGGTCAGCTTTCTCCACTATTTACCGCCGCCGAGGCGGAAAAAGCCCGCGCTTTCCACCAAGCTGTGGAAGGCTACCAGCCGACACCATTGCATTCTCTCGACTGCCTGGCCAAAGCAATCGGTGTTGGAAAAATCCTAGTCAAAGACGAAGCTTACCGTTTCGATTTGAATGCCTTCAAGATGCTGGGGGGCGCATATGCGATTGCCCGCCTGCTGTGTGATGAGTTCAAGCTCGATATCAATGCCTTTGATTTCGCCAAGCTGAAAAACGACATCACAGAAAAAATGACCTTTGCGACCGCGACCGACGGCAACCATGGCCGTGGTGTGGCATGGGCCGCAAACAAACTCGGCCAGAACGCTGTGGTTTACATGCCTAAAGGTGCTGCCGATGAGCGTGTTAACAACATCCGTGCCCTGGGGGCCGAATGTATTGTCACCGACATGAACTACGACGATACCGTGCGCCTTGCGATCAAAACTGCCGATGAAAATGGTTGGAAAGTGGTCCAGGACACGGCATGGGAAGGATACACCGAAATCCCGACTTGGATCATGCAGGGTTACACCACGATGGCGGCAGAAGCTGTCGACCAAATGAAAGCGATGGCTGTTGAACGTCCGACTCACGTCTTCCTTCAGGCCGGTGTCGGTGCGATGGCCGGTGGGGTGCTGGGTTACCTGTGTGACCAATTCGGCCCTGACAAATTGCACTCAGTGGTTGTCGAGCCCGATCAGGCCGACTGTATCTACCGCTCGGGGATCAGCGAAAACGGCGAGATGATCAATGTCGATGGTGATCTTGCCACCATCATGGTTGGTCTGGCTTGCGGTGAGCCTAACCCGATTGGCTGGCCGGTACTGCGAGACTGTTCAACCCAGTTTGTTTCCTGCCAGGACAGTGTTGCAGCGCTAGGTATGCGTGTTCTCGGTAACCCGCTGGGTGAAGACCCAAGGGTGGTATCGGGTGAGTCTGGTGCGGTAGGCGCCGGTTTGCTGGCGGCGGTTCATTTCCATCCGGAAAAAGAAAAACTGATGGAAAAACTGGGCCTCAACCAAGACTCGGTGGTGCTGCTGATTAATACCGAAGGGGATACCGATCCTGTCCATTACCGCGAAGTTGTTTGGGGCGGTAAACACCAAACTATCTGACCGTTTTTTGAGCAGCTGTTTGGGCTAGTTAGCGCAATGCCTTTACTAACTAGCATCACTAAATGCTCAAAAAAAACAATCAAGAAAGAATTTTTAAATTTCGTGCCTTGTTGGAGTCATCAATAGGCAGGGCGCCGTGAAAATCGATCATACCGGGTGTGATGACCACCGCCCGGTTCAAGGAGAATTATAATGAACATCCCATTTGCCCAGGTACTGGAAAAAGCCCAAGACTACAAAGCGGACATGACCCGTTTCCTTCGTGACATGATTGCCATCCCGAGTGAAAGTTGTGACGAAGAGAAAGTTGTCCTGCGCATCAAAGAAGAAATGGAAAAAGTCGGTTTTGACAAAGTAGAAATCGACCCAATGGGTAACGTACTGGGTTGGATTGGTCACGGTCCGCACCTAATCGCGATGGATGCACACATCGATACCGTGGGTGTCGGCAACATGGATAACTGGGACTTCGACCCATATGAAGGTATGGAAGATGACGAAGTGATCGGTGGCCGTGGTGCATCGGATCAGGAAGGCGGCATGGCGTCTATGGTTTATGCCGGTAAGATCATCAAAGATCTTGGCCTGGAAGATGAATACACCCTGCTAGTGACCGGTACCGTTCAGGAAGAAGACTGTGACGGCCTATGCTGGCAGTACATCATCCAGGAAAGCAACATCCGCCCTGAGTTTGTCGTATCGACTGAACCAACAGATTGCCAGATCTACCGCGGTCAGCGCGGCCGTATGGAAATCCGTGTTGATGTCTCCGGTGTTAGCTGCCACGGCTCGGCGCCTGAGCGCGGTGAAAACGCGATCTTCAAGATGGGCCACATCCTGGGCGATATCGAAAAACTGGCTTCCAACCTTGGCGACGACCCATTCCTAGGCAAAGGCACACTGACAGTGTCCGAAGTCTTCTTCACTTCACCAAGCCGCTGTGCGGTGGCTGATAGCTGTGCGGTTTCTATCGACCGTCGTCTGACTTGGGGCGAAACCTGGGAAGGTGCTATTAAGGAAATCGAAGAGCTTGAAGCGGTTAAGAAATTCGGCGCTAAAGTGTCTATGTACAACTACGACCGTCCGGCTTACACCGGCCTGGTTTACCCAACTGAGTGCTACTTCCCTGCATGGAAGATCGACGAAGAGCATGTTGCAACCAAGACACTGGAAGCGTCTTACGAGCTATTGTTCGACAAGAAACCAACCGTTGATAAGTGGACCTTCTCAACCAACGGCGTATCAATCATGGGCCGCTACGGTATCCCTGTGATTGGCTTTGGTCCAGGTAAAGAGCCAGAAGCACACGCGCCAAACGAGAAGACTTGGAAAGACCACCTCGTTACTTGTGCAGCTATGTATGCTGTTATCCCTCAGATGTACCTGAAAGAGTTGAAAAAGTAATAAAACGTGACGGGTAGGGCATTACGCTCTCTATGCTTTGCCTGTCCATCCTTTTCCGTCCTGGGGGTGCCGACCGCTCTGCCTAACGTTGGCCACATATCCCCCCCAGGATGGATTTCTTTTTTATGAGCAAGTTACCTCTGAACCCGTATTTTGAAGTAGCTTGACGATATAGGCAGGCGCTTGCTGTTCCTTTTGTCCGTTAGGCCTGAAGTTCTAAGTCATAGCGGGCAAACGAAACAGCATCCTTTTTATCTTAGGCAGAGAAGGAATAAAGTATGTTTTCCGCGGCGTCGAAAAAAACATCAGAACACCAAGCGGCGATCCTGACCCAGCCCCGTCCGGGGACCATGTTGATCCGCCAGGGGATAGTGGTCGATCACCAGCAGGCACAAAAAGCCGATATTCTTATCGTTGACGGCAAGATCGCCGATATTGCCCCTGAAATCCACATCATTCCCAAGCAGTGCGAAATTATTGAGGCGGCGGGTTTGTATGTGATGCCGGGTGGTATTGATGTTCATACCCATTTTAATATCGATGTCGGTATCGCGCGCAGTTGCGATGATTTTTTCTCCGGTACCCGCGCAGCAGCATGTGGCGGTACCACTACGGTCGTTGACCATATGGGATTTGGCCCCAAAGGTTGCAGTCTTCATCACCAGCTCAATGTCTACCAGCAATACGCCAAGGAAACGGCTGTTATCGACTATAGCTTCCATGGGGTTATCCAGCATGTAAATGATGACATCCTCGGCGAAATGGCATCGATGGTGGAAGAAGAGGGGATATCCAGCTTCAAGCTGTACCTGACCTACGGTTACAAACTCGATGATGAAGAAGTGCTCAAGGCGCTGATTCAGCTCAAGCAAGTCGGTGCGCTGGCAACCGTGCACCCTGAAAACGACGCTGCCATTGCCTTGCGGCGCAGCCAGTTGCTCGAGCAGGGCAAGACCGCACCCAAATACCACGCGGTTAGTCGTCCGCTGGAGTGCGAGGCAGAAGCCATAGCCCGGATGATCAACCTTGCCAAACTGGCCGGTGATGCCCCTTTGTACATTGTCCACCTCTCCAATGGGCTTGGCCTGGATTATGCCCGGCTCGCCCGTGACAACCACCAGCCGGTGTGGGTGGAAACCTGCCCACAATACCTGATGCTTGATGACAGTTGCTACGAGCGGGAAGACGCCCTCAAGTATATCCTAAGCCCTCCTCTGCGCCCGGCTGCGGAGCGAGAGAAACTCTGGCTCGGGCTGGTGGATGGCAGTATCGATACGGTTGCCACCGATCATTGCTCGTTTACCTACCACGATCAAAAACAACGCGGCAAAGACAACTTCAGCGCTTGCCCGAATGGCATGCCCGGTGTCGAAACCCGGATGCCGCTGATGTTCTCCGAAGGTGTGATGAAAAGGCGGCTGAGCCCAAGCCGATTTGTCGAGCTGACCAGTTACCTGCCAGCCAAGCTGTTTGGCCTTTATCCGCAAAAAGGCGCATTGCAGGCGGGTTCTGACGCCGATTTGGTGCTGTTCGATCCAGAGCAGCAAGTGACAATCAAACACGAATTACTACACGACAACGCAGATTATACCCCGTTTGAAGATATCCAAGCCCAGGGCTGGCCGGTGATGACCATCAGCCGTGGGGACGTTGTCGCATGTAATGGCGAATTTACGGGGAAAGCCGGGAATGGCCGCTTTATTCGCCGCAAACCGTTCGATGCCAGTGCGCTATAAACCGTAACGAACGGGTAGGGGTGATAGCCCCACACAACAAGGATAATTCAAGGAGTCTTTATGAACACCCCAACCAAGAAGAGTACTGCCGTCGTCGCCCTCGGGGGTAATGCGTTGTTGCGTCGCGGCGACGCGCCAAGTTTTACCAACCAGCTTGCCAATATCAAGATTGCTGCCAAGGCGATTGCGGAAATTGCCAAGGAATACCAGGTCGCCATTGTTCATGGTAATGGGCCTCAGGTCGGTTTGTTAGCGTTGCAAAACCTGGCTTACGATAAGGTTCAGCCTTACCCGCTCGATGTTTTGGGCGCCGAAAGTGAAGGTATGATCGGCTATATGCTGGCGCAGGAGCTGCAAAACCTGATGCCTGATACCGAAGTCACCAGCTTGCTGACCCGTATCGAAGTCGATCCGAATGACCCGAGTATGCTCGACCCGACCAAGTTCGTTGGCCCTGTTTACAACGAGGAGGAAGCGGGCATTTTGGCTGAAGCCAACAACTGGACCATGAAACGTGATGGCGAGTTTGTCCGTCGCGTCGTACCGTCACCGAAACCGCTGAACATTATCGATAAAAAATCTATCGAAACCCTGTTGGGCGCTGGCGACATTGTGATCTGCTGCGGTGGCGGCGGGATCCCGGTACGCAAAACCGACTGCGGTTACACCGGGGTTGAAGGGGTGATCGACAAAGATCTTGCTGCTACTTTGCTGGCCAAGCAGCTCAAAGCCGACAAGTTGTTGATCCTCACTGATGCCGATGCGGTTTACCTTGACTGGGGCACCGAAAACCAGCGCGCACTGCGCTCAACCACGCCAGCTCAGCTGAGCGAATACCAATTCCCGGCAGGCTCGATGGGCCCCAAAGTCGAAGCCGCCGCCGACTTTGCCCAGTTCGGTGGCAGAGCCTACATCGGTGCCTTGGAAGAAGGGTTAGATGTACTGGCCGAGCGAGCGGGTACCTGTGTTAGTGCATAGGTGCTAGCGGTTTAATTCAGGCTTGATGAATAAGCAGCAACTCAGCGTAATGGGTTGCTGTTTTTTTTGTGGGGATGAAGGAATAGCCACTAACAATCTGCCGCAGATCTCAAACGTTGCTAACTTTTATATTTTCATTTCCAAAATCTTTCTTAACTATGACCAATCGAAGCATAGTTCATGGAAAAATAGGCGAGTCATATCGGATGGCCATGTTTGCTTCATTCGTGTTTCTAAACTGTTTTATTGCAACTGTAGTCGCTTTGTATGCAGTGACGCAGCATGCTAGAGCTTGTATTTCACACTCATTCTTAATAAGACGTCTTGAAGCTATGACACTCCAGGCAATATTTTTAAACCAACAATAAGTCAGAAATAGACATACATGACATGAAGAAAATTGAGTATCAAAATAGCATGAAAAAATTAAACCTCGGTTTTGCCGCTTTCATCTTTACTATGCTTGCTGGCTGCTCGTCGACTGAAGCAGTCTATGATGAAAAAACAAAGACTTACGCCAAGTCACATAAGCTTGTTGGTCAAGCTTCGTGGTATGGTGACAGATACCACGGAAAGCTCACTGCAAGTGGTGAGCGGTATAACATGAGAGCCTATACAGCGGCTCATAAAACCTTACCTTTTGGGACTATCGTGAGGGTTACAAATACAGTTAATAACAAAACGGTAGATGTGAAGATCAATGATCGAGGTCCTTTTGCCAAAGACCGAGTCATTGATCTTTCTCATAAGTCATTTGAACAAATAGGTGACACCAAGAAAGGCTTAGCACCGGTCAAAATTCAAATTATTGATGATAGTAATACCTTCAGGTATAAGCACTAATCACCTAATCAAAGTTAGCTTGGACTGATTTGTGTCGCAGTTTGCTGCACAAATCGGTACTGACGCAGTTGCTAGGTGAGATTGTCGTTAATCGTCTTCTTACCGCACTTTTCGCAAATACTATGGCGTGAAAAGTCATCCATAGTGGCTTCAAACGCGCCAACCGCAGCACTTTTAATAAAGCCTTTTAAGAAATCCTTAAATTTGCTCTGCTCAGGTTCATCTCGAACTAAAACAACAATATGCTTAGTTTCCATTGCGCATTTGGAACAGTAGTGAACTTCTTCATTTGTCAGCATGAGGCGTCTCGATGTGATGAGTTTCTATCGATTGAAGTTACCTGAACACCTTTCTTGCCGCTTTGAGCCGCCACACATTTCAAGGCAAAAATACGCGGCGCTTCACTGCGTTAATACTCCTCAGCCGGAATTATCCACCTGTACCCTGGCTTTCCATTACCCTTCTACGGTGAGCATCCAATCAGCTCCGGTGTTATCATATCTTCAGAACTAGGATACAACTTTGGCGAAACACACTTTTGACTAGCGCAATAATTCATCGCGGTCGGCACATTTTATATTTCATTTGGTACCGGCTCAGAACCAGTGGCTTGCAGATGCTGGCCAGCTTTCTTTTTGTGCGCTGCGCACTGCTGACTTTGTTTGTCCCGCTCGATATTTGGATCAGTTCCAAGTTGATGGCGTTTCATGGGGTGAGTGCCATTGCCAACCAGGAGCTGTTGGCTTTTTTGCTTTCGCCTGCCGGCTTTCTGCTGAGCTTGTGGTTTATCACACAGCTGAGTTTTGCCTTTTTCGTCGAACACTCAACAATTAGCATCTTGCTGGCCCAGCATGATCTGGGCAAGCGATCGATATTGGATACGTTCGGGCTGATCCTCCAGCGCAGCTTTCGGGTGGCGAAGGTCGTGCTGGCACAATCGCTTGGGATCAGTCTGCTGTTTTCTACCTTGGTGTGGTGCGGGCGCTGGATCTACGGGCTTATGCTCAATGACTGGGATATCAACTATTATCTCAGCCACCAGATGAGCTCGTTGTGGCTGGCGGTTGGCTTATTGGTCCTGCTCACGTTACCGATTGTATTGCTGGTCCTGCGCTATTGGGCTAGCTGGTGGCTCGCCTTGCCGCTGAGCCTGTTTCAAAACTGCTCCCAGTGGCGGCTGTTCAAGCAAGCCCAGCGTTTGAGCCAAGGCATTTATCCGCATATTTTATTGGGCCATATTGCTTGGTTATTCGGCCGGGTGGTTATTATAGCCATCATCGCCAAGGGCATTTTGTTTGTGCTTGAACCCGTACTGCACTGGGCAACTTATGATCCTGAGCGTTACCCTTGGCTGATGGTTGCAACGGTTCTGCTGATTGGCGTCGCCTTTCTGCTGAGCTTTGTCGACCGCTTTATTTACGCAAGTTGCCAATACTATGTGCTGCGCCTGCAAACTAGGCGCCATAAACTGGTCAATGAAGAAGAACGATTTGCGGGGCTGATGCAAAGCACCGAGCGCCGTATTTTGCTCAGTAGTGTCATGGTGCTGTTCATTGTCTTTGCATCAGTGAATGGTTACTCCGACGTGCGCCATTTCGTCGGACATTTGCAAACCAATACCTCTGGCTATGTCACCGCGCACCGCGGTGGGGGATTTGCGTACCCAGAAAACAGTGAAGCAGGCATACAGTACGCAATATCGCTGGGGGTCCAGAGTACCGAAATTGATGTGCAGATCACCAAGGACGGGCAGGTGGTGGTTTTCCACGACCGTGACTTGGGCCGTATGCTTGGCTCTCACTTGGTGGTGGAAGACGCTAGCTATTCTGAGATAGTCGCGGCTTATCAGGCTAAGAACCAGGTACCTCCGCCGCTGTTAAAACAGTTATTGGATGACTATGCCGATGATATCGAATTCAACATTGAATTAAAGCGTTACAACCGAAGCTTCGATCTTGCTCTGGCAATGGCGGAGTTGCTGCCGAAATACCAGCAAGCCATGATTGTGTCGAGCTTGGATGTTGAACTGCTGGCACGGCTGATGAACAAGATGGAGGCATCGCGTCCTGAACAGCTACGCTATGCGCTTATTTATGCCGCCAGTGTTGGCGAGTCCGAGCTTGAACGAGAAGTGGATATGCTGATGCTCAGCGATCAATGGCTCGATACGTGGCGAATCATCGAAATCCAGCAACGGGAGCAAGAGGTATTGGCTTGGACCATCAACAACTCAGCTGCGATGGAGCGGCTATTCCTGCTGGGGGTGGATGGCATTATTACCGACGAGCCCAAGTTAGCGTTGGAAGCCAAGAAGAGCATCGAACAAATGGATTTCTCTGAGCGGGCACTGCGGACCTTGCGCCACTGGTTGTTACTTTAAATGAAAGATCGGCTTACTCTTCTAGGGTAAAGCCGATTTTAATGGTTACCTGCCAGTGGGCCACTTTTCCGTCTTCAATATGGCCACGGGTTTCGACGACCTCAAACCAGCGCAGGTTTTTGACGGTTTCGTTTGCCCGTTCAATAGCGTTGCTGATTGCGTCTTCAATACTGTCTGGAGACGAGCCAACCAGTTCCATTTTCTTGTAGGTGTGATGATCGGGGCCACTCATAGCCGTCTCCTGCCATTAATCGTCGTTTAAGTGTAGTCGTTTTGAAGGCCACGTCATGCCGCAATATTGAATGATAATGCCCCGTGACCGATGGAGGGCAACGCTATTATTATTCGGGCAAGAAAAAGGGCCTCACTCTGCAGTGAAGCCCTTTGATGCGATCTAGCTACTGGAACTTACTCCTCAATCAACCGGTGCGCGATCTGGCTCTGGCGCTCCTGCGGTTTGAACTGGTTAAACCTTGGCAAGAACTTGTCCCAGTCGATGACATGGCTGTTGATTTCAGGACCATCGATACAGGCGTGCTTGCGCACCAGTTTGCCGTCTTCCATCACTGGCACCATGCAGGCACCACACATGCCGGTGGCATCCACCATGATGGAGTTGAGACTGGCAACACAAGGGACTTGATAGCCCAGAGTCTGATCGCTCACCGCGCGCATCATCATAGGCGGACCGATAGTGATAACTTCTGCAATGGTCTGATCAGAATCAGGACTATTGGCTTCCCTGTGCTGCACCAGGCGATCTTCCAGCGGATTAGTCACGAACCCTTCGATGCCGAATGTTCCGTCATTACTGGTGTAAACCACTTCCAGCAAACCTGGGAACGCAGCCCGGAGGTTCTCGACTTTGTCACCTTCTTCCGTCCAGAAGCTATGGGTTTTGCTTCTGAAACCGGAGATCAGAGTGACTTTGTTGCCGATTTCCAGATGGGCACGCATGATCGGGTGTACCGCCGGCAGACCAACGCCGCCAGCGGTGAAGATAACACTCTGGTTGTCAGGGTGTTTCACCACGTGGCTTGCTTGCCCCAGTGGGCCGGCAATGGCCTCGAAGCAGTCGCCTTCTTGCATTTGGTTGATCAGCTTGGAGCTGGTCCCCAGACCTTGGATCACTAGCTCGATAGTACCGGCTTCGGCGTCCCAATCGGCCAGAGTCAACGGGATCAATTCACCTTTCTCGTCGGCTAGTACCCTGACAAACTGTCCAGCCTTGGCTGAGCGGGCAATCAGCGGTGAGGTAATGGTGAACTCGACAATTTCCTCGGTCAATTGACGACGTTTGACGATTTTAGGCGGCGTTTGACCGAGCCCAGTGTAGTGGCAAGCTTGTGCGACTAGCCCTTCGACTTCCTTGGCGTTGAAATCAAGGTGGCCCATGATCTCTCTTGCCGCTGCCTGACCGTCACCAGCGGCCTTGATCGCGGTAGAACCACCACGGGTAGCATCACCACCACTGTACACGCCGCTTAGCGAGGTCTCTTGCGAGCCTTTGTTGAGCAGCAGCGTACCCCACTTGGAGGTATCCAAGTCTGGGTTAGCGTCTTTGACGATCGGGTTAGAGCTGTTACCCAAGGCCATAATGGCAAAGTCGACCTTCATCAGCTCAAACTCACCGGTAGACTGTGGACGTCTACGGCCAGAAGCATCAGGCTCACCCAGAGCCATCACATCAAGCTTGGCACTGGCCAGAACATGGTTCTTGTCGCCGTTGAACTCGCAAGGCGAGCGCAGCTCCTTGAGCTGGATTCCTTCTTCGAGCGCATGGTGAAGCTCTTCGACTCGGGCTGGCATTTCCTGTTGGGTCCGGCGGTAGACAATCGTGACGTTGGCTCCCAAACGGCAAGCGGTACGGGCGGCGTCCATCGCGGTGTTACCACCACCGATGATCATTACTTCCTTGCCTTCCATATCCGGCATTGGCGTTTCGTAGTCAGGCTCGTTGGCATGCATTAGATTGACACGGGTCAGGAATTCATTGGCCGACATGATGTTCAGCAAATGCTCACCCGGTACATTCATAAAGCGCGGCAAGCCCGCACCAGTGCCTACGAAGATGCGGGTGAAGCCAGCGCGTTTAAGATCGGCGAGGGTCGCCGTTTTACCCACGATGTAGTTGGTGACAAAGCGGCCGCCGAGCGCTTTGATTTTCTCAACCACATCATCCACCAACTGGTTGGGCAGGCGGAATTCGGGGATGCCGTATCTTAGTACCCCGCCCAAGACATGGAATGCCTCGAACACGGTGACCGGGTAGCCTTCTTTGGCGAGCAAGTAGGCATTGATCAGCCCCGAAGGCCCCGAGCCGACAATCGCCACCGGCGGCTTGGTAGCAGCCACCCAAGGGTTGATGTCCGCCGGTTTTGGCGGTTCACCGTTGGAGAGCTCACGCTCACGCTGGGGCAGGAACCACTCCAGCTGGCCGATTTCAATCGGCCTGTCGTTGTGGGTACACACCCCCTGGCATTGCAGCTCCTGCGGGCAAACCCGGCCGGTGACATTCGGCAGTGGGTTGGCATCGCGGATCAGCTCGAATGCGTCTCTAAAGCGGCCTTCACCCATCAGGTTGAGTACCTGAGGGATGTGGATCTTAACCGGGCAGCCTCCGTCGTTTTCTTCGGCTGGGTTACCGTCGCGATCGCACTTAGGTACGCCGATTTCACACGGACGATCTTCACACTGCTTGTCTCGGATCACTTCCAGCCAGACGAACAGTTCAACTTCACGCAGGCTGTAGCCTAGCCCCATGTAGCCGAGATAGCCCTGGCTAACCAAGTCAAAGTCCTTGCGGCGCTCTTCGGCAGGGCGCACGTAAGGCGGTATGTTGTTGCTTCCGGGCCACCCGACGGATAGCCCTTTGAACATCGGGTAGCGCTCAGACAGATGGGTATCCAGCGCCTGGACGAAGGCGCGCTTTTGCTTGAGCGGGATACGCCATAGGTAACGCTGCAGGGCGACACTGAGTTCGTTGTTGGCGAGCAACAGCTGCCAGAGTTTCTCGGTAAACTCCGCTGACAGCTTGCCTTGCTTGAGCGTTTCGCGGATGAGCTGCATACTCTCCTCGATCACCATCTGCTGGAAGCGCTGCGGATTTTGCTCCATGCGCTTTAGCATCAGCTCCCGTTGAGCTTGCGACACGCCAGGTGTCGCTTCTGGTTTTACAAAAACGTCGCTCATATCTACACCTCCACCGACGCAGGCGCGTTGAAGTGGATAATTTCCGCATCGCACTCATCGGCAATGCGCGAGGCTCGCTTGATCAACTCATCGCTGAGTTCGACGGTTTCCAGTGCATTAGGGATCACCTGGCTGATGACCTTGGCTTCACCGTTTTCAACAATCGTGGTCTTCTCAAACAGCTCACTCAATTGCTGGTAGCAGGTTTTGCAGTCGGTGCACTGGCCTTTTTCGTCCTCGTTGATGGTGACAAGCGGCAAGTCCCCTTGAGTACTAGTAGACGCTTGTGGGGCAGCTGAGCTGCTATCTATCTGGGTGACCGGGATGCTATTGGCCACATTGGGCGAAGCAGCCATAGCCAGTTCCGCCAAGCCATTGGCGATGGTTTCGATGGTCTGCTCGTTGCTGTCCATCGCGTTGTGGTAACGCTGTTTCCACTCATTGATCTGCAGTTGGTACTGCTGGTCAATATTCGTGACATGCTGGCCGCTTAGGTATTGCAGCATGTGCCAGTTGCGTAAGCGCTCTTCGGTCAGGGCGACAATCGAGCTGGACACACTCAGCTTGATCAGGTGCTGCTGTTTATCCGTTGCCCAGATAAACGGTGTCTTGCCACTGCGTTCATCCGCACTCATTGTGACGTATTCAGCTATCTCAACCGCGTGTTGCTCGTCAGATACTGGGTTGAAGTGTTTCTTGAAGCGCCCTTCATAGAGTGAGAAATCAGCCGGAGTAAACGGCACTTGTTTCAACTGGGTCATACCGTCACTGTCAATAAAGCTAATGGTATGGGTTGCCCAGTCATGCTGCAGCTCAGGGTTGCCTTCGATAGAGAAGCGCTCGGCCAGGGTTGCGCCCTTGCGTGGGTCGTGGACAAACACTGGACTCATGCGGCTTTCGACTGCCAGGCGGGAGTGGCGGGTACTGGCGTCATCGGCAATACCGTGCTCACCCATACATGGGGTGTAGACATCAAACAGTGCAGGGGCGTCTTGATAGTTCAGGTACTCCATCAAGTTGGCCATGAAGTGGCCCTGCAAGGCGGTAGAGGTTTGTACCACCATGACTTTCGGGTGGAAGGTCGCGATGATACCCAGCTCTTTACGCGATTCTTGCTTACCGCTGTGGGCGCTGCCGAAGCGGCTCAGGTCGGAGTCCTGCGCGGTGAAGCTGGCGGTAGACGCCTGGCCCCCGGTATTGGAGTAACTACCGGTATTGAGCACGAACACCTTGATCGGCGTGCTGGTGGAAAGCAGGCGCGATAGGGCACCAAAGCCGATGTCATAGGTCGCGCCGTCACCGCCGATACTGAATACGGTCGGTAACAGGCCAAGCTCCTGATCGGACAAATGGCTCCATTCCAGATAACGCAGCTGGCGGTCATGAACTTCGGCATCGTACATGTCTTCAAGCTCTAGCTTGGCAGTGCGAAGTGCCTTGAACTGCTCGAGCTGGTTGGCCGCTTCACCCTCGAACAAGCCCTTGGCAACCGCCGGGGTATCTTGGAACAGGCTGTTCACCCATGGGTCGTTGTATGGGTTGGCCGGGAAAGTCGAGGCGTAGACACTACTACAACCGGTGGCGTTGGCAATCAGTGCATCAGATGGCCCGTTACCGGTTGGTCCGTATTCGAAGTGGTACAGGCGTTTCTCCAGTACTTTGATAGTACGGGCAATGCGCTCGGCACGGGTATTTTCTGCATCGATAGCTGCCAATGATTGCTGCTTGTCTTCCAGCTTCTCAATCATCTCCTCTAGGCTGGCGATGTGCGACTGGTAACGCTGCTGCTGCAGGGCACGGTTGACCGAGGTTACTAGACGCAATGCAGTGACCTCGCCACAACCACGACACGCCCCGTGGCCTGAGCTCATGGCGTAGTAGTTGCTGCGATCAAGCAGCAAGCGCTTGGACTCGCTGGCATCGGTAATACCCTGCTGCAGGAAGCGGGCTGGGGTATTTGGCATTTCCGCCAAGGTGTTAAACAGCTCGTGCATCTGCTGGTTCATTTCAGTGGTCTGGCGGACCTTCTGCAGCGCGTTCGGGCCACAGACATCCACACATTCCATACAACCGCTACACTTGCTTGGATCGATGGCGACCGAGAACAAGCCACCGCTGCCGGGAACCGCTTTTTCCATGGCATCGAAGAAAGGCTTGGTACGGCTGACAGGCAGCGATTCCAGCGCCACGCAAATACCAGCGATTTGCTGTGAGACCGCCGGATCATCAAAGGTCATGCTGTCGACCACTTTGGCGACCACTTGGTGCAGCGGTAGTGACTCGTTCTTCGGCGCGGTGCGGTAGTACTGGCGAACCGCATCCAAAATCGGCGGCATTTTGGCTTTCAGGCCATCACGCTGCGCTGGTGGGATGTTGAGCTTGTCGATCGCCACGTAAAGGATATCGTGCAGCTCATGCACCGCATTCGGGATCGCCCCGTCAGGACAGGCGATGGTACATTCCATACAGCCGGTACACTTGTCGGCATCGAACTTGGGGGCATTGAGCCGGAACAGGCCTTTATCTTTGGTGATCGCGCTGGCTGGTGGCATGAACATGCCCGAGCCCGGGATCACCGGTGCTTCGCCAATCGAACCATCGGCATAATGCTTACCCGCGATATTGCTGAAGTAGGATGGGTCGAACAGGCCACAGCTGGCTTGTTTCTGTTTCGGTGCATCGGCTTTGGTTGTTGCCGCTGCAGCAATGTCAGCATCTTCGAAGTCTGCGTAGCAAACCTGCTTGGTCGCATGGATCCCTTCGCGGATCACCGCCATGTTACTGGCAACCACTTTCTCGCCCTTGGCACCGAACTTCTTGGCGATCTGCTGGGTGATGCGCTCAAGCATTAAGGTTTCATCGGCACCTTGGGTGACCTGGGTGGCATGGCCGCAAAGCGCGCCGATAAAGGCGATCCCCATCATCCTGATCTCGAGATCTGCGGATGGTGCTTGTTCACGGGCGACCTTGAAGGCATCGACAATGTAGAAGTTGATGTTGTTGTCACGAATGAACTGGCGGGCAGCCGCTGGGATTTCCTGCCATACCTGCTCTGGCTCGTGGTGGGTTTGCAGGATGAAAGTACCGTTAGGGCTTAAGCCTGCCAGCGGGTTGGTGTGCATGAACACCTTGTGGTCTGGTGACAGGACGATTTCAACTTGCTGCAGTTCGGCATTGGTGATCTTTATAGGCTCAGGCGACAGAGTAATAAAGAAGTTGGTCGGTGCACCACTTTTCTCAGAGCCGTATTTCGGCATGGACTTCGAGTGCAGCCCCAAGGCTCCGGATAGGATATCGGTGAGCAATTTACCGGTGGCAATGGTGCCGTAACCACCTACGGAGTGGAAGCGAACTCGAAGTGCGGATTCAGGCAGTAGGTTAGGGTTCTCGCCGGTTTCCAGTGCCATCAGTTCGGTATCTGGATAGGCGGCACGAAGGCGGTCTTGGATTTCCTTAAGCTCACCGGTGGCCTTGGCATCGAAGAACTGGCTGCCGAGATAGAAGAACGGCTTGGTATTGTCATCGCGCATGTTATCGAACGCGGCGATCAGGTGCTTAGGCTGCAGATCATGGCCGCCCAGCCCGAAAATACCGGTGCTGATGGTTGGGATCTGCTGCAGCGGTGGAATACCTTTATGCCTTGGGCTCTGCACGTTTTCCTGTGCCTTGAACAAGGCGCGGGAGATACGTGCGGTCAGGCGGGTTTCATCACAGCGCTCAAGCACAGTCACTGCCATTTTACCGGCAAGCTTTTCGACAATTTGTGCTTCCGGGAACGGATGAAGCTGCTTGATTGAAATAACCCCGACTTTCTGACCTTGCTCACGCAGATGCGCTGCCACGGCTTCGGCATCATCGGTAACTGAGCCTAGGCCAACAATGACATAGTCGGCATCGTCGCACATGAAGTCCATGACGGGCGCATAGAATCGCCCGGTGAGCTCGCCGTATTCCTGCATGGCTTGCTCGATAAACATCGGCACGTCATTTTGGAAGTGGCTACGATGATCGACAATCCCGGCCTGGTAATCCGGTTGGTTCTGCACCCCGCCGGTCAAGCCTGGGTTATGGGTATCCATCAGGGCAGGGACGCGCTGGCGGGTATCTTTTTCGTAGGCGTTGAGCCAAGCACGCTGCCATTTCTTTTGCAGGCTCTCAGGCAGGAATGGCTTGGTCGATTCAATGAACTGGCCTGCGCTGTCTTTTTCAATCGCTTCGCTGTTGCTGGCGATATAGCCTTTGAGGTCATTGAGTTTTTCAGGCCAGAACTGGTCTTGGAATTTTTCGATGAATTGGCCTAGCTGCCAAACACGCCCTTTGGCACCGTAAAGCATACGCTGGGCTTCGGTTGGTGCCGGGATGCGATCAGTCGGGTCGCCGAGGTACTGTTTTAGTAATTCAGGCTCTGGCAGTTTCACTTCGCTTTGGATGTGGCTGGTGGCAAAGCCATCCATGGTATTGGCAACCGGGATCAGCGATTGAGCACTAACACGGTATGAAATCGCCGCAAGGTCTGCCGCTTCCTGTGCGTTGCTGGCAAATAGGGTGGTGTAGCCAGCAGAAAGTAGGGCGTAAACATCATCATGCCCGGCCATAACATTCAGTGAATGGCGCGAGACAGAACGAGCCGCCACGTGAAGCACAAAGCCTGCGGCTTTCTTGCCCACGGTCACATAGTGAGACTCCAGGCCATACAGGATCCCCTGGCTTGAGGAAGCATTTGATATATATTTTCCGCCGGTCAGAGCCGCGCCGAGTGCACCACTTTGTGCTGAGTGTTCGCCTTCGGGTTCGAAGAAGAAGGGGTGCTGTCCCCAAACATTGCAACCGCCTTGCGCCCTGAATGCTTCGTATAATTCTGAGATTTCAGTCGAAGGGGTAATGGGGTATCCAATGACACCGCCACAAACGTAATCCATGACATGCGCGACAGCACCATTTCCATGTATTACGGTTGATTGGCCTGGGTAAGTTGGTGTGCCCTGGGACGTATTGCTCCTTTGTGTCAGTGTAGACATACGACATAGCTCCTTGGTATGTGATTATTATTCGGTCGACTTCCTAAGGGTCGATTCTTTTTACTTCCTCACCAAAATACTTCCCGGCTTATGCGCCGTTTTTTGCACCTTATCAACCAGAGCATTTTGGTGAAAAATCACATACAACAAGTGATAGCTCTTGATTTGACCAACTGATGCTTATAACAACAGATGCTACACTAGTTGCATTTGCAGCATTGCTCAGACGGTCACAAATTAAGCATAAAGACCATGGTTTTTATAAGTGTTTAAACTAACTGATAATCGATAACAAAATAGGCTAACCGTCAGCGGCAAAAGCTTGATAATCTAGCCGCTTTCTATGTTTAGATGTGGCGTTTTTTCTTTGGTTTCTCAGCATAAATATACCTTGGCTGGATGTGTCGCTATCCTGCTGTGGAGCTCTATCGTTGCCTTTATCAGAAACGTTGCCGAGCAGTTGGGTCCGGTAGGCGGCGCGGCAATGATTTATACCCTGAGCTCGGTGTTGCTGGTGGTGGTTGTCGGCGCGCCTAGGCTCAGCCGCTTTTCTCCTCGCTATTTGCTCATCGGCGGCGGGCTGTTCGTCAGTTACGAGATGTGTTTGGCCTTAGCGTTGGGTATGGCTAATGACAGGGTGCAGACCGTTGAAATGAGCGTGATTAACTACTTGTGGCCAGCATTGACTGTCATGTTGGCGGTGGTAGTGAGCCGGCAAAAAGTGAGCAAGCTTTTATATCCCGCCATGGCGATGGCTTTTTTGGGCGTGGCATGGACGGTGAGCGGTGAACAGGGTTTGTCACTAACCCGCTTGGCTGCCAATGTGGCGACCAACCCGGTCAGTTATACTCTGGCATTTAGCGGTGCTTTCATTTGGGCTATCTACTGCAATATCACCAAACGCTTGGCTAACGGTCAGAATGCGATTGCCTGGTTTTTCATTGCTACGGCAATAGCCCTATGGGTGAAATACTTCTTTACTGAACAACCACCTATGGTATGGAGTGGTGAGGCGCTACTGAATTTGGCGTTGGCTGCCATTGCGATGGCCGGCGGCTACGGGCTGTGGAATATTGCCATCATTGGCGGCAACATGGTGCTGCTTGCCACCCTGTCTTATCTCACGCCCATACTGTCGGCACTTTTCTCGGCGCTGGTATTTGGCATTACCTTGGGCGCGACGTTCTGGCAGGGAGTGGTGATGGTCAGTGCCGCCTCGCTTTGCTGCTGGTATCTGACGCGCAAGCGATAAGTCTGCTGCCAATTATTCCACGATATGGATAGGCTCCAACAGGCTTTGTAAGCAGCGGCTTACAAAGCCATTCGTTTTTGTAACCTTCGGTCCGGTGATTTCCAATACCATGTCTTTTATTTCATACGTGATGTGAAACAGGGAACTCCCTAAAGACATTAATAAATACAAGGACAGGTTATGATTGATAAGATCAAGCATGGTGTCTCAAAGCTATCCTCCATCGGTAAAGCTTTGATGCTGCCTATCTCTATTCTTCCCGCTGCGGGTTTGTTACTGGCGTTTGGTGCGAAGCTCGACTTGCCGCTGATGATGCGGGCCGGTGGTGTCATCTTCGATAATTTGGCATTGCTGTTTGCCGTGGGTGCCGCTGTCGGGCTGAGCAAGGATTCGGGGATCGCGGCCCTGGCTGCCGTGGTTGCAATGGCGGTAATGAATGTGACTATGGGGGTGGCGCTGGGAATCACCCCGGAAATGGCGATGGGCGGGGGCCGGTACGCCATGGTCATGGGGATACCGACGCTGCAAACCGGTGTGTTCGGTGGCTTGATTGCCGGGATCCTGGCGGCCAATATGTACACCAGGTTTTCGGATATTACCCTGCCTGACTTCTTGGGCTTTTTCTCCGGCAAGCGTTTTGTCCCGATTGTGACGGCATTCAGTGCATTCGCGATTGGTCTGGTTCTGCCTTATGTGTGGTCCTACATCCAATCCGGTATTGATGCCCTGTCGGTAATGGCGAACGGCGGTAATATGTATGTTTCGACATTCATCTACGGCTTCATGGAACGTGCGCTGATCCCCGTGGGCCTGCACCATATTTTCTATAGCCCTTACTGGTTCTCTTTCGGTGAGTACACCACAGCGGCCGGCACCGTGGTCAATGGTGACTATACGATTTGGTTCAAGATGCTGGAAGATGGGGTAACAACCTTCTCGACCGAACAGTACCAGGACGCGGGTAAGTTCCTGTCAGGTAACTTTGCCATCTACATGTTTGCCTTCCCGGCGGCTTGCTTGGCGATGTACCACGAAGCCCATGACAAGAACCGTAAAATCGCCGCGGGTATTTTAGGCTCGGCTGCCCTGACATCCTTTGTCACGGGGATCACTGAACCGGTTGAATTTGCGTTTATTTTTGTGGCACCCGTACTGTACATTTTCTCCGCGATAATGGCGGGCATTTCTTACTCGGTGACCTACGCACTTGATATCCATATCGGCAAAACCTTCTCGGCCGGTATCATCGACTTTGTGTCCTTCGGCGTTCTGCCCGCAATGGATGGCTTTAAGACCAATTGGCTAAACATCTTCTTGTGGGGGCCAATCATGGCAGTGATTTATTACAGTGTGTTCAGGATTGCTATTCGCAAATTTGACTTCAAGACCGTCGGTCGGGAAGCCGAGCAGCGGGTAGAGATCTCCCTGGACAATCAGGCGTTGGCCAGTGAAATCATCAGCAAAATTGGTGGTCGAGACAACATTACGTCGATTGGTGCCTGTATTACCCGTCTTCGCCTTGAGCTAAAGGATCTTACTCTGGTTGATGAAAAAGGCATCCAAGAGCTAGGGGCTATGGGCGTGATTAAAGTCGGGGGCAGCGGATTGCAAATTATCCTGGGTTCCAAAGCACAGTTTGTTGCGGAAATCATGAGTGAGGAACCGCAAGAGCCAACCCCCAGCCTTGCGTGAGTACCTGTAACCTAGGTACGACTCGATAAAATGCTCTGTGCTTTGCGCCGGCCTCGATAGGTCGGCGTTTTTTGTTGGGGGATAAGCCAAGCCGGAGGCGCTGTTTGTTGGTTTGAGTTCTTATAATATGGGAATGTGTGGTTGCTATGTAGCAGTAATTACCGCATTGTGAGAATTGAGGTTGAAGCATGGCAAGCATTGCGCGTAAATAGACGGGTCGGCGCGATGGGAGCTACTGAACGTGTCGCCTAACCAGATGAAACCGACAGGAAATGTTTTGAAAACAGATAAATATAAATTGAATGCCAATGAAAAGCTGCTCCAGGTACTGATGCATATCGCGTCGGCCAATGAACCGGTGACAGCACAGGCATTAAGTGAACAGACAGGTATGCCGCAAAGTAGTGTTTATCGCTACTTAGTTATCCTCAAGAACTGGAACCTGATTGAGGAAAGCCCGAGACAAAGCTGTTACAGCATCGGTCCGGCGGCGCTTCAGCTGCTGCGTAATTTCCAGCAGTTCTCACCGCTTTCGAGCGGGGTGCACCAGGTCCTGAAGCGGGTCCAGCAACAAACGGGCGAGATGGCCGCTTATCTTGTGCCGGTCGGCTTCAGGGCACTGTGTACCGCCCGGGTTGATAGCCCCCATGCGCTGCGCTGCGCGTATGAGGAAGGCCAGAGCCAACCGTTGATCCGCGGTGCCTCGGCCAAGGTGATCCTGGCCCACCTGCCCGAACAGCGGGTCATGGCCACACTGCATCATTTCGGCATTACTGAGCCGGATGTTATCAGCCACTGGCTGCAAGATTTGGCGCAGATAAAAAAAGACGGTTACGCCATCAGTACCTCGGAGTATGACGTTGGTGTTTCCGGGGTGAGTGCCCCGGTATTTACCGGCAACAAGATTGTCGGCGCGGTGAGTGTCATGGCACCGCAAGAGCGGGTTCAAAAGAGTAAGAACGCGATTATTTTCTCAGTCCTTCAGGCGGCGAGGGTATTGCCACCGGACTTGTAATTTTCCATAAGGAGCAATCATGCTGGATGTAAAACGTTGGTTTCCATTTTCTTTTCTAGGGCACCCCGTCAATACTCATCCCAGAGCCATGATTGAGCCTTATGCCGAACAACGCAAGGCGGGGGCGGTGATCCTCGGGCTTGCCAGCGATCTGAGCCTGAGCGACTACGATATCTACAGCGGGGCCAAAGAAGGCCCGGACATGATTCGGCAGATGTTGGTCAGGACGCCATACTCTGGTGCCTTGCCGATTTATGATGCTGGTGTCATCGAGGCGCAGAGCTATTTCGGCGTCAAGGAAGACGAGTTTGATACCATGCGTGCCGCCCAGTACGCCAAGCTGTGTGCCGTGCTCAAGCTTGGCCACCTGCCGGTTATGCTTGGTGGCGGACACGAGGTGGCTATCGCTAGCTACCAGGCACTTTCAGATACTGTTAACCAGGCAGGTAACGATAGCTCTGGCGAAGAGAGCCAGATCCTTCCCTTCTTGGCTGGCAACCGGATCGGCATTATCAATATCGATGCCAATTTTCAGCTTCGGCGTTCTCTGGCTGTCAAGGCGGGGTCGGCATTCCATAGCGTGGCGGCGTTTTGCCATACCAAAAATCGGACTTTCCGTTATCTGGGACTGGGAATGTGTGACCATATCAATTCGCAAGCTACCATGGCCTACGCCAGTGAACTGGGGGCACAATGGCTGCTCGATAGTGAAATGAAGATGAAAAACCGCAAGCGGATCCAGGCGGTGGTTGCTAAGTACCTCGAGCAGGTTGACCATATCCACCTGAGTATCGATTTGTCGGTATTCTCGTCGGCAATTGCTGGCGGGGTGAGCTTGTCTCGGGTATTTGGGGTTAACTTGGCGGTGGTTGAAATGGTGATCAGCCAAGCGATGGCAAGCAACAAAGTCAGGATTGTCGATATCGCCGGCCTCAACCCGGAATATGATTACCAAAATCAGACAGCCCGCTTGGCAGTCTCCCTGTTGCATCATGTGCTTAAGTATCGATAGGCTCTGCTCCTTCCCCCTTCGCAGCAAGGCCTCCCCTGTGGAGGTCTTGTTATTTATGCTGGAAAAGTATTGGTACTACAGTGTCAAGATGTTATAACATAACATTTTCTAATAAAGACAACGTATTACACAAGGCTTTTGATGTTTTACCGCAATAGGGCGAACAACCGAATTATTCCCGTAATGAAGCGAGCGGCGCTCGGCCTCGCTTTACTGATATCTCCGCTGTTTGCCACGGCTCATCCCCACTCCTGGATTGAAATGAAAACCTATGTCGATGGCAAGGATGGTATGATCACCGGCTTGCGCATGGTCTGGTCGTTTGATCCCATGACCTCGGCATACATGCTCGATGGCGAAGATACCTCGCCGGAGAGGGAAGAGCAGACGTTTACCAAGGTGGCGGCATCGGTACTTGATAACATGTTGTCCGAACACTACTTTACTTATTTCTACGACGGTGAAGAGCCAATCAAGTACCAGCTCGCCCGTTATGGCAAGATCACCCGTGACCGGGCGCGGTTAGTGCTCACTTTCGAACTGCCCCTTTCCCAGCCAAAGCCTGTAACCGAGGACTCATTAAAATTGCTGGTATTCGAGTCAAGTTACTACGTGGATATGTCATGGCGATCAAAACGTGATGTTATTCTCGCTGGCGACCTGGCTGACTATTGCAAGCTTGAAATGATTCAACCCAACCCGACCCCCGAGCAGATGAGCTATGCCATGTCATTGCCGGCTGATGCCGATCCCGACAATGCATTGGGCCAGTTGTTCACTCAGTCTGTTCGCTTCTATTGCAAGCCGACCGAATTGAATGGGGGTAGTGAGTAATGGCACAGCGTAAGCATTGCGGAACATCCGCTAGCTCGGAACCGGCCGTTAAAAGCCAGTGGAGCCAAAAGTGGCTAATGTTAACACTACTTTGTATCGCCTTTTTGCTTGGCGCCTACCAGCTTTGGTTAGCCTGGCCGAATATGGTACTGAAAAGTATCGAATGGCAGCGGGCGGTGAATAATCAGCTGGCTGACTTGCTCTATGATGCCAAGGAAACCCCGTGGGTATCAGGTAGCTATTTGGTCGGTTTCAGTTTTCTTTACGGGGTACTGCATGCACTCGGCCCGGGGCATGGCAAGGTGATAGTAACTACTTACTTGGCTACCCAGCCGACCAAGGTGAAAACCAGCTTGGTTCTGACATTGGTATCGGCGCTCTGCCAGGCTGTGGTCGCGGTCGCTTTGGTCAGTGTGCTGGTGTGGGGCTTCAGCGCGCCGATGAGAGAGGTCAACTCGCAGGCTGTGAAGTTTATGACCATCAGCAGCGCGCTTGTCAGTGTGCTGGGGGCAATGATCTGCTGGCGGGCAGTGAAGCGTTTTCGCCGCAGAGTTGCCAAGCCCCACGAGGCGAGTTGCGCTCACCACCATGACCACCATGACCACCATGACCACCATGACCACCATCATGTTGGTGACTGTGGTTGCGGGCATCGTCATATTGCCTCGCCGGAGGAGGTAGACAATGCAAAGACACTGCGCGAGTACATTGGGGTGATCATGAGTATTGGTTTACGGCCGTGCACTGGGGCAATTATGGTGTTGCTGTTTGCCAATATGGTCGGCCTGTACTGGATGGGTGTCGTCAGTGCCTTGGTGATGTCTCTGGGCACGGCCTTGACGACGTCAGTACTGGCTGTGCTGACGTTGTCCGGCAAGCGTATTGTCCATCATTACCTGAAAGCAGGAAATTCCAAGCATCAAGTTGGCTTGTTGTGGGCCGGTTACGGCTTGCAGCTGGCGGGCGGGATCATGTTGGTGCTACTGGGCCTACTGCTTGCGAGTAGCCAGAGTACGGGGCTATCACCGGTATTATTGGGATGATGGGCCGGGATAAAGGTTGGGTTGTTGAGTGGCCTCACTCTCGTGAGGCCTGTCGCCTAGCCAGGTGACGTTTTTATTATACTTTTCTAAGATTTATTTGTTGTCGGCTCAGCCTTTGGCTGGGCCGATGTGTTTTTAGCGTGCGGCAGCATGCGGATAATGGTGTTGTCTTTGATGACATAGTGGTGAAACAGGGCGGCAGCACTGTGAACCGTGATTAATGCCAGCAAGCCGCCGCCTAGCTGGGCATGGCGCTCGCGTATGGTTGCGGTGAGAGCGCGGTTGGTGTCGATAAGGGTGGGGAGTTCCATTCCCATAATGCTCAACGGCTTGCCAGTACTATTGAGCAAAGCCAGACCGGCAATGGGAACCAGCAGCATCAGCGCATAGATACAGATGTGAACGAGCCCGCTTATTTTGTTTTGGAGCGGCGTCGGCTCAGGGCGAATAGCGGGCTTGTGGCTTAGCGCTCTCACCAACAGGCGGAAAAGGGTGATCACTAGCAGCGTGAAGCCGAGATAAAAATGCAACTGGCTGAAAATATCACGGGTTGCCGAGCCTCGTTCAAAGTTAATGGCAACTTCTATTGATAAATAAATGGCGACGAGTACGCAGAATGTCAGCCAGTGGAGAAATATACTGGCAGGGTTAAAGTGTGTTTTATCCATAGTGTTCGTTCCTGTAGGCGCTTTATTTTCTATCTGTTTTAATAACTGGATGTTGAGTCAAGCTCATACTATGGATTTGCCATAAGGCGACAAGATATGCTGCTGATAATTAATGTGAATTATTGTTGGGCTGATATTTCTTGATATGTTTTAGAATTTTGGCTCAAAGATGAAAAAACACAATGGAGCTAGCGGGTTAATAATATAGAAAGCGGTAAGAATGATTGGCTGGCCAATGGAGGCAATGTGAATAATTTCTGGTGGGTTAAATGTATTTTGATGTTGGGTGCCACTTTTATGCTGGCAGCCAACAGTTTGGCCAGTGAGCCGGCTTTTGATTGCTCGAAAGCCGAGGGGGAAGTGGAATCCCTCATCTGCCAGGATACAGAGTTGGCAGCACTCGATCAGAAAATGCAGCAAGTTTTCGATAAGGCAATGGTTCAATTGCCCGCCGAGGAGGTGAAACGGCAAAAGGCGATGCAGCGAGGGTGGATTAAGGGACGCAACGAGTGTTGGAAAGCCAATGATGTGCGTGATTGTACCGAGTTTGCCTACACCAGCCGAATTGTCGAGTTGCAAATAATCAGTGGGCAGCTGGAGGTGCCGCCAATCGTTTCTCTTGACTGTGGTGATAATAGCCAGCCGTTTACTGCGGTTTTTTACCACCAGACCGAACCGGCAAGTATGGTGTTGACGCGAGGCGATGACCAGGTGATCGCGCTGGCCGAGCCAATGGCAAGCGGCATCAAATATTTGGGGCAAAATGTGGAATACAGTGAGCATCAAGGAAAGATAACCATAAACTGGTTAGATACCACCTTCGAGTGCAAAGTAAGGCAATAAAGAGCAATGTTGAGGGGATGGAGTTATGCGCTTAGCTCAGCAAGTAATAATTAGGGTCGCTATTGCCAGTCTACTGTTTGGTTTTATTCAATTTGTTCAAGCAGCATCAATGATGGCGACACTGCCTGACGGCCGCGAAGTGATTTTATTTGATGATAATACATGGCGTTATGTGACGGCGGAAACCGCAGAGCGTGAATCAGTCAAACCGTCGGCTGAACCGAATAAAGCCAAAGCAAGCGGCGCAGGTGCGAGTGCCACCGTCACTACCACCGCAAAGGGGGCCGCTGTGGCGACGGGGGCCGCGATCACTGCATCTTCCGCTGTAAACACGGAAAACAAATCAGCTATGAAAAAATCGGCAGGGAGCGGGGTAGCTGGTGACTTGGTTGCGCCAGATACCGGGCGATTGGTCGGCGAGTACCAGCGAAGTGGCGTGGTGATGGTTGCTCAATCCGCCAGCTATCAGGATGGGCGGCTAACCATCCCGGTATTGCTGAGGAATGAAGGCACGGACTCCGTTATCTTGGTTGAGGTGGCAACCATACTGCGTAACGACAAAGGCGAGGTGATCAAGCGGGATAACCATGTAGTCTGGACATCCATCAAGCGAATGCCAGAGACCTATTTCCGGCCCGGTACTGAGCGTGAGGGCAAGATCCTAACTTTTTCTGTGCCTGAGCTAGAACACTATTTCCTAGAAACTGATATCACTATGGTCGAGCGCTGGTGAGGGGTTTATTGAACGATTGATGTTGTGATACCTCACCAACGCCAGTTCGATATGGGTATTCTCAGTCTCGAGCAGCGTATCTAAACAGCCGGGGTAGCCGTTACTTTGGCTCTTCATGTAGGCCGCGAGCAGTTTGACATCGTCCGGCCTTGGCCGGTAACTCAAATTAGGAAAGGTCTGATAAATAGTGGTGATTGCCGCTTTTAATCTGTCTGCATTAGGTGTCGCTGAGCTTTTCATGTCTATATTATCGCGTTGATTAATCGTTGTCGGATATTTCCAAGTGGTTCAAATCACTTAGCGAAACAAGCATGAGAAGTGTAGACAGGGTCTGTGACAGGATGTTTTCAAGACACCCAATATATGCAATTTAATTCTTTTGGTGGGCTGGATAGTTGGCTGTGAAGAAAGGCTCCCAATCAGCGTGGTGGGGTACCGCACTGATTGGGAGCCAATTGTTAGTGAAATAACAGCAAGAGTGGGAAATTCGCTATTTCGATGCTGCAAGTTGCTCGGCACGGCGGGCTTTTGCCGCGACAAGCCGTGCTGCACGCTTATCTGGTTTGATCAGGATGCTCTTGGCGGTAATCTGCTCGGTTTCAGTACTCTTCTTGCTCTTCGGTAAGAGTTGGTTAAGCACGATAGTCGCCAAGGTCCCAGTTGTTATTCCGGAATGGAAAACGGTTTTCAGGGAGTCCGGGAAGTGCTGGAGTAAGTTGGGCTCGAGGGTAACGGCCATCCCCGATGCCAGACCAACACAGACCACCAAGGCGTTTCGGCGAGAGTCGGCAGCTTTGAGCAGCATCCTGATCCCGGCGTAGGCGATCATACCGAACATGACAAAGCCGACCCCTCCCAGCACGGGTTTGGGCACGGTGACCGCCAAGGCCGCCACTTTGGGAAATAGGCCGCCTGCGACCAGCAATATACCGGTCAGGGCAACCACAAAGCGGCTGGCAACCCCGCTGATCCCCACGATCCCGACATTCTGGCTAAAGCTTGCCACCGGCATGGCCGAGAACATCGCACCGAAGGTGCTGCCAAGGCCATCACCCAGCAAGCCCCGTTTGAGATCTTTACCGGAAACTTCGACATGGCAGTTACTGCCTAGCGCCATGAAATCCCCCGTCGCCTCGGCAACTACTACCAGATAAACCAGGGTCATGCTGATAATGGCCGGGAGCGAGAAGGCCATGCCGTACTTGAAAGGCTCTGGTGCGGCAACCCAGTTGGCTTCGTAGAGCTGGGTAAGATCAACCATACCGAGTGGAATTGCCATGATGTATCCGGCAGCAAGCCCGATCACGATCGCCGAGGCTGCAATTGCGCCTTTGCAGAAGACCGAGACCCCAATCACCACGGCGAGGGAAGCGGCGGCCAGGAACACCTTGGGCAATGAGGCGAAACTGGGATCGCCGGCTGGGGCATCGCCAATCCAGTTCATTGCGACAGGTAGGATTGTCAGGCCGATCAGGGTGACCACCACGCCGCTGACAAGGTTGGGGAAGAGCTTACGGATTTGATCCATGTAGAAGCTGGCGAGGATGACAAAGAACGAGCCGACAAAGGCCGCGCCGAGAATGGTTGCCATGCCGCCTGTTTGGCCAATGGCGATCAAGGCACCGAGAAAGGCAAAACTGGAACCCATCACCACGGGTAGTCTGATCCCAACTGGGCCAAACCCGAGGCACTGGACGATGGTGGCAAGACCGGAAACAAACAGCGAGGCGCTGATCAGGGTGACGATATCGGGCTCGGGCAGGCCAATGGCACCGCCGACAATCAAGGGTACAGCGACAATGCCCCCGATGGAGGCCAGCATGTGCTGGAGGGCAAGGAAAAAGGTGACCCCCCTGGGGGGCTTATCGTTGACTTGATAGAGTAACTGCATTGTTAAATCCTTATTTACAAGTACACGCAATCTTGGATAAAAAGCTCCCCTGCGGATTAGGCAGGGGAGAAAGACTTACGGGGTGATGTCTTCAATGACAGCATTGATGGCATTCAGGATGGGTTGGTAGCCCGTACAGCGGCATAGGTTGCCCTCTAGGGCATCCAAGACCTGCTGTTGGCTTGGGCGTTGATACTTCTTCAGCAAAGCCCAGGTACTCATCAGGACGCCGGGTGTGCAAAATCCACATTGCACCCCACCACGCTTGATAAAGGATTGCTGCAGTTGCTGGGCTAGCGGATCGTCCTTTAGCCCTTCGATGGTCACGATTTGGCTGTCTTGGCATTGGGCGGCCAAGATCATGCACGAGCACACAGCCTCGCTATCCATCACGACGGTGCAGGCGCCACATTCACCAACGGCACATCCTTCCTTGGTACCGGTCAGCCCGAGATCTTGCCGCAGCAAGTCGAGCAAACGGGTGTTGCCTGTCACAGACAACCGGTAAGGGCGACCGTTAACCGAGAGTGACAATGGGATCAGGTTTTCAGCAAGCAGACTCATTGCACTTCTCCTTGTAGTGGCTGATGGGGTTGCTGATATCGAATATCGTTCATGAGGTCACGGAACATATTGAGGTAGACCGGCTGCTTGTAGGCCGCTGACCATCGGCCTCCGATAGCTTGGTCGATCATTTGTTCGAGCACTTGGCAAGCGCGTTCGATGCTCTCGCTGTTAAGGGGCTGGCCGAGCAGCCGCTGCTCAACCGGTGAAAGCCTTTGCGGTTTGCTAAACAGGGCGCCGTCCACCAAGCGGCAGGATGTGATAACACCGCTGTCATTTCGCTCCATCAGGCAACTGAGGCTCAAGCGGGTGATGTTGAGCGCATTGCGCCTGCCGAGTTGACGGTATTGATGGATACACCGAGAGTTCGAAGCCGGTAGCGGCAGGATCACCTTGGTCAGCAACTCTCCTGGTTGTAGCTCGGTCCGGTAGCCGCCGGTAATGAACTCGCTGATTGGCAGCTCTCTCGAACTCGTTTTGCTCTGTAACACCACCTTGGCGTCATAGATCACCAATGGCGGAACGGAGTCTGCGCATGGTGCGGCGTTGACGATATTGCCGCCGATTGTCGCCCGGTTGCGGATCTGGTGTGAGCCAATGGTATGACAGGCCTCGGCAAGCAAGGGATAGAGTTGCTTGATATCGGGGTGTTCGGTGAGGTGGTTGAAACAGACTCCTGAGCCGATATGCCATCCATCCTGGCTGCGCTTGATTTCACGCAGCTCAGGCAGGCGGGCAATATTGACCAAGGCCCTGGGTTCATTCTGCAACCGGCCCTGAACTATCACATCGGTACCGCCTGCCAGAGGCATGGCATTGCCGTCAGCAAGCAGCTCGAGCGCAGCTGTGAGTGACTCAGGGGTTTTCACCGAGAAGCCATTGAGTCGATGGGTTTGTTTCTTCTCGCTGGAAGCATGAAGTAACTCACTCTGTCGGGCTGGCTTTTTAAGGTTATAGCCCAGTACGACTTGTTCGAGAGTGAGCGGCAGTTGGCGGTGGCGAGTGCCTGTTGCGAAGGCCACGGCGTTGGTAATTGCTGCGGCCGCGAGTTCTGCAGCCGGTTCGCCGATACTCTTGGCGCCAAAAGGCCCACCATTGTCGACATTTTCGACCGCGTGAATAGACAACGAAGGAATATCCTTGATGGTTGGCAGCAAGTAGCTGTCGAGGTTTTCGGATTTCACCTGACCGTGCTCGATGTTGTAGTCTTCCAGCATGCCAAGACCAACACCTTGTGCGATACCGCCAGCGACTTGTCCTTCATAACCAATTTGGTTGATGACCTGGCCGACATCGTGCACCGCGGTAATATCAAGCAGGTCGATTTTACCGGTACTGCTATCGACTTTCAGGTCGACGATTTGACAGCCATACACCCAGGTGAAATAGGGGGAGCCGGTGCCTTTCTCTTCATCCCAGTGAATGGCCGGTTGGTCGAACCACCCATAGGCAGCAAGGTTAACGCCGGCCCATTTGGTGGCATTGGCGGCTTCCGAAAAGCTAATGGACTTATCCGGTGCGTAGCGGTTACAGATTTCACCATGGGCCCACAGCGTATCATCGAGGCTGGTGGCACAAAGCTGATCTTTGATCACCTCGAAAATGCGCTGCTTGATTTGCTCGGCACCGTCTTTCACTGCGTTGCCACCGGTAACGGTAGCTCGTGACGCAACGGTTGGGCCGCCGTCGGCAATCAGCGATGTCGGTGGTTCGACGAAGGTCACTTTAGTCACCGGTAAGCCGAGTACTTCGGCGGCAATGGTTGCCATGGTGGTTTGCAGCCCCTGGCCGTTTTCGCAGACACCGGTCGAGACATTGACACTGCCATCACTGTTGACGGTCACCAAGGCACTTGAGGTATCGACCCCTTCGGCCCCCATCGAGCAGCCGCGGTAGCTCAGTGCCAAGCCGATACCGTATTTAATATGGCCGGGCTTGGCATTTAACTCGGCATAGTGCTCGCGCTTGGCTTGGAACTCACTGCGTTGAACCGCCTTGTCGAGAACTTCAATCGCCGAGACATTATGGTTATCAAACACCTGGTTGGTAATACTGCGGCTGCCCTGGCGCAGGGCATTGCGCTCCCGGACCTGTACCGGGTCGAGCTGGCAGGCCTCGGCGATTTCATCCATCAGGGATTCATTGGCAAAGATGATTTGCGGCGAGCCGAACCCGCGCATCGCGCCGGACATACTGTTGTTGGTGTACACCCCTTTGATATCGACCCGGACATTCTCGATGTCGTAAGGGCCGGCAGCCTGGACCACGGAGCGCCAGGTCACGAACGGGGTACAGGCCGCGTAGGCGCCGGCATCGGCCAGGATGTCGACCTTCATGCCCAGGATCTTACCGTCTTTGTTGACCCCGACTTTGTAATGCATATGGTAAGGGTGGCGCTTGGTGCTTTCGATAATCGACTGCTCACGGGTGTAGGAGAATTTGACCGGGCGTCCGGTCATGGAAGTGAGCAGCGCGGCACGGCACGCCAGATGATCAATACCGTCATCCTTGCCGCCGAATGAGCCGCCCATTACCGCCCGCTGGATATTGACCTTGGCTTGGTCGATAGCCATAAAGCTGGCCACGAAGCCCCTGACCCGGTGGGGGTTCTGGATCGAACCGGTGATCACAAGATCACGGGAGGTCGGGTCGATGTAGGCGGTGATGGATTCCGGCTCGATATAGCCATGCTCCTGGAAGCCGACCTGGTAAGTCTGCTCGAGGACAATGTCGGCATTGGCGAGGGCGGTTTCGGCATCGCCTTTTTCGGTATGGTGGCGGTTAACCACATTTGAGCCGGTTTCCGGATGGATCAGGCGTGCTCCGTCGGCCAGGGCATCATGGACATTGTCTATCGGGGTAAGCGGCTGGTAATCGACTTTGATTTTATCGGCAGCTAGGCATGCGGCCTCGTAGCTTTCGGCGGCAACAACGGCCACAACATCGCCGCTATATCTTACCTGATCATTACATATAGGGTGGTAATCACGGATGATGACACCTGTAGAAGGGTCACCGGGAATATCTTTGAAGGTGGCTATCCGTACTACGCCTTCGATGGCGTCAGCTTCAGATGTGTCTATGCCAAGAATAGTGCCCGCTGGAATATCGGTATAGCGACACACACCATACAGCATGCCGGGCATTGAAATATCATCTCCATATATGGCCGTGCCGGTAACTTTGGCTTGGCCGTCTACGCGGGGTAGGCTGTGGCCTACGTGATTGAAACGCGTCATTAAACACTCCCTCTTACACTGGCGACGACGATCTACCAATGACAAACAATGTGCTAAATAAATTGCTGCATCGAGGATGACAAACTAGGAAATTAAGCGAAATTGAATGTGACTTCGCGACATTTCGTAGTGACTTCGACCCAGCCATAGAGGCATGAATCAGGCCATGATCTGGCGAATGTCTAGTTTGTCAGGCAAAAGTGTGAACTCAAGGGGGAAAGTTTGTCGAGGGGGTGAGCATATTGTTGCTCGCTGAGAGGGTTGTCAAAGAATAGAAAAATTCATCGACTTGATTAATAAGACTTATTTTCATCTATTGGCAGAGGCTATCATTTTGATAGTCTCACTTTGGTAATGAGAGTGCACCCGGCCGTAAGTGATAGCTTGAGAATATTGGTTTATCAGTCAGTTAGAATAGTTTTCGTGGACTTGGTAACGTCTTTGCAAGACTGCTAACGGTAATATACCCAAGCTACTTCAAGATGCAGGCTCAGCATCCTGCACCTTGAGGTAACTTGGGTATAAATAAGATTTTTGTGTTCAATAACAACCCTAACAAAGTCCTTCTCCCCTGAAATGGTTGCGAAGGCTAAGGATAATTATGGATGGAAACAACGTGGATTAAAGATCCTCTGGCTATCTTCACTGCCTCCATGAATGATGCTCCGGGCGGCATCGTTATACAAGATAACCGTATTCTCGAAACCCTTGACCGCGGCGAGCGGCCCTCAGTACCCATAGACGTCACCGTTGATGCCAGTCAGCATGTCGTCACCCCGGGGCTGATCAATGCCCACCATCACTTCTACCAGACCCTGACCCGGGCCTACCCCGGAGCACTCAATAAAGAGCTTTTCCACTGGCTTAAAAGCCTATACCCGGTTTGGGCCGGACTGGACGAGGGAATGATGCGGGTTGCGACCGAGCTTGCCCTGGTCGAGATGATGATGTCGGGTTGTACGACCGCCTCGGACCATCACTACCTATTGCCTCACGGGTTGGAAAACGCTATCGATATTCAGGTCGATGCGGCCCGGCAGCTCGGCATTCGAGCAATATTGACCCGTGGCTCGATGAGTCTTGGGGAAGAGCAAGGGGGACTGCCGCCACAGCACACGATACAGTCGGAACAGGCCATTATCGAAGATAGCCTGCGCCTGATCCGTGAATATCACCAGGCGGATGACGGTGCCATGGTGCAGATCGCGCTGGCACCTTGCTCGCCATTTTCGGTCACCACCGAGCTGATGAAGGAAACAGCCTACATCGCCCGCCAGCATGGGGTGATGCTGCATACCCATTTATGCGAAACCAAGGATGAGGAGCAGTTCTGCCTTGACAGTTTCGGCTACCGGCCGGTGGATTATCTCGAAGAGGTCGGCTGGCTCCATGAGCGGACTTGGCTGGCCCATGGCATTCACTTCAACGACGAGGAAGTGCGCCGTTTAGGGCTGACCCAGGTCGGGATCTGCCACTGCCCGACATCGAATATGATGCTGGCCTCGGGCATTTGCCGTAATAAGGAGCTGGAAGCGGCAGGGGCCAAGGTCGGGCTCGGGGTCGATGGCTCGGCCTCCAATGATGGGTCGAACATGATTGCCGAGGTACGCATGGCGATGTACCTGCAGCGGCTGCGTTATGGCTCTGCTGAGGTGACCCATTTCGATGCCCTGCGCTGGGCGACGGCGGGTTCGGCCGCGGCGATGGGGCGCAATGACATCGGTAAGATTGAAGCGGGAATGCAGGCCGATATCGCCATGTTCAAGCTTGATGATATCCGCTTCTCTGGCAGCCATGATCCGTTAGCCGCCTTGTTGCTTTGTGGTGCCCAGCAGGCCGATAAGGTGATGGTTGCCGGTAAGTGGCGGGTGCTGGATGGCCGGGTAGAAGGTATTGATCTTGATGATCTGATGGCACGCCATCGGGCGGCTGCCAAGCGGTTGGCAGTGAAAGCGAATTAGTCGGTTTTCTGAACAAATGAAAAAGCAAAGGCTGGAACTTCGCGAAGCTCCAGCCTTTTTAGTTAATGTGGCTCTTTTGAGGGAGCAGCTATAGCGAAGAGGTTTTGAAGCCCGCCCCTTTCCACGCAAAGATACCGCCAGGATAACGATAGACATTGGTGTAGCCGAGTTTTACCGCCCAAGCAGCCGCATTATGGCTACGGCCGCACTTCACAAAACCGCAGTAGAAAACCAAGGTTTTATCCTTGTCTTCACCGAGAAGCTGGGTGAAATCCTCGATTGATTGCTGATCGGTTAATGCCGAGTCCCATTCTGGCATATCCGGAATAGGGAACTCGAACTGCTGGGCGGTGGGAATGTGCTCTTTCTTGTAGCTGTCTTTGAACGGCATAGCATCGACAATTATCACATCGCTGTCCTGTTCGATGAGTGCCTTGAGCCCGTTGGTATCGATGAGCTGGTAGCCGCCGGCCAGGGTGTCGTTATGGAGCTTGATGGCCACCTGCTCGGTTTCCACTTCAGCTTTGAACTTGCCGCCAAACAGAGCGGCATTGGCGCTAAACGGCAGGACTAGCAATGCACTGGCGAGAATGAACAGGTTCAGCCAAACGCTGCGTCCGCAACGCCGCAATGGAAATGCGTGCAATGAAGTCTTGTTCTGTATCATGATCGTATCCTTTTAAATTAGACAACGTTGGTCCGGTTACACGGTAGGTGTCACTGGGCGGTGGGTCGCCATGTTATTGAAGTAGTGGAGTGCTGCTGAAACGATCAGAACCAGCAGCATGATGAGAAACTGGGGTTCAAGGGTGCTGTAGACTTCCGACTGCACCGAGCCGGGCAGGTAGCAACCGCAGTCGAAATGTAAGCCTTGATAAAGGGCAAGTCCGGACAGGGCGATGTGAATGCCGAAGCCGACAACAACAGGAAGTAGGGAGGTTATACCCAAGTAGGCCGTGAGTGCGCTAATCCCTAGCGCTAACGGGATGGCGAAAGCGATGGGCTCGACATACATCGCTGGGACGATGCCGGTATCGCTCAGCAGTAACCCGGTGTGGTCGGGTAAGAAGAACCCTTTGACAGTTAGCGCAGCCGCGCACATCAGTACAAAGGAGGTAACAAAGTGATGGAAATAGCCTCTAGTTTTCATAATTTGATCTCTTCCTGTCGTAAAATCCAACTGCCTGTTTGGGCTGTGGTCGACAACCAAAACAGGGCTGGGAAAATGTCTGGCCTGAATCCGTCAGGCCAGACAAGATGGTTAACTCATTGTTTGTTGCTCCAGGTGTAGCATGGCTTCCAGAACGCTGCCGCCAATAGCCCGTGCCTTGTCGGATACCGTGGTGTAATCGGCCTCTTCGCCACGGGGATCAATATCGCCGATCTTGAAGCCTTCGCGGACGCTAAGGCCGTTGTTGAGTAATCCTCGTACCATGCCGCCCAGTGGCGCGACCACCGGGCTGTCGCCGATATGGGCAATCACATCGCCCTCTTGGACGAGATCGCCGAGCTTGACATGGCTGTGCATGACACCGGCGCATGGGGCACGTAGTACCCGCTGGTGGGTGTAGCCTGCAATATTGCCGGGTACGCCAGTATTAGGCTGGGTCGCCCCTTGGTAAATCACTCGACCTAGGTGGTGGCCGCGGTTGGTTTCAATCACCGCATCGCAGTCTTTGCCCGCAGTAAAGCCAGGGCCCAGGGCGATGGTAATGGGGGCCATGTCCTTTTGGGTACCGACATTGTGCTTGGCCAGAATGGCATCAACGAGGAAGGTCGGCTTCAAAGTGCCGGCATAGCTGCACTCTTCATCGACTACCACAGGGATCTGATTGCGGTCGATGATGGCGAACACCTCGTCTTTGTTGTTGGCTTTGCAGGCGGTGATCCCTTCCACCTGGACTGGCTCGCCAAACAGACATTGGCCAAACGACACGCTGCAGCGGATCATGGTGGGCTTAGCGATATCTGTCATCACGACTTTGAATCCGGCATTGAACAAGCGGACGGCAACCCCGGTGGCCATATCGCCTGCACCGCGGACCAGCACCAGTTTGTTTTGATTTAGGCGGGTATCGTCCTTCAGCTGGCCGCCCGCGGACTCATGTTTCACCTTGAGGATCTCCGCCATGATACTGATGGCGATTTCTTCCGGGGTTTCAGCACCGATGTTGAAGCCAATGGGTGAGTGGATGTTCTTGATCCGCGCTTCATCCACTCCGCTCTGGCGCAGGTGGGTAAACAGGGTTTGCACCTTGCGGCGGCTGGCCATTAGGCCGGTGTAGCGGGTTTCGCAATCCACTACCTTGGAAATGGCGTCTTGGTCCTGGTGGTTGGTGGCAATGACTACATAGCTGTCTTTGTTGATATCCAGCTGGTCGATAGCCTCTTCCATGGTATCGCCCAGTAGGCGCTTGGTCCCTGCCGGGAAATGCTCTTCGGCCAGGCTGTCGGCATAGGCATCGGCGACGGAAATATCGAAGCCGAGTACATGGGCGGCCTGGGCAACTGCACGGTTGACGTGCCCGGCACCAATCAGAATGAGGCTAGGACGAAGGCCATAGACATCGACAAAGACCGTCATAGCGCCGCCGCAGTCCATGCCCATGGCATCGGGGCCGTTGCGGGTCATCCGGCCTTTGACGACGCGGGGTTTTCTTTCTGACAGGGCTTCCAAGGCTTGTTCGATAACATACCGTTCAATCATGCCGCCACCTACTGTGCCGATGATGCTGCCATCTGCCTTGACGATCATTTGGCCGGAGTGGCGCGGGGCTGAACCGCGGGTTTCGATGATATTGGCAAGGGCGAAGGGAATGTTGTCTTGTTCTAGTTGGGCTGCCTTGGCAAAGATATTCATGTTCTATGACCTCAATACTGAAGGTGTCAGGTAGCTGCTATGTTTCAGTGGCATAGGCTACTTGCTTCTTCAAAATAACTTTTTTGATTGGTGTATCCGCCTGCATTTCTGCCAGCCAAACGGAATCGAGCTGTGGACTGTTGACCAGTACCTCTTCCGCGATCTGGCTAACGGTTAGGGCATCGTTGGCCTGATCCATTTTGTTTATCAGCCAGACTTGCTTTGCTGTCCTTGGGGTTGATTTAAATAACCCCTGCGGGTGAGAAATCAGCGGTTGCAACACTTGGGCGTCGATCACATCTCCGGGGTGGCACTGTGTAAGGGCTGAAAAAGCCGGCCAGCGGTGAACGCGTTCGGGAATCGCCTTGTGGTTGATGGCCTCTGCACCGGTGACACCAATCACCATATCCGAGTAACTCGGAATGCAAGGCTCATGCCCGTGAGGGGCTTTTATCGGTAATGAGCGGGAACCATCGCCTTCAATAATAAAAACTGTGAAGGGGAAATCATTTTGTAGTTTTTTTATCTCTCTTTCAGATAACCCAGATACTTTCAAACGGGCTGTTTTCAAGTGGTCGGTTAATAATGATTTATAGCAAAAAGTGATGGCTGGGTCATGAAAATCAAATTCATCTTGTGCTAAAGCATTATTACGCGTTTCTATTATCTTTCCATTTTCTTTTTTATTGCAGTACATGGCATTCAGGGGAAGGATATAATCAGCCTGGTGTGCATCGGGCAAATACATTTTCGTGGTCGTGGTTAGGCAAACGGCATTGCCCCACAGTTTGAATTTACGGGCAAGCCAAAATGCGGCGGATGTTTTTCCACCACCACCGACTAGAGTAATAAATACCGGGGTGGTTTCAGCAGTTAAATGGTATTGGTATAACTCAGACAGGATAAATTGGTCTGGAGTTTGCTCTATTAATCGTGTCTGTGTGCTATTAACCATGCGACCACCATAATTATCAATAAAGGAGTATGTTCAGTGATGGATAAATCGTTACGTCCCGAACGTTTAGACTGCGTTATGCCTGCTGCGGGCCTGTCTTCAAGAATGGGGGACTGGAAACTCATGCTACCTTACCAGCAGTACACAATCCTTGATGCAAGTATCGAAAATGCGCTCTCATTTTGTCGTCGGGTCATTTTGGTTGTTGGTTATAGAAGGGCGGAACTTATTGAAAAATATAAAAATGATCAAAGAGTAAAGATAGTGGTCAACGAAGATTACCAGGCCGGTATGTTCAGCTCTATCCAGCAGGGTGTCCGGCATGTCGAGAGCGATTTTTTCTTTATTACCCATGGAGATATGCCCTGTGTACCACCGCATGTCTTCCGCCAGGTCTGGTTTGAAAGAGGTGGGTGTACCGTATTCCCTGGTACGGCCCTAAGGCCTGGCCATCCGGTACTGATCCCTTGTCGATTAAAGAATATGGTGCTCAATGCCAATATACATTCATCGATGAAGAAAATTATCTTCCGCTATCCAGTTAAATATTTAGGGTTGGGTTGCGATGAAATATATTTAGATGTTGATACACCGCAGGCCTATGAAGAGTTGTGTGCTGTGTCACATTAGCACTATCAACTTGATAGCTGATAATCGCTTTTTTATCAATCTGATATCGAGAGTGCTTTTATCTCACATTTTTTATTTTATTTCATTAGATGTTTAATTTCTCATGGCGGATAATATCTATCATAATAGTTGATATCAAACTGATAGCTTTTTATTAATATGATAGCAATTCTTTTCTAATCAATAATCATCCTCATTTGAGTGGTTTTTTTGTTTGAAGTTTTCTTATTTTAAATAAACCTGTTTATTTGTCACCTGTCACAAAATGCAGTGAACTTTCGACTTTGCTCACGAAATTCATTAATAAATCCGCCCGTTTTGTTGGGGCTGAAAAAGTTTGGCTCAGTAGTTGCTCTTAAGTGTTTAGCTTATTTAGCCCTACACATTATTAGCCTGACATATTGCGCAAATAAATGTGCCTAGAAGAACAAGAAAAGCATCAAGGAGATCTATCATGGGAGATATCATGCGCCCCGTTCCGTTCGGTGAGCTACTTAACCGAATGTTTAGTGAATACAAGCAGAGTAAATCTATCTTCGGTATTCCAGAGAAGCAGTTCTACCGCAAAGCGAGCAAAGAATCACTGGCGGTTTGGGGAGAGTATTGTGAAACCCCTGTTGGTCCTGCAGCTGGCCCTCATACCCAATTAGCCCAGAACATCATTACTTCTTGGCTTGCCGGTGGCCGCTTCATGGAGCTGAAAACCGTCCAGAAGCTTGATCAGTTGGAGATCGCCAAACCGTGTATCGATGCTGAAGATGAGTGTTTCAACACCGAATGGTCGACAGAATTCACGCTGCTTAAAGCTTATGACGAATACCTCAAGGCGTGGATTGCCCTGCATCTATTGGAAGAAGTCTTCGCTCCGAGAACCGATGGCGAGGCCAAATCCTTTATCTTCAATATGAGTGTCGGCTATGACCTATCCGGTATTCAAACCCCGCCGATGCAGAAGTACATTCACGATATGCTTGACTCCAGCGAGCATCCAAGCTTCCACGCCTACATCAGCGAGCTGAAGACCTTTATCCAAGATCCTGACTTCATCCGTGAGTATCAGCTTGAAGAGAGAGTCGACCGCCTCAATGCCATGGTCGATGATATTCCTGCCCAGCTAACCCGTGGTGTGACACTGTCTACCATGCACGGTTGTCCTCCGCATGAAATCGAAGCCATCTGTCGTTACATGATTGAAGACAAGGGCATCAACACTTTCGTTAAACTGAACCCAACCCTATTGGGCTTCGAGCGGGTACGCGGTATCCTTGATAATGCAGGCTTTGACTATGTGGCACTGAGCGAAGAGTCCTTCAGCCACGATCTGCAAATCAATGATGCCAAAGACATGCTGCACCGCCTGGTCGACCTGGGCAAGGAAAAAGGCATCGGCTTCGGTGTCAAACTGACCAACACCCTGGGTACTATCAATAAGAAAGGCCGTTTGCCAGACAAAGAAATGTACATGTCCGGCCGTGCTCTGTTCCCGCTATCTATCAATGTCGCGCTGGAGTTGTCCCGTGAATTCAACGGTACACTGCCAATCTCGTACTCGGGCGGTGCCAGCAAGTTCAACATCAAGGAAATCTTCGAAGCGGGGATCCGTCCTATTACGATGGCAACGGATCTGCTCAAGCCGGGCGGTTACCTTCGCCTGTCTGACTGCGCCAAAGAGTTGGAAGGCAGCGACGAGTGGGGCATGGGCAAAGTCGACTTGGTCAAGCTAGAAGCACTGGCAGCAAAATCGCTTGATGCCGATTACGTCCAGAAAGAGTGGCGTGGCCCGGAAGAGATCAGCGTGAAGAAAGCGGTACCGCTGACCGACTGTTACGTTGCACCTTGTGTCACGGCCTGTCCGATCAGCCAGGACATTCCTGAGTACATCCGCCTGATGGGTGAGCACAAGTACACCGAAGCGCTGGAAGTGATTTATGCGCGGAACGCCTTGCCTTCAATCACCGGCCATATCTGTGATCACCAGTGCCAGTACAACTGTACCCGCCGTGACTACGAAGGTGCGTTGAATATCCGTGAAATGAAGAAAATCGCACTGGCCAAAGGTTGGGACGAATACAAAGCCAAGTGGCATGAGCCAAGCCTAAATACAGCCAAGCATCCTGTGGCGGTGATTGGTGCCGGTCCTGCCGGTTTGTCTGCCGCTTACTTCATGGCACGTGCCGGCCACCCTGTAACCGTGTTTGAGAAAGAGAAAAACGCCGGTGGGGTGGTGAAGAATATTATTCCGCAGTTCCGTATTCCGGCTGAAGCGATTGAACATGACATCCAGTTTGTCACCGATCACGGCGTGAATATCGAATACGGCTGCAATCCAGACCTGACCGTTGATGTGCTGAAAAAGAGCGGCTTCAAGTATGTCTGTTTTGGTATAGGCGCGGACAAGGGTAATCCGATTTCACTGGCGGGTGATAACACCAATATCTACAAGTCACTGGAATTCCTGCGTAGCTTCAATGACGGCGAAGAGCTCAAGCTCGGCAAGCATGTTGTGGTTGTCGGTGCCGGTAACACCGCAATGGACAGCGCCCGTGCCGCATTGAAAGTGGATGGCGTTGAGAAGGTCACCATCCTTTACCGTCGTACTATCGCCGAGATGCCTGCCTATAAGGAAGAGTACGAAGAAGCAGTGGAAGATGGTGTGCAGTTCATGTTCCTGACCAACCCAGAGCAGTTCGATGCCGATGGTAAGCTGACCGCTCGTGTGATGGAGTTGGGCGAACCTGATGAGAAAGGCCGCCGCCGCCCTGTAGCAACAGATATGACGGTTGAGCTTCAGGCTGATGCCTTGATCACTGCCGTCGGTGAGCAGTCTAATTGCGATGTCTTGTCTCGCATGGGGATCCCAATGGGCGAAGATGGCTGGCCGGTTGTTGACCGTGAAAGCTGTGAAACCGCGGTTGAGAATGTGTTCTTGATGGGTGATGCCCACACTGGCCCATCATCAATCGTATCGGCGATTTCCGGTGGCCGTAAGGCGGCAACCACTATCTTGGCCCGTGAAGCACAGGCCGATGAGCAGCTCGAAGCCAAATCCGATGTTAAAGTTGAAGCCGTATACGCCCGTAAAGGCGATATCCAGGTCAAGCTGATTGAAGCCAACAAGCTGGAAGAAGCCGACCGCGAGCAATTTATCGAGCAAGAAGCGAAACGTTGTCTGGAATGTTCGTACATCTGTAGCAAGTGTGTGGATGTGTGTCCGAACCGTGCCAATATTTCGCTGCCGATCCCGGGCTTCCGTGACCAGTTCCAGACGCTACACCTTGATGCGTACTGTAACGAGTGTGGTAACTGTGCCCAGTTCTGCCCATGGGACAGCAAGCCGTACAAAGACAAGTTCACGCTGTTCAATCTGCGTGAAGACTTTACCAACAGCACCAACGCCGGTTTCTTCGTCGAAGGTGACGAAGTACTGGTTCGCAGTCAAAGTGAGATTTATTCCTTCCGTATTAATGAGCAGGGCAATGTGGACATGCCAGAGTCGCTCGCTGATGAAGCGACGATTATCAACTATGTCATGGCTAACCACAGCTACCTGCTTGGCAAAGTAGATGTTTAGTGAGGAGCCAGGGAATGTTAGTACTCAGAAATGCAACAGCTGTGCAGTTTGAGCCTGCACTGATCAAAGAAGGCGTCGATATTGTTATCGACGGCGACAAAATCAAGGAAGTTGGCGCCAATCTGGCGGCCAACTACCCAGATGCCCAAGTTAAGGACATGAAGGGCAAACTGGTAATGCCGGGTATTGTCTGCTCTCACAACCACTTCTACTCTGGGTTGGCGCGCGGGATCATGGCTGATATCAAGCCAAGTCCTGACTTCATTTCGATACTGAAGAACCTTTGGTGGCGGATGGACAGGGCGCTGGACGAAGAAGCCTTGTACTACAGCGGTCTGATCTGCTCGCTGGAAGCGATCAAGTGCGGTTGTTCATCGGTGATTGACCACCATGCCTCGCCGAATTACATCGCCGGCTCGCTCAATACCCTGCGCAAAGGGTTCTTGAAAGCAGGCCTGCGCGGCATGACCTGTTTCGAGACCACCGACCGTAACCACGGCATGAAAGAAATGGTGGCAGGCGTCGAGGAGAATATTGCGTTTGCCCAGTTAATTGACCGTGCCAAGGAAAATGGTGAAGAGCCTTACCTGGTTGAAGCCCATATCGGAGCCCACGCACCGTTTACGGTGACCAATGACGGGTTGTCGATGATGGCCGAAGCGGTCCAGGCTACCGGGCGCGGGATCCATGTCCACGTGGCGGAAGATCGCTATGACGTGACCCACAGCCACCATCACTACGGCCAGGATATTGTTGAGCGCTTAGACAGCTTCGGCTTGATCAACGAGAAGACCCTATTGGCACATGGCTTGTTCCTATCAGAAAAGGACATTGCCATCCTGAACGCCAAAAATGGCTTCTTGGTCCACAATGCCCGTTCGAATATGAACAACAACGTGGGCTACAACGACAAGCTGATGCGCTACCAGAATGTTGCCTTGGGTACCGACGGTATCGGTGCCGACATGTTCGAAGAGTTGAAGTTTGCCTTCTTCAAGCATCGTGATGCCGGTGGTCCGTTGTGGCCAGACAGCTTCCTGCGCCATCTATGGAACGGTAACGAAATTCTGGCCCGTAACTTCGGCGCGAAATTCGGCCGCCTTGATGCCGGCAACAAAGCTGACCTGACTGTGCTTGACTACACCAGCCCGACACCGCTGGTGGCAGACAACCTACCGGGCCATATCGCCTTTGGTTTCAATGCCGGTAACGTCAACAGCGTGGTGGTTGAAGGTCGCTTCGTCTACGAAGATCGCGAGTTCCCGTTCGATGTGGCACCGATTTACGCAGAGGCACGCAAGGTGGCGATGCGTTTATGGCAAACCATGGATAAGTTGGACTAATGTGAGATCCCGTTATGGATACGGTCAATACGCACTTTAAGTGGGAGGAAGCCACTGGAGCTGCGAAATATATTGCCGATCGCCATTACGAGGGACTACTTGAAGGGCGGTTTTACCGCTCTTCTTGCCCTCGCGGGCGGATCAAATCGGTAACACTTCCAACCCTGCCTGACGGCTACCATATTTTCGGTGCAGACGATGTCCCCGGACAGAATGTCCTGCCGATTGTCGAGATCGACTGGCCTGCCTTTGCTGATCAAGAGGTGCGGTTTGTCGGTCAGGTGATCTATCTGGTTGTCGGGCCTGATCCTGATGTCGTTGATGAATTGCTTAATGAAATCGATGTCGAATACGCGCCCCTCGAGCCGGCTTATACCATTGAGCAATCCAAGGCGCTGAAGGACGGTGCCATCCACGCCGATGACAACGTGCTTGATACCCATATGCTGCACAAGGGGGACATCGAAGCCGGCTTTGCTCAAGCGGCCACCATTATCGAAGAGACCTGCTCGACTGGCTATCAGGAGCATATCTACCTCGAAACCCAAGGGGCCGTTTGCTATCCGCAAGATGGCAAAGTGGTGCTGGAAGGTTCGATGCAATGCCCCTGGTATGTCCACCATACCATGGCAGTGGTATTGGGCCATGACAATGTCAGGGCGATCCAATGCCCTACCGGTGGCGGCTTCGGCGGTAAGGAAGACTTCCCTGACGTGCTCGCAGCGCCTTTGGCAGTAGCGGTTGAGAAGCTGCAGCAGCCAATTCGGCTGATTTTCGAGCGCGGGGAAGATATTGCTACTACTTCCAAGCGTCACCCTGTCACTTTTCACTATAAAACCGGTGTCGATGCCGACGGCAAGATTGTCGCCATGGATATCAAGTTCGATGTTAACGCCGGTGCCTACCTGAGCTTGTCTGGCATTGTGTTGCAGCGTTCCATCACGACCGCCACCAATGTCTACGATATTCCCAACGTTCGGGTAGAAGGGCATGCCTGGGCCACCAACACCGTGCCGACGGGGGCATTCCGCGGCTTTGGTTCACCACAAAACTGCTTCTGCATGGAGACCCACATCCACCATGTCGCCAAGCAGCTCGGTGCCGATCCGGTAGCCTTCAAGCAGCGGCATTTCCTCACCGCCGAATCTCACTCATTGACCGGTGCGGAAATCTTTGGTGATTTGGTTCTCGACGAGATGCTGCACAAAGTGCTCGATATGTCGGATTATCACCGCAAGTTCAATGAATATACCCGGCAAGATGGAAGCCAACCTGAGCGCCGCAAAGGTATAGGCCTGGCGATATTCCAGCATGGCTGTGGTTTTGCCGGTGATCTGGAAGATACCCTGGTTAGGGCCAAGGTCAAACTGCTCAAGGGAAGTGATGGCAATGTGCAGATCCTTGCCTCCAACACCGATATCGGTCAGGGCCTGAGCCTGACATTCCGCAAGATAGTGGCAGATACCCTAGATAAGCCGTTGGAGGAGATCCAGCTGGCAGTGCCAGATACGGGTATTGTGCCCGACTCCGGGCCGACGGTGGCTTCCCGATCGATATTGATTGTTGGTTATATCCTCGAAAAAGCAGCGAAAAAGCTGAAAAAGTCTTGGGTTGAGGGCGAAGATCAGGAAATCACAGAGGTTTACTGCAAACCTGACTACCACCAGTGGGATCAGAATACCTACCAGGGGAACGCCTACCAAGCGACTAGCTATGGTGCCAACGTGGTGGAAGTGGAGGTCGATATGGCGACCGGCGAAGCGGACATTACCGGGGCCTGGGCGGTGTATGACATCGGCAGGGCCATTGACAGCACCATATTCAGGGGCCAGATCGAAGGCGGCTTGGTTCAGGCGTTGGGATACGGCAGTTGCGAGAAGTTGGAAATAACCCAAGATGGCGTCTTCGCCCAGCGCTCGATGGCTGACTATGTGATCCCGACCGCGCTGGATGTACCGGCTATCGGCAGCGATCTTGTCGATAATCCATACCCTTATGGGCCAAACGGCGCCAAAGGTGGGGGTGAATTGACTCACAACGGTGGCGCGGCGGCCTTTGTCGCAGCGGTCGAAAATGCCATCGGTGTGCCTTTGTCGTCCATTCCGGCAACACCTGAGAAAGTTTGTGAGGCACTAGCTCGACGCTCAGATGAGCCAAGCGCACAGCAACGAGAAGGGCAAGTGAAGGGATCTGGCCCGGGCAATGGAGCACCTATCGATGAAGATTGAATTTTACCTCAACAGTCACCTCGTCGTTGTCGACGTTGACCCGATGCAGTCTTTGCTCCATACCCTGCGCGGCACCATGAGCCATACCGCAACCAAAGAAGGCTGTGGGGAAGGGGAGTGCGGAGCCTGCTCTGTGCTGTTCAACGACCGCTTGGTCAACGCCTGCATGATGCCTATCAGCCAGGTACAGGGCGGTGATGTGATGACCCTTGAAGGATTGCGCCAGACCGAAAAAGGCCAATGCGTGATCAATGCGCTGCTCGAGGCCAAAGGGGTACAGTGCGGCTTTTGCACCCCGGGTATGGTGTTGGCACTTTATGCTTTGCTGGAAGCCGATCCTAACCCGACGGAGCTGGCTATCCGTACCGCGATCTCTGGCAATTTATGCCGCTGTACAGGCTACGGCATGATTGTCGAAGCGGCCAAGATCGCCGCCGAGAAAGGAGAAGGCTTATGGTAAATGTTTATCGGCCCGATACGTTGGCGCAGGCATTGGATACCCTGTCGATGGGCAAGCTGACGGTGTTCTCCGGCGGTACCGACTTGATGGTACAGCACGGCGTGCGAGCGGGCATGTCCCCCAGGTTCGAGCAAGATGTGTTGTTCGTCGATGCCATCGAAGAGCTGCAATACATTGCGTCCGCAGAGCCTGAGCACAAGGGTGAGAGCGGCCAAGAGCAAGCCTTGTACATCGGGGCGGGGGTGGTGTTGGCAGATATTGAACAGCATCCGTTGGTGCCTTCGGTACTGCGCCAGAGTGTGGCTAAAATAGCGGCGCCGGCGTTGCGCAACCGTGCCACGTTGGCCGGGAATATTTGCAATGCATCTCCTGCCGCTGACTCCCTGCCGGCCTTGTACTTGCTGGATGCCCGTGTCGTTCTATCGTCAATTCGGGGACAGAGGGAAATGGCCCTGGCAGATTTTATCCTGGCGCCTAGGGTGACGGCTCTGAAGCCGGATGAAATGCTGACCCATATCGTGATCCCGCAGTATGACTTACCCGAGGTGTTCTACCACAAGGTCGGCACCCGGGCAGCCAATGCCCTGAGTAAGCTGTCAGTAGCGGGTCTCGCCCGTATCAAGCGCTATCCCAAGAAGGCCCCCGTTATTGCTGACTGGCGGGTGGCATTCGGCGCGGTTGGCCCAACGGTGGTCCGCAGCCGCGAGTTGGAGTCGCTGGTTGTCGGCCAATCATTGGATACCTTGGCCAAGCCGGGTTTTGTGCAACAGGTTGTCGGCTGCTATCGCGAAATCATCCGCCCGATAGATGATCAGCGCTCGACGGCTGCCTACCGGCAGCAAGCCTCGCTCAACCTGCTGACCCGCTGGCTGGAGGGGCTATCAAGGAGCTAACGGTTTTACTCCCTCACTTGTATTTACTTTTGTTACCTTTTGGTTGGGGCCGCTAGGCCCCTTTTTTTATCAATATGATACTCGGTAGCAATTCCTTGAATAGGCTCCACTTTTGGCTCAATGATATTTAGGTCAGTAAGGGGTGTTTCTTTCGCAAAGTTGCCTCTTTACCAAATTTATCACCATGTAACCTCAATGATTATGCATAAAAACACAATTGATTTGCTGCTGTAGTAACCGGAATAAAACTTGCTGTAAACGGGGTCACTAGTGGGGATCGCCGGTAGTGGTTGAACATTCTGTTGCTTCATAAAGTAAGGAGTACTTTTATGGCAGGTAATACAGTAGTTTTAATGATTGTTGTGGGATATTTGTTTTTTTTGATCGGGATAGGAATATATTCCTCAAAAAAATTGGCGACTCAGAAGACTTTTTGGTTGCTGGGCGAAGGCTTGGGCCCTTTTTGATTGCTGGTACTTTGGCGGCGACTGAAATCGGCGGGGGATCTTCGCTGGGGGTGGTCGAAAAGGCCTATGGCGACTGGGGCTTCTCCGCCTTATGGTATGTCGCCACAATGGGGGTAACCTTTACCATTATCGCGATGGTGGCCCCGATGCTCAGGCGGGCGATGGTAAAGACCATTCCGGAGTTTTTCCGTAAGCGATATGACAAACCGTCTGCGCTGTTCACCTCGCTGATTATGATTTTGCCGTTAATCGGCTTAACCGCCGTACAGTTTATTGCCTCTGGAGTCATCCTATCCGTGATTATGGATTGGGATTACACCACTTCCGTTATTGTTATTTCCTGCGTTGTGATTATTTATTCCATGCTCGGCGGTTTATGGTCTGTCTCGTTAACCGACTTTACCCAGATGCTGATGATCGTATTCGGTATGCTTGCGGTCGTGCCTTTTTCTCTGGATCTTGTCGGGGGATGGGACGTCGTTGTGGCGAATACTAGTTCAGAGCGGTTGTCATTGACCCAGGGGATAGGTATGCCAACGATTGTCAGCCTTGTGCTGATTTATGCAGCGTCATTTATCTGTGGTCAGGAGGTAACCCAGCGCCTTTATGCCGCCAAGAATGGCCGGACCGCTTTGGTGGGGAGCTTGCTTACCGCGGTCGTGTTTTTTGCCTTCGCGATGATACCGGCCGCGCTTGGGATCATTGCGCGTACTATGGTCGATCTGGGGATGATTGATGGGTCGGCCATAACAGAAAATGGTGCACGTTATGCGCTTCCGACACTGGCAGTACAAGTCATGCCGCCGGTGTTAGTCGGGCTCCTGTTTGCCGGGATATCTTCTGCGACCATGTCGTCGGCGTCATCGGATTTGCTGGGAGCGGGCTCAATCTTTGCCAACGATATCTACAAGGTTTACATCAATCCCGATGCCGATCAGGCAACGCTATTGAAAGTGGCCAGGTTGACAATCTTGGCCATTGGGATCTTTTCGATTGCCGTTGCCGTGATGAATACCGGTGCCATCATTTCCATCTTGATGTTCTCATTTAGCCTCAGGGCCGGGGGGACATTGGTTCCGTATCTGTTTGGCCATTACTACCAGAAGGGGAGTAGGCAAGGAACATGGGTATCATTAGTGCTCGGTACGCTGGGGATCCTGGCGGTGAAATATGAGTGGGTCAACTTCTTTGGCCTGGATGGTATTTTCCTCGGCCTGCTACTCAGTGCGATGGGATATTTCTTGTTTAGCTACTTATACCCGAACACCAAGCCAATAGCGGATTACAGGGTTGAGCAGCCAGAAGAGTCTGTTGCCGACCCAGAGCCGGTGAATCAGCACACTACCAAGCACTCCTAAAACGGTACCACAGAACTGAAACAGCTAGGTGTACTGTTGTCTCTAAGGGGAGAGGCCAAGGGTTTCTCCCCACATCTAATTGATTGTATTCATAGTAAGTATATCGTTATCACCCCTACCAATATCATATTGATAGCCCCCTGATATTATTTTGATATCACATGCCCGATTAGTGATAACCGTTATTATCTGCTTGATAACCTAGGGAAATGTTCGGTGCTAAAAAGGTGATATGTAACCCGACGCTGATCCCACTTTTGTTGAAATACCGGACTGTGCTCACGAATCTTTGTCTTTCCTGGCTGGTTCGGGCAGTTTGGCGTGTTTGTTGCCTTTTAGATCTCCAAGACATCAATAACGTTCCGACAATGCCGTTAGGCCGAACGCATGATGCAGGAATAACAATGAGAATGCGAAAAGGCAAATAACATGATTGAACAATATCTAACGCCTGATACCCCTGCTCAGGCACTTGAATTCAAGCAGCAGCATGGCAGTGATGCCATCTGGTTTGCAGGTGGATCCAAAATCAATGCAGCACCAACCAAAACCGACAAAACTGTGGCGATTTCTTTGGGCAAACTGAATCTCTCCCAGATCGAGCTTCAGGGCGACAGCCTGCACATCGGCGCCATGTGCCGCATCCAGCAACTGATTGACCACGAACTGGTACCGGTGGCGTTGAAACAATCTTCTGCCTTTATCTATTCCCGCCATGTTCGTAACCAGGCAACGCTGGGCGGTGAAATTGCTGCGCGACAGCCAGAAGCTCTATTAGTACCAAGCTTGATTGCGCTGAAGGCCAAGCTGAAGTTGGCAAACGGGCAGGAAGTGGATGTAGAAGATTACATCAATAGCGAAGAGCGCGAGCTGATTGCCACCATCATTATTCCAGACAGAAACCTTACCTGTATCGGCTACAACATTGCTCGCTCAGCCGCCGGTTTGGCGATTGTGACAGCTGCGGTTTCCATTGATAAGCAAGGTAATAAAGTGATTGCGCTCGATGGCGTTTCGCCATTGCATCAGGGGGCCGCCCGACCTGTTCGTCTGCGCGATGTCGAAGAGCAGGATCTCAAAGGGGAGCTGCTGGAGCAGGCAGTGGCCGATGCGATTTATCCGGAAGCCGATATACGCGGCAGTGTCGAGTACAAGCGATATATTGCAGGCGTTGTTATCACGGATTTGATGGCTGAATGTCAGCACTTGGTAGAGGAAGCATAATCATGACGATTCAATTTACCTTAAATGGCCGCCCTCAGACTTTGGACTGCCGCCTTGGTGAAAATGTTCAGACATTGCTTCATTCTATGGGTTACCACTCGGTTCGCAACAGTGATGACGGTTGGGGATACGCCGGCTCGGATGTGATCTTGTTCAATGGTGAGCTGATCAATGCCTCTTTGCTGATTGCTGCTCAGCTTGAAGGGGCGGAAGTTAAAACGGCGGAATCTCTCGGCGAGTGGAACCAATTGAGCTTGGTCCAGCAGGCTATGATCGATGTTGGCGTGGTGCAGTCGGGCTATAACGATCCGGCATTGGCGCTGATCCTGACCGATCTGTTGGAGCGCATTCCTCAGCCGAGCCGTGATGAAATTGATGACGCGCTATCAGGCTTGTTCAGCCGTGATGCGGGTTACCAGCAGTTCTACGAAGTTGTCGAATTGGCGGTGAAACGCCTTAACGATCCTGACTATACGCAGCAGTTTGCGCCAGAGTTCCGTGATGATCTTGCTGTAGTTGGCAAGAACTGTCCGAAGATTGACTCGGCCAAGATGGTGCAGGCCAAACCGTGTTATGTTGAAGATCGCATTCCAGCCAATGCCTGTGTGATCAAGGTGCTGCGTAGCCCACATGCCCATGCTTGGATCAAACATCTGGATGTGTCCAAGGCCGAGGCGCTGCCGGGTGTAGTATCGGTGATCACCCACAAGAACTGCCCAGATATTCCTTACACTCCGGGTGGCCAAAGTGCTCCTGAGCCATCACCGCTAGACCGCCGTATGTTCGGCCAGAAAATGCGCCATGTCGGCGACCGTGTTGCCGCTGTTGTTGCCGAGTCGGTAGAGATTGCCGAGCAGGCATTGAAACTGATCGACGTTGAGTTCGATGTGCTTGAGCCTGTGATGAGCATTGACGAGGCGATGGCCGCCAATGCACCGATTATTCACAACGAGCCTATCGAGTACGGTGTCGGTGCACCGGATGATTTGGCAGAGCAGAACCGCAATGCTGACCCGCGTGAAGGCAAGCTGATTGTTAACTTCCCGATTGGCTGTTTCCCTCGCAAGAACATTGCCGCCAGTGTCCGCGGTCATATCGGTGATCTGGATAAAGGCTTTGCCGAAGCGGATGTGATTATCGAGCGCACCTACGAGTCGAAGCAGGTACAGCAGCTGCCGGTTGAAACCCATATCTGTTACAGCTACATGGATGGCGATCGTATCGTGATGCACGATTCGACTCAGGTGCCTTGGCACGTGCGCCGTCAGGTTGCCAAGATCTTGGGTGTGAAACAGAACAAAGTCCATATCGTCAAAGAGCGTGTGGGCGGCGGATACGGCTCGAAACAAGATATCTTGCTGGAAGATGTGTGTGCATGGGCTACCTGGACCACAGGCCGTCCGGTGTACTTCCACCATACCCGTGAAGAAGAGTTCATCTGTAACTCGACCCGCCACGTGGCCAAAGTCACCGTGAAACTGGGTGCCAAGAAAGACGGTACCCTGACCGCAATCGACATGGACTTCCGAGCCAATACCGGCCCTTACGGTAACCACGCATTGACCGTGCCATCAAATGGTCCTGCATTGTCACTGCCGCTGTACCCATGTGATAACGTTGATTTTAGGGTTACCACTTACTACTCCAACATCTGTCCTACCGGGGCTTACCAGGGCTACGGCGCGCCGAAGGGGAACTTTGCCCTGACGATGGCCATGGCTGAAATGGCACAAGAGTTGGGTATCGACCACTTGGATATGGTGGAGAAAAACCGTGTTGTTGAAGGTCAGGAGCTGAAGATCCTGGCGGCTATCGGCGAAGGTAAGATGCCGACCAGCGCACCGAAAGTACACAGCTGTGCCTTGGAGCCAATTTTGCGTGAAGGCCGTAAGCTGATTGAGTGGGATAGCCCGAAACAAGCTGACGGTGAGTGGAAAGTCGGCCGCGGTGTGGCGATTATTCAGCAGAAATCCGGTATCCCTGATATCGACCAGGCGAACTGCCGGATCAAGATGGCCTCCGACGGTACCTTTATTGTTCATTCCGGTGGTGCCGATATAGGTACCGGCTTGGATACGGTGATCAGCAAGCTGACCGCAGAGGTGCTTTGCTGCCCGATGGATGAAATTACCGTGCACTCTGGTGATACCGACCATGCACCGTTCGATAAAGGAGCCTACGCCTCATCCGGTACCTGCTTCTCAGGCAATGCCGCCAAGCGAGCTGCCGAAGCCATGCGCGAGAAGATCCTCAAGTGCGGGGCCGAAATGCTGGAAGAGCCAGTGGAAGATGTCGACATCGTCGCGCCGGGCTTGGTGAAAGGCAAGAAAGGCGAGGTGAGCTACTTCGATATTGCCCACAAGGCGGAAAGTGGAACAGGATGGGGGCAGTTACTGGCATCGGGCTGTTTCATCACTCCGGAATTTGCCTTCCCTTACGGTGCAAACTTTGCCGAGGTGGCGGTTAATACCCGTACCGGTGAAATCCGACTGGATAAATTCCATGCCTTGCTCGATTGCGGTACTCCGGTTAATCCAGATTTGGCCTTGGGTCAGATCTATGGTGCGAGCATGCGAGCCATCGGCCACAGCTTGTATGAAGAGCTGATTTACGATGAAAAAGGCGTGCCGGTCACCCGCGATCTGAAGAGCTATGGTGCACCGAAGATTGGTGATATTCCTCGCGACTTCAAAGCGGTGTTGGTGCCAAGCGATGATCCGGTTGGTCCTTACGGTGCGAAATCGATATCTGAAATTGGTGTTAACGGTGCGGCGCCTGCCATCGCCAGTGCAATTCACGATGCATGCGGTGTCTGGTTACGCGATTGGCACTTTACGCCAGAGAAGATTTTACAAGGTCTGAATAAGCTGTAGTAAATGCGCAAGCGGCCATTTCCAGGGGATGGGAAATGGCCGCTTTGTTTTTCGGCCACGGTTTCTCCGGGCTGGTGATATGGCAATTACGCCGTCATGACTTGGCTAGTATCGACTGGGCTCCGCCAACAATTTTCGGAGACAGTCAGGGTATAAGCGGGTAGGCAGGCACAGGCTCTGGTGGAGCTTGTTGTAAAGGGCCCAAGGGTTTCTGGCTAGGTTATCGATTCAAAGATTACGGATGGTACTGAAATGAAGCTGCTTTATAACGTTGAAGACAAACCACCTGTGGGTGCCTCGATCCTCCTTGCCCTGCAGCATATGCTTGCCGCTATGGGGGCAATTATTGCCGTGCCTTTGGTGGTCGGCAGTGCGATTGGTCTGCCGACTGATCAAATGGTGATTCTGGTAAATGCGGCCCTGATGGTATCGGGAGTGGTGACCATTATCCAGTGCAAGGGGGTTGGTCCGGTTGGGATCCGGCTTCCGGTGGTGATGGGAACCAGTTTTACCTTTGTCGCGATTTCCATTTCGATTGGTCTGGACTCGGGGATCTCCGGGGTGTTCGGCGCCTCCTTGATTGGCTCGCTGGTGATGATCATTGGCAGCCGGTTCATGCCACAGATCCGCAAGCTGTTCCCACCCGTGGTGTCAGGTACTGTGGTGGTGCTGATCGGTCTGACCATTTTGCCTGTATCCGTTGACTGGTTTGCCGGCGGGTTTGTCGGCCAGGAGCACTACGGCCAAATCAATAACCTGATGCTGGGGTTACTGGTGCTGGTGGTGGTCATCGTGCTGTCGCAACTTGGCAAAGGCTTGATTTCCGCCGCTGCGATTGTGATCGGGATGATGGTCGGGTACATAGTGGCTATATTTATGGGAGTCGTTGACTTTACTCCTGTACAAGAGGCGAAGTTCTTTTCTTTGCCCGAGCTACTACCTTTCGGCTTGAGCTTTACTGTCAGTGGTGTCATTGGCATGTCAATAGCCTATTTGGTGACCATTATGGAATCTACCGGTGACTTTCTCGCACTGAGTGATGCAACCCACACCAAATTAACCGGGAAGAAGCTGTCTAAAGGGATCTTGTGCGATGGTGTGGGCAGTGCCCTTGCCTCGGTATTCGGTGCAACGCCGTTTTCATCGTTCAGCCAGAACGTCGGTATTGTTTCGATAACCGGTGTCGCCAGCCGCCATGTGGTTGCAGTGACCGGTGTGATCATGCTGATCGCCGGTATGTTCCCGAAATTGGGCGGTATTGTGGTCACTATTCCATCACCGGTACTCGGTGGTGCCGGACTTGTGATGTTCGCCATGATCATCTCGGCCGGTATCGGCATCCTGTCACGTATTAATTTTACCAAACGCAATATGCTTATCATCGCTGTCGGGGTTGCCTCGGGTATGGCGGTGACCGTTCGTCCTGAGATTTTGACTTATATGCCAGATTCACTGCGCGTCATCCTGGGCTCCGGGATCACTACCGGCTCTCTGGTTGCGCTGGGACTGAACATCATGCTTGGTATTAACCGTGCCGATGAAGCGGAGAGTGCGAAAGAGAAACGTGAAGCATTGAAAGAGCAAATCAAAGAATGTGAAGCATGTGAAAAGGCATTGGCCGAGGAAGAGGCGATGCAGTCACGTGAGCAGCAAATTTAAGCCTACAACAGAAAGAATTCGATAAAAGATAGCGCTGGAATAACGGTGACCCTACCACTGTCCAGCACGAAAAGATAAGAGGTAATCATGGAATATACCCAATCAGTGAAAGCAATCAGAGCATCAATATTGGATATTGCCAAGGTTGTCGACAAGCCTGAGGATATAGAGCAGAACATCCGCTTTATTGAAGATGGCTTAATGCTGGTCGACAACGGACGTATTGAATGGGTTGGTGAATGGGAAGAGGGCAAAGATAAAATCCCGCCAACAGTCCGCATTCGTAGCTATCCCGGCAAGATTGTGATGCCCGGCTTCGTCGATACCCATATCCACTATCCGCAGGCCGAAATGGTTGGCGCCTACGGCGAGCAGCTGTTGGAATGGTTGAACAACTACACCTTCCCGACCGAAGCCAGGTATAAAGACAAAGACTACTCCCGCGAAATGTCGACTTTCTTTATCAAGCAGCTGCTGCGCAATGGTACCACCACGGCGTTGGTATTCGGTACGGTTCACCCAGAATCGGTCGATGCGCTGTTCGAAGAGGCTGAGAAGATCAACATGCGGATGATCGCCGGCAAGGTGATGATGGACCGCAATGCGCCGGAATACCTGCTGGATACACCGGAAATTGGTTACAACCAGACCAAAGAATTGATTGAGCGCTGGCATAAGCGCGGGCGTTTGCTCTATGCGATTACCCCACGTTTTGCGCCGACGTCCACGCCAGAGCAACTGGCGATGGCGGGAAGGCTTAAAGAGGAATATCCAGATACGTATGTACACACCCATCTGTGCGAAAACAAGAATGAAATCGCTTGGGTGAAAGAGCTGTACCCGGAGCAGGACGGCTACCTCGATGTCTACCATCATCATGGGCTGACTGGCTCGAAGAGTGTGTTTGCCCACTGTATCCATCTTGAAGACAAGGAGTGGGACTGCCTGCATGATACCGACTCTGCCATCGCGTTCTGCCCCACCTCTAACCTCTACCTCGGCAGTGGTTTGTTCAAGATGCAGGAGGCCTGGAAACGCAAGGTGAAAGTCGGCATGGGAACCGATATCGGTGCCGGTACTACTTTCAATATGCTGCAAACCCTCAACGAAGCCTACAAGGTGATGCAGTTGCAGCAGCACCGCTTGTCGGCCTTCGAAGCGTTTTATCTGGCGACATTGGGCGGGGCGAAATCACTCTCGCTGGATCATTTGATCGGCAACTTCGAGGTAGGCAAAGAGGCCGACTTTGTGGTTATCGACCCATGTTCAACGCCACTGCAGCAATTGCGCTACGACAGCTCGAAAGATCTATCGGAGAAATTGTTCATGCTGATGACCTTGGGTGATGACCGCAGTATCTACCGAACCTACGTTGACGGCCGGTTAGTGTACGAGCGAGGTTAATTTTTACGCAAACGATTTCGGCGGGAAATAAGTTCTTGGCAATGCAGGGTAAGCAAAGCGTATAATCGCCGCCAATTTACCTTGCCCAGCCCCGGTTATTTGCTCTAGGGATGTTCCTTTTTGGACGTTGATGGGTTCTGTTAACTGGGGTTGTGCCGATAAAAGTCAGCAACATTTATAACGTGACGGACCAGTCACAGCCCCAAAAAAGCAATCGATTGCGACGGGGCGGGTTGAGAGGAAGCTCAACGTTTTTCAAGGTGTCCAGGTTGCGCGCCTGGCATCAATTTTTACAAGGAATCACATCATGTCTGAAAATAGTTCGATTCATCATGAATCTACAGTCGTAGCAGAAGACACACCCCGCCAGAGCGGGTTGGATGGGTATTTTAAAATCTCCCAGCGAGGCAGTACGGTAAGGCAGGAAGTGGTCGCCGGTTTGACGACCTTCCTGGCAATGGTTTATTCGGTCATTGTTGTGCCGAGCATGCTCGGTGCCGCTGGGTTCAACCAAGGGGCGGTGTTCATCGCCACCTGTTTGGTTGCCGCGTTTGGTTCACTTTTGATGGGCCTGTGGGCCAACCTGCCTATGGCGATTGGCTGTGCGATTTCACTCACTGCCTTCACCGCATTTAGCTTGGTGCTGGGGCAGGGGATCAGTATTCCGGTTGCACTGGGTGCGGTATTCCTGATGGGGGTGGTGTTTACTGCCATTACCGTGACCGGTGTGCGTCAGTGGATACTTACCAACCTGCCGTTCGGTATTGCCCACGGTACGGGTATCGGTATCGGCCTGTTCTTGTTGCTGATTGCCGCTAACGGTGTTGGCTTGGTGGTACAGAACCCGCATGAAGGCTTGCCTGTTGCGCTGGGTGAGTTCACCTCGCTGCCTGTGATCATGTCTATCGTTGGGTTGGCGGCTATTTTCGGTCTTGAAAAACGCCGTGTACCAGGCGGCATCTTGCTGGTCATCGTTGCAATTTCCATCTTTGGTTTGATTTTCGACCCGAACGTAACCTACCAAGGCTTGTTTGCGATGCCGTCGTTCGGCGCAGAAGGCGAGTCTCTGCTTGGCACCATGGATATCATGGGGGCGCTGAACCCAATCGTGATCCCTAGTGTGTTGGCTCTGGTTATGACCGCGATTTTCGATGCGACCGGTACTATCCGTGCGGTTGCGGGTCAGGCGAACTTGCTAGATAAAGACGGCCAGATTATCGATGGCGGTAAAGCGCTGACATCAGACTCCGTCAGTAGCATCTTTGCTGGTTTTGTCGGCGGTGCGCCAGCTGCTGTTTACATTGAATCAGCAGCGGGTACTGCAGCAGGCGGTAAAACAGGCTTGACAGCAACCGTTGTGGGTGGTCTGTTCTTGCTGCTACTGTTCCTATCGCCAATCAGCTACCTGGTTCCTGCCTACGCGACCGCACCGGCTCTGATGTATGTTGGCCTGCTTATGATGAGCAATGTCAGCAAGCTGGATATGGCCGACTCAGTCGATGCCTTATCTGGCCTGATGTGTGCGGTATTTATCGTCCTAACAGGTAACATCGTAACCGGTATTATGCTTGGCTTTGGTTCTTTGGTGATCGGCCGTGTGATTTCTGGCGAAGCGAAACGCTTGAATGCCGGTACGGTGATCATCGCTATTGTACTGGTCGCTTTCTACGCGGGTGGCTGGGCGATTTAATATCACCAAGTTAATGATTTAGTTATGTAAATCAGCGCCTCTCATTGCAAAATGAGGGGCGTTTTTGTTATCTCACTCGTAAAAGTACCAATCCCATATAACTGACTCAACAGCTGTAATAAAGATCGCTTTTTTACCTTTTATTAATCACCTACCCTGCAACTATCTGTTTGATGATTTGTGAATATTCCATTCTTGATAAGGGGCGCAGCGTCGATGGTGGGAAACAACCGCTTTAATCATTTGGCTAGCACTCTGGGGGGAGCGGTGTCGGTGCTGGCTATTACCTGGGTGATGTTCAACCCCGCCAAAACCGATCTTGAAGGGTTTCAATGGACGCAGGCCTCTAAGCAGAGTGATTGGGCGATAAGCTTGCCCGAGGCTGAAGGCTTCAAGACTGAACGCCTGCTGGAACTGCATGATCTGGTCACGTTGAAGAAAACCAAGAAAGTGCAGTCGTTATTGATTGTGCGCAACGGTCATTTGGTGTTTGAGCAATACTACCCGGTCCAGAGTTCACCCGATGGAACGCCAATGCCGCAGTATTTCCCTCCGGGGGTGGATACTTATCATCAAATGCGCTCGGTGACCAAAACGGTCACTTCGACACTGATTGGCCATTTGCTTTATACCGGTGCTATTGCCGACAAAGACACGCCTTTGTTTGATTATTTCCTTAATGAGGATCTTCAGGATGACGAGAAGAAGCAGTTGATCAGTTTAGGGAACGCTCTGGATTTCAACAGCGGGCTGGATTGGAATGAGTGGGGTGCCTATCCAAGTGATGCGATGGGCATGTGGCTATCACAAGACCCTTACCAATACATTTTTGAAAAAAAGATCGCGCACTCTCCTGGTGAAGTTTTTGCCTACCAAGGTGCGATGAGCGTACTGCTTGGTGGTGTGGTTGAGAAGGTGACGGGCAAGACCTTGAGGCAATATGCCGAGCAGGCGTTGTTCAATCCTTTGGGGATCATCCACTATGACTGGTTTGCCCATGAAGTCACCGGAGATTACTTGGGTTCGTCAGGCTTGTACCTGCGTTCTCGCGATTTGGCTAAGCTGGGTCAGCTATACCTCAATAATGGGGTATGGCAGGGCAAGCGTATATTTTCGGAGCAATGGGCGCAGCAGAGCTTAGTTCCCAAGGGGAAGTTTTGGCCTCACAAAACCATAGAATATGGCCACAATTGGTGGTTTCCCCTTATTACCGTGGATGGCGTCAGACTGACTGTTGCTGGAATGCGGGGCTTTGGCGGTCAGGAAATGTTTATTATTCCGCAGCACAATTTAGTGATTGCCATGACCTCTGGAGCGTTTATTGGCCAAGATGAAGATTTTCCTTTTGAGTTAATGGTTGACTATATCTTACCTGCAATTGGAATAAGCAAGGCAAAATATATATCACAGGTTTAATTTTGATGACAAAGGTGAAGGATAATGAAGGGAATATATATTGTTGTCGTGGTTTGTGTTTTGGCTTTGATGATATTTATTCTGGAAAATAATGATAGACGGCCTCTTAATACAGCCCAGCCTAATACCCCCCCATTTCCAATATCAATGCATTATGACGGTAAATGGGAAGGTGAAAGGCGGGATATCAGCGGTGACAACATTTGTCTTGAAACTCGGGTGGTTGGCACCATAGAGCAGGGGGTGGTTAACTTAAAGCTGATGTATAACAACACCTTGCTGTCAGGGTGGGTGTCCAATGAGGGCAACTTGGCGCTCTATGCCAATAGTCCGCGCTGGGGGTATCGTTTTATGGGGACGGCGAAGAAAGAGCGTATTGATGGTGAGTGGAGAGTAACTAACGCTCCCTGTCACGGTACATGGAATATAAAAAAGGTTGGAGGGTGAAATGTGGTTAGTGTTTTATTGCTCGTAAAGTGATAGATTACTTTTTTAAGTATTTATGTGCTTTTAATTATTTTCCTATGTCGGCAATATGCCGATAAATAAATGCTTCGGTTGTTCGTTATACCTTTCACTCGTCAGACAAAATATCTGGAACAGCTTCACACATTATTTATTTTTCATACTTTCGACTAAATACACTTGGCTCTCAGTCGTTCTGGGGACGTAGTGTTCTTAATAATTTAAATATATAAAATAATAGGAGAAAGTAGCAATGCAATTTCGTAACTTCCTATCTCTCGGTAGTTTGGTCGTCATGCTGCTGGGTACCTCTGTGGTATCTGCCAAAGATTCAGAAAATGAAATTCTAGAGCTCTTTGTGGTGCCATACCACGTTCAGCTCAATGAAGGTGAAACACGTGTAATGTCAGCGAATGCCTTCTACGCCGATGGTACCTATGTACGCGGTGTTGAGGGGGTGGAGTGGCGTAGTAGCAACCCCGAAAGTGTGCCTGTTTCACAGAACGGTACTATTTTTGCCGCCCAAAAGGGCGCAACAAGTATTCATGCCAGCCTCAATGGCCATAAGGCATCCCAGCCAGGTACCGTGCTGGTCGGAGAGGCATCTGTAGATGAGTTACAGATCGAAATCAGCAATACCAATGTCATGGTCGGGCAGACTGTCGCTGTGATGGTTAACGCGACGTTCAGTGACGGTGAGACCGAGGATGTAACAGGAGCGGTGACTTGGGAGCGGGTTACCAATGATGATGCATTCGAAGTTGAGGGTCGAAAGTTAACGGGCCTGAATGAAGGCTATGGCTATCTGATTGCACATTTTGATGGCAGTAAGTCTGATGCGGTGCGAATTGATGTAAACGATGCTGGCTATTTGGATCTGATGATTTTACCTGGCTCAACGACCATGGCAGTGGGGTCGACGATGACACCCACCCTTCGCGCGTTTACATCATCAGGTATGGTTAATATTGATGCATCGGAAGCCAGCTATGAGCTGAGTAAGCAGGGTATTGTCAAGGCGAACTTAAATGGCTCCCTGACGGCTATCGGCAAAGGTCAGGTGGCTGTGTATGCCATTGCGGGCAATATCAAAAGCAGCCAACCGATGGTAATTACTGTCGAGTAATTAATTTAATTCTGGCAGAGGCTCAATGAACTAGCGCCTCTGCCATTAATCACCCAGCGGTACTGGGCGCTTCAGCGACTGGCGAAATTCCTTTTGTTAAAAAGATAATTAAACACTAACTATTTGATTTTATTTATCTAAAACAATTACTATACCTATTCTTGCATATCTTTGGCAGGCGCTGTTTGTACGGTGGCCTGATTGAGCAAGAAGGGAAATAGAGAAAGTTGAGTGGAAGTATAAGGAATGGAAACCCATGTACATAGGTGAAGCAGCAAAAAAGTCTGGGGCCTCGGAGCGGGCAATTCGGCTCTATGAGTCCATGGGGTTACTGGCCGTAGCGAGATCGGGCAACTATCGGGTGTTTTCAGTGGCTGATGTCGAGTTTATCCGTTTGATAAAAGAGGGACAGTCTCTTGGGCTACACCTATCAGAGCTGAAAGTGTTGGTGAATGGTAAGAATGATTTTGATTGGGGCAAAGTGCTGCAGCTACTCGAGCACAAACAACATGAGATTGCCCTCCAGATTAAGACGCTGGAAGCGAAGTCGGTCCGTATTGGTGAGTACCGGCAGTCTATTGCGCAGTGTGACTATTGACTCTGACCTTAGGGGTAGGGTTTAAGATGCCTCCACCATACACAAGGAGGTACTGTGATGAGAAAAGTCTTGGTGATCAATGCGAATCCAAAGCAAACAAGCCTATGTCAGTCTTTGGCTGATCGCTATGCGAAGGTTGCTAGTGAGAAGCATCAGATCCAACAAATCAATATTGCTGATATGTCGTTTGAGATGGACCTTCAGCAAGGTTATGACACCGAGTCTCCGCTGGAAGACGATTTGAAAGCCTTTCAGCAGAAAGTCATGTGGGCAGAGCATATTGTCATCATCAGCCCCGTTTGGTGGGGGACGGTGCCCGCCAAGTTTAAAGGCGCTATTGATAGAGCGTTTCTTCCCGGTTTTGCGTTCAAGTACCAAGAAGGCAAGGCTATACCACAAAAGCTTTTGAGCGGACGGACATCAGAACTGATCGTCACGCTCGACACGCCCCCCTTTTGGTACAAGTACGTTAATGGCAACCCGATCTATAAACAGCTTAAGCATGCTATTTTGAGTTTTACTGGAATAAAAAACCAGCGTTCGACCTATTTGGGGCCGGTGCTGAATGCCAGCGATAAACGCCGTCAGTTATGGTTTGATGTGGTTTCCAAGCGGGCAGCGCAGCTTTAATTGTCCCGTAACCGCTTCATTATGAAATCAGCGACGCTCTGAGGGGTGTTTAAATCCAAATAAGGCAGTGTGCATCCTTCAGGGGCCGGCTCATCGCTGGCAAAGGCAATAATGTTGTGGTCGTGTGGGTGCAAAAGTGGCTTGCCATAGCTCGGGCGATGCACTTCAATTTTGACGATCGGCTGGTCGCGAAACCCCTCAACCAAAATCACATCCAGCTGGCTGTGATCCAGTTGTGAAAGGCATTGCTCAAGTTGCGGCTCTGCCCGCTCAGGCTCTGGGTATTCAAAATAGAGCATGTGCCTTTCCTTGGTTGCAAGTAATGTCTGGTTGCAACCGGCGTGGCGTAGTCGGTAGCTGTCTTTGCCGGGTTTGTCTGGGTCGATATTGTGGTGGCTATGTTTGACTAAACCTATACGTAGTCCCCGCGCTTTCAGTAGGGGAATGAGGTGTTCGAGGAGGGTCGTTTTGCCCGAGCCACTATAGCCGGCAAAGCCGATAACAGGCGTCATATTGAATCTATACAGCTTATAAGTATTTCCCTGAGTGTAATTCAATTTGTGGGGTGTTGACGATGTATATCTCGTAATTTATTGCGCGGATGATAGGGAACGCCGAGGCATTCAATCTTGTATCATTATTGAGCATATTGATTTTTTTCCTCCAACAACATCATGTTTCCGACTACATTTATTGAGTACACCGCAGGTATCTGCTATTACCTTTGCATAGGGTGAACAAATGCCTTAATCGCTTACCATACAGTTTTTTGACAGGAAGTCGTGGTATTGGTGGTAAGTACTCATGATCGCATCAGGGAGAGCGCAATGTGGGCAACATTGGATTTTGAAGCATCCGGTCTATCCGGCCAGTCTTACCCGATTGAGGTGGGATACTCACTACCAGACGGCTCGGCAAACAGTCTGTTAATCAACCCATTAACCGCTGGTGATCCTTGGCAACATTGGGATGAATATGCTGAGCAAGAAATTCACCAAATTTCCCGTCAAGAGCTTCATAACGAAGGGCTGCAGGTTGTTGATGTATGTCATCACCTCAATGCCGTTTTAGGTAAATATGAGCGTGTCTTCTGTGACAGCCAGTGGGATCTGTTCTGGCTCGGCAGGTTATATCACGCTGCTCATATGCGACCTTCGTTTACTTTGACCGAGGTCGGTTTGTGGCTGCTGCAGGAAAATGGCATCGATCGAGCGCATTTCCAGCAAATTATGGCGGAGCTTGGTCCCGTGCAGCATCGCGCCGAGTCAGATGCCAAGCAGATTAGAATGGCAATTTCTCAACTGACAGAGTAAGAGTTTCATTCCGTTATTCCCCATTTCTGATGAGCAATTGATCGGAAGTGGGTATACTGTTTGTTCAAATTATTCTGTGAGTGATCCTCTTGCACACCTCATCATTTTGTCGCTCTTCGGCCAGCAATTTACCCTCCATTATTCGTGCTGCGGTATTTAATGTTTCCATGTCAGCCGCCGCGTCGGGTGAAATTCTCAGACAGCTTGAGCAACCAGATCATGAGCGCTTTTCAAAACTAGCGGCCATTATCCAGCACGTCAACCCGGATGTATTGATGCTTTGTGAATTCGACCATCCAGGCCTTGGCGGTGACGACGGAGCAGTGGCGCGATTTTGCCAACATTACCTGGCATTGTCCCAGCATGGGCAGCCTGCGGTGTCCTATCCCTATCGCTACTGCCCCCCATCAAATACCGGACTGGCGATGGCCAATGATCTCGATGGGGACGGGAAGATCACCTTGCCTAATGATGCCCAAGGGTTTGGTGAACACCATGGTCATTTCAGCTTTGTGATTTTGTCGCGCTATCCCCTGCTCGATGAGGAGATAAAAAGCTGGCAAACCTTGCGGTGGCAGGACTTGCCGGGCCATCAAATGCCCGAAGACTACTACTCAGCCGCCGCCTGTGCCGAGTTGCGCCTATCATCCAAAAACCATGTACTGGTCCCGGTCAATGTCGGTGGCGAGATCCTTCACCTGCTGTGCTGCCATCCAACGCCGCCGGTGTTTGACGGCCACGAAAGACGCAATGCCCGCCGCAACCATGATGAGCTGGCCCTGGTAACCGCGATTATCGAAGACGCCGAGCATTTGGTAGATGACAAGGGGGGGACTGGAGGGCTGCCCTGTGGCAGCCGTTTTGTGGTGCTGGGTGATTTGAATGCCGATATGGCCGATGGTGACGGTATGAAGCGGGCTATCCGCGATCTGTTGTTGCACCCCAAGATCCACCGTAGCGCTTCCTCCGGGCGGATGACACCGAAAAGCCTGGGTGGGCGCTTTCTCCGCCCTTGGCAACCACGTCGCGGGCGGCCAAGTGAATGGACCCATATCTCCGGGCTTCGCCTTGATTATGCCTTGCCGTCGGCCAACCTGGATGTATTGCAGTCCGGGGTGTTCTGGCCCGACAAGAAAGATCCGCTGCGGCATCTAATTACCGATGCTCGCGGTCGCGAGCGTCCGCAGGCGGGCTCCGATCACCGCCTGGTTTGGGTAGATATTGCTCTGAAATAAAGGCGTTATTGCTCCTGTCATGATTGGTTTTATGGTGTTTCCTGGCCTAGGCTTTTGAATAGGCCCAAATCACTTGGACACGAGGATGATTCGACAGGGAGGAGCTCCATGCCTGACTCACTCAAGCCGCTGGGCGGCGAAGGCTTGCGCGGCCAAACGGCCGGTAGCACGGCACTCTGTACGGTTGGCAAGACCGGCACAGGCTTAACTTACCGAGGTTTCGATATCTCTGACTTGGCCAAGCATGCTGAGTTCGAAGAGGTTGCCTACCTGCTTTTGAAAGGAAAATTGCCAACCCGCGCTGAGCTTGCCGCTTACAAAACCAAGCTGGTTTCGTACCGTGGTTTGCCGCTGGCGTTGAAGTTGGTGTTGGAGCAAATTCCTGCTGACACCCATCCGATGGATGTAATGCGCACGGGGTGCTCCATGCTGGGAAACCTCGAGCAGGAGCACGGCTTTACCGAGGAGTACGATAAAGCCGATAGATTGCTTGCGTTGTTGCCAGCTATTATCTGCTACTGGTATCGCTACAGTCACCACGGGGTGAAGATAGAAACCTATTGCGATCAAGACAGTATTGCTGGCTACTTCTTGAAAATGCTCACGGGCGAGACGCCGTCAGACTTGCATAAGCAGGTAATGCATTGTTCATTGATTCTGTATGCCGAGCATGAATTCAATGCCTCGACGTTTGCTGCCCGGGTCTGTGCCTCGACCCTGTCTGATATCCACTCGTGTGTCTGTGCGGCGATCGGTACCTTGAGAGGGCCTTTGCATGGCGGCGCCAATGAGGCTGCTATGGATATGATTGAGCAATGGCAGACACCAGATGAAGCGGAATCAGGCATCATGGCAATGCTGGAGAAAAAAGAGAAGATCATGGGGTTTGGCCATGCCATTTATCGCGAGTCCGACCCTCGCAATGCGCTGATCAAAGCATGGTCAGAACAGTTGGCTAAAGATGCCAATGATCCTGTTCTTTATGATATTTCGGTCAGGGTCGAAGCGGTGATGAAGCGAGAGAAGAATTTGTTCTGTAACGCCGATTTTTTCCATGCGTCGGCGTATCACTTCATGGGAATACCAACCAAATTGTTCACGCCTATTTTTGTTATGAGCAGGGTGACTGGGTGGGCAGCCCACGTGTTCGAACAGCGGGATCATAACCGTATTATCCGTCCGAGTGCTGACTATATCGGCCCAGAGCACCAAGAATGGATACCGATAGATGAACGCCATTAGCCGGCTTCGTGACCATGGCGGCGTCTGGCAGACCTTGCCTCAGGGCAGGGTGTATTGGCAACCGCACTTTCTAGAGCGCAGCGTGGCTGAGCAATGCTTTGAACAACTCAACCAGGAGCTGGATTGGCAGCAGCAGAAAATCAGGATGTTTGGCCGGGAAGTGCTGCAACCGCGGTTGCAGGCTTGGTGCGGTGATGCGGTATATACCTATTCGGGCCTGACCATGCAGCCTGATCCCTGGAGTCCGACCTTGCAGGCTATCCGCCAGCAACTAATGTCGCTGCTGGATGTTAAATTCAATTCGGTATTGGCGAACCAGTACCGCAATGGCCACGATTATATGGGCTGGCATCAGGATAATGAGCCAGAACTGGGGGCGGAGCCTGTCATCGCCTCCGTCAGCCTTGGTGCCTCCAGGCGTTTTGTCTTGCGCCACCGGCAAACCAAGGAAAAAAGAGAGTACCTGCTTACCAGTGGTTCGCTGCTGGTGATGGCGGGAGAGTTGCAGCGTTTTTGGCAGCACACGGTACCGAAAACACGGCGGCCGACGGCTGCGCGCATTAACCTAACCTTTCGGGAGATCATGAGCTAAAGCCTGCCCGCGGCATGTGGCCAATTACTTTTTGCTATTGTTATGGTGATCACAGCTGCGAGCATTAATTTACACCTTTCTGACGTTAAGGCTCCAATGCTTTGCTAGCGTGCTGGATATAAATATTTTTCGCAATGGGCAGGGAGTCTTCAATGGGATGGGGTAGCAGTAGATTACACAGGGCAGCCGCCTTTACGCTGATAGCTGGGGCGATGGCCACATCGCCAGTGATATGGGCTGATGTTCACTCCCTGGCCGAGCATGGGCCGACTGCTCGTGCTGACGGCTCCAATGCCGTTTCCAACGACGGGCAAGTGAGCTACCAGCAAGATGCGGAGCGAATTCGCCAAACCTACGAAAGCCAGCTCTTTACCCTTCCTGCCTTTAAAATGGGCCATTATGGCCTGCGGATGTATCGCCAGACGCAAGATCCCAAATACCAAGCTGCGATATGGTCTGACATGGCGCGTGTGGCCAGTCGGTTGAATTACTTCGCTACCGAAGTGCACACCCCTGAACAAATTACCGCCTATTCAGTTAAACGCCTCGCTCGCTATGATCACAAACAAGATGTTCGCAGCGACTTGCGATACGAAGCGACAAAAGACAAACCGGAATATTTTTACCTCGGGGTTGATCTGTTGGGTTCGATGGCCAGAGCCAATGAATATGGTCTTAAGCATCGTGAAGATGTAAAGCTGCGCGAAGTGATCCGCCGCTATGACTTCAAACAGTATGCGACGGATCCTGAAATGATAAGGGCGTGGGCTGCTCAATTGGCTAACCAGGTGTATTGGCTGCGCCAGTTAGGGGAGCAGGATGTGATTGATGACTTTATTGCAGCCTTCAAAGAAACCTACCCCGACAGCCAAGATAACAAGCTTAGTGATCAACAGTTCATGAATAAGGTTTACGGCCTAACTCATATCGTTTTTGCCGCAACAGAGTATTATCAGCATCCGATAAAAGAGTCTGACTATCAATGGATCTATGATTATTACCGAGCCAATATCGATACCATCCTTGAACGTTCGAAAGAGGATGTGATCGCCGAGGTTGGGATCAATTTCCTGTTGGCCGGGTTGGAAGACGACCCCGTGGTTGAAAAGACCCGCAGGACAATACAGCGTGCTTTGAACCGCCAAGCGGGTATAGTCCCGGCGGTAAACGGTAGTACGGATTTACTCGATGGCGAACACCGTAATGTGCTCGCGATAATGCTACTGGATTGGCAAGGAACCCATGCTGTCCCAACGATTCAGAAACAGCCGGAGATCTTCACCGGCAAACCCTATGGCTTGATTACCAAGTAATACCTAGCGAATTAAAACGAATTCGATATACAACGCCCCTCAAAAGGGGCGTTGTTAATTGGGGCGGAAGTGACAATCTCTCATCGCTATTAACCAATAGCCTAGTAGTAATACTTACCACTGATACTATTGACTTTGAACACCTGCACTTTCATCGATGGAGACCAGTAAACGCTGTTCCAGCCGGCTTTTAATTTCAGTTGGCGGATGAAGTCTTTGGGATTTGGCAGTTGCTCCCAAACTTGTGGCAAGAACAAAGCTTGGCGATGATTATCCGACAGGATAACGCCGACTTTGTTATTGTCCAGATAGTCAACGAGTGCTTGCTCAGAGTCGACAGCGAGATCTTCTGGTTGGGAAAGAACCGAGACTTCCACCATCAAGTCATCAAGTTGTTCTTCGACCAGCGGCATAAATCGGCGGTCTTGATAGGCACTTGCTCGGGCTTTGTTGTGTACTTCCATTACCAGTGGAGAGTGTGCGACAGTGGTGCCCAGGCACCCTTGAAGCTGACCATTTACGGTAAGGGTAACAAAGCAGGCTCCGGGCTGAAGTAGTTTCTTGCTATATAAATCAAGCTGTGGAGGCTGGGGAAGATCATCAGAGAAGTGGCCACGAATGGCATCACGAGCCACATCCAAAAGTTGGGTTAGCTCACCTTTATTGAGGTTCTGAAACGAGATAGCTGACATATCCTACGACTCTCTCCTTATCTCCGGCGTCAGTGTCGCCAGAGTTTATTAGTGTTTTACGAGTAAGTGTGTATCCCCTTTGTTTGGCTAGCAATAGCAATGTATTAATGCCTGTTGAACCACAAGCTTGCTCAGGAGCGAGAGTTGGCTCGTAGTTGTCAATCATCTTGCAGGTCTGGCTGTCAATACGCTGGGCTTCCGCATAGGAGTGGAAGTGACTCAAATCACTACTGACAACGAGTAGACAATCGTCACCTTGCCAAAGGGTATCAATGAGCTTGGCGACTTTCGTTGGGCTTACATTACTGGTTAAGAGCGGTAACAGGGTGAAGTCATGTAAACATGACTGCAGGAAAGGCAATTGCACTTCGAGGCAGTGCTCTAGGGCATGAACCTGATCCGATACTTCAATATCTTCTATTTCCTTCAGTTTTTCAACCAATTGTGTGTCGATTTTGACTTGACCTAACGGTGTTTCAAAATAATCCGCCGCGGGTATGGCGCAGCCTTGGAAATAGTAGCGATGGCTGGGGCCAATAAGGATCACCCGGCGGATACGTTCGGCTTCTGGTAGCAGGTAACGGTAGGCTTCTGCGGCGACGCTGCCCGAAAACATATACCCGGCGTGGGGCACTATAATGGCTCGGATCGGGGTTGCATGTTGGCAAACCTTAAGCCATTTATCCATTTGTGTTTTCAGGGTAGCCGCAGAGCGGGAATAGAACTGGCCTGCAACGGCTGGTGGACGTGTGTTCATAGGCTACCTACCAGTATACAGTCTAAAGATCTGGACTAATCTTAAGTATAGGAATAAATACCTGTAAATGATCTCACGGTGTCAGAAATTAGAGCTACATCAATGTGTTCTGTTCAAAATCAATAACCGCTAGGGTGACGACCATGCCTCAACCTCCTGAATTCTATCCAACAAAATACTGGCATCGGCTTGATGACGGTAGGGTGGTGTGCGACCTTTGCCCCCGGCAGTGTCGGTTGCGAGAGGGGAAGCGAGGGGCGTGCTTTGTCAGGCAAGCCCATGAAGGCAAAATCGTGCTGACCAGTTACGGTCGCTCCAGCGGGTTTTGTATCGATCCGATTGAGAAAAAACCGCTCAATCACTTTTACCCGGGGAGTTCGGTGCTGTCATTCGGTACTGCCGGGTGTAACCTTGGCTGTAAGTTCTGCCAGAACTGGAATATCAGCAAGTCCCGCCAGATAGATACCTTGTGTTCCACAGCCATGCCTGATCAACTGGCTTTGGCTGCTCAGCGGTATGGGTGTGACAGTATTGCCTTTACCTATAACGACCCGGTGATCTTCATGGAGTATGCGGTTGATGCCGCACAGGCCTGCCGAGAGCTGGGGATACACAGTGTTGCTGTCAGTGCCGGTTATATCTGCGAAAAGCCACGAGTTGAGTTTTACCGCTACATGGATGCGGCGAATATTGACCTGAAGGCCTTTACGGAGCGCTTTTACCATAAAATATGCAGCGGCCATCTCGCTCCTGTACTCGACACCTTGCTCTACTTGCGCCACGAAACCGATGTGTGGTTTGAAATTACCACCTTGTTGATCCCCGACGAAAACGACAGTCCACAGGAGATAGAGGCGCTGACCTGCTGGGTACATGACAACCTCGGCCCTGATGTACCGGTACACTTCAGTGCGTTTCATCCAGACTTCAAAATGATGGACAAACAGCCTACTCCTCCCGAGACGGTGAAAAAAGCGCGCGAGATAGCAATAGCCAACGGTTTACACTATGCCTATGTAGGGAATATTTTTGATGTCGAAGGAGACAGTACCTATTGCCCGGGCTGTGGCCAGAATGTCCTGACCAGAAACTGGTATCAACTCGGAGACAGCCACCTCACCGATCAGGGAGAGTGTACGTATTGTGGCTATCAACTCGCCGGACGTTTTAAGCTGATCCAGAAAAGCTTTGGCCGGCGCCGCATTCCTGTGCAAATTGCCAGCGAGTGAACTTTGTTGCGGCGTGAGTACTTGTCAGCGGTATCAGCGATGTTTTAGTCTTAGCCACTACATAACACCGGAATGAGAAAGTAAACATGTCTGATATGACGATGGAGCAACTTGCTGGCTACCAGAACTTGGTGATCACCCAGCCAAACTGCCCATATTGTGTAAAAGCAAAGGCTATTTTGGACGAGCGTGGTACTGAGTACACTACCTTGGTCTTGGGGACTGATCTTGCCAAAACAACTATGGTTGATTTTATCGAGCAGCAAACAGGTAATCAGGTACGCACGGTTCCGCAAATCATTCTGGATGGCCAATATATCGGTGGCCACAATGACTTGGTTGCTTTCCTCGAGCGTCAGGTAGAAAACGATGCGTTTGGTGATTTTGAGCTGTAAGCTCAACGGGCATTCTGCTCAATCATTTAGGCAATACAAAGGCAGCGCAGTGGCGCTGCCTTTTTTGATTTGATCTGGGCTAAATATCCGACATTCTTTTCAGGTGCCGTTACAAGGCTCTGGTAAACTGGTATTTCAATTACGTTATATGGATTTTCGGGAATGCTGAATTACCAAGGATTGTTTTTCCTACTGTTGCTAATCATGGCTTGTGCATTGATTATTGGTCATTCGTATCGATACAACCGTAAGGCGACGCCGGCATCGCTGATGATTGTTGCGCTACTGGCGGTGCTCTCCGTAACCAGCTATGCCTTCTTGGGCCATGAACCCCAAAATACCATACGGCGTGCAGAATCCCCTCAACCAGTGCCTGAAGAAATGCTGATGAGTGCTTCTGAGTTGAATCAGAAGCAAATCAAAGAAATACAGGATAAGCTGCGTGAAGACACGCAAAATGGCGAGCTTTGGTATGCGTTGGGTAACGCCTATATGTATAGCAGCGAGTTTGAGAATGCCGGGACTGCATTTCTGTATGCGTTAAGGCTTGCGCCTGAACCGCAGTCGAATATCTACTCGGCAATGGCAACAGCAAGCTATTATCAGGAAAAGCAGCACTTCACGCCGCAAAGTCAGGCTTGGCTGGAACAGGCCTTGGCGTTGGATAAAAATAATATTTCAGCCCTGATGTTGCTGGCCTCTGACTATTTCCTCAATGCCCGCTACCAGAAAGCCATCGATACCTGGCAGCAAGTGCTCGATACCGAGCGGACGGATCTGGACCGGGTTGAGATTATCAATGCAATCAACCGGGCGAAGAGTTTTATCGCGCCGTAAGCGAATGGCGCTCTGGGGTCCATGAATTTCATCCATGGCCCCCTGCAAGGCAGGCATATGATCATAGTAACCGTTGTATCTTGGGCGTCATACCTCGATTACCTGCTGCAGGTTAAGTCGCCAGCTGGTATTTCAAGTTACAAGATCGGCGTGGTATAGAATGTCAGTTTAATATCCGATAATCCGAAATATACCTTAATTCGAAGAAGTGTCCGCTAGCGGATACTTATCAGCCAGAGTTACTCTTATACTACTTACCCTGTTAGGGAACGAGAGCTTTAATTGACAGTGGCCATCACCGGTGCGATAGGGTGGCTATACTTCAATAACAGTAATTAGCGATCAGGTAGTCATGAACAAAAGGGTCAGCAGTCAAGAGCTTAGATGGACGACAGAACTATCCCCTGGCCTTAAACAGGCGTTGATGAAATTAGCCAAACGAAAGCACATTATGGAAAGAGATCTGGACAACTCTAGCCTTGTAAACCAAGGGGTTAACTTTCTAGAACAGGGGACGCTGGCTGTTTGTATTCAAACCCCCAACTTAAAAACAGCAAACTGCATTCTTATCGGTCAAGGTGGGTGGTTTGGTAATTATATTGACCAAGCCTCAACACTGTCGTCATTCGTATTTATTGAGCTGGAGCCTTGCCGCGTTATTAATTTCAGTAATGACAGGTTAAGGGAGGTGAGTTTAACGCATTCTGAAGTGTATAAATGGTTCTATTCGCTTACGTTTGAATCTCGGGATAAGTGGCTGCAGAGTCAGTTAATTAACAGTGAGAGTATGGCGGTGCGGGTGATATATCTGTTGCTAGAGATCCTTGTCCACTTGGAGCGGCGAGGGGCACACAATGAAATTGTCATCTCACAGCAGCAACTGAGTGACATGACCGGCATTGCCAGACAACGCGTGAATGAGGTGATGAAGCAACTTGAACGAGCGCAACTTGTTCAGCTTCACCGCGGCAAGATTAACATCGTAGATCTCCAGCAACTGTCAGAGCAGTTGGATGGGGTTGATCTCAGTATCAGAGATCCTCGTAGGTTTCTCTGACCCTTATTATTTGTACACCCAATTATCAGGCATAGGCTTGAGGGATTCTTTTAACTATAAGAAATGAAAATGCCTTTTATATATTCAATTGAAATTGCAACCGATACCAAAGACGACGTCAACCAAAAGCTTCGAGAAAATAAACTGAAGGGAGAAGTCATTGTTGATGACGGTGGGGCTATTTATATATGTCCTCAACTAAATGATAAGTTTTGGAGTGTTAGTCCTAAGGCTAATCAAGAGACAAGCAAAATTGACAAACAGTGGGATACGGTAATTGAAGAAACTCTTCGATATATGGAAACACATTATTCCACCACTATTTTAGCGAGGAAACCAAGGTGGATATATATCTCTGATCCATTTCGGTGTCCCCAAATGGCGTTGTATACCGACAGCCGAGAGTATTGCTGAGATAAATATGATGAAGAAGACTGACGTAATATATTATTTGCTGGTACTGATTACAGGCTTAATGGTCTCAGGTTGTGGAGGGGGCAGTAGTGGTGCCACTTCAACAGCTGCAATTAGTCACTTTCAGGCCCGGCAAGATATTCACGCTTTTGATTTTGTCTACGGCGGATCAGACTATGCCGTTGTTGATATCATTGCGTCCGGCGGCGAAAACGATGAGCATGGTTTAAGCCAAGGGCATCTCCTGTATGGAACGAGTGAACGCTCGCAGCACCTCTATCAATTTGACCAACGGCATGAGCAAAACCTGACGATTTCCCTGCGTGATAGGAATACACGGCTGATACTACAAGACACACAAATTGCGCTCAGGAGTGACACGCCTTATTGGGTCTTTGCCTTTGGGAATACCCTGACTGACCGCTATTCGTTGTATGCGGTGGAGAGACCAAGTACTGTTAGGGCGAACAATAATGTCCCGCTGTTTGTTATCGATGCGTCATCACCCAACTCGCGTTTACGGTCGGATGTATACCTAAATGGACATGCCATTATCGAAGGGCTTTCAAGTCAAACATTATCGCCGCCACTTTCTTTGCCTAGTGACGTTGCCAGTTTTTCCATCGAACTGCGAAGTACGGATGAGACCTCCCAGCGCTGTATTGATATTGAGCCTAACCACCAGGACAAAGAGCACCAGATGCAATGGAACGATAGCGCATGGATACTGGTTTTCACACCAGATAATCACTGTTATCTTCAGCCTGTTTTTTGGGAGTAGCGGTCCGGCCCTAGCTTATCTCGCACGCCGCATAATCAGTGTAGCCATGGTGATCGCCGCCAAATAGCGTGGCGCCATCGAGGTTTGACAGCGGCTGGTGGTTTTTCAGGCGTGATACCAAGTCTGGGTTGGCGACAAACGGCCGGCCAAATGCGACAAGATCGGCATAGCCCTTATCCAGCACCGCCTCGGCACGCGCCTGCGTGTAACTGCCCGCAACAATAATGGTATTGGTGAAGCGTTCGCGCAGTTCAATACGGAAGCTTTCCGGGATCACCGGTGCATCATCCCAGTCGGCTTCTGATAAGTGCAGGTATGCAATATCACGAGCTTGAAGTTGCTTTGATGCCTCAAGGATGGTTGGCACAATATCGGGGCAATTCATATCCTTGAAGGTAATGAAAGGTGCGAGTCGGACGCCAACTTTGTCTGCACCTATCTCTGTACATACCGCCTCAACAACTTCCAGTAAAAAGCGAAGTCGGTTTTCGCGGCTGCCACCATAGTTGTCGCTGCGGTGGTTGGAGTTGGTGCGCAGGAACTGGTCGATGAGATATCCGTTGCCACCATGAATTTCAACCCCATCAAAGCCAGCTTCGATGGCTCGTTTGGCCGAGTAGGCGAAGTCCTGGATCACTCTATCGATATCGGCTTGAGTCATGGCTCGAGGCTCAGCGCAGTCAACCATGTTGCCCTTGCCTTGCTCATCGGCGATCCAAACTTTTGTATCGACTGGGGCTAATGCTGAGGGGGCTATCGGCAGCTCGCCGTTGTGGAATGTCGGATGGGAGACACGCCCCACATGCCATAGTTGGCAAAACATTGCCGCCCCTTGTGCCTTAACGGCTCGGGTAACGGGTTTCCAACCGGCTACTTGCTCATCGGTGTAGACGCCCGGCGTGAAAGAGTAGCCTTGTGCGTCATCAGATATTTGCGTGGCCTCTGAGATGATCAATCCTGCACTTGCACGTTGTTGATAGTAAGTCGCCATCATTGGGTTAGGAATATTACCCGGCTGACTGGTGCGCGCGCGTGTCATTGGCGCCATGACCACATGGTTTTGCAGGGCAAGGTGTTTTAGCTGAGTGTGTTCGAATAGCTTGCTCATAATGGCCTCTTTACTTCAGTAGCTTTACGTTGCTTTTCTTGCTGGCAGATACCATCCATTCTTTGACGGCGTGATCCCACTGGAGCTCCGCTGCGCTGAAAAAGCCTCTGAGAATGGAGAACATGATGGCTTTGTCGACTAAGGTCATAGGCTGCTTCGACATCAAATTGAGCACTTTGCTGGCTTGCTGGATTAAAGATTCTACTTCTCTGGCGATAGCCGGAGTCTCACGAAGCAGGGTGTCAAAGTCCAATGCTTCGGTCTCTTTTTTGTTTCGCCAGGCCTGCTTGGCTGAGTCAGAGCTAAACTCGGGAAGGTTCATGCTTGACCAGCGCGGGTAGCCTACTTTTTGAAGCGGCAGGAAAGCGCTACGTTGCCAGTCCAGCACCTTCTGAGAAGGTAGGTGTGTCTCGGTTGAATCGGCCAGTGTCAAGAAGTACTCGATAATTTCGAGGCTTTCAGCCATGGCTTGGCCATTGTCTTTGACTAATACAGGAACTTGTTTAGTACCAATGATGTCGGCGGTGGTCGTATCATCGTCATAGTCGAGGTTGATGATATCCAATGAGATATTGAGCATACCGGCAACATAGCGAACACGAGCGCTGAAAGGGCAATGTTCAAAAATATAAAGTTTCATACTGTATCCTGATGGTCTGTTAGATTAATAATTTGAATTCAGTGAGTGAAGGCGGGGGTAACCGTGGGTTGAGAGCGTTCGCGGCGATTGGCTTTGGCGATTAGCCACAAACCGACAACCGGGACCACAACCGCGGCATAGGGGATCATGCTTGCCCCCATTGGGCTATCGAGCACCATGCCACCCAAGAACCCGCCGAATGCGTTGGCCAAATTGAAAGCAGAAATGTTTGCCGTTGCGGCTAATTCCTGGCCCTCACCGCCATGGTTCATCACTCGCAACTGCATCGCAGGTACATTGGCAAAAGAAGCGATACCAAACACAAAGGCCGCAGCGATAAACATGATTTTGCTTTCGACAGCGAGTCCGACCGCTACCAGAGATACAATCATGGCGATGGCCCAGAACATGGATGCTCGGTGTAAATTCTTATCGGAGGAGCGCCCGCCGATGGTGTTACCAATGATCAGACCGAGTCCGACGATAACCAAAATCCAAGTAACCGTGCCTTCGGCAAACCCGGTGATATGCATCGCGATTGGCGCCAAGTAGCCATAAAGTGTCATGAAACCGGACCAAGCAAAGACAGTGATGGCAAGGCTGAGCAGCAGCATGGGATTTTTGAACGCCAGCAACTGTTCTTTGACATCTTTGGCTTCGCCGTGACCTGCGGGCCTAATGACAGCAGTAATAAAGAACAGTGCCATCAGGCCAAAGGCGGCAACGGTTAAGAACGTGGTGTGCCAGCCAAACTGCAAGCCAATCCAAGTACCGCCAGGCACGCCCAAAACATTAGCCAGAGTAAGGCCTGCGAACATTTGGCCTACCGCTCGACCTGCCATTTTTTCTGACACTAGATTGGTCGCCACTACAGCACCAATGCCGTAGAAAGGTCCTTGCACCAAGCCGGTTATTACGCGACTGGCTATGAGCACGATATAGTTCGGTGCAAACGCAGACAGTAGATTACCGACGATGAAGAGCACCATCAGGCCGGCCAATACGGTTTTTTTGTTGAACCGGGCCAGGTAGATGGTCAGTAGCGGGCCGCCGACCACGATTGCCAATGCATAGGCACTGATTAGGTAGCCAGCTTGGCCTTCGGTAATCAAAAGGGAGTGAGCGACTTGTGGCAGAATACCTGCGATAACAAATTCTGCGGTGCCAATCGCAAAGGCTGCGAGCGTCAAGACCCATACCTGCAGCGGCATCTTTTGTTTATTCATGTGAAATCTCTATGATTTTTTTTGAGTGTTAGGTGCCAAGGTTGTCTGAAAAGTCGTTGTTTTGGCGGCGTTTAGTTGAGCAGTGCTCCTCCCTCAACGTCGATGACTGCACCGGTCATATAGCTGTTGTGCATCAACAGTTCATAAGCCATCGCGATATCGGTGGGTTGACCGACCTTACCTACCGGCAGGTTACTCTGGCTATGCTGATACATGGCATTCCTGTCTTCTTCGCTCATCCCTTTATGGGCCTCTGTTTGGGTTAGGCCGGGGCTGACGGCATTGACCCGAATTGGCGCAAGCTCTTTAGCCAGCACTTTAGTGATGGCTTCCAAGGCTGCATTGATGGCGGTCTTGACATACGTACCGGCGACGACTTTGCGTGACAGCATGCCCGTGGTCAGGGTGATGGATCCCCCTTGCTTGATATAGCGGGCGGCATGTTTGACGGTGCGGACCGTCCCCCAAAATTTGGTATCGAAGGCCGCCTTGGCTGCTGCAGTGTCGATATCAGTGACTTTCCCTGCTGGGGCAAAAGAACCTGCGGTGATAACAAGGTGGTCAATCGCGCCGATAGATTCGAAATAGCGGTATACAGATTGCTCATCATTGATGTCTAACCCCGTCTTTCGACTGGCAACATGGATCACTGTGTTGTCGCTTTTCAGTTGGTTGGCAAGCTCGGCACCAATTCCTGATGTGCCCCCGATAATCACGTACACGGTTTTCTCTGTATTCATGGTGACTGTCTCTTAGTTTGTTTCGATGGGGCTAGTATATGAATTCAATATAAATTGATAATTAGCTATAATTCGAATTCATTATTCGGTTTATATGAATAGTGATGGGCGGGGGTAACAGGAAGGAAGCAGAGAGTGGACAAGTTTGCGGATATGGCGTTGTTTGTAAGCATCGTTAAAAATCAAGGTCTTGCAGCGGCGGGACGGGAGTTGGGGTTGTCGCCAGCGACAGTAACGGCAAGGTTACAGGCGCTGGAAGATCGCTATGGCGTTAAGCTGCTAAACCGCAGTACACGCCATCTTTCGCTGACGGATTCAGGTGCTATGTACCACTTGGCTTGTCTTGAGATCCTCGATAGTGTGAGGGAAACGGAAAACCTCCTGCAAACCGGGGTGAAAGAAGTGCGTGGCACCTTGAAAATTTCTGCGCCGCGGGATATCGGCAAGCAGTACATTTCAGCTCTTGTGTCAGACTTTGCCGAGCGATATCCCGATGTCACCCCATACCTCTACTTGAACGATAACTTGTCGAATCTCGCTGAGTCCGGGCTGGATATTGTGATTCGCTACGGCGAGCTTGCCGATAGTAGCCTGATCTCGCGCAAGCTGGCATCTAGCCGACGGGTGCTGTGTGCATCGCCAGGGTATTTAGCCAAGAAGGGAACGCCCATCACGCCGCAGGATCTGGCTCGCCATGACTGTTTAGCCATGGTGCGCAACAACGAAGAGTTGAAAACCTGGCACTTCGAGGACCATGAAAAGCACAATACTGTGACTGTGGTACCCAAGCGTTTCTCCGATGACGGTGAAGTCATTCGCCAGTGGGCCTTGGACGGGGCTGGTATTGCACTGAAATCCATGCTGGATGTACAAGAAGATATTAAGCAGCAGCGCTTAATGACAGTGCTAAATGGGTACATGAAGAACTTCAACGCGTCCACTTCAGCGGCAGGCGCTGATTTGAACGTTATTTATATGAGCAGGCAGTATCAGCCGAAGCGGATTCGCTTGTTCTTGGATTTCTTGATTGAGCGGTTTGAGTTGTTGGCCGAGAAATAACAACGCCCCGCTAAAGCGGGGCGTTGTCCATTATCCGGAGAAGGGGAAAATTTACGGGGCCTGGTTCGCTTAGCGATCGTTGGCTTCATCCCCTCGAGTGTCGCACGGGCTGGCTTACACCAGAATCCGGCCCGTGCGGTTTAAAGGGTTACATGGCGACCAGTTTCATTGTGGTGATGCAGGTGCGACTGTCCCCTTTGGTGCTAAGTACTTCTGATGCCATCAAGTTACCTTTGTGGAACATAAACTGATATTCGCCGTCTCGTGGCATCCAGATATCGATGAAACCATCTTTTTGCGTAGTGACCATCTCATTCTTCACGACTTTACCTGTTGTCATATCTTTGATCATCAGGTGCAGCTCTTCTTCCACCAGTTCGCCCTGGCACCCTGTCGGTACATGGTAAGTACAAGGGTGGGTGTAGTTGATATACGGCGCGACTGACAGCAGGAACTCCTCGGTCAGCGGAATGGCCGCTTCCTCGCCAGAAGGCAGTGTGGCTTCGAGGCTGTCAGGCATCACCTTAACGGTTGCCTCACCGGTACGATGCCACTGGTGAGAGTGTTTTAACGCCTGCTGCGGGCTAAGAGCGCTGAACTCTTCTGCCGTCATTGCTGATGTGCCAAACGAAGCCATTAGGGCGACTACAGGTGCGATTTTGTTGAAGTATTTCATAATAGTTTTTCTTTAATTGATATTTAATTGAACCTCAGCCGCCGGTGCAGTTTGCAGGCGGTGAGAGTAGGTTTTCCAAAGTTTGTAGATAGATGGCAGCACCAGCAGGGTCAGCAGAGCCGATGATACCGAGCCTCCCAGCATTGGGGCGGCAATGCGCTGCATCACCTCGGAGCCCGTGCCGCTGCCGATCATAATTGGGATCAGGCCGATAACGACCGTGAGATCGGTCATCATGACTGGGCGGATGCGTTGTCCAGCCCCTTCTAAGATGGCTTGCTCGAGATCTTCCTCTGTGACATGGCTCCCTTGCTGCTCCCGTTCAGTTATCCTGCGTTGCCAGGCCTGGTTCAAGTAGACCAGCATGATAATGGCGGTTTCGACTGCCACACCCGCCAGGGCGATAAAACCAACCCCAACGGCAATCGAGAGGTTGTAGCCAAGGTAGTACATCAACCAAAGGCCACCCACGAGGGCTAGCGGCAGGGTACCGACAATGATGGCAACTTCGCCAAAGCGACGGAAACTCATGTAGAGCAGCATAAAGATGATGCCGAGTGTCACCGGGGCAACAATTTTCAGCTTCTCCATCGCGCGCTGCATATACTCGTACTGCCCCGACCAACTGATGGCATAGCCGGCTGGCAAGCTGACTTCCTCGGCAACCCGCTGGCGGGCCTCTTCGACAAAACTGCCAAGGTCTCGGCCTTCGATATCGACAAAAATCCAGCCGTTGGGGCGAGCATTTTCGGTTTTGATCATCGGAGGGCCATCCTCGTAGCGGATATCGGCGACATCAGCAAGGGTGATATGCGCGCCCAGCGGCGTAACGAGCGGCAGATTCTGCAGGCTGTATACAGAATCTCGGTAATGCTGCGGATAGCGGACATTCACCGGATAGCGCTCAAGCCCTTCCAGTGTCTCAGCGACGTTCATCCCACCGACGGCGGCACTGGTCACCTGCTGGACATCTTGGATGGATAAGCCGTAGCGAGCCGCGCGGTGACGATCGACATCGATAGTCACGTACCGTCCGCCGGCTACGCGCTCAGCGTATACCGATACAGCCCCAGGCACTTGGCCGACAACTTCCTCCAGCGATTTGCCGATTTTTTCGATGGTCTTTAAGTCCGGACCTGAAACCTTAATTCCCACCGGTGTTTTTATCCCGGTCGAGAGCATATCGATACGGGTCTTGATTGGCATAACCCACGCGTTGCTCAGGCCGGGAAATTTCACCAAGCTGTCAAGCTCGTTGCGCAATGTGTCTGTGGTAACGCCTTCGCGCCACTCACTGCGCGGTTTGAGCTGAATAAACGTTTCTATCATCGTCAGCGGAGCAGGATCGGTTGCAGTTTCGGCACGTCCGGCCTTGCCCCAAACCGTCTCGACTTCAGGGATGGTTTTGATCAGCTTGTTGGTTTGTTGCAATAATTCCCGCGCTTTACCAATCGAGATCCCCGGGTAGGTTGTTGGCATATACATCAGATCGCCTTCATCGAGCGGAGGCATAAACTCGCTGCCCATTTTGCTGTATGGGTACCAGGCTGATGCCAGCAACACCAACGACATCGCGATCATGGTCTTAGGGTAGCGCAGGCTCAATTTCAGCATCGGGCGGTAGCTGGCCACTAGCATACGGGTGATAGGGTTTTTCTGCTCGGGCATGATACGGCCACGAACGAAGTAGCCCATCAGTACCGGTACGAGTGTAATGGCCAACCCAGCCGCCGCTGCCATGGCGTAGGACTTAGTAAAAGCCAGTGGCGCAAACATCTTGCCTTCCTGGCCTTCCAGGGCGAATACCGGGACAAAGCTGAGGGTAATGATAAGCAGCGAGAAGAATAGGGGAGTCCCCACCTCTTCTGCAGCAGTAGCAATGATCTCCCAGCGGTTTTTGTCGGTTTCTGTGTTTCGCTCAAGATGCTTGTGAACATTTTCGATCATCACTATGGCACCATCTACCATGGCTCCAATGGCAATACCAATCCCGCCCAGAGACATGATGTTGGCGTTAATACCCTGCCACTGCATGATGATGAACGCACTGAGAATACCAAGTGGCAAGCTGATCAAGATAACCAGCGAAGAGCGAATATGGAAAAGGAACAGCGCACAAACCAGCGTGACGACCACAAACTCTTTGATCAGGGTGTTGTTGAGATTATCAACTGCCGAGTCAATCAGGCCTGAACGGTCATAGGTGATGACCATCTCGACGCCATCTGGCAGTGAACGTTCCAGTTCGGCCATTTTCGTTTTGACATTGGTGATAACCTCACGGGCATTTTCCCCGTATCGCATAACGATGACACCACCGACAGCTTCACCTTCACCGTTGAATTCTGAAATACCGCGGCGCATCTGTGGTCCCATCGAGATATCGGCGATGTCGCCGAGCATCAAGGGGGTGCCGGTTTCAGACAGTTTAAGTGGCAGGGCGGCAATATCTTCCGCAGAGCGAAGGTAACCCGTGGTTCTCACCATATGCTCGGCCTCTGCGACTTCGATCACTGAGGCGCCCACCTCCTGGTTGCCGCTCTGAATCGCCTGGTTGACTTGGGCCAGGGTCAGGTTATAAGCCCGCAACTTGTCAGGATCAATCTGGACCTGGTACTGGCGAACCATGCCGCCGACAGTCGCCACCTCTGAGACACCATCGACAGTCTGCAGCTCGTATTTTAAGAACCAGTCCTGCAGGCTGCGCAATTCACTCAGGTCATGCTGACCGGTTTTATCCTGCAGGATATAGCTCAGCACCCAGCCAACCCCGGTGGCATCAGGCCCCAGCTCGGGTTTTGCTGCTGCCGGTAAGGAAACCTGCCCCATGTATTCCTGGACCCGGCTGCGAGCCCAGTACATGTCGGTGCTGTCATCAAAGATAATGTAAACGTACGAGTCACCGAAGAAGGAAAAGCCACGAACGACCTGCGCGCCAGGGACTGCCAGCATGGCTGTCGATAGCGGGTAGGTCACTTGGTCCTCGACAACTTGTGGTGCTTGCCCCGGATAGCTGGTTTTGATGATGACCTGCACATCCGACAGATCAGGAATGGCATCGATAGGGGTTTTGTTCACCGAATAAAGCCCGCCGGCTGCCAGCATGGCCGCAGCGATGAGGACAAAGAATCGGTTGGTGATCGACCAACGGATAATTTTGTTTATCATTACTCGCCATCCTTATTGTGGTTCATCATGTCGTGACCCATCGCGCTGTGGTCCATATTGCTATGATCCATGGTGCTGTGATCCAGCATGTCGTGCCCCATCGCGCTGTGATCCATATTGCTGTGGTCCATGGTGCTATGATCCATCATGTCGTGTCCCATCGCACTGTGGTCCATATTGCTGTGGTCCATGGTGCTGTGATCCATCATGTCGTGACCCATCGCGCTGTGGTCCATATTGCTGTGATCCATCATGTCGTGACCCATCGCGCTGTGGTCCATGGTGCTGTGATCCATCATGTCGTGTCCCATCGCACTGTGGTCCATATTGCTATGATCCATATGACTGTGATCGTTCAGCACGAAATCATCGGGCAACTGTGGTTTCTCATCTGACAGGGAAACAATGAGGTATTGGTTTTTCTCTTTCTGCAGTGCAAAGCGGATCGGGGCACCTTTTGATAACGCCTTGAAGCTGACATCATCTGAGACGTCAAAGTCCATTTCCATCGCAGGCCAATTCCATTCCGGTACTGGCATATGGGATATCCGAACCCGGTTTTGACCATTAGAAGCGACAAAAAGACCATCGACCATTACGGGGGCAGCTTCAGCACCATTTATCCGGCTTAGGTCGGCACTTTGTGATGATTCAGAGTCCAGCATGAATTGCGCCGATGTCACGACTCTATCTGAATCGGTCAGGCCGGCAGTCACTTCGATCCATTCACGGTTTTCCATTCCGGTTTCTATCCGGGCAGAGCGGTATTTGCCGTCTCCGAGCGCCAAGACAACACGGGTCATGTCACGGTTTCGGATCACGGCCTGGCGAGGTACGACCAGACTTTGCTGCTCAGACGCTGCTTCTATTACTAACTTGGTATACATGTTAGGTTTGAGGCGCAACTCGGGATTATCAAAGACCACTCGCACTCGCATACTGCGCGTTGCCGAATTCAGTACCGGGTAGATGTAATCGACATAGCCTTGCCACTGCTCGCCTGGCAGGGCATCGATTGCCATGTTGACACGAGATCCGACCTTAACCTGGCCTGCCTGTCGTTCAAAAACTTCGGCCTCGACCCAGACCGTATCGAGTGCACCGCCGCTAATGACGGTTTGCTGAGGTGACAAAAATGCCCCCTCGCGAATATTTAGAGCATCAATAATGCCATCAGCCGGGGCTTTAACCGCGACATGGTGAATGGGCTTGCCGGAGCGAATAACCTGGGATACCTGGGCATCATCCATGCCTAGTGCACGTAACCGCTGCTTTGCACCATTAACCATTGCATTACGGTTGGCGCGAACGGCATTGAGCAGTTCTTCCTGGGCTTTAACCCACTCAGGCGAATAGAGCGTAAAGAGTACATCTCCCTTACTGACTTTCTCCCCTGTGGTATTGACGTGCAGGCGCTCGACCCAGCCATTGACCCTTAGGTTAACCTGCCAATAGCGTTGCTGATCAAAGCTGACATAGCCCACTGTGTCCACCGGCAGCGCTAAGTTTCGATACTCTACCGGCGCGCTCTTGACGCCGAGGTTGTTCTCAACCGCAGGGTCGATAAAGACTGTTCCTGCAGGCTCATTTCCGCCCTGTAAATCTTCCTCATAGACCGGAATAAGATCCATGCCCATCGGTGATTTACCCGGTTGGTCGCGTTTGTAGTTGGGATCCATTGGGGCGACCCAGTAAAGCGGTTGCTTTTCGCCGGTATGTTCTGCATGTGCATGGGTACTATCTGCGTGTTTGCCCAACGTAAAGCCAACACCAGCACTGATGCTCAGAGCTAAAAAGGTCATAACATATTTTTTCATTATTCATGTTCCTGTTGGTATTGGCTTTAGAAGTAGCGGTTCAGATAGAAAGCCTGCTGGTTGAGGCGTTGGTGATGATCGGCTTTCACTCGTGCAAGCTCCATTTCCACGGTCAGCAGCTCATCTGAGGCTTGAATCACATCGGCGAAAGTGGCAAAGCCACTTTCATAGCTGCTTTCCACCGTGGCGAGACGTGCTTTGCTGCGTTCAATAATTTGATTTTGATAGGTATCAATTCGCTGCTGAGTGAGGGTAGTTTCCTGCTCTAGGCGAGTAATTTCTGCATGCAGTTGGCGCAGCCATGTATCGCGCTGTGCTTTGCCTGCAACCATATTGAGCTGAGCGGCATTGAGGCGTTTGTCTTGGCGCTTGTTGGTAAACAGCGGCAGATCCATCGTCAGAGACACACTGACGAGATCAGAGGCCTGACGGCCACCCATATCTTCTGCCTGGCGATAGCCATACATCATTTCGACACCAAACTCTGGTTTATAAGCCTCGTTGGCAATGTCCACATCGGTTGCGCGAAGCTCGATTAACTTGTCGAGTTGGCGAACACTCGGGTGAGACAACAACTGTTCGGGCCAGCGGGCAGGGGTTTGCAGCATTTGCTGCAGCATAGGCCATTGTGGCAAGCGGCTGGCATCAACAGAAGCAAGATCGCTACCTAGCCATTCGGTCAGGCGTGCCAGTTGGACCTGCTGAAGTTGCTGGTTTGCCAGTAACTGTTGCTCGATACGTCCTTGGCTAATTTCAACGGCTAATACCGCTTCAGCTTCGGCCTTATTCCCCAGGGCATAAGACTCGGTTACCTCGCTATGCTGGCGTTCCAAGAGGTTTTGGCGGGACAGCAGCAACTCATGGGATTGCCGCAGATAATATAGCTCAATCCACAGTTCCGTAATTGTTCGTGATAGTTCGAGGGCCCGAAGCTCCATGGCGAGCTCCATGCTGTCAGCTTCGATGCCGCCACGTGATTCCTGCAAGGCGAGGGTATTTCCCCGCGAGAAGGTCTGCATCAAGCCGACGGAGACACTTGTCATCATGTCGTCATTCAGGGAGAAACTGTCCACCGGCAGTCCGCCCACGCCGACTTTCAGCTTGGGATCCATCCATTGACCGGCGGCAACCGCACTCTCGCGTAGCGCTTGAGATTGGTAATCCAGCTGTAGCCGGGTGGTATCTTGCTCGATGGCAATATCAACTGCCTCATAGAGAGTCAGCGAGGCCAATGCAGCTGGCACACTCAGCAGCGTACCGCAAAGCGCTGCGGCTAAATTTAGGTATCGGATTTTCATGACTATTCATTTTATTTAGTGAATAACAGACGAACTGATGCCGTGGCATTCAATACGCCATTGATAAATAAGTGAACAGTTAGGCTATTGGAGGCCGATACAGGTTATTAGGCGAGGCCGACAGATAGAAAGAAACGGCAGAGGACGGGCGTTGGCCACTGAAATTGAAATTCGGCATTTTGACGATGGTGTGGGTAAATGCCGCAGATGAAAAGTTACAAGGCGTGATCAGGCAACATTCTTGCAATCCATCGTGAGGGCAGCTGTTTGTCATCGGCTCTGCATGGCTGTTGCTTGAAGAACTTTGATGTGAAGCGTTATGGTGCAAGGAGGCGTCATGGTGGTCACAATGAGTGTCAGCCCCATGGCAATCGCTTGGATTAATGGCTGTAATGTGTGGCGCTAAATCGCTGGTTTCATAACTGACAGGTGTAGCAGCGACTCCCCCCGAAAGGGAGATTGTCAGCAGCAACAACAGTGTGATGAAACGAGGAAAACGCATTAAATAAAGCCTGTGCCAAATTCGCTGGAAATTATAAACCTTACTGCTGGGTGTGAGTCAAATCGCCCTGCCAGGTTAAAATCTGACTTTATGACGGCCTTTTATTTTAGCGTGAAAGAAATAGATGTTTTTAAGGTTATGAATTTTAATGGTTTTATTTGATTTCCTGAAAGGCGCAATACACTTTTATGTCTTAAGCACTCATCGGGAATTACTGAATTGATGTTGCTGGGTAATACTTTCTAACACTTTGTTGAGTTTTGTTGCGCTTGCGTGGCAATGATAAAGTTCATGATGGCTTTCAGATAGTTGGTTATCTTCAGCCTCGCAGCAATAAAATAACAACGCCCCGGCAAATCGGGGCGTTGTTTATCGGTTTGTGTAGGAGAAACCTTATTGGTCGTAGCTCGCTTCGCGAACTTTGGCTTCTTGTTCCCATTTAGGCACAACAGTGTTCAGGAAGTCTTCTTTCTCCTGGTTCATTGCATCCATATCCATACCAAGTGCTTGCTGGGCTTTTAGCTTGGTGGAAATATCAGGAATTTCCACTGGGTCGGTGATGCCTTTGGTAGCCAGTAGGCGGACCACTTTGGCGCGGGCATCGGCTGCTTTATCCAGTGCGGTGCCCAGAACGCGAAGCGCGACTTCTGGTGCGTGCATGTGAACACCGTGGGAGGCAATCGCGTAATCCCAGCGCCATTGCGCGTGGCGGATGTCGGTCAGGATTGGCTTCATCTCTTCCTCGGTCGCGCCGGCATCCCAAGCGGCTTTCGCTTCAAAGTGGGCAGCAACGATTTGCTTCTCGGTGCGAAGTTTCATTTCTAGCACCTGAGCTTTACGGGTTGAGACGATACCCTGCAGGGTTTCTTTATCCTGGGTGTGGCAGTTGGCACAAGTATCTTCGAAGCGGTCGAATGGGTTACCCACTTTGTGGTCGGTAAATACGACGCCGTCTTCATTCTGTACTTTCGGCATATGACAGTCGATACAGGTTACGTTGTTCTTGCCGTGGATACCGTCGCGCCACGTTTCGTACTCTGGGTGCTGGGCTTTGATCATTGGGGCTTTCGATAGGCCGTGGGTCCAATCACTGAAGCCGAGGTTATCGAAATACACTTCCATCTCGTCAACACCGGTGCCCATATCCCATGGGAACTTCACTGAGTTGTGGCTTTGTTTCTGGAAATAGTATTCCACGTGGCACTGGCCGCAGACCTGGGCCTGCTGGTCAAGGCGCGAACCGTCTTCAAACTTCTTGCCGATCGCTTCCATTGCACGGGCCGCGTAAGGACGTGACAAGGCTAGGGCCGGTTTGCCCTGTTTGAAATCTTCGCTGTTGGTATTGTGGCAGTCGGCACAACCAATGGTGTTGCTGATTTCCGAGCCCAAGCGTGCCCATTTGCCTTCGAAATAACCATCTTCGCCGCGCTCGTCAATCACCCGGGCGACGTCGGGGCTCTTACAGCTCCAACAAGCCATCGGCATCGGGCCCGAATTTTCATCCTGAGGACCGCCAGTACGAAGTGTTTCACGAACATCTGTCAGCGCATAGTAGTGGCCACGGGCTTTGTTATAGTCTTTAGCAAAGCCATAGCCTGCCCACAGGATGACCATGTTCGGATCACCTTCCAGGGCATCTTCGATGTCTTTACTTTCCTTGGTTGCCTCCCATGTTTTGAACTGATCGACATGGTCAGCGGCAAAGGTTTCGTTGCGAGCTTCAATTCTTTCTTGTGCTGCTGGTTGCTCACTGGCTAATACATTGCCAGAAAGAAATATTGCAGACAGTAATGCTGCAACAGCGGCAGTATTTCTCGTCCATTTATTACTCACGATGTGCACTCCATAATTCTTGTTGTAAATAGAGCCAAGCGTTGTGAATGCGGCTTTTTGATGCAAACAGAATCAGAGTTCTGAATAAGAGTATCAGATAGAAAATAAAACGAGACGAATCCGGTTTCTTTTTTTGTTGTGGATCAAAAGGGAAAAGCGAATAACGCGAGCTAGATTAATAATTTACCCATATACCCCCAAGGGGGTATTTACATAACCCTTTGGGATAGTGTGGGTGTTTTGATTTAATTTTATTTTAAAACAACATGTTAGGGTGGGTTTTGAGGTTGATCTAAATCAGTAAAAGTTCATATTCAATACTGCTTTTGGTGTATTTGTTATTTGTCGCATATTTTCACATCCTGAAATATAGTTTAATACGTTTGTTGAGCGTTGTGGCTTAAAAAATGATGCAAATAAGAATTGATTTCAAGTGCAATGGATTATTAATTGCAAAAATCAAGGGGCACGTTTGTGCCTGATTTGTATTATCAGCACCGGTTACTTTTTGATTTTAATAAAAAAGTAATTGTGGAAGATGAAAAGGTGAAAAATGGGCAATCATAAAGTAGCCCTGAATAGCATGCTGACATTGTTTGTCGCTATGTGTATTTGGGGTTTCTCAATCAATGTTGCCGCAGACTCCCAAAGCACAGAAGCCACAGCAGCCAATCCTTCTGTAACCACTTCGGAGTCCGGCAGACATGTCGTCGAATTCATCCGTGACCGGGATTACGCCTGTACCCAGTGCCACAAGGATGAAAAAGACGTTCTCAAAGGCGCACATAGTGCCGCCATTAACCCGCACACAAACCGTGATGTGACCTGCGTCGATTGCCACAGCAATGTAGGCAAGGATCACCGCAATGGCGCAAAAGAGGTAACCAAGTTTGCTCCAGCTCAGTCTGTTGCCGGTACTGAAAAGCCTGCGGCCGATGTCGCCTGGATCACGCAGCAAAACGAAACCTGTGTGAACTGCCATGAGGCTGAGAATCTGCGTGAAGCAAACTGGACCCACGATGTCCACGCGTTGGATCTCTCATGTGCCTCTTGCCATAACATCCACCCAACATCTGATCCGATGAAAGATATCGAGAGAAAGCCAAGAATCAAGCTTTGTGTCGACTGCCATTCCGATCAGACAAAAGCAAAAAAGTAGGGGAGAGTGTATGACGTGTTCAAGACGTAACTTCCTGGCCGGTGCCGGGGCAGTTATCTTCACTACAGGGGTGGCAGCCTCTAACCTCGTTGGCGGTCGCAAGACACTGGCGGCGACCATGGAAGATGGGGTGAAGCGCTACGGTATGGTTCACGACGAAACATTGTGTATCGGTTGTACAGCCTGTACCGATGCCTGCCGTGAAGTCAATAATGTGCCTGAAGGGGTTTCGCGATTGGAAATCGTCCGCAGTGAGCCGCAGGGCGAATACCCAGATGTTGACTATCAATTTACCCGTATCTCTTGTCAGCATTGTGATAACGCGCCGTGCGTACATGTTTGCCCGACGGGAGCTGCCTTCAAAGACGATGAGACCGGTATTGTTGCCGTTAACAACTTCAAGTGTGTCGGTTGTGGCTATTGTTTGGCAGCATGCCCTTATCAGGTGCGCTTCTTCCACCCTGAAACTAAATCAGCGGATAAGTGCGACTTCTGCCGTGAAACCAACCTCAAGGAAGGCAAACAACCGGCCTGTGTTGAGTCATGCCCAACCAAGGCACTGACCTTCGGCGATTTGAATGATCCTAACAGTGAAATCAGCCAGCTCATCACGCAGAAGCCGGTCTACCGACAAAAAGTCGAGCTCGGCACCGCGCCTAAGATGTATAAGGTGCCACATGGAAAAGGGGAGATAAAAGGATGAGTACGACATTTGCAGATGCCTTTTATTTTGACTCGCTGGTCTGGGACTGGATCATTGCGGTCTACCTGTTCCTGGCGGGGATGTCAGCCGGTGCGGTGATGATTGCAATTTACCTCAAGCGTAAGGTGATCGAAGGTTATCCGGCCAGCAACGGTATTATCAAAGCGACGGCGATCCTGGCGCCATTCGGGATCATCGTGGGGTTGTTGATCCTGATCTTCCACCTGACCAAGCCGTGGTCGTTCTGGAAAATCATGATTTTCTACAACCCGACCTCAGTGATGTCGATGGGTGTAGTACTGTTCCAGGTTTACCTGGTTGTCCTGTTCGCGTGGCTTGCCATCATCTACAAGAACGAGCTGCTGGACTTGCTGGGTGAAAAATTGCCAATTGTTGGCAAGGTCTTGAAAGTACTTGATCGTTTCGAAAACAGCATTGAGCTGTTCCTTGGCTTCCTGGCCTTGGTTCTGGCGGCCTACACCGGCTTCCTGCTGTCGGCGCTACAGACCTACCCGATGCTGAACAACCCCGTGTTGCCGATCTTGTTCCTGTTCTCGAGCCTGTCCTCCGGTGCCGCGGCCTGCTTGCTGTTTGGTGTGGTGGTATTCAAAGAGTCAGCGACAAGTGCCAGTGTAGGCTGGGTGCACAAGTTTGAGCGCCCGGTGGTGATGTTCGAGCTGTTTGTGATTTTTGCGCTGTTTACCGGCTTGTATTTCGGTGGTGGCCAAAGCCAAGCTGCAGCCATGGCTGCTATTGGCGGCGGTTTCTGGGCCAGTTGGTTCTGGTACGGCGTGATTGGCATGGGGATGTTGGTGCCGCTTGGCTTGAATGCGGTTAGCCCTGCCGGTGTCAAACACAACAAAGCCTTTATTATGCTGGTGACGACCCTAAGTTTGATCGGTGTACTGATGCTACGTACGTTTGTGCTGTATGCTGGACAAATGACAACCTTATAGGTTGCGGAAGAAATGAATAAAATCGCCACAGCCCGTGCTGTGGCGATTTAGTAACAAGGAATATAGATGCTCCCTGAAGTTGGACATTTTTCGTTAATCCTAGGTATGGTGTTTGCCTTGCTCGGAGCCACTGTGCCGGCTATCGGATTAGTCAGAAAGGATTCATACCTTACTCGCTATGCATGGCCATTAAGTTATGGCGCCTTTGCTTTTGTCGGTATATCGATTGTCCTGTTGGGCATGAGTTTCGCCCTGGATGACTTTTCGGTCGCCTACGTTGCCCATCACTCCAATACCCAATTACCCATTTTCTTCAAGCTCGCTGCCGTATGGGGCGGTCACGAAGGCTCGTTCCTGTTCTGGTTATTTTCCCTGACGCTCTGGAGTGCCCTGGTCGCGCGGTCGTGCCGCAGGTTGGATGAGGCCTTTATTGCCAGGGTGCTGGTGACCTTATCCGGGCTGGTTTTCTTATTCAGCTTGTTTGTGGTTCTTACTTCAAACCCATTCGAGCGCTTGTTCCCGATACCGCTGGAAGGGCGCGATTTGAACCCGATGCTGCAGGATGTCGGGCTGATCTTCCATCCACCTATGCTGTATTTGGGCTATGTCGGCTTTGCCGTCAGTTTTGCCTTTGCCATTGCCGCCTTGACCGGCGAACACGGTAAGGGTGACTGGGCGAAATGGAGCCGGCCATGGACGCTGGCGGCCTGGGTTTTCCTTACCGGTGGCATCGCGCTGGGTTCGTGGTGGGCATACTACGAACTCGGCTGGGGAGGCTGGTGGTTCTGGGATCCGGTTGAAAACGCCTCGTTAATGCCGTGGCTGACGGGAACCGCACTGATCCACTCACTGATGATCACCGAATACCGCAAGGCATTGTCAGGCTGGAGCTTGTTGCTGGCGATTTCGACCTTTTCGCTCAGTTTGCTAGGCACCTTTATTGTTCGTTCTGGGGTACTGACATCCGTCCATGCATTTGCTGTCGACCCGACTCGCGGCGTGACCTTGCTCGCTATGCTGGCCTTGATCCTGATCGTTGCCTTGTCACTGTTTGCGATCCGCTCTGGCCGCTATTTTGTGGCAGCCAACTTTGGCTTCTTGTCGAAGGAAGCTATGTTCATGGTGGGGAACAGCTTGTTTGTGGTCTCGATGCTAACCGTACTGCTGGGAACCTTTTATCCATTGGTGTTCCAAGCTTTGGGGCTCGGCAATATCTCCGTCGGCGCACCTTATTTCAACGCGATGTTTGTGCCGATGAGCTTTATCCTGTTCCTCTTTATGGGGCTTGGGGTAGTGATCCGCTGGCACAAGGTAGGGTTGGAAGATGTGATCACCCGAGCCTTGGCGCCGATGTCGGTGTCTATCGTGATGGGGGTCGCGCTGTCGGTATTGTTTGAGCGAGGGATCAACCTTACCGTCTGTCTGGCGTTCATCACGGCTATCTGGATCGCGCTCAGTGCCCTGCAAGCGATGTACATCCGTATCCATGCCCGTCGGGCAAAGGGCATGCGAGGTGTGGTTTGGAAGCAAGCTGCCATGGTAATCGCCCACATCGGTGTCTCTGCCACGATTATCGGTGCCACTCTGGTGAGTCACTACGATCAGGAAATTAGCAGCAAGATGGGGCCAGGCGATGCCGTTTCGCTGGATGAGTATCACTTTACCTACCAGCAAACCGACCTGCTGGTCGGGCCGAACTACACCGCCGAACAGGCGCAAATCACCGTGAGTAAAGACGATCGATTGATTGCGACCATTCGCCCCGAGCGCCGTCACTATACGGTACGCACCATGAACATGAGTGAACCGGGTATTGCATGGTTCTGGCACGGTGATATCTATATCACGCTCGGCGAGAAGCTTAACCGCACCGACTATGCGGTGCGGATCCAATACAAGCCTTATGTTCGTTGGTTGTGGGTTGGAAGTATTTTGATGATGGTTGGCGGGGCCATAGCGGTAGGCAGCTTGGCTGGCAAGCGGGTTTCGCATAAGCGTCATCAACCGAAAAAATCTGAAACGATAGTGATTTGGAAGTAGTGGTGGACAAGATATGAGATTGACGAGCCGATACCTTCCTTTGGCTGTTGTCGTGGCGATTCTGGCAGTGATTAGCTTGGCGGTGATGCTTACCCAAGATGGCCAGACGTCAAAACTTGAGGAGAAGCCAGTGCCAGCTTTTAGCTTGCCGCGGCTGGATAAGCCGGGTGTGGCGGATCAAACCTTGCTGGCGGGACAACTGCATTTGCTCAATGTCTGGGCTTCTTGGTGTGCCGTATGCAAAAGCGAGCATCAGTTTCTGATGCAGCTGGCGCAGCAAGGGGATGTTGCCATTGTGGGGCTCAATTATCGGGATAACCGCCAATCGGCAATGCGTGAATTAACCCAAAGTGGCAACCCTTACCAAGCGGTGTTGTACGATCCCAAAGGAGCCCTGGCATTGGATTTGGGCGTATACGGCACCCCGGAAAGTTACCTTATCGATAACCATGGCATGATCCGGTACCGCTATCTTGGCCCATTGGATGAAGCCATATGGCAACGGGAGTTCGTCCCGGTGATTGAGCGCTTACAGCAGGAAGAGGTCACCAATGGTTAGAAATCTGGTTAGTCAAATAAAAACGGTGCTTCTGGTTTTGTGCCTGGGGGGGCTAGCCATGAGTATGCCAGCGGCGGCACAGACAGATCAGATTTTTGTCGCTGCCGATACACAGTTAGTTGAATCCGTGGAGACGTTTCGCTTCCGCTCTTCTGCCGAGCAGCGGCGGGCAATCGAGCTATCACGCCGCTTGCGCTGTCCGCAATGCCAGAATCAGAACCTGATTGAGTCGAATTCGCCAGTGGCGAAAGACTTGCGGCTCAAGGTCTATCAAATGGTTGATGCCGGACGAAGTGACGAGGAGGTGATTGAGTTTATGACGTCACGGTTTGGCGATTTTGTGTTGTATAAGCCACGTTTGAACCCGCAAACGTATTTATTGTGGGGGGGACCATTCTTATTGCTCGCCCTGTTTGGATCAATTATCTGGGGCACGATTAGACGCCAGCAGCGGGCAAGAGAGTAGGCGCTCGCTTCGTGGTGAGTTTTTTGCCAGTAAAGGGAAAATACGAGTGGGGACACTGTATTTTCCCTTTTTCGTTTTAGTTGTGACTGCCTGCTAGCTGCCGAGACTTTATTGATAGCTTTAATTTTCTTGAAAGCAATACCAGCGCACAAGGCAGCAGCCAACTGGCATTTGCCGAGTACAGCGGAAGCCATTTGTTAAAGCTGCCGTCCAGCGCACTTGGGACAACATCAAGGATACTGGCGGCGTCGATGCTGCCGAAGATGAAAGCGATAGCGATGGCGGCCATATAGGTGTTGCGGTACTTGGTTTGGCCCGGGTAGAACAGCGCACAAAGGATCAGGGCAATAGCAACAGGGCACAGCACCAGGATAGCCGGCAGGCTCAGGGCCAGAATTTGATCAAGCCCGACATTGGCGATAATACCGGTCAGAACCACAACAATCGTGGCGGTACGGCGGAACGGGACACCGAAGGTTTCTTGGTAATACTCGGTACAGGCGTTAGTCAGACCAACCGTTGTCGTCAGGCAGGCCATGATAATGATTGCAGCCAGCAGCAATTGTCCGTATTCACCAAAATGGTATGCAACATAAAGGCTTAGCAGTTCACCACCATTGCTTGCTCCTGCCGCGATAGGGCTGGAAGTGGCACCGACATAACCCATCGCCAAGTAACATGCCCCCATCAGAATGATATAAATCAAAGCTACTTTGAACGTCGATTTTCCTACCGCTTTTTTGTCGGTTACCCCTTTGTTGTTAATGGCTTTGATGATCACCCAGCCAAAGCCAACCGCAGCGATGGCATCCATTGTCATATAGCCCTGTACCAAACCTTGGGTAAAAGCAAAATCGACATATTCACCCTGTGGTGCGAGCGGTGCAGATAGCGGGTTGACCACAGCGGTGATAGCCAGTGTGCAAAGCATGATGATCAAAAGTGGTGTCATGATCTTGCCGATATAATCAACCAGCTTACCCGGGTGAAAGGCCAGTAGTAAGGTCAAGCTACAAAAAATGAGGGAAAAGAGTGGTAGCTGCTCGCTATCGACAAACGGGTTGATCCCCATTTCATAGGCAACGGTAACGGCGCGGGGCATACTGAATGCAGGGCCAACGGCGGTAAGCAGGGCAACCCAGATCAGGGTGGCTAGCCAGCTTGGCAGCGGGTTTGTCAGCTGCTTACTATCGCTCAAGCGGCCAAAAACAAGCAGGGTCAGGGCGGGTAACCCGACAGCCGTAACCAGGAAACCAATCATGGCGGGCAGCAGCTGGGTGCCGGCTTCCAAGCCGAGGAAAGGGGGGAAAATAATGTTGCCAGCGCCGAGGAACATGGCGAAGGTCATCAAGCCGATGGCAAGTGTATCGTTAGTCTTCATTGGACGAACCCTGTGTTTGCTTTTAATTCTTGGGACCGTCAGGGGCTGGGAAGATAAACGTATTGATATGTTGATTCTCCGTCAGCCTGGCTGACGGAAAATAGCCGCCAGCCTAGATGACGATGACTAGGACGACGACAGAGACGACAGATTGTGTTGCACGCAAAACCGCACGTTTGGCATAAGCCAAAACGGTAGTAGCAGCGGTTTGAGAGAGAAGATCTAGCATTGAGCTTTTCCTAGTGCGAAACAACAATAAGTCTGGGTAACTCGATGTTACTTGGGTATACAACATATAAGCATTTTTCTGAGCTGTAAACATGGAAAGTGAAAAAAGTCACAAAATTTAGTGCTTGGTAAATATTATCCTACCCACACGGCACTGGCTGACGGTTTGTATTGCCATGTGGCGATTGGGCGGAGTTTTACCGGCTGATGCGATAGTGCCGGGTGGCCGCAAAAAGCATACCGCCCTTGTTATCTCAAGGGCGGTTTTGTGTGTTTTGGTTAGGTTTTCGGCGACGTTATGCTTTATTTCGCCGGAGTAGATGCCACCGGCTTGCTACGGTTCCCCAGTGATACATTAGCCAGAAAGCTAAAGAGCAGGGTTGTCAGGCACGGGAGTAGCCAGCTGGCATGGGCGGCATAGAGCGGCAAGAAATCCGTGAGAGTACTCTCCCATTGTGCCGGGATCAGACCGAGAATATGCAGGGTATCGATGCTACCAAATACCAGCGTAACAGAAACTGCCGCGACAAAGATGGCGCGCTGAGACGAAGCGGGCTTCACGACCAGTGCCGTAATAACCAGTGCAATGGCAACTGGGCAGAGTACCAATATCACTGGCAGGCTGATCTGGAGGATTTGATCCAGGCCGAAGTTGGCAAGCAAGCCGGTCAGGGCGCAGACGATAGTTGCCGTGATAGAAAAAGGGGCATTGAATGTTTGCTGGTAGTACTCAGCACAGGCATTTGTCAGGCCGACTGTAGTGGTCAGGCATGCCATCACTATGATGATCGCGAGTAATAACTGTCCTTGTAGGCCAAACAGGTTTGCCACATAGCGCGTGAGGATCTCACCACCGTTGGTTGCATCGCTGGCAACAGCGGATGAGGTTGCTCCGACATAAGCCATTGCCAGATAGCACGCCGACATCAGAGCGGCATAGATCAGAGTAACTTTTACAGTACTGGTAAACAATCCGTTAGTTGAAGTGGCTCCCTTGTCTTGAATGGTCTTGATGATCACCCAGCCAAAGCCAACCGCAGCGATAGCATCCATGGTCATATAACCCTGAATAAGCCCCTGGGTGACAGCTTGATGCTGATAGGCAGCGCTTGGTAGGGTCATTGGGCTGATGGGTGAGACAACGGCCGAGATTGCTAGTACTGCCAGCAGTAAAACCAGTAGTGGTGTCATCACTTTACCGATGTAATCGACTAACTTACCTCGCTGGAAAGCAAGCAGTAGGGTGACTGTCACGAAAACCAACGAAAAAGGCAGTAACAGGTCATTTGAGGCAAATGGAGCAATACCCATCTCATAGGCAACGGTTACTGCGCGAGGCATACCAAATGCTGGCCCGATGGCAGTAAACAGCAAGACCCAAAAGCCGGTGGCCATCGGTTTTGGCAAAGCGGCGGTAAGCTGCTGGCTATGGCTCAGGCGACCCATGACGATCAGTGTCAGGGCTGGTAGACCGACAGCGGTAACGAGAAAGCCAAGCATGGCAGGAAAATATTGTGTACCGGCTTGAAGGCCAAGAAAAGGGGGAAAGATGATGTTTCCGGCACCAAGAAACATCGCAAAAGTCATTAGGCCAATCGCCAAGGTGTTTTGTTTAGTCATTCGGACAAGTCCTCTGATAGACATCAGTTTTTGTTATGGACCGTCAGAAAGGCTGAAGAAAAACAGGTGGGTAAAGACATTGCTCCCCGTCAGCCTGGCTGACGGGTGAATAGCCGCCAGCCTAGTTAATAATCACTAGAATAGCAGCAATAATATTATGCGATACGAATGTTCCGCCTGTAGTCATAACAGGTTTGCAAACTGGGCGTTGGCAAGTTGTTTGATTAGCGAAATGAAACACGGCGTTTTCCTGAACATAAGTATCGAAGTCACTTACAACATATAAATAAAAAACTGTGTTGTAAATACCTTGCAGGCAAAAATAATGCACTTTTTTGCATGGGTAGATACCTTGGCTGTTTTCCGGCTAAGGTATGGGTATTCTGTCCATTGCGTTGTGGGGGGAGGGGTGAGATAGTAACAATAAGATGATTATTAAAGGTTATTTATGTTAAAGGCGATACACCATGCCGCGATTATCTGCTCAGACTACTCAAGGTCAAGAGCCTTCTATGTCGACATCTTGGGATTGAAAGTGTTGGCTGAGCATTACCGCGAAGCACGAGATTCATGGAAGCTGGACTTGCAACTGCCCGACAACAGTCAGATAGAGCTGTTTTCTTTTCCTAACCCGCCTGCAAGGCCAAGTTTCCCCGAGGCTAGAGGGTTACGCCATCTGGCGTTTGTGGTCGACTCGGTTGAACAGGTCACTGGTTATCTTGAATCAAGAGGAGTAGAAGTAGAGCCGATCCGGATCGATGAATATACAGGAAAAACGTATACGTTCTTTCAAGACCCGGATGGACTGCCGCTGGAATTATACCAAGCCTAAGCGTGATAGGCGGCAGTGAGAGAAGTCAGCAGAGGATACCGGTGAGCAATCCAGCAAAAACCAAGCTGGCCACACCGTAGAACCCGAATTCGATGCGAGATTCAACCAGGCTACTCCCTTCAGCAGGGCGCTTCAGCGTCGCCATGGTAAAGAAAGAACCGCCAGCCAAGCCAAGGAGCAGTACGATCAAGGCAAATAGCGTGCCTTCGATGAGGTAAGTAAAATTCATAAACAGGCCTAATCCTTTGTGGCACGTGAAATGACACAGTGATAATACACACCTTGATTTGTCAGGCAAAGTTTTTTGATAGTAAACCCTATAAAAAACAGGGTATTAGATGATTATGTTGTGCGTGTGAATGAATAGGCAGCAATAGGCTTATTGCTGCCTGAAATATCATCGCCGCGAAGGCTAGAAAACGAACGTGGCGAAGCGCCTTCTCTAAGGGGATAGCCCTAGAGGTACGATTGATGCCGAGTTAGAAGCAGGTTTCTACCAACCGAGAGACTTGGTAATCTCCATCGGCAATGCAGATGTATTTCCACTTATCAAAAGTCAGGCATGGATGTGAGGTAGAAAATGCAATTACATCGCCAACACGCAGGTCGTAGCCGTCGGGAACGGTGACAAACGTGTGCTGATCCATAATCGCAGTTGCTTCCAACCCCTTCACTTCAATCTGCTCGCCATTGCGGTAGCCCCGCTCTGGAATAGGCAGACCTGCATCAAACGCCACATCACGCTTGCCAAGGCCGATCACTGCTTTGTTTAGTTCCGGACGGGAAATCACATACGCCCACACTTCCAGTGCCGATTCAAGATCGCCACCCAAATCACAGGCATAACCTTGGTTTACTTGCGCCCTTGCCATGACATTTTTTTGGGCATCTTGGTAGATCCCGGTATCGTGGATGAGGTAACAGCCAGGGCGGATGATTGCCAATAGGTGTTGGCACTGGGCAAAACTCTCAGCCACAACGTCATACCAAGCAGAGCCTGCGCCAGTCACGATAGGGCTATCAAGTGCGATTAATCCCTCTTCCTTTAGCTGTTCGACCGTCTTGACGGTAGTTGCCAAGAATTCACGGATAGCTTGTTCGGCATTGTCGCCGTGGATCACCCCTTCATACACTTCAATACCGGCCAGGCAAATCCCATCTAGGCTATCGATGTGTTGGGCCAGTGAAACAACCTGCTGCGGAGTACGGCAACCGCAACGACCGCCTTCAACCCCAAATTCGATCAGCGCATGTACGGTAACGCCGGTGCCAGCAAAGAACGCAGACAGTTGGTCGGCATTCTCTTTGGAATCCACACAGCAATAGAATGTCACGTCATGCTGGGTTAGAAGACGCTTGATGATTGCCATGTTGGCCTTACCCACCAATTGATTGGCCATCATGATCTGTTTGGCACCAGCTGACGCTGCCACTTCGGCATGTGGGGCCGTGGCGACAGTCAGACCCCAAGCGCCAGCTTCAAGCTGCTGCTCAAAGAATGCGGGTGTCATGGTTGTCTTGCCGTGCGGAGACAGTTTGACGTTGTGGTGCTCGGCAAACTGTTGCATCCAGTCTAGGTTGTTATCAATCGACTGTTGCTTGATAACGGCTGCTGGTAGGCTGATTTCCTCGTTAATTAGGCTGTATTTTCCCTCCGTTTTTTCATCCACCCATATCCCTTTGGTGCCTACGGGAAATTTTTTGTGATGAATATCTTGGTATTTACTAACATGCTTTTTATTTGCTTGGGTCATTTATTATTCTCCTAACATAGCTCTCAGGGCTTGTTATTACTGCGTTTTAGCGTGGTGATAATATTATTGGTGTTAGAAAGTATCAAACATTACTGAGCGATTTGTGCTGTTTCTCACTGTTTTGAACCTGCCCTGAAATTACTATTTGCCCTGTCGAGAGAAAGGTGAAAGCCGTGACAATCGAAGTCGATATTGTTTCAAGAATTACCGAGCGCTTCTCGCAATTGCGGGATGCTGAGAAGAAAGTCGCCATGTTGGTGATTGATGATTTGGCCGCAGCATCGGGTTACAGCATTACTCAAATGGCCGAAGAAGCCGGAGTGAGTGAGGCAACCATTACCCGCTTTGCCAAAGCGGTTGGCTGTAAGAATGTGCGGGATCTGAAGCTGAAATTAGCTCAGTCACTTGCCATCGGTCAGCGATTCATTCATGAGTCGCCGGATCAGTCGGGGATCCAAGGGGTTTATGAGTCGATCAAAAATGTGATCAACATAAACCGCAAAGTGGTCAACGAGCAGGATGTGGCTTCTGCAGTAGATATGCTGCAGAACGCCCGGCAAATTTTGGCCATTGGTATGGGGGGGGGCTCAACCATGTTGTCGCAGGAACTGCAGTTTCGCTTGTTCCGCCTCGGCTACCCGGTTACGGCCTACAACGATGGCCTGTTGGCGAGAATGGTGGCTTCCACTGCCGATGCCAATGATGTGATGGTGGTGATTTCCGCGACCGGTTACACGCCAGAAGTGGTAGAGCCGGCATCGATTGCCAAACAATATGGTTTGAAGGTGATAGCCATAACGCCTAAGGAATCACCGCTGGCTGAGGTCAGTGATTTGGTTCTGCCGGTTGTCACCAAAGAGACCGATTTTATCTACAAACCGTCGGCATCACGTTACGCCATGATGGCGTTGATCGATGTGCTGTCAACGGAGTTGGCCTTGAGCCATAAACGCCGGACCCGCGATAAGCTGCGCCGCTTGAAGCTGGCATTAGACAGTCATCGTGGTGGAGAGGATAGACAGCCTCTCGGCGATTAACACAACCTGTCCGAACAGTTCGGATTAACGGTTGTGCAGAATTAGCGTCATAAAGAAGGAAGTTTCATGCAGTTCGATACCGTTTTCCGAAATGTTCAAGTTGTTGATGGCTCGGGTAGTGAGCCTTACAACGCCGATGTTGCTATTACAGGGGATCGTATTGCAGCCATAGGGGATTTAGCCGGGTGCGAAGCCTCACAGATCATCGATGGTCATGGCAAGGCGTTAGCGCCGGGTTTTATCGATGTGCACACCCATGACGATACCAATGTGATCCGTTATCCCGACTGTTTGCCGAAGATCAGCCAAGGTGTCACCAGCGTCATCGTTGGTAACTGCGGGATCAGTGCTTCACCAGCAACGCTGGCCGGGGATCCGCCGGATCCGATGAACCTGCTGGGCAAGCAGCAAGATTTTAAATACCCGACATTCGCTTCCTATGCCGAGGCCGTCACGGCAGCAGAGCCTGCTGTCAATGTTGCTGCGCTGGTGGGCCATACCACACTGCGCAACAACGAGATGGATGATTTGTACCGTGCAGCGTCCAGCGATGAAATTGCAGCGATGAAAGCCAAGCTGCACGAGGCGATGGAGCAGGGCGCTTTAGGTTTAAGCTCTGGCTTGGCTTATGCCTCAGCCAAACAAGCGCCGACAGAGGAAGTGATGGCCCTTGCTGAGGAGCTGGCTGAGTTTGACGGGATCTATACCACCCATATGCGGACCGAGTTCGAGCAGATCCTCAAGGCGATGGAAGAAGCCTTTGCCACCGGTAAGCATGGCAAGGTGCCAGTGGTGATTTCGCACCTCAAATGTGCTGGAGCCGGTAACTGGGGACGCACAGTTGAAGTGCTTAATGTAATGGAAAAAACAGCCAAGCACCAAGATGTTGCTTGTGATTGCTACCCCTATTCTGCGAGCTCGTCGACACTTGATCTCAATCAGGTCACCGATGAGATAGATATCTTCATTACCTGGTCAGAGACGCACCCTGAACACGCAGGAAAAATGCTCAAACACATTGCTGCAGAGATGGCGTTGCCTCTGATGGAAGCGGCCAAGCAACTTCAGCCAGCAGGCGCGGTTTACCACTGCATGGACGAAGCCGATGTCGAGCGGGTACTGAAATACCGATTAACCATGGTGGGCTCCGATGGCCTGCCGAATGACCCACACCCGCACCCACGTTTGTGGGGCTCATTTCCAAGGGTGCTGGGCTATTACAGCCGTGAACGCCAGTTGTTTTCACTGGGACTGGCGATTCACAAAATGACAGGCATGTCGGCCAAGCGCTATTGCCTTAAAGACCGGGGAGAAATTCGCGAAGGGGCCTATGCCGATATCGTGATGTTTGATCCGAACACCATTATCGATGTTGCAAGTTTCGAAAATCCGATTGCAGCAGCGAAAGGGATTGACGTGGTCATGGTCAATGGCTGCATCAGTTATCAAAACGGTCAGGTGAGTGATAACCGCCATGGTCGTTTCCTATACCGTCACCAGGACTAACCCCCAGGGACAGTAAATTGAACTAAGTAACACAACGTTGGAGAAAGAAATTATGACTATCACACGCTATGGCATCGAAGGCGGTACAGGCACCGGCGGTCAGCACCTACCTTTTGCACGTGCAACTCAGGCGGGTGGTTTCCTGTATGTCTCTGGTCAAACACCAATGACAGACGGTGAAGTGGTTGAAGGTGGCATCATCGAGCAGTCTCGCTTGGCGATCCAGAACTGTGTCGACATTATGGAAGAAGCTGGTTACGGCCTAGAAGATGTGGTGCACGTGAAAGTGGTACTGACAGATTCACGCTACTTCCAGTCATTCAACAAAGTGTTCAAAGAGTTCTTCGGTGAGCACCCACCAGCACGTATCTGCATGGTATGTGACCTGGTTGTTGACGTAAAAGTTGAGGTGGATGTGACGTGCTACCGCGAAGATCGCCGTTAATTCAGGCATTATCTTCGGGCCCCGCATAAAACAATAAAGCCGCGGGGCCAGCAGAAGCCCAATTGACAAGCGATGCCACAACGGAAGTTGGCGGGCTATTACAACTAGAGCCAAAGAAACAGAGCCGACAGGCCAAAGAAAAAAGGTTGGCAAAGTACCAACCCTAAAAAAGCAAAATACTGAAATTAGTCAGTAACTCATGGGGTAGTAAGTGATGAGACTATCCCCAAGCAAATAAAAGCAATGACGGATTATAAGAGGTATGGGATGAACAGTACACTCTTTCTCACCGGTTTCGGTGCGTATGTGGTTTTTTTAATCTGGTTAGGTTGGTTTGTATCGCGTAACCAGAAATCAGGCGAAGACTTTCTGCTTGGAGGTCGTGGTCTTCCGCTGTTCTTGGTACTGGGTACCACGGTAGCCACCATGGTGGGTACAGGTTCGAGCATGGGGGCGGTTGGCTTTGGTTATGCCAACGGTTGGGCTGGCGCACTTTACGGTATTGGCGGTGCCTTGGGTATCCTGCTGCTCGCCTACTGGTTTGCCCCGGTACGTAAGCTTAATTTCATGACCATGAGTGAAGAGCTGGCTTACTATGTCGGAGCCAACAAGGTTGTCAAAAATGTCGTGGGTATCCTGATCTTTACCGCCTCTATCGGTTGGTTGGGCGCGCACATTCTTGGTGGTGGTATGTACCTGGCTTGGATTGCAGACATCGAGCTCAACACCGCTAAGATGATTATCGCCGCTGCCTTTACTATCTACGTCGTGATTGGGGGTTACACCGCGGTAGTTTGGACCGATACTATTCAGGCCGTGATCCTGTTTGCCGGTTTCATCCTGATGGCGGTACTGTCGGTCAACCATATCGGTGGACTTGATAACCTGTATGCTGCGATGGAGCCTGCTTCTGTCAGCTTCCTCGGCTTGGAAAAACTGGGCATGATCCCGGGTATCTCACTGGCCCTGGTGGTTGGTGTGGGGATCTTGGCCACCCCTTCTTTCCGCCAGCGTATCTACTCGGGTAAAGACGTACCGACCATTCGCCGCTCGTTCGTGTTGTCGGGTGTACTGTACTTGTTCTTCTCTATCATCCCTGCGGTTATCGGTATGTCAGCCCATGCGATCAACCCAGAGCTTAACAACGCCAACTTTGCGTTCCCATATGTAGCAGCAACCGTGCTGCCTGTGGGTATCGGCATGATTGTTCTGATTGCAGGTCTGTCAGCAACGATGTCGAGTGCAAGTTCCGATGCGATTGCCGGTGTATCTATCCTGCTGCGTGATATCTACATCATGTTCACGGGCAGAGTCCCATCAAAAGACAAGATGGTTACCTACTCGCGTATCGCCCTGGTTATCTGTATCGGTCTGGCACTGCTGTTCGCCCTGACTTCGAATGACATTATCAGCTACATCACCAAGATGATCTCGACAGTCATGTCAGGCATGTTTGTGTGCGGTATGCTGGGTCGCTTCTGGGGCCGCTACAACTGGCAGGGGGCACTGGCTACCTTGGCAGGTGCATCAGCAGCGTCATTCTCTGTCATGTTCAACGCCGACTGGACAGCATTCTGGGGCAACCCGGTCATTCCATCTGTCACAACTGCTTTGGTTGCCGGTGTCGTGGTTAGCTTGGTTACGCCAGCGAACAAGGTGTCTAAAGAAGAAGCGCAAGCCATCCTTGATGCCGAGCGTGCGGCGATGGAAAAGCCTGAAGAGCCAGGTATCGACGCTCAGCCGGTTACCGCAAAATAATCTTCTGAAACTCGTCAAAATGCAGGCCTTTGTTGTGATGTAAGGCCTGCATCTTCAGTTACGCTTTAAATACAGTTCGAATAATTAGAAAGGTAGCAGTGTGAAAATTGCTTTTTTTGGTGAGTGCATGGTCGAGCTTAGCGGCCAACCGCTACAACGAACATTTGGTGGAGATACGTTAAATACGGCGCTGTACCTGTCTCGTTTGGGCACTAGCCGTGATATTGCTGTCAGTTACGCTACGGCATTGGGTGTCGACAATATCAGCCAGGACATGCTCAATGCTTGGCAGCAGGAAAATATCGATACCTCTATGGTGCGCAAGCTGGAAAATAAACTGCCGGGCCTTTACCTGGTGGAGACAGAGCCAAACGGCGAGCGTCACTTCCATTACTGGCGCAACGACAGTGCGGCGAAATTTTATTTTGCCTGTGGGCTTACTCCGCTTGAGCAAGCGATTGAAAACCATGATTTTGATGCCCTGTATATCAGCGGGATCAGCTTGGCGATTTTGGCTGAAGATGCCAAAGCGACCTTGGTTACTTTGCTGGACAAACATAAAGCCAAGGGGGGCAAAGTGTTATTTGATAACAACTTCCGCCCACAGCTATGGACGTCCAAGCAGGCCCAGTATTGGTATTCACAGGTTCTTCCTTTTGTCGATATTGCCTTGATCACAGAAGATGATGACCACTTGGTTTGGGGGCAAGGGAGCATAGTCGACCGCTGCCGATCATTCGGCTGCCAGGAGGTGGTGATCAAGCGGGGCAGTGAGCCGTGCTTGGTGGTTAGCCAGTTGCAGTCAGACCAGCCGTATGAGTCTTACATCGCGGCCAATAAGGTGGAGAAAGTGATTGATACCTGCGCGGCAGGGGACTCTTTTGCCGCAGGCTACTTGGCTGGTCGTTTGAGTGGTGGCAGTGAGTCTGCTGCTGCCGAGCTGGGCCACCAGTTAGCGTCTATTGTTATCCAGCATCCCGGGGCGATTATTCCGGCCGATGCAATGAAAAACTTAATGTAAATAGATTTATTGTAAATAGGAACACCTGAACATGTCTCAGCAGATCATCGAGAAACTTAAAGCCTTCAAAGTTATACCTGTTATTCAAATCAACGATGTGTCACAGGCTGTGCCTCTGGCTAAAACCCTTGTCGAAAATGGCCTACCGGTTGCCGAGGTGACTTTTCGTACTGAGGCGGCGGCCGAAGCTATTCGTTTGATGCGCGAAGCCTACCCACAGATGTGTATCGGTGCGGGTACGGTGCTGAATGCTGAGCAAGTCGATCGCGCTAAAGAAGCGGGTTCTGAGTTTGTGGTGGCACCGGGGCTTAACCCTAACACTGTGCGTTACTGCCTGGAGCAGGGGATCCCTATGGTGCCAGGTATCAACAATCCAAGCCAGGTTGAGCAGGCGTTGGAGATGGGACTGACCTTCTTGAAATTTTTCCCGGCCGAAGCGTCAGGCGGGATTAATATGATCAAGTCGCTGCTGGCACCCTACGTTGATGTATCCTTGATGCCAACTGGCGGTATTGGCAAGGCCAACGTACGTGACTACCTAGCCATTGATCGCGTCATTTGTTGTGGTGGTACCTGGATGGTGGCCCCGGCGCTGATTGAAAATGGAGACTGGGACGAAATCGGTCGCTTGGTGCGTGAAGCGGTTGAGTTAGTGAACGGCTAACGGTGCCTCGACATTATGATTATACGAAGCCCGCCCTAGGTGGGCTTTTTTAGTCTTATTTACAGCGTAGTTAGCAAAGTAACTTAAGCAAGCATGATCGACTTAAAAAAACGTGTTGAAGAGGTCGAAAAGCCGGTCTCGGATGCTGTTTATCAACAAAAGAGTGCGATAGAGGCATTCTAAGTTTATTGTGCTCATCCTAGCGATTGGTGGGTTTCCATACGAATTAGGCCGTTTTTTTGGCTTGATGTGTTGGAAATTGTTCAGTTGAAGCAAGTTCTTGTATTTTTGTTTGACTCATCCCAGAAAATCAGTAAATTACACCTCCGTACCGCAGCGGCATTGGCCGATATTCAGCGGTACTGACAAAATTGATGGCGCGTTGGCAGAGTGGCTATGCAGCGGATTGCAAATCCGTGGACCTCGGTTCGACTCCGGGACGCGCCTCCATCATTTCGGTTCTGAAGCCCGTTGGCGGCAGCAACCAGACAAGCCGCCGGGTAGGCAGGCTTGGACAATGTGGCGCGTTGGCAGAGTGGCTATGCAGCGGATTGCAAATCCGTGGACCTCGGTTCGACTCCGGGACGCGCCTCCATCATTTCGGTTCTGAGGCCCGTTGGCGGCTGTAACCGAACAAGCCGCCGGGTAGGCGGGCTTGAACAATTTGGCGCGTTGGCAGAGTGGCTATGCAGCGGATTGCAAATCCGTGGACCTCGGTTCGACTCCGGGACGCGCCTCCATCATTTCGGTTCTGAGGCCCGTTGGCGGCAGCAACCAGACAAGCCGTCGGGTAGGCGGGCTTGGACAATTTGGCGCGTTGGCAGAGTGGCTATGCAGCGGATTGCAAATCCGTGGACCTCGGTTCGACTCCGGGACGCGCCTCCATCATTTCGGTTCTGAAGCCCGTTGGCGGCAGTAACCAGACAAGCCGCCGGGTAGGCGGGCTTGGACAATTTGGCGCGTTGGCAGAGTGGCTATGCAGCGGATTGCAAATCCGTGGACCTCGGTTCGACTCCGGGACGCGCCTCCATCATTGAAGGCCTAGCGTTAACGCTAGGCCTTTTTCTTTGCTGCTCATCCGGCAAGCTCAACAAAATTATTTACCCCAAATAGACAAATCAGCAAGCCGCCGAGCAATTGCAAATAGAAGGGAAAGGTGATGCTGTCGTCATCTTTCAGTGCAAAGCCGGAAAGGGCAAGTAGGCACTGAATAATTAAACTCCCCACGAACACCGCTCCAGCAAGTTGCATGGCAAACAATAAATCCACATGCTCACTGGAATGGCCGATAAATGCGGAGAGTGCAATGATGGCAATCGGGTTGGCGAGTGTCAGGTAAAAGGCCGAGCGAAAACCTAATTTCTTTGCCGGGCGGTGTACCCTTGCAAGGAGTTTGGTATTTTTCATGGCATTGAACATCATATAAAAGCCCATGAAAATGAGTACCCAAGAAGAGAGCAGGATGATTTGGTAGTGGTACTGGTCGAGATTTTTGATCAATAAGCTGCTGGTTACGAAGCTTACTAAGGCATAGCAATAGTCAGCCAATGCAGCGCCCGCCGCACTCCGCACTGCTGCTATGTAGCCATGGTGCATACCGTTGTTAAGTACCAAAATGGCTATTGGCCCGACGGTCAATGATAAGATAACGCCAAACAGAATGGCTTTCATCATTTCCATAGCTTCTCCCCCACATTGGTTACCCACCGTACAACGCTAGTTGGTGCTATTTTAATGCTATGACGGTGGTTTTATTTTAATCATAGTCAGCTGTGCAGATGATGTGCTAGAAGAAATAACAAGAGTTTTAGCACTTTACAATCGTTGAGACAGGTTTCGTGAGAAAGTGTAGAAAGACGAATATGTATCAATGGCGCTGCATGAAACGAACGGTTGAGAGAACCCCAGATGATGGTAGGGCACCATCTGGGGATCAGATTGCGGGTTACTTGCTTGCTTCTTGTTTACGTTTTATGGGTTGATCGCCAATGGTGGTTTTACCTGGGCAGATTTTTTTTACCGGACATTTCGGGCATCCCCAAACGGCTGCGTATGGGCACAGCGCCATTTCCTTGCTCTTGTTCGACATAGATTACCTCATTGCTTTCAAATCAACCCAGGTAACTAGAAGTTACCCGGGCATAAACAAACTGGGCCATCCGCGGCCCAGTTATTAATAACGCGTTGATCACTTAACGAGTTCAGCGATCACTAACTTGCGCGTAATTTTTTCTTCAAGGTTCTCTGGCTTGTCGAGACCAACACGCTTAAGCAGAATATCGATATCATGGTCTGGTTTCGGTGCAGACAATGATTGGGCAATAGCTTTTAGCTTGCCAGTTGGCGTTGCACACTTAGCTTTCAGCGCCTTCAGTGCCTTGCCCAGTTTCAGCTCTTGGTCGGTAAAGCTGCAGCCGAATGGGAATGGACCGAAAATACCCTGGTCAGTGTACTTCTTGTAGAAGGCCTGGATTGCCTCTGGGGTATTGTTGGAATACTCTTTCGGGATCTGGTAATCCTTGGCCACTTTGCCCGCGGCTTTAGCTTCATCAAGCAACTGCTGCTGGAAACGTGAGTCCGCAATCTTAATGAGTTCGGTGTAGACAACATGATCCGGTTTACTGCGCAGATTCGCAACACCGTACTCGGTGACAACAATGTCGCGTAACTGGCGAGGTATGGTGTTGTGGCCGTAATTAAACAAGATATTGGAACGTAGCTTACCTTTGCGGAATGAGCAGCTGCGGATCTTGATGATTGAGCGAGAGTCACGCATTTGTCCCGACTGGGCGACAAAGTTGTACTGCCCGCCAACACCGCTGACGACTTGTCCGTTTTCCAGGGCATCCGAGACAACAGAGCCATCTAGGGTGACCATCATACCTGAGTTCATGAAGCGGGCATGTTGGCGCTGGGCTTGTTTCAATTGTTGGCTACCTAGGAAGTGATCGTACAGGTCATTGACGTAATTTACGCTGGTCATGCAGAATTTGTCATGATCTTCCTGGCTAAAGTTGTTCAGCTCCTGGTAGAAATCTTTTGGACCGATGAAGAAGGCGCCATGCATCACCGTACCGCCTTTCAGGCGCTGGCCGAGTGCGTACTTGGCGATCCACTCAAGGGCATCTTTGTCTTGGATATTGGCTTTGCTGGTGCCCTCTGCGGTGACCAACTTGCCATCAACATAGTCGACCTTGTCGTTGAAAATGCCGAAGCGCTTGAGGTAAGAGACATCAGAGGCGGTTAGTTCAGCGGAAATGGCTTGGCGCTCTAACAATGCCAGCAGTGTCATGACAGACACTTCGTTATTGATCAAACCATCGTTAAGAAGTCGCTGAATCGTGAGATCCTCAAACACTTCACGCTTCAAGATACCTGCTCGGTAGAGATGAACAAAGCCGTCCACCATCAATTCGCTACAGCCGTAGAGACCTTGCTCGAATGCGCCGGTATCACCGACTTCCTTGCAGATAGGGAATTTATCGTAGACGTTCAGCTCAGACAGCATTTTGTTGTAAATGCGGTTCTGCTGGTGGCGAACCAAGGTACTGTAGCTCAGGGCACTACTGAGCGAGCCGATGCCAACCTGAAGGGTACCGCCGTCTTTGATCAAGGCGCTGGAGTAGAGGCCAATCATATGATCTTCAGCCGAAATGCTGGCGTGAGGAGCCGCGAATAGCTGGTAATCTTTGTGATCTGGCTGGCTGTTGCCGTCCAGGATGAAATCAAACTCAGAGCTAGGCACTTCAGCATGGTTTTGCATAAATGGCATATTGCTGTTTACTTCGCCGAGAATAGTGATGTGTCGACCTTGCGCTTTTTGCTTCTCGATCTCAATGGCGAAGTCCAGTGCGAGATCCGAGTTACTACATAAGCTGTAGGTGGTGACACCATCGATAGTACGTGCAGCAACCAACTGGCCAATGACATTCACCCCTTTATCTAGCAGGTCACGCACTGCATGGGTATAGTTGGTTGAGGTGTAGTTTTGCTGCTGTGGTGAGTTCATAAAGCTGCCGGCTTTAAAGAAAAACTCACTGATGGTTACGTTGCTTGGCACTTTGCCTGCACGAAGGTCCATGATGTAGTCGATATCAGGCACATCGGCGAATTCACGGGCAACGAAAGGTTCGAGGAAGCCACGTTCGATTTTACTTTTGCCTACCGGTTTTTCTAGGGTGATCCCGGTTTCGATCCGCAGGTTGATACTCGGATCTTTTTTGGCTCGTTGGTACAGCGCATTCACAAAGCTTACCGGTTTACCGATGGCGAGCGGAGCACCGAGAACAATATTCTTGCCTACGGTAGCAATGACCTGATCAACCAGTTCATCGGCAGTGGCAACAACGGTAGCGGGAGCTTTCACTGAGAGGTCAGATGCTTCAGGAGCAGGGTATGATGAATCTACGATTTCTAAAACTGACATAGTGCATTCCTTGTTCGATATTATTCATATAAGTTCTTATTGTTGTTATCCCCCCATTGTTACCCCTGAACTTAGAGCGTTCACTCTATTTTTGGACAAAAAAGCCCCAAAATTTGTCGATTATGTGGTTTTGGGACTTTTGTCACGCATATGCGCAATGAGCATTGCTAATGTGCCTGCAGGTGTTCGTGTTAGTGGTCTTTACCACGGAGACGTTGTGTGAGCTGCTTACCAATTCCTTGGTTGAATTAGAAAGATTGATCTAATTCTAATTGGTAGGGTTTAAGTATCGAATTGATTTATCGAGGATAAAGTGATGATTAACCCTAAAAAACTTATTGGTAGTGTGAAATCAGCCACCCAGATGGGTGAGTCTTCTGTTCGTACTGTGATTTGGGCCGGCCTTGGTGCTTACAGCAAAGGTACCGAGCAGGTCGGTATGGCGCAGCATATGGTGACCAAGCAAATCCAGGATTTGGTTTCTAAAGGCAGCGAAGTTGAAACTGAAATGGTTGAGCGGATCCAAGAGACCAAGCGCGGTCTGTTTGGCCAAGCGGAATCGCAATTCAACCATGCATTCAACGCAACTTGTGGGATCGACCGCGATCGCTTGAGCAACTTTGAGAAGAAAGTTGACCATCTACAAGAGATGGTAGAAAAACTAGCTGCAAAGTAACGGACTGTACACATTAAGCGACAATGGCAAAGGGACAGACCTTGGTTGGTGGTAACCGTACCAGCGTGATAGCTCGTGCATTGCTACCAACCAGACCATGCCACAACGCAAAAAAGGAATAGATTTATGCCGAGTTTGTCTCTGCTGGATTTCAGCTTTATTGCCTTTGAAACGGCAAAAACCCCGATGCATGTTACTGGTTTGGTTATTCTTGACCCGCCGGAGGAGCATGCAGGGACCTACGCCCAAGAGCTATACGCCAGCTTTCTGCAACAACCTGAAATGGTGCCGCCATTTAACTGGAAACTGAATTGGTCTTTGACTGGGCGCCCTAGCTGGACCACGGTTAACAATGTTAATTTGGAAGATCACCTCCGTATTACCATGCTTCCATCACCGGGCAACGAGCAGCAGCTGCAGCAAGTCGTCGGCCGCTTGCACAGTCAAGTGCTGGATCGCAGCCGTCCGATGTGGGAAGTCTGGGTTATTGGTGGGTTGGAAAATAACCGAGTGGCGTTGGTGTTGAAAATCCACCACTCAATGGCTGACGGTGTAAGAGCCAGTAAGATCTTTACCCAGAGCTGCTCGACCTCGGTGGAAGAGTCATTCAGCAAACCTCTTTGGCAGTGCGATTTAAGAAAAACGCCGCGCCAACGCCGTGAGGAATCCCATCTTACCGATATGGTAATGAAAACAGCGGTGGCTGCCACCAAACAGATTTCTCTTATTCCATCGATGTTCCGCTTAGGCAGTAAACTGGCACTCAAAGCAGTGAACTTGGCCGATTGCGATTTGAAAGTACCGTTTACGGCACCGAAGACGCCGTTCAACCTGAGCCCCAAGCGTAGCCGTGCCGTGAGCCTCGGTCATTTCTCTATCTCGCAGCTCAAGCACATCAGCCGCATCACCGGTGCGTCAATGAACGATATCCTGTTCACCATCAGTGATATTGCTCTCAATCGCTACCTGAATGACCGGGCAATCCCTATCCGCAAGCCCTTGGTTGCCATGATGCCAATCAACCTGCGAGCGAAAGGGGATGAGGGTAAATCAGGTAATAAGATGTCGATTGGCCATGTTGAGTTGGGCAGGCAGGGGCTATCGCCGTTACAGCGTCTTGAGTCTATCCAGCACGCGACAACGGATCTGAAAAACGAAGCCCTGAATATTTCACCAGATGCTTATATCAACTACTCGTTGCTGGTAAATGGCGTCTCATTGTTCAGCGGTAAATTTGGCTTGAATAACTATATTCCGCCAGCCAGTAACCTTCTAATCTCCAATGTACCAGGGGCTAAAGAAGAGCTTTACTTCATGGGTGCCAAGGTGCGTGAGCAGTATCCTGTCTCGTTGTTGATGCCAGGCCAGACCCTGAATATCACCTTCTTCAGTAATGCCGATACCATGTACTTTTCGTTGGTAGCATGTAACCAGTCCCTACCGGGCTTTGAAGTGATCACTGACTACATGTGCGATGCGTTTGCCGAGATTGAGCAGGAAGTGATGGAAACCGCGGCGCAGGCTGTCGCCGAGCAGTTGGGTTACCAGCATGACGAGTCACTGGCGGTTGAACTAGCGGTCGAGGCAGCACAGGGCTCATTGACGCCGGAAGATGACGAGTTTGAGAGACTCTATCAGGAGAAGCAACGTAAAGTTGAACAACTTGAAAAGCAGTTGGCAAGGTTAACCGAAATGTTATCGGCAACCGTCGAAATTGATCCGGAAACACCGGCTAAAAACCAAGATGAACTCGATCAAGCACCGATAGAAGAAGTCAAAGTCGGGCAAGCCAAAAGTGTGAGCTAGCCACTCGCACAGCTCTAAACGGGAAGTTGAAAGCTAGATCTGTAAATGCGGGTCTAGCTTTTTTTTATATGGGATTTTCTAGTAGCGGTCCATAAAAAAAGGCCGCATAGCGACCTTTAAGATACAGTTGGGAGCGAGATGTTGAGGCTTATGCGTAAGCGGCAGCTAGCTCGCTAACTTTGTCAACGTACTGCTGCATTGCCGTTTCTGCATCCATTCCTTTTAGTTTTTCCCATGCGTCGTATTTAGCGCCGCCTTTGAAATCAAACATGCCTGGACGTTTGCCTTTTACGTCACCTTCAGTTGCCTGCTTGAACAGCGAGTAGAGTGCGAGTAGCTCGTCGTTAGAAGGGCGTTTAGTCAGTGCTTTAACGTCTACTTGAGCTTGTTCAAAACTCGCTTTTAAATCTGCCATGATGTGTTCCTTTACTTGTTCCTAGCCAGCACAAATACGTGTGCCGTGATAATTGATGAAAACTCTAGATATCCAAAGATAGACTAGAGAAAACCGTTAAGTTTTATGAATTCAGAAATGCTGTATTCCTTTAACCAATACATATTTACACTGGTCTGAGTTCTTGTCTTGCATTAAATGCAAAAAGTTTAATATGGATCACTTTTTATTTTTATCTGAAAAATAAATGCAGAGCCGCGATGTATTTACCACTGAAAAATTAAACTACACTATGATTAAATAAAAAAGATGATGAAGACTGGATTAAATAATTGGCTGGCTGAATAAGGATATCGTATTGAGGGAAAGTTATGTATGACTTCATAATTGTAGGGGCGGGTTCGGCGGGATGCGTGCTTGCAAATAGACTATCATCAGATCCTTCTTTAAAAGTCTGCCTTGTCGAGGCGGGCCCAAAAGATAGCAGCCCGGTTGTTCACGTTCCATTGGGTATCATTGGAATGATGCACTCAAAGAAAATGAACTGGCGCTATTACACAGAGCAAGAGCCCAACCTCGACAACCGGCAACTCTTCTGGCCTCGGGGCAAGACATTGGGAGGAAGTTCCTCCTCGAATGCCATGTGTTATATCCGAGGGCATGCCAGTGACTATGATGAGTGGGCAGCGTTGGGCAACAAAGGGTGGAGCTATGATGAAGTGCTGCCCTATTTCAAAAAATCCGAAACCCAGCAGCGCGGCGGAGATGACTATCACGGCGCTGATGGGCCGCTGCATGTCTCTGATCTTCGAATTAATAATCCGCTTTCCGACGCGTTTCTCAAAGCAGCTGAGCAGGCTGGCCATCAGATATCGACAGACTTCAACGGTAAAGAGCAAGCCGGCGTCGGTTATTATCAAGTGACTCAGAAAAACGGCCAGCGGTGTAGCTCGGCGGTTGCTTTTTTACGACCTGCTGAACAGCGGCCAAACCTGACTGTTATCACGGATGCAATTACAACTAAGATACTGATCCAACAGGGTAAGGCAACCGGGGTGGAGTACCGTAAAGCGGGGGTTAAATATAAGATCACGGCCAAGCGAGAAGTTATTTTGAGCGGCGGGGCCATCAACAGTCCGCAGCTGCTGATGCTATCTGGGGTGGGGGACAGACAAGAGCTCGAAGCTCACGGTATTGAAGTGAAGCACCACCTGCCGGGGGTCGGCAAGAACCTCCAGGATCATCTTGATGTACTGGTGGTCACCCGCGAGCGGACATTTCATTCTGTCGGTTTTTCTCCTATAGCATTAACCAGATCCATTAAAGGTATTTTTGATTACTTGCTGTTTAGAAAGGGAAATTTTACGACCAATATTGCTGAGGCTGGTGGCTTTGCCAAAACCTCTCCCGAGCTTGATAAGCCGGATGTCCAGTTCCATTTCTCACCTTGCTACCTTGATAACCATGGCTTGGATTTACTACAAACCGTCAAACATGGCTATTCGCTCCATGCGTGCAACCTTCGCCCAAAGAGTCGGGGAAGCCTAGGGCTCGCTAGTACCGATCCCTTGCAGCCACCTCTTATAAAGGCAAACTACCTTAGCCACCCTGAAGACATTGAAGTGATGCTCAAGGCGATTAAGATGTCTCGGCAGATCTTAAAGCAAGAGGGTTTCGACCACTACCGTGGAAAGGAAGTGTTCCCGGGTAAGGAAGTACAAACTGACGAGCAGCTAGAAGCGTTTATCAGGCATAAGGCCGAGTCAATTTATCACCCGGTTGGTACATGTAAAATGGGGCATGATGCGCTCGCCGTGGTCGATGAGCGTTTGTGCGTTCATGGTATTACTGGCTTGCGGGTTGTGGATGCCTCTATTATGCCGACATTAGTGGGTGGAAATACCAACGCGCCTACCATTATGATTGGCGAAAAAGCTGCAGATATGATTTTAAATGATATATCTATCAGAGAAGAAAATGTATCTGCGATGAAAGATTGCGTTGCATAAACGACATCGATGAATAAAAAGAAAGGCACGGTAGGATTTATTCTTACAGTGTCTTTTTACTTTATGTGAATGTTAGAATGAACATTCTAATTATTTATTCTATGATAAATAGTTTTATTATTTATTCAGAACGATTCTATTTTAACTCTCATTTTATAATTTACCTTCACGATCACCGGCCAAAATCAGTTGTTAATTCTAATCTATATGCTTACTATCAGATAAATAGCAGGAAGTTTATTTGAGGTAGTAATGATTTCTAAAAATGAATGGAGCGAAAAGCTCAAAAGCCTCAAGGAAGATATTTCTACCAAAGTGATAGAAAACTCGGAGTTCGCCAAACAGCGTGTTGTCGAGCTGCTTGAACATGGCTTACCGCCAGCGCAGGGGGATGCTTTGCTGGCAAGTTTTAATGGTTTGGTTGGGGACCACTTGCTCCAGAGGAATAGTCGGTTTGCCATACCTATGGTGTTCACTGATCATAGCCAAAATCTAAGCGACGATACTGCAGATCTCGAAAGGCAGCTGCCAGATGCTTCAAATCGCATTGTATTGTGTGTCCATGGCTGGTGTATGGCCGATAAAGGTTGGGTGAGAAAAGGCCACGACCATGGCAAGCAGTTTATCAACGCGGGTTATACGCCGATCTATTTATGGTACAACACAGGCAACCATATTTCCTTGAATGGAGAAGAGTTTGCTTTTCGGTTGGAGAAATTGCTTCAGGCTTGGCCCTGCGAAGTGAAAGAGCTGGTGATCATCGGCCATAGCATGGGGGGGTTGGTGACCCGCAGTGCTTGCTACTATGCCGGCATCAACCAACTGCAATGGCTGTCGGCCCTTCGCACCTTTATCACCTTGGGGACGCCACACAATGGTGCCCCTCTGGCCAAGCTCGCCTGTTGGATTGATGAACAGGTGGCTAATACCCCCCAGCTTAAGTTCTTGCAAAAGCTGGGAGAGATACGCAGTAGTGGCAGTAAGGATCTTAGTCGTGGTTACATTGTTCACGAAGACTGGCAAGCACCTACAATCCCTTTCAAGCAAGCTGATCAGGATAAAGTGACCGGTACCGAGCTGATCCAACGGCCGACTTTACCTGATGCTGTCCAGTGCTATGCCGTTGCCTCTTGTCTTGGCAAAAATATTCAAGATGAAAACAACCGTAGGTTGGGGGATGGCTTGGTGCCTGTGTCCAGTGCGCTGGCAGAGAGCTCGAAGGGTGTAATGGCATTGAATTACCCACCAGAAAATAAGTGGGTTGTCGGTGGGGTCGATCACCTCGACTTGCTCAATCATCCTGCTGTTGCGGCGAAAGTCAGTAAGTGGGTGCTAGAGAATACGGTGTAGCACCAACTCCCTCCCACTCTAATCTCGCGGGGATTTACATATAATGGAAAGCATATATAATGCTTTCCATATGTATTATTTGCTGCGCAAGTCACATGAAACGAATCCTATTTTTATGTACCGGAAACTCAGCCCGCTCTCAGTTAGCTGAAGCTGCAATGCGGCATATGGCGGGTGAGCATTACCAAGTTGTTAGTGCAGGGATGGCACCAGAGGAAGTGGATCCTCGTGTTTACCGTGTATTGGCCGAACGCGGCATCAACAGCGATAACTTGAAGAGTTGCTCGGCTGCGGAACTCGAAGGGCAGCATTTTGATACCGTGATCACCTTGTGTGACAAGGCCAGTAATGAATGTGCCTTGTTCCCTGATTCAGACGCGCTTCTGCATTGGGACTTTAAAGATCCCAAGCCCCAGAGTGGTGACCAACCTTTTCGTGACACCTTAGACGGCTTGGAAAGTAGGATTGCATTGTATTTGATGCTCAATGGGGAAGAGCATGATTCGGTGATTGGTCCCGTCGAGTTTTTTAAGATTCTGTGCGATCCGCTTCGTCTTCGTATCTTGATGTTGATAGAAGATGAGCAAGCACTAACTGTTGGTGATCTGGTTGATGTGCTGGGTGTTAGCCAGCCGAAAGTGTCTCGCCATCTAGCCTTGCTTCGTGACGGCGGTGTGTTGGAAACCCAGCGTGAAGGGCAATGGATTTTTTATCACCTGGCCAAGCAACTGCCGGTTTGGATTCGCCATGTACTAGCCACGGTGAGAAACGGCAATCCTAGTATGATCAATGACGAGAAGCTAAAGCTTAGCCTGCGCCAAGAGCGCAAAAGGCCGGGCTTCAGTAAACTGAACTAGTTTTTTACGATTATAAAACGCTCGGTACTCCCGCCGGGTATTAAAATTTCATTTACTTATTTATAGGTGCAAATATGTCAAACACACATCCGTTCTGGACTTTGCCTTTAGAAGATAGTGGCACATTGTTGCTGACGCCGTGTCCTGGCACTAAGGACGTTTCTTTGTATGATTCTCTGGTGCAATTAAAAGAAGCTGGCGCAACAGCAGTACTGACAGCCCTTGAGCCTGAAGATCTGCCTGAAGGCGGTTTAGAAGCATTGGCAGAACAGTGCCGTAACCTAGGTATGCGTTGGTTCCACCTTCCTATCGAAGATGACTGTGCACCGGGTCCTCAGTTTGAGGCTAATTTTCCTGAAGCTAACAAGGCGGCTCAGGCCATGTTGGATAACGGCGATGCGATTGCTGTCCACTGCATGGGCGGCTCAGGCCGTACCGGTTTGATTGCAGCACGCATTATGCTTTCTCGCGGTGCGGAACTGAACTCAACGATCGAGAAGATCCAAGCGCTTCGTCCGGGTGCCTTCCAGCGCCAGCCGCATATTGACTACATCCAGCAGTATAAGTAAGCCATAGCCGTCAGGCTTTCCTTACTCATTGAATGCCCTGCCTTTGCAGGGCATTTTTGTATTTGTCGTTTATCTCTTTGATGTTGTCATTTCGGGCCGTCTTTTCTTGTTACCACCTGGCTATCACCTAGAAGTCTTCGGGCAATAGTCAGGCAGCAGCCTAACTATAATTTGCTTTGTGAACCCTCGTGTTGTGCAGGTGGCACAGGTATCTCCATACCTAACGTCACCTTGGCAATGACAGTGGTAATTATTTGAAAAAAGATCTGGAAAAGCGGTTCGGATCTGGCTAGTATATGCGGCATACCATATATATGACAAATCATATGTTAAAGTTAACGGTTTAAGGAAAGTAGATTATGGCTATCAAAGTAGGCATTAACGGTTTTGGTCGTATTGGTCGTTTGGCGATGCGTGCTGCGTTTGATTGGGAAGAAGTGGAGTTTGTCCAGATCAATGATGTGGCAGGTGATGCCAAAACATTAGCTCACTTGATGGAGTTCGATTCAGTACAAGGCCGCTGGCATCATGCTGTCACTTCTGATGGCCAATCAATGCAGATTGGTGATTCTGTGATCCGTTGTACGCAAGAGCGCGATATCGATGCGGTAGACTGGTCTGGTTGTGATGTCGTTCTGGAAGCAACCGGTGTTCACCGTGAAATGGAGCACCTGAATAAGTACCTAGCACAGGGCGTTAAGCGTGTTGTGGTTTCAGCGCCGGTTAAAGATGACAGCGTACTGAACGTGGTCGTCGGTGTGAACGACTACCTGTTTGATGCTGATAAGCACCAGATTGTTACAGCGGCTTCTTGTACCACTAACTGTATTGCCCCTGTTGTTAAGGTTATTCACGAGAAATTTGGTATTGAGCAGTCGTCATTTACGACGATTCACGATCTGACAAACACCCAAACTATCCTTGATGCGCCGCACAAAGATCTTCGCCGTGCCCGTGCGTGTGGTATGAGCCTTATCCCAACCACAACAGGTTCTGCGAAAGCAATCATTGATATCTTCCCTGAGCTTGAAGGCAAGATTAACGGCCATGCGGTTCGCGTGCCTCTAGCCAATGCTTCACTGACAGACATCATCTTCGATCTAAGCCGCGACGTGACTGCTGAAGAAGTTAACGCTGCATTGAAAGAAGCGTCTGAAAACGAGCTTGCAGGTATTCTGGGTTACGAAGATCGCCCTCTGGTATCTATCGACTATAAAGGCGACCAGCGTTCAACAATCGTTGATGCCCTATCAACCATGGTTGTGAACGACCGCATGGTAAAAGTGTATGCTTGGTACGACAACGAAATGGGTTACGCAACACGTACTTCCGAGCTGATCCGCAAGGTTGGCCTGGTGTAAGTAACGCTGTACCAATGACCAGCCCCTGATATTGGGGCTGGTCTCGTTATTAATAGTGGTAAACAGCAACAAACAGTAGAGTGAGTTATTGCATGATTTCGGCTATTGCCAAGCTCTCCAAAGATGTTCGTCAGTACATGCTGGTGACATTCAATTACTGGAACTTCACTATTACCGACGGCGCATTGCGTATGTTGGTCGTCTTACATTTCCACCAGTTGGGTTACACCTCGCTGCAGATCGCCTCGCTCTTCTTGTTCTACGAATTTTTCGGCGTAGTCACCAACTTGATAGGTGGTTGGCTGGGGGCCAAGCTGGGTTTGAATCGCACCATGAACATTGGTTTGGCGATGCAGGTTGGTGCGCTGCTCATGCTTGCGGTGCCGTCCGCGTATCTGACTGTACCTTGGGTCATGCTGGCTCAGGCCTTGTCAGGGATCGCGAAAGATCTTAACAAGATGAGTGCCAAGAGTGCCATCAAAACCCTGGTTCCCGGTGAACAGCAGGGAGCGCTATACAAGTGGATCGCTATTCTTACCGGCTCCAAGAATGCCCTCAAAGGTGCGGGCTTTTTCATTGGCGGTTTGCTGTTGGCGGTGGTCGGTTTTAAAGGCGCTGTGTTGGCCATGGCGGCACTGCTGGCAATGGTTTTGACTCTGAGTCTTGCATTGCTGGAAAAAGACATGGGCAAGGCGAAGAACAAAATTAAGTTCAAGCAAATCTTCTCTAAGAGCTCGAGTATCAACATTTTGTCCGCCGCCCGTATGTTCCTGTTCGGCGCAAGGGATGTCTGGTTTGTGGTTGCGTTGCCAATCTACCTTAGTCAGGTGTTTGACTGGGACCACACCATGGTCGGTGGCTTTCTGGCCCTGTGGGTGATTGCCTACGGCTTTGTTCAGGGGCTCGCACCGAAAATTACCGGTAAGGCCAAAGGAACAGTGCCAGATGGCCGGGCTGCGATGGGGTGGGCGGGTCTGCTCAGTATCATCACCATGCTTGTTGCCCTCGGAGTGCAGTTCAACTGGCAGCCTGAGCTGACCATTGTGGCGGGATTGTTGGTATTCGGTGCGGTATTTGCCGTTAACTCCTCGCTGCATTCATACTTGATAGTCAGCTACGCCAAAGATGACGGTGTCTCGTTGGATGTTGGCTTTTACTACATGGCCAATGCGATGGGTCGCTTGATTGGTACCGTACTGTCTGGTTTGGTTTATCAGTTTGCAGGCTTGGCGGCGTGCTTGTGGGTGTCGGTGGCCTTCTTGGTGGCGACAACAATTATCTCAATCCGCTTGCCGGCCCATCCAGGAATCAATACAGTATAAGTTTGTGAGTCGCTCCATCTGTGAGGCCCCGGTATTGCTGCCGGGGCCTTTTCTATTGGATGGGCCTCTTAAGAGTGAGACTACAGAAGAAGAATGTTGCTGGCTTCACACTCTTCAATCATCTCATCAGGCCAGATAGAAGACTGCACTTCGCCGATGTGTGCTTTTTGCAAGAAAAACATGCAAATACGCGACTGTCCTATACCACCCCCTATGGTATAAGGCAATGATTTATCCAGTACCATGCTATGGAAAGGCAGTGAAGCGCGATCCTCACAGCCGGCAATGGCTAGCTGCTCGGTCAGACTATTTTCACAAACGCGGATACCCATAGATGAAAGTTCCAGTGCATTGCCTAGAATTGGGTTCCAGAATAGCAGGTCACCGTTAAGGTTCCAGTCATCGTAATCGGGAGCTCGGCCATCATGCCTCTCGCCATCTGATAGGGCATGGCCGATATTTCGAATAAAAACCGCGCCATGCTTTTCGCAGATTGCATTTTCGCGTTCTTTTGGCGTCAAGCTCGGGTATTTTTCCAGTAATTCTTCCGAGGTAACAAATGTCACTTGGGGTGGAAGACGCTTTTCCAAGACAGGATATTCTTGATAGATGTAATTTTCTGTCTTGAGGAAGGCGTTGTAGATTTTTTCGACCGTGGTATGAAGGTAGGTTTCATGACGCATCGACTTATCGAGAACTTTCTCCCAGTCCCACTGATCGACGTAAATTGAGTGGATATTGTCCAGCTCTTCGTCGCGGCGGATGGCGTTCATGTCTGTGTATAGACCTTCGTCCTTTTGGAAACCATAACGACCCAGGGCCATACGCTTCCATTTTGCAAGCGAATGCACGACTTCAACCCGGGCGTTATTGTCGTCCAACAAATCAAAATCCACCGGACGTTCGGTGCCATTAAGGTTGTCATTTAAGCCGGTTTCCGGCTTAACGAAAAGCGGGGCTGAAACTCGAGTCAGGTACAGCTCATAAGCTAAAGCATCTTCGAAATAGTCTTTTAGCTTTTTGATTGCGACTTCCGTATCTCGTAGTCCCAGTAAGGGGCGGTAATTATCTGGTACACTCAATTTCATGAAAATTCCCTTTGTTATTGATTTAGCTGTATATCTTCATGGCAACACCTTACGTTAGCCAAGTTTCAGCGTCTAGCGTTTTGTGACCATTCCTATGTTTGTAGTGGCCGTGTGTTGTGCAAATCCGATGCTGATTGTGCGTGATACCTACAAGGTGGGCTGCTTTTTAATCAATTGATTCGTAAAGTTAAAATTTAATGTTGACGAAAAATCTCAATCCGTTAAAGTAAATCTCGTTTTCAGGGCAACGCCCTAAAGCAGCAATGCGACACTAGCTCAGTTGGTAGAGCGCAACCTTGCCAAGGTTGAGGTCACGAGTTCGAACCTCGTGTGTCGCTCCAAATTTAAAGATTGATGTGCTTCAACGAGGAACCTTGTGTACCTAGTCGGCCACGTCTCTCCAGATTAAAATCTTACGGCGATTAGCGGTAAGAAAAAGATGGTGTTTACTTTACGAAACGCATCGCAAAGCATTGCGTGCCCTGGTGGTGAAATTGGTAGACACAAGGGATTTAAAATCCCTCGGCGTTCGCGCTGTGCCGGTTCAAGTCCGGCCCGGGGCACCATCTATATAACACGAGTTCAGTTGGTAGAGTGCAACCAAGCCAAGGTTGAAGTCACGACCAGCAGCCTAAAGACCAGAAACCTTGTGTATCGCTCCAAACAAAAGAATCCCGACTTATGTCGGGATTTTTTTTATCTGTCATTTCAGGCGCTATTTGTCACAGCATTTCTTGTATTTTTTACCGCTTCCGCAAGGGCAAGGGTCGTTTCTGCCTACTATTTTGGATGGTGCAGGCTGCTCTGATAAGAAGTATTTGATGTCAGAGGCCGGCCTGTGGTTTTGCAATAGCCGGGCCATGATAGACATGGCTTCATCAACATGCTTGAAGTACTTGAAGTAGCCTGCACATAGGTAGCTGTGATCGATTTTTCCGGATGGGCCCCGTTCAAACCGGTGCTTGGGACAGCCCCCATGGCACGCAGGCAGATAGCGGCATTGACGGCATTTGTCGTTCAGTGAATCGAACTTATCCTTGCCGAACTTGATCGCCTCTTCACTGTGGTTCATCTCCGAAATGGTGGTTTCATGGATATTACCGAGTTTGTACTCGGGATAGACATAATGGTCGCATTGGTACAAATCTCCATTGGCTTCCAGGGCAAAGGCATGGCCACATTGTTTAGAAAAAATACAGATACCGGGTGGTTGGCCCAGCCAGCTGGCAAGGGTGGTATCAAACATTTGGACAAAGGTCCGGCCGATATCGTTGCGTACCCAGTAATCAAAAATGGTAGTCAGGAACTGGCCATATTCTTCAGGGGCAACCGACCACTTGGTAACTTTGCCAAAAGCCTCGCCGGGGCTGGCAAGGTTCTGGATAGGGTTGTCTTGCTGGGCTGAATCACGCTCGACGAGAGGGATAAACTGCAGGAAGGTTGAACCGGTACTTTTGAGAAATTGGTACACCCGCAGTGGATGCTTAACGTTCAGTGCATTGACCACGGTAAGGGTGTTGAAATCAACCTGGTGCTTTTTCAATAGTTCAATAGCAGCAAGGACTTTTTGGTGTGTGCCTTTCCCGCTTCTGGTTTGGCGATAATGATCGTGGAGATCTTCAGGACCATCAATGGAGACGCCAATTAAGAAGTTATGTTGTTTGAAAAACTCGCACCACTTGTCGTTGAGTAAAATGCCGTTGGTTTGAAAAGCATGGGTGATCTGTTTGCCGTTAGCGTATTTGTCACACAGCTCAACCGCCTGCTGGAAAAAGTCCAGTCCCATTAGGGTAGGTTCACCGCCTTGCCAGGTGATTTGAACCTCATGGCCGGGCTGGGCCTCGATATGCTGTTTGATATAAGCGTCGAGGGTGTCGTCAGGCATCCGCCAGTCACTTTGCCTTTCAGGGTATAGCTTATCTTTCTCTAGGTAGAAGCAGTATTCACAATCGATGTTACAGACTGAGCCGGTAGGTTTTGCCATCACGTGGCAGCCAAAAGATGGTTGCATCAATAATCCTAATTTAAACTTGGGGCCCAGAGGTAGGCAAGGTAGCCAATTGCCAGCAGTGCAATTAGCAGAGAGAGAGATTGCTTTATCCAACACTCATTGGCCGAAACCGTCATGTTATTTTCGAATACTTGGGTAAACCGATAGCGGCTGTATAACGAGGCAAGTATTGCCAGTAGCATCGTAATAAAACCCATAATGGGTAACGCAATGAAATGGCTATGCTCGGTTACTTTGAGAAAGAGCAGCCCCAAAGCGAATAAAACCAGCTGTGTCCTTAGCCAAGACATGGCCGTTCGTTCAGGCTGCAGGCCGGGATCGCTATTCATAACAGGATAACCAAAATTACAACCGAGGTAAGGAACAGCATCACAAGGCTAATGATTTTGAGAAAGCCGGTATACTTGAGTTGCTGGTTAGCCCGCATAGCCTTCTCATTTTGGGCCCAGCGGCGATAGGCAAATACAGCCAGCAGACCTGAGCACAGGCACAAAAAAGAGGAAAGGCTGATCCTAACAAGCGGATCGGCAAGATCCGGTGTCAGTTGGTCAATACCGATAGCCCCTGCAAGAAGCGCCAGCGCTGTGCGTATCCAGGCCAGATAAGTCCGTTCATTCGCTAGCGAGAAGCGGTAATCTGGTGCCTGCCCTTCATGGCGCCAAGTCTTGCGTGGAAGTCGACGTCTGAGTGATTTCATGATGCGTTAATTGACCAATAGTGATTTACGATAATCAGCGAGCTGGTGGAGGCTGACGGGAAGTGGCTTGCGGCTGTTGCTTTCGAGTATTCCCGATTCTTTCAGTGTCTTACAGTAGCGGATCACGGTTGTGGTATCTGTTCCGCTGTACTCGCCGATTTCCCGGTAGGTCCAGGGATACTCTGGATAGGTATGGAACACATAGTAAATGGTATCAAGGATACGCTTTTTGGCACTGAAGGCGTTGAATTGCATCAACCGCTTTTCGGCTTCGCCCAGTTCGGCACAGACTTCCTTCATCAGGAAGTCTGCAAGGCTCGGTGCCACAAGATCGAGAGACTTAAAGTCGTTAACGTCGACATGGACTATTTTGCTAGCAAGCATTGCCCTTGCGGTGGACGGGTAATGTTGATTGGTGAAAAGAGAGCGGTAGCCGAAAAAAGATCCCGGGCCGTAGATCCTAAGGAGAGATTCTTTCCCCGTTTCAGAGACTTGGTATAGGCCAACTAATCCCTCATCAACGTAGTAGAAGCCTTTGGCTGGTACTCCGCTGCGATACACCACCTGTTTTTTGGCAAAACTCTTTAGCTCTATTTGGTGGGTTAATTGGGTTCGAATATCCACAGCTATTATCCGCTATACACAACAAAATTACAGTGGATACCATACCTGATAATGAGATAAACAAATATGATCGTCGCCATAAAAATTTACTGTGGTTACCATATTAAACCTGATCACCGCCATAAAATTTAATTGAGATGTTCTCATAAAATAGACCTAGCAAAATCTTTAGAAGTAAATAATTACAATTATGCTAGGAAACACAATATGGATATGTTTAGCCTTGTGATCGAGATATTAACTACCGATGGGATCATGCTAAAAATTGCTCTTGGCAGTATTTTTGGTTTGTGCCTTGGATTAACTGGTGTCGGTGGTGGTGTCTTATTGATCCCGATGCTGCAAATATTTTGTGGTATGGCTCCAGTGCTCGCTGTGGGTACCGCAAGTTTAATTTCAGCGCTGGTAAAAATAAATGCCTCTATCATTCATGTCAAAGCAAAAAATGTCTCATGGCGGCAAATCTCAATATTATTTGTCGGGGCAATGCCGCTGACTTTTCTAGTGACTCAGATTGTAGTCTATTTTAACCAGCACCCATTACATGCAGATATGACTCAGTCAATCATTACCGGTTTGGTAACCGTGGTCATGGTAGGCTCCTTGATGTCTGTTTATCACAAGTTCAGGGCAAAGCCTCAAGCCAAATTAGCAATGACGGGTACCGGAAATACCGATAGAAAAGCTTTATTATCCGGTATGTTTTGCGGCTCCGTGCTTGGCTCGACAGGCGTGGGCGGTGGCGTCTTATTACTACCGGTATTGAATAACATATTGAATGTGGACATTAAAAAAGCCATTGGTTCATCGGTTGTACTGGCGCTTTTCCTGTCAGGTTTTGCCGCGTTAGGTTATGCCAAAGGCGGGCAGGCAGATGTGAGTACTGCCATTTACTTTGTGTTTGGTTCATTTATTGGTGTTCCTGTTGCGGCTTCGCTATTAGAAAAGATCTCAGAAAAAACAACGTATTTAATTACTTTAACAGTGATATCGGTGAGTTTGTTAATGTATACCTTGTTTTAACGTTATCACTGAATTTTATTTGATTATGGTGTCATAGTAAATAGTCAAAAAAAGCCCCGCCTAAAAATTATGGAGGGGCTTTTTATTTTTTATATTATTATTTTCTATGAAGTGTAAATTGATAAGATCTTGCCAAGCTCATCAACTTGAAAACCAATGGGATGGATGAAGTTCGTCAGGGCAATAAGTCCGCCATCGAGTTGATAAATATCAGCAAGCATCGCTGCATTTTCAGCTTTCAACCCCCCACCATAAACGACAGGTGGAGTGGTTTTGAAATTGGCATTGACTGTTTGCTTGATGAAATCTGTGATAAGCCCAATATAATCACTATTCGGTGGTGTTTTACCTGGGCCAATCGCCCAAACCGGCTCGTAAGCAAGTATTATATTGCCCTCTAACTGTGCGGGAGGGATTTTTGCAAGGCTACTAACGATTTGGTTCTCCAGAACGATTTTAGCTCTTGCTAGCTGCTCTTGCTCTGTCCCTTTGCCACGTTCTTCGGCTGTCTCGCCGATACAGATAACGGCCTTCATTTGCTGCCCTAGGGCACGGCAAGCTTTTTCACTGATGATATCACTGACAACCTTATTGGCTGTGTGGGGGCAAAATGATTCAGCTTCAGTATATTGTGCAAGGATAAAGTTAAGATGGCGTCGTTCTTCACAGTGACCAATGAGGCTTACTTTACTCCCCACTATCGCCTGTGTTGAGGCTAGCGGGTGTGATGTGAATGCGCCAAAATTGCCGCCGACAGCCACATCCTCACGATGACAACTCTGGCTTCCTATACGTATATTGGCAATTGAAGGGGCCGGATTGGTTTTTATCTGTTCGACTGCTGCGATCAAGAGGATGTCAGGAACGAAAACGGTGAGTTCTATTTTGCTGTTACTAGCCCAACCTGAATCAATAATGCCTTGGATAGTGTTTTTAATCCATTGGACAGGATTATCAGATGGGCATACTCCGCCATTTTCTCTGTTTACTTCAAATCGTTTTAAATTAATTAGAATATTCTTTTTCATTGTTTAGGTTCACGTCTTTGTAGGATGTGTCAACTGAATATATCAGTATCGCTAAATTGAATTAGTGATATAAGTCACCAAAATACATATTGTGATCTATGTCACTCTACCTATTTTGATGTTGAATGAGCTGTGCTTGTTCGACGCCTTTTAACGCTGATATTTGATTGGCCAGTGCCGTTACATCTGCGCTTTTGCCAACGATAACGGTGTTTTCCAAACATAACTCGTGTTGAAGGTGGACATGAGTCGTACATTGGACGTGAGCTTTACTATCATGTTGAATTGCATTTATTTTTTCACTAAGCCCTCGTTGGTGATGATTGTATACGATGCTGAGAACACCGACTACCTCGCGGTTTGGTGAACGCCATTCATCATGGGTACGACTTCCCCTGAATAGGTCGCGGAAATATTCCGATCGTGATTGATATTGACGATCACCGAGGTTTGTCATCATTTCTTGGTAAAGTTCTCCTGGAAAAGAAAGCGAAAATCGAATGATTTCTTTGTTTGAATCTCTCATGTGATATTGGTCACTCTTTTTATTTGTGTGATATCTATCACTCACGTTAACACGAATTTGGTGATAGTGTTAACTACATATCCAAACTTAAAAAGTAAAAACGTGATGCCGTCGAATAAATATTTCTTCCGGTTATTGGCTGTAATTAGTTGTTTCTTTTTTTCTTTCCAACTTAGTGCCTCAAATAACCAACAGTGGATTTTGGGTTTTACTGATGAGCCCGAAATGGGGCTAGACCCCATTATGGGTTGGGGACGATATGGCGATCCCCTGATTCAATCGACCCTGTTAAAGCGCGGGCGTGGAATGGAACTTATTCCGGATTTAGCCACACAGGTCAGTGTTTCTGATGACCGTTTGAGCTGGACCCTAACGCTCCGGGATGATGTGCGTTTTGGTGATGGGAGCCGTTTAACTGCCAAGGATGTCGCTTTTACCTACCAACAACTGCAGGACGGAAAGTCCGTCCATGATGCCAGCATGATTGAGCAGATAAGCATTGAAAGCCTCAATACCTTACGTTTTGATCTTGCTGAACCTGACTTGGGGTTTGCTGATTTATTGGCATCCGTCGGTATTGTCGCACACAAGGTCTATCAGCAAAGTTACGGCCAGAACCCGTTGGGCAGTGGTCCATTCCGTTTTGTCCGCTGGGATAAAGGGCAACAAATCGTACTTGAGCGCAACCCCTATTACTATGGTCAGCAACCTGCCGTTCAAAAGCTGATTATCGTATTTGCCAGTGAAGACAGTCTGATCTCTTTGGTGCGCAGTGGCCAGATTGACTTAGCGTCGGTGCCACAGCGTTACGCCAGCTTGGTAAGTGGGAATCATCGACTTGTTTCTGTCGAGACCAATGATAACCGGGGTATTGTTTGGCCCGTTAACCCTCTTTCCAAAGAGCGTGGTGGCAATGAGGTCACTTCCGATGTTGCAATCCGTCGTGCGATTGACCAGGTAATTAACCGAGAACTGCTAGTTTCTGGTGTTTTGCAGGGCTATGGCCGGCCAGCTTTCTCTCTAGCAGATGGATTACCTTGGGGACCGACTATCGAACCGCGGAAGCTTGCTGATATTGACGAAATTTCCTTGCAGCTGGAACTGGCAGGCTGGTTCTTTGATAAGAGCAATCTTATTAGGGAGAGAGACGGCGTGAAGGCAATTTTTACGTTGTATTATCCCGCCGGGGACAGCGTACGCGAGCAGCTATCTCTGGCGGTAGCCGCAATGGCTGAGCCGCTAGGGATCGAGGTTAATGTTCGTGGAGCCAGTTGGACGCATATCGGGCGGGAAATGTCACATCATCCGGTATTGATGGGTTTTGGTAGTCACAATATCAGTGAAATGTTCTTGGTTTATGGCAGTGAAAATGCCGGAGAGGGGTGGTACAACTCCGGTTACTATGCCAATGGAATAGTTGACTTCAATCTCTCTAGGATTAAACAGGCCAGTGGCATTGAGCACACACGCCCATACTGGGATGCGTTGTACCAACAACTAGATCGCGATCTTCCTTGGAGCTGGTTGGTCAATATCAACCACCTTTACGCTGTCAATCAATGCCTCGATATTGGTGAGCCGCTACCTGAACCCCATCAACACGGCTGGCCGATCACCCGAACCATTGAGCAATGGCAGTGGAGTTGCCCGTGATGAAGCTGTCAGCTAGCAGGCTAGCGATTGCCGGACGGCTAACGTTGTTGAGTGCTTTGGTTTTGGCCATGACTTTTACTCTGCTGGCAGTGTCTCCCATTGATCCTATGCTGTATTACACCAGCGATAACCTCTTTGCGATGAGTGCTGAACACACGGCCCAGTTTTCGGGAACATTAGGGCTAGACCAACCCTTGGCAACACGTTTTCACCAGTGGGGAGTGAACTTGATGCAAGGTGACTTGGGTTTTTCAATATCACAGCAACAGCCCGTAATAGAAGTCTTGAACCAGCGTGTGCCGCTTACCCTCCGGTTAATGGTAATGGGGTGGCTCGGGTCGTTACTACTTGGGTATAGCTCTGGGATATTAGCCGCTATATATCAAGGGCGCATAGTTGATCGCTTTATTCAAGGGTTGAGCTGGGTGACGGCTTCTGCCCCGGCGTTTTGGATTGCACTATTGGCGCTTAGCCTATTTGGTGTGACATTGCAGTGGGTGCCGGTATGCTGTGGGGCGCCTATCGGAGTATCTCCCAATGCGATGAGCTGGTGGCAGCAGATGCCGTATTTGATCATGCCAACCCTTGTTCTTTCGTTGTCCGGGATGAGCCATGTGGCCATGCATACCCGTGAGCGGGCACTCCAGGTGTTGGCAAGTGAGCATGTTCTTTACGCTCGGTTGCAAGGCAAGAGCGGGTGGGGGATTTACCGTTATCACCTGTTTAGAAATACGCTGACACCAGCCGTTGTTCTTCAGTTTGCCGGGTTGTCTGAGCTGCTTGGGGGCTCGGCCTTGATTGAAACCGTTTTCAACTTCCCGGGTATCGGTATGACGATGGTTGTTGCCGGACTCAACGGTGACATTGCCTTGTTGATGGCAATTACCTTGTTGTCAATGCTGCTGGTGTTTGCCGGTAACGCGCTGGCACGGTTGATAAGTATGAAATTACTTCCGGAGGGGAGGGGACATGTCTGAAATCAATCGACAGGCATTGAAGCAACAAACACTAATCATCGTGCAATTAACCGCTGTTTTTGTCTTCTTTATTGTGTATTGCATCTTTTATCCCACTCAAGGGCAGGGCATTGATCTACAGCTGGTATTGCAACCCCCTACATGGAGCCATTGGTTTGGTACCGATGTGATGGGACGTGATATGTGGGGACGTACCCTCAAGGGGCTGTTGTTGAGCTTGCAAATTGGAGGAGGCGCGGCCGTCCTAAGCGGTTTAATCGCCATGTTTCTCACGGTGATTGCCGGGCTCAACCGCCGCTGCGAATGGGGGGTTGCCCTGCTGGTGGATATGTTTATGGCCATCCCGCATTTGCTGCTGCTGATCATCCTTACATTGGCCCTCGGCGGTAGTATGAGTGGGGTTATCTGGGCAGTGGCCCTGACCCATTGGCCCAAATTAACTCGCTTGCTGGTGGAGGAACAGAGGGGGCTGTTGATGTGCCAGTTTGTACAGTTGGCAGGACAGTTCGGCAGGCCAAAATGGACGGTGTTATGGCACCATGTACTGCCATTTATTTTACCGCACTGCTTAATTGGTATTTTGTTGATGATCCCCCACGCCTTGGTTCATGTCTCTGGCTTGACCTTTCTAGGCTTTGGCCTTGAGCCGACAACTCCTTCCATCGGCATCCTGTTATCGGAAGCCAGTCGCTATATGTTATCCGGTAATTGGTGGTTAGCGCTGTTTCCGGGGGTGGTTTTGCTGGTAGTGCTGCTATGGCTTTCTGCTATTGGCCAGGCATGTGTACGTTTTGCAAAAATTAAGGGTTATTAATGCTATTCATCGATCAGTTAAGCGTTTGTCATGGTGCTAATAAGCTGCTGGATAATGTTACTTTCGAGGTGGGAAATAAAGAGAAAGTCGGTATTGTCGGGGCAAGCGGCAGCGGAAAGACCGTACTTGCTCATGCACTGTTGGGCTTTATTCCTCAAGGATTTGAACAACAAGGGGGGATTATCTGTAATGAAGATATTGCCTTGATCCCTCAATCGGCAGCTTGCCTGAATCCCACTGCTAGGGTTAGTCGCCAGCTGAAAGGGTTGGCACACAGCGAAGCGCAATATCACAAGACCATCAAACATTGTCAGTTGGACATAAGTTTACTCAATAAATACCCGGGAGAATTGTCTGGCGGCATGGCTAAACGGGTTTTAATTGCCTTAGGGTTGGTACAGGGCAAATCACTACTCGTTGCTGATGAGCCGACTTCTGGATTGGATCATGACAGGGCAGTGCAGTTACTGGCATTGCTGACAACGTCGCAGGGGGATAGGCAGTCGATGGTTGTCATTAGCCATGACATTGTTGCCTTGACTCGGCATGTTGACCGTTTATTGGTTTTCCATCAGGGAAAACTGGTGGACGATGTGACAATTCAAGCCGGCTGGTATAACCATTGTGATCCATACACTCAGGCTTTGTGGCAAGCCGCACCTGAACATTGGTATCTGGAAAATGGAGGACACTATGCTAAGTCTGCGTAATGGGGCATTCGAGTATGGGCGGCAGCGATTGGCATTTCCGGATATCAATATCAAGCCGGGAGAGACTGTCGGGCTATATGGCCCCAGTGGATGTGGTAAATCCACCCTCGCTCAAGTATTGGCCGGACTCGTTCCCCATTCGCATGGGGTGCTATCACACCCTATGAAACAAACTGGTGTGGGCTCCCCAGTACAGTGGATTAGCCAGTCACCAGAGTTCGCTTTCAATCCACGTTGGCGTTTGTCCCGTTCTTTGGCCGAGAGTCACAATGTCACCGGGCAGATGTTGGCGCGCTATCAGGTCAATCCTGCTTGGTTAAAGCGCCTACCCAGCCAGCTTTCTGGGGGAGAGTTGCAAAGGTTAAATATTGTCAGGGCGCTGGCACCATCAACACAATACCTGATTTGTGACGAAATCACGGCTCAACTTGATGCGATAACCCAGCAGTACATTTGGCAGGTGCTGGCTGCCGATATCCAGCAAAGGCATTTGGGGGCACTGGTTATCTCCCACAGTTATCCTTTGCTCAATAATGTGTGCGACAGGGTGATTAAGTGGCCAGAATGTATCATGGGTTAGTTCAATGCCGATTAAAGCCTGATACACAGGGAGGGAAATTTGAAATAGTATTCTGGTCTGCATCAGTAATGACAACCATTTCGGCCAGTTGATCTCCAAATGCAGCGACTAGCTGTTCGGTGCTAGCCCGGAAGATTACCCGATTGTCTTATGCAATCAAGCGGCTATAATCCTCTAGTTGCTACTGCGTTTCTTTTTGAGTCTTGGACGGCCAAAAAAGGGTATAACATAGCTTTATTAGAGTTTCATAGTGCGACTATCACTAAGATTTGAATGAGGTACGGGATATGGCGCGCTTGAAGCGCATGTTTGTGTGGCTTCGAAAGTGGTACTTTATGCTCAGTCCCATACCGATCATCATGTTTATTAGCTTTTACTTGTATCTGAACGCAATTGAGGGTTGGGGTGCAATAGGTATTGCCCAAATAATGCAAATTCCAGTATTGTTGAGTGTTATGATGGCTCTGGTAGGAGGTATCATGATTTTCTGGGCTAATCATTTGGGAGAGCGTCGAGCATCCTTAGTGATTGTTACCCTTTTATATTGTGCCGTTCTGGTTGTTTTTTGTGTTTAAGGTTTTTGTTATGAATCAATCCTAGCTATTTCAGCCAATTTGATATTGAAGTGTTCTAATTCGGACTTTGTATTAAGTTTTCTGGAAGCCAAGCATTCTTAATTGCAGAGTAAAGTATAATAGGCAGCATAGGGTAGTACATCAGGGAGCCTAGATATAAAGTTAAGTGACTCTGATATTGGGTAGATGGTTTCAAACTATCGCTGGTTATGGTTTTTTCTGTTAATCCGCCAGAAATATAACCTTCGTAAAGTAGATACTTTTTACTGCTTTGGTCATTTTGAATAATAGGCCATAGATTAACGCCAAAATCAGCGTGAGACACATGCACTCCGACGATAGTGAAACTATTGGCACCCTCTAAGCAGTATTTATCCTTTATGTATCTATCCTCATTATAGGAACTATTGAAAGTCTCTTTGGGCCACAAGCTATAATACTCTGTATCAGTGAATAGAGTTGCACACCAAGCTGATTCTAGAAGGCTCAGCTTCGAGTCAATGACGGGAAAGTAAAGGCGATTGTTTTCTTTGTGAATGAACGGTACCCATATGAGGGGTAAAACAGCAAGGGCAATCAGCTTGCCCGATCTATTAAGCTGAAGGAGCAGATGGGCAAGTATTAAAAAAAATGGTATTCCCCAAAAAAAACTCGAAAAACCAATGTTCATAATTGCACCAGTGCTAAACAAAAAACTCACCGCAAAAAGTAGAAGCTGCTTAAATGTCATCATTTGTAAGGTTAGCACTCAGCCGTCTTTTATCCTTAAGTTTAAGTTTAAGTTTAAGTTTAAGTTTAAGTTTAAGTTTAAGTTAAGACTCCGTTATTGCAATCTAATCAAATCACTAGATTTCATTTCGGATAAGTATCAACTTTACGTCATCTTAAGTGATTTTGCCGCCCGCAGATAATTGATGTTTTGCTGAACTTGTAGAATTACTGACTTAAAATGTCTAAAAGCGATTGAATTGGCGTCAATGCCCCCTCTCGAAATAGTGCTCTATTTCGAGGAGGCTGTGTTGTTACCTGTGGGATATGCAATTGACGCACTCAGGAGTTATTAAGGACCGCTTGGGCTTTATCGCAATTGGCTAGCTGTCTTGCTCCCATGAATTCACAGCTCAGTGCGGCAACATGGTTAGCTGTATTGATGGCCTGGTCGAACGGTTGTCCTTTGCCAACCTGCATGGCGAGAATACCGATGAAAATGTCACCGGCGCCTGTGGTGTCTGCTACATCGACCTGATGCCCTGGGATATTGGCAAATGTCCCCTCGTGCAGCCATGCGCAGCCACGCTGGCTCAGAGTGACAACCGCCGAGCCGCCAACCCGTTTGATCGCTTTGTTTAGTGCCCGCTTGTGTTGGATATCAGAGGTCATTGCCAGCAGGGAAGGGTGGCTGAAAACGCAGCAGTCGGCCAGTTCAAGCAGTTCGATGAGTGATTGGTCAAAGTAGCTTACTCGGAGAAACGTTGGGATCCCTTTTTGCTTTGCCAGCTCAAACAGTACTTTAGCTCCTTCCGGCCAGGTGAGATCGGCAACGATCGCACTGGTGTCGCTTAGATCCAAGCCAAAAAGCGACGAGGTATCTTTGGGCATGGAGGGGTCGTTATAGACGTAGATCTTCGAGGAGTGCTCTTCATCAAGGATAATGGTGGCAATGGATGACTGGACTTGTTCGTAACGCAGGCAATGATCAATGTTGACGCCGTGAGCGATGAGTTCATCGGATATTTGTTTGCCGACCATATCAGTTCCCATCCGGCCGATGAAATTGACAGGTTCGCCGGCATTGGCAATGGCAACGGCTGCGGTTGCGGCAACGCCCCCTCCACTGACAGAAAAGCCGTCAGCGTATGATTTTGCGGCTTGTTGCTGCGATGTACTGACCGAAAAAGTTTGGTCCCAAGTAGCGTTTCCTAGGCAAATGACAGTCTTCAAAATAATCTTCTTCTAATTGTTGTTTGGTAACCAAATACACGAATAGTGTAACGGATTAGTAATTTAAGTGGTATTGAAAGTCGTCGATGGATAAATCGGGCCACTAGCGTGGCCCTAACCAGTACACCCTGAGGTGCTATGTGCCTGGTCTGTGCGCGGGGCTCGGTGTAGTGCCTATGTTTCTTAGCGGCAGAATTGGTTGATGAGTTTAATTGCCGCGCATGCGGCTCCGAAACCGTTGTCGATATTGACGGTCGTCAGGCCGGCCGCACAGCTTCCAAGGCAAGCGTTCAGCGCCAGATGGCCCCCTTCACTCACACCATAGCCGACTGAGGTGGGCACTGCGATGATCGGTGTGGCAATCATACCGGACAATACCGTGGGTAAGGCCGCTTCCATGCCTGCGACTGCAATGATGATATTGGCCTGCTGAATCTCTTCTAAACGGTTTGTCAAACGCCACAGTGCTGCGACGCCGATATCTTCATAGCGTTCGCAATGGATACCGTGATAGGCCAAGGTCGTTGCGACTTCATTGCACACTGCAGCATCGGAGGCACCTCCAGACACAATTGCAACGCTGGCACTCCTTTTGGGCGGCTCAAGATCACCCAAAACGGAGACCCGCCCCAGCGGGTCAAACATCAGCTTTTGTTGATGAGAGGAGGCAAGTTGCTTGAATTTGTCCTCGCCTAGCCGAGTTAGCAGCAGGCGTCGTTTTTGTCCGAGTGCCATATCGATAATGATGTCGATTTGATCTGCTGTTTTACTTTCGCAGAACACGGCTTCTTCAATCCCGCAGCGGGCCCGGCGTTCAAAGTCCATGGTAATATTGCTCATCAGGCGACCCTCACAAATGCACTGCCGCGTTTATAGGGCGCGACATCGACTGGTAATGACAAACCAACTTCGCTGGCCATGGACTGGGCATCGGCAATGATGTTGTTGATCATCACCTCATGGAGGGTGCTGAGTTTGTCTTCATCAATTTGCAGCACCAGCCGTTGGGCCAACAATCGGCAGCGGATATTTTCGGCATTGATTTGCTTTCTCAGGCTCGTTTCTACCCGGTTGATCAAATCGAGCTGTTCGGGCTGGATGAAAACCCCGGTTTCGACCCGACTGGCCAGACAAGGAGATGCAGGTAAAAATGCGATATCGCTTAGGCCAAAATGCTGGGCTATCAGGCGAATTGTCGACTTGTCGATATCCGCTTCGACAAATGGATGGCGGACCGCTTTCTCTTTTGCTGCAATTAGCCCCGGCCGGTAGTCGCTCAGGTCATCGAGATTGGTTCCGGATACGACTTGGCCAAATCCAATGGTGGTCAACGTCGAGTAAAGTGCTGATTTGCAGTGGTAACAACGGTTGACTGGATTGCTGCGGTAGGCGCTATTTTGCATCTCTCCGGCTTGCACCAGCTCTAGTTGCCAGCCTTGTTGCTTGGCGTATTTCTGGATTCGTTGGGTATCAGCACCGGGCACCGCCGAAGAGGTCGCATGGACCATTTTGGCCTTGTCCCCCAGGGTTTGATGGGCCACGTATGCCAATGTCATGCTGTCTACACCACCACTTACGGCAACAGTGACTTTGCCAATTTGCTGCAATACAGTTTCGAGAGCCTGTATTTTATCTATGACTGTCATAGTTCTACCTCTTGTACGTGGTGCTCAATCGTATGCTTGAGCTGCTGCTTTTGGTGGTAACTCGGACCCGCATCTTCAAGGTGGTCGGCTTCAAGTTTGGTGGTTTGGCTACCGTCTGGGCGCTTAACCGTTTTGACGTTGAATGCCTTGCCGTTATGGGAAATTTGGTGATGGAGCCGGGGTAGGCTAACCCTGTCGCACAGCCAGTGTCTGACGCCAAGTGTCGATGTCTGGTTGAGTATCGCCGTCACTATGTCATCGAGGTGATAAGGTTGGCACAGTAAGGTCAGTGTGCTGATCATTCGATGTTTCTTGCCGTGGGATACACTTTCCGTAATTTCCAATACGCCGGGATGCTGGCGCAGGGACTCCCTGGCATTGGCAATCATTTCGCCTGTCATATCATCGATATCGCATTGAACAATTGCGATTTGCTCTTTTTGTTGTTCAGGCGAGGGCTCAAGCAGGCTTGCCCTGATGACATTGGCGCGCTGTGACAGTCTTTTGGTACCAAAGCCGTAGCCAGTGCCCTGTAATTGTCCCTTTGCTACCTTTTGCTCCGGTGATAACCAAGCCAGGATCGCCGCACCTGTCGGGGTGATTCGCTCACCTAGCTCGCCATCATCAACAAAATGGAAGCCTGTGAGCAAATTTAAAGTGGCTGGTGCTGGTACCGGAATAACGCCATGGGCACATTTTACGGTGCCTCCCCCCCAAGGCAGGCCAGAGACAGACCAGGAAGTGGCATGACTGTGATGGATGAGCCAGGCGGCGGAAATGATATCGACGATACAATCCCAGGCACCCACCTCATGGAATTGGACATGTTCAATGTCCATATTGTGGACTTTTGCTTCTGCGGTAGCCAGAAGACTGAATATGCCTATAGCATGCTCTTTGACGCAGTGTTCCAGCGAGCTATTAGTTAGATAGCGGCGGATCTGCTGCCAGTCATGATGGTGGTGATGGTCGTGGCTGTGTCCGTGTTCGTGACGGTATTTTTGCTCATCGCTATGTTCTTGCTCATGGCTGTGCGAATGGTGATGAGGGTGTAATGGTGCGATGAGATCAACATTAAATCGTTTACCGTTGAGTCCTTTGTCTTCGCCATGCTCCAGCGAAACAATGACCTGATCATCTAACTCCAACGAGTTCAGCATGCCGAGTAAAGGTTGTTCTAAATGCGGGTGCGCATCTAACATTGCTGCAGAGAACATATCCCCAGCAATCCCGCCAATTAAATCTAGATGAATATGCATTTTTGCCCCACGCGTTGTCATCTGGATGGTAAAAAGGCCACCGCCTAAACGGTGGCAAACTCAGGAAAATATCTATTACGGTTTATTGGTCTTCCTTGCTTCCCAGATGCATCGCGGCCCGGGTAAATGCCTGTGGTAGGGCAAGGATATTTGGGTTGGTGCCGGTGTAGCGGACGGCGTCGGCCAAAGCCTCCTCGAACGTTGCACGGGTTTTCATTCCCATCTGACGGGCCAGTCCTGGCTCTTGAGCTCCGACGATATAAACGGCTTTAGTGTTCATCTCGGCAATATGGCCGCATGATGTCATGGAGAAACCGTGGAAAGGGTGATAGCCATAGTTGAAACGGTATTGCTTGATCATCTCTTCATCACGGGCGATATATTCAATATGCTTGTTGATATCGACTAAAGTGTTGCAGTAATCGGTCTGGAATAGCTCAAACAGCTTGCGGTATGAAGGGAACTCTTCATCATGGAAATAGCCGTTGCACAGCGAAGAACAAATCACTACGCAGTTGTCAGACATGACCCGCTTGTGACGGATGATTTGCGCCCCGATAGCTTGCATCATCAGTACCGGGTTGGTGCCGTGGCCGTTACCGTAATGGAAGTTCTGCGGCATACCGAACACCATGATGTCATACTTTTTTTCTGCCCAGTTTGCATAAGTACGCTTGTCGGCATCAGCAAAGCAATAGGGCTGGATGTCTTCACACCCGCCAGTATAGACAGAAATTTGTTGGGAAAATGTATTCAGTACCGCATCACAGGTAAAGAACTTCTTGCCCATGCATTTTTCCATGTGCTTGCCAATTTGGTCGAATTTCTGGCGCATCAGGCTTTTGCTGGAGACCGGGGTGAAGTCCTCGCGGTGCATCACCCGTGGAATGTGGTGAGAGGCGATACATTCCCAGTTGGTAATACCGGTGGCGCAGTGTTTGTAACCTCCCGAGTAACCACCATAAGGGTTGCCCAGCGTATGGCCGATCATGACAGCCAAATCCGCCTCAAACACGGTTTTATTCATCACAACTTTATCGCCGTGCTCATTCCGGCCAAGATCAACCAGGTTGTCCCAGTCTTCACTGTCGTGGTTTACGACCTGTCCTTCCCAGTAGAAGGCGTTGAATACCTCATCGCCAAGAATTTCACGAAGTTCTTTCTCTGTATTCTTACGGTGTAGGCCGTTACTGCAAATCAGGGTGATATCTTTTTTCTCAACACCAGCTTTGCGGCATTCTTCCAAGATAATTGGAATAGAAATCCTGCGGTGGGCTGTGTCATGGCAGCCACCCTTAACACGGTCTGGGAAAACAATGGCAACTTTCGAGCCTGCTTTGACCTGTTCGCTAATAGGTGGCATGCCGATCGGATTTAAAATGGAGTCACGGGTGGCGGATATTGGGTCAACCAGAGACTCTGGGTCTTTAACTGTTTCGCCCGGAATAAATACATCGGCTGAATCAGGAAGTTGGGCTGCCATAAAACCCGGGCCATATTCGAATTGGATAGTTTTCATATTTTCCTCAGTCTCAAATCTTTAATTGTTGGTATATTTATCCGGTGGTTATTTGGCTTGGCCACTACTGCCAAAGACTTGCATAATACGTGCGGCATGCTGCTTGGTGGCTTCAATAGAGCAAAGAATGATGTCGTGGTAGTAGGCTTCTTCTTTGCTGTTCAGCATGGTTTGAACCTGCTTGCCCACATCATGTGACATATTGGTGAAGTAGTTGATTTTGGATACACCGCAAGCAATGGCATCACGGTAGACGCTGTCATCAAGCCCTGAACCACCATGCATCACGAGTGGCACTTCAACGCTATTGCTGATATCACGCAAGCGCTCGAAATCGAGTTTTGGTTCGCCATGGTAAAGGCCGTGGGCGGTACCAAATGCAACCGCAAGGGCGTCTAGCCCTGTTGCGCCGTTGGCGAAAGCCTCGGCTTCTTGAGGTTTGGTAAGCTGATCTTCAGTTTGTTCTGTTGCGGCCTGTAGTTCTTCTTCATCACCGGTTTCGGTATTGCCGACTTTGCCAATCTCAGCCTCGACGGAAGCTCCGTAATAGCTGGCAAAACGGATAACGTCTTGGGTATTTTTCAGGTTTTCTTCAAAAGGCAGCGCAGAGCCGTCGTACATAACAGATGAGAAACCAAGGCGAAGAGCGCGGATACATGTTTCAACATCCTTTCCATGGTCTAGGTGAAGGACAACCGGTACTGAGGCTTCTTGTGCCATTTTTACCATAGTCGGAGCGATCAGCTCCGGTGGTGTAAGGCGGAATTGGCCTTGTCCCAAATTAATAATAATGGGGGACTTTTCTTGCTCCGCTGCTGCGATTAATCCGCGTAAAAGATTAAAATCAACCGCATTAAAACTACCGACGGCATATTTATTTTCTTTTGCATGGGCTAATACATCTTTTAATGTTACAAGAGCCATAAATAAATCCTTTGTATTAATTTGATTTAATAAATTGAATAACTTGTTCGTAATTTGGAATACCAGCACGGCCTCCAGGCTTGGTACACTTCAAAGCAGCAACTGCGTTGGCGAAGTTAACGGCATTTTCCCCACTTAATTTGTTGGCGATAGCGAAAGCCAACGCCCCATGAAAAACATCGCCGGCTCCGGTGGTGTCAATGACATCGACACTGTAGCCAGGGACATGTTTGACGGTGCCATCTTCAATCCAGTAGCAACCATGCTCACCATTGGTGACGTAGACGGTGCCTGTCGTTTTTTGTTGGGCTACCTGTAAGGCTTTGTTGATAGTTGTTTCGCCAGTCATTTGGCAAAGGGCTGGGTAGGAAAAGGCGATATCTGTACCCAGTTTGACCAGTTTTTCCATGGTCTCGCCACCAAGATCGGCATCGATAACCGATGGTATGCCTTTATGGTTGGCGAGGTTTAGTAACTTTTCCGCACCTTCTCCCCACGTGCAGTCACACAATATACAATCCACACCATCAAGGAAATCAGCTGTGATCCAATCACTGTTAACGGGTAGCAAGGGATCACGATGAACGGTAATTTGGCGTTCGCCTGCAGGGTCAACATGTACGACAGCATTACTGGAGCTAAGGTCGTCAAATTGCTTTAGCAATGAAGTGTCGACCCCCCATTTTTTTAGATCTTTTGTAATGGCATCGCCGACATTGTCATTGCCCAATCGTGCCAATAAAGATACTTCAGCACCAAGTGTTGCAATAGCCACTGCTGCGGTTGCAGCTACACCCCCACCAATTTCATGGTATGTCGTCGAGAAGTATTTTGTTGCTTTAGACGGGATTTCATCGACATTAAAAATGCGATCCCATGTGGCGTTGCCGATACATAAAATTTTCAACACTAGTTCCTCACAAAGTTAATTGTTTGGAAGCCAGGAAAGCTCAAACCAGTGAGGATATTTTCATATGAAATTCATTATTTGATCAATACCTCACTTTTCAAAAAGGTGATCAATCTCAATATAAATATATAATATCCCATTTAATCAATTACTTATTCTTTTTTGGTTAATGTTGAAGATCACAAAAATGAAGTGACTTAGATCACACTAATTATTAATGTGATCTGGGTCTCTATAATGTGTTGAGGTAAGCGATAAATTAAAAAACAGGGAAGCCAGTGATAATAAAACTCACCGTAAAGTGAGTTGTTCAAACCATAACTATTAGTAAATCCAATAACGTGAAAGGGAAAACATATGAAGAGGTCTATTACTGTTCTTGCAGCGGCATTAACAATGGCAATAACTTCCACATCAGCTTTTGCGAAAAGCACCCATTTGACCATTGCTAATACCACGCAAGCCAATACCCCAATGTCCCAGACAATGATTGCTTTCCAAGAAAGGGCGCAAGAATTATCTGATGGGGCGATTACAGTTCAGACAAGTTTTGGTGGTGCTTTGGGTAATGATACCCAGTTATTGCAAAAAGCGCAGATTGGTAGCCAGGTACATGCTGCACAGACTTCAGGTGCCAACCTGGGGACTGTGGTTGATGCATTCAAGGCGTTTGATGTGCCGTTTTTGCTAGACGGCCCAGAGCAGAGTATCCAGTTGCTTTACCAAGACGGTAAGCTAGGTGGTGACGTCGCTGATAAGCTGCAAGCTTTCCTTGGCGAAAAGAACCTGCGCCTGCTTTATGCTACACCGTTTGAGTTCCGCGGTGTTCTGACCAATGGTAAGACCGTTCGCACTATGGATGATGTGAGTGGCATGAAGTTTCGTGTGACACCTAACCCTGTAGAGCGCGGTATTGTAGAGAGCTGGGGGGCTGCGGGTACGACGATGGGGATCTCTGAGGTCTACACCTCTTTGCAAACAGGAATTGTTGATGGCCTTGCTATCCCGCCGGTGACTGCACAGGCTTTTGCTTTGAATGAAGTGGCGAAGGTGTTCAATAACCTGAACTTCCAAGCTCACCCTACATTTGTCGTTATTAATAAGCGCTACTGGGATCGTTTGTCTCAAGAGCAACAAGATATTCTTCAGCAGGCTGCGGATGAAGCGGTTATGAACACCAAACAAATCCATTACGATGCGATTGAAGGCGCCTTTGCTTCTTTTGCTGCTAATGGCGCAACAGTGATCCAGCCAACCGATGAAGAGCTCAATTCATTCCGCCGAGCAGCCATTGAAGCTGCCGAGCCTTTGGCAACCCGTGGCCTAAGTGATGACGAACTCGAATTTATCAATATGATTAAAACGGCTGCAGCGCAGTAATTCTACTCAAAAGTCACCTGTATCGCCGTGCAGGTGACGTTTTGTTGAGGTAATTATGTTACTGACTTTATTAAAAAAGATT